>NZ_JACFRP010000010.1:0-1452 GCF_016100875.1 Snodgrassella sp. W8124
TGTTCCTGCTGGATATAGTCAAAATGGGTGATTTCTTTCGCCAATTTGAATTCATTCTGAACTGTGAAGTTAAAATTCAACGGCGCAGTAGCATCATATTGACCATAGACACTTACACTTGCCCAAGGGAAAGGTTTGCCATACGGGATTAAAGTTTCATTATCGTGGCGATAATCCTCTTCTGTTTTCCGGGAAGAGGTATAGACATCGCCATCGGTAATGCGATACAGAAAGCCAAATGATTCAATTGGTAAATCATAGGTTTTAGGTGGCCGCTGGTATCTGGCTTTGATTTTCGGATCAGCAAAATCGCCCGGATCGCCCATATATCGTGCCCAGCCATCAATCACGCCAGCAGGGATGCTGATGGATTGAGTACCTAGTTTGCCAATGGTGTCATACCGCCCGCGGCTATCCTGATTACGGAATGGTTGTGGTACTTGCTCAACGACTTTTTTCTCCGGCTCTTTACTTAAATCATGGTCACAGCCGGCAAGTAGCAGCACCTGCCACAGCAGCACCACGATAAGCACAATCTTTTTATATCCATATTTCATAAACAGCCTTGCTTCTCTATTTTTCAGGATAAAAATTAACAGAAACTTTACCAAAAGAAAATAAAAAGTATGCTATTTTAGAATTTTTATTGTTTTAAATTAAATATTAAGCAATAATTTAGTATTAATGCATATAGAATATATTAATAGATATTTACATTTAACTAAACTCAATTAGCGCAGCCAATCTTATTGGTTTCATCGGTCGTTAATATATGATTATGTTCATTCGCCACCGCCTGCATAAATTCCAGCGCGCCATTACCGGTAATGCTATCCGCAGAAGCTACTCCATAGGCCCATTTAGCATAATGATAGCCACGTTTGGCCAGTTGCTGATACACCGCGCCAACATCGGATAAATCACCATTTAATATTTGCTCACGCCATGTCCTGATTTCAGCTACCGATACTTTTTGTGCTTCTAACATGCTCTTCTCCCTAAGATAATCAATAAGTTGTACCACTATTAAAAACTAGGCCTTACCAATCTGTTTGCCCAGCAGTTTTCCTTCCCCTGTTACCCGCCAGCTATCCAGTATTTTGACAATATTATTCTCCATCTCCTGCCACTGAGGCAGATAAGTACGGCTGTAGCCAATCCATACTCTGATATGCCAGTCATCGTTATAAAACATATGGTCACAGGAATCTATATGATGGGTAAATTCGCACTTGATATAGGTTTTAATATTGCCAGCCTGATCTTTTTTGATAAAAATATCCTTGGCATTGTCATCCCATTTCCACGGCTCGCCGGTTTTGGGATCAATACCATTATTTGCCCGATATACGGTTAGGCCATACAGAGGTTGTTCCTGCTGGATATAGTCAAAATGGGTGATTTCTTTCGCCAATTTGAATTCATTCTGAACTGTGAAGTTAAAATTCAACG
>NZ_JACFRP010000011.1:0-1133 GCF_016100875.1 Snodgrassella sp. W8124
GATTTTTATATATAAGGGTTTACGTATAAAATAGTATTTTGCATTAGATAATACAAGTATCTTGTTACCATCATCAGAAATAATCCGAGCGCCTTTATCTGTAATCTCCTTTAAGCGTATTTTTGATTGTGATATGTAACTAATTTTGTTCTCAGCTTTCACTGTTTCTTGCAGATATATGCCGTCCTTTTCAACCAACAAATCATAATAAGGAGAGTCGATGCGACAAACACTTGTTTGACTTGCTTGTGCAAAGTTAATGAATATTAAGTAGAAGATGAATAATATAATCCGCTGTATAGTATGTTTCATTGTCAATAATTTTTAAAATTATTTATATTAAATTAAATCATAGCAAAATAAGATAAGAATATAAAGAATTGTTTTTATCATAGCTTTAAAATATACAAAACAGCTTTATGTTATCCCGAAAATTTGCTCGTATTCAAGGTAGATGGTTTTATAGGTAAGTTATAGTTCGAATTATCCTAAGTTGGACGGAAACCGATTTACAGTATAAATATTTATTGATTTAACATAATTTTGTCACATCTAAAAATATCAGACTTTGGTGCAGTTCTGGCCAGTAAACAGGACCGGTATTTGCTAGACATTTAATCAATTATATATATGCCCTTTGAGTACTGAAAAAACTGTGTCATCAGCTAGCTGAGACTGGTGCCGTCGGATCTTTTTAAAACTAATCGTTTTTCTTTGCTGTTGGTAGCAATATGTTCAGTAATTTTTTTAATGTATCGTAATCGTTTGCCTTGAGATTTCGAGGAGAAACGTTATGCAACACTTTTGGCTTTTGATTTTCTCCAGGATTGATATAAGCATAAACTTTTTTACCATCTGTAAAAAAGTAATAGTAGTCCTGTTTTGAACGGTATTCGTAGCCGCAAGCTGGAAGTATAATTTTCCTACATGGACTTATAATATCGACAATTGATCCCAGAAAAATCGGAGCATCTTGAAATTGATCGGTATTGAGTTGTTGCCCGTCAATAAAAATTCGCTTCTCTCTGATTTCAATATGATCTTTTGCAGTAAGTAGTTTGAGATAGGCAGAAGGCTCTTTTTTTTCTAGTCTTCGTGAATTTTCTTCAAGACTATAGTATTGTTGATTGTCA
>NZ_JACFRP010000001.1:0-553857 GCF_016100875.1 Snodgrassella sp. W8124
GATTTTTATATATAAGGGTTTACGTATAAAATAGTATTTTGCATTAGATAATACAAGTATCTTGTTACCATCATCAGAAATAATCTGGGCGCCTTTATCTGTAATCTCCTTTAAGCGTATTTTTGATTGTGATATGTAACTAATTTTGTTCTCAGCTTTCATTGTTTCTTGCAGATATATGCCGTCCTTTTCAACCAACAAATCATAATAAGGAGAGTCGGTGTGACAAACACTTGTTTGACTTGCTTGTACAAAGTCAATGAATACCAGGTAGAAAATAAGTAATATAATCTGCTGAATAAGATGTTTCATTGTCAATAATTTTAAAATTATTAATATTAAATAATAGCAAAATAAGATAAAAATATGAAGGATTGTTTTTATCTTAGCTTTATAATATACAAAACAGTTTTATGTTATATTGATAATTTTCTTGTATTCAAGATAGATAGTTTTATAGGTAAGCTATAGTTCTAATTGTCCTACGCTTGGCGGAAACCGGTTTTCGGTATAAGTATTTATTTAATATAATTTAGCCACACCTAAAAATATTAGGATTTGGTATAGTTCCGGTCAGTGAACAGAGACGGTATTTGCTATACAAAAGCCATTCATATACATGTGCGTCTAAGCATTCTGTTATTTTGCAAAGATGGATTGAAGCTCTGGCAATATCTAACTTTATCTTATAATCAATCAAATAGTTATTTATTTGAATGATGAGTTTTGATCATATTCATCTGAAGCCTGCCGATAAATATCAGTTATATATTTTTGCTAGTTTGATTAAGCCATAATAATGTTTGCTGGTAATTTGATTGTGCAATTTGAATAATAAAAAAACCTAAGTTAAATTGAACAAAAGTATTATTTTTTCTGTTATTGTTTCATGCTAATAAAACTATTTTTATAGTTTTCTAATTCAGGATCCAACTCATTATTCGTTAAGTAAAAATTACCTGATTCAACTTGGGTAGGTATATCAGTTTGTTCAGTCTTTTTTTAGAAAATATAATGTTTTTGAACAGTCTGTTTCAGTACCAATTTAAAATCAATAAATTATGCTAGAATTGTATTGAGATTTTATATAATTTTGTTTTGCTGTTTTTTCTAACTAAATAATTGATTGTTGATAGATGCTGAGGCTTCCAGTAAATAACTGATTAAGCAAATTCAGCATCTGCATATCTTTGTTCTGCAGGTTGTTGATACTAATAAAACTTTATCATTATAATTTTCATTAATGTTTTCGATAAAAAACAAATTAGCTAAATGATACTGAGCAACTTTATCTCCATTTTATACTTTAATAATTAGATTATTTTGTTATTTATTTCAATCTTTGCAAAGCTTATTGCCTGAAAAATACAAGTTAATGCTTGCTGTTGAGATAAGTTTTTTATTGGGGTGTATCGTGAAGTTACTCTAGTTTTAAGTTATCTATTAATTCAAATTTTCCGGTTCTGGGATTAATCTTATATTTATTCCAATCAAAAGCCGTTGTTGATTCTAAATCATAAATAAAAATTAATGTCCATAAATAATAGTCTTTCAGATAGTATAATTTTTCTGAAGCTGTACTATAATTCGGATCGTTTTTGGATTCATAACATATTATAGAGTCTACCTTTTTATTATTTTTGTATGAAATTAATTTAATTACCATGGAAAATTCGTTTTGATTTTTTTTTCTTTTTTCTTTTTTCAATTTTAATACAATATTATCTTTTAGTTTCGATATAATTATTTCATCATTATTCAGATTACTGAATTTACTAAAATAATCTTTTTTTATTTTCCCGACTGTACATAATTTAGATTCTGTATTATCACAAGTTCTATTTACAGATAATACAAATTCTTTATTTGATAACAATTTTTCTCCATTAAAAGAATTATTTATTAAATTTTGTTTATTACTAGTCTGTGCTTTTGCAGTTTGAGTGCTGCAGGCAGACAGTATCATTAGTAAAATAATCAGGATATACATAAAATTTTTCATATTATTATTTTCCTTATGGAAATTTCATTAAATTCTTTAGGAATACTATAAATTTATCTCATTGTGTTCTGATCTGGAAAATTATTTCCTTCAATATTATATATAACTTTTTCCAGTGTGTTTTTGTTAAAGCTGTTTGTATGATACATTAATTTAGTATAGATAATTTGGGTTAGTGTTGAGTAATGGTAAACCCAAATTTAAATTGAGTATTTATGAAAATGGTTTTTGCAGGCAAAAAAATAACCGCATTCAGCGGTTATTAATGGTGGCCAGAGGCAGGATCGAACTGCCGACACACGGATTTTCAGTCCGTTGCTCTACCGACTGAGCTATCTGGCCATCGGGGAAGAGTGCGCATTAAACCAGATATATGCCGGCTTGGCAAGTGTTTTCTGTGTTCTCTTATCTATGTCGCTGTTTATTTGTTGGAAAAATTAGTTATTTTCTAGTTGCACAAGTGTGATTTTGAAATTCTATATGTTTAATAAGGTCGTTTTTTTCTTTTTTCAGAATACACACAGGAAACGATTGCTTATCTTGGATTTCTGTCTGATTCTTCACAAAAAGTAGACGCCGGATAAGAGCTGTATTAAGGTAAACACTTTTATTACAAGGGTGAAGAGGATGCAGGGCGAACAAAAGCCGGTATGGAAAGATGGCTGGTTACAGCAATGTATTCATGTACCGTCACCGAATTTCAGCCGGCGTCCGGCACAGACTAAGGTATCGCTGGTGGTATTGCATAATATTTCTTTACCGCCGTTTGAATACGGGCAGCAGGCAGTACAGCGTTTGTTCACTAATCAGATTGATGCTGCTGAACCGGATGATTTTATGCGTTCATTAACCGGATTGCGGGTATCCAGCCATTTTCTGCTAGAGAGGGACGGAACGATAATTCAGTTTGTTTCCTGTGATGACGCAGCTTTTCATGCCGGGATATCACGTTTTAACAGCAGGGATGGCTGTAATGCATTTTCGATCGGAATTGAGCTTGAAGGCTGTGATTTCGAACCATTTACGCCATCTCAGTATACGCAGTTGTATGCGTTATTGCAGATGCTGTGTGCGCATTATCCGATTCAGGCGATTACCGGCCATCAGCATGTAGCACCGGGGCGAAAGTCGGATCCGGGGCATTTTTTTGAATGGGATATGCTGCGCAGTAATGGTTTGCCGATAGTGACAGAATATCAGTGGCTTTTGTAGTTTATGGCTGCCGGCAGGGGTATTTTTAGTTATAATTCCATTCAACTGTTAATTAAGTTGCGGTTTTCGCAAATTGTCTGGTAGGAATGTAATGAGTGATTCTGTAATGATTGTGCTGGTGATAGGTGCTGCGATTATTCTGTTGGTACTGGCCTATAATATTTATCAGGAAAGCCAATACCGCAAACAATTACGCGAACAGTTCGGGCATGCTAATAAAGACGCTTTACTGGACAGTCAGGTAAATTCAGTACGGGATGGTGCGGAGGCACAGTCTGTAATGAATACTAAAACTGTGCCGCCGGCTGAGGAAGTAAATAAAACTGATGATTCATCCGCCGAACAATCTGAGACTTCGGCCACTGATGAAAAAGTTATTGATGACACAATTTCTGAAGAAGAGAATGTGTCTGCTGCGCAAGCGGCATCTTCTGCTCCTGATAACGTTGCAGCACCGGAAAATTCAGCAGCACATATTGATATGGCGCCATTATCACGCACGGTTCCGGTAAAGGGGCGTAAAGCTTTGCTGGATGTGCGGGACATGTCTAAACAGCCGCTACCATGGTTTGATGTACGTTTTGATTATCTGGCCTATATTGCGTTGTATCAGCCGAAAGAATTACATGCAATGCCGCGATTGAGCAGCCGTTCCCGTTTCCGGCTGGTGGGCTGTACGATGGATGACCGTTACCAGATAGCTGAACCGATTCCCAGTGTTTATTATCAGGGTTTTGTGGTTGGTCTGCAGGCAATCAGCCGCAGTGGTCTGCTTACGCATGAAGAGCTGGCGCATTTTGGCGAACAGGCCAATCGTTTCGCCGAGCAGATGGATGGTCAGCTGCTGTTAACGGATATTAATACTTTTCTGGATGTGGCGCGTCCACTGGATGATTTATGCGCAAGGGTTGACCAGACAATTGCGATTCATCTGGTATCACGTACAAATGTCAGCGGAACAGAACTGCGTTCTGCGGTTGAGAAACAGGGCTTTGAGCTGGGGCATGATGGTGCATTTTTTTATGCTGATACTGATGGCGAGCCTTTGTTTAATATTGTTACGCTGGATAACACACCTTTTACCTCTACTTTGTTAGCAAATCAAAATTATCGCGGATTCAGTATGTTGTTTGATATAGTACATATACCAAACGGCGAGAAATGTTTTGATCAGTTTATGGATATGGCTGTGAAATTATCCAGTCAGCTGGGTCTGGATCTGGTTAATGATAAAGTGGAAGAGTTATCCACAGAGTGGTTGCGTGAGGTACGCCGCTATGTAGTTGACCGGCAAAAGGAAATGAAGCAGGTTGATCTGGAGCCGGGAAGTGAACTGGCCAAAAGACTGTTTTCCTGATATTGCCTGAATATTTTAAATTTATAAAGAGATGGCAAGCCGCAGAACGGGGTTTGCCATTTCTTTTTCCTTTTCCTGAAGGATAGCTGTAATGGATTCAGTAAGCGAACAGCAAATTATTGATTTAACCGCTCTGCTCAATCGTTATGCGCATGAGTATTATGATCTGGATGCACCTACTGTGCCGGATGCGGAATATGACCGGTTGTTTCGCCAGTTGCAGGCTCTGGAAGAGCAATATCCGCAATGGCGGCAGCCGGACAGCCCGAGTATACGTGTAGGCGGGCAGGCACAGCAAAAATTTGCTGCTGTGGTGCACCAGATTCCGATGCTGTCACTGAACAATGCATTTTCACCACTGAATGATAATAATCAGTTCGACCATAGTGAGATGTATGCTTTTGATAAACGGGTACGTGATGGTCTTAGTGTTGAGCCTGAATATATTGTTGAACCAAAGTTTGATGGTCTGGCAATCAGTTTGTTGTATCGTGACGGTCTGCTGGTACAGGCATCTACGCGCGGAGATGGATATACCGGCGAGGATGTTACTCAGAATGCGCGCACTATTGTTAATATTCCATTGCGTCTGCAGGGTGATCAGGTACCGGATGTGCTGGAGGTACGCGGTGAAGTGCTGATGCTTAAAGCCGATTTTGACCGGCTTAATGCACATCAGCAGGCGGAAAATCAGAAAACTTTTGCCAATCCGCGTAATGCAGCGGCTGGCAGTTTACGCCAGCTGGATCCGAAAATAACGGCACGCCGGCGCTTGCATTTCTATGCCTACGGAATTGCCAGACTGGATGAGCGTTTTGCGGTAAATAGCCACAGCGAAGAGCTGGCATTGCTGGCTCGTTTGGGGCTGACTGTACCGCCACAGGATAATTTGTGCTATCAGGCTGATATTGGGAAAGTGCTGGCTTTTTATGAGCATATTTTTCAGATACGTGCAGATTTGCCGTTTGGCATCGATGGTGTAGTGATTAAGGTGGATAATCTGGCTCTGCAGGAGCAGCTTGGCTATGTAGCCCGTGCTCCGCGTTTTGCTATTGCCCAAAAATTTCCGGCAGAGGAAATGCTGACTACGGTAGAGGCTATTGATGTACAGGTGGGACGTACCGGTGCAGTAACACCAGTAGCACGGCTGACGCCGGTATTTGTAGGTGGTGTTACAGTTACCAATGCAACTTTGCATAATGAAAGTGAAGCACAGCGCAAGGATGTACGTGAGGGTGACACGGTTATTGTGCGCCGTGCCGGAGATGTTATTCCTGAAATTGTATCTGTGGTGCTGGCACAGCGTCCAATGGTGGAAAAACCGGCGGCAGATTTGCTTACTCCGCCTGAAGCTGTACCGAAATATCCGCCGTTCCGTATGCCAGAAAATTGTCCGGTTTGCGGTCATGAAATTGTCCGTGAAGAGGGCGAAGCAGTGGCTCGTTGCAGTGGCGGAATGCTGTGTCATGCTCAGCGGGTGCAGTCGCTAATTCACTTTGCTTCACGTCGCGCCATGGATATTGAAAATCTCGGTGACCGGCAGATTGAACAGTTAGTAACACAGGGCAAAGTCCGTCATTTTGCTGATGTTTATCATTTGCAATTGGCCGATTTGCTGGCAATGAAACAGCAGGCTAAACAGGAAGCAGGAGAAAGCTCAGCAGAGTCGGTGACAAATGAACTGGAATTATCTGCAACTGATAAAGCAGGCAAACAGCTGCCATCCAGATGGGCTGAAAATATTCTGGCCGGTATTCAGGCCAGCCGGCAGCGTCCTCTGGCTAATTTAATTTATGCTTTGGGTATTTTTCATGTTGGTGAGCGTACAGCAAAACAGCTGGCACAGGCTTTCGGTGATCTGGCTACGCTTACTCAGGCTACTGAGCCGTTACTGGCCTGCTTGCCGGATATCGGTAAGGTGGTAGCACATTCGGTAGCCTATTTTTTCAGTCAGGAAGATCAGACCAGTCAATTGCAGGAATTACTTGATGCCGGTGTGCAACCGCAGACAGAAACACGTCGCACACCGCTGGGTAAATACTTTACTCCTGAGCGGATACTGGCTCGTTTACCCTGCGCTAGTTTAACGGAAGCGCGGGCACAGAAGCTGTGGCAACTGGCGGGTAAGGACTGGTCACAACTGTTAACTGATAAAGCCTTGCCGGAAAGCTGGCAGAAATGGTGCAGCCAGCCTGAAAATCATGAATTACTGCAAAAGACAATTGAGTTACGTGAACAGCTGCTTAGCGGAGAGACGGAGGAAAAGACGTCATCGGTTAATGAAGCTGTAGCCGGTAAAACTTTTGTGTTAACCGGTACTTTACCAGACTGGTCACGTGATGTGGCACAGCAGCATATTGAAGAAGCCGGTGGTAAAGTGAGCGGCAGTGTATCGAAAAAAACTGATTTTGTGGTGGCCGGAGCAGAGGCGGGCAGCAAGCTATCCAAAGCTGAGGCACTTGGTGTTACTATACTGGATCAGGCTGCATTAATGACTATGCTGGGAATTAAAGAGTAAATCTGAATGAAAGCTGAACCAATCCGTAAGTGTGTTTTTCCGGTGGCCGGTATGGGGACACGGTTTTTACCGGCTACTAAAGCCAGCCCGAAAGAAATGTTGCCGATAGTGGATAAACCACTGATTCAGTATGCGGTAGAAGAGGCTGTTGCTGCTGGCTGTACTGAACTGGTATTTATTACCGGCAGGAATAAGCGCTGTATTGAAGATCATTTTGATAAGGCTTATGAACTGGAAACAGAGTTGGCTTACCGCAATCAGAATAAATTGCTTGATTTTGTGCAGGATATTCTGCCGCCCAATGTGACTTGTCTGTATATTCGCCAGCCGGCCGCACTGGGGTTGGGGCATGCGGTTTTATGCAGTCGGGCAGCAGTGGGTAAAGAAGCCTTTGCTGTGGTGCTGGCAGATGACTTGATTGATGCACACCCAGGTGCGTTGAGCCAGATGATGAATGCGTATTACCATACGGGTTGTAATGTCATTGGTGTAGAAAATGTTGATCCGCTGCAGACGGGTGCTTACGGTATTGTCGAGATTAATCATCAGAATGATTTTGATTATGTAAAGAGTATTGTCGAAAAACCACATCCGGATGAAGCACCCTCACATCTGGGTGTGGTTGGGCGCTATATTTTGTCTGCACGAATTTTTGATTTTCTGACTAATTTACCGCTGGGTGCTGGTGGAGAAATTCAGCTGACTGATGCTATTGCACGGTTGCTGACTGAACAGAAAATGATTGCGTATGCTTTTGCCGGCAGACGTTATGATTGCGGTGATAAGCTTGGTTATCTGGAAGCAACAGTGGCCTATGGTATGAAACATCCTCTGGTAGGAGAAGATTTTAAAAAATTATTGCAGCGCATGGTGTGTTAACGCAATACCGGAATTCATACGTAAATGTATCCAGTTTTGTTATTTGCCTGCCTGCTGTTTTGCCGGCAGGCAAGTTTTTTGCCTGGGGTTCTGCTTCAGCGCAATGGCATTGTCTGATAATTAGTGTTGCTAATAATCAGGCGTTCTGTTGCATACCAGACAACTGATTGTGTGTGATCAACAAAGCGCTTTTCATCTTCCATTAATGCGTTTAATGCCTTTACGGCTTCTGGTGAAGACCGGTTTTTCTGCATGCTTTCCAGATTCTGCCACCATATTTCAGCCATACCGTCAAAAACAAAATTCTGAGACTGACGCCCGTTCTGTATTATTTTATCCAGCCCGGGATAACGGTGCGGAATGGTTTGTACATAGCGGGTAATATTTAAAACGTTTTGCACGGAAGCCACTAGCGGAGCATGATGCTCGATCCAGTATTGGTCAAATTCTTCATAAGTAATATCGGGCAGACGTTTTACTAACATGGTTAACTTAATCATTTTCTTTCTTTCAGTTTGTGGGTTGTGCGAATAATGATAAAGTTTCACAGTAGTGTTAAAGTCAACAGAGTAAAAATGAAAATCAGTGAATTAGCCAGAAAAAGTGCAATCAGCCCCAGAATGTTGCGCTATTATGAACAGGAAAAATTGCTGACACCTGCCCGTACACAATCCGGATACCGTGAATACCAGCAGGCAGATGTAGAAAGGGTAAAATTGATTCAGCAGCTCAATAATGCCGGTTTTTCGTTAAAAATTATCCGGCAAATACTGCCTTGCTGGCATGAGCAAAACAGTAAATTTGAGCCTTGTGAAATTTACCTGAAAAATATTAATCTGACCTTAGAAAAGATTGAACAACAAATAGATATATTAATACAAACACGAACTCGTCTGCTTAATATGATAAATAAATAATGTGTTTTTGTGTATTTTATTTCGTATAATAGCTGCTGGAACTCAAATAAGAAATAATGATCACAGGCAGGAAATAGCGTTAATTGCCTTTACTGATGCTGTCTTTTATCTGCTCCCAGCTTAAATCAAATTTGGCCAGATATTTTTTCAGTCTGTCTGCATCATTGGCGCGCTGTTTTTGTGCTCTGGATACAGCAAACAAATACCGGCCGGCTTCGGATAAAGTTCGGCTTTTCCGGCATACTTCAATGACTTTTTCCAGCTGATACCGATCAAATTCATCAATTTCAGCCGGAATCAGCGCATCAGAAAAAGTTACTTGCTGCCAGTGTATCTGTAAACGCCGGATTTCATTTTCAACTTGTTCCAGAGTGATATTTCCTTGTATGGATAAAGTAGCCATACGGGTAATGGAAGCAGTGAGCTCACGGAAATTACCCGGCCATGTTGCCATAGCCGATGTGGCAAACTGAATATAACGGTCTCTGGATTGCTGATTAAAACGCGGCATGGTACCGTACTCCTGCGCAAATCGTGCCAGCTCAAAATCAATATTCGGTTCGATATCTTCTTTACGTTCGGCAAGTCCCGGTAGCTGGTAACTCCATAAATTGATACGTGCGTATAAATCCTCTCTAAAAGTACCGCGGATAATTGCCTGTTTTAAATCTTTGTTGGTTCCGGCAATCAGCTGAAAGTTACTGGATACCAGTTTATCTGCACCTAGCGGATAAAATTGTTTTTCCTCAATCGCCTTTAAGAGAATAGCCTGTTCATCCAGCCCCAGTTCTCCGATTTCATCCAGAAACAGAACGCCATTATCCGCCTGTCTGAGTAAGCCGTTTCTGCTCAGACTGGCACCGGTATAAGCACCTTTGATGTGACCGAACAGTGTAGACATGGCATTATCGCTACTTAGAGTCGCGCAGTTAATTTCTACGAATTGTCCGGTAATCTGATGCTGGTTCAGTTTAAGCCGGTAAATTTGCCGGGCAAGAAAAGATTTACCGGCACCAGTGGGGCCGCATAGCAAAATAGGCGCATGAGAGCGGCTGGCAACCTGTTCTATTTCGCTGATTAGCTGATTGTAATGCCGGTTTTTTGTCGCTATACCTGATTTGAGCAGTTCTGTTGCCTGGGTAGCATATTGCTGAAAGCGGGTCAGAATCTGGTCGTAACGATTCAGATTCAGGTCGATTATATTTATTTGTCCGCTGGGGCACAGTGGCGGGTTTGTTATAGGTTCTGCGGCAAGGTTTTCTGGCGATGCAGACGGTCTGGCTGGCGGCGATGATTGTAAAAGTCTAGCAGGATAAAAACGTGATTCTGCCAGTAAGAACCAGCAGATCTGCATTACATGGGTGCCGGTGGTAATATTCAGATAATAATTTTCTTGTTCATTATTAAAAGTATAGTTTTTGGCGATATCCAGTAAACAGGTATACACCTCTTCAAAATCCCATGGATCCTGTATCTGAACCGGAATCGGATTAACCTGTGTATCCGGGGCAATGGTTTTAATATCCAGAATAATTTCTTCGAGTAGTTTGCTGTCCTGAGTGTGATAAATCAGTTCCAGACGATAGATCGGCCATTCCGGATGATTACAGATATCAATAGTAGGGCGCCAGCGTGTCCAGCGTTTTTTTCCTTTGCCCCGCTGGTCAAGTACATTGCCTAAAAAACTGAATACGATATTTTTCTTGTCCATTATTTATTATTAGTTATATAAAATTAAATAAAATTATATAATATTTTATAAAAAATACGAAAATAAAACTAAAAATAATTTATTGAAAATAAATTTATTTATTTATTTTTATTTTAAAAACAATATTTTAATTATTTTATTTTAGAAATTTATGAACTTGGTACGGTAATTGCAATAAGGATATTGTCTGAAATACATACTGTTTTTTACGGCAGTAGGGTACATAGCGAATGGAATTAAATTAATCGAAAGACTGATTTATTCGCATTATCAACATGTATTCCCCGGTATGAAAGACGTTTCCTTCCGATGGAAAATTTTTGAATAGCTCAGAGGTAGAGCAATTGGTACCAAACCAATCTGTCACGGGTTCGACTCCTGTTTCAAAAGCCATATTGTAATAATTTGTTGTTTGAGCAATACCAGCCAGTAAAGGGAAATAAGCAAAGCAGTAAAGCTAAGACACGAAAAAAACCGGTTAACCGCACAGAATAAACGGATTAATGATTCTGTCCGGGTAAAAAAACCGGATAGCAGGCAAAAAATTGATGAGCCATAAGCAGTTAGTTGAATGTTTAAAGATATCAGTTTTTCCCCTGTTATTTCGTTACTTAATCCGTTTGATTGTGTCTCTTCTCTTTGCTGGCTGCCATAAAAGGAGATTTAATATGTTGAATATAATTAATGTGAAAAAAGGTGAGCTGGCCGTTGTCACCAAACGCGGTGAAATTAATACTATTGTTACCGCAGGCCGGCATATTTTCTGGAATCCTTTTGTCAACATTACTCATTATCTGGTGGATTTAGCTGATACTAAGATTGAACCGGCTATCGCGGAAAAACTGCTCAATTTTTATCCGCAGCTGGTAGAAAAATATTGTCATTATGTCAATGTGGCTGATAATGAGATTGTGCTGCGTTATGAAGAACAAATGCTGGTAGAGATTATTCAACCCTCTACTAAAGCATTGTACTGGAAGAGTTATAAAGAACAGGCAATTAAAAAAGTAACTTTGGAGCAAGGGTACCGGTTGTCTGATGAAGTTGCTATGGAAATTATTAAGGCAAAAAATACCGGCAGATTAATTGAAGGTATCGATCACATCAAACTGCATTATTTTATCGATGAGCAAATTGGTACGCTGTTTGTTGATAATCAGTTTGTACAGATTATTCCACCTAAATCCGTAATTGGTTTGTGTGAATTCAAACATAAGCTAGTTCTGGGTAAATTCAAACTACAGGATAACCGTATTGATGATTTGCTGGCGGCAACAATTGAACAAAATGCCCCACAGCAGATGGCACAATTCTGTATTCAGATGCAGGTAGGTGCTAATCAGACCGGTTTACGTTTTGAAGATGATTTACTGGTAGAAATTCTGCCTCCGGGAACCAAACGATTGTACTGGCAGAATAACTGCAAACAGCATATGCAGCTTATTGAGCTGACTGACGATTTTCAGCTTTCTGAGCAAATGGTACAGCAGCTGTTACAGCCAAAATTACGTAAAAAAGAAGTGACTGGCGATAGTAGTGTATTGATTGCACAGGTACCAGCATATCATGTTGGCGTATTAAAAGTTAATGGTAAAGTAGAACAGCTGCTTAATGCAGGTATTACTGCTTACTGGCGTTTTAATCGTGAAATCAGTGTTGAAATTGTCGATACACGTTTGCAGACAGTGGAAATATCCGGTCAGGAAATTTTAACCCGGGATAAAGTCAATCTGCGTATTAATCTGGTAGCCAGCTGGTGTTACACCGATGTGTTAAAGGCGTTTGCCAGAATTGCGCAGCCAATGGAGTTATTGTACCGGCAATTACAGTTTGCATTACGGGAAGCAATTGGTACTCGCAGTCTGGATGAATTGCTGGAAAACAAAAATTTAATCGACGAAGTGGTGAACGCTCATATGCAGATACATATGACGGGCTATGGAATCGAAACGGTCAGTGTTGGCGTAAAAGATATTATTTTACCGGGAGACATGAAAACCATTCTGGCACAAGTAGTAGAAGCAGAAAAATCCGCACAGGCGAATGTTATCCGCCGGCGGGAAGAAACTTCTGCTACCCGTTCCTTACTGAATACAGCCCGGGTAATGGAAAATAATCCGGTTGCTTTACGCTTAAAAGAAATGGAAACACTGGAAAGAATTGCTGAACGAATCGATAAGATTTCGGTTGTAGGCGGTTTGGATCAGTTATTGCATGGTTTGATTAATATTCAGGCGCAATAGCGTACATCCGCTAATTAATTGGTTAAAAAATAATGGAAGTTAAAAATGCAAAAGCAAGAATTTGAAGTATTAAAAGAAAATAAAACACGTCCGGTAAAAATGTGGACAAAAGGTGTGCCGGTAGAAGATGTGGCTAAAAAACAATTGCTCGAAACTGCACAATTACCTTTTATTTTTAAGCATATTGCGGTTATGCCAGATGTGCATCTGGGAAAAGGCTCTACTATCGGGAGTGTGATTCCGACTGCTGGTGCGATTATTCCGGCTGCTGTCGGCGTGGATATTGGTTGTGGAATGATGGCTGTACAGCTGTCACTCACCGCCCAGGATCTGCCGGAAGATTTAATGTCATTACGTCTGGCTATAGAAAAGGCGGTACCGCATGGTTCCACTCTCAATAATGAAAAGTACGATAAAGGAAGCTGGCAAAATCCGCCACCGATTGTACAGGAGTACTGGCAGCAGCTTTTGCCCGGATTTGAAAAACTGACCAGTAAATATCCGTGTTTTTTAAAAGCGAATAGTTATAGTCATTTGGGAACCTTGGGCGGCGGTAATCATTTTATTGAAGTTTGTCTGGATGAGTGTGATCGCGTATGGATAATGCTGCATAGTGGTTCACGCGGTATTGGTCGTGCAATAGGTAAATATTTCAGTGAGCTGGCTAAAAAGGAAATGAAAAAATATTTCATTGATACCTATTTGCCTAATAATGATCTGGCGTTTTTAGTAGAAGGAACCGAATACTGTAATGATTATCTGAAAGCGGTGCACTGGGCACAGGAATTTGCCCGTTTAAATCGTGAAGTGATGATGCACAATACTATCGCTGCTATACGCAAAGTAATCAATGTGCCGTTTACTACGCATTTACAAACTGTAAACTGTCACCATAATTATGTACAGAAAGAGCACCATTTCGGTAAGAATGTTTTTGTTACGCGTAAAGGGGCTGTTTCTGCACGAGAAGGTGAACTGGGAATTATTCCGGGTTCTATGGGAACAAAAAGTTATATTGTGCAGGGACGAGGGAATGCAGAAAGTTTTCATTCCTGTTCTCACGGTGCAGGCAGAGTTATGAGTCGTGGTGAAGCTAAACGGAAATTTACTGTTGCTGACCAGATGCAGGCTACGGCTCATGTAGAGTGCCGTAAAGATGCTGAGGTTATTGATGAAATTCCTATGGCGTATAAGGATATTGACGCAGTAATGCAGGCGCAACAGGAATTGGTGGAAATCAAGCACCAGTTACGTCAGGTTATCTGTGTTAAGGGTTGATATTATCCAGATAATCAACTGCAGAATATTTTTGTATAGAAAAAAGGATGGCAGACAATGCCATCCTTTTTCAGGTATTTAAAAACTAAATATCAACCTGAGCATTTAGAGCGTTGTTTTCGATAAATGCACGACGGGGTTCAACTTCGTCGCCCATCAGGGTAACAAATACATCATCTGCTGCCATCGCATCTTCGATTTTGACTTTCAGCAAACGGCGTACTGAAGGATCCATCGTGGTTTCCCATAATTGTTCGGGATTCATTTCACCCAGACCTTTATAACGCTGAATGTTAATTTTTTCCTGTGCTAAATCCATCAGTAATTCCAGTGCCTGGGCAAAGCCGGTTACAGTGGTAGTCATATTACCTTTGATGACTTCAATTGGTACGTCAGCAATACCGCTTAAAGTGGCCGCTGTCTGCCGAATAATTTGATAGGCGCGGCTTTCAACAAATTTTTGATCCAGATAGCTGACCATATGATTCCCATGCAATTGACGGGTAATTTTAATCATTTGTACTTCATCATCTGCACCGATGCGTTCCAGTTTGAGGTTGTCGTCATTAACCAGAGCGGTTAATGTTTGCACAGCTTTTTCTGCACTGCTTACAGTGCTTAAATCCAGATTCTCATTCCAGAGAAGCAGGGAATTAAGTACATTGTTGTCAATGATACGGCTTTCACGCGCAATCATACTTTGTGCCAGGATCAATTGTTTGGCGATTTCGGACAGAGCATTACCTTCCAGAGTATTTTCGCCAATAATTAATTGAGCATTATTCAGTGCCAGACTGAGCATGAACTGATCTTTTTCAAACTCGTCTTTCAGGTAGTTATCTTTTTTGCCATATTCCACTTTATACAATGGTGGCTGAGCAATATACACATAACCGCGTTCAACCAGTTCAGGCATTTGCCGGTAGAAGAAGGTAAGCAACAGGGTACGGATATGCGCGCCGTCTACATCCGCATCGGTCATGATAATTATGCGGTGATAACGCAATTTTTCCGGGTTAAATTCTTCTTTGCCTATACCGGCACCCAGTGCAGTGATTAAAGTACCAACTTCCTGACTGGCAAGCATTTTTTCAAAACGGGCTTTTTCTACATTCAGGATTTTACCTTTTAAGGGCAAAATGGCCTGAAATTTACGATCACGGCCTTGCTTGGCAGAACCGCCTGCCGAGTCACCTTCGACCAGATACAATTCTGATAAAGCAGGATCCTTTTCCTGACAGTCTGCCAGTTTGCCCGGCAGCCCCAGACCATCCATTACCCCTTTTCTGCGGGTAATTTCGCGTGCTTTGCGCGCTGCTTCACGTGCACGCGCGGCATCAACAATTTTGCTTGTAATGATTTTGGCCTCTGCAGGATTTTCTTCCAGAAATTCAGACAAGGCTTTACCAAGCACTTCATTCACTACGGGACCTATTTCACTGGAAACCAGTTTGTCTTTGGTTTGTGAAGAAAATTTCGGGTCAGGCAGTTTAACAGACAATACGCAGGTTAAACCTTCACGCATATCATCGCCATTAGTATCTACTTTGGCTTTTTTGGCAACTTCATTGGCTTCAATGTAGTTGTTGATGGTTCGGGTCATAACCTGACGCAGGGCGGTTAAATGGGAGCCGCCATCACGTTGCGGAATATTATTGGTGAAACACTGCACGTTTTCCTGATAGCTGTCGTTCCATTGCATGGCACATTCCACGCTCATGCCATCTTTTTCACCATTGGCATAGAAAACTTTATTGTGCAGAGCCGTTTTATTCCGGTTCATGTATTGTACAAAGCCGGCTACACCACCGCTGAATGCGAAGTTTTCGTGTTTGCCATCACGTTTATCAAAGAGTTCAATACTGACGCCGTTGTTCAGGAAAGATAACTCGCGGATGCGTTTGGCCAGAATATCAAAATGGTAATCGATATTTCCAAAGGTTTCGGTACTGGCCAGAAACTGGACGCGTGTACCCTGTTTGTCGGTATCACCGACAACAGCCAGCGGAGCAACAGCATCCCCGTGACGAAATTCTACAAAATGTTCTTTGTGATTTCGGTAGATGGTCAGACGGAGCCAGTCAGAAAGTGCATTAACTACAGAGACCCCTACACCATGCAGACCACCGGAAATTTTATAGCTGTTGTTATCAAACTTACCGCCGGCATGCAGAATGGTCATGATTACTTCAGCTGCTGAACGATGTTCTTCCGGATGCATATCGGTAGGAATGCCACGGCCATTGTCTTCAATAGTAATGGAGTTGTCGGCATTAACTGCTACGGTAATATGATCACAGTATCCGGCCAGTGCTTCATCAATGGCATTATCCAGAACTTCGAATACCATATGATGTAAACCCGTGCCATCCTGAGTATCACCAATGTACATACCGGGACGTTTGCGAACAGCATCCAAACCTTTTAATACTTTGATACTGTCGGCACTGTAATCTTCAGGGTGTTGATCTATCATAAGAATTCTTTACTAAACTTGGCAGCGGTTATGCTGTTAAAGGTCATTTATAACTGTTATTAATTATAAAAAACGTTAGTGGTATAACTGTATAACAGGCCTGTTTGAGGGCAATAAACCAAAAACTTATTATAGCATAAAATCGGTTTTTTTTCAGCCCTGTGCTATATTTAAGATGATGTTTTATCTGATGTTTATTGGAAGATAAGAATGCTGATTGTAAATAATAAACTGCCGTAAACCAGACTGAGCTATTAAAAACAGAAAGCTGGCGTACGGCAGTAACCGGATTTAAGAGTGCATGGATGTTTAAATCCGCATAGGCATAACTATATACTTAAAATTGGGATTGTTCGGGATGGTAAACAGTGTTGAACGGTTTGCATCACCAAAAGCAAGTTGTAAATCTTCTGCATGTAAATTACGCAATACATCCATCAGATAGTTGATATTAAAACCGACTTCCAGTGTATCTCCCTGATAAGCAATTTCCAGCTCTTCACGAGCTTCTTCCTGTTCGTTATTGTTACAGGTCACGCTCAGTAATCCGGGCTGGATTTGCAGGCGGGCACCGCGAAATTTTTCATTGGCGAGAATGGCTGCGCGTTCCAGTGCACCCAGCAGCTCGGTACGGTTGGCCAGAAAGATTTTATCGTTATCCAGTGGAATAACCCGGTTGTAATCCGGAAATTTACCATCCACGACTTTAGAAACAATAATGGTGTCATTACAACGGAAACGTACCTGATTGTTCAGCAGTTCAATAGTGATCGGCTGTTCGGGAAAGGTAAGCAGTTTAAAGAGTTCCAGCACAGTTTTACGCGGCAGAATAACTTCTGCTTTGGGTAAATCGGCTTCTATATTGCAGGCTGCATAGGCCAGACGATGTCCGTCTGTAGCAACCAGACGCAGCTGATTGCCTTCTGTCTGCATCAGCAGACCATTCAGATAATAGCGGATATCCTGAATGGCCATGCTGTACTGCACCTGAGACAGCATTTCACGAAATGTTTCCTGTGGCAGGCTGAAGCTGGCATCAATATTTTCGCCCACACTCATTAATGGAAAATCTTCTGCCGGCAGGGTTTGCAGATTAAAACGGCTTTTGCCTGCTTTCAGCACCAGACGGTTGTTATTCCAGTCCAGAGAAACGATTGCGCCGACCGGTAAAGCCCGCAGGATATCCTGCAGTTTTTTGGCATTGGTGGTAATGCGAAAATCTTCTGCTTCGCTTTTGGGGCCGATGGTATCAATCTGAATTTCCAGATCGGTTGCCAGAATCTTGATTTGCCCCTGATGGTTTTCCAGTAATACATTAGATAATATCGGTAATGTATGACGACGCTCTACAATACCGGTTACTGCCTGCAGCGGTTTGAGTAAACTGTCACGTTCTGCTTGTAATATCAGCATATTTTGTTCCTTGGTTTAATCTCGCAAAATCATCATTAAGGTTTCATACGCTTTGGTTGTTTCAGCATCATCCTTGCGGAGTTTGGAGATACTTTTTACCGCATGCATGACTGTGGTATGGTCGCGGCCACCAAATCCGCTGCCAATAGCGGGTAAACTAAGCGGAGTAAGTTCTTTTGCCAGGGTCATGGCCATCTGGCGCGGTCGGGCCAGATTCCGGGTACGTTTTTTCCCTACCATATCACTAATGGTAATCCCATAAAATTTTGCTACCGTATTCTGAATGTGTTCCAGGGTCATGGGTTTATGGTTAACAGCCAGAATATCCTGTAATGCTTCAGTAGCCAGCCCTACATCAATCGGGCGGCTGGCAAAACGGCTTTGTGCTACTACTCGCTTGAATGCACCTTCCAGTTCACGCACGTTACTACGGATATGTTTGGCAATAAAAAATGCAGCTTCGTCCTCAAGCTTCACCTGAGCCATCTCAGCTTTTTTCTGCAAAATGGCTACGCGCATTTCCAGCTCCGGCGGTTCCAGTTCCAGACTCAGCCCCCATGAGAAGCGGGATTTCAGGCGATCGTCCATGCCGTCTATATGAGTAGGCAGCGTATCACAGGTAAGGATAACTTGTTTTTTTTCGTCAATTAAATGGTTATAGACGTAAAAAAACTCTTCCATGGTACGGTCTTTACCGGCAATAAACTGTACGTCATCCATAATCAGTAAGTCTACCTGCTGATATTGCTGGCGCATGGCATCAAAAGATTTGGCGTGGAATGCATTCATGATGCCGCGAATGAATTCATCAGCATGAATATAGCGTATTTTTACTTTGTTGTCGGTGGCAAACAGCTGGTTGCCAATAGCCTGTACCAGGTGGGTTTTACCCAGACCGGTACTGCCATAGATAAAAAACGGGTTGTACATGCTATTGCCGGGATTTTCTGCAATCGACAGCGCAGCAGCGTGAGCAAGACGGTTCCCTTTACCTTGTACCAGAGCAGCAAAAGTATGTTCAGGGTTAAGGTTGGTATCAGTATAGCGGGATTTTTTACCATTTTCATGTGCTGAATCAGAGGTGGCCACTGATTCGCCAGCCTCAGGTTTTTCTGTAGCGGTCTGTTTGCTGTTTTCTTTTGTTTCGGCAGTAGCACTTGCGCTTTTGGTCTGGGTGTTTCGCAGGCGTTTGGCAATAATGTCCTGAGCAGATTCGGTACGTTTTGCCGTTGTCTGTGGTTTGGCTGAAACTTCAGAATGAATTTTATTGGTATTAACTGAATCCGGTTTAATATCAGCCGGCTGTTCAGCGACATTTATGACTGGTTCTGCAGTCTTGACCGGTGAATTGTTTCCTGCCGGTATTGCCTCAGTGGCAGCCTGCAGAGATAGTCCCTGTCCGATTTTCAGAATTAATGGTGTGCTGCCGTCTGGCAGAACAGATTGTCTGGCACTTTCGATAGCCGGCCAGAAACGCTCGCGGATATGATTGAAGGTAAAAGTATTACGCGCAAAAATAACCCAGTTGCCATTTTCTTCGCCCACAGTTAATGGTGCAATCCACATCTGGTATTGCTGAGAAGGTAAGCTTTGTTTTAATTGCAATAGGCACTGAGGCCAAAATTCTGTCAGGGTCATTCGTGAAGCTTAAATTTATCTGTCAATCGGAGCTGGCTGAAGGCTGGAAACAATAAGTGCCTATTATGCTAATTATACGCAATAAACAAATTTCTGACCATGATTTGCACTTTATACCAGCACAGCTCCCGTAAAGCTTTGCTACAGATTATATTGATTGACAAAGTGCTGTTCTTGTTGTGTAATGCTACGTTTTATTTAAAGTTAATTCGGGAATAAATTATGAAACGCACTTATCAACCATCCGTTACCCGCCGCAAACGCACTCATGGCTTTCTGGTTCGCAGTAAAACCCGTGGCGGACGTGCTGTACTGGCTGCCCGCCGTGCCAAAGGCCGTAAACGTTTGGCTGTGTAAGAACAAGAATGGATTATCATTTTGGCAAAAAATATCGCCTATTAAAAACGGATGATTTTTCATCCGTTTTTGCATTACGTTGCCAAAAAAGCCGTGCCTGGATTCAGGTTTTTCAGGCGCGCAATAGTTTAGGTTTCCCGCGTTTGGGGCTGATAGTAGCCAAAAAAGTTGCCAGACGTGCTAACCGGCGCAATTATATGAAGCGCTTAATACGCGAATGGTTTCGCCTGCATAAGCATGAATTGCCGCCGGTAGATATAATCATTCGTGTACGCCAGCCGTTCCGGCATGCTGAGTACGCTGGCGTAGTCAGGACTTTACAGCAGCTGCTTATTACAGCTGACAGGTGTAAAGCATCTTCGCAATGAGATATTTATTGCTGGGTCTGATCCGGTTCTATCAGTATGCCATCAGCCCGCTGTTACCACCGCGCTGCCGCTACAATCCAACCTGTTCGCAATATGCCGTACTGGCGCTGCAAAAATACGGGGTAATGAAAGGTAGCTGGCTGGCGATAAAGCGTATTTGCCGCTGTCATCCATGGGGTGGTTGCGGTCATGACCCTCTTCCTTAGCGAGTAGACGGAATACACTATGGATTTCAAACGATTATTGATATTTTTTGTGCTGACCATGGCAATTTTGCTGGGTTGGGAAAAATTATACCCGCAACCCGAAAAACAGCCAGCTGCACAACAAACATCATCCACCAGTAATAGCAATACTTCTTCTACTGGTGTTGTTGCCGAGAGTGCCCTGAATAAAACGGAGCCGGTAACAGTGACTACTGATACTGTTAAGGCTGTTATTGATGAAAAAAGCGGCGATTTACGCCAGCTAACTCTCAATAAATACAAGGCTACCAGTGATGCCAGCAAGCCTTTTGTATTGCTGGATAATGGTGCAAATGGCCATCAGTATGTTGCCCAGTCGATATTATTAAACCGTCAGGGTGATTATCAGTTTAAAGACCTGACATTTACAGCTGCGCAAAAACAGTACACGCTTAATGGTGACAAACTGGATGTGCGTCTGACCGCTGCCGAACAAAACGGTGTACAGGTTAGTAAAATTTATACGTTTACTAAAGGCAGTTACCTGATCGGGCTGCGCTATGAAATTGCCAATCACAATGCTCAGCCATTACAAATGGATGTGGCTTATCGGGTGCTGCGAGATGATAAGGAACCTGAAGGTACAGGCTATTTCGATCACACCTATACTGGTCCGGTACTGTATACCCCGAATGGTAAATTTGAAAAAGTAGCCTTTAAAGATCTTGACAGTGATTATACCTCTGGTCGTGATCAGGCAGATTATCAGCGTAAAACCAATACCGGCTGGATTGGTATGACCCAGCATTATTTTATGACTACCTGGATTCTGCAGCCGAAAGAAGGTAACAGTGTTTGTGGTACCAGTGACTGCCAGATAGATATCAGAAAACGCAGTGATAGTCTGTATTCTGCCGGCGTACGAGTACCGTTGAAAGATATTGGTGCTAACTCCACTGGCAGTTTCGGTATCTCCCTGTATGCCGGTCCGCAGATTTATTCTGTCATTACTAAAGTAGCTGATCATTTGCAGATGATTAAAGACTACGGCAAAGTATCGTTGTTTTCTTCTCCTTTATTCTGGCTACTGAACTGGTGGCACAGTCTGGTACAGAACTGGGGCTGGGCGATTATTCTGCTTACTCTTACTGTCAAAGCAATTCTGTTTCCGCTGACACATGCTTCATATAAATCGATGGCCAAGATGCGTGCTGTGGCTCCGCGTTTGCAGGCATTGAAAGATCAGTACGGTGATGACCGTATGCGTATGCAGCAGGAAATGATGTCGCTGTATAAAAAGGAAAAAATCAATCCTGTTGGCGGTTGTCTGCCTATGTTGCTGCAGATTCCGGTATTTATTGGTTTGTATTGGGCATTGTTTGCTTCGGTAGAATTGCGCGGAGCTCCATGGATTGGCTGGATTACTGATTTAGGCCGTCAGGATCCTTACTTTATTCTGCCTGTGCTCATGGCACTGACTATGTATCTGCAAACATTTATGAATCCGCCGCCAACTGATCCGGTTCAGGCGAAAATGATGAAAATCATGCCAGTTGCCTTTTCAGTAATGTTTTTCTTCTTCCCGGCAGGGCTGGTTCTCTACTGGTTGACGAATAATATTCTGACTCTGGCTCAGCAATGGTTTATCAATAAGCGTATTGAGCGACAGGCCAAACTGCATCGCTCACTGGATATATAAATATAGTCTGAAAAAAAGCACTTCATGTTGAAGTGCTTTTTTTATTTGCAGCTTGATTGAATATACATACCAAATTTTAATTGTCTAACCGCAGAAGCTGCTGTAGTAATCAATCAGGCATATTCAGTAATTACTGAACATAGGTTGTAGTTTGCTGAGTGGTTGTAGTCTGAGCCTGCTGTACCGGATTTAACCGGATTTCCACACGGCGGTTTTGTGCGCGTCCTTCAACAGTTGCATTGCTGGCAATAGGATTGGCAGATCCGTATCCGTTAGCGCTGATACGGTTATAAGCAACACCACGGGAAGTCAGGAAATTTGAAACTGATTGTGCACGGCGCTGTGATAACGGGATGTTAATACTGTCATTACCTGTGCTATCAGTGTATCCGGCAATAGTGATGGTAGTATCTACATATTTAGCCAGTACTTCAGCCACCGATGACAGAGAAGAGGTAGCCGCGCCACTTAAATCTGAACTATTGGTTGCAAATGTCACATTTTCAGGCATAGTCAGTTTGATCTGATTACCCTCACGCTGAACTTCGACATTGGTATTAGCCAGTTTCTGGCGTAACAGTTTTTCCTGATAATCCATATAAGCGCCAATACCGGCTCCGATAGCACCGCAACCAAGTGCTGCATTACGTGCACCGCGGCTGTTATGAGTAATCGCGCCGACAATGCCGCATACGGCAGCGCCACTTAAACCATATACTGCTGTTTTACTGGCATGAGACTGACCGGTAGACGGATCGGTAACACAACCGGTTAAAGCAAGGGTGGTAGCGGCTGCAAGTGCAGCCAGTGGTTTCATAATAGTCATACTTACTCCTTCTCTTGAATATAAGCTTGATTATGCTTTTCACAGTTTCTGTTTTATGCTTTCTATAGTAGAAAAGCAAGAGTCATGCTTTTTTGGCAATATGATGTACTGAAAAGAAAAATGGTTATATCTATATGATAAAAAGATAAGTTTTTGGTTGAAAACTGCTTTAGACCATAATAATTATTGGCTATAGTACCGTTCAGACTACTATAATTAACTTTTTAAGCTGGTTATATCTTGAAAACAACCAGTTTAACCTCATACAAACTAATTACCTTAGTACAGTGCTACCATTTTAGCCATTTGGAAACGACATGCTCAGCTTGTATAACACTTTAACCAGAAGCAAACAAGAATTTACACCGATTAATCCGCACCAGGTGCGTATGTATGTGTGTGGTATGACTGTTTATGATTATTGCCATCTTGGTCATGCCAGAGTAATGATTGTATTTGATCTGGTGGCGCGCTGGTTGCGGGAATTGGGTTATCAGCTTGATTATGTACGCAATATTACTGATATAGACGATAAAATCATTGCCCGTGCCAATGAACGCGGGATTAGTATTACTGAGCTTACCGATTACTATATTCAGGTCATGCACGAAGATGCAGCCGCTTTGGGTGTACTGCCGCCAGACCACGAACCGAGAGCCACGCAATATATCCCGCAAATGATTGCTATGATTGAAGATATCATTGCTAATAATAAGGCTTATATGGCGGATAATGGCGATGTTTTTTATGCGGTACGCGAGTATCCGCAATACGGTCAGTTAAGCGGGAAAAGTCTGGATGATTTACGTGCCGGAGAACGGGTTGATGTTGACGGACATAAACGGGATCCGTTGGATTTTGTGTTGTGGAAATCAGCCAAGCCGCATGAGCCCGCATGGGACAGCCCGTGGGGCAGAGGACGCCCGGGATGGCATATTGAATGTTCTGCCATGAGTAAAGCACTACTGGGTAAAAATTTTGATATTCATGGAGGTGGTGCTGATTTACAGTTTCCTCATCATGAAAATGAAATTGCTCAGAGTTGCGGAGCGGAAAAAAACGGATGCTGTGAAGAGCATAATCATTTTGCCAGCCATGTTAAATATTGGTTACATAATGGATTTATTCGTGTTGATAATGAAAAAATGTCTAAATCACTTGGAAATTTCTTCACTATCCGCGAAGTGTTGCAGAAATACGATGCTGAAGTTGTGCGGTTTTTTATTTTGCGTGCACATTATCGCAGCCCTTTGAACTATTCGGATGCTCATCTGAATGATGCAAAAGGCGCATTAACCCGCTTATATACGGCACTTAAAAATACAGCTGCGGCAGAAGTGGCAGTACATGCTGACTTAAATGATTACACGCGCCGTTTTTATGCAGCCATGAATGATGACTTTGCTACCGTTGAAGCTGTAGCAGTATTGTTTGAGCTGGCTAATGAAATTAATAAAACACATGACGCCAAACTGGCAGGATGTCTGAAAGGGCTGGCAGGTTTACTGGGCTTATTACAACGTGATCCGGCTGCTTTTCTTCAGGGAGAAGTGGGGGAAACGGTTCAGGGTCTGGATAGCGCAGCTATAGAAGCGCTGATAGCTGCACGGCAGCAGGCTCGTGCAGAACGTAATTGGGCTGAATCTGACCGGATTCGTGATGAGCTTACGGCAGCCGGTATTGTATTGGAAGATGGTGCCGGCGGGACTAGCTGGCGTCGTGCTTAAATTTGTATACAGCACAGCCTTAAGTCTCAGACCGGGTGTGTTTTTGTAATGCATTATGGTCTTGACAGCAATGTCAGACTTAAATAGTGGGATGTGAGGAATCTGGTCGTTTCATATCGTTTTAGCTGTGAAGAAGAGTAGCTGCTATATACTGATTCACTTGAAAATCTTACTCATGCGAGTATAATTACCCGATTCTGGACATCCGTTTCAAGAGGTACAGGCACAACCCCTGTGCCCGCCAACCAAGGACGATATTATGAATAACAGCATTCAACCGAACTACCATGATATAACCGTGACTTGCTCTTGCGGTAACACTTTTGTAACTAAATCCGCAATGGAAAAAGATACTTTCAATATCGAAGTATGTTCTGCATGTCACCCTTTCTACACAGGTAAACAGAAAATCGTTGACTCTACCGGTCGTGTGGATAAGTTCAATCAGAAATACGGCAATATGTTCAAACGTTAATTCTTATTTGCAACATGTTGCACCGAAAAAGACTGCCACCAGGGCAGTCTTTTTTATCAGATAATCTGATGTTGTGTTCAATACAGTAGCAAAAATAGCCAAAAAATTCGAATATTTTACTGGTTTGATTATTTCAAGCGGGTATACATTTACCTTTCATATTACGAAACTCTTTCTTGATAGTTCCGCGCAAAATTGTGAATTTGCATTTTCTGATTCATAGTTAGTAAAAAGCATTGATTTAATCTTGTTTTACCGGGATCGCTGTTTTCTGTTACCTATCCAATTTTAAAATCTGAAAAATACAAATTTTTCTTATTTTTCTTTTATTCAATATATAAAATCGATAAACGCTAACGCTGGCTTAAAGTTTGATTGGTTAATAACCATAACCAGCTTACTAGTACAAAAGGTAAGGTTAATACAGGTATGGCAAACGGCTTCAGTATTGTGGCTAATGCGGCCTGAGTAAGAACAGTAAAGATAATACCGAAGACAATATAAATAATGGTTTTAAAATCCTGATTATTACTGAAAGTAGCCAGTGTGATAGCTGTCAGGATTGCATTAAAAGAATAGAGTCCGAGAGAGATCATTTCTATCTGACTGCCATAGAACAGCGCAATACCGATGGCCAGTACAGAGCCGGCCAGAGCATAGATAGCCATTCTGATTGAATTGACTGCCAGTCCCGCCAGAAAAATGACACCTGCCAGCGTGCTGTTAAATAAAAATACTTCGGCAATGCCCAGTATACTATCCGGTATCAGATGCAGCAGATTAAAACTTGAAATCTGTGCAGATAATTCCGTAGACGGTTCGCGTATCAGTACTGAGAATGATGGTGTAGCCAACAGATACAGCCATGTAATCAACACAAATGGTATTGTCAGACAGGGTAAGTACCATTGCTGTAATATTGAGCTGAATGCTTGTGTAATAAATACTGATAATATGGCAGCAAGTATGATACTTAGCCATAAATACAGTGAATTTTCGCAGAAAACAGATAAGGCGATACCAATCAGACAGGCATTGAAACCATAAATTCCTTGCAGCCAGGCTTTGCGGTTAAGCTGGTACATGTAAGCTATTGCATTGGCACAGACTACAGCAAGTAAGCAGGCCAGAGCAGTTTGTGGCTTACCGGCACTGTAACTGCCAAATAGTATGCCTATTGAAAAGATTAGCCCGGAAACAGGATTGTTTTGCAACATAACCTGTCCGTAGCTGCGCAGGATAACATCAATAAACTGACAAAGATGATTGGTACTGGTTAACTGATGCCAGTACTGACGTACTGAGGCTGTGTTCATCTGATTTCTCCTTTTTATTTTTACTTTAGCTGAACAGATAAATTACTATCAGCAGCGGTAACTATGAATATTAGAATGATTATAAAAGAGAATAAGTGATAGTTGGGTTGCAGAAGTATAAAAATGTAATTATCCCGTATCTATTCAGGCGAAATAGTATCTGGCAGAATGTAATAGATATTTATATCAGGGCGTTATTTGTCTGTAACAAAAAATACGCGGATGCAAGGCTGCTATTGAACAAACTACTGAATAATATTTCAAATATAATCCAGATTAATTAAAACGAATTTCATATGAAATTTATAAAACTAAGCGAATCAGATAAGTTTGATTTATATCTAATGAATAAAGAATAAACCTGAATATTAAGTAATAAAAAATACTAAATATTGTAAGTTAATTTATTTTTTTGTAATAATAATAATTCCCAGTATTAGATATGGAAATAAATATGAAAATTTTGAAAACAGTGTTGTTATTATCCCTGAGCATGATACTTTTTGGGTGTGGTAACTCGAAGCAGGCAGAGCCAAATAAAGCAGGTAGTGAGGCAGTACAGTCAGATGCTAGTAAGTCTGATAACAATAAATTAGATGATGATACTATTCAGAGCTACTTTAGCGAGCTTAAACGGCAACTGCCTATGAGAGTTTCCTCAACTACCCAGCTGGTCGATCTCACTATTGGAAATAATGTAGTAGATTATAAATATGTAGTAACAGGAAATAAAAAAAATTTCTCATCATCTAATGTTCAGAAAATGACTAGTGATAACTTAAAAAATAAATATTGTGAAAATAGAGATCCTGATCTCGTGAAATTAAGAAATTCATTTCCGGATGGCATTAATCATCATTATTATTTTAAAGATGAAGATAAAGAATTATTTAGTGTACATTTAGTACCATCTGATTGTGATGCTAAATAAATTGAAACAGATAATGTGAAAGTAATCATCATAACAGGGTGTTCAGCCCTGTTTTTCTTTTATTATTCATCATTAATTATTTAAACTTTGCCGGTTTTATAGTTTTAAAAGGTTCAGTACCGGAAAACAGGCCGGATGCGAAAATCAAAAAACATAAATTGCCAGTAGACTAATTTATATCCGGATATGAAAAATAGTAAAGCTGGCTTTGTAATCTTATAACCAGACTGAATTATTATATTTAGCTATCAGAAAATCATGTACGGTATAGATTATCTATTCCGCTAAAAATAATTCTGAATATCTTCTCTTAATTCCTGGCAGAGGCGGAATGCAGAATCTGCTTAAAACAATTATCAGCAGGGGGATTATCTTTTCTGCCGAATATGCTATTGTTCGAATAGCAGCCGGTATAAAGCCATTTACCTGACTGCTGATTCTGATAACTGGTATGGTTACCAGATTTTTTATGATAAAAATATTTAGCAGGAAAAACTTATGCAGCTACAGCTGAATTCTGTCGGTACACCTTTATTCTATGGCGTATTTATCGTGATTGTCATTGTGATGATTGCAATTGATATGCTTACATTGAAAAAAGAGGGAGTGCATCGGGTTAGTACCAAAGAAGCTCTACTATGGACAACAGTCTGGATTACTGTCTCTCTCGGATTTGCTGCCTGGCTGTATTTTGAGCTGGCACATAATCCTGCCGCCGGTCCGGCTATAGCAGCAGATTCGGTGATGGATTTTCTGACAGGTTATGTTTTGGAAAAATCACTCTCAGTCGATAATATCTTTGTATTTATTCTGATATTCGGTTATTTCAAAGTGCCGGCTGAGTACCAGCATCGTGTTTTGCTTTACGGTGTACTGGGCGCTATTGTACTACGCGCCATTATGGTGGCTCTGGGTGCAGTACTGGTCAGCCGTTTTGAATGGGTATTGTATCTGTTTGGTGTATTCCTGCTTTATAGCGGGATTAAGCTGATGCTGCCTGAAAAGACGGAAGATAAAGGTCTGGCCGATAATCCGCTGATAGGCTGGCTGCACCGGCATATGCGTGTTAGCGGGCAGTTAAACCGGGAAAAATTCTTTACCGTTGAAAACGGTCAGCGTATGGCAACTCCTTTGCTGCTTACTTTGATTGTGATTGAATTAAGTGATGTTGTTTTTGCTGTTGACAGTATTCCGGCAGTATTTGCCGTCACCACTGACCCGTTTATTGTTTTTACTTCCAATATCTTTGCGGTACTGGGGCTGCGTGCGATGTATTTTTTACTCGCCAATGTAGTAGAAAAATTTATCTATCTCAAATACGGGCTGGCTGTGGTTTTAACTTTTATTGGCGGCAAAATGCTGGTGGCCAAATGGTGGCATATTCCTTCTTTTGCTTCACTGACTGTCGTGTTTAGTGCTTTAATGATTGCTATACTTGCTTCATGGTGGAAAACCAGACAACAACCATCAGCTTAATTAATAATAGGTGATATTTATTTAAACAGCCTGTTATCTGTTACTGCCATTAACCGGCAAAAACAGATAACGGGCTGAAATTCGAAATTAGCTTAAAAACGATTAAGCTAATTTATTGATGATTTCGCTTACCCGTGCTACGTAGATTTTAACGGTTTCAATATCGCCGCGCGGAATTTCATCTACGCTGGCATCTGCCGGTGTTTGTATCAGCGCTCCTCCAGAGCCTCCGAGTACATTAATATCATTACGGTCTGCTTCTTTGTTATTGGCCGGTAACAGTCCCAGACTTACCCAGATACCGCCGTGCTGTGCGGCCAGTGTCTGCATCCAGAGAAGCGTAACCTGTTTGTCACCGTTAAAACTGGCACTATTGGTAAATCCGCCAAATACTTTATTTTGCCATGCGCGCTCTGCCCACAGTCCTGAAGTGGCATCAGCAAATTTTTTGAATTGCCAGGGTACATTGCCCATATAAGTAGGTGCGGCAAAAATAATTCCTTTGGCGTCGTGAAGCTGTTGCCACTGATCATTGTCCAGATCACCATTAGCATCAATTTCAACCAGTACTGCATCGGTATCTGCAGCGGCTGCTTCAGCTATTTTACGAGTATGACCGTAACCGGAAAAAACCACTATCGCCAGTTTACTCATTTGTACATCCTTATGAATGATTAAATGTTAAAACAGTTTATGCGTGCTGTGCTGCTACTGCAAGAGAGTTTCAGGAAACAAAAATTTCGATTATTGCCTGCGAAGAAATTATTGAGTGATGCATTATTATCCTTACACATACCAGTAGCTATGGTATTTAGCTAATACACTAATGTACTAAGACAGCATGCTTGAATTTGTTAGTTTACGGTACGCTTGCTGTTGTGGTAAATTATTGTTAAACTCAATTAATGCATAATCATGCTAGAGTGATAACAGACAGGAAAATTAATGTTGCCGGTAGCCTGTATCAGGCTTACAAAAGATAATTAACAGCGGCAGCACACATCAGGCACACAACCATTTCTTCATAGTAAACACTGTAATTGTTTCAGAACCTGCCCGTACCGGCGGCACACCAAAAATAGCCAACAGGGCAGTAACCGTGGTGTAACTTTTACTCATGAGAGGTAATTATATGGCGTACGCTAGTACCAATCCTTATACCGAGCAACAGGTAAAGGCATTTTCTGATACTACCGATATTGAGCTGGAAGCAGCATTAAATCATGCTGATGCCGCTTTCCATCAGTGGAAAACTACTACATTTGCCCAGCGTGCGCGTATTCTGCAAAACGCTGCGGATATTCTGCGGGCTAATATTGAAGAATATGCCAGTTTACTCACGCTGGAAATGGGTAAACTGTTTAGTGAAGCTAAAGCAGAAACTGAGCTGTCAGCACAGATTCTTGAATATTATGCAGTTAATGCTGAACGGCAGCTTCAGCCGGAAGTGTTACCGGTTACATCCAATAAAGGTAATCGTGCCCGTATTGAATTTGCTCCGCAGGGTATTATTCTGGCTGTTGAGCCATGGAATTTCCCTTATTACCAGATAGCACGTATTGCAGCCCCGCAACTGGCTGCCGGTAATGTGATTGTGCTGAAACATGCTTCTAATGTACCTCAGTGTGCAGCGAAAATGGAGGCGATGTTCCTTCAGGCCGGTTTAATGGCCGGTGCTTTCCAGAATCTCTATCCAACTCATGCTCAGCTGGCCAAAATCATTGCTGATCCGCGTGTACGCGGTGTAGCGCTGACTGGCTCTGAAAGTGCCGGTGCCATTGTTGCCGCTCAGGCCGGAGCCGCAGTGAAAAAATGTACCCTTGAACTGGGTGGTGCAGATGCGTTCATTGTACTCAATGACGCAGATATCGAAAAAGCAGCTAAATGGGCTGTTTTCGGACGTCACTGGAATGCCGGTCAGGTATGTGTCAGTGCCAAGCGTATTATTGTAGAAGATGGTGTATACGACCGTTTCCTGAGTTTGTATCGTCAGGGTGTGCAGCAATTGCGTATGGGTGATCCGATGGATGCAGCCACAACACTGGCTCCGCTGTCTTCACGCTCAGCCGTTACTGGTTTACAGCAGCAGCTGGATGAAGCAGTTAAGCTCGGTGCGCACGCTGAGGAAATTCCGCTGGACATGCCTGCTCAGGGCTGTTTCTTCCGGCCGGTTATTCTGACCAATATTCAGCCGGATAATCCGGCACGTCACTGGGAATTCTTTGGTCCGGTTTCTTCAATTTACCGTGCTAAAGATGCAGCACATGCTATCGAGATTGCTAACGATAGCCCGTACGGATTGGGCGGATCTATCTTTACTGCTGACGAAGAACGCGGTGCACAGCTGGCTCAGCAGATTGATACTGGTATGGTATTTATTAATCATCCAACCATGGTAAAAGCTGACTTACCTTTCGGTGGTGTGAAACGTTCCGGATTCGGACGTGAATTACTGGATCTGGGCTTAAAAGAATTTGTTAATGCTAAGCTAGTAAGTATTGCCGATATTGACGGTGAATTCTAAGCAGAGCAAATAAAGCAAAACAGGGCTGACAGTGTGCAGCCCTGTTTTTTTATCTCCGACCGTCAGTAAATTAATTTTTTCTTTATTTTCTCCATTGTGGTTAGCAATCTGTTTTTTCGGTTCAGTAAAGTGTTTACCTGGAGAGACATATACGTTACTGAAATGTAATATATATGTAGCATTATGCTAAATTCCGGCTATTGTGTTCTGCTGACAATATTTTCTCAGGTAAAGTGGTGATATCGAGTTTTTATGCATTATCTGATTGATAATAATATTTTATTTCACCATGATGAGCATAAATGTGTACCAGTGATTGAACAGGAGGCCGTATGTTAACCATTATCGCTGCACCCACCAGTCAGGACTTTGCTAATCCGCGCCTGAGTGAAAAGTATACTCAGCCACAGTTTCTCAAACAGAGCGAACAGTTAGTACATTATTGCCGTCAGCTAAGTGTGAAACAGCTGGAGGAATTGATGCACATCAGCCCGCATCTGGCTGAGCTTAATCAGCAGCGTTTTCAGGACTGGCATACGCCATTTACCCCTGATAATGCTTTACAGGCGGTTTTTGCCTATAGTGGTGATATTTACACCAGCCTGAAAGTTAGTGATTTATCCTTGCATGAACTGGATTATATGCAAACCGCTATATGTATTCTTTCCGGTTTGTACGGCATATTGCGTCCGCTGGATTTAATCCAGCCCTACCGCCTGAGCATGAATGTACGTCTGGAGAATCCTAAAGGTATTAATTTGTATCATTTCTGGCATGAAACTCTCACCAGCCATTTGAATCAAATAGAAACTGAAACCATCATTGATTTAGCTTTTGATAATTATTTCAAAGCAATAGATAAGGATAAACTTAAAGCACAGGTAATTAAACCGGTTTTTCTGGATGAAAAAGCGGGTAAATACATGAATGTTAATGCTTATGCGAAAGAAGCCATGGGATTGATGACTCGCTTTATTGTACGCAATAAACTGCACTCACTTAAAATGCTGCATGAATTTAATGAGCATGGTTACCAGTTTGCTGCACATGAATCAAGTGAGGATGAACTGGTATTCAAACGTTCAGAAAAAACAGCTCAGCAATACCGTAATTAGGCATATTATTCAGTATAGCTGTACAAAAGTTGCAAAAAAAGCAGAGCAAGTACATAAAAATGTGGTAGTTTTAGCAAAATTAGGTACAATCGCCGCTTTTACCATCGCAAAGGTGTAACCATGTCTGAATCAACCCCAATCTGCCCGCAATGTGCCAGTGAACAGAATTATTTTGATGGTAGCTTTACTGTCTGTCTGGAATGCGGACACGAATGGGATGCTGCCAGCAATACTGGCTCATCACAAGAGCTTGATGTTAAAGACAGTAACGGTAATCCGTTGTCGAATGGTGACGACGTTATTCTGATTAAAGACCTTAAGCTTAAAGGTAGCAGCACTGTTCTGAAAAAAGGTGCAAAAGCTAAAGGTATTCGTCTGGTTGAAGGCGATCATGAAATTGATTGCAAAATTGACGGCATGAAAATCATGCTTAAAGCGTGCTTTGTGAAAAAGGCCTGATATTTTTTAAAGAGGTACGTACATAAAACCCACCCTGTCTGCCAATTTATAATTGCAGACAGGGTGGGTTTTGATCTGTGGATAACTAAGTTATCCACATACAGGCACCAATATGCTCTAATTATTGTCAGAAGTTAATCCCGAGTCAACAACCGCATAGATACGGTTGTCCAGAACACTGGCACTGATTCTTTGCATAATGACATTAGCCAGTTCAGTACGATGAATAAAACCATGTACCTCCTGCTGATAAAAACATTTACCTGTGCCAGTAACGTCACCATTAGACAAACCGCCCGGACGCAGAATTTCATAATTCAGCTTACTGGTTTGCAGCCATACCTCTGCCAGAGATTTTTCCCGTACAGCATGCCCGAAAGCAGTTTTTGCGCGTTCAGACATAGTATGCCATGAGTCGCCGCAGCCCAGAGAGGTAACCAGCAGCATCCGGGAGATACCAGCTTGTTCAGCTGTATCAATAATCAGGCGCTGAGCCAGATAATGTGCGCCAGCTGATCCGCCCAGAGTAGAGACAATTATGGTATTGGTGCCGGCAAGCCGGCATATTTCTTTGACACTGGATTCATCGGTAGCATCACCAACCACAGTCTGCACACCCTGCCGGTTTAATTCAGCGGCAAAAGCGGCATCGCGTACCAGTGCCGCGCAGCGCCATTCAGATGATTGCTGTAATGCCAGCTGTAATACCTGATAGCCGGTGCCTTTTTTAGGGCTCACCCCGAACAATAATAGCGTTTTCATCAGTTTTTCCTTAGTCCGGACGGAAACGTTGAGCCAGAATTCTGAATTTATCTAATTGCTGTGCTTTTAATTGTCTTTGTTCATCACGTCCGACAAAAATTTTAAACATAGCTTCACCCTGACGGTTCAGAAAAATAATTCCCGCAGTAGCCATATGCATAAAACTGCGCTCAACAAAAGCGATATGTGCACAGTTTTCTGCCCGGATATGCCCGCCGAATGCTTGCTTATGCTGCAAATTAAAATAACCGGCACCATATTTTCCAGCTGGCAGTTCACCGGAAAATTCAGCAATAATATCCGGAGTGTGAACCAGAAAAGTAATTTCACCCCATGTAAGCACTTCCTGCCATACAGTATCAAATTGACTTCCGTCTGTCAGCACTGCATCAGGCATGGCTTCAATTACTGCTGTTAAACTAGTCTGATATTGCCGGGCAATCTGTTCCAGCGTACCTTCCGGGTTACTTTGCATGAAAAGTTTAAGATTATTACTTGCAGACTGTTCAGTCATTTTTATTTCCTTAAATTAAAACTGTTTTGACGCTGAGATATTACGGAGCAGCGGTATGCCCTGGCGCGGATTTTCCGCTTTGGCGCATCTGCATCATTTTTTCCTGTCGCTCAAGATGTTCCGGATTATTCAAAGACAATAGTAATTGCTGCAAAGCCTGTAACAGATTGCTCGACCAGAAACGGCCTGATGGGGTTAGCAACAGACAGCGTGCATCATTGACGAGTAAACCGGCCTGCTGCCATTGTTCCAGTAACGGATCCAATAAGTGAGCCTGTGTTGTCAGTGCAGCTAAATCAACCCGACCCTGTTCTATACCGGCCTGAAGCTGATATAACCATTCTCCTAGTAAAGATTGGCCGGTAAGCATCATCAATGGTTTTTTGCCTTGTTTCAGCCGTGTGTAGTACTCAGCCAGATCGCGTTGCAGCATAAATGACTGACCGCCCAGCCGGCCACCGGCACCGGAGCCAAATGCAAAGAAATCAGCACCCTGCTTAATTAGCAGATTATATAAATTTCGTTCACGTGTGGTTTTAGCCCAATGGCTGTTACTTAGCTGCATCCAGCCCTGCCGGCGTAAAAAAGCTTCACCCTGTAAATAAAAATGACATTTGTCCGCTACTGAAGGTAATTCAAGTTGGCTGTTTTCCACCCGCTTAGCCAGCGGTGTGGAAGAAAGCAGATTTAGAGCATACAAATCCACACCATCTAGCGGCAGGCCGGCAGCAAGTTCTAAATCTGTCTGCCAGCTCTGAGGCGTCTGCCCGGGTAATCCAAACATCAGATCGCACACCAGTGCTACACTGTCTTTAGCGGCAATTCGTTCAAATGTTTCTATAATCTGTTCACGTTTGGATAAGCGTCCGAGCTTCTGACGAATATTGGTATCGAAAGTCTGAATACCGATTGAAAACCGGTTTGCACCTGCCTCTATATAACTATCTGTACGTGCCTCATCGAAATCAGAAATTCGTCCTTCAATAGTAATTTCACAATCAGGTGCAAGAGGTAATGACTGTTTCAGTAAGCTGATTACCCGGGCTAGCTGACCGGCAGGCAGAGCGGATGGTGTACCACCTCCGAAATAAACCGCATGAATGGGTGCAGACTGTAATGCCGGATTGTTGATTTCCAGAGTGATTTCGGTTAGTAAAGCATCAATATATGCTTCAGTATCAAATTTGCGCAGCAGATTCTGGTAAAAACCACAAAACTGGCAGTGAGTATCACAAAAGGGGATATGAATATAAATCAGCCTTTTATTGCCGGTAAGTTTGGTTTGCTGTAATTGTTGCCATTGCTTTTCGATATCTTCCGCAGCCAGTGGCATACTTGCGCGTAATGGCATCACAGCCCGGCGATCCTGAAACGGTAAACCAGAACATGCAGCATAATAACGGCTTAAATCCAATGATTTCATAACACAGACATAAATTGAAAGCTGCAAGAATTAAATAATAATTATTATCATATGGCAATGGTTTTATGACCATGTATACTTAACAATATCCTGTTTATTGATACATATCAACAGACTTGAATATGCCAATAGAAATGTTTATTCTGTAGAATAGTTGTACAAAAACTATTTTATGCGTATTGGAATTCATCTATCAATGATTAAAGGTAAAAATTAGATGGATTAGTAAAAAGAAGAGAAGATGAAGCTAAATTTTTCGAAAAAGGATTATAGTAATGAAGAAAATTCTACTAATTATATTAATATTTATGAGTAACAATGTTTTTAGTTCTATTAGTCCAATAGAGAGGATGTTCATTGATATGGATAATACTATAAAACATAATTCAACTATAATAGATAAATTATCTAAAATTCTTTTAAAAAAAAATATTGATATTTTTCAGAAGGAATGGGAAGGTGAGGTGAATAAAAAATGCGAGTGGGTAAGTAATAATATTGATGTTTACCGCTTTGGTCAGGAGGATAAATTCAGTTATCCAGACTGTTTAATTAGCGAACAAAATTCTTTTATTAATGAATTAATTTTATTGATATATCATAATAAAATACCAGTAAATATTAAATTACAAAAATACATCACTAAAATTCCAGAGCAAAAACAATATAATATTTATTTCAATCTATTAACAGAGAAATATGCTTCAAAATTTTGCAACACATTTTATACTTCAACAGATATTAATGATTGTATGAATCGTTTCCTTTTAACTCAATATCAGCCCGAAGAATATGGATTTAAGCTTACAGTGGATAAGAGTTATCTATATGATTCTCCAAATTTAAAAAATAAAACAAAAATATATTTAATTAGAGAGGATAAGGTAGAATTATTAAATTATAAAAATGATTTTTATGAAATTGAATATACAACAGAAAAAAATAGGAAAATTAAAAAATGGCTTCACTGTTCTGCTATTGATGCTTGTATTTCTGATTAATAAAATAAATCTTAAATGGCAAGAGAAACATTTAAAATAAATGTTTCTCTTGCAAATCCTAATTTAGTTGTTGCTAAAAATTATTTATTATCATCAAACGGTTATCTATGGGTAAAAAGAATGCAGCTGAATCAGATGGAAGTGTGAATAAATTTATCTTTCTGAATTAAAGCCTTATAAGCTTAAAACTGAATTTATAAAAATCAATATTGATTAAAGTTCTGATTTTTGAATTAATTGTATTTATTAAATGGTAATTATATAAACTCTGTATTCTGACTATATATTTAATTGGCAGCAGGTTATCTTTATGGCTAAGCATTATTATTGAATATTCTGAAAATAAATAAAAATTTGATAATCTCAACAGTTAAAACAGGAATTAATAAAGAAAATACTGTATAGTTAACATTTGTAAATTTATTATTCATCCACCGGAAATAAATTATGCAACAAACCCAGTCTGTCCGGCAGATTACCGGATTGCTTATTGGTACCGCAGTTGGTGATGCAATAGGGCTGGCTCGTGAGGGTATTGCTCCTAAGCGAGCCAGACGTATGTTTGGCGATAAAATTCAGCACAACCTGATTGTCACTCCATGGGGGAGAATAGGGTTATGCAGTGATGATACTGAGCATGCAGCGATGGTGGCACAATGTCTGCTGAGCTGTAAGCTGAATCCGAAGGATTTTAGTGGCCGGCTGGGCAGAGGCATGAGGCGATGGTTTCTGACTATGCCGGCCGGTTTGGGTATGGCTACTTTAAAAGCCTGCCTGAAATTGTGTCTGGGTATAAATCCGGTTAAAAGCGGTAATAACTCTGCCGGTAACGGAGCGGCTATGCGTGCACCGGTGATAGGCTGGTTTTTTGCCGGTAATCCGGACATCATGCGTGAATGCATTCATGCAGCTACCATCATAACTCATACTGATCCGCGTGCTGAAGAGGGCGCATGGGTGATTGCCATGGCTGCCGGCTATGCCAGCCGGCAGCAGTCTGAGGTGTCTGCTGACAGTTTCTTTGCTGAGATTATGCCTGCGCTAAGCGGAGAGCAGCTTATCAGTCACTTGCAACTGGCTCAGCAGAAACTTAAGCAGCAGGCTCAATTGCATGAATATCTGCTGGCGCTGAAACTGGAAAAAAAAGGAATTACTGGCTATATTAACAATACTGTGCCTGCTGTTATCTATGCATGGCTGCGCTATTATGGTGATTACGAACAAACCGTCAGTGCATTAATACAAGCGGGCGGCGATACTGATACCACGGCAGCCATTGCCGGCGCTCTTGCCGGTATTTATGCGGGCGAAGCAGGTATTCCGGAACAATGGCTGCAAGGTGTGAAAGAATGGCCAATGAGTGTGGACTATCTGCGCAAACTCTCGGTGGCACTCGCTGACAGAAAACATCATCCGAAACAGATTATCAGTCTGAAACAGCCACCATATGTTTTCTTATTATGCAGAAATATACTTTTTTTCTGCATAATCATGTTGCATGGTTTCAGACGGCTGTTACCGCCGTATTAGGCAATAAATACTTTAATGCTGAACCATTAAACAGATAAAAACAGACCGATGATTTTATAAACATTGTTTCGGTATCGTATTTTCCTTAACGCCGTTCGGGCAATAACCTACGCTTTGTCCGAGTTTTACTACTACCACATCCTTTATCCGGAAAATACTGCCTTTCTGCGGCCACACAGGTGCGGCATGAACGGTATTTAAATCAGATTTAATATCATCATAGGATGCGGGAATGATAGTGGCAATTTCGGCTTTATTCATAAATGCAGATATTCTTGCGGAATTACCACTATCCCAGTTAAGAAATGAAGCACCAAACATATCTGAATTATTTGGTCTGTTTACGCGTTTAATATCCATCGCACCAAAGAAATATACTTTGACAGGGGTATCCGGAGATACTTTTATTTCTTTGGTGATATCACTGGCAATAAATGAAGCCAGCCGATAATCTTTATTGTAGGCAATATAGTCTGTATAAAATAGGTTACTGGAACAGGCTATACCATATAAAAATGAAAAAGCGGCCACCGCCCATAAATATTTATTTTTTCGAATAATAATAAAACCAATCAATCCTGCAGAGGCAAAGAATACGGCAAAACTGGTCATCGTTCTGGGTGGTAACCCTTTGCCGACAATAATATTCATACAGAATAAAGTCAGAATACTTAAAAGTACATAAAACCCATATCTGGCTTTTCTTTTTAACGGATGTAGGAGTGGCAAAATTAAAAATACAAACGCAATTAAAAAAGTATTTAATCCATATGGAGCTTTTAAAGTGAAATAACGCTCTATAGAACGTCTAATCTTGTGTAAGCTTTGTCTGGGGGATTCATTAAACCAGGTGACAAGATCGCTTAAATAAGATTCAGACTGCAGATGATAATAATTCAGGATTAATTTTCCCAGTACAAAATACAGTATTAATCCGATAACTGATGAAATACATAAAGCAGTTATCAGTTTTAAATGCCGGGTATTTTCTGTACCTCTGACCTCATCGATTAATAAATATGCGATTAGTAATGAGTACGGGAGAAAGATTAATGATTGATAAATAGCTATTGAATAACAGATCAGAAAGGCCGGAAAAATTACGGTATGCAGAAAGGAATTTTTTCTGACAATCAAGTATACGGCAACAGATGACAGTAATATTGCTGTGGCCAGTGTGTCACACTGGTTCAGAAACTGTAACTGATAGGCAAACTGTACAGATGAGGCATATAAAACAGTAAAGAAAAGCGATTGATTCAGATTTAAACAAAATATTTTGACAATTACCGTGCACGAAGCGGCCAATAAAATAAACGTCAGAATTTCAGTGAAAAAGGGGATAAAAGGTTCTGGATAAATACTGGCTTTCAATAAGGCATGCCCCCATCTGCCAATTGCGACAGTATGCAAAATGTTGTTATTGAATTCTTCATCTATAGACAAAGAAAAATGAGTAAGCTCAAAGCCGAAAATAAAAATATAGATAATCAATGCGGACAAAAAAGAAAATACGGCAATCTGGTTTTTATTATTCTGGTCTGGCTGAAAAATTTGCATTCAATGTCACCCTTATTAAGGTAAAGCTTGTTGTTTAATAATCTATATTTCTCCGGAATATTTGTCGCTGACATAGAATCTTGAATAAACCGGAGCTTTCTTTTCTATGGAGAAATTATAATTCAATTTGATTTAATCAGTTACTCTATATAAGCAGATTGAAGCTAATAAAAACTATTTTTAAAGTAAAAAACAAAATATAAAGTTGATTTGAGGTTTTATGCTAAAAATATAATAAATAAAGCTGGTATTAGATTTTAAATAATTATATGTAATAAAAACGCTGATTATTCAATGAAAATGCAGATTAATTAGGATATTAAGTGGCTCAGGTTTTATTTTAATATATTTTAATTTAAGGAAAATTAAACGCCCTGTTGTTCTTCAACAGGGCGTTTAAGAATTAAAAAGCGTTCACAAGCTATTTATTCTACAGTCACCGATTTCGCCAGATTTCTTGGTTTATCTACATCAGTGCCGCGGGCCAGTGCGGTGTGGTAGGCCAGTAGCTGTACCGGTATGGTGTGTACAATCGGGGAAAGTACGCCCATATGGCGCGGGGTACGGATAACGTGTACGCCTTCATCGGCGCTGAATTCGCTGTCCAGATCGGTGAATACAAAGAGCTCGCCGCCGCGTGCGGCTACTTCCTGCATATTGGCTTTGACTTTCTCGAGCAGGCTGTCATTAGGCGCAATTACCACTACAGGCATATTCTGATCTACCAGTGCCAGCGGGCCGTGCTTAAGCTCACCGGCCGGATAAGCTTCGGCATGAATATAGGTAATCTCTTTAAGTTTCAGAGCGCCTTCAAGGGCGATGGGGTAATGAATGCCGCGGCCTAGAAACAGTACGTTATTTTTAGCGGCAAACTGATTTGCCCAGCCGGCAATTTGCGGTTCGAGATTAAGTACATGCTGCACGCTGCCGGGAAGCAGGCGCAGCTCATTGGTATATTGCTCTTCTTCTTCAGGGGTAACCAGTCCGCGCATTTTGCCCAGTGTTACCGCCAGTCCGAACAATGCCACAAGCTGAGTCGTAAAGGCTTTGGTAGAGGCTACACCGATTTCGGCACCGGCGCGGGTATACAGTACCAGTTCACTTTCGCGCGGCAGAGCCGATTCCATTACATTGCAAATAGAAAGGCTGTGCTGCATGCCCAGTGACTGGGCATATTTAAGTGCTTCCATGGTATCAAGTGTTTCACCGGACTGAGAAATCGTGATGACCAGCTGTTCCGGATCGGCAATAACTTTGCGGTAGCGGTATTCACTGGCAATTTCGACGTCTGTCGGTATTTGCGCAATGGCTTCCAGCCAGTAACGTGCAGTGAGTGCGGAGTAGTAGGAGGTACCGCAGGCAAGAATTTTAATGTTACGGATTCGCTTAAAGATGCCGGCAGCACTGGCGCCAAAGTTTTCCGGCTCAAAGCCGCCTACCAGAAATACTTCGGCGGTGTCGGTGATGGCTTTGGGCTGTTCGTGAATTTCTTTTTGCATGAAATGGCTGTACAACCCCAGTTCGAGCGAAGCTAAGGACAGTTCAGACATTTTGATTTCACGTTCTGCCGGCTGATTGTGTTTGTCGAGCAGAATATCAATGCCTTGTGTGGATAGCTGAACAAGGTCGCCATCTTCGAGGAAGACAACACGACGGGTATAAGCAATAACGGCGGAAACATCGGAAGCGATAAAGCTTTCATTTTCACCCAGTGCCACTAACAGCGGACAGCCCATACGCGCAGCTACAAGTTTATCGGGATTGTCTCTGGCAATCACGCCGATGGCATAGGCACCCTGAAAACGTTTGCAGGCAGTTTGTACCGCCTGAAACAGGTTGCCGGTGCTGGTGTGGGTGTATTCGTAATGGATGCTGTGAGCAATGACTTCGGTATCAGTTTGGGATGTGAATTCGTAACCCAGTGCCTGTAGCCGGCTGCGCTCACTTTCAAAGTTTTCGATAATGCCATTATGAACAATGGCAATCATATTGTTAGAAATGTGCGGATGAGCATTGGGTTCAGTAACACCACCGTGTGTTGCCCAGCGGGTGTGACCAATGCCCAGTCTGCCTTTGAGTCCGGCAGCCTGAGCGGCTTCTTCCATAAATTTAACGCGGCCGACACGGCGTACGCGCTCAATACCGTCCGGTGTCCATACGGCGATGCCGGAAGAGTCATATCCGCGGTATTCCAGCCGTTCCAAGCCGCTGGTAAGAAATTCTACTACGTTATTCTGTGCGCGAATGGCGCCAACTATGCCACACATGGTTTATCCTTTTTCAACAGGCATGGGTTGCAATGCAATTACGGTTTTTTTACCTGGCTGGAATGCGGCTATTGCGGTTTGCGGGTTATGCCGTGTTGATTCCAGTTTTTGTGTATCGTCTGCCTGATGATGCTGTTTCAGTTTTATTTGAAATGAAGATTGTAATGGAAACGGCGGATTTGTACAGTAAACTTTGTTTACAGCCTGCTGTACAAACAGACAGATATGTTTATGCTAATGGTTTTCAGGATGATGTTGGGTAGATAAATTATCTTTATATATCAGATATTTTATTCATTTGTTCTGTGAGTATCATTAAGTATCTGGTTTAGGGATATGTTGGTGGTATTGATTTATGCCGGCAAATTGTTAATGTGTTTTCACCTGAAAAGACAGTTCTGCATCCAGGTAAGTCAGATTTAAAATTTTTGCTGGTTCAGGCTAAGCGGGTAATCGGAATGGTTCTGTCCGTGCCGGTGACGGCCTGATAAATTTTTCTGGCACCTTCAGGACAAATAAAGCAGTCGCTGCATTTACTTTGCTGACAGGAAGGCTGGTAAGGACCTATCTGGCGGATGATCCCTTTTCTGAGCCAAAAATTAAGCATTTGCTCCATGGCACTTTCCTGTACCTGAAAATGGCGGGATAAATCCTGCAGGCTGGCTTGTCCGATAGTGATAAGGTAGTCACGAATGGCAGTGATAAGCATATCCGGTAGTCCTTTATCTGGGTTGGCTGATGGTTTGTTCCCGCTGTCTGGATAACTGAATGCAAACAGATAGTGATGATTTTGCAAATATCACTATCTGTTCAGGTAAATAAGTTTTGGTAATTAGTAAAAATGCCTGATTACTCAGTGACAGCAGCTGCTTTTGCTGTGCGGGCAGTTTTTCATGGTTATCTGGCAAGTCTGACGCCGGCTGCCGATAAATTTCATGCTGCAAACAACAAGAATAAACAGACAGGCTACTCCGCCAATCCAGTATGCGGCGCTGGTACTGTGACTAAGCTGGTGGTACTGGTAGTAAATGGTGGCACAGCTCCAGCCGGTAAAGAATGTCCAGCCGGCTACAAACAGCATCCAGCGTCCGCCGGCTTCGCGGTAAATGGTACCTAGCGCAGCCGCACACGGTGTATATAGCAGGATGAATATGAGATAGGCCATTGCGGCGGCACTACTGTCGAAGGAGGTTTCCAGTTTGGTTACTGTGCGTCCGGTCATGTCCATATCCTGCTGTACGCTGTCAGCACTCTGATTCAGCGCACTAAACCCCAGAGGATCGAGAAAGGAACCGGCCAGTTCGTTTAAGTTGGCTGGTATGGTGTTCAGGGCTTTGATGACACCGGCCTGAAAATTAAAGGTTTCTTCTCCGCCATCCTCTTCCGCTTTCATAGAGTACAGGGAGTTGAGGGTGGCAATGACGGCTTCTTTGGCAAAGATACCGGTAAATATACCTACCGTAGCCGGCCAGTTTTGTTCATTGATACCCATAGGCGTGAATACCGGGGTAATTTTCTGACTGGAAACCGACAGTACAGACTGGCTGCTGTCATTGTGGCCGAATGAGCCGTCGCTACCCAGTGAGTTAAGCAGGCTGAGAATGGTTACCATGAGTACGATGGCCTGTCCGGCACGGAAAATAAATCCTTTCAGACGTGACCATGTCAGGTAAAGCATGCCGCGCAATGTAGGCAAACGATAAGCGGGCATTTCCATAATAAAAGGGGTAATGTCGCCGGGCAGCAGGGTGTGTTTGAGAATAATACCGGTAAGAATGGCAACACCGATACCGAGCAGATAAAGGATAAAAACCACGGTTGAGGCGTTTTCAGGAAAAAACAAAACAGCAAACAGGGTGTAAACCGGCAGTCTGGCACCACAGGACATAAAAGGTATCATGCTGATAGACATGAGACGGTCACGGGCACAGTCCAGTGTGCGGGTACCCATAATGGCAGGTACACCACAGCCGAAGCCGACCAGCATAGGAACAAAGGCTTTGCCCGGCAGGCCAATGGCACGCATGCCGCGATCGATTACCATTGCGGCACGCGCCAGATAGCCGGAATCTTCGAGAAATGACAGGCACAGAAACATGGCTGCAATAACCGGAATGAATGTGGCCACTGTTTGAATACCACTACCGATTCCGTTGGCCAGAATAGCAATCAGCCACTCGGGAGAGCCGAGTTTGGTGAGCAGGGCGGAGAAGCCATCGACAAATATGGTGCCAAAGAGGATGTCGAAGAAATCGATAAATACAGAGCCGAATTTAACCGCTACCATAAACATCAGGTACATGACCAACAGAAAAAACGGGATGCCGGTATAGCGGCCCAGGGTAATACGGTCAATTTTATCGGATAAGGACAGATTTGCTTCACGCGGCTTTTCAATTGCAGAGCGGCTTAGCTTATCTATGGCGTCATAACGGGCGCTGGCAAGGGCAACGTCGATTTCATGGTTACACCAGTCAGACAAGGCATCACGGCATTGTTGCAGGATATGTTTTTCGGTTTCAGTAAGAGAAACGGGGTTCTGTTTAAGTAATAATTCGATCAGCGCCCACTGGTCGAGCTGGTGTACGGCACTATCGGCCGGAAGCTGAGCCAGATAGTTGCGGATAATGGTGCTTTGTTTGCTACCAAGAGTATCCAGCTCGGGATGGGCTGCTACAGGGGTGGTGATGGCCTGTGCAATTGCCTGTTTAAGTTGCGGTATTCCGGTTTTTCGTGCAGCGGAAATGGGGATAACCGGACAGCCAAGCTGTTTGCTTAGTGTGCTGATGTTGATATTTTCCCCTATGTTATGCAAGGCATCGATCATGTTGAGAACGACCAGCATCGGCCGTTTGAGATCGAGCAACTGGAAAGTCAGGTACAGACTGCGTTGCAGATTAGTGGCGTCGATAATGTTGATGATCAGGCTGTCTGGTTCATTGAGAACAAACTCACGCGCAATCATTTCATCCTGAGAAGCAGCTATGTCGAGATTTTCTATGGCATAGGTACCGGGCAGGTCGATGATTTCTACCTGTTGCTGGTTTATCTGGATACTGCCGGTTTTGCGTTCTACAGTTACCCCGGGCCAGTTGCCGACCTGCTGGCGTGAACCGGTAAGCGCATTGAAAAGCGTACTTTTGCCGCTATTGGGATTGCCGATTAATGCTATTTTCATTGTATTGCCTCAACTACGCCGATGGCTTGTGCTTCACTGCGCCGCAGGCATAGGTAAAATCCGCGGGTTTTGATTTCCAGCGGATCGCCTAATGGTGCTGTACGGATTACGGTAACGTGGCTGCCGGGGGTAATGCCCATGGCTAACAGACGCCGGCGAAAAGGCAGAGATTCGGGCAACAGTCGGGTTATAACTGCCGGCTGACCAAACGGTAGTTGATCAAGAGTAAGTATTGGCACTGCGGTTGACCTTCAGTAGTAGGTAAGGTGTCTTTGTTATTATTGGGAATCATTTTTATTGTACATGATATTACTTTTGCCTGTTAATTTGCTTGTATGAATGGCTAAGAGAAAATGCTTTGTTTAGTTCTTTTGTGAAGAATATAGTGAATAAAGTGATTATTTTGCGAATTATAATTAGTTTGTGTATTTTTTAAACGCAGATATGTAATGCTTTTGATTAAAGTATGGCGGGTTTGGTGAAACAGATGTAAAGGCAGGAAAGATTAGTGAATAAGATAATCAGCCCGGCAGGCAGAATAGCACTGGCGGGCTGATAAAGAGATTATTTCTCGTTGTTTTTTTCTGGTCGCTGCCATTCTGACAAAGTTGTCTGGCGACTGCGTGACAGTGTCAGTTTGTCTGGCGGACAGTTCCTGCTCAGAGTACTGCCGGCACCGGTAGTGGCACGGTCACCTATGGTGATGGGCGCAATAAGCATATTGCCGGAACCGATGCGGACATGATTACCAATGGTAGTACGGTATTTGTTAACTCCGTCATAATTACAGGTGATGGTACCGGCGCCAATGTTGCTGTTTTCGCCAATAGTGGCATCGCCCAGATAGGTAAGATGATTGGCTTTGCTGCCATAGCCAATGGTGCTGTTTTTAACTTCGACAAAATTACCGATATGCACTGCGTCACCAATCTGTGCCTGCGGTCGCAGGCGTGCAAACGGACCAACCCGGGCATCGCTGCCAATATTGCAGTTTTCCAGATGGGAATTGGGGTGAATGATGGTACCGGAGCCGATGGTGGCGTTTTTAATCACACAATTGGCACCAATGGAAACGTTGTCACCGAGATCTACATTCCCTTCCAGAATGACATTAATGTCGATTATTACGTCTTGCCCGTGGGTTAGCTGTCCGCGTAAGTCGAAACGGGCAGGGTCACGCAGAGTTACGCCAGCCTGAAGCAGTGCTGTAGCCTGCTGTTGTTGCAGAATGCGCTCCAGCTGTGCCAGTTGCAGTTTGTTATTAACGCCGGCTGCCAGCCATGATGCACGCACTTGCAGCGGATAAACGGGAATATTGTCCTGCCGGGCCAGTGCAATGACATCAGTCAGGTAGTATTCTTGCTGACTATTGTTATTTTGCAACGCATTGAGCCATTGGGTCAGCTGACAATTGGGAAGTACAAAGATACCGGTATTGGTTTCGCAAATGGCTTTTTCCTCTGCGCTGGCATCTTTTTCTTCAACAATGGCGACAACATTGCCATGTTGACGGATGATGCGGCCATAGCCGGACGGATTGTCGAGAACGTCGGTCAGTAATCCTACGTCTTTACCGGCGGTGCTGAGTAATTCTTCCAGTGTTTGCTGATCGATAAGAGGTACATCACCATACAGAATCAGAGTCCGTCCGCTGTCGGATAAATATGGCAGAGCCATTCTGACTGCATGGCCGGTACCCAGTTGCTGGTCTTGTTCCACCCAGCATACGTCTGCCTGAATTTGTTCCCGTACCAGCTCTTTGCCGTGACCAATAACGACGGTGATATTGTCCGGATGCAGACTCTGTGCGGTGTTAATAACGCGTTCCAGCATGCTGATACCGCCGATTTCATGCAGAACTTTGGGCAGGCGTGAATACATCCGGGTACCTTTGCCGGCTGCAAGGATGACGATATTTAAGGGTGAATTAGCCATAAATTTGTATATATTAAGATGTGAAAACGGGCTGTCGGTAATCTGGCATGATTCCGGCAGCCCTGTACTGATGTATCTGGATTATTCGGCACTACTGTTTGAATCTGACCAGTGTGTGTGTGCCGGTAATTTTTCGTCTGCATCCCCTACAGTGGGTTTCATCACGTGCGGTTCGGGGCGCATGCTGTTATAGCGCATATTATGTGAGTAGGTGCCATCCTGATAAACCACACGTGTACCCGGTTCATATTTCTGGCGCAGTTTTGTCTGTCCGCTGGCATCCTGATAGGTTTCCCATGTGCAGCCACTGATGGTCAGTAGACCGCAAATTAAACAGATTCCGGCACGCATGGTGTTGTCCTTTGAGGTTAGTCGTTTGTACAGGGATATTGTAGAGAATTTGTGTGCCTGCGTATAGTTGCTTTATAACAGAGACGGGGCAATCTGTAGCAGACTGTGCATATCCGGTACAGCAGCATCGATTCCGGCAGCCGGATGGCTGTGTGTTCCGAACCATACTGTTCGCATGCCCAGTGTATGTGCTGTTTTCAGATTGGACAGGCTATCGTCTACCATAATGCATTGATCAGGGCGGATATGCAGCTGTAAACACAGGCTGTGGTAAGCATGCGGATGAGGTTTGTAAAGCATTTGTACATTATCAGTACCAAACAGGGCATGGAAATGAGATTCAATTTGCATGGTATTGATCAGTGCCTGTACATAATGGCTGGGACCATTGGAAAAAACGACTTTATAGCCGGGCAAATGGGTCAGAGTATGCTGTATTTGCGGCATAGGCTGCAACAGAGGCAAAATTTGTTCCAGCGGGTGACATGCCAGCAGAAATTCCTGAAGATTGATTTCCGGATGGTGTTTTTGCAGTCCGGCTAGTGTGGCGCCATAATCCTGCCAGTACTGCTGACGCAGCCGGGAAGCGGCAATATCGTCGATATTTAAGGTGGTGGCTATATAGGCTGTCATGTGCTGATTGATAATACCGAATATGCCTGCATCAGCCTGATGCAGGGTATTGTCGAGGTCAAATAGCCAGTAATGAGTTGTCATGATTTGTAAGATGGCGTCAGATTTTTACTATAAACGTCTAAAACGGGTATGATTGTATATGAAGAATACCTAATGATTTTAATGGCAGGAGACCAGAATGAAAGCAGGTAAGTGGTTAATCGGAGTGCTATGTCTGTTACTCAGTATGGTTGCACAGGCACAAACAGAGGTACGTCTGGCTGTACATGATTCATTTGCTTTACCTAAAAATGTTCTGGCTCAGTTTGAGCATGATAATAATGTGAAACTGACTGTGATTAAAGTCGGTAGCGGAAATGAAATGCTCAACAAGCTGATTTTAACTCGTGCTAAACCAATTGCTGATGCAGTATATGGTCTGGATAACAGTAATATTGCCAAGGCTCAGCAGTTTAAACTGTTTGCTCAGGCACAACCCTCCGGCCGTCCGGTTAATGTTTCTCTGCCGCAGGCTCTGGCAGTGGATTACGGCTATATTACGATTAATTATGATAAGGCATGGTTCCAGAAACATGGCAAAGCTGTGCCGCGTTCGCTGGAAGAACTGGCCAGCCCGGCTTACCGCGATTTACTCGTTGTGCCCAGCCCGGCCACTTCCAGTGTGGGGCTGGGTTTTCTGCTGGCGAATATTGGCGGCTTAGGAGAGCAGGGTACCTGGCAATGGTGGGCTAAAATGCGCCAGAATGGTGTAAAAGTGACTAAAGGCTGGAGTGAGGCCTATTACACTGAATTTACCTTGAACGGAGGCAGCCGGCCGATGGTGGTAAGCTATGCTTCCAGTCCGATAGCAGAAGTTTATTATGGTAAAGGTAAATACAAAACACCGCCAACTGCCGATTTACGCTTTAAAGGGGCAGTGTTCCGCCATATCGAAGGTGCTGCGGTGCTGAATCATGCCAGTCAGCCTGCACTGGCCGCTAAACTGGTGCAATATCTGCAAAGCAATCAGGTACAGAATGCCATTCCGACATCCATGTGGGTTTATCCGGCTGTAAAAGGCGTGTCTTTGCCGCCGGTATATGCTCATGTAAAAATTCCAACTACGGTAACACAACCAAGTATGGCTGATATGGCAGCTAAGCAGCAAAGCTGGGTTAAACAATGGGTAAAGGTAGTGCAGCGCTGAGCAAATAACCTGTACTGTTGCCATGCGGCTGTTTATTGCGGCCGGAGTAAAAAATAAAAACAGGGCATGGATATGCCCTGTTTGGTTATACAAATACTGAATCTGAGGTAATCGTCTGGTAAATAAAGATGTAAACGGTATTGGGATGAAAGTTGTCAGTTTCGGGCAAAAATTGCTGCCGGGGCTGTTCTCATTACTGCCGCTGTTTTTTTTGCTGGCTGTGGTGCTGTTACCATTGCGGGCAATGCTGCAACAAACGGATGCAGACAGTTTCCGTATGGTGTGGCAGGACGAATATATGCGTCGCTTACTGGGCTGGACAGTTTCACAGGCTGCTATCAGCAGTGTACTGACGTTGTTGCTGGGTGTGCCGGTAGCATGGGCAGTTACCCGTTTGCAGTTTAGCGGCCGAAACTGGGTACTGCGTTTGCTGATGCTGCCGTTTGTAATCCCCACATTAGTAGCCGGTGTGGGTATTCTGGCATTGTTTGGAGCACAGGGTTTATTGTGGCGCGGCTGGGAAGGTACGCCATGGTTATTGTTATACGGTAATGTGTTTTTTAATCTGCCGGTAATGGTACGTGCCGGCTATCAGGGTTTGTGTCAGGTACCGGCAACACGTATGTATGCGGCGCAGACACTGGGTGCCGGAACATGGCAGCGCTTTGTCAGGATTGAAATTCCGCAGATGCTGCCATGGCTGGCCGGTGGTATGTGTCTGGTGTTTTTGTATTGTTTTTCCGGATTTGGTCTGGCTTTATTGCTTGGCGGTGAGCATTACATTACGCTGGAAGTGCAGATTTATCAGCTGATAGCTTATGAGCTGGATATGGCACAGGCAGGTGTGCTGGTGTTGTGGGTACTGGCCACAACTTTTCTGTCCGGTATTATATATGCGGTTCTGAGCAGATATTCGGCTCAGAAGGCAGTGATACAGATGTTGCCGCCGCAATTGCCGACAACCGGGCAGAAAGCCGGACTGGTAATGGCTTTGCTGCTGTTGCTGGGATGTTGTGCGCTGCCGCTGCTGGCTGTGTGCTGGCGTGCTTTGCTGGCTGGCAGTTCATGGCTGGTATTACTGGAAAGTACAACGTGGCAGGCAGTACTGAATACTTTAAGCTTTACTTTAATGGCAATCATGCTGGCATTACTGCTGGGTTTTTTGCATGCTGCGCTGGCAAAGCGGCTGATGTGGGTGCGTAGTCTGACATTTTTACCATTTATGGTATCACCGGTGTGTGTGTCATTCGGGCTGTTGTTGTGTTATCCCGGCTGGACAGCATCATTAAGTATGCTGATATGTACGTATGCGCTGCTGGCTTATCCGTTTATTACCAAGGATGTACTGGCCGCATGGGACAGTTTGCCTGACAGTTATACACAGGCTGCGCGTACACTCGGTGCCGGCCGTATGCAAGTATTGCTGTATGTTATTGTACCCCTGTTACGACCGGCTTTGCAGCGCGGGCTGGCGCTGGCTGCGGCTACCTGTATCGGTGAGTTTGCGGCTACGCTGTTTCTGTCGCGGCCGGAATGGCAGACGCTGACTACACTGATCTATCATTATCTGAGTACCGCCGGACGGGATAATTATGACCGTGCAATGGTGCTGACCTTACTGCTGATGATGCTGACCATACTGATTTTTGCGTTAGTGGAATGGAGTAAGTACAAAAAGGAAACGCATCTATGCTGAGCTGGCAACACATTAATAAAAAATTTTCCGATAAAGTTGTTGCCGCGGATTTAAGTCTGGAGGTGGCCGACGGTCAGCTGGTAGCGGTACTGGGAGAAAGCGGCAGCGGTAAATCAACTTTGCTGAATATGGCAGCCGGTCTGGTACAACCTGATAGCGGCAATATTTTTATTAACGAAGAAAATATAACTTTTTTATTGCCGGAACAGCGCCGTATCGGGCTGATGTTTCAGGATTATGCTTTATTGCCGCATCTGAATGTGTGGCAAAACGTGGCTTTCGGACTGCGTATGCACGGAGTAAGCAAACCGCAAGCACAACAGCAGGCCATGCAAATGCTTGCCGAGGTGGGGCTGTCTGAAGCAGCTGCCCGGCAGGTAGATGCATTATCCGGCGGAGAGCAACAGCGGGTGGCACTGGCCAGAGCACTTGTTCTGCAACCGCAGGCATTGTTGCTGGACGAACCATTTTCAGCACTGGATACAACATTGCGCGCCAGTTTGCAGCAATTAACTGTGCGTTTATTGCGTCAGCAAAAATGTCCGGCTGTACTGGTTACTCACAGCCCGCTGGAGGCTTTTGCGCTGGCTGATCGTATTTGTTTGCTCAGGCATGGCTGCTGGATACAACAGGGTACTGCTGCACAACTGCTGGCACGACCGGCTGATGCATGGGCTGCGCGTTTACTGGGTTGTGATAATGTCAGCGATATTTGTTACATTCCGCAAAACGCTCTGCAATATGATCCTGAAAACGGAACACAGGTGCAGGTAACAGAAGTATGTTTAACAGCCAGATCATATGATGTACAGTTGCTGCATCCGCAATACGGAATATTACGCTGGTGGCTGCCGCTGCATTATGCTGTGCAGGCAGGAGACTGGCTGCCATTAACGGTACAGCATCAACAAATTGTTTTCTTTCAGTAATACAGTATCTGTTTGGCGGTAAACTGAATTAGTCGAAGAATGCATGCTCATGCCTACAAAAACGGTGCATAGTGGTATAATTGCGCCGATTTTTTTACCAATTATTGCAAGTACACACGGAGAACCTCATGGCTTTAGTTTCTATGCGCCAACTGCTCGACCATGCTGCAGAAAACAGTTATGGTCTGCCGGCGTTTAATGTCAATAATCTTGAACAAATGCGTGCGATTATGGAAGCGGCCGATGAAGTTAACGCTCCGGTGATTGTGCAGGCCAGTGCCGGTGCACGCAAATATGCCGGTGCCCCGTTTTTGCGACACCTTATTCTGGCTGCCATTGAAGAATTTCCGCATATTCCGGTTGTGATGCATCAGGATCATGGTGCATCACCGGAAGTATGTCAGCGTTCAATTCAGCTGGGCTTTTCATCAGTAATGATGGATGGTTCGTTGCTGAGTGATGCCAAAACACCTTCCACTTATGAATACAATGCAGATGTCACTCGCAAAACTGTCTATATGGCACATGCCTGCGGTGTATCAGTAGAGGGTGAAATCGGCTGTCTGGGTAATCTGGAAACCGGAGATGCCGGTGAGGAAGATGGTGTGGGTGCGGCAGGTAAACTCAGCCATGAACAGATGCTTACCAGTGTGGATGAAGCAGCGCGTTTTGTACAGGATACGGGTGTTGACGCTCTGGCCATTGCTATTGGTACCAGCCATGGCGCCTATAAATTTACCCGTAAGCCGACAGGTGAAGTACTGCGTATCGACCGCATCCGTGAAATTCATGAACGTTTACCTAATACCCATCTGGTTATGCATGGTTCCAGCTCAGTACCGCAGGAATGGTTGCAGGTGATTAACGAATTTGGCGGCAATATTCCGGAAACTTATGGTGTGCCGGTAGAAGAAATTGTCGAAGGTATTAAATACGGTGTACGCAAGGTTAATATTGATACAGATTTGCGTCTGGCCAGCACAGGCGCCATCCGTCGTTTTCTCGCTACACATCCGGCAGAATTTGATCCGCGTAAATACTTTACTGAAACCATTAAAGCCATGAAGCAGGTTTGTATTGATCGTTATGTGGCCTTTGGAGCTGCCGGTCATGCGAGCCAGATTAAACCAATTTCTTTGGAAAAAATGGCAAATCGTTACGCAGCCGGCGAGCTAGTACAGATTATAAAATAAGTATTTTTACATGTAATAATGGACTGTCCGGAAAAGGACAGTCCATTGTTGTTTATATCCTGTTTTTTTAGTTTATCTGCCGGTGCGGCAGGAAAATCGATTCAGACACAGTCTGCTTCACAAAATGGTATGGCAGTCTGAGTAAACCGGCGCTGAAAATAGAGTAATCCCTGATTTTCCTGTGAATTAATATTTATGTGCTCAACTGCTACATAAAATACGCTGTGGCTGCCCATATCATGGCTATCGACAATGTGCCCGTGCAAATGTGCCAGTGCTCCTACTAACTGAGGCTGGGCGGAGTGGTGATGATTTTGCCAGTCGTTTTGCAGAAAACGTTCGGTTACCGGAACAGATGTTATTCCGGCAAAATGCTCCGCTACATCCTGCTGAGATGAAGCCAGAACATTAACACATAAACGCCCGTTGGCGCGGAGAACCGGTTGAATACGGGCGTTACGGTTAATGCATAATAATAAGGTAGGAGGTGTATCTGTTACCGATGTGACTGCGGTAAGGGTGATGCCATAACGGCCGGCTGAACCTTCGGTGGTAATAACATGTACTGCTGCGGCAACTTTTGACATCGCTTCACGATATTGTAAAGCTACGGCTGACGGTGGTTGATTCATTTTATTAAGTTTCTGGTTCTTCTTTATCGACAGCAATATTGGTAAATTCTTTCAGCATATTGCCCAGTTGATGTAATTTTTCCTGAGTATAACGCTGTTCCAGTACTTTGTACCGTGCATCTACTGAACGACACAAATCTTCATACAATTTTTCTCCGGCCGGGGTCAGCTTAAGAAAAACCCGTCGCTGATCATTGGATGGTTTAAGACGGACTACATAATCCAGTTTTTCCAGTCTTGTCAGGATACCAGTCAGGCTTGGGCGAAGAATGCATGCCTGTTTAGCTAAATCCTGAAAATCCATGATACCATTTTCTGCCAGTAAACGGGTAATACGCCATTGCTGATCAGTGATACCGATATCATTCAGCATCGGGCGAAAATGAGATAATAATGCTTCACGAGCCTGAATCAAGACAATGTTGAGGGACGAGTATTTAGATGTATTAATCATCTGTTTGCTCCAATCTTTCAGTATATCCGGTTCATATAACTATTAAATATAAAGCTAAAAAGTTATTTTTTACGAATTTTACATAATATTATTATAAATTTGAATAATTATGTGTAAATAAATTACAAAACAAGTACATTGTATTTAATTAATAGCTTGTTTTAGAATAAAAAATTATTTTTTAGTTGATTATTGCAATATTTTTGAAATTAAAAAAAGAAACCACCAATCCTAATACATAAAAGTGATCGCCGGATTTATCCGGCTGCTACCTGTATCTGTGGTTTGGTGGTTGAGAAGAAATAATTTGTAATTAATTAATTGTATTTTTGTAACTGTAAAGCAATTTTAGACATTCTGTCCTGTAGTTGAGCCAGTTCGGTACGGTCTTTTTCTACCAGATGCGCAGGTGCCTTGTCGGTATAGCCGGGTTTGGCCAGCTTTGCTTCAATTTTATCGATATTTTTCTGTAGTTTTTCTGCTTCTTTTTGCAGTCGTGCCGTTTCAGCAGCTTTATCCACTTCGACTTTCAGCATCAGGCGCGCACCCTGGCATACTGCTACCGGTGCATCATCACTTTCTGGCAAATGAGTTACCTGTCTGGCTTCACTCAGACGTGCCATCAGTGGCAGATATGGAAGAATTTCACCCAGATCGGTATTGCTTTCAACCAGCAAAGGCACTTTTACACTCATCGCCAGCGCCATTTCACCACGCAAATTGCGTACTGAATTAACCAGCTCCTGCAAATAATGCATCTGATTTACCGCATTAGCATTATTCAGACTGCTGTCAGCCTGCGGCCATGTGGCCAGCATGATGCTGTCAGTATGTTTTGCGTTAGCCAGTGGTGCAATGGTCTGCCACAGTTCTTCAGTGATAAACGGCATAATCGGATGCAACAGGCGCAGTACTACTTCCAGAACGCGTACCAGTGTGCGCCGTGTTGCGCGCTGCTGTGCTTCATCACCACGTTGCAACTGAGTTTTGGCCAGTTCTACATACCAGTCACAGTATTCATTCCAGATGAATTCATATAAGGTCTGAGCAGCCATATCAAAACGGTAGGTGTCCAGTGCTTCACTTACTGCCGAAATGGTTTGCTGCAAACGGGTCAGCAGCCATTTATCAACAAAGCTGTAACTTAGCGGCAGACTTTCATCCTGCCCGCAATCGTGATTTTCAATATTCATCAGCACAAAACGGCTGGCATTCCACAATTTATTGCAGAAATTACGATAGCCTTCAGCACGTTTGAAATCGAAATTGATACTGCGGCCCAGGCTGGCATAGCTGGCCATAGTGAAGCGCAGAGCATCAGCACCGAATACCGGAATGCCGTCAGGAAATAGTTTTTGTGTCGCTTTAATTACCTGCGGCGCTTTTTCCGGACGGCGCAAACCGGTAGTACGTTTAACCAGCAGGTTTTCCAGATCGATACCGTCAATCAAATCCACCGGGTCAATGACATTGCCTTCAGATTTGGACATCTTCTTACCTTCATGGTCACGCACCATGCCATGAATATATACATCATGAAAAGGTACTTTGCCGGTGAAGTGGGTAGTCATCATAATCATGCGTGCTACCCAGAAGAAAATAATTTCATAACCGGTTACCAATACTTGAGAAGGCAGGAATGCCTGCAATTCCGGTGTTTTTTCCGGCCAGCCAAGTGTAGAAAACGGCACCAGAGCTGAAGAAAACCAAGTGTCCAGTACATCTTCGTCACGGGTCAGAACCGCATCTTCACCCGCCTGTGCCTGTGCTTCGGCTTCATTACGCGCTACATAAACGCGGCCGTTCTGATCGTACCATGCCGGAATCTGGTGACCCCACCACAACTGGCGGGAGATACACCAGTCCTGAATATTGTTCATCCACTGGTTATAAGTATTAACCCAGTTTTCCGGAATAAAGCGTACTTGTCCGCTTTCCACTGCATGAATACATTTTTCAGTCAGGGTTTTACCTTTAAACTCTGATTCCGGTTCGGGATTGGCAACATTATTATCAGCACTGCGGGTCATAGCCACAAACCACTGACTGGTCAGCATTGGTTCGATTACACTGCCGGTACGGTCACCTTTAGGTGTCATCAGTTTGTGTTCTTCCACTTTTACCAGTAAACCCTGAGCTTCAAGGTCTGCGACCATCTGTTTGCGTGCAGCAAAACGATCCAGTCCGGCATATTGTGCCGGTAACGTAATACCAGCCTGAGCCTGACCCTGAAAATCAAATACTTCTGCCTGCGGTAGTATTCTGGCATCCAGACTGAGTACATTAATCAGTGCAGTCTGATGACGTTTACCCACTTCATAGTCATTAAAATCGTGAGCCGGTGTGATTTTAACGCAGCCGGTACCGAAATCTTTATCTACATATTCATCAGCAATCACCGGAATAGTGCGGCCAGATAATGGCAGTACCAACTGTTTTCCGATGAAACCGGCATAACGTTCATCATCGGGATGTACGGCTACGGCTACGTCACCCAGCAAAGTTTCCGGACGGGTAGTGGCAACAATCAGAGCGTTGTCCGGATCATCGGCCAGCGGATAACGGATATGCCACATATGACCGTTTTCTTCGATATTTTCCACTTCCAGATCTGATACAGCTGTACCCAGTACCGGATCCCAGTTTACCAGCCGTTTACCGCGATAAATCAGACCCTGCTCAAACAGGCGTACAAATACTTCGGTAACCACTTCGGCACGCACATCGTCCATTGTGAAATATTCACGGCTCCAGTCTACAGAGCAGCCGACACGGCGCATCTGTTCGGTAATGGTGCCGCCGGAGAATTTTTTCCAGTCCCAGATTTTGGCAATAAATGCTTCCCGGCCTAAATCATGGCGGGTAATGTTTTCTACCGCCAGCTGGCGTTCCACCACAATCTGCGTAGCAATACCGGCATGGTCAGAGCCGGGAATCCAGCACACATTTTCACCTTTCATGCGGTGATAACGGGTAAGGCCATCCATAATGGTCTGGTTAAATGCATGCCCCATATGCAGGGTGCCAGTTACATTAGGCGGTGGCAGCTGAATAGCGAAAGAAGGTTTGCTTAAATCCAGTGACGGTGCAAAATAGCCGCGTTGTTCCCATTGCTGATATAAACGGGTTTCGATTTCACTCGGAGAATATTGGGTGTTTAACATGGTTACGAATTGGAAAAAAATCAAAAAATAAGATTCTGATTATAACCCATGCGCTGAGGCATGGTTTAAGACGATGCGCTTTTGTCAGAATCCGGATATCAAAGTAAACAGTCTTATTTTCAAAATAGAGGTTGAGTCGAATAAACGATTAATTATTAAGCAAATGTCATAAATGAAAATTATGAGTACAGGCGGATAATTAACTAATAAATATATATTTCTGCTGCTTTACCTGTTTATTATCTGTGTAGGCGGGATAAAACTGTGCAGAAGCCCAATCAATTATCCCCCGGTATGCGTAGAATACAGGGGGAAGTAATTAAAAGTGGATTAATTCAGTAGCAGTGATTACTGGCAGACATTAGCGGAAGTAGTCATGCCTGTTGCTGCCATCGAAAGCAGCCGGTTTTCAGACAACACTTCTTAAAAGCTGCGGCCGGAGTTGCATGGACAGGGATCATTGCGCCCCAGCTTTTCATGCAGAACTTTGTCACCATGAACAGTTCTTATCAGTCCGCGTTTAACGTTGGTTTCTGACGGGAAACCTCTGCGGCGTTTGCTGGTTGGCTCAAAAGAAGCCTTTATCATTAAATTTGCGCACTATCGTACTCCTTTTTAAGATAATGTAATTAAACAGCAATCACAACTTGCTCGGAATATTTTACAGTAAAAAATATAACATTATCAATGTCGGATGCTTGTCATAAGCTATCTTCAGGAGAAGTAGAAAATAAAAAAACTGCCTGAATCTGAATTCAGGCAGTGTATTAAAAATACAGGTTATTGCGGCATGATACCTTTCATGCCTTTGGCCAGACGCATCAGTTTACCCATACCGCCCTTGGTAAATGATTTCATCATTTTTTGTGACTGCTCAAATTGTTTGAGCATTTTATTCACTTCCTGCACGGTAACGCCGGAACCATTGGCAATGCGGCGTTTACGGCTGGCTTTAATTAGCAGCGGATTGGCGCGTTCTTTGGCAGTCATTGAGTTGATAATGGCTTCCACACGACTCATGGCTTTTTCTGCCGTGCCTTCCGGAACCTGTTTGGCCATTTGTCCCATATCGCCCGGCAGCTTAGACATAATGGATTCAATTCCACCCATTTTACGCATCTGCTGAATTTGTGCTTTAAAGTCATTCAGGTCAAAACCTTTGCCTTTATGCAGTTTTTTTGCCATCTGCTGCGCGGTTTTTTCATCAATGCCTTTTTGTACATCTTCAATCAGTGAGAGTACATCCCCCATGCCGAGAATACGCGAAGCCAGACGATCCGGATAAAACGGTTCCAGCCCGTTGATTTTTTCACCTACACCAATAAACTTAATCGGTTTGCCAGTTACATGGCGTACAGACAAAGCGGCACCCCCACGGGCATCGCCATCCATTTTGGTTAATACCACACCTGTCAGAGGCAGCGTATCATTAAAAGCCTGTGCTGTATTTACGGCATCCTGACCCTGCATGGCATCTACTACAAACAGAGTTTCTACTGGATTAATCGCTGCATGTATCTGCCGGATTTCATCCATCATTTTCTGGTCAATAGCTAGCCGGCCGGCAGTATCCACCATCAGTACATCATAAAAATGTTTTTTGGCATGATCCAAAGCATTTAATGCAATGGTCACCGGCTGTTCACCTTCGTGTGACGGGAAAAAATCCACTTCAACCTGTTGTGCCAGCAATTTTAGCTGCTCTATTGCCGCCGGACGGTATACGTCGGCAGAAACCACCAGTACCTTTTTCTTCTGCTCATTTTTCAGCAGCCGGGCCAGTTTGCCCACCGTAGTGGTTTTACCCGCACCCTGCAAACCTGCCATCAGAATCACGGCCGGTGGAACTGCAGCCAGATTCAGACTGCTGTTTTGTGTGCCCATCAGTTCGGTAAGGGCATCGTTTACCACACCAACAAAAGCTTGCCCGGGTGTGAGACTGCCAATGACTTCCTGCCCGACTGCACGTTCTTTTACCGAAGCCATAAACGTTTTTACAACTGGCAGGGCAACGTCTGCTTCGAGTAATGCCATACGTACTTCACGCAGAGCATCTTTGATATTGTCTTCACTCAAACGCGCCTGTCCGCGCAGAGTTTTCGCGATTTTACTAAAGCGATCTGATAGATTGTCTAACATCGAAACCATCTCCGGCTAATTGTAAGCAGCCTGTATATGTTCGGTGAAAATTGCCTGTTGCCAGTCAATTCGCACAATAAATAGGTATGATAAGTAGCAATTTGGTTATAAAATGGCACCCCGTTGCTATACCTGCCTGTATTTTTTAGCAGGCATAGCAATAATAAATACCTATTTTACACTACGCGCGCCAATTTTTGGCGCGCTATTGCTGCGGAAAAATCATGAGCTTATTGCTGCTGGTGCTTATTCTTGCTTATGTCGTGCTTTCTGTACTGGCATGGCGGTTCTGGCAACGTCATACTGATGTGCCTTATCCGTTGCGGGGTGAGCAGTTACTGTTACTGCTGATATTGCTGCTGCATACCTTTGTTGTATGGCAGCCAATGTTGCAGCAGCATGTACTGCTGGTGGGGTTCGGTCAGGCACTCAATCTGATTACCTGGTTAATGGTAATGCTGTATTGGGTGGGCAGTTTTCGCTATCGCCTGCAGGGATTACAGCTGGCGCTGTTTCCCTGTTCGGCACTCGTACTGTTGATTGCCTTACTGCTGCCCGGGCAGGCTATTGCTTACCCGATGCACAACACAGCATTCATGATACATGTTTTGTCGGCATTGCTGGCTTATGCCCTCTTTGGCATTACAACCCTGCTGGCTGTGCTCATGCTGGTACGCAATCATTATCTGCACCGGCGTAAAACTGTTCCGCAGCAATCATTCCTGCCGCCTTTGCTGGCTATTGAAAAATTAATGTTTCAGGGCCTGCAGGCGGGTTTTGTGCTTCTGACTATAGCGGCTGTCAGCGGCACAGTATTTTCCGAAGCTGTATTTGGTGAGCCGGCACGTTTTAATCATAAAACGGTATTCGGCGTGCTGTCATGGATAATCTATCTGGTTATCCTGCTCAGACATCATATGCAGGCATGGCGCGGGAAAAAAGTGGCATGGTGGGTTATTGTGTCATTTGTCAGCCTGATGCTGGCTTATTTTGGCAGCAAGTTTGTGCTGGAAATTTTGTTTTAATCTTTTTTGTAACTAGTTTCACCCTGATTTGTAACCATAGGATATTTGAATGAGTGACTTACAATCGTCAGTTGACAGCCCGAAACTGAGCGCAGCTGAACAGCGTTTAGCCACACCTGAAGGACGACGGGAATTTATTAAGGCAACACTTTCCTGCTGGCTCGGAACCACCATGGAGTATGTGGATTTTGCTTTATACGGTCTGGCCGCAGGGCTGGTATTCGGAGATGTGTTTTTTCCCGAATTAACGCCTGCAATTGCTCTTCTGTCCAGTTTTGCCACTTATTCAGTCGGCTTTGTTGCCCGCCCGATCGGTGCCATATTTTTTGGCCGTCTTGGCGACCTTAAAGGACGTAAATTTGTACTGGTAACCACTATTGCCCTGATGGGTATTTCCACTACGCTGATTGGTCTTATCCCTAGTTATGCCACTATCGGGATATGGGCACCACTTCTTTTAGCTGTACTGCGTTTTATGCAGGGCTTCGGGGCCGGAGCCGAACTTTCCGGTGCTACAGTTATGCTGGGAGAATATGCTCCACCTAAACACCGCGGTCTGATTGCTTCTATTATCGGTATCGGTTCCAACAGTGGTACACTGGTCGCTTCGTCTGTCTGGCTGCTGGTGTTAATGCTGGATAAAGAAGATGTAGCCAGCTGGGGTTGGCGGATACCATTTATTCTCAGTGCACTGATAGCTATTGCCGCTACTCTTATTCGCCGCCATGTACGGGAAACTCCGGTATTCGAGCAGGAACAAAATGAAGTTAAACAGTCCCGGGTGCAAAAAACTGAAATATCAGCTTCACAAACTACGGTGACAGCTGAAAAAACTTCCTTTCTGGCACGTAATAAAGCATTTTTCGTCATGCTGGGCTTGCGTATCGGTGAAAACGGTCCATCTTACCTCGCACAGGGATTTGTTATCGGCTATGTGGTCAAATTTCTGAAAGTGAATCAAACTGTCGCTACTTCTGCAGTATTTGTTGCGTCTTTGTTAGGCTTTTTTGTGATTCCGTTTGCCGGCTGGTTATCCGACCGGTTTGGCCGCCGTATTGTTTACCGCTGGTTCTGTTTTCTGCTGATGCTGTATGCTGTTCCGGCTTATATGTTTCTGGAAACACGGGATCCTTTTATTGTAGCCAGTATTATTGTTATTGGTATGTGTCTGGCATCACTGGGTATTTTCGGTGTACAGGCAGCCTATGGAGTAGAGCTGTTCGGGGTGCGTAACCGTTATTCCAAAATGGCTCTGGCTAAAGAGTTCGGAGGCATTATGTCTGGTGGTATTGCGCCATTAGTTGCCTCAGCATTGCTGGCTCAGTATGGTACATGGTGGCCGATTGCAATTTATTTTGTAGCAATGGCAGGTATTGGCTTTATAACTACATTCTATGCTCCGGAAACTCGCGGACGCGACTTAAATGCAGTAGAAGACGCTATTTAACTGCTTTAACAAATTGATAGAATCACCAATAACGGAGTCAGTTACTGACTCCGTTATAATTGAAGCACAGGTAAATATTTATGAAGCGTATCGTAATTGACTGTGATCCCGGCAATGGTATTGCAGGCGCGAATGTAGATGACGGGCTGGCGCTGGCGCTGGCACTGGCTGCAGATTCAATTAAACTGGAATTGATTACCATTGTGGCCGGTAATACACCGCGGGATACCGGTTTTCAGGTAGCGCACCAATTAATGCAGGAATTGAATCAAAGCATCCCGGTAGTAAAAGGAGCTGCTCAGGCATTACTTGAACCGGCTGCCCCATGGCGTGAACAACTGGATAATAATGTACGCAAACAGGGATTATTGTCTTTATGGGACAATCTGCCACCGCTGCCGCCATTAAATGATCACAGTGCGCCACATGCGGCTCAGGCAATTGGTGAACTGGTATGTAATAACCCCGGTGAAATTACCGTGGTGGCTATTGGTCCGTTAACCAATATTGCCCATACCATCCAGCTTTATCCCGATTTTGCCCGGTCTGTTGCCGAAATTGTCATCATGGGCGGTGTATTTCAGCTGGACAGCTACCTTAAGGACACCAACTTTGCCGTTGATCCTGAAGCAGCCAAAATTGTTATCGAGAGTGGAGCCAATATTACCCTTGCACCGCTGGACGTAACTACACAGACACTGCTCACCCATCAGGATCTGGATAAACTTCAGAGCTTTGCCAATCCGCTTGCAGATTTTATTGTCCGTACATCACGTCCGTGGATGGACTATTCTATTCAGACACGCCAGCTGGCCGGTTGCTGGATTCATGATGTATTGTGTGTCGCCAAGCTGATTGATGAAAGCATTGTTACCAGCTCGCCTTATATGGTTGATGTATCCACTGCGCGTGACTGTACCCGTGCCAGCAGCCGCCGCTGGAAAGAGGGTGCGCTCAGACTGACTGTTGGTATGCCGCCGGTCAGTCATCAGCCTGTTAATGTAATGGAGCAGGTAGATAACCGGCGTTTACTTGAAATTATATTTAATGCATTAAGTCAGTATCGCTGCTAGAAAATATCAGAATATCTTACAGTAATAACAAAAATCTGTTCTAATACCGCTATAATAAATATTTATGGTTTTAATAACCATCATGATAACGATAATCCGCATCAGAATATTGCATTTGTTTATTTCAGTGTTAGGATAGGCACGCAATACAAGAGAAATCAGCAGGTTTACCATGTATAAATTAATTATCAATATTTCTCTTCCTGTTTTGTGGCGACAACAAAACAGGAGAGCATAATGTTAGCCAAAATCAGTCAGAAATTACCTGAGTTATCTTCAGCAGAACGCCGGGTGGCTGAATGTGTACTGGCGCAGACCAAGTGGTTTGTACACGCAGCTGTAGCCAATATTGCCAAAGAGGCACGCGTGAGCCAGCCTACGGTTATTCGTTTTTGCCGTACCATGGGCTATAGCGGGTTACCTGAATTTAAACTCAATCTTTCCGCCAGTATCGGTCATGACGGTATGCCGTATGTCCATGAAGAACTCAATAGCACCGATTCTATGCAGGATGTGCTGAATAAAGTTATAGCCAGTACCGCAGCCACGGTGCTTGGCAGCCGTAAATCCCTTAATGCGGCCGACCTGGAAACCGCAGTCAGGCTGATGGCCAAAGCGCGCCGTATAGAATTCTATGGGGCAGGCAATTCAGGTATTGTCGCAATGGATGCTCAGCACAAACTTTTCCGTTTTGGTTTGTCTACAGTTGCCTATACCGATAGTCATGTACAACTGATGGCTGCTGCCGTATTGTCACCACAAGATGTGCTGGTTGTTATTTCGCATTCAGGTTCTTCACGAGATTTACTTGATGCAATTAAAATTGCCAAGGGTAACGGCGCCAAAGTAATCGCTCTTACCCGTGCCGGATCACCCGTCGCACAAGCCTGTGACTGTGTCATTAGTGTTGTTACCCCTGAAGACAGCGAAAAATATACCCCGATGATTTCCCGTCTGCTGCAGCTGATGGTAGTTGATATGCTGACTATCGGCCTGGCCTTGCATCTGGGCGAAAATGTAAGCGAAATGCTGGCAAAAACCAAGGCAGGAGTTAAGCTGAAATTTTTACAACACTAATTTCAGCAGAAAAACAGCTTTTAGTATGATTCACTATCAGCCAATATGATTACCTGTATGAAGTTTCTGCCGGTTGTCAGCGGGTTTGCATTGTCCCCTCAGGCACGGTATTTATCTTAAATTATTACAACGAAATGAGCGCTAGTGAGTAACAAAACCCGTCAAATTAAACGTCAGACCGAACAGCAGAAAAACGTTAAAAATTCAGAAGCGGCTACGCAGCAGAAAAGAGGCTCTGCCATTCTGGTAGGCATTATTGCTATTTGTCTGCTTGCCGGAGGGCTGTATATCGGCGGCTGGTTTAATCTGGTTACGCCGGCACAGATTCAGCAGTGTGAAACAGCAGTCAGACAAACATTTCCACAGGCTGCTGATCAGAATGTCTTGCTGCCCAAATGTAATAATCGCCATATGATTGAAGGCATGAGCAGTCCGGGCAGCCAGAAACTGAGTTCTAAACAGATACTGGACAGTCTGGATGTGGGCAAAACTGTTGATTTAGTTTCCATGTTTATCGGTGGTGCGCTGATTGGTGCGGCTATTGCTGCATTTGCAGCCAGCTACCGTATTTTCCAGCGCAAGCTTGGTAAAAATACCGATTGATTTAAAAGCGTACTTTACAGCCTAAATTCTATAAAAACTGGTTAATCAATGTATATGCAGTATAATTAATCATTATTTACTAATAAGATATGGTTTGTACATGAATAAAAAAACTATCCGTTTATTGCTGGCTCTGGTGTGCAGTTTATTTTTCAGCCTGAATGTCTATGCCCAAAAATCCTTTAAACCACAAAATGGTGATCTTATTTTTCTGGAAAATTGTGACGGCGGTATGAATAGTGCCATTAAGGCTGCTACCAGTGGTCTGGCCGGATACAATTTTACTCATGTTGGAATTGTCTGGCAGAAAAACCCAAATCAGTATTTTGTTATTGAAGCCACCACTCCTGAAGTCCGTATCACATCACTGAAAACATATCTGCATCCCAAAAAAAAATGTCAGCCGCGAGCAGTAGTGGGCAGATTGAAAGCACCTTATCAGGCACTGATTCCTTCTGCTCTGATTTATGCACAGCAAAAAGTAGGTAAAAAATACGATGATGCCTTTGATATCAATAACGATCAGTATTACTGTTCTGAGCTGATTTATCAGATATTCAAGGAAGCCAATAACGGGCAGGAAGTATTCCCTTTACGCGCAATGACCTTTAAGTCTAAAGATACTGGAGAATTTCCTGATTACTGGGTAAAGCATTTCCAGAAAATGGGTATTCCGATACCTGAAGGTCAGCCCGGAAATAATCCGGGTGATATGTCCCGCTCTGATTTAATTGATATTGTTCATTATTATTAGTCATTAACCAACAGACCGGCATTAATTATGCTGGTCTGTTTCATTATAGAAACTAAACGTTATCCGGCACATACCAATTTAACCAATCACCAATTATGAGCCAGATAAACGGATTAATACAGATATCCGTACTATTCCTGAATAATGAAAACTAATAGCATCAAAAAATTTTATACCGAGTTAGCTGTCTTATATTTATGATTAGTAAAATGACAAATGTATTTTTAAAGAAAGAAATTTATATATCAATTCAGCATCATACTATTAATAGAATAGAAAAGCGAATAGATAAAATAATCCAATTGTAATTAACTTGCATAAAAAATTCAGAAGTAGATTATTATTAGCGCATAAAATTATTTATTTTGTACCGAGTTCACCCGCTTAAGCTCTATTTCATTATCTATATTGGTATTTTATGTTTACGTTGTGTAAATATCCTCTTTATAATACACAACACTCAATTTACACCTGAAAGCACTAAACAGTGTCATCGTCTGCCGTATTACAATCAGGACAGGAATTTAAAAGAGGGTTGATTACCGCTTTGCCGGTTATGCTGAGTTTTATTCCGTTTTCATTGGTGTTAGGTGCGCAGGCAATTCAAAAAGGAATGCGTACCGGTGAAATTTCACTGCTTACTGCGGTAAACTTTGCCGGTGGTTCCGAATTTGTAGCGGTTAATTTGTGGACTTCACCCCCGCATTTAATCTTAATTGCTTTAATGACACTACTGGTAAACAGTCGCCATATTCTGATGAGTGCGGCACTGACACCTTATCTAAAAGATCTGCCCAGACGAAAAGTATTATCTGCGCTGTTTTTAATGTGTGACGAAAGCTGGGCACTGGCATTTACTGATGCGAAAAACTCACCAAAGCAGAAATTCAGCTATTATTTTTATCTTGGTGCCGGCATAGGTCTGTATGTCGTCTGGGTCGGATTCACAACTGTGGGTGCACTTATCGGACCGGTTATTGGCGATGTTACTCATTACGGTTTTGATATGGCCTTTGTGGCAGTGTTTCTGGTTTTACTCAAAGGAATGTGGAAAGGTTTTACTGCAGCTGTTCCATGGCTGGTGAGCCTGCTGGCGGCGATTGCCGGCTATCTTTTTCTGCCTGGTGCATGGTATGTATTACTGGGTACAATATCCGGCTTAACTGTAGCTTTTATCATGGCAGCATATGATTGATTTATCAGCTTTACTCACTATTCTGTCCATGGCGGTAGTTACTTACATCACCCGAATCAGTGGTTATCTGTTATTACGCAATCGTGAGCTTAGTCCGCGCCTGACTAAAGTTCTTGAATCCATCCCCGGCTGTGTTCTGATTGCTGTAATCGCTCCTGCCTTTGCCACAACCAATCCGGCTAATCTTTTTGCCGTTATCATCACAATATTACTGGCGTGGCGATTTTCACTGTTACCAACAGTGGTGTTCAGTATCGCTATTACGGCTTTTCTGCGTCACTATCTGCTCAGCTAAATACCGCATATTCCTGACCCAATAACAGTAATAATTTCTAAAAATATATAAAAAACAGTCTGTTTGATTGCGCAAATCTGGCATTTCATGGAAATAAAAAATCAATTCCTGTAAGGAAATGCTGTGTAACAACGACTTCAAACCGGCGCAATTATCATCAATTCCGATTTATTTTGCTTGTTATGTTCTGTTTTTTAAGAAAATAAAATTTATTAGTATCTTAAATGAATAATTTTTGTACTGATAAACAGGGCTGGGTAGATGTAAATTTTTCCGCTAGTATATAAATGTATGTTGGAGTTAATTTATTAATTTAATTGCATAATGATAAAGGAAAGAACATGAATAATACATTAATAGAAGCCATTGAAAAACGTCGTACCCAGTATGCACTCGGCAGGAATATTACTCAGGCACAGGAAGAAATAACTGCTTTAATAGAAGAAGCCATTAAACTGTCTCCGTCAGCTTTTAATTCGCAAAGTTCACGTGCTGTAATCCTGTTTGGTCAGCAAAGTGAAAAATTCTGGCATATTGTCATGAATGAATTGCGTATCAGAGTACCTGCAGACAAATTTGACTCCACAGAAGCCAAAATTAAGAGTTTTGCGGCTGGTATCGGTACCATATTATTTTATGAAGATCAGCAAATCATCGCCAGCCTGCAACAGCAATATCCCAACTATGCTGAGCAGTTTCCTGTCTGGTCGGAACAGGGAAGCGGTATTGCCCAGTTTGCAGTCTGGTCTGCTCTGGCGAATGCCGGCATCGGCGCCAGCCTGCAACACTATAACCCTTTGCCGGATGCGGCAGCTGCTAAAGAATGGCAGATACCGGAAAGCTGGAAGCTGCGTGCCATGATGCCTTTTGGTTCCAATGAAGCACCTTTCCCTGAAAAAAGCTTTATTGATGATACGGAACGATTTAAAGTATTTTACTGAATCAGATAAGATATCTGCATAAAATGAATTCTGAAATGCTGCCGGCCGGATCAGAATATCTCTGATCCGGTCAGATTTTTATCGATTTTCCGCTTTGGAATGATAATTTTAGCCCTTTTGAACAATAAGAACTAATATTGCTTTTTTATTATAATTAAAAAATAAAATTTTAAGATTTTAAATAAATTAATTTAATATTGATAATTAAATATAAATTTAAACATAAAAAAAGCTAATACTGTATTTTGATATAAATTTTATATCTGAAAACTTTTATATAATTCATTAATTTTAATTAACTTAAAAAAATTATTTTAAAACATATATTTATATAATATTTAATATCGATTTAATGCAAGTTTCTATAAAAAATACTGTTACTACTAAAGTTATTAAGTATATTTATGTAAATGATATTAGAATATCTAAAGTTGTAATTAACTTTAAATAACGTTAAAATTAACTATTATTAACATTCATTAAGCATAAATGCGTATAAAAAACCCAGTTTTATTGTTAAATCTATTAGGGATAAGTCTGTTACAAGCCAATGCTGCATCAATGAACGAAGCGGCTGAACAGATAGATAAGAAACAACAGCAGCAGATTATACGCGAGCAGCAGCGTCAGCAGCAATTCCGGCAGCAAATGCAGCCTGATGTAAACGTACATTTGCAGCCTGCGGAAGAAAATCTGTCTGGAACAGGTAAACTGATAACAGATGAAACTCCCTGTTTTGCTATCCAGGACATCCGTCTGGTCGGAGAAGATGCAGGTCATTTTCAGTTTGCCCTGAAAAAAGCTCTTCGTCAGAGTCAGTTTACGCCCGGTATGTGTCTCGGCGGAAAAGCGATAAATCAGATTATGACTCTGGCACAAAATGCCGTTATAGAACGTGGCTATACCACTACCCGTATTCTGGCCAGTCCGCAAGATATTAATAGCGGGCAGCTACAGCTGAGTGTTATTGCCGGACGGGTTCATGCTATTCGTTATAATCTGGATGATTCTGCTTCCAAACATGTTGGTCGTATTCGCCATATTCAGAATGAATTTCCGGTCAGGGCTGGTGATATTCTGAATTTACGTGCATTGGAGCAAGGGCTTGAAAACCTTCGCCGAGTTCCGACTGCTGAAGCCGATATTCAGATTGTGCCGGCAGACGAGCCCAATCAGAGTGATATAGTAATAAGCTGGTCACAGCGTACCGTGCCAATGCGTTTAAGTTTCAATATAGACGATTCCGGCAGTCATTCAACCGGACGTTATCAGGGAGGTGTCACTCTATCGGTAGATAATCCTCTTGGATTAAGTGATTTATTCTACATCAACTACAATCATGATCTGGGTAGCAAAGACAGCTATTTTGACAGTGATGGCAATCGTACCGGCAGTGGTACACACGGCTATGCCCTGCATTACTCAGTTCCTTTCGGTAACTGGCAGATTGCCTTTAACCGCAATCATTACCGCTATCATCAGGCAATAGCAGGTTATAACGAAAACTATGATTACAGTGGTAACAGTGACAATACCGATCTGGGTTTAACCCGTATGCTTTACCGCAACAGCCATCGCAAAATCGATGTTACCGCTAAGGTATGGAAACGCGAATCGCATAATTTTATTAACGATGCCGAAATTGAAGTTCAGCAGCGTCATACTGCAGGCTGGGCTGTCAATCTGAATCATCAGGAATATATCGGTAATGCCGTCGTCAATCTGGGGCTGGGCTACAAGCGTGGTACTGGCGCGGATAACAGTTTGCGTGCACCTGAAGAAGAATTTGGTGAAGGTACTTCACGCATGAAAATCATTACCGTAGATGCCGGTTTATTGTGGCCGTTCACGCTGGGTAATCAGCAGTTAAGCTATGACAGCTCCTTTCACGGACAGTGGAACAAAACACCATTAATTACCCAGGATCAGCTTTCCATTGGCGGCCGTTACACCGTGCGTGGTTTTGATGGCGAAGTTACCTTGATGGGTGAGCGCGGCTGGTATTGGAATAATAACCTGAACTGGCAATACAAAGGCCGCCATCAGGTATATCTCGGACTTGATGTCGGCCACGTTTCCGGGCCGTCAACTGAAATGCAGCTGGGAAAAACACTGGCTGGAGCAGTTATCGGCTTTAAAGGACAAATCAAAGCCGGCGGACAATGGTATTACGACATCTTTGCCGGTAAACCAATATACAAACCGCAATACTTCCGTACGGACAGAACCAATGTAGGCTTCAGTCTTAATTATTCAATGTAAATTGTTAAAGAAACAAAAAATGGCTATGAATTAAAGATATAAAGCCAGATTTAAGAGGATCAATCATGAATAAAAACCGTTATAAAATCATATTCAATAAAAAAAGAGGCATGCTGGTAGCCGTAGCAGAAAACACCACTCGCGAAGGTAAAAGCACAGCCGACCGCAGCAGCAGTAACAGCATTACCGGCAGCCTGCTGGCCAAACTGCCATTAATCACCGGCTCTATCCTGTTAGGACTGGGCTTATGCGTACTGACCGGTAACGGAGCCATAGCGGCCGACATTCACGCAGATACATCTGCACCTAAGAATCAGCAGCCCACCATATTACAAACTGCCAATGGTGTACCACAGATAAATATTCAGACTCCAAGTAAAGGCGGCGTGTCCGTCAATCAGTACCGGCAGCTGGATGTAAATCAAAAAGGTGCTATTCTCAACAATAGCCGAAAAAGCATTCAGACACAGCAGGCTGGTTGGGTACAGGGCAATCCCTGGCTGGCCAGAGGCGAAGCCAGAGTCATCGTTAACCAGATTAATAGCAGCAATCCCAGCCGGATTAACGGCTACATCGAAGTAGCCGGTAAACGTGCCGAAGTTATCATGGCAAACCCCGCCGGAATCAATGTTAACGGAGGCGGCTTTATTAATGCTGCCGGTGTAACACTGACTACCGGCAAACCCATACTCAATAATGGTAGTCTGGATGGTTTTCAGGTACGTGAAGGCAATATCAGCATCAACGGACAGGGGCTGGATAGCCGGGGTAGTGATTACACCAATATCCTGACCAAAGCTGCTCAAATCAATGCCGGCATCTGGGCAAATAATCTCAATATTATTGCCGGCAGCAACGATATTACTTCGCAGGGAGCAATTACGCCCAGCTATCCGGCTGAGAACTCAGCCCAGAACCGGGTAGCCATAGACAGTAGCAAACTGGCCGGTATGTACGCAGGTAAAATCACACTCGTCAGCAACGACAAAGGTGTCGGCATTAATAATGCCGGTCAGATATTTGCCGGGGCAGGTGGCGTACAGATTAGTGCCGATGGCAAACTGAGTAACAGCGGCAGCATCGTTGCTGCTGATAAGAGCAGTGTCGGCGCAGATAGTGCCGCAGCCGCCATCAAAGCTGACAGTATCAGCAACAGCGGTACTGTCTCCAGCCTGGGTAAACTGCAATTACAGAGCCGGCAGCTGGACAACAGTGGTTTAATTACCAGTGCTGACGAACTGAATATCCGTAACCGGCAACAACTGGATAATCAGGGAGAAATCAACGGCGGCCGTCTGGACATCATCAGTGACAGCCTTCATAACCGTAACGGCAAAATTATCCAGAGCGGTTTGCAGGCGTTGAGTCTGGAAACAGATAAACTAAGCAACGAAAACAACGGTCTGATTGGCTATGCACCAGCAGAAAGCAGCACAGAACCAGCCCCTGACAAACCGGCTAACACCGGAGAACCGTCAGACAGTAATACCAATCCGCCAAGCAGTGCAACAGCAACAGGTCAGACCAAACCTGCGCTCAGCCAGCCTAAACAGTTTGCAGCCGGACAAATCATCAGCCGGCAGGAAATTATCAATGATAACGGGCAGATTACAGGTAACGGCGGCATCGATCTTAATGCTCATAACGGATTGAGTAACCATGCTAATCTGCATCTGAATCACCTTCAGGTAAGCGGAGATTTGCTGGATAATACTCAGGGCAAACTGATTGTCAGACAGGCACAAATCAAAACTGACCGGCTGGATAACCGGCAGGGTGAAATCAGCGGCAGCGAGCAGTTACAGTACGCAGGAAAAGTACTGGATAACCGCCATGGTCGTATCCAGTCAGCCGGACAGATAGAAATTAACAGCGCAGAAACAAATAACAGCAATAGCGGCGTAATAGCAGCCCAGAACAAATTGCAGCTTAATAGCAGCAGCTACATTGATAACAGCAATGCCGGGCAGTTGTGGAGCGGCGGTCAGACAGAGCTGGAAACAGACAGTCTGAACAACAGCAGCGGAGCGATAGACAGTAACAGCCTGAGGATAGATGCAGCAAATCTGAATAACCGGCAGGGTGCTGTCCGCAGCATAGCTGATCAGCAACTGAAGATACAAAATCAGGCAGATAATCGTGACGGACAAATTGGCAGTAATGGTCAGCTGACTATTTATGCTAAAAGCATAGAAAACAGCAATGGTAAAATCAGTGCCGGTAAACAGGCAGATATATACAGTAGCGAATTAAACAATCAGCAGGGTTCAATAGATGCAGAATCCATCCGGATTAGCAGTAATAATCTGAATAACAAACAAGGCGCTATACGTGCCAATGAAAAAATCGATGCCGTAATTAACCAGTCTCTCGTTAATCAGCAGGGGCAGATAAGCGCTCTTAAAGACATATCAATTAGCGGTAACGGCACTGATAACAGTGGCAATAATCTCCATGTGGATAATAGCGATAATGGCCGGATTATTGCCGGACAGAATCTTAGTCTGCATGCCAAAAATCTCAACAACCAAAGTACTATTGCTGCCGGGAATGATGCAGATATTGCACTGATTGATGATTTCAGCATTGATACAGATCTGAGTGCCGGTCATAACCTGAGTATCAGCAGTCAGGGAAATATCAGTAATAGCCATACCGTAACCGGCGGCAATAGCGTAATTATCAAAGCGGCAAACATCAGTAACCAGACCAATGGGATTATTCAGAGCAACAGCCATACCGAACTGAACGCAGCTGACAGCATTACTAATCGCGGTCTGCTCAATAGTAACGGTACTACACTGATACAGTCGGGCAGCAACATCAACAACATCGGTGCCGGCCGTATTTATGGTAATCATGTGGCTATCGGTACTCATAACTTGTTTAATCAGGAAGAAAACATTGGTACCGAAACCAAAGCGGCAGTGGTAGCAGCCAGAAACCGTCTGGATATTGGTGCTTCCAATATCATAAATCAAGAGCATGCTCTGTTATCCAGCGAAGGTGATATTGCTATCGGAGGCATTCTGAATGAGCAGCATCAGGCCAGTGGTATGGCAGACAGTCTCATTAACAGCAGTGCACGGATAGAAGCGCAGGGTAATGGCAATATTGCAGTTAAACAATTGAAAAATCAAAATAACCACTTTAGCGTAGAAGAATATCTGGAGAGCAGTAAGAAAATTCATCAGTATCAGGAGAAAGGTAACCCTGAAATCTGGGTAGATGGTGTAGACGGTAAATATAAAGAAGAAAGAAAAAAAATCAGTTTTACCTTTAATGATAAAAGCAAGAAAGTATGGAAAAAATATTCAGTATCAAAACTGCACTGGTGGGATTTCAAGCGTGATATTTATAAACAGAAAGTAACTGAAACTCAGCCCGGAGAAATTATTATAGGCGGAGATTTGACCGTCAGTGGTGAACACTGGCTGAATGACAACAGCCATATTATCGTTGGTGGCACCTTGCAGAGTACAGATAATCTGAATCTGGAGAACAAAGAAACCAAAGGCCGGCAGCGAGTAGAAGAGCATGGAATAGAGGGTGGCTATAAGTATGTGAACTCAATCACGTCAAAGGGAAAAATTGAAACGAATGGAGAAACCTCGTATAACAAAACTATCATCAGCAGCCATGAATTTGAGACTCCGGTCAGTGTAGTGCAGCAACACACCAGCACAGGAACCAATCAGGCACATGCAGAGCAGGTTCAAAACAATAACCAGCTACAGCAGCAAGATAAAGCACAGACACAGTTAAACAGTCACAACCAGAACATACAGACCCTCAGTGATTACACTACCAAACTGCCTAACAACAGCCTTTATCATATCAGTCCGGACAATAGCGGCTATCTGGTAGAAACCGATCCGGCCTTTACCAACATGAGAAAATGGCTGGGCAGTGATTATATGCTCAGCGCTCTGGGGCAGAATCCCGAGAATATGCAAAAACGGCTTGGTGACGGCTACTATGAACAGCGGCTGATTAACGAGCAGATAGCTAAACTGACCGGTTACCGTTATCTCGAAGGTTACAGCAATAATGAAGAGCAATATAAAGCACTGATGAATGCCGGTATCGCATATGCACAGAAATTTAACCTGACACCGGGAATAGACCTGAGCCCTGAGCAAATGGCACAACTGACTAGTAACATCGTGTGGATGGTCAGCCAGACCGTCACTCTGGCAGATGGCAGCCAGCAGACAGTACTTGTACCCAAAGTGTACCTGATGGTTCACAGCGGAGATGTCAATGACAACGGCAGTCTCATCAGTGCCCGCAATATTAACCTGCAAAATAGCGGTAATATAAATAATCAGGGCACCATAGCCGGTCAGAATATTACCAGTATCGGTGCACAGAATATCAGCAACAGCGGTACTATCAGCGGCAGTAAAGTTGGTCTCACTGCCAAAGAGAACATCGACTTTAATGGCGGAGTGGCCACAGGTAAAGATCTGCTTAGTCTGAAAGCCGATAAAATCAACCTCAGCAGCACTACCGTCAGCTATGGAGATGAACATAATGGCGGCACCATTATTGACCGCACCGCCGGATTATATGTCACTGGTGAAAAAGACAGTATTCTTAGTGTGGCCGGTATACACGGTATTACCAGTCACGGTGCCGGCATTACCAATACAGCTGAGAATGGCATTACTCAGCTTAGCTCTGGAGAGGGCAGTATCGATCTTAATACAGTGACCACTACAACCAATATGGCTTCAGGCAGCCGCAGCGATAAAAATCACTGGATAAACCGTTATCAGAATGAAACCGGTACCAGCATCAATGCCATCGGCGACATTAACATACTTTCCGGAGAGCAACTCAATATCAGGCAGGGTGATATCAACAGCCTTCAGGGTAATATCAACCTTTATGGTAAAAACGGCGTTAATATCAGCGAAGGACGCCAGCAAACTGAGATGGATCATTCTACATATATTAAATCCAGCGGTCTGTTGTCGAAAAAAACCAGTCTTGATCAGTATCAGGCCGACCATGATGAAGCTGTATCCAGTAATATTACCGGAGCTTTAATCAACATCAGCAGCGATAAAGATATTAATATCCGCGGTAGTAACGTCATCTCTGATTTCGGTACCATTATGCAGGCGGGTAACAATATCAGCATCAGCGCAGCAGAAAATCATTATGCTGATCGTCAGTATCACAAAGATACTAAATCCGGTCTGATGGGCAGCGGCGGTATCGGCTTCACTATCGGTAAACAGAAAGAAACTGACGATACCACCAGTAAATCTCTTGTTCACAGCGGCAGCAGCATCGGCAGCCTGTACGGAGATACCGTTATCATTGCGGATAATCACTACAACCAGACCGGCAGCAGCGTGAGCACACCTGCAGGCAATGTAACCATAGCGGCTAAAGATATAAATATTGCAGCTGCGCAAGATAAACATAACCGAGACAATATTCATACTTTTGAAAAGAGCGGACTCACCGTTGCTGTCAACGTACCTGTGGTGAATGCCATCCAGACTGCGAATACTGCCATTAACCGCGTAGGTAAAAGTAAAAATGACCGCGTCAATGCCATGGCTGCCTTCAATGCCGGTATGGATACCTACAAAGCAGGCGAAGCTTTGAATAAACTTGGCAGCGATCAATCAGCAGACCAAAATGTCAGTGTCAGCATAACCATCGGTCAGCAGAAGAGTCGCAGTGAAAATCACACAAAAGATACCGTGGCCTCTGCCAGTCAGATTAATGCCGGCGGAACAGTCAATTTACTGGCAACGGGCGCAGGCAAAGATTCTAATATCAACATCATCGGATCAGATGTGGCAGGCAGCAAAGGCACCCATTTACAGGCAGATAACGAAATTAACCTGCTTGCAGCCGAACAAAGCCACAGCGAGCGCAGCAGTAATAAATCCAGCGGTTGGAATGCCGGAGTGGCTATCAGCTATGGCTCTGGTGGCACATCTCTGGGTGTTACAGCCGGGGGCAATCTGGGTAAAGGCCATGGTAACGGAGACGAAACCAGCTACCGGAACAGCCATGTTGGCAGTAGTAGCGGCAGTACCAGCCTCAGCAGTGGCGGTGCTACCAACATCATAGGTGCACAGGTAATCGGTAAAGGCGTGAGTATAGATGCAGCCGAGCTGAACATAGCCAGCCTGCAGGACAAAGCAAAATATGACAGTAAACAGGAGAATATCAGCGGACAGGTCACTGTAGGCTACGGTGCATCGGGATCCGCCAGCTACAGCAAGAGCAAAATCAAAGCCGATTATGCCGGAGTAACCGAACAAAGCGGCATCATAGCCGGAGATGACGGCTATCAGATTAAAATCAAAGGCAATACAGATCTGAAAGGAGCCATCATCACCTCTGCCAGTGCCGCAGAAGCAGCAGGTAAAAACAGCCTGGTTACCGGCAGTCTTACCAGCAGTGACATCAAAAATCACAGCGATTACAGTGGCAGCAGTATTGGAATAGGTGCCAGTGGTAACTATCACGGAGGCTGGGATAATTCCAGCATAAACAACCAAACAGGCGAGAGTGTCAGCAACGTCAAAGGAACGGTTGGCTATGGTAGTGACAGTGGTCATACCAGTAGTATTACCCACAGTGGTATTAATACCGGCAATATCATCATCACTGATGAAGTAGTGCAGCAGCAGAAAACCGGCAAAACCGTAGCAGAAACCATAGCAGCCATCCATACTGATATCAGCAGCGAAGATTATGCTGATAAGGCCGGATATCTGCATAATAACTTTGATAAAGATAAGGTACAGAAAGAGCTGGATTTACAGCGTGAAATCAGTCAGGAATTCAGCGATAACATGCAGACAGCCTCTGCCATAATAAACAGTAAAAAAGATGCCCTCAAAGAAAAACTGAAAAATACAGCACTGAGTCCGGAAGAACGTGAAAAATATGAAAAAGAACTGTCGCAGTGGAATGCAGGCGGATTACTGTTAAATGTGATAGGAGCAGGTCTGTCCGCACCGACTAACAGCATAGGAGGGATAGTGGCAGCCACAGCCAGCCCGATAGTTTCATATCAGATAGGGCAGTACTTTAAAGGAAAAGATGCAGAAGGCAGCACTGCGCATCTGGTGGCGCACGCAGTAGTAGGAGCAGCAGTAGCGGCAGCAGGAGGAAATAATGCACTGGCTGGCGGACTGGCTGCGGCAGGAACAGAAGCTCTGGCGCCGGTAGTATCGAAATGGCTGTATGGCAAGGAATCAAAAGATTTAACTGCAGATGAAAAAGCCACGGTTTCATCAATCATAGGGTTGGCTGGAGCAGCAACAGGAGCGGCAGTAGGCGGCAGTATGGCTGATGTGGCACAGGGGAATCAGGCCGGGCATACGGCGGTTGATAATAATGCACTTCGTAACAGTAAGGGGGAAAGTAAACTTAACACTCAGGAAAAAATATTAAATGAAAAACTGAAAAAAGCAGGTGTACAAAGTGCGGATGATTATCAAAGAAAATATGATGCATGCAAAACAGATCAGTGCAGGATTCAGGTTGAAAAAGAATATTTAAAGGCCTCTGATGAAGCAAATAAAATCATATTGAATTTGTATATGACAGAACAAATAACAGAAGAAGAATCCAAAATATTATTGACAAGCTATGCTAATAAAATGATGAGGGGGGCTGGAGAAAGTCAGCGTAGGTTTGGTTCACGCATATTTGATTTAAATGCAAATGAATGGATACCAGCGAGCGTAATTGGCAATGCAGATTTCAACCAAATTACAATGTTAAATCTAGTCAAAAAAATGAAACGCTCTGGAGCTTCTGACGAACAGATAGCCATAAGAGTATTCCAATATCAAATTGCTGGGAGCTACATAGGGTCAGTTAGTATAATGCAACAGCAAGTTGATACATTACTCAACTCAGGAGTTAGTGTTGAAACAGTTATACGTGCACTGAGCATGAAAAAAGGAAGGAGACTAACCAATGACGAAATAGGTTTGATAAAAAATAGATATTCTGTAATGATGCAAAAGCAGGGTTCTAAAGCAAAAGCCGGAAAGGGAACGGCGGGACCTACACAGGTTGCAAGGGAAGGGATTGGAGTGCCAGTAACTCAATCTAAAAATCCACTTAGTCCAGTACAACAATATGATGCTTATGGAAATGAAATTGTTTATAGAACTATGTCACCAGAACAGTTTAAGCAATTTGAGCGAACAGGTATAATGCCAGCAACGACTGAAACTTCTGTTTCACCAGTATTAAAATATTCATCAAAGTATAACGGCATTACGGTTAAAATAGTAGTTAAACCAGGGACGTTTTCTCAGCTTGAAAAAATTGGGATTTCAGCAAACAAACCAGCAAGTACACAATTCCCTAATATGTCTACTCAAACAGGAAAATGGATGAATACGAATACTCGATTCAAAGTGGAAGGAGGGCAAATGACAACCCAACTTGGGCAAGGTAAAGGCATAGAGATTTTTAATAAAAATATTGTCCATTTTGAAAAAGTAAAATAAAAGGTAAGAAATATGTTATTAAAGTTAGAAAATTCAAAAGTTCCTATGAAATTAGTTTATCTTTTATCTGAAGAGTTAAAAGATAATCCTGAGCAAATTGTAATGACACAGTCACTCACGCTCGATAAGTCGAGACCAAATATGGGTTTAAAAGGTACAAATGGCCTTTTTGGTTCTAAAGAATGGTGGAATAGTATTAAACAAGGAAAAATGCCTTTACTGCACGTGTCGGGAGTAATAACTAGAACCTATGTGGCAGGTCAAGATCCTTCTTCTGTAGATAATGCTTTTAGTTTACTATTAGATGATGGTTCCGAAGTTGAAGAAAGCATTTATAACTATATTAATTACAAGGATAAAAAGCTTTTTCAAAAAGGGGCTAAAGTTGAAATTATTTACGCATATGATGAACTGAAACGGCGAAATCATAATGGCGAAAAAGCTTACTTAGATATAGTATTAGAAATGGCTGTTTCATTAGAGCCCGTTGAATAAGTATCAATCCCCACCTAATTTGTGTGAGGATCTTTTATTGTTTTTTAAAACTTGCTTGTTAGTTTAATAATAAGTTTATTTTGCTTAACTTTAATGATAACTGTACAACCAACATAAAAGCCTATCTGCTCCAGCCAGCGCCCCTTGATGGTCAGTTGCGGTCTGGGGTTGCTGAACCCGCCGTTAGACGTGTAACCTACGGTGTAAAACCGCTCAGTGGGCGGCTCGTGTTCGTATAATCCACATTATGTCTTGCGCCCCCACAATCGGCACCTTAGCGCGGAGTGGCGCACAGCTCGCAAGCTCGCTCTGCTGTTGGCAGCAGTCATCCACATCCCTGCCGCCATCGCCGCATCCCTGCGGCTCCAAGGTCAACACCAGTAAGGCAGGTCGGCCGTAGGCCTTCGCTAAAAAGCTTTACCCCGCACAACCCTCAGTCATCCAACGCTGTGCGCGGGCTGCAGTCACGTTGTTTCTTGCTCCTTACCGTGCTCGCTATCTGCCTGTTCATCCGCCCCTTAAAAGGGGCTCCCCGCTAAATCATCACTTGCGAACCTTGACCCGGTTCGCGCTCCCGGTCAACGCGTCCGTGACTCACAGACAAGCTGCGAGTCACGGACGCGTTATCGAAAAATCCCTCAAAGCGAGTTGCAAAACGGCGAAAAAAGCATGTCGGGGTAAAAAAATACGATAGAATAGTGAACTAAGGAAAAAGGTGTTGCAACCACCTGATGCATATAGGGAAAAACTGAAACAGTCGGGCGATGGATGTAGAGCAACACTAATACTGGAAAGGGGACGACAAGTGCACAAGGATTTATTGGTAAGGATTTTGAAAATTATTTGCATCAAACTTTAGGTGGTAAAGGTAGCTTTAAAAATCAGGGACGAGAGTTTGATGGCGCTTATGGCCCAAATAATTCAATCTGGTATGAAGCTAAATCAGGACGCTATTGGCAAGATCATGCTCAGACAGGTAGTAAAGGATTTGAAAAATTCAAATCTGATGTGGGATCTCATGCGAGTATTACCAAGCAAAATGGTGTGTCTTTTGAAGTGCATTCAAACACACCTATCCCTCAGTATATTAAAGACTGGTTAACACCAAAGAACATAACGTTTAAGGAATATTAATATGGGAGTGCAAGTCAGCATAGATATAAATTTTGCACAAGAATATTCTCCTAAAGAGATATTAAAGTGCCTGATAAATAGTGGCTGGAATATTTATTATCAAAATATAGTTACTTATCTATCGTCAAATGATATCGAAGATTATGATTGGTTGAATACAGACATGAATCTGTTCAATTTAGACGAGTTTATAAACTCTCATAATATTATGGATAAAGTCGGTATAGTGATGGTTTATGATAATGAATCAGGAGGTAATTTATTAATTTACCCTAACTATTTATCTATGTCACTGTCAATAAATCGTCAGTATTTATCTGGGGAAGATATTCCAGATTTTAATTGGTATCTAAAAAAAATGAGTGCTTTTTTGAGAAATATAAAACTGTCTAGCATACAGTGTGAAACCATCTATTAATGAATAATCCCCACCTTACCCGTGGGGATTTTGTTTTACCTCTTATCTCAGTCTCTCAATCCTGATAATCAACAGCCCCGGCTGTAAATCAATGATGACTAACTGACCGGTAGTAAAGCAGGAAAGGGAATGAATGGTAATTCTCTGAATGGAATTTTTGGCAAAACTACCCCAAAAAGACTATTTACGGTAAGCAATATGCGTCGATTGGAAACAGATTATATTCACAACATGCAGTTGATAGGATGGAACCATCATGGTTAGGGTTCCCTGCCGGTACAGTTGGAGCTGGTTGTAACATTTCTCCTAATATTGTAGAGCACACTATACAAAATGGAACAAAAACCAGTTCAATGGTTAATGGTGTAAAAAGGACTGTATATTGGAGTGGTGGTGTAGGTGTTGTTACCGAAAGGAATAGTAAAATTGTAGTGACCATTCTAAGAAGGAGTGAAAAGTGATGAATTGGATATATCCTGATGTTATTAATAATCTTAAAAAAAAATGTAATTCTTATTTAAATAAAAAAATTAGTTTGGATGAAATACAATCTAGTATTTATGAAGCTGAGCATCAGATATTGGCATTAGAAGAAAAATGGTTAAGAGAATTGCTATTTGATGCAGAAAATCAAATTGAATTAAATCGTTATACGATAGATAGTGAAAAGCTAGAACAATCTGTTGAACCTATTATCAAAAATATAATGACTAAAATATCATAATAAAAATAATTCCTACCTAACTATTAGAGATTCTAATTATTATCTTTTAGACTTATATAGCAAGTTGAGTAAATAATTTACCCTACTCTATTGTTATGATTATGAGCTTACTCCAGAGTCTGTAAAATTAACAAGCCAAGAACAGTTAAGAAGTTTTCAGTCAGCTGTAAATAACGCTACTAAAAATAATATTCCTTATAATGATAGAGTTACTGTCAATGGGTGTCAATTGGAGTTTAAACCACCTAGATCAGAGGTGAGTTACCAACAATTACCCATGTACGATATATGAGAGCGCACTAATGGATATCTTAATTAATAATCCAATAAAAATTTCTATAGACACAATTGAAATAGATGAGCATTGGCCTTCATTAAAATTGTATATTTCGATTGATATTGAAAAAAGTGGTTTCGAGCTAAAAAATGTGTCAGAAGCTTGGTTTGAATGTAATGTTTTTGATTCTTTCATTAAAGACCTACAATTATCTAAATTCGCAGTATTTAAGGATATGAATGATAATTTCAAACTAGAAATAGACATTAAAAAGAATAAGATGTGTTGGATTTCTCTTAAAAAAGACATTAATGAAAATATATCTAAATCTGAAGGCTACGAAAGGATCGATTTAGACGAGAGGGATAATATATTAAATGCTTTTATAGCGTATCCAAAATGGTGGTGATCAATAATCCCCGCCTAATTAGTGGGGATTATTTTTATCGCTGGAAAGAGGATGAGTGGAGCGGGACAAGCTGGAAATGCTGCTTCTGAGTTATCCGCTTTACTACCAGATAAACAAGGTTCCGTTATTAAAAATGCACTTGAGCCACATGAATATCAACAAACATCAGATATGGTGAAATATAAAGGTGGTACTTTTAAAGGAGCAGAAAAAGCAAACAATCCTAGTATTGATGGTTGGCTTGATGGGGTTCCTGTTCAATTGAAAGAAGTTCAAGGGTAAAGCATTCATGCGGTCCGACGAAACATTACTGATGGTGCTAAGGATATGGCCAAGCAAGGATATAAAGGTGATTTATATATAGATGCTTCTAAAACAGGTGTGAGTATGAATGAAATAATTAATCATTTTAAACCAGGATCACCTGTATGCAATATTACAAAAGAAGGTACTGTAAGTAATATTTATATTAAAACTCAAGATGGTTAGTTAAATGTAACTGGCAGCTCAATATCAAAAGGCGGAAGTAAATAATGACTAATGAAATCATGTTTCCAATTAAAGAAACTTCCTCTTTCGATAAAATAGTTAAAGGATTAGTTAGTAATCTGAAAGAGCTATTAATTGATACAAGAATGATTTCTATTGGGGTTTTAAATAATAGTGATTTAGATTTATCTCATGGTTTTATAATTATTCAGGATCATAGTAACGATAATGTATGCTGGAGTAATTTTTCTTACTTTGAACCAGAAGTTAGAGATGAGTCAGAAGCTGATTTACCAATTATGTCAGGAGTAATCTATCGTGGAGAGAAAAACCGAAAATTTTCAGTATTGGTTACTTACATACTAGCTAAGATTCTTGAAGCCAGAGTAATTTATGACGATGCTTATCTAGTACAGAGAAAAGAAATCTATCCTGTGGAGGAGTTAAAGCCTTTTGTTGAATAATATATTAAAGAGCTTTATCCGGTAGATGAGTAATGAAGCTTCCCGCCTAAGCAACGGAGAGCTTTTATTATTTTCCAGATATGCATAGCAAGTCAGATAATCGGTCGGTCTTGCTGGAAAAGGAATGACCGTAATAAATCCTGATGAAATCAGATTTTCACAGAATAAGGTTTCTTATAGCAAAACTGAATGATGGACTACTATCATATGGGGAACCTGTGCTGCAATGCAGAAAAAAACATGATGAAGAGCTAAGAGCAAAAGGTAAAAGAGTCATGTAAGTGTTGCTAGCCTGATAATATCAGCCCCATATTTATATCTTAATGTGACATTATCATAATAATACAGATAAAAATAATTATAGAAACGGTATTTTCTATTAATTGGTATTTTTAGTGAAAGCATGTATTATAAAAAATAAATCATATTGAAGTGAAATTATGACTAAGAAAAAATACTCACCTGATAAATTTTATGAAATTGGCACCATTGATTAAGTTAAGAATTAATCATTTAAGATTAATATTATGATTAATCATATTAATTAAAATATGAGAAAAATTTGAGAATTTCTAACTGAAAAGTGAAAGATTATCTAATGTATTTATTTGAGTATCTAATTTATATTTATTTTAAAATTGATTAAATATATTTAATTTAAGGAAAATAAACCAAATTTACAACAAAAATTGTTAATTAAATTAAATTTATATTTAATATTTTTTAAAACAATAATTTAATTCTAATTTTTGAATATCTGACCTGAAGCCAGAAAAAGAAAACTATAATAGCTTTATATATTTATATATAATATTTTTTAATTTAATATATTGAAATATTTATATAAAATTAATTTCTATAAATATTTTTTTTCTGTAAATACCTGAACTAAATTTTCTTAATAAAATAATTTTATTATAAATAAATCAGTTAAATAATTTGTTTAGTTAATTTATGTATTATATTATTAATTAAAATAAGAATTTGTAGGTAATGTTATGAACATCAGTAAATACCTATTTTTTTTAAGTCTAATTAACGGGGTAATATATCAGACGTATGCTGCACCATCGTCAGGTCCGGCTAATCCGGCAGATATTGAACAGCAGCAGATTATTCGCGAACAGCAAAGGCTGAAACAGTTTCAGGAAAAAATGCAGCCTGAAGTCAATGTGCGATTACAGCCTCCCCAAATTGAAGGTACGGTTAACGGTTTACCTCAGGATGAAAAACCATGTTTTGCCATCAGAAGCATCAAATTAAATGGTGATCAGGCACAGCGGTTTCAATTTGCATTAAATAAAGCTATTTATCAGAGTAAATTCAAACCGGGATTGTGTCTGGGTAGCAATGGTATTAATTATATTATGACACTGGCGCAGAATGCAGTAATAGACAGGGGATATACTACTACACGCATTCTGGCCAGCCCGCAGGATTTAAGTACTGGTGAGCTGGTATTGACAGTTATTCCGGGACGAATTCATGAAATTCGTTATAACCTTGATAATGCTGATCAGACACATGTAAATCGTATTCGTCGTATTCAGAATGAATTTCCTGCCAGATCTGGTGACATATTGAATCTGCGGGATTTAGAACAAGGACTGGAAAACCTGAAACGCGTACCGACAGTAGAGGCAGATATCCAGATAGTGCCGGCTGAAGCACCGAACGAAAGTGATGTGGTTGTTTCATGGTCGCAGCGTAAAGTACCAGTACGGATTAGCTTTAATGCAGATGACTCAGGTAGTCATGCTACCGGACGTTATCAGGGCGGTGTAACTTTATCTGTTGATAATCCGTTAGGTTTAAGTGATCTGTTTTATGTGAACTATAACCATGATCTGGGTAGTAAAGACAGTACAGTAGATATTGATGGTAATCGTACCGGCAGTGGTACACACGGCTATTCCCTTCATTATTCAGTGCCGGTAGGAAACTGGCTGATAGCTTTTAACCAGAATTATTACCGCTACCATCAGGCTATAGCCGGTTATAACCAGAATTATGATTATAACGGCAGCAGTGAAAATACAGATTTGGGGATAACCCGAATGATATATCGTAACAGCTACCGTAAAATTGATGTAAGTGCCAGAATATGGCGGCGTAAATCTCATAACTATATAGACGATGCTGAAATCGAAGTACAGAGAAGGCATACGGCGGGCTGGGCTATAGGGCTGAATCATCAGGAATATTTAGGAAATGCCATACTTAATCTGAGTGCAGGTTATAAGCGCGGAACCGGTGCAGACCACAGTTTACGAGCAGCGGAAGAAGAATTTGGTGAAGGCACTTCGAGGATGGAGATAATCACACTGGATGCTTCACTGATGAAGCCGTTCAGGGTAGGAAAATATAACTTTAGCTATGACACCTCGTTTCACGGGCAGTGGAATAAAACCCCGTTAATTACTCAGGATCAAGTATCGATAGGCGGGCGCTACACTGTGCGGGGATTTGACGGAGAGCTTACTTTGATGGGAGAGCATGGCTGGTACTGGAATAACAATCTGAACTGGCAGTATTTACCGGGTCATCAGGTATATGCGGGGATTGACGTAGGGCATATAACGGGAAGAACAAGTGAAATGCAGTTAGGAAAGACGCTGGCGGGTACGGTACTGGGTTTTAAAGGTCAAATAAAGGCTGGCGGAAACTGGTATTACGACGTATTTATGGGAAAGCCGATTTATAAACCGCAGCATTTTCGTACAGACAGAACCACATTCGGATTTAATCTGAATTATTCACTTTAAGAGCTGTAATACAAATTTATTCAAAATATAGCGTTGATTATGAAATAAAGAGGATTGCATGATGAATAATAGAGTTACCGGAAAAATTACGAATAATCGATCAATTAATAATTATTGTTTTGTCATTATTAGAATTTTATTCTGCTGATATACGTTTGATTTTAATCTGAATAAATTTATTTAATATTTGGCTTTTTCTGAATAAATATTAAGACAATATTCCAGTTGGTTTTGAGAAATTTTAATTAAATATACTCTTCAAAGGGCAGGAAAATGAATAAGAATCTTTTTAAGGTAATTTTCAATAAAAAACGCGGGCAAATGATGGCTGTTGCGGAAAATACTATTCGTGAAGGAAAAAGTACTGCAGACAGTACTGCCGGTAGTACCGCAATAATGAATAGCACAATCAAGATTGTAGGTTTGCCTGTTCTGGCTTGGTCTATTCTGCTGGGTTTCGGTTTATGCACTCTGGTTATTGATTCCAGCCGAGCAGGTTCGATTCATGCTGATACTTCTGCACCGAAAAATCAGCAGCCGACTATTTTGCAAACAGCGAATGGAACACCGCAAATTAATATTCGAACACCTACTAAAGGCGGAGTTTCAATTAATCAGTTCCGGCAGATGGATGTAGATAACAAAGGCGCTATTTTAAATAATAGCCGAAAAAATACGGAAACCAGACTGGCCGGCTGGATACAGGCCAATCCGTGGCTGAGTAAAGGTGAAGCCAGAGTTATTGTTAATCAGATTAATAGTACCAATCCCAGTCAGCTGAATGGCTATATAGAAGTTGCCGGTCGGCGTGCAGAAGTAATTATAGCCAATCCGGCGGGGATAAATGTGAATGGCAGCGGATTTATTAATGCAGCGGGAGTAACGCTGACTACAGGTAAACCGCTAATCAAGAATGGTAATTTAGATGGGTTTGAAGTCCGGCAGGGTAATATCAGTATCGGTGGAGACGGTCTGGATACCGGAAGCAGTGAATATACACGCATTCTATCGCAGGCCGCACAGATTAATGCGGGTATCTGGGCAAATAATCTGAATATTACAGCAGGGAGCAATAATACAGATGTACAGGGAAATATAACTGAGTCTGTACTGACCTCTGCAGAGAATAAACCTTTAGTAGCTATCGATGCAGGCAAACTGGGTGGTATGTATGCCGGTAAGATTGTACTGGTTAGTACTGATAAAGGCGTTGGTGTTAATAATGCGGGGCAGATTTATGCCGGTAATGGTAATTTAAGCATAGATGCTAATGGTTACCTGAGCAATAGCGGCAGTATTGTCGTTTCTGATCAGAAATCTTCTGGTGCTGATATTGCCAGTGTTTCCCTCAATGCTGACAGAGTAACGAATAGTGGAACAGTTTCAAGTCAGGGAAAAATGCTGGTTCATAGTGAGCAGTTAGAAAACAGTGGTTTACTGACTACTGCAGATGAAATCAATATCCGACAGCAAAAACTGCATAATCAGGGAGAAATTAATGCCGGCCGGATAGATATTATTGCAGATAATATTCATAATCAGAACGGGAAAATTATTCAGACCGGTACTCAAGGTTTAGCGCTGGATATGAATAAGCTGGATAATCGTAATAATGGCCTGATTGGTTATGCACCTGAGAAAGATAAGCCTGCTCCGCCTGTACCGGAGCATAAACCAGAACCGGCAGAACCTGTTACCCCTCCTACTACAGCCGCCGGTAGCGGACAAACAGTCACTGCTGTTAATCCGCATAAAACACAATTTGAAACCGGACAAATTATCGGTAATCAGGAAATAATTAATGATAATGGTCAGATTATTGCCAATGGTGGTATTGATTTAACCTCGAAGACTGGTCTGAATAATCATGGCAGTCTGAATCTGAATAAATTAACGGTAAGTGGTGAAATATTTGATAATTATCAAGGTAAACTCAGTGCTCGGCAGGCATTAATTAATACCAATAGCATTGATAATCATCAGGGTGAAATTACTACAACAGAATTATTATCGGCAAAAAGTGGCAAACTGGATAACAGAAAAGGTAAATTACAGTCGGTAAAGAATATTGATATAGACAGTGCCCAGCTGGATAACAGTGATAATGGTTTGATTGCGGCTCAGGAACAGCTAAGTATACAGAGTGGAAATATAAATAACAGTCTGGACGGAAAAATTCAGTCCGGTGCATCTCTTAAACTGAATACGAATAACCTGAATAACCGGCAGGGCAGTATTGATAGTAATAGTCTGATATTAAAAGCCGATATTGTTGATAACAGTAAGGGAGCGATTCGTACCAATCAGCAGCTTAATGCACAGATTGGCAGCCGTCTGAATAATCAGGGCGGAGAATTCGGCAGTGGCGAAGATATATTACTCAACAGTGAAGGCGAAAGCCGTCTGAGTGTTGATAACAGTGATGGCGGAAAAATCATAGCGAATAAAAATGCCTATCTGAATACAGAAAGTATTAAAAATAATAATAAAGGGATAATAAGCAGTGAGAATCTGAATCTGAAAGCAGCACGCGCAGAGAATACGGCAGGGGGTGTTATTCAGGCAGGTAAACAGTTAAAGGCGCAGATTGACGAAAAGCTGGATAACATGGGAGGAAATATTGCAAGTAATGAAGAGTTACTGCTAAATGCTGATGGGCTCAGCAATCTGGTATTGAATAACAGCGCAAATGGCAAGATTCAGGCTGGTAAAGGAGCAGTAATTCATGCATCGACACTGGATAACAGTAATGATGGAAGCATAGATGCAGGCAGTATTGATCTGACAGCAAACAGTATAAACAATGCAGCTGGAGCGATACGGACAAACCAGAGATTAAAGGCACAGATTGGCACCAGCCTGAATAATCAGGGCGGAGAATTTGGTAGTGGCGGAGATGTGTTGCTCAACAGTGAAGGTGAAAGCCATCTGGCTGTTGATAACAGTGACGGCGGAAAAATCATAGCCGGTAAAGATGCCTATCTGAATACGGAAAGTATTAAAAATAATAATAAAGGGATAATAAGCAGTGAAAATCTGCATCTTAAGGCATCAGTAAGTATAAACAACAGTGGAAATGGTGTGATTCAGTCGGGCAAAGAGGCAGTAATTCAAGCATCGACACTGGATAACAGCAATAATGGCAGCATAGATGCAGACAGTATTGATCTGACAGCAGACAGTGTAAACAATGCAGCCGGAGCTATCCGGACAAACCAGAGATTAAAGGCACAGATTGGCAGCAGCCTGAATAATCAGGGCGGAGAATTCGGCAGTGGTGGAGATGTGTTGCTCAACAGTGAAGGCGAAAGCCATTTGGCTGTTGATAACAGTGACGGCGGAAAAATCATAGCCGGTAAAGATGCCTATCTAAATACGGAAAGTATTAAAAATAATAATAAAGGGATAATAAGCAGTGAAAATCTGCATCTTAAGGCATCGGTAAGTTTAAACAACAGTACAAATGGTGTGATTCAGTCGGGCAAAGAGGCTGTAATTCAAGCATCAACACTGGATAATAGCAATAATGGCAGCATAGATGCAGACAGTATTGATCTGACAGCAGACAGTGTAAACAATGCAGCCGGAGCTATCCGGACGAATAAGCAGTTAAAGGCACAGATTGGCAGCAGCCTGAATAATCAAGGCGGAGAATTTGGTAGTGGCGGAGATGTGTTGCTCAACAGTGAAGGCGAAAGCCATTTGGCTGTTGATAACAGTAACGGCGGAAAAATCATAGCCGGTAAAGATGCCTATCTAAATACGGAAAGTATTAAAAATAATAATAAAGGGATAATAAGCAGTGAAAATCTGCATCTTAAGGCATCGGTAAGTTTAAACAACAGTACAAATGGTGTGATTCAGTCGGGCAAAGAGGCTGTAATTCAAGCATCAACACTGGATAATAGCAATAATGGCAGCATAGATGCAGACAGTATTGATCTGACAGCAGACAGTGTAAACAATGCTGCCGGAGCTATCCGGACAAATCAGCAGTTAAAGGCACAGATTGGCAGCAGCCTGAATAATCAGGGCGGAGAATTTGGCAGTGGCGGAGATGTGTTGCTCAACAGTGAAGGCGAAAGCCATTTGGCTGTTGATAACAGTAACGGCGGAAAAATCATAGCCGGTAAAGATGCCTATCTAAATACGGAAAGTATTAAAAATAATAATAAAGGAATAATAAGCAGTGAGAAGAATCTGAATCTGAAAGCAGCCCGCGTTGAGAATAAATCAGAAGGTATCATTCAGGCAGGTAAACAGTTAAAGGCGCAGATTGACGAAAAGTTGGATAACACAGGCGGAAATATTGTAAGTAATGAAGAATTACTGCTAAATGCTGATGGACCAGGCAATCTGGTATTGAATAACAGCGCAAACGGTCAGATTCAGGCTGGTAAAGGTGCAGTAATTCAAGCATCGACACTGGATAACAGCAATAATGGCAGTATAGATGCAGACAGTATTGATCTCACAGCAGACAGTATCGATAACACTGCTGGTAACATCCGCGCCAATAAGCAGCTAAATGCACAAATCAATCAGAAACTACTTAATCAGTATGGACAAATCAGTAGCGCAGATAATGTAAATATTCATGATCAGCTGCATAATACTTTGGAAATTGATAATACCAAAAACGGTAAAATTCTTGCCGGAAATGATTTAAATTTACAGGCAAAAAAACTGGATTATGCCAGTACTGACGATGCCGGCATAGCTGCCGGTCATGATGCATCTATAGATTTAACAGATGATTTTAATATTAACGGGAATATAAGTGCTAATGCTGGTCTGAAATTGCATAGTAATGGCAAAATAATTAATAATCATAATGTTATCGGTGATAGTGTTATTATTGATGCCAGCCGAATAGATAATCAGGCAGCCGGTACTATTCAGAGTAATAAGCATACAGAATTAAATGTGCAGGACAGTGTAATTAACCGAGGTCTGATAAACAGTAATGGTCTGACTCTGATTCAAGCTGGAAACCTTGTAGATAACGTTGGTACCGGACGCATTTACGGAGACCATGTGGCGATAGGTACCGGCAGTTTGTTAAATCGAGAAGAAATAACGGGTAATGAGACTAAGGCAGCAATTATTGCTGCACGCCAGCAGCTGGATATAGGTGCCAGAGATATAGTTAATAAGGAGCAGGGCTATTTACTCAGTGAAGGTGATCTTGCTATTGGCGGAAAGCTGGACAAACAATATCATGCTTCCGGAATGGCTGATAGTCTGATAAACAGCAGTGCGCGTATTGAGGCAAAAGGAAATGGAAATATTGCCGTAAATGAATTACGTAATCTGAATAATCATTTCACTCTTGAAGAATATCTGGCAAATCCTGAGCAGCATATTCAACAGTATTTATTCCCCGGCCAGACAGAGAAATGGACAGAGGGAGTGGACGGGCATTTTAATGAACGAAAGATTAAAAAACAACATTCTGAATTTTATTTTAATGATGGCCGTCCTATGGCCAGAGCGGAAAAAACCGGTATCACATGGTGGGATTTCAATCGCAAAACTTATAAACAACGTGTCAGTGAAAGCAGTCCGGGTGAAATTATTATTGGCGGTAACTTAAATATAAGCGGCAACCATTGGGAAAATAATAACAGCCGGATTCTGGTAGGCGGTAGTCTGACTGGTGCAGATTCGTTACAGCTGGATAATATTGAAAGTAAAGGTCAGCAGCGTGTTGTTGATACTGGTACAGTAGGCGGATATAAAAAAGGTAAAAGTGGCTGGGGAATCGAGCATCGTGTCTATAGAAGAGAAGAAAGAGGTAAGATAAACGAGACCACAACCACGACTATTGATCTTGAACAACCTGTCAGCATTATCCAGCAACACACGGAAGTTAATTTTAAGGACAATACCATTATTGGAGTAAATAATAATACCAGTAACATAGAGAATGCAGGAAGTGTACATACGGGTAGTACATCTATTGGCAGTTCCAATAGTAAGCATACAGATACAGACAATGTTACAAGCAATAATTCAGTTAAAGATAATGTCAATGCTGATAATACAGACGATCACAACATGTCAGCCAATAATCAGCATGTAGGTGATAATAAAACTGATAGTGCAAATGTACCCAATGTTAAAACACTTACCAGCCTGAATAATAAATTACCTAATAATAGTTTGTATCATATTGATCCGGATAATAAAGGTTATTTGGTTGAAACCGATCCAGCATTTACCAATAAAAATAAATGGCTTAGTAGCAATTATTTGTTAGAAGCGCTAGGTCAGGATCCGGAAAAAATACAGAAGCGCTTAGGGGACGGTTATTACGAACAAAGACTGATTAATGAACAAATAGATCGGTTAACCGGTTATCGCCGCCTTGCAGGATATGACAGTGATGAAGATGAATATAAGGCATTAATGGATGCCGGCATAAGTATGGCAAAAACCATGGGGCTGGTACCGGGAGTTGCTCTGAGTGCCGATCAGATAGCGCGCCTGACCAGTGATATTGTCTGGATGGTAAGTCAGACTGTAACCATGCCTGATGGAAGTCAGCAAACCGTACTGGTTCCGCAGGTATATCTGATGGTACGCGACGGAGATCTGAATACAGCCGGTGCATTAATCAGTGCTGATAATATCAGTCTGCATACTAATAAGGATATTAATAATCAGGGAACAGTGGCCGGTCGCAGAATTGTAGATTTGGGTGCACATAATCTTAGTAACAGTGGTCTGATTAGCGGGCAAAATGTGCTGCTTAATGCAACTGATAATATTGATATTAATGGCGGTACCGTTCAGGCACAGAATGTGCTTGGCATGCAGGCACAACGTATAAATGTTAACACTACCACTGCAACGCACGGTGATGAGCGCAATGGCGGTACCGTGATTGATCGGGTGGCAGGACTATATGTAACAGGCAGTAAAGATGGAATTCTGGCAGTTAATAGTGTAGATGATCTGAATTTTCATGGTGCTAATATTGTTAATACGGCAACCAACGGACTGACTCAGCTGGCCAGCAGTAACGGAAGTGTTAATCTGGGTACAGTTCAGACAGCAAGCCACTCCGGATATGGTGAACTCAGTGACAGAAACCATCTGGCGTTGGATCATAAAAATGAAAGCGGTACTCAGATTGTTGCTGATGGTAATGTTTCATTAAATGGCAACAAAGTTAATATCCGGCAGAGTGATATTAACAGTATTAATGGTGATATTAATATTTATGGTAAGGAAGGAGTTAATATTACCGAGGGCAGGGCAAAAACGGATCTGGATGAAGCTCATTACAATAAAACAAAAGGAATTTTGTCCACTAAAAAAAGCATAGATAAATATCAGAAACATAATGATGAAGCAGTAGGCAGTACTATTACTGGTAGTAATGTCAGTATCGGCAGTGAACAGGATATTAGTATCCGCGGCAGCAATGTTATTGCAGATAATCAGACAGTATTACATGCCGGTCGTGATATTAAAATCGAGGCGGCAGAAAATCAGTATCAGGAACAGGAATATCATGCCAGAAAAAAATCCGGTCTGATGAAGAGCGGAGGTTCTGGTATCTTTATCGGCAGTCAGAAACAAACCGATGACATTGCCGGAAATTCCCTTATCCATAGCGGCAGCAATGTCGGTAGTCTGAAAGGTGATACCACAATTATTGCCGGTAATCATTATACGCAAAGCGGCAGTACTGTTGCTTCCACTGAAGGTAATGTGGCTGTTGTGGCTAAACAAATTAATGTGCTGGCAGCTCAGGATCAGTACAGCACTGATTATGTGCACACTATGAAGCAAAGTGGTGTTACAGTAAGTGTAAATAGTTCTAAGGGTGGTTCTGTCAAAAAAGCCAAAGATGCAATTGGGCGTATAAATAAAAGTAAATATGATCGTGTTAATGCCTTAGCTGTCTTTAATGCTGGAATGGACACATATAAAGCGGCCAGTGATATTATCAGTAATCCCAAAAAGCCTAAGGATGTTAATGTCGGCATAACATTCGGTCAGCAGAAGTCCCGTTTGGAGAATCACACAGAAGATAAGGTGGCCTCAGCCAGCCGGATTAATGCCGGAGGAACAGTCAATCTGCTGGCAACCGGAGCAGGCAAAGATTCCAATATCAACATCATCGGATCAGATGTAGCAGGCAATAAAGGCACCCATTTACAGGCAGATAATCAAATTAATCTGCGCGCAGCCGAACAAAGCCACAATGAGAGCAGCAGCAATAAATCCAGTGGCTGGAATGCCGGAGTGTCTGCCAGTTTGGGCTCCAGTGGTACATCTCTGGGTATTACTGGCGGGGTCAATCTGGGTAAAGGTGGTGGCGAAGGACAAGGGACAAGCAATCGTAATAGTCATGTCGGCAGCAACAGTAGCAATACCAGCCTTAGCAGTGGCGGCGCCACCAATATCATAGGTGCGCAAGTAATCGGTAAAGGCGTGAGCATAGATGCAGCTGAGCTGAACATAGCCAGCCTTCAGGACAAAGCGGAATATCAGAGTAAACAGCAGAATGTCAGCGGACAAATAAATGTAGACTCAAACTTCATTCCAACCGGTTCAGCCGGCTATAGTGATAACAAAATCAAGGCAGATTATGCCAGTGTAACCGAACAGAGCGGCATCATAGCTGGAAATAATGGCTATCAGATTAAAGTTAAAGGCAATACAGATCTGAAAGGGGCGATCATCACCTCTGCCAGTGCCGCAGAAGCAGAAGGTAAAAACAGCTTGATTACCGGCAGTCTTACCAGCAGTGACATCAAAAATTACAGCGATTACAGTGGTAGCAGTAACGGTATTGATGTCAGTGGCAGTTTGAATCTGAATTCCCCTAAGAAGCTTACCGGCAGCTACTCATCCGGAGAGGGGCATGACAGTGGTCACGACAGCAGTACTACACATAGTGGTATTAATACCAAAAATATCGTCATTACTGATGAAGCAGCTCAGCAGCAGAATTCCGATAAAACCTCAGCAGAGGCCATAGCCGCTATTCACACTGACACCAGCAGCGAAGATTATGCCGATAAGGCCGGTTATCTGGCTAACAACTTTGATAAGGAAAAAGTACTTAATGAATTAAATATTCAGGTAGAAGTTAATAAAGAATTCCGTCAGAACAGCCATAAGTTAATTAACTCTTATATCGATTCTCAACAGGTAGAGCTGAGGGAAAAAATCAAAAAAGAAACATCAGAAGAAAAGAAAACTGCACTGTATGAAGAAATTTATAAATTGCAATATCAGCGGCGATTACTGGATACAGTAGTCGATATACTGACCATTAATCCAGAGAAAGCTATTACACAAAATACATTAAAGTCGGCAGCCGATAAAATACGTAAAGAAAATCTGACCAATGCCTTAAAATCGCCCAAAACAGTAGTTGACAAGAAAACCGGAGAAATAAAGAATAATGTTTCCTATGATAATGTGTTTTTTGATGGAGTTGATTTCGGCGGGGTACTGAACTCAAAATTGTTAAAGGTATTATACCAATTAGGAATATATTAGGAAAATAACAATGAAACTTAAAAGATTTGTTATGTTTCCGGGGCTATCAGAAGATAGATGCTATTGGCCATACCAATGTACAACAACAGGAATCTGATGTGATCTGTGGTGTAAGAGATTTAAGGAGCGATAATCTGGATTTAAAAATTCTGTATCGTGATATGACAGAAAATCGAGTTACACCACGTCAGCATGGTTTATAATTTGCTGATATATAAAAAATTCTGAAAAATTGTACAAATAAGGAAAGGCTATCCGGATTTTGTAATTAAAAAACATTTCCGATAAACTAACTGAGCATGATTATTGAAAGGATATCAATGAACAGATGCGAGGCTGAGAAAAAAGACAGTAATGATGCCTCGCATAACCATAATGAATTTAAGAATACTGAAGGATTCAAAAAAGTATGCTAGAAATTTAGCAAAAAGATAATGCGTGCAATTTGTTACAGAAAGCCCTCAGTACAGGAGTAGCAGCTCCGGACTGTAATTGTAGTAAAGTGATCCGTATCTGGGATTTCCACAAAACTATATATGGGAATACAGTAGTAGCTTCTAATCCAGATATTTACCGTGACTAAGAAACGTCTTTAGAAATGTAGCAGAATAAAATCTGTAATCAGCCTACGGTAATTTGTATGTTGCTGTTAATAATTCTGCTTTAGAAGTTATCTCCGGCCGGATAACGCAAAAAATAATCAGTACCATGCAGATACTGATTCATGAAATTAATGGCAAACGCTATTTTGTATTTGAAGAAAAGCAACTTAGGCAGAAGTGAATTGCTAAAATCTGTTTACTTATATTTGTCGGTATCGGCGTATATCTGAGCGATTGCCGTGTAATAAACTTGCAGAATAGTGAATATGCAGAGAGAGAGCAGTAATAAAACAATTTAAATGATGAACAACATGTTTGTTCTGTGTATGAAAAACGCGGAATACCTACATATGCAACTTACTTTGTAATGCAACAGCAACAATTGAAATTTTAGTTCAAAACAAAAGGTAAAAATTAATGATGTAAGTATTGATAGTCTGATATATCAGTCCTGAATTTAATTTAATTATTTATTCAGAAAATAGTTGAAATTTATAATTCATGGTAGTTTTACAGGATAATATTTTGATCATTATTAAAAATAGCTAAGAATAAAAGTTAAATGACTGAGGAAATTAAAAGAAACTCTATTAAAATAATAACTGTTTTGCGTAAATAAAATAAGAATATTGACATTAAAGTTAATAATATTCTTATATCATAAAAATAAGCTAAGATGATATAATTTAACCTATATGAATATTTTGATAAATTTTAAAAATAAATAAGCTTATTCGGCAATTTGTTTCAACAATTTATTCAATCGTCCTGTGGCATTTTTATAAGGGGAGGAGGTATTAAACTGAATCATGCGTCCGCGTGTGTATTTTTCATGCCAGGGTGAGCCATACAGCTCTTCATTACTAAAGCTATCAATAAGTGAAATCAGATTCTTTTTGTTGGTCTCCAGAAGCGAGAGTAACTGTTTGAAATCGGTAATGTCCTGATAATCACGATAAAATTTCTGTGCCAGTAATCCCAGTTGATTCCATTTATATCCTGCTTCCGGAAAGGCAATTTTCTGCCCTGACTGTTCCTGTTTATGCCATGACAGCACCAGTTCTCCCCAGCCAATTAAATAAGACACAAGCTGTGCAGCACTCATCATTGTACCTTTAGCATGGCCTTCCATCAGAGGCAGATAGGCTTTCTGTTCAGGTACAGCAGCCAGCTTTTTGGTCAGTAGTGTATAGTTTTTATTAATTGCTTCAATTAGTTCCTGTTTTGATTCTGGTATTGCCATTTGGTTCTCCCTACCTTCAGACATTAACTATATAAACTATGTGGTACAGCATAACATATTTTATGGCAGATAAATGGAGGCGCTATGATGATTCGGAAAATAAAACTACGGCAAAAGGCAGCTTATTTATACAATCATTCTTATGTTCACTGTTATTTTTATTAAACTTTTTATTTATTTATGTATCTTTTGGTTAAATAAATATTAAAAATATTTTGATTTAATTTTTGCTTGTTTATTGTCAATAAATTCGATTGTATTAGATGTTTTAATCCTGCATTTGTGCAGGTATTGATACCTGCTGATTGATGTTTTTATTTATGGGGTTGGTGAAAACAGATGAGTAGGAAAATACCTGAACTGGTGTGCCCGGCAGGTAATTTACCGGCGCTGAAAATGGCAGTAGACCATGGAGCGGATACGGTTTATATGGGGCTGAAGGATGCAACTAATGCACGTAATTTTGCCGGTCTGAATTTTGACTATAAATCAGCCGCTGAGGGAATTGCTTATGCACATCAGTACGGGCGTAAGGTGCTGATGGCAATTAATACTTATGCACAGGCCGGCGATGTACTGAAATGGCAGCAGGCTGTGGATACAGCGGCTGAGCTGGGCGTAGATGCGGTTATTCTGGCTGATCTGGGGATGTTGGCTTATGCGCGAAAAACACATCCTCAGCTGGCATTGCATATGTCGGTACAGGGGTCGGCTACGAATTATGAGGCGATTAATCTGGCTCAGGAGCTGTTTGGTATTAAACGGGTGGTATTGCCGCGGGTGCTGACCTTACCTCAGGTGGAGCAGGTAATTAAACATACTTCTGTAGAAATTGAGGTGTTTGGGTTTGGCAGTTTGTGTGTGATGGTAGAGGGACGCTGTCTGCTTTCAAGTTATGTGACGGGAGAGTCACCTAATACTTTCGGTGTGTGTTCACCGGCAAAATATGTTCGCTGGGAGCAGCATAACAACGGGATGGATGCGCGGCTGAATAATATTCTGATTGACCGGTATATTGTGGATGAGCCGGCCGGTTATCCGACTTTATGCAAAGGGCGGTTTCAGGTAAATCAGGAAACGTATTATGCGCTGGAAGAACCAACCAGTCTGAATGTTATAGAAATTTTGCCGCAATTGCTGGAAATCGGTGTGGCGGCGATTAAGGTGGAAGGCAGGCAGCGCAGTCCGGCCTATACAGCTCAGGTCACTAAGGTATTACGGCAGGCTCTGGATATGGCAATACAAAGTCCGGAACAGTTCAGTGTTAATCCGTTGTGGCAGCAGGCACTGGCCAAAGTCTCAGAAGGCCAGCAGGTAACGCTGGGTGCTTATAACCGGCCGTGGAAATAATAAGGGAATGTAGATGATGCAACAGGGTAAACTGGCTTTATCGTTAGGGCCGATTCTGTTTTTCTGGCATAAGCAGCAGATTGTGGATTTTTACCGGCAGATGGCTGAGCAGCCACTAAAAACGGTTTATATGGGTGAGACGGTATGTTCCCGCCGGCAGGAGCTGAAAGTAGCCGACTGGATTGATTTGGCTCATGATGTTGCTACCAGCGGGCATGAGGTGATTTTATCATCACAGGTGCTGCTGGAGAGTGAATCTGATTTAAAGCGGCTGCGTAAACTGACAGAACAAGCTGATTTTCAGGTAGAGGCTAATGATCTTGCTGCGGTGAGGCTGCTGTATGCAAAGGGAATCCCTTTTGTTGCGGGGCAGGCACTGAATATTTATAACGAGCAGACGCTGGCATTGATGCAGTCACTGGGGGCTTATCGCTGGATTGCTCCGGTTGAGCTGGGCGCAGACCGGCTGGCCAAGATGATTGCGGCAGTGCCGGATATGACTTGTGAGGTATTTGGCTGGGGAAAATTGCCGTTGGCTTATTCTTCACGCTGTTTTACCGCACGGCATTACAATCTGAAAAAAGACAGTTGTGAATTTAAATGTCTGGAACATGCTGATGGTCTGCTGCTGAATACACGCGAAAAGCAGGCTTTTCTGACTATTAACGGGATTCAGACAATGTCTGCCGGCTATCATTCTTTACTCGCCAGTTATCAGCAGTTGATGGCTATTGGTGTGAAGTATTTAAGAATTTCTCCGCAAAAAGAGTATATGGCGGAAGTGATTGAATTGCATCAGCAGGTTCTGGACGGAGCAAAAAAGGCAACTTCTGCTTTATCTGAGCTCAAAATGCATGCAGGTAATGTACTGGTGGATGGTTACTGGCATGGTAAAGCCGGAATTAATCAATGCGAAGGGATGATACATGCAGGTGCCTGATAAAGTAATGCCGGTATTTTTGAAAAAGATAATTTCAGTACTGCCGGCAAAACCACCGGCATGGGTATTGGTTAATACCTTAAATCAGTTACTCAGAAGAGAGATATTACTGGCAGATATGTCTTTGCTGGCCGGACGTCATTTCCGGATTGTAGTATCAGATTTGGGGCTGGATTTATGTTTCAGTGCCAGTAACGAGCGTTTTATGGCTGCTGATGCTGCTGGTGTGGTGGATTTATGTCTGAGTGCCAATACCGCCGATTTTATGAAGATGCTATTGCGCCAGGAAGATCCGGATACACTGTTTTTCAATCGCCGGTTAAAAATTGAGGGTGATACAGAACTGGGATTAGTGGTAAAAAATCTGCTCGACAGTATTGACTGGTCGACTGTTCCTGTTATGAAGTCACTGGTAGGGCAGTAGCTACAGGCTGTGATTCAGGAACTGTCACAGCAGCCGGTATCTGGTTATGATACCGGCTTTTTACATAGGCTGTTACTAGTCTAAAGGACGGCGGCAGGCAATCATGTAATTGACATCCAGACTGTCGGTAAGGTAATAGCGTCTGGTTAACGGGTTGTAGGTAAAGCCACTGCTACCCAGCCATTCCAGACCAGCCTGACGGCACAGGCGTGCCAGTTCTGCCGGCGTGATGAATTTGCGGTGATCATGGGTGCCATGCGGCATCAGTTGCAAGATGTATTCTGCTGCAATGATGGCTTGCATGTATGATTTGATATTGCGGTTGATAGTGGAAAAACAAACTACGCCGCCAGGTTGGACTAATTGTGCACAGGCATGCACTACACTGCCCGGATCGGGTACATGTTCCAGCATCTCCATACAGGTAACTGCTCCGAAGCCGGCCGGCATTTCTGCAGCTAAATCTTCTACACTGACCATACGGTAGCTTACGTTGCCAACATGTTCCTGCATAGCGTGTAACTGGGCGATTTTCAGGGATTTTTTGGCTAAATCAATACCAGTAACGCTACTGGCACCGGCTTTTGCCATGGCTTCGCTCAGAATTCCGCCGCCGCAGCCTACATCCAGTACATCTTTACCGGCCAGCCGAGCATAACTATCAATAAAACTGAGCCGCAAGGGATTAATGTCATGCAGAGGTTTAAACTCGCTCTCTTTGTCCCACCACTTATGTGCCAGCTGGCTGAATTTGTCGATTTCGCCGGCATCGACGTTGGCGGGTGTGGCCGGCAGACTGGTTTGTTGCTCTACTGGAGTATTCATAATTGTTATTCCTTTGTTGCAGTGGATTTAACCCACAAGGCGATGATGTTGTTTTTTTCACGCGGACGGGCGCCAGACCAGATTTCATGCCATTCAGGCGGCGGAGTGGTTTTGGAGTCTCTGCTGATCAGACGATAGTTACAGTGCGGATTATCCGGCAGCAGAGGAATCCAGCTATATTGCTGCCATGCAATACGCATGCTAAAGCTATTCTGGTTAACGCTGATGCAGTCATGCATATTAATAAAAGCCTGTTGTTGTTCTTCGCTCAGACTGTTTTGCATTTGCTGGACAACCGGCCGGGCGGATTTGGCTGCATCCAGCCATGGTAAGAACAGAGTAAGCAGCAGTGACCACACCAGTAATACGCCGGCAGCCCAGTTAGTGACTGCCTGTCTGCCGCGGATATGCTGGCGGGTAATTGCCCATAGCCATAATGGTGTCAGTACGCAGGCAACAATTACTGGAAAGTAGTTTACATCGTAGCGGTAGTACGGGCTGAAATAAACTGCCCGTTCAGCCAGTTTGGCCGGCCAGCCGTAATTCATGGCAATAAAGCCCAGCCAGAGAAATACAGCCAGAAAGCCGAAAGCCATAATGCCGAACCAGTTGAGAAATGCTATGGCGTTGCGACGCAGGGCATCCAGCTGTGCTGCTCCTAATACAGCCAGCGGTGGCAGGACAAATACTAATAAATCCTGATATTGCTGCGGCAGCAGAGCAAATACAAGCAGAGACAGGCTCAGCCAGATAATACCGAGAATACCCCAGCGCAGATTGTTCAGTTTGCAGCGTGTGGCTGTCCAGATGGCTAATGGCCATGCAGGGAAAGCAAACCAGATAAGATTTTTCAGGTAATACCCAAGTGAGAAATGTGCCTCAAAATGGCTGAAACCGCCAAATGGTGCGAGGGCATGGTATTGCCACCACAAATTGAATATATTGGCAGCGGTCTGATGTAAGGCCAGTGGCCAGATCAGCATCAGCGGTAAAGCACAGAGCAGGGAGATGAGTAATACCAGATGGTAGCGCCGGCTTTGCCATTTCGAATGCAGCAGCAGGCTGAATGCAATCAGAATCAGCAATAGCGGCCAGAGTAAACTGCCGGTTAAAGACAGAACTGCCAGACCGCCGCCGAGCATCATGCTGGCCATCATAATACGCCGTTCCGCCAGCGCAAAACCATACCAGCACATGGATGCACCAAGACAGAGAATCATGCTGTCGTTAATAAAGTGTGCCGGTATCAGCAGACCGGTACATCCTAATAAAATCAGTACGGCAATCCGGCCGTAGCCTCGCCCGAGAAATTCGCGTGCGGAACCGCCAATACAGGAAAACGTGAGTACTATGAGGATAACATTGGTAAGACGGGTGGCTTCATAGACATCCATGCGTTTCGGGCTGAATAAGTGCTGACATAAGACTGCCAGCCATGTATATAAGGGAGAAGCTTCCCAGTTTATCTCACCAAAAATAGTTGGAACTGCCCAGTTTGAAGTTTGCCACTGACTGACGGTAGTAAACAGATAAGGTTCACCTGGTGTCCATAAATCATGATGCAGTACACCCGGCCACAGCCACACAAATACCAGTAACAGCAGCAGCCATGAACGTTTTTTGTTCATCTGAGGTGAACTGCCGGATTTTGCGGGGGTATAGGTAAGCATGTGATTCTGACTGTAATAAATAATAAGTAAACGGGCTTAATGTTAGCTGAAAATGCAGCAGGCAGCCAGTTGTGGCTGCCTGTAGTCTGTATGATTAATGTAAATACTGGTTTTAATCGATATGTTTGCTGAGATTCACCTTGTCGAGAGGTACTTTACGAGTATGGTAGCGCAACTTGTGATACAGATAGAATGCTGCGAATACCGGCAGCCCCATATAGGTAATTGCAAAGCGCTGCCATTTAAAATCACCATGCAATAGTAACTGGCTGTCCTGACCGATTATCACCAGAATACACAGTAAAAGCGCCAAAATGGGGCCAAACGGAAACCATTTGGCACGATAAACCAGAGAATTCACATCATTACCCTGCCGCACAAAAGCACGCCGGAAACGATAGTGGCTGATGGCAATACCTAGCCAGGCAATAAAACCGGTAAGACCGGATGCCGCAACAATGTATTCGTATGCACCTTCATCGACACTTTCCAGCAGGAAAATAGCCAGTACGACAATTGCTGTTGCCAGCAATGCCAGTACAGGTACACCGCGACGGTTTACTTCAGCAAAAGTGCGGTGAGCCATGCCGTCTTTACCCATTGCATACAACATACGGGTAGATGCATAAAGACCGGAATTGCCGGCAGAAAGAATAGAAGTCAGAATCACAGTGTTCATTATGGCTGCGGCAAAAGCCAGACCGGCACGCTCAAATACCAGTGTAAAGGGCGATTTTGCAACCTGATCCACATCTGCACCGAGCAGAGCATCGCTGTTATAAGGAATAAGCAGACCTATTACCAGCATGGCCAGAATATAAAAAATCAGAATGCGCCAGAAAACCTGTTTGATTGCTTTGGGAATACTTTCCTGCGGGTTTTCTGACTCACCGGCAGTAATACCGATAAGTTCTGTTCCCTGAAATGAGAAACCGGCAATCAGAAATACACCGAGTACGGTAAAAAATCCGCCCGACCAGCCATGTCCGAGAATCGGTGCGTCGCCGATAGTGAAATTACTTAAGCCTATATACTGGCCGCCAAGAATACCGAAAATAGTCAGTACACCCACGCCCAGAAACACAATTACCGTAACTACTTTAATCAGAGCAAACCAGTATTCTGATTCGCCGTAGGCTCGTACAGATAAAATATTCAGCAGAAACACGAGAGCAAAAAACAGCAAACTCCAGCTCCATGCCGGCATAAAGCGCAATGGTTCCCAGTAGGTAATAACCAGTGAAGCTATGGAAATATCGGCTGCAACGGTAATAACCCAGTTAAACCAGTAGTTCCAGCCCAGTGCAAATCCCAGTGACGGATCCACAAAACGGGCGGCATAGGTAGAGAAGGAACCAGAGGTAGGCAGATAAGTTGCCATTTCCCCGAGCGAGGTCATCAGGAAATACACCATAACCCCGATAGCCATATACGCCAGCAGTGCTCCTCCCGGCCCGGCATCGTGAATGGCACTGCCGCTGGCCATGAATAATCCCGTACCAATACTGCCGCCAATGGCAATCATTGACAGATGGCGGGTTTTCAGATGGCGTTTAACTTGATTGGAAGAGGAGTTAGCGTCTGTCATTCTGGTATTGAGTAAATAATCTCTGGTATACATGAATGTATGGCAGTATCCGGCATACATTCATTACTCTGATACCGGCATAATGATGCAACGGCACCATCTGAAACAATGTCCAGTGTGCTATACCAAAGTGGATTGCAGATTAATGTATAAACAGCATTTGCCGGAGTTATTATCCTTTTTGCATATACTGTTTTGCTGTAAAAACGTTCATTATAACAAATGTATTGTTGACTGGCAGGATTATTCAGCGATTGCGTTGAGCAGGGCAGTATTTACCACTATTTAACATGATAAGATTTTCCGGCCAGCGCAATGCGGCCAGATGCATCCGGCTGTCTGCCGGTAAGATGGCATTTTTGCGCTCACGCCAGCGGGCACCTATGGAAAAATCCACACAGAATACCTGTTGCTGCTTACCCAGCCAGTGAGTTGGCGGTTCGGGAAACAGATCTTTGCGATGTTCGGCCACGCCTGCTGTGCCATACCAGCTGCGCCAGTAATGCCCGATAATTACCGCCACCGGATCAGTATATTGCTGCCACCACGGCTTTCTTACCGTAAATCGCCAGCGGCCGTTTATATAAAATGGCTGCTGAGTTAAAGCCTGAATACCGCTGGTCAGTGCACGTATAGGATTATGGCAGCTACGTAATAAATCATAATGAGCAACACCGGGCTGAAATGGCATGGTATAGTTTTCATCTTCCAGTTCTGTTTTTAGCTGCTGTGTTTCCTGTATATAAGATTCGTACCATTCAGTCTGACGAAAATCATCAAAAAAACGGTTCTCCCAGTAGTGATACTGTTTAATCAGAGATTTTTCGCCACAATGAATCAGTTTATCAATGCTGTCCGGCAGCCATGCGGCATGAACAATGCGTAAATCGTCGCGTTGCAGAATTAATGGCCATTGTGCCATGGTTTCCTGTAGTTGCCTGCGCTTGTCTTTCGGATAATGCTGCCATGGTGCAAAATATGTTTCGTCCTGCGGACGGTTGTCAAAATACCAGCCCGAACCGTCTTTAGGATCATCAATCAATAAATTCAGTTCATGATTGCCAATAATGGTAAATGCATTTTCAGCTGCGACCGCTTGAATTACCCAGTCGAGTACAGCCGGACTATCCGGTCCCCGATCACATAAATCGCCGACAAATACCAGTTTTCTGCCATGTTTATGCCGTCCGTTCTCATCATAACCGAGAAAGTGCAATAATTGCTGTAAAGCTTCCCACTCGCCATGCACATCACCAATAACATCCAGTGCAGTACTGGCAGGAAGAGGACGTATAAATGAACATGAATCAGAATACATATATGTGGCCTGTCAAACAGACCTGACAGCTGTCTGTAGGGATATTTCTTTGTTATAAAACAAAATTTAATGCATCAAAGTTATTAAACATAGCACAAAAATTTTACGTATGCCAAATTTACTGCAATTAATCTCTCATTTTATGTGATTATTACCAGTATGAATAAAAATATGAATAAAATATTTAATTTCATATGGTTGCTTTTTAGAAACAGGCGGAGAATAATTTTTATGTTATATGGATATAGATTGCTTTTGCCAAACTGTCTGATTTGGGCTAAAATCTGCCACTCTTAATATTTATCAGCATCCATAGCTCAGTTGGAAGAGTGTCGGTTTCCGAAGCCGGAGGTCACAGGTTCGATCCCTGTTGGGTGCACCAGAATTTTTTTAAGGGCTTTTAGTTTTCTAAAAGCCCTTAAATTTTATGTGTATCAATTATTTTTGTTGATAAAGATATTTGATTTTAAATAACCTGTTACATTCTTTAATCATCAAATCATAATTGTTGCTATCATAATGTATTCATAATTATCTCTTATTTTGTTGCAAAGACTTTGAGTAATACATTCTGAACTATTTGCCTTGCCGAAAAAATTTATTAATTATTTAATTTAATATCAATAATAGTTTAAACTGTTTTGGATAAAAAATTCTGATGGCATTTGATTTGTATAAATAGAGAGATTTTTCATGTTAGTGTCAAAAAAAGCCCAAGGGCATTTGATTGCGCTGTTTACGATATTTATCTGGGGAACAACCTATATTTCCACCAAGGTTTTACTGACAGAATTCAAACCTATAGAAATTCTATTTTTCCGATTTATGCTGGGTTACTTTACACTGTGGGTTCTGGCTCCTCATTTTTTGAGTTGGCAGGGCATCAGGAAAGAGCTTTTGTTTATGGCTGCCGGTTTTTGTGGAGTCACCTGCTATTTTTTATGTGAGAATATTGCATTAACTTATACAACAGCTTCTAATGTGGGTGTAATCGCCAGTCTGGCTCCGGTATTTACCGCCATTTTAGCGATGTTCTTTTTAAAAGCAGAAACACCTTCTCTGCGTTTTTATATTGGCTGTCTGCTGGCAGTTTTTGGTGTGGTCTTAATTAGTTTTAATGGTAAGTTTGTTCTTTCTCTGAATCCGCTCGGTGATTTTCTGGCAGTTGTAGCCTGTCTGTTCTGGGCTGGTTATTCGATTTTAACCAAAAAAAGCAGCAGTTTTGATTGCAATATTATTTTACTGACCAGACGCTTCTTTTTTTATGGCTTGATTCTGATGTTGCCTGCATTGTATTTATTTAATTTTGAATGGGGACTGGTACGTTTTTACAAGCCGGTTAATATGCTTAATATCCTGTTTTTAGGAGTAGGTGCTTCTGCAATCTGCTTTGTTTCATGGAATTATGCAGTTAAGTTAGTCGGGGCTGTTAAAATCAGTATTTATATTTATTTAGTACCTATTATTACAATAATCAGTGCGGTACTTATTTTGAAAGAACCATTTAACTTAATTGCTGCTGTGGGTACATTGCTGACATTAAGTGGTGTGGTATTGTCACAGGGTAAGAGGAGTAAAAAGCTGTAATTACTATGTATTTTGATGATGATTAGAATTTTACTGTGCCAAAAAGCTCCGTGAATTAAGGAGCTTTTCAATTTAAAATGTCAATGCTGATAATTAATAGGTTGGTACACTTGCATCTACTTCATGTGACCATGCATTGATACCGCCATTGAGATTATAGAGATTTTCAAAGCCGGCTTCCTGCAGATATAAAGCTACCTGCATGCTGCGCATACCAAGGTGGCAATATAAGACGATGGGTTTATCATCCGGTAATTCATTCTGGCGTAACGGAATCATATTCATCGGAATGTGTATAGAGCCAGGTATAGCTGCATACTGAACTTCATTATCTTCCCGAACGTCGAGTAAGACAAAATCCTGATTTTGCTGTTGCCATTGCTGCAATTGGACAGCGTTCAATGTTTGGATACTCATATTATAAACTGATTTGTGAAATGTCATTTATGGTTTAAATTATAGAAACTGATTTATTCCTCAAATTCTACTCGTACGTATTCAACCATAAAATTGGATAAGTTATCTACCTCAATGTATTCTCTTACTATAGGAAGAGTAATTTAAGCGTTTAGATTGTTATAATTATATTGCTTAATCAAAAATCTTCCGTTTGTTTTTTGTCTTAAACTGAGTCAGCATTCATAATTTAAAGCTCTCGCTAAGATGGTGATAAAAATCTTCATTTGAAAGTTTCTGACAAAACTATCTTGAAACTCCATCATGGTTTTATCTCTTTTTAGTTTATTCTGTCTGACTTTTTAGTATGTCCTATTTCTAATGAGAAATTCACTGTCACAGTAAGCGGTTTTAGAGGAAAGTAATGTCTGTACCGCGCTAATTATGATAATGTTTTGTCAAATGGCATATATAATCACTATACTTTGTTCTAGTGATGGTTGGTAGTAATCAGACGATAACTGAAAGAGGATAAAACCAAAGCAGGTTTTGGTTTGATACATGAAATATACTATTGACTAGTGCTTTATCTAGCAGGAAAAAGTCTGGCGGGCAGGGTGTTAAAAGAAATGTGTTCTCATAATTATCATTTGAGATACACACTATGCTTTGGAAAAGAGACTTACACCTGCATATCGACAGTGTAATTAAAATAGAGTCAACAAATTGATTGCCTTAAATACAAGTTTGCGCTGCTTTTTGTCGTTTACTCTTGCAGATTATTGCTGGTGGGATTAAGGCAATCACAAAAATTATTTGGGCTGCCACTTGCCATCTTTACCTTTATGGTAAGTTTTTTCTACTGCCGCCCACGCAACTTTATATGCAATGGTTTCGGCATCGCTGTTATCGCGGCGTTTTTTCGGATCCTGATATTCCTGAATTGCGTGATTAAAAGCTTCTTTGAAAATATCCTGTGCATGTTCAGGCAATGCCTGTTTTACTGCTGCCGGTAAGTCTGCGCGGGTTTGATAAGGCATGATTCTGCTCCTGAAGATAAAATTATTTTAAATATTACCAGAGCAATGAAATAAGTATTCGAAATTTCGGAATATCTTTTTTATTTTACAGTTTTTAAAACAATGTGTTGCTGTTTTTCAATATACCGGCTTATGGTTGCCGGGATTGCTATTTAAAGTAGTATCAGACAAAAAAATAAAAAATAAATTTATCTGTTAAATACTGATATTAATTAAAGTTTGCGGATGATTATTGATAGCCTGTCAGGTGTATATTGTCTTAAAAAAAAGAATTTTCTGATAGCAGCACAATTTTCAAAATGATAAATTGCGCTGCTTATTTTGAATTAAAGCTTGTTCAGAATTTAAACTGACTTGGTGCAGGTATTTCTAAGCTATGTAGAGCCGGTGCTACAGTTTCAAATAATACAGTTTCTCTAAGCTGATTATTCTGGCGTTCAAATAAAATAGCACGCATTACCGGCGCTTCACCGATAATAGCAACCATGCGACCATCCTCTGCCAGCTGATCCAGTAATAAATCAGGTAGTTTTGGTAATGAACCGCCAACATAAATGGCACTGAATGGTGCGCCGGGGAGTTTGTCCGCCAAGCCATCACAGGTTTTATAGCTGATATTAGTATAGTCCATATCACTAAGTATTAGCTGGGCGCGCTGTTGTTGTTCAGCATCAATATCAACACTGATTACTTTACCGGCCATTTTTGCCAGTATGGCTGTAGCATAGCCGGAGCCTGTGCCGATTTCTACTACAGTATCGGTCAGATTAAGTTTCAGTGCCTGAATCATTCTGGCCACGACTTTGGGTTCAAGCATTTTGCCACCGTTAGCCAGCCCGAGTGCCTGATCGGTATAGGCTACTTCCTGCTGCTGAGGCAGGACAAAACGTTCACGCGGAATGTCGGACAGGACATCCAGTAAATCAAAATCTAATACGTCCCAAGGACGGATTTGCTGCTCAACCATGTTATAGCGGGCGGTATTGAAATCCATGTCTGCTCCGAAATGCTGATACCCGCCGGGCGGGTGGGTAGTAAGTGGGTTCAGAAAAGCAATATGCTCTGTTATTAGACTATTGTATACGAATATCGTTTAAGTTGATTATAAAACTATTTACGGTGCGGCAGTAGGGTATTGGTAAATCAATTCTGCTGTTCAGATTACAGGTAGTCAGACAGAATCATGTCTGATGCTTTTTCTAGCATGGAAAAAAATCATATGGCTATTTATTCAATACGATATAAGATAATTGTTTTTAATCTGTTTTTTGGGGGGGCGGATAAGTAGATTTCCTTATGGCTGTTTTCTATTATTTTCTTTCTATTATGAAGATATAAAGAATAAATCTGGTCAACAGAATTATTTTGATGAAGTTAAGACAATATTTACCTTGGGTTAAGTGTGTATAGTTGCAGTTAAACATGTGCTTAATTCTGAGTAATGATAAGGCACAGATGGTAATTTTCCGTTACAATGCCGCCATTTTAAAGCTGAAGCTAATTTATGGCATGAATAATAGCTTTCTGTCATAGCCATACGCTCAGGTTTGGCATGTTATTTGTCTTAAGGGAAAATATATGTGGCAGCAAAAGTGGGTAATAGGCAATTGGAAAATGAATGGCAGTAATGCAGCTAACCGCACGCTGCTGCAAGAATTGCTTCAACCTGTAAACGCAGCTGCGGCACAGGTATATTGTGGTATTGCCACCCCGAATGTTTATCTTGCCGGTATCAAAGAATTTGCTGCCAATACAGCACTGGCTGTAGGTGCGGAAGATGTCAGCCGGTTTGCTGTTAATGGTGCTTTTACCGGTGAAGTAAGTGCACAGATGCTGGCTGATGTCGGAGCACAGTTTGTGCTGGTCGGACACTCGGAGCGCAGACAGTATTTTCAGGAAGATAATCCTATTCTGCTGGAAAAGATGCAGAACAGTATTGCAGCAGGATTGCTGCCTATTTTGTGTGTTGGCGAAACACTTGCCGAACGGGACGCCGGACAGGAAGAGCAGGTAGTAGCTGCACAGTTGTCATTGCTGGCAGAGGCAGATCTGAGTGAAGTAGCGGTGGCATATGAGCCGGTATGGGCAATAGGGACGGGAAAAGTTCCGGTTACAGAACAGATTGCCGCCATGCATGAGTTAATTTACCGGCAAATCTTGTCTTTATGTGGTAAAGATGTTAAAATCCGCGTCCTTTATGGCGGTAGTGTCAATGCGGGCAACGCGGCTGAAATTCTGGCTGTGTCACATGTTGACGGTGCTCTGGTTGGCGGTGCCTCATTGCAGGCTGACAGTTTTGCCGCTATTATTCAGGCTGCATATGCGCCTGCTTGATAAAAGTTGATATCATGGAAGCATTTAAAACCCTTATTTTAATCGTGAATATTTTCGCGGCGCTGAGTGTTATTGTGCTGGTGCTGATGCAGCAGGGCAAAGGTGCTGATGCGGGCGCAGCATTTGGTTCCGGTAGTGCTCAGGGTGTTTTTGGTGCAGCCGGCAATGCAAATTTCCTCAGTCGCAGCACAGCAATTGCTGCTACTGTATTCTTTGTTACCTGTTTAGCTTTAGGCTATATTTCCACACACCGGCACAGCGGGCTGGATTTTAGTAACGTGAAACCGAAGCAACAGGTAGTAGTACCGGCAGCCACACCTGCCAGTGCGCCAGCCGTACCGGCAAAACCGGCACAAAAACCGCTGATACCGGAATAAACAGTTTTTACAGTTAATTGCCGACATGGTGAAATTGGTAGACACGCCATCTTGAGGGGGTGGTGACCTCAGGTCGTACGAGTTCGATTCTCGTTGTCGGCACCATATAAAAATTAACAATTTATATTTTGTACATCGTATATACGAATGTGTGTGGCTAGTAAAAAGCATAATGAAATTATATTGTTGATTTTATTTAAATAATAGGGCAGCCTGTCTGGGCTGCCCTATTTGTTTATATTTATATCTGTATACCGTCTGATTCGTCCGGCCAGATAAACAGTCTGCTATATCAGAAGTGTTATATGGATTAAAAGATATAAATTATTGGAAAAATAAAGATGACAGATGCTGATCCTTTTGTGCATTTTGAAGACCTGGATAGTGAACTAACTCAGACTTTTATTCACCAGGCAGATGCAGCTGCTCAGGCTGAGTTTGCATCGAGTGATGAATATACAGCGGTGCGTGATGATATTGTGACTATGTTGCAGGATGAGCAGCAAATTCCTTTTTGTCAGGAACACCGTGCACGTATGTATCATTTTTATCAGTCAGCGGAATTTCCGAAGGGTGTGTACAGGGTATGTTCTGCGGCCAGTTATCGTGCAGGCTTGCCTGAATGGGAAATTTTGTTTTCAGTAGCTGATTTTGATTCTCTGCTTAACGATGATGTGTACTTACAGGGAGTGGCTCATTATGTGCAGGCACCGGAGCATGTATTAATCAGTCTGAGTGCGGGCGGATCTGATGCTGCTTATACAATCGAATTTAATCTGGCTGAGCGTAAAGTTGTCGAAGGCGGTTTTCATTTTCCGCTCAGTAAAAGCATTATTAGCTGGCGTGATACTGAAAGCGTATGGGTATGTCCGGCCTGGGATGAGCGGCAGTTAACGCAGGCGGGCTATCCCAGGCAAGTGTGGCTGATGCGCCGCGGACAATCTTTTGCGGAAGCACTGCCGATACTGGAAATGGCAGCAGAAGGCATGATGGTTAATGCCTGGCGTTATCTGGATAGCCAGGGCACACCGATTGATTTACTTGAAGCAGCAGAAGGGTTTTATCACAAACAGTATTATCAGGTACTGGCTGATTTTAGTGTTAAACCGCTGGGATTGCCGGATGATTGTGAATTGATGGGTTATCTGTACGGGCAATTGCTGGTGCAGTTACGCAGTGACTGGCAGCGGGCAAATAAATCCTATCCGGCAGGCAGTCTGGTGGCAGTGAAGTTGCATAAAGGTGAGCTTGGTGCGGCTGAGCTGATTTTTTTACCAACTGAAACTCAGGCTATTGAAAATATTGAAACTACACGACGTTTTGTGCTGGTGTCCATACTGGATAATGTGCATAGCCGTTTGCTGGCGTGGCATTTTGCAGATAGCCGCTGGCAGGAAATTACTTTGCCGAATTTGCCGGAAGGTGCACTGGAAATTACTGATCAGCCGTGGGGCGGTGATGTGGTGTATCTGGCTATCAGTAATTTTCTTGAGCCTCTGACTTTATATACGCTGGATATACATCTGGGTGAGTTGTGTGTTATGCGCTGCCAGCCACGGCAATTTAATCCGCAAGGAATGCAGGTACGGCAATTTAATGCAGTTGCAGCTGATGGCACATTTATTCCTTATTTTCATGTTGGTAAACAAACCGGTGAGGATACGCCAACGATTGTTTATGTGTATGGTGGTTTCGCTATGCCGCAACTACCGTATTATCTGGGCAGTATTGGTAGGCACTGGCTGGCCAGAGGCTATGCTTTTGTGCTGGCAAATGTCCGTGGCGGAGGCGAATTCGGACCATTATGGCATCAGGCTGCTCAAGGGATTAATAAACATATCAGTGTTGGTGATTTGCTGGCTGTGCTGCATGATTTATATAAACATCATCGAGCTGTGGCAGCACATACAGCGATACAGGGCGGTAGTAATGGTGGTCTGGTAGTAGCATCTGCTTTCTGCCGTGAGCCGCAGAGTATGGGGGCAATGGTGTGCGAAGTGCCACTGACAGATATGTTGCGTTACCCTTATCTTTCAGCAGGTTCTTCGTGGATTGATGAATACGGAAATCCTGAAAATTCTCTGGAAAGACCGGCATTAAAGCTGCTTTCTCCTTATCATAATTTGGGTGATTTGCAACACTATCCGCCGGCATTGATTACTACTAACCGGCACGATGATCGTGTGCATCCGGCACATGCACTGAAATTCTATGCACGTCTGCGGCAGCTGAAGCAGAGGGTATGGCTGGCAGCACCTGATACTGGCGGGCATGCCGGTGGCGGAACACAGGAAAATACAGCAGCGGAGCTGGCTCTGATTATGAATTTTTTATATAAAACTATTGTTAATAATGATTCAATATAAATCATATTGCTTGTCGCAAAAAATCAGGCTGTGCTAATATGGCTGCCGCTTGCTGTTAAATTTGCACTTGGGTGATAAGTAAAAGTGCGGTGAAAATCACTGAAAACCATGGAAAAGACGGCAAAAAACAATTTAAATGGAAAACTCTATTTTTATTAGGTACAATAATATCAACAACTAAAAAAGTTGATTTATTCAATTAACCCTGTCCGCACTTACTGCCGGGCAAAGAAAAGAAAGATCAGTCAATGGATAATAATATCGAACAACGTGTGAAAAAGATTGTTGCAGAACAATTAGGCGTGAGTGAAGCTGAAGTAAAAAATGAATCTTCTTTCCAGGAAGATCTGGGTGCTGACTCACTGGACACCGTTGAATTGGTAATGGCTCTGGAAGAAGCTTTTGGTTGCGAAATTCCGGACGAAGAAGCTGAAAAAATTACTACCGTACAACAAGCTATCGACTTTGTTGGCGCTCACTTGAATTAATTCCGTGTAGTGTTGGTCAAATTCAAATTCCTCTGTCGAAATAAGGCGCACTTTTCGTCTGATTCGGTAGAGGTTTTTTTCTTACGAGCAAAATTATGAGTAAAAAAAGAGTAGTCATTACCGGCCTGGGTCAGGTATCTCCTGTGGGTAATGATGTAACCACAGCATGGCAAAATCTACTTGCAGGTAAAAGCGGCATTGGCACTATTACCCATTTTGATGCTTCGTCTTTAGTTTGCCAGATTGCCGGTGAAGTTAAGAATTTTGATGTAACTCAGTACATCAGCGCAAAAGAAGCACGCAGAATGGATTCGTTTATTCATTTTGGTGTAGCTGCTGCGATGCAGGCAATTGCAGATGCTGGGCTGGATGACATACCAGGGCTGGATAAAACCCGGGTAGGGGTGAATATCGGTGCCGGTATCGGTGGATTACCTGCGATTGAAGCAACGGCACGGACTGTTGTGGAACACGGGGCACGTAAAATTAATCCGTTTTTCATTCCCAGTTCTCTGATTAATTTGATTTCCGGTCATGTTACTATTCTTAAAGGCTATCAGGGACCGAGCTATGGTATGGTTTCAGCCTGTACCACCGGTGCGCACAGTATTGGTGATTCTGCTCGTCTGATTAAGTATGGTGATGCAGATATTATGATAGCCGGCGGGGCAGAGGCGGCTATTTGTGAGCTGGGTGTAGGTGGTTTTGCTGCAATGAAAGCATTATCAACCCGCAATGATGATCCGGCTACAGCATCCAGACCATGGGACAAACAGCGTGACGGTTTTGTGATGGGTGAAGGTGCTGGGGTAATGGTGCTGGAAGAGTATGAGCATGCACGTAAACGCGGTGCCAGAATCTATGCTGAACTAGTGGGTTTTGGTATGAGTTCAGATGCATATCATATTACTGCGCCCAATACTGAGGGGCCGGCACTGGGTGTGACCCGTGCTCTGACAGACGGTGGTTTAAACCCTGAAGATATTGATTATGTGAATGCTCATGGTACATCGACCCCGCTGGGTGATGTAAATGAAACCAATGCATTAAAACTGGCTTTGGGTGAGCATGCTAAAAAACTGGTTGTGAATTCAACTAAATCCATGACCGGCCATCTGCTGGGCGGTGCCGGCGGTGTGGAAGCGGTATATACAGTAATGGCTATTCATACCCAAAAATCTCCGCCAACAATCAATATCTTTGAACAGGATATTGAGGCGGGATGTGATCTGGATTATTGCGCCAATGAGGCGCGTGATTTGCCGATTCGTGCAGCTATTTCCAATTCGTTTGGTTTTGGTGGTACGAATGGTTCACTGGCGTTTAAACGCTTTGAGGATTAATCATTTTTAAATGTATTTTATGAGCACAGGTTGTCTGACAACAGGCAGCCTGTGTTTTTCTATTCATGCAGCTATGATTGAATTGAGTGGATTAATACCCGAAGTGCTTTTTGCAGACTGGTGCATGATGTGAATCAGCTGTATTCTGCTAATTTGGTACGGTATATTTCAGGCAGCCTGAGTCTGAGTTTTTGGATACAATATGTTTCGTTAAAGCTGTTTGTGCCGGTAATGAATGAAATGCTGTATTTGTAAGTTGTCTGGCTTCTGAAAGTATTGAGAAACAGGGTAGTTATCTGCTGATAGTTTGTTAAAGGGAATATTTGACATGAATATTGGTGTGCTGGGTGCCGGAGCGTGGGGAACGGCTCTTGCCATTCACTTTTCTCTGCATGCACACAAGGTCTGGTTATGGACACACAATATCCGGCATGTGCAGCAATTACAGCAGGAGCGGGTAAACAAACGGTATCTGCCTGATTTTGTTCTGCCGGAAAATCTTTCTGCTGTTGATGCATTTGCGCCGGCAGATTTAATCATTATTGCCACACCGGTATCTGCTTTGCGGGAAAGTGCCCGGAAGCTGGTTGGGGCCGGTATGGGTGAAGTACCTGTTATTGCAGCCTGTAAAGGATTTGAACAGCAAACCGGCTTGTTACCGCAACAGGTACTGGCAGAGGTTATGCCCGAGAATAACTGCATCGGTGTGCTGTCCGGACCAAGTTTTGCACAGGAACTGGCTCAGCAGTTACCTTGTGCTGTTACGCTGGCATCGGAAAATTTTGCCTGGATTCAGTCTCTGGCGGCTACACTGAATAATACTGTTTTGCGTTTATATGCGAATGCTGATGTGATCGGGGCGGCAGTAGGCGGGGCGGTAAAGAATGTCATGGCTATTGCAACGGGGATTGCTGATGGTCTGCACTACGGGATTAATGCCAGAGTGGCATTAATGACACGGGGTATGGCAGAAATATCGCGCCTGAATCATGCTCTGGGTGGTCAGGCAGCAACGTTAATGGGTTTGTCCGGTATGGGGGATTTAATTCTTACCTGTACGGGATCACTGTCGCGTAATCGCCGGGTAGGTTTATTGCTGGCAGAGGGTAAATCACTGCCTGAAGCATTAACTGAACTTGGACATGTCGCCGAAGGTGTATATACTGTAGAAGAGGTTTGCAGGCAGGCGGATTCACTGGGGGTTGATATGCCGATTGCCAATATCCTGAAACAGCTGTTTCGTGGTCGTACTGAGGTACAGGCAATGGCAGAAATTCTGATGGAAAGAGCGCCTAAAGCGGAATAATAATTATTTGTTATAACGAAAAAAAACCGGATTAGCAGTACTGAGAAATCAGGTAATTCATGCTGCATTAATTAAGGACGGAAGCGGGTAGGGAATGGAAAATCAATTAGAACAACTGGAAGATAGTGTTAAGCGGCTGGTAATACAATTCAATTCTCTTTTGGCAGAAAAACATCAGCTGACTCAGCAGCTGGCAACTGCAAAAGAACAGTTACACAAACAAAATGAAGATTTTCAGTTAGAACGTGAACGGATACGTAGTCAGCATGAGAAGGAAAAATTTCATTTACAGGAAAGCATGCAAACTACTATTGACGGGCTGATTGCTGAAAAGAACCGCACTACTTCGGTAGTGAAAGCATCCAGTGATGAGCTGCTGCGGCTGCTGCAACGGCTACCTCAAATGCAGGAGGATTTAAATGGATGAAATTCAACAGGTTCGTGTGGAAATTCTTGGTCGTCCTTTTAATATAGGCACGCCCAGAAGTGAACACGAAACGTTGATGCAGGCAGTAAAAATGCTGAATGAAAAAATTACTGCTATTCAGAGTTCCGGAAGAATTGTTGAAACAGATAAAATTGTAATTATGGCTGCGCTCAATCTGGCTCACGATCTGCTCAAACTGACCGTGCACGGAAATTTGGCAATTGGCGATTATGAGCGTAAAATGCAGGATATGATACAGTTGTGTGAAAGTACACTCACACTTGTGGTAAAATAAAGTTTTCTTCCCCTGCGGTGTTCGTAAGGACATATATTCCTTTGAACCAATAATTCGCTTTTTTGGCGGTTGGGTAATGGTGGGCGTGAGCATTCCCTGTGAATGAACCCGAAGCCATTCGATACTGCCAGCCTTGTCCTCAAGGTTCAAGCGGATGGCGTCCAAACCGGCACCTGCGGGGGAAACTTTCATAAACAGGCTGTCTGATGATTCAGGCAGCCTGTTTTCATTAGCCGATTTGCCGTATGTATCGGTTAGCTGCGTAGCACTTGCTGAATTTCCAAGTTCTGGCGGCTCAGTTAAATGACAAAGGTTTTATGGGTAGTTTGGTGGCCGGATATATTTCTTTCAACTGTAGAAGTATGAATTAATGCTTTTTGGTCTGTATATTTATATTACTACCCGCTTTACTGCTGCTGAATAATCAACTAGCCAGTTTTTAACCCAGATTATTGCTGTTCACTTGAACAAATCAGGTAAAATTAACGCTGTAATAATGTGCTTGTGCACTGGCCGACACACTGGATGCTGTTATTTGTAATTTTCAGTATATTGCTTAGAAAGCTGAAAGTTCAGCCGGCCGGTTTTCTCTCTTTTTATTTCGGATAAACCAGATAATAATTGTTCTGGTATGAAAAGTACTATGTCCAAAAATTTTTCCTATGTTCCATTGCGTCTGCATACCGAATTTTCTATTGAAGACGGTATTGTACGGATAAAAGAGGCAGTTAAACGCGCCAGTACTTTGGGAATACCTGCATTAGGTATCAGCGACCTGATGAATGTATTTGGAATGGTGAAATTTTATAAGGCATGCCGTAATGCGGGAATCAAGCCGATTATGGCGGCAGATGTGCGTCTGGAGAATCCGGAACAGCCTGACAAGCCTTTTCGCCTGATGCTTGTGGTCAAAAATCATGCAGGTTATTTACGTCTGAATGAGTTACTGACAAATGCTTATGTGGGTGAAGACCGCAATCCGCATCAGGCAATAGTACGTCAGCAGTGGCTGGCAGAAGGAGACAATACTGGCTTAATCTGTTTATCCGGAGCACAGTATGGTGAAATTGGTCAGGCTTTACTGTCACAGAAACCTGAGCAGGCTGCACAAGCTTTAATTAAATACCGGCAATGGTTTGGTGATGGTTTTTATCTCGAAGTGCAGCGTTTACCTGAGCGGCCGGAATGGGAGGCAGTGGTAGCCGGTAGTGTGGCGCTGGCGGCTGAGCATCAGATAGCCGTGGTGGCAACCCATCCGGTACAGTTTATGGATACTGATGATTTTCAGGCACATGAAGCACGGGTTTGTATTGCCAGCGGATATGTACTGGCTGATAAACGTCGTCCGCATGATTTTGTGCCCAGTCAGTATTTTGTTACGCCTGAAGAGATGGCGGCACGTTTTGCCGACATACCTGAAGCTTTATCTAATACGGTGGCTATAGCTCAACGCTGTAATCTGACGCTGACACTGGGGAAAAACTATTTGCCGCTTTTTCCGACACCGGAAGGGATGACGCTGGACGATCTGCTGGTTCAGCTGAGTAATGAAGGATTACGTGAGCGCATGGCATTTCTGTATCCGGATGAAGCTGAACGGGCACAGAAAATGCCGGAATATCAGCAAAGACTGGATTATGAGCTGGGAATTATTATTCAGATGCAGTTTCCCGGTTATTTTCTGATTGTGCAGGACTTTATTAACTGGGCTAAGCAAAATGGCTGTCCGGTAGGTCCGGGACGTGGTTCCGGTGCCGGTTCGCTAGTGGCGTATTCATTGAAAATTACTGATTTGGATCCGTTGCGTTATAACCTGCTGTTCGAACGTTTTCTGAACCCGGAACGGGTATCAATGCCAGACTTTGATATCGATTTTTGTCAGGAAAACCGTGGTCGCGTTATTCAGTATGTACGCCATAAATATGGTGTGCCTGCGGTCAGTCAGATTGTTACTTTCGGTACGATGTCGTCAAAATCTGTGGTACGCGATGTCGGGCGTGTGCTGGATTTACCATTTGGTTTGTGTGATCGTTTGTCTAAGCTGATACCGGTTGAAGCAAATAAACCACTCAGCCTGACAAAAGCAATGGAAGCAGAACCGCAAATCCGACAACTATTGCAGGAAGAAGAAGCTGAAGAGCTAATGACGCTGGCACTGAAACTGGAAGATCTGACGCGCGGTCTGGGTATGCACGCAGGCGGGGTGCTGATGGCTCCGGGAAAAATTGCCGATTTTTGCCCGATTTATCAGGCAAGCGGTGATGATGCGTCTCCGGTTTCGATGTTTGATAAGGATGATGTTGAGCAGATTGGTTTGGTGAAATTCGACTTTCTCGGACTGCGCAACTTAACCATCATCGAAATGACGCAAAAATTTATTCTGGAAACCACTGGTCAGAAGGTTGATGTTAATCATATTCCGCTGGACGATGCAGAGACGTATGCCAGTATTTTTGCCAGAGGTAATACAACAGCAGTATTCCAGTTTGAGTCGGTGGGTATGAAAAAGATGCTGGTGACAGCACGTCCGACCAAATTTGAAGAAATTATTGCGTTTGTGGCTCTGTATCGTCCGGGGCCGATGGATCTGATTCCGGATTTTATCCGGCGTATGCATGGTGAGGAAAAAGTAGAGTATCTGCATCCCAATCTTGAACCGGTATTAAATTCTACTTACGGGGTGATGGTTTATCAGGAACAGGTAATGCAGGCGGCACAGGTTTGCGGCGGCTATACACTGGGTGGTGCCGATTTGCTGCGTCGTGCCATGGGTAAGAAAAAAGTTGAGGAAATGGTGAAGCATCGTGCCATTTTTGAGGCTGGTGCCGCTGAAAAAGGCATAGATAAGCAAACGGCCAATGAAATTTTCAATTATATGGAAAAGTTTGCCGGCTATGGTTTCAATAAATCGCATGCTGCAGCTTATGCTCTGGTGTCTTATCAGACTGCATGGCTCAAATGTCATTATCTGGCTGAGTATCTGGCCGGTACGATGTCCAGTGAATTGACTAATACGGATCAGCTGAAAATTTTTGTTGATGATGGTATTGAAAACGGGATTACTTTCCTGCCACCGAGTATTAATGAATCCTTTTACCGGTTTACTCCGAATAATAAAAAGCAGATTCGTTATGCACTTGGAGCAATTAAGGGAACTGGCGAAGGTGCCGTAGAGGCCATTGTACGTGCGCGCGAAACAGGTGGTGCATTTACAGATTTATTCGATTTTTGTCAGCGAGTAGATCGCCAACATCTGAATCGCCGTACGATTGAGGCTTTGGTACGCGCCGGTGCCTTTGATGAATTGAATCCGAATCGGGCTCAGTTGCTGGCCAATATCGGTCTGGCGATGGAGAATGCTGAGCAGGTGGCTGCCAATGCGAATCAGGGCGGGCTGTTTGATATGGTTGAAGATGCTATAGAGCCTTTACAAATGGAAAAGGTAGCACCATGGTCACTGGCGGTAAAGCTGGCTGAAGAGAAACAGGCAATGGGTTTTTATTTTTCCGGCCATCCGTTCGAACCATATGCTGATAAAGTACGTGCACTGGTTAGCAGCAAACTGGCAACACTGAAACCATCTAATAATAAGCAGAAAGTAGCCGGTTTTGTTACCGGTGTCCGCTATATTATGGGAAAACGCGGTAAATTTGCTGTGGTGCAGCTTGAGGATGGTACCGCTAAACAGGAAGTTGTAGTAGCGGGGCAGGCACTGGAAGAATACGGAGCCAGCCTGAAAGCAGATCAGGTATTGATTATGGAATGTAAGGTTGCTGTTGATGAATACAATGGCGGTGACGGATTACGTATCACTGCTGATGATGCATTCACGCTGGCGCAAGCCAGCGCCCGCTATGCACGCAGTCTGCATTTACACATTACTGCAGATACTCCTGTCGGACAATTGGCCAGATTACTGGAACCATACCGTGAACAGCAGGCTCATGTGCCACTGAAATTTTGCTGCCGGCATCAGCAGGCATATGGTGAATTGCGTGCGGATAGAAACTGGCTTATCAAGCCTGAGGCTACCTTATTTGATGAACTGTATACCTTGCTAGGCGATGAGGCGGTACAGGTGAGTTTCTGAGTGTAAACCGAAAAATTGAGCGTATTTATGTACGATAAGTACTCTCTTGTCTGAGTGTATGATAAAAATAATTATTTTAAATTTTATGTGTTATTGGTAAATGTTTAAGAACATCGGCGAAGCGCGGCCAGGTGTTCGGCCTGTATTCAGTATCTGTAAAATTTGAAATTATCGGTTTTTGCTTAAAATCATATTATTTTATTGCTGTGAATTAAGTGTGTTTATTATTAACACGCTGTATATCATAATTTTTACCGGAGTTTGGAATAACTGAATTTCAATCAGTCCGGGATTGCGGTTTATACTGAACTATGAAGCTGATTTTGTCTGCATCTGTTCTGAATGCATTACCACCCTTACCTCAGACAGATGCTGATTGGGCTGTCTATTTTTTATACTGTGCTAATGATACATTTTATTGCGGGATAACTAATCGGCCGTTAAAGCGCTGGCAGGCGCATTATGCGGGTAAGGGGGCAAGATATACACGCATGTATCCGCCACTTGAGATGCGTCTGATTTGCCGGAACATTACTAAAGCCGCTGCAGCACGATGTGAATATCGGCTGAAGCGGCTTAAATCTTCAGACAAGGCAGTTTTATGGCAATTGCTGGAAAATTATCTTCCTTAAAACTGAGTTTATATATCAGTTAAACTGCTAGTCCGATGTTACATCAGAGAATCAAAACCCTCATCGGATGAGGCAGGAATGGTAGTAATTGGAACCTTCTTTACTGATGTGGGTTGTTTTTTTGCAGGTGTGGTGGTTGGATGTAACGGAGTAATATTTTGTTGCTTAGGTGTTTCGTCCGTGTCCTCATCTACTTCAATACTACTGCCCTCCGGTGTGATTTCCTGTTTAGAATTGATATTGTCTGGATTAACGTTTTTGAATTCTACAGTTTCACCTTTACCGCTTGTCCACTGTAGTGAGCTCAGATTGCCGCTAACTTTGGTTTTGCCCGTACTGCAGGTAAGACAAATCAAAGTATTGGCCGGTTTGCCCAGAGCATTGTTTAAACGTTGCTGGTCAACCCGAAGCTGATGCTGTTCTGCCCATGAACTGATACTCTGGTTTAAGAGCTTTCTGTTCAGGTTTCGTTTATTATAAGGATCGCGATAAACGGCAATCCAGATATCATTTTGTTCATCTGTGTTAACTGATACCTGCTGGTAAATGACGGCAGCATCAGCACCGCTTTGTACTGTTGCGGCAAAATCCAGTGCATTCGGGCTGCGTAAACGCACACAGCCATGACTGCGTACACCAGGTACGCTGCTGGGTACATTGGTACCATGAATGCCAAGCCCCAGCCGCGGTTCACCGAGACGGACAAATACGGGACCAAGCGGGTTATTCGGGCCGGGTGGTACAGATTTTTGTACGGCTTTACCGCTTGCCGCCATTTCTTTTTGAATACTGCGCGGAACACTCCATGTAGGATTAGATACTTTGGCACCAATTTTGTATTCACCCAGCGGTGTTTGTGTGCTGGCTTTACCTACAGTTATCGGATAAGTTTTAATTAATTTTCCGTCCTGAAACAGAAATAGCCGCAGTTGTGGAACATTCAGGATAACTTGCTGTCCCTGACTGGGTACTGCGTAATCAGGCATGGGAATGGCAGCATATACACCAGTGGAGATAAGGGTAGTGGCCACTGCATAAAGTATTGGTTTTAACATTATTCTTAAAATCCAGTATGGCAATATGGATATAATCATAACGTAATTTGTCTGTAATGTGAGAAATTAAATACAATTAAATTTATTTAAGTTCATTTCTAGCTTGAGGTTATAGCTTGGAACAACGATTTACAGCACAAATTACAGACTGGAATCAGGAAGGACGCGGCGTTGCCCGGGTAGACGGTAAGGCGGTATTTATTGATGAGGCATTACCGGGTGAATTAGTAGAATGGCAGCCGGTGCGGATAAAAAAATCCTATACTGAAGGTAGGATTAGCCGAATACTGATGCCGGCTAATGCTCGTGTACAACCGCCTTGTGATTATTATGCTCATTGTGGCGGTTGTAACAGCCAGCATATTGAGTTTACTGCTCAGGTGGCACTAAAACAGCGTGCATGGCTAAGTCAGATGCGGCGTCTGGGTAAGGTTTTGCCTGATGAACTGATGCAGCCTGTTTATGGCTTAGCATGGCATTATCGCCAACGAGTGCGATTACGTGCAGTCTATGATAAAGGCCGATTAAAGCTGGGTTTTCAGGCCAGACAAAGCCATGCAATTATAGATATTGATTATTGTCTGGTATTACCTGAGGTAATGTCGAAAGCTTTAAAACCAATTAAGCTTTTTTTACAAAACTGGTCTGCAAATACGGTTAAGGGCATTATGCTGCATCAGGGTAATGATGCTATCGCACTCACTATACAGGCTGATGAGTTAAATCAGGCCAAGCGGATGCAGATTGATGGTTTGCTGCAACAGTTACAGCAGCAAAGCGGTTATGTGTGGCAGTGCTGGTTACAAAAAGGTAATAAAACCACTTTAATATCTTCATCTGCGACTTCGGTTCTTGCTTATCGTCTGCCTGAATATCAAATTGAGATTCCATATCAACCTGAAGATTTTACTCAGGTTAATCATGTGACTAATGCGCTTATGGTACAGCGGGCAATGCAATGGTTGCAGCCATGTGCCGGCGAGCGGATTATTGACTGGTTTTGTGGTTTAGGGAATTTTAGTTTACCGATTGCACGGATGCAGGCAGAGGTGCTGGGTATTGAGGGTGTTGCTGCCATGTGTCAGCGTGCTGCGCGTAATGCCAGGCATAATGGTTTGACCAAACTTGTACGTTTTCAGCAGGCTGATCTTTTTGCTATGAGTACACAGCGTCTGCGTGAGCTGGGTTATGCGCATAAATGGTTGCTTGATCCGCCACGTGCAGGTGCTCAGGCATTGATACAGTCTTTAAATGAAATTGAAGAGCGGCTGTTACCACGCCGGATAGTTTATATTTCCTGTGATCCGGCTACTCTGGCACGAGACGCAGGTTTACTCGTTAAGCGCGGTTACCGTTATCGTGCCGGCGGTATTATGAATCTGTTTGCGCAAACTGCACATGTGGAGTCGATCGCTGTATTTGACTGGTAACACAATAATAATGAAACAGGTAAAATTATCTGTTTAGTTAAAAGTAGATGAATATCCTGTAATTATTTCATGATAAGAAACAATATTTTTACTCTTCGAGATGTTGTTATCTGGTTATTCACGTTAATATTGTTGCTGTCAGACAAATGTTTAGAGGTGTTTCTTCATGAATAAATTGGCCAGTATTTTGATGGCAGCGTTGCTGGGAATAACCGTGCCGGCTGTAGCTGCAAATTATAAAATCGATCCTTTGCATGCCAATGCCCGTTTTACACTTGATCACTTTGCAACCTCCAGTAATGTGGGTGGTTTTTATAATCTTAATGGTGAACTTCAATATGATGCTGGTGCGAAAACTGGTTCTGTAGATATAACTATCCCGCTTAGTACTCTGGATACTGGCCGCAGTGAGTTCACGAAACACCTGCAAAGCGAAGTTTTTTTTAATGCGGCAAAGTATCCGAATCTGCGTTTTTCTTCACAGGACTGGATTTTTGATAAACAAGGCAAGGTCAGAGCATTACGCGGCCAGCTGACTATGGTCGGACGAACTCATCCTGTGACATTACGGGCAACTAAATTTAATTGTTATAATAGCCCTATGACTCAATCGCAGGTGTGCGGCGGTGATTTTGAGGCTATTATTGATCGCTCACAATGGGGGATCGATGAATATCTGACGGCCATACCAGCCAGCCGGTATGTTAAAATTAATATTCAGATTGAAGCAGCCAGACAGTAAACTAACTGGGTAATTTACTCGGATTATCTGTTTTAATAGCAGATAATCCGTTTGTGCTTTGCACAATACTCAGTTTTTTAGCCGCACAGGTATTTAATATACCGGATTTGTAATATTTAACCGAGTGCATTTTGATTAAAAGGTTGCTTCTTTTGAAAATAATATTAGATCACAGAATAGATTTTAAGCTAGAAACAGGTGTAAAGCTGAAATGTTGATTCAAAGATTTGATATTGGTACTCTGTTAATATTATGATTAGGGTTATGGTGTGAATAATCAGATATTCGTTCTTAATGTAAAAGGTGGAAATCGTTATGTGGTGTATCAAAAAATTTAATGAACTTTCATCACACGATTTTTTTCATATTGCTCGCTTGCGTATCGATACTTTCATAGTAGAACAACAACGTATTTATCCTGAGCTGGATGATTGGGATTTGCAGGCTAAACATGTTTATTATCAGCGGGACGGGCAGATACTGGCATATGCACGAATGTTTCTGGCAGGTGTTCACTTTACCTTTGGTCGGTTTGTGATACATCCAACGGTACGGGGTACCGGACTGGGTGATCAGCTGGTTAAGCTCATTCTGCATTACGCAAAAAATCATTATGCTGAATATCCGGTTAAAATTGAGGCTGACCGGCGAGTACTTAAATTTTATCAGCGGCATGATTTTCAGATACAGGGAACACCCTATATTTCTAATGGAATCCCTTACGTACAAATGCTGTATCAGCCAAAAAAAACAACGGGCTGAACAGAGTCGGTTATCAGAACTTGTTTATTGAGGTGATTAATATTCTGACAATAGAAAAAACCGGTACGATTGTACCGGTTTTATTTTTCAGCAAAACTTATTGTTCATTCAGACTAATACCATTTTTTTGTAAAAGCTGATTAATTTGTTCCTGTACCTTTTGCTGTTTGGCCTGTTCACGCAACTGCTCTTTAATCTGATTAAATGCAGGTGCGTTAGGAGCCTGACGCATACCGGCTACTTTCAGCAGAAAAAAATGACCATCAATGTTGATAACATTAGGTGATATCTGACCATTTTTCAGCTGAGAAGCTAACTGAGCAAATTCAGGCGGTAACTGTTGCGGGTTCATCCAGTTGCTGGCAGGAGCTTCCGGATTAACCTGTTTGTACAGGGTTTCGTAAGCCAAACCTTTTTTCAGTTTAGTTAAGCCTTCTTCAGCCGCTTCTTTGCTTGGAAAAACAATTGGCAGTAAATTGATTTCCTGACTCACTTGTTCATATTGCCGGCGCAAATCACTGTCGTTGATTTCAGTTTTGGCAGCCAGATAATCCACATACTGGGCAGCATAAAATTGTGCCTGTACATTTTGCCATGCAGCCTGAGTATCAGGTTGTTTATCGAGCCCGGCCTTAATAGCTTCAGCTTTTAATATTTCAGCTGATTGCAGGCGCAAGGTGATTTCTTTCTGAATTTCTGCCTTATCTGGTGCCGGAGCATCTGGCTGAGTCTGCATCTGACGCTCAATCTGTTTCAGCATAACGTTAATACGCTGGCTGTCAATTTTGGGCGCATCAGCAAAAGCGAGCCCGGCCGCCATGATACTCAGCCCGGCCAGCCAAGGAATGCTTTTTTTCATGTTGAGTATTCCTTATTTTATCTTCTGATTAGTCAATCAAACCAGAGTTAAATTATTATTTGATTGTTGCATTTTTATAAAGCTGATCAATTGCCTGTGCTATTAAAGCGCTTTGCAGACGGCGTGACAGAACAGGGGTCATTTCTTTCTGACTCGGCAGTTTAACATTGCGCTTATCGTTTACATAGAATATAGCATATATATTGCTGTTACCCTGTACCGGTGTGGCAGTGTACTGACCTTTTTTCAGGTCTTTAATTGCGTTATAAACCGAAGTGGCACTTTCCTGTAAATCTTTAATGGCAACGTAACCTTTAGGAATGCCTCCGTTTTCGCGACCGGCAGGATCAATAGTGTATTCTTTAGCTACAGTGCTAAAGTTTTTATTCGCTTTTAACTGAGCAATGGCTTTATTTGCAGTATCTGCATCACGGGTAATGATTTCACCTAATTGTACTTCCTGTGTGCCGCTGTAATATTTGACCATGTCGTTATATGCGCTACTTACATCCTGAGGTTTTACCGGATTGTTTTTTGCCACGTTGGCCAGATAGGCTTGAGTCAGCAGATTGTCTTTAAAGAAAGACCATTCTTCTTTGAAACCCGGTTTTTTATCATCGCCCAGACGTTTGGCTTCCGCTTCAGCCTGACTTAAAGCTTTCAAGTATTCAGGATCTTTATCCAGATTCTGGTTTTTTGCAGCCTGAATCAGCAAAATTCGGGTAATCAGGCGGTTGGTAATATTTTTACGCAATTCAGGGGAATCCTGAATCTGATTCTGGCTTTCCTGTACCAGTATGGCTACCTGGTTATCGACTTCTTTGCTGTCAATTTTGGTTCCGTTAACAGTGACTACTGTCTGGGCAGCAGCAATACCGGTTAATCCAAACATAATGGCAGCAGCAATAAATTGTTTTTTCATGGTTCACTCTCTTTTAGTTTAAGTAGATAAAGTAAATTATTATCTGGTTAAATATTCAATGTTTGTGCATGCCCTGATGCTTAAAGCATGAATGGTATTTGTTCTGAATAAATCTTCAAGTAATTGATGGATCTTACGTTGTCGGGCTAAACGTGATAAACCGATAAAAGTATCGCTGACAATCAGCAGGCTGTAATGTCCGCCACCACCGTGACCTTTATGTCCTGCATGTAAATGACTGTCATCGGTTAGTTCCAGTTGCTGCGGAGCCAGTATTTGCAGACGTGTTTGAATAATAGTCTGAATATCAGTCATTTGGCAGAATTTTTTTAAAAGGGCGGATGAGAATTTCTTCAAATACTCCGGCATCAACGTAAGGATCCTGTTCGGCCCATGCTTGCGCTTCGTCCAGAGAATCAAATTCGGCAACAATCAGACTGCCGGAAAAATGACTGTCATCTTCGGGTAAAGGGTTAGGACCGGCCAGAACCAAACGGTTTTGTGCTTTTAGTTCTTCTAAACGCGCCAAATGTTTTGGCCGTGCTTGCATACGCGCTTCGTGACTGTTATCGGCATCAGTGGCCATTAGCATAAACAGCATTACAACTCATCCTTTTTAGTATACTGACTAATATATACTGTTTGTCCAACAAGAAATAAAAATAATATGGTGGTACTGCCAAAGAGTTTGAAATTAACCCATTGAGGTACAGTAAAGGTGTAAGCCACCCAAAGATTAAGTGCACCCAGTGCCAGCAGGAATATAACCCAGATATAGGTTAGTTTATGCCATGCAGGATCGGGCATACTGATTTCTTTACCAATGGTACTTTTCAGAACATTTTTGCCGCACAGGTGTGAAATCAGCAGACCTGCCGACATAACCCAGAACAGGGCGGTCGGCTTCCACATGATGAAGCGCTCATTTTTTAAAATTACGGTCGCTCCGCCCAGTATGACGACCAGTAACAGACTAACCCACTGCATTGTTTGCAAGCGCCGGTATTTAAACAGGCACCACACAGCCTGAATAATACCTGCTGCGATGGCTACTTCGGTGGCAAGAATAATATTTTTAGTTAAGGCATAGGTAGTAAAGAAAAGAATGACTACCAAAAATTCAAATACAGCTTTCATTATCAGGACTGGATATCTTTATTTTCCGGTTACGGGTTAAATTAAAGGTGACAGATATACGCCATGATACCCTGAGTTTTTACACTTGGCACGTGTTAAAGCAAGGTATTAAACAAAATTTAACAGTTGTTGTATCAGTTGTTGTATATTGGTTTCAGGCCTTCCTGAGTGTGGTTCGTATGAAAATGTCCACAGATAAATACAGTTAGAAAGCAAATCAGGTACAGGTAACTTGGCATTAAAGTGTCGCAAAAGCTATTATAGCGTGAGATAATATAAAAACAGGTTTAGTGAAAGTTAAACGCCAATTGCATTTATTTAAGTATACTTGTAGAAATTTTCATAATGAATAGGCACACGCTTGACGGCATTGGTGCATTACCGGTGAGGGTACGGGATTGAAAAACGCAAATAATTTAAAGATCATCGCACTGTCTTTATGTATGTTGGCCAGTGCACCTGCATGGGCAGGTCTGGGTAGCTTACAGGTTAATTCGGCGCTGGGAGAGCCGTTCTCAGGTAGTATTGTGGTAACTGGTGATGAAGCCAAAGCAGCATTGCACGGGCGACCTGCTGTTTCCGGAGCTCCGTTACAGGTGCGTGTAACAGCACAAGGACAAAATGCCGTAATTCATTTGCGCTCCAGTAAACCTGTGCATGATCCGATGCTGACTTTCAGTCTTGCTGCCGGTAGTCAGGGGCGGCAGTATACTGCGTTGCTGGATCCACCTGAACGCCATTATTCGGCTGGAAAAAATAAAGCAACCGGCAAACATCCTAAATCTGTACATTCTGCACCAGTGCGTTCTGCAAGAGAAAAATCTGCAGCACGAGCTACTGTCGCACTGCAAAACGGCCTTGCTTCCGAAAATGCGGTAGTGAAATATAATGTCGATAATAATGAAACCTTGATGGATGTTGCGCGTAAGGTACGGCCGCAGGGACTGAGTTTAGAGCAGACCATGCATGCTATACAGGTTGCTAACCCGAATGCTTTTCGTAACGGTAATCCTGATTTGATGTATCGCAATATTAGTCTGAATATTCCTTCTACTTCACAGCTGAAAAAATTATCCAAAGTACCACTTAAAACAGCTGTAAAACCGGAAGTGACACAAAATACAACACCGGCGGTAACAAAAGAAAAAGACAATCCCAAAGTAGCCGCTAATACCAGAGATACGGCTGCGTCGGAAGCTCAAACTAAAGAAAACACTGTTAAAGCAGAAACATCAGCAGCGTCTTCAGTTCCTGCTCAGGCTTCAGCCACTATTCAGGCTTCAGAAGTTGCACAGGCTTCAGCTCCGGCTGCAAGTGCGGCATCTGTGGTGAAGGCAGTACCTGTACAGCCTAAAGTTAATACACAACCTGTTCAGCCTGCAGAAGAACCGGCTGAAGAATCCATGCTGCCTTCATGGTGGCCATATGCTCTGGCCGGTTTGGCCGGTGTTCTGTTGATTGCTGCCTTACTCTGGCAACGAAGCAGAAAACGCAACAGCATAGAATACAGTACTGAGTATGATGAAGATTATTCTTCTGATGATGAAGATGATGATGTGGTATTTGAGACTGAACCTTCTGTAGTCAGTCAGTCTACATCTGTACCAGCTACTACAGCTAAAACAGCTGCGGCTGCTACAGCAGTAACGACTACAGCCAATGCTGCTGCAGATGACGACGATTGGTCGTGGCTGAATGATGCCGCTGCATCGGATAAACCGGCTCAGGCAGATAATAAATCTGCTCCTGCTAAGGAAGTACATTCAGAGCCTGTATCACAGGTACCTGATAAAAAAGTAACAGAAGCCAAGCAGGAAGAAGACGATACTGACTGGCTGAATTTCAATTTCACTGATAATACACCTGCAACTAGCGCAGATACGGCTGCACCGTCATCTGCTGAGCTGGATAGTAATGACGATTTATCATGGCTGGATCAGATTGATGCAACTGAACAGCCCGAAGTTCTGACTTCGCATGAACAACCGGCTGTTACAGAACCTCAGCAAGAGGTGGCAGACAATACGGATTTTGAATGGGTAGTTGCGGAAGAGCAACACCCGGATGAATCTCAGGCTGAAGCACATCAGGATTTTGTGTTACAGGATAACGCATCATCAGACAGTAATGATTTACAACCGTCAGATATATCCTTTAGCTCTGATTTGGATGCGGTTCAGCCCGAACAACAGTCTAAACCGGCAGCAGCAGAAGATGACTCATTAAATTCTCTGGCTGATTTGCAGTGGGATGAAGACTTTAAATTTGATGATGAATCTAAACAGGATACTTCTGCCCTTGAAGAAGTGCATTCCTCTATTGAGCAGACTTTGGCTCCGCATGATCAGCATGCATTTGCAGCAGAAGATGATGCCATTTCCACAGATATTGATTGGGATTCACTAGGAGTAAGTGATGATTCCGACAATCAACCCATTGTTGTTCCTGAGGCCGACACGGAAGAGATTGATATTCCGTCCATGGACTTTGCGCTTGAAGACGATAACTCTAAACCGGCACCAGCTGTTAATGCAACTACTGCACCAACAAGGCCGACCTCTTCATTTGCTACCGGTGATGGTGGGCAGGACTGGCTGGAACAATCAGCCAAACCTGAGCAGGTTGATAAACCTCTGACTCCTGAACAGCAGGCTATTCCATTACAAGCAAAGCTGGAACTGGCAAAAATGTATCTGGAAATGGATGATGCAGTTACTGCTCGTCAAACGTTGCGTGAATTGGTTGATGAAGCTAATGGCGCGATACTGGCAGAGGCACAAAATCTGTTACAGCAATTAGGTGGCTAATTCGCCTTATTTTGGTTGAATTGTCAGTTGCTTTAATTTCTGTATCTGAAACACTAAAATGGCCGAATTCTGTTTATGGAATTCGGCTATTTTATTTGCTGTAAATTTGCCGTATTTTTTAATATATTACGCATATAAATTTCAGTTATTAATTGATTTTATTGCGGTTTATAAGTTTGCATTTGAGGTGTATCAGCTTATGAAACAAGCTGAATAGAATTGTTAAGAAATAGGGTAGTGGTGCGTAATGGCGCGCAGAAGCGGGTTTTGTCGTCAGATAAAATCATTCTGAACTAATATATATTCTGATTTGACTGGACTATTAATGATGTAAGCGATTTATTACCAGGCAATTTTTTATTGCTGCTTTGCTATGAGTAATTATATAGGTTTCAAATATGAAGGCAGTTAACGGCTATGCGATAATAATGGATGTGGTTGATGTGATTTATTTGGATTAGAAACAGGCATGGTTGCTAACAGAGAAGAAAATCAGGTGATTACGCATGAAGGTGGTTTGCCTGTACAGCGCTGGGCATTAACTTTGGCTTATGATGGGCGTGCCTTTCATGGCTGGCAAAAGCAGCCGGATGGTTTGTATACTATTCAGTCGGTTCTGGAAGATGCTTTGAGTTCCATTGCTGCTGAACAAATCAATGTTGTGGTAGCAGGACGTACCGATGCCGGTGTTCATGCAACGGGGCAGGTGGTACATTTTGATACGAGTGCGCTGCGAAGTGCCGAAGCATGGTTGCGCGGTACGAATACAGCGATGGATAAAAATATTCGTATTATCAAAGCACAACCGGTAGCCGCTGAATTTCATGCCCGTTTTGACGCATTCGGGCGACGTTATCGTTATATGCTTGAATCCAGCAGGGTACGTATGCCGCAACTGCGTAGCCGTGTCGGCTGGACTCACTATCCGCTGAATATGGCGCTAATGCGTGAAGCTGCGGCAATGCTGGTGGGAGAACATGATTTTTCCAGTTTCCGCTCCAGTGACTGTCAGGCTAAATCACCGGTAAAAACTTTATATAAACTAAACCTTGTCGGCAGCCCGGAATTAATGGCGATCGATTTTTATGGCAGTGCGTTTTTACACAATATGGTACGTAATATTGTTGGTGCTTTGGTGTATGTGGGTGCAGGTAAATTGAGTGTGGCCGGCTTTGCTCAATTGCTGGCAGCCAGAAACCGGCGGCTGGCACCACCAACATTTATGCCGGACGGATTATATCTGACCGGTATTGATTATCCGCAGCAATGGGGTGTGGAAACAGCTGCTTTACCCGTATGGCTGTGGCCATATCTGGATTAATGCCAATATTGCGGGCAAGTTTCTAAAGGGGCAGAGGATGAAAATTCGAAGCAAGATTTGCGGGATGACCCGCGCTGAAGATGCAATACTCGCTGCCCAGCTTGGGGCAGATGCAATCGGACTGATATTTTTTTCTGGCAGTAAACGCTGTGTTTCTATTGAGCAGGCGCAGGCAATTACTCAGTGTATACCTCCGTTTGTAACAATAGTCGGGTTGTTTGTTAATGCTGCTACAACTGAAGTACAGGAAGTGCTGAGGTATGTGCCTCTGGATGTTCTGCAATTTCACGGGGATGAAAATGCTGAATTCTGCCGTCAGTTTCAGCGTCCGTATATTAAGGCAATAAGAGTACGTGAAACAGCTGATATTGAAGCTGCAGCAGCTACATATACAGATGCCCGTGCTTTGCTGTTTGATGCAGCTGTTGCCGGGCAGTATGGCGGTACAGGTCAGACTTTTGACTGGCAGATGCTGCCTGACAGGCTGGATATTCCATGGATACTTTCTGGTGGTCTGAAACCGGAAAATATTGCTTTGGCTATCAGACAAAGCAAAGCTATGGCTATTGATGTATCCAGTGGTGTGGAAGCATCGCCCGGAATTAAAGATGAGCAAAAAATGCGGGCTCTGATGGCGGCAGTTAATCAGTTTTCTGAATAAGTAATAATCTGATTTTATAATAAAAAATAAGAATTTTTATGCGGTATTTATTATTGCATAGGAACTAAAAGCAATATCCGCAAGTCTGATTTTTATTCAGTTTATTACTGAGCAATAAAAATATATTTATAAGGAAAGTGCGGTTCTGGTTTTGAAGATGAAAAGCCGGAGAGTGAAATCATCCTGTTTGAATATTATTTTTGTACTCAAACAAATATGGATGAAATGATTGAGCTTGTGGATATTCTGGTGCTGAAACTGGCTATATTACGTTTTATTGACAGATCATCATAACAGACCCGATAAAAATAATACTAACCAGTACGACTGATTTATTTTTCTGTTTTAAAACAGAAAAATAAAAGAAAATTTTGTATCGTGATTCTATTTTTCCAGATTTTTATTGGAAGTAATGTCTCGATGTTGGTGCTAGATTATCAGACAGCCGATATTGGTTTTATTAAGATTGGGCTTTTAAATAATGACAGCTATATCAATAAGCATGTAATCAAGTTCATGTTGTTATTTGAAACAGCGCTTATTTATGAATTTAACAACCTGTATTTTTTATTGGTTTTCGTTTTTAATATTGTATTGTCTGATACAAAGCATTTATGCTGTTCTGCCGCGGTATGCTGATATCTTTCTGGATAGCAGGGTTTATATTGGTGATATCGGGATTTTTTATTAACACAGAAGCAGAACTCTTTTATTTATTCCGGATTAAGTATGGATAACGGGATAATGGATTTAAAAGGTGATAATATGACCGGATAGTTTTACTTTGCGGGTAAATTGTCGCTCAATGGAAAAAAATATGGAAAATTATCACTATCCTGACGAACAGGGTTTTTTTGGTGAGCACGGCGGGCTGTTTGTATCGGAAACACTGATTGCAGCTTTGGCTGAATTAAAACAGGTTTATTATGAAGCGAAAGCTGATCCGGCATTCTGGGCACAGTATCATGAGGATTTAAAATATTATGTAGGCCGCCCCAGTCCGGTTTACTATGCACGGCGCTTGTCTGACTATCTGGGCGGAGCGCAGATTTATCTGAAACGGGAAGATTTAAATCATACCGGTGCACATAAAATTAACAACACGATCGGTCAGGCTTTACTTGCGCAGCGAATGGGTAAAAAGCGCGTTATCGCTGAAACCGGTGCTGGTCAGCATGGTGTGGCCTCTGCTACGGTAGCCGCGCGTTTTGGTCTGGAATGTACGGTATTTATGGGTACTGAGGATATCCGCCGTCAGGCACCGAATGTATACCGGATGAAGCTGCTTGGTGCTCAGGTGGTTGGGGTGGATTCCGGCTCATGTACGCTGAAAGATGCCATGAATGAAGCATTGCGTGAGTGGGTGGCACGGGTGGATGATACCTATTATATTATTGGTACCTCAGCCGGTCCGATGCCTTATCCGGAAATGGTGCGGGATTTTCAGTGTGTTATCGGAAATGAAGCAATACAGCAGATGCAGGAAGCCATCGGTCGTCAGCCTGATGTAGCAGTAGCCTGTGTCGGCGGCGGTTCGAATGCGATTGGTCTGTTTTATCCTTATATTAATGTGACTGAAACTCGTCTGGTAGGGGTTGAGGCAGGTGGTCTGGGCTTATCCGGTTCCCAGCATGCCGCGCCTATCAGCTCGCACAGCCCGATGGGGGTATTACACGGATTCCGGGGTTATCTGATGCAGGACGAAAACGGACAGGTGATGAATACTCATTCTGTTTCCGCCGGTCTGGATTATCCCGGTGTGGGTCCGGAGCATGGTCTGCTGCATGATATTGGCCGGGTTGAGTACGAAGCCATGGGTGATGAAGCTGCTATGGAAGCGTTTCATTTGCTGTGTCATAAGGAAGGTATTATTCCTGCACTTGAATCCAGCCATGCGCTGGCATGGGCAGTAGCCAATGCACCGAAAATGAGTCCGGATGAAGTCATTCTGGTGAATCTGTCCGGCCGGGGGGACAAAGATATTAATACGGTTGCCCGGCTGGACGGAATTAGTCTGTAGTAAATATTTGTTGTATGTATGAATAAGAGTATTAAACTGTCTTCCGGTCAGATTTTTATGATGGCTCTGGCCATCGGTCTGGCCGTAGCCAGTAATTATTTTGTCTTTCCGCTGATAGAAGTAACTGCACGCTATTTCGGTATGAATGTTGCCAGTAGCGGCATGTTGATTACGCTGACACAGCTTGCTTATGCGCTGGGGCTGATTTTTCTGGTACCGCTAGGTGATTTGCTTGATAACAAAAAGCTGATTGTATCGCTGTATGTTGTAGTGGGTATCAGTGCGCTGCTGATAGCATTTGCTCCTGATTTATGGCTGTTTATTGCCGGTCTGGTAATGGTTGGCGCCTTTTGTACCGTGGCTCAGGTGCTGATGCCGCTGGCCGCCAGTCTGTCGGAACCCGAACAGCGCGGGCGGGTAATCGGTACGCTGATGAGCGGGCTGTTACTGGGTATTCTGTTGTCACGTACTTTTTCCGGTATGGTTGCCCATTGGTGGGGCTGGCGTACAGTATATATCCTCGGTGCGGCAATGCTGCTGTTAATGGCACTGATTTTGCAATGCAAACTGCCTCATGTCCAGCGTGAACACAGTACGCTGGGTTACTGGAAAACGCTGGTATCGGTTTGGTCGTTATTATGGCGTACACCGTTATTGCGGCAGCGTGGTGTGCTCGGGGCGCTGGATTTTTGTTTGTTTTCAGTGTTGTGGACACCATTGACGTTATTGCTCAGCCATGCACCTTATCATTTCAGTTTGAGTACAATTGGTTTATTTGGTTTATTTGGTGCGCTGGGGATTTTTGGTTCCAATGTAGGGGGCTGGGCTGCAGATAAAGGCCACACTTATGCGATGACAATAGTTTGTGCCTTACTGTTTTTGCTTAGCTGGTCACTATTGTATGCCGGAGGAGTGCATTTATGGGCATTGATCGGCGGGGTAATTTTGCTGGATTTTGCGATTCAGGCATTGCATATCAGTAACCAGTCGCTGATTTATCGTTCTGATCCGGCGCTCAAAGGCCGGATTACTTCCGGTTATATGAGTATGTATTTTATCGGTGGTGTACTCGGTTCACTTGCTTCTGCTATGGCTTATGCACACTATGGCTGGAACGGGGTTTCGTTGCTGGGCGGAGGAGTGGCAACGCTGATTTTGCTGTGTGCACTATTCTTTAAATGTGAACGTATATCTTAAATCTGTGCTGCTGAACTGATCTGGCTGCCGGCTGGCGATGGATTAGTTTCTGTGGTTGGTAATAATTATTATTGTGAATAGGATTATTTATGTCTAATCATGCTGTGATGACAGTGATTGGTAAAGACCGTATTGGTATAGTTGCTGAGGTAGCCACGCTGCTGGCAGAGCATCAGGTTAGTATTGTGAATATCAGTCAGCAGTTAATGGATGATTATTTCACTATGATTATTCTGCTGGATGCGGAAAAATGTACTTTACCGCGCTTAGAGTTCAGTAAATTTCTGGATAGTGAAGGCGAAAAACGGGGATTGCACATCCGTGTGCAGGATGAAGCATTGTTTAATGCCATGCACCGGATTTAGGAGTTATTTATGTCTTTTTCTATTCAGAATAATGAAATTCTGGAAACTGTACGAATGGTATCCGACCAGCATTTCGATGTGCGTACGATAACTATTGGCATTGATTTGCATGATTGTATTGATACAGATATCAAGCGCCTGAATGAAAAAATTTATGCCAAGATTACCCGTGTCGGTAAAAATCTGGTACAGACGGCAACTGAGCTGTCGGCTAAATATGGTGTACCAATTGTGAATCAGCGCGTTGCTGTAACACCTATTGCTCAGATTGGGGCTGCCACCGGTGCTGATTCTTATGTATCGATAGCACAGACACTGGATAAAGCGGCAAAAGCCATTGGTATTTCGTTTATCGGCGGTTTTTCTGCATTAGTACACAAAGGAATGAGTGCTGCCGATGAAATATTAATCCGATCAATTCCTGAGGCTATGGCCTGCACAGATGTCGTATGCAGCTCGGTAAATATCGGTTCTACCCGTGCCGGCATTAATATGGATGCTGTACGGCTGATGGGCGAAACCATCCGCCAGACTGCGGCAATCACGCCGGAAGGTTTTGGCTGTGCCAAGCTGGTGGTTTTTTGTAATGCGGTAGAAGATAACCCGTTTATGGCTGGTGCCTTTCATGGTGCGGGAGAAGCAGACTGCGTCATTAATGTCGGTGTATCCGGACCGGGCGTAGTATGTGCTGCGTTGCAGAATACACAAGGGCTGTCTCTGACTGAAGTTGCCGAGCTGGTGAAAAAAACCGCATTCAAGATTACCCGTGTGGGTGAACTGATCGGCCATGAGGCCAGTAAAATGCTGGGTATTCCGTTCGGTATTCTGGATTTGTCTCTGGCACCTACTCCGGCAGTGGGGGACAGTGTTGCCCGGATTCTGGAAGCGATGGGGCTGAGTGTCTGCGGAACGCACGGCACGACTGCGGCGCTGGCATTACTGAATGATGCTGTGAAAAAGGGCGGTATGATGGCTTCCAGCGCAGTAGGCGGACTAAGCGGTGCGTTTATTCCGGTATCTGAAGATGAAGGTATGATAGCAGCGGTAGAAGCCGGCGTGCTGACGCTGGATAAACTGGAAGCTATGACGGCGGTGTGTTCGGTCGGACTGGATATGATTGCTGTGCCGGGCGACACTCCGGCCAGTACATTGGCGGGAATTATTGCTGATGAAGCTGCTATCGGCCTGATTAATAGCAAAACTACAGCCGTGCGGGTGATTCCGGTTACCGGTAAGGATGTCGGTGATTACGTAGAGTTTGGCGGTTTACTCGGTCGAGCTCCGGTTATGCCGGTGAAATCCGGTTCCTGTGAGGTATTTATTAATCGTGGCGGACGAGTACCGGCACCGGTGCAGTCAATGAAAAATTAAGGAATGTGCTGTACCGCATGGTATGATGCAGGCTATGATAATCAGCACTGGCAGTGTTGCAGGCAGATAAAATCTGGCTGTCCGCAGGGAGCGGCAGGATGATGGCTGCCTGAATCAATACACTGCTAAAGTGTTCGGAAATGAGTTGAGAACATAATGAGTAGAATTCAACATACGTTTGAGCAGCTGCATGGACGGACTGCTCTGGTATCGTATATCACTTGTGGTAATCCGGATCTGGCTACAACAGTACAGCTGATGAAAACGCTGGTAGCCAATGGTACAGATATTATTGAACTGGGTGTGCCTTTCTCTGATCCGATGGCCGACGGGCCGGTGATTCAGTCAGCTGCCGAGCGTGCTTTACGCCAGAATGTGTCTCTGAATGATATATTTCAGGTGGTCAGACAGTTCCGGCAGGAAAATCAGACGACACCAGTGGTGCTCATGGGTTATCTGAATCCGGTTTATCATATGGGTTATGAACGTTTTGCCAGTGCTGCTGCGCAGGCTGGTGCGGATGGTGTGCTGACTGTAGACTGTCCGGCCGAAACAATTGATGATTTGCATGAGCAGCTCAGGAAATACGGGCTGGACTGCATTTTTCTGATTGCCCCTACTACCACTGATGAGCGGATTAAACTGATTGGCAGTAAGGCCAGTGGTTTTGTTTACTATGTATCACTTAAGGGAGTGACCGGTTCATCACAGTTGGATACGGCCGAAGTTTCGCGTAAAATTGATCATTTACGCCAGTTTATACAGGTGCCTATCGGTGTGGGTTTTGGTATTCGCGATGCCGACAGTGCCCGCCGTATCGGAGCAGTAGCGGATGCCGTAATCGTTGGCAGCCGCTTTGTGCAGACAATAGCCGAGCATACTGGTCATGAGGCCGAAGCTCTGGCTCCTGTTGTCGCTGAGCTCAGACAAGCTCTGGAATAATCTGTGTAACATCCTAATTCTGTATGGCGGCCTGTTCCGGCTGCCGGCAATAACCGGGAATAAAAGAATGAGTTGGTTAGATAAAATCCTGCCGCCTAAGATTAAAAAAGATGCAGCGGTTAAATCCGCAGGTATCCCTGAGGGATTGTGGCAGAAATGTCCGTCCTGTGCGGCAACTTTATATGCCACGGATTTGAAAAAGAATATGGAAGTGTGCCCGAAGTGCGGATATCATAATCCGGTGTCAGCACGGGAACGTATCAGTATGATGCTGGATGAAACCAAACAGTATGAAATTGGTAAAGACATTAAACCAGTTGATATTCTCAAATTCCGTGACAGCAAGAAATATACTGACCGCTTAAGTGCTGCCCGTAAGCTGACGCAGGAAGATGATGCGCTGCTGGTGGTACGCGGAACCATGAATGGTGTACCTGTGGTTGTGGCTGCTTTTGAATTCAACTTTATCGGCGGTTCAATGGGTTCTGTTGTGGGTGAGCGCTTTGTTCGCGGCGTACGTGAGGCGGTAAAACATAACTGTACCTTTATCTGTGTGGCCGCTTCCGGTGGTGCACGCATGCAGGAAGGTCTCAATTCATTAATGCAAATGGCTAAAACCTGTGCTTCATTACATTTGCTTGCTGATAAATCACTGCCTTTCATATCAGTATTAACCAATCCGACTATGGGCGGTGTGTCTGCCAGCTTTGCGTTTATCGGTGATGTTGTTCTGGCTGAGCCGAATGCTCTGGTTGGATTTGCCGGTCCGCGGGTGATTGAACAAACTGTACGTGAAACTTTACCGGAAGGCTTCCAGCGTTCGGAGTTTTTACTGGATAAAGGGGCAATCGATCAGATTGTTGACCGGCGTGAATTAAAAGATCGAATTGTTCGACTGATTGGTTTGTTACGCTCAGAAGCCAGTGCGGATGCCGCCTGACATAGTTTGTATCTGTATAATAGAATAATGGTTATAGCAATGCCCTGATATGTTTTTCAGGGCATTTTTATTGATAGAGACTAAAAGAATACATCAGTTAATTTTGAGCTATGCCTGTAACTGTGCCAGTAATACCGGTACATGGCTGTGGGCAATATCTTTGGCCGCCGTAAGCAGCCATAGTTGCTGATGCTGCTCATGCAGTTGCTTCAGTGTACGCAATGCTTCCTGTTGTTGTGGCAGGCTGAGTTCCTGCTGATACAGCCGGCAAAATTCCTGATAATGATTTTCAGGATTCTGGTGCAGCCATTTTCTGAGCTGGTCGGACGGGGCAACAGCTTTAATCCACTCAACTCCGCTTAGTCTGATTTTGCTGATACCGCGTGGCCACAGGCGGTCTATTAATACTGCCGGCTGCTGATGCTGATAGGTATATACACGTTGAATGTTATACATGGCGATTGAGTTTAACTCTGTAAATTATCAATCATAATTTTTAATATTTGTATCGGCAAGCATGGCAGTGTATCAGTAGCAGGATGGGTAGGCTGATGTGGTAAAAAAATAATAATCAATATCGGCCAGTGTCATGGTTCGAATGTAATAATCAGTATTGTGTATCGTAACCGAAAATTAAAAAGCAGCCGGTGCGGCTGCTTTTTTCTATGAATAATGCTATTTCTGATTTTTATTCAGTTCCTGCTCTAATTCATTTTTAAGCATTAGCCCGGAAATGGTTTTACCATTCGGGAAAACCAAGGTAGGTGTGCCATCAAAGCCATATTTATTGCCCAGTTTTATGATGTCAGCTACCGGATTATCACAATTGGCAACAGCAGCAGGTTCTTTGCCCTTGCGCATCCACTGAGTCCATGCGGTTGTACGCTCTTTCTGACACCATATCTGCACAGCCTTTTTCTGTGCGTTCGGATGTAAATCAGGCACCGGCATCAGGAAAGTATAGACAGTAATATTGTCTATCTGGGCAATTTCTTCTTCGAGTTTTTTACAGAACGGGCAGTCAGGATCGGAGAATACAGCCATTACTCGCTGACCATTACCGCGAACCTCTTTAATTGCTTTTTCTAATGGCAATTCTTTAAAGTCTATTTTGGACATATCGCTGACTCGCTGTTCGGTAAGATTTTTCCGGTGTTCCAGATCAATCAGATTACCAATCATAACATAGGCAGCATTTTCATCAGTATAAATAATCTGATTGCCGGTAATGACTACTTCATAAATACCTTGTAACGGTGTGGTATATACACCCTGTATATTTAATTCAGAACCCTTGAGCATTTTGCTCATTTTACTAGCCAGATTGGCATTTATTTTTTTACTGATTTCCGCATCAGCCGGGCGACCTGCGTCAGTTACATTATTGGCTGCTGATACAGATGCAGTTGTATTACCTGAGGCCGATTTTGCCGCAGAATCAATATTATGTACAGGTGTACCGTCGCATGAAGCAATTAGCGGTATGGCTAGTAGGGGGGCAAGCCATTGCCATAGATAAGATTTTTTCATATTGAAATTCTTTTTCTGTCTGTTAATGTATGCCCTGACTGAGAAAGGCATAAAAGTATCCAAGTGGGAAGTTTTGCTATTTTATCGCTAAACAGGATAAATCCGGCAGAACGCCAGACTAGCTGAAAACAACGAAATCTATAGTCTGTTTTATCTGCTTTTATGCCAGGCCTGTCCGGCTACGCGTTAGTATAAAGCAATCATGTTATAAGTGTAATGTTGTTTTGTAGTTAAACGGCTGGCGCAGCCAGTGGCTTCATGCCACAATACTTATCCGATAATTAATGTGAATTCTTGCTATGACTCCGATTTTGGCTTTCGACATAGAAACTGTGCCGGATGTAGCCGGCATTCGTGTTCTGAATCATTTGCCGGCAGAGGTCAGTGATGCTGATGTGGTGGAATTTGCCTTGCAGCAGCGACGAGCCAAAACCGGTAACGATTTTATGCAGCTGCATTTGCAGCAGGTAGTGGCTATTTCCTGCTGTATGCGCTGGGGTACGGATAAAATTCATGTGGGCAGCATCGGAACACCGGAAGACAGCGAAGAAACTTTAATTGCGCGTTTTTTTGAGCTGATTGAAACTCATACACCTCAGCTGGTGAGCTGGAACGGCGGCGGCTTTGATTTACCAGTTTTACATTATCGTGCTTTGATTTATGGCATCAGTGCGGCACGCTACTGGGATATGGGCGAGGGTGATTTTGGCGACAGCCGAGATTTTAAGTGGAATAACTATATCAGCCGCTATCATGCACGCCATTGTGACTTAATGGATTTACTGGCTTTATATCAGTCCCGTGCCTGTGTACCTCTGGATGATATGGCCAAACTATGCGGTTTTCCGGGAAAACTGGGTATGGACGGTAGTAAAGTCTGGGCAGCTTATCAGCAGGGCGAGCTGGCACAGATCAGGCACTATTGCGAAACCGATGCAGCCAATACTTATTTAATGTATCTGCGCTTTAATCTGTTACGCGGTTTTCTGGATGCAGACGAATATGAGCAGGAAATCCGTTGTCTTAAAGGTTATCTGAGTACGCAACAGGCAGTACACTGGCAGGAGTTTCTGAGTGCATGGGGCAGATCGGTCTGATTATCAAAACAAATAAGCTGAAAACTGAAATGATGATTTGTATGAGATGTTTTCTGAGATGAATATGCGCAGGCTGGTGCTGGTCGGCGTGGGGCTGATTGGCGGTTCGCTGGCACTGGATTTAAAACGTGCCGGACTGGTTGCTGAAGTGGTCGGCATTGATATCGATGCCGATAATCTGACCCGAGCACTGGAACGGCGGGTAGTTGATTATACCTATACGCAGATTAATGCAGAGAGTGTGGCAGAAGCCGATATGGTGCTGATAGCCACTCCGGTGAATACGTTACCGGCAATTTGCCGTCAGCTAGTTCCTTATTTATCTGAACATTGTATTGTTACTGATGTGGGCAGTACCAAGCAGCTGGCATTAAAAGCCTTTGCTGCTGAATTACCGCATCATTATCCGCGCTGTGTGGCCGCTCACCCGATTGCCGGTTCAGACCGGCATGGTGCACTGGCGGCGCAGTTTGGTTTATTTGCCGGAAAAAAATGTATTGTTTGCGCTCATGAACAGCAGGATGAAGCTGCATTACACACAGTTGTTGCTATGTGGCAGGCTGTGCAAGCGCAGATTTATCATCTGGATGCGGCACGACATGATGCAATTTTTGCGGCTGTCAGTCATTTACCGCATATGCTGGCTTATGCATATGTGCACCAGTTGGCCGAAGCAGCAAATGCCGATGAATTGTTGCAATTTGCCGGCAGCGGGTTTCGGGATTTTACCCGCATTGCAGCCAGTAATCCGCAGATCTGGACAGATATCTGTCTGGCTAATCGTCAGGTACTGGCTGGTTTACTCCAGCAGCAACAGCATGAACTGGCATATTTACAGGACTGTCTGCAACAAGGAGATGCACAAAAATTGACTGCTTTTTTTGCAAAAGCACAGAAAATACGCGAAGACTGGCATAATTAGTGTTCATGAACCGAAGTCAGCGGTAATGTTGTCCGACGACGGTTTGGTTTGGGCTAAGTTATGGTTAGATAAAGTGTTTTTTTATGCTGTTTGCGGGAAAAGATATGTGCAGTTAATGAATTTTGCGGTATTTTTAATTAAAATAACTATATTTTGTCGAATTAATACAAAATATGACTTGCTATGCATGCGTAGTTGAGGCATAATTCGCTTCGTTAAATCAGCTCCTAGTTGGTTTAACAGTTTCTCCTCTATTTCTCCTTTGTAGACTTGGCGCACACTTAATCGTGTGCGCATTTTTTTATCTTTTTTCTTTATGCTAATGGAATTTTAAAGCAGATGGTGTGTATTAATATTTTTTTGATGGCTGAGTAAATATAGCCTGATGTTTAGTTGCTTTCAGCTTCGGTGACAGAATTGTTCATTACGGCCTGAGTAAGTGAATTTACCAGACAGATATGAATACTGGTAAGCAAAGGTATTGGGTGCTGTCATGCAAATAGAATTAATGCCAGGATAAATTCTTTTGACCAGTTTAGTCATTAGATGACCGGTTTGATTGTTTCTGAGGATACTTTGATATGGACGCTAATATTTCTGGTGAAAGTAATCTGCAAATTTTGCTGCAATCTGCTTCTCCGCAGCATAATCCGGGCAAATATGTATTTTGTACTGTACAGCAGCCTGCACCAGCATTGCTGACCGCTGCTGTGGCGATTATGCAGGAAAACGAGGGTACTACGCTGGTTTTACCGCAGGCAGTTGCTGATGAGTATCAGCTGAATTATGAATATATTGCTGGCTGGATTACATTAATGGTGCATTCTTCGCTGGCAGCTGTCGGGCTGACAGCTGCTTTTGCGCATGCACTGGCACAACAGAATATCAGTTGTAACGTTATAGCCGGTTATTATCATGATCATATTTTTGTATCTGATGATGATGTGCAGCAGGCTTTGGTTATTCTGAATAATCTGGGTCAGGCATCATAGTCAGCTTATGCAATAGATAAAACTATGAATGATGATGTTCAATAACAGTGCTGGTGGTTTTGTTGAGCGGAGAAAGAATATAATTTTGATTGTTTCTATGCTTTGCTGAAACCAAGTACAGGTATTCAGGGTCTTATCAGTACGTAACCAAGCTGCGTAGCTGTAACACTGACTTGCATGCGTTCTTTTAACGTAGGGAGTGTTTTTAAAGTTTGGGCAGCAATCGTATCGACCCATTGATGCCATTCGGCATTAATTTTAGGATGATCATTCCAAAGGGGGGCGCCAGATACTAAAGGTTGTAATGCCTGACTCACTGTTGATGGATTTGGAAAATGTTGCATAGCCACTTCTGCCGTGTTCGCAAGTGTTGTTTGTACAAAAGTTAGCATAAACATTAAAGCCGTCAACTTGAATTTTATTTGTGATCCTTTTTATCTATATGAGATTGATTAAGCAAGATTGCCTGTTGCTTTTTTATATAAACTAAAACACAAGGCGGTAATGATGGCACCCATAATACAAATAATCGTGGCCGTGATAAAAATGCCACTAAACCCTAATTGGTCAAAGGTCATTCCACCAACACCAGCCGCTAAACCAATGGAAAATTGAATCGCGGCAACCGATAATCCACCAACCAGTTCAGCTTTATCAGCAAGCGTTCGAGTGATCCACGTTGACCAACCAACAGGGATAAATCCAAACACAAATCCCCAAGCAATCACTAATGTAGTATCCATAGTCACATTATCAGAACTTAAAAACCTATATTTAATAAATAAGAGCATGGCTATAGCGGCTAAAACTAAATGAATGGCGATCATCACAGGTCTAAAAAATCGACCAAGTAATAAACCCGCAACAAAGGTTCCGATGCAATTAGCGATACCAAACACCAATAAAATAAGGGTTAATGGACCGGCTTGTAGTGCTAAATTGTGCTCTAAAAACGGTCGCAGATAAGTAAAAAAGAGGTGATAACCTCCATAACTAAAAATTGTCCCGATAATGCCAAGAAAACACCAACTTTGCTTAAATAGGGCAAACATATTTTTAAAATTACTGCTTTCACGCGGCGGTAAAGATGGTAGGGTAAGCCGTTGCCAAACTAGCGCGATAAAACTTAATGCCGCAGCAATAAAAAACACATTACGCCAACCGACTAAATGACCTAAATAACTGGCAAGAGGCAGTGAAATAATCGTTGCAACCGACACTCCGGCATAGACAATACTTAATGCTCGAGGAATATCTTTACTCGGCGCTAATTGTAATACTACAGCAGATGCCATTGACCAAAATCCGCCAACACAAATCCCTAATAGCGCTCGACCAATCAGCATAATGAAATAATTAGGCGCAACAGCAATGAACAAATTGGATAATACTAATAAAATAGAAAAAGTGAATAATACTACTCGACGATTAATATTTTGGGTCATGGGTGCGAGAACCAAACTGGTGACTACCGCAAAAATCCCCACCATTGTGACGCTTTGGCCTGCTTGACCTTCAGTAATATTGAAATCTTGTGCGATAGGTGTTAATAAGCTAATGGGAATAAATTCCGCGGCAATCAAACTTGTTACCCCAATAAATAGCGAGAATATTGCTCCCCAATACGCCGTAGTTGGGGAATTTAATGTGTTATCTGACATGGTTAATCCCATTATTCTATTAAAGACGAATGAATTGAATGGTTGTTGAATGGGTCATAGTCTAAATAGCAGCTAAAGATATGTAAATTACTTATATTTTATGGTTATTTATGCTTTAAAAGCATGGGTATAAGCTGTATTTAATGTCATTAATATCAATAAAAAGGAGTTATAAGAATAAGCTCAGCAAAATAGGAGGATCATTTTGCTCACTTCTATATTCAGAGGGATTTATTGAGAAAAAGCCTGTTTCATTCGCTGTAAACCGATTTCAGCAGCTTTTGAAAAAATTTGATAACGTTTCCAAACTATGTGAATATCAACCGTTAATTGTGGCTCTAAAGGTTTAAAACAAAGATGACTATTACCAGTCGTGTTAATCAGCTTATCAATACTTAATGCATAACCCATGCTTTTTTCAACCATAAGTGAGGCATTGTAAAGTAGGTTATATGAGCCAATCACATTGAGTTTATCTAAATCACGTTTTAACCAGCGCGTAATTCGGATATCGACTTCTTTCTGTTTAGAGATAATAAGTGGCAAGTTCCATAAATCGCTAGGTCTAATCACATCTTGATGCGCAAGTGGACTATCTTTACGCATTAACACCCCCCAAGTATCTTTTTCGGGCAATAGTAACGACTCATATTTGCTGATATTTTCCACACCAATTAATAATCCAAAATCGAGTAAGCCTTTATCGATACGTTCTGTTACTTCATCAGCATCACCACTATAAATATGCACATGAATTTGCGGATAGTCGTGTTGTAATGCCTTAACAACCTCAGCAATTAATCCCATGGCATGGGTTTCACCACAACCAATATAGATATCGCCACTGATTTCCTCAGCTGAGGTTTGAAACTCTAATTCAGTTTTTTGCACTAATTCTAAAATTTCTTCAGCACGTTTGCGTAAACGCATACCTTCATCGGTTAAGGTAATTTTACGACTGCCTCGAATAAATAAGGTTTTACCCAATTCTTGCTCTAATTCAGCCAGTTGACGAGATAATGTTGGCTGAGTCAGATGTAAATACTCAGCAGCCGCAGTGATACTTTCCTCTCTAGCAAGAGCTAAAAAATAACGTAATACTTTAATATCCAAAATGACCTCACATACAACTATTTTTTATGCTTAAAAAGTATAACAATAATTAAGTTATAGGAAAGAGGCATGTTGTTTTTATGTACAGTTCGAATGTAGAGTTATGTATAGTTAAAATGCAGACCATACATATAATTTTACCGGTCAGCAAAAAATAACCATGCTAAGTGTTAACGCTACTATAGTTATCTTTCTGTATTTAAAAACAGGGGTTTTTGCCAAATAAACAGAACAGGGCAGACAATTTATTGTCTGCCCTGTGGTTCAGGATAAGTACTTAATGGTGATGCGGAAAGTCTGCCGGTAATTCGCTGGCCGGACAGTTAATAATGTTTTCATCATTTTCGCCGCAATCTTCAATAAAAGTAATGGTAGCAAATTCGTCAATAACTTCTGTCGGATAAACCGGGCCCGCTTCACGATAAGCTTCCATTTGTGCAATATGCTCGTTCTGGAAACAAACAGTATGTTCGGGATTATTCATTACCCAGCGCGGGAAGAAGATGGTGCCGTGAAATAATTTGTCTTCCAGATTGATAATCAGGCTGACATCTGTACCGGTAGGTTCTGTCCATGAAATTTTATATACGCCGGCTGCTACGCGTACCAGATAAACTTTCTGATCTTTTACCCAGCGGTTACCCACCAGACCGCTATGAATACGATAATCGATGGTAGTGGCATTTTTAACATAAACTTCGTAGTTCCAGCCATTGTCGTAGGTATAAACCAGATGTTTACCAAGAATGTTACTTAAATCGGCAGTATCAAATGCAGGCATTTTTTCACCTTTTGAATTGAAGTTAATCTGAATAAAAACAAATGAAGTGTAAACCTGTATTTATCTGATGAATAACGCTAATATTGGTTTAAACCGTTTCAAAATTTCGATTGATTAAGTAATGAAAACAACGCTGGAGCAATGGCAGTTATTGCAGGCCGTAGTCAGTTACGGCAGTTTTGCCCGTGCCGCTGAAGCTTTTAATCGCAGCCAGTCTTCGCTAAGTTATCAGCTGACGCTGATGCAGGAGCGTCTGGGGGTAACGCTATTAACTATTGTCGGCCGTCGTGCAGAACTGACAGCATCCGGACAGCAGTTGCTGGCACAGGCATTACCACTGTTGCAGGGATTTGAAGCACTGGAAAATCGTTCCCGGGCTCTGAAACGCGGAGAGCGGGCAAGATTAGACCTGGTAGTAGACAGTATTTTTCCTAAAGATCGCCTGTTTTCAGCATTGCGTTGTTTTCAGCAGGCTTATCCGTCTACTCAGATACATCTCACAGAAGTATTGCGCAGTGAAAGTTGTGCTGTTTTACAACAGCGGCAGGCGGATGTTTATATTATCACCCCAAGTGCTGAGATGATGAGGCAGGGTAAGTTATTGCTGGAGGTGAATTTTGTAGCAGTTGTGCGGCATTCGCACCCTTTGCTGGATTTACCGGCACCATTGAGTCAGGATGTTCTGATGCGTTATCCGCTGATTGAAATTGTTAGTCGTGAACAACAGCAACAGCCTTACAGGCAGATTACTGCATCTGAAAACTGGACATTTACCACGATTGAAACAGCTATTGAGGCAGTCAGTCAGGGAGTGGGTTATGGCTGGCTGCCGGAAGAACGGATTAAAAATCAACTGGCCTGCGGAGAATTAAAATTATTGCCATTGCGCCAGGGTATGTGCCGTGCAACACCGGTTTATTTATTTCTCAATCAGGAAGAAGAACAGCTGGATGATGAAACTGCATTGCTGGTAAAGTATATTCAGGATGCTGAATAAGTATAAACATCAAATATTGATGAAATTGTGATCTTCTTTGCAGTTTATTAGAATCGCTAAATTGCCAAAAAATGACTGAATTTGCTTTATAGTGAAAGGCATATATTTAGCTGAAATTGATTACAAATAATTTTTGTAACCATAAATCAAGTTTTTCTCAATTAGCCATAGGTAATAGCGAAAGGTAGAGTTAGCAATGGATGAAACATTGCTTTTATTTTTCGACGTGATAAAAATCACCATTTTAAAATAAACTTATTGGGAAAATCCAAAAATTCGAAAATAAAATTTAATGATGATGACTAATTAGCAAAAAGGTAACACTAAGTATTACCTTTCAAAGTTACAACATAAAATTATTACTGCTATTTTTTTATTTATCAGGGTAAGGATCTTCAGCTGCATCACCTTGACCACTAACTATATACCAACCATGCTTACTATGCGGCTTTTTATTAAGATCAGGACAAGGGGGCATCGATTTTCTACTTTGGTTTGAATATTTATAGCCACAATCAGCACATTTATAAGTGCCTGAAGCAACATCACTACCATATGCAGCAAATTTTTGTACCATTATAAACTCCTCCAGTAAAATGTTATAAATAATAAGCCGATTTGCTTATTACCGTAATATATAAACGCTGATTGATGCAAAAATCAAGTCAAGATTGAATAAACTCTTAATATTTTCGCTAAAATAGCTTTAAAATATAAAAAATTTAGATTTTTAAGCTTAAATACTCAATAACAACAGCAATGTAATGCTATCTTATTTTAAATTACTAATAATGGGTTCTTATGAGCAATTTGCAAATGAAAATTGTAAAAATAAGCGCGATCAATATGAAATGACTGGCTAATACTTAATAAAATTCAGCTGATTTTTTAAAGACTTTCTAAATATATTTTACTTTGCAGATAAAAAATCACTGGCTTATTTAACAAGGAAAAACAACATAAACATCTTAAAATTTTAATTAAAACTAAAATAATGTAACCTAAAAAGCAACTGAGCGCAGGGATAAACATCGCAATAATAAATTCTAAATCATTAAGACCATAACTAACATAACTAAAATAAAGATCTAAAATACCAAACCAGCAAAAGAAAAAACTAATCCACAAAATAATCCTAAAAAAGGATTTAATACATGTTTTTGAGGGGTAATAAATAATTTTATTAAATTGTATTAGGAAAAAATAATTTCAAATACTATTTTTATACAAAATATTATCAGAAGGATGTGTGCAGCTATATGACTAATATAAAATTTGCTTTTTAATGAAAAAATATTAAAAGTAATTATAAATGCCAAATAAATAACCCCAAAAAGACAGATCTATAATTTATCCTTAGATAAATACTTAATAATTTTTGGCATAATCAATCCTGAAAAAATTTAAGTTAGTATCGCAGTTAACCTCATAAAAATCTCATCTAATTAAATATGGTTACACTCTGATTAAATTAATATTTAACTGCTTTATAATCAACTATTCATCTTCCTTAAGTATACAGCTGCGCTGTGATGGTACCAGACATAATGCAGCCGGAGATTTATTCCAGATGCAACATCTGCTCTTCTTTTACTTCTTCCATAACCACATAACTGCGGCTTTCGGCTGCTGCGGGCAACTGTAACAGAATGTTACCCAGCATGTTGCGGTAAGCGTGCATATTCGGCAGGCGAACTTTTATCAGGTAGTCGTATTCGCCGGAAATCAGATGACATTCGAGCACATGCGGAATAGTCAGAACTTCACGCCGGAAATCTTCAAAAATATTGCCGGATTTAGAGCGCAGTTTGATTTCAACAAATACCAGCAGGCTCTGATTCAGAGCGCGAGGATTGAGGCGGGCGTGATAGCCGGTAATAATGTTTTCCCGTTCCAGCCGCCGTACCCGTTCGGTAACCGGTGTGGTGGAAAGACCAACCTTATCGGCCAGCTCGGTCATGGTCATTCGGGCATTTTTTTGAAGCAGGGACAAGATTTTCATGTCCACTTTATCTATAGGGTGCATGGTTTTTGATAGTATGAATGTGAGTATTTATTAAAATACTCCATTTTTTTGTTTAAATAAAGTGAAATTCACTATCAGGCTTTGTTTACACTAGGGAAAGTAACTGAATTAAGGTATTTGTGAAATTTGTGGTTAAACCAATAGGTTATTCCGGTTAATTACCAGAGAGAGGAGATTATGAAAGTGCTGATTATGGGAGCCGGTATTGTGGGGGTAAGTACTGCATGGTATCTGGCTAAAGCAGGACATGAAGTCACTGTGCTGGAGCGCGCTGATCAGGCAGCAATGGAAACCAGTTTTGCCAATGCCGGTCAATTATCATATGGTTATACCACCCCGTGGGCAGCACCCAATATTCCGGCCAAAGCATGGAAATGGCTGTTTAAAGAACATTCCCCTTTGCTGTTTCGTCCTGATGGCAGTCTGTTTCAGCTGCAATGGCTCTGGCAGATGTACCGTAATTGTAATGCCCGAAGCTATGCTACTAATAAAGAACGCATGGTGCGGATTTCTGAGTACAGCCGTGCGATGTTACAGCAATTGCAGGCAGAAGAAAATATTCAGTTTGAAGGCCGCAGCAAAGGTACCTTACAGATTTTCCGTACAGAAAAAGAGGTTATCGATTCCCGTTCCGATGTGGCTGTTTTACAGGAATTCGGTGTGCCTTTACAGGAGCTCAGTAGTGTTGCCGAATGTGTCCAATACGAGCCCGCACTGGCACATATGACTGGAAAGCTGGCCGGTGCCCTGTATTTACCACAGGACGGCACCGGTGACTGCCATTTATTTACTACTGAGCTGGCCAGAAAATGTGAAGATCTCGGTGTAAAATTCCTCTACAGACATGCTATTACTGAAATACAGCAAGATAAATGCAGTATTAAGGGTGTTATGGCCAATGGTCAGTACTTTACTGCCGACCATTATGTTTGTGCTCTGGGCTGTTTTAGTCGCAGTATGCTGAGCGGGCTGGGTATTAATCTGCCGGTATATCCGGTTAAAGGTTACTCACTCACTATTCCGATTACCGATGAAGCAAAAGCACCGGTTTCTACTGTGATTGATGAAACTTATAAAGTGGCAGTAACGCGTTTTGATAAACGTATTCGTGTCGGTGGTATGGCTGAGTTGTCTGGTTATCGTATTCATCTGAACCCCAAACGTAAAGCAACACTGGATTTGGTGGTGAATGATTTATTTCCGGATAGCTGCCGGACTTCGGAAGCTTTTTTCTGGAGCGGTCTGCGCCCGATGACACCGGACAGTACGCCGATCATTGGCGCCAGCCGTTTTGTGAATCTGTCTATCAATACCGGACACGGTACGCTGGGCTGGACAATGGGGCTGGGTTCGGGAAAAATTCTGGCTGATTTGATTAGTGGTGTTAAACCGGAAATTGAAACCAGTGATTTATCGCTGGCTCGTTATGTTTAAGCAAGTTCAGAACGGTTCGGGTAAATTTTGCTCTTATCGGCACTTATTTTGTCCCGTTTGTCAGGGCAGACAGAAACGGTAAAATTTTTATCATAATATTAATATATTATTAATTTATCTGATACGGCAGGCAGTTATGGTGATACATGAAATTCAGATAGAGATAATGATAAAATTTTATTACTGAAAGCTGTTGCTGCATGGCGGCTTTGCTTAAATAATGAAATTTGATAATCAGGATAACAGGGGAGCAATGATGCGTCCGTTAGTTGCGCAGATTCGTTTGAATCACTTGCGTGATAATTTTCTGGCTTTAAAGCAGATGCATGGCGGCGGCAAAATGCTGGCCGTGGTTAAGGCCAATGCTTATGGACATGGCGCTGTGCGTTGCGCACAGGCACTGGCTGATATAGCTGATGGTTTTGCGGTGGCCTGTATCAGTGAGGCAGTGCAGTTGCGTGAAGCAGGTATACAATTACCGATCATCATGCTGGAAGGGGTTTTTGCTGCTGAAGAATATGAGCTGGCAGACCGTTACCAGTTGTGGCCTGTAGTAGGTAATTTATGGCAGCTGGAAAGCTTACTGGATTATGACTGGCAGAAACCGGTAACAGTATGGCTGAAAATGGATTCCGGTATGCACCGAACCGGCTTTTTTCCTCATGATTATGCGCCTGCCTATCAGGCTCTGATTCAAAGCAGTAAGGTAGCTGATGTGGTGAAAATGACCCATTTTGCCTGTGCAGATGAGCCGATGAAAACCATGACTGCTGAACAGATTCGTACTTTTGAGCTGACCTGTGCTAATTTGCCCGGTGAGGTAAGTCTGGCTAATTCGGCTGGCATAATGGCCTATCCGCAAACACAGTGCGGCTGGGGACGGGCGGGTCTGGCACTTTATGGTATTTCGCCGATGGGTGGTGCTGATAGCCGTTTCAAGCCGGTAATGCGACTGGTAAGTAAAGTATTCGGAGAACGGGTTTTGCAGATGGGAGAACCGATTGGTTATGGTGCCAGTTATGTCACTACCCGTTCAACCCGTGTCGGGCTGGTGGCCTGCGGCTATGCTGACGGTTATCCGCGCCGTGCGGCAACAGGCACACCGGTGGCAATTGACGGGGTACGCAGTTGTGTTCTCGGTCGGGTTTCCATGGATATGATGACAGTTCAGCTGGATGACCACCGGCAGTCACTCGGCAGTGAAGTGGAATTATGGGGTGATGTTGTTAATGTAAATGAAGTAGCGGCTGCCGCCGGAACCATTTCCTATGAGTTGCTGTGTAATGTTAAACGTGCTGAAATGGTATATGAATAAATGGTATGGATTGTCAATTATTGGGTAAATGTTTGGCAAGACAGAAAAATTGGTTTATAAAGATGTAATATGTTCTCAGGCAGCCTTTCAAGCTGCCTGAAGTTATTTTTTTTGAGTTTATGATAATGGAAATAGAAACACTGAAACTGGCCAAAGATTTGATAGCACAGCCATCTGTCACGCCGGATGATCATGGTTGTCAGCCGCTGCTGATGAGCCGTCTGACAGCACTGGGATTCAATATTGAAACCTTCAGATTCGGGGAAACGGATAATTTTTATGCCGTTTATGGCCGGCAGGGGCCGCTGGTTTGTTTCGCCGGACATACTGATGTGGTACCGACCGGCGATGAAAGTCGCTGGACTTCGCCTCCGTTTACACCTGCAGAGCGTGATGGATATCTGTATGGGCGTGGTGCTGCCGATATGAAAAGCAGTATTGCAGCTTTTGTGACTGCTTGCGAACGCTTGCTGGCTCAGCAACCTGAATTGCCGTTGCGTCTGGCTTTGCTGATTACTTCTGATGAAGAGGGTGACGGACACGATGGTACCAAACGTGTGGTCGAAGTTTTAAAAGAGCGGGGAGAGCATATTGATTACTGCATTGTGGGTGAGCCTACGGCAGTTGATACACTGGGGGATATGATAAAAAACGGACGACGTGGTTCTTTGTCGGGTACGCTGCAGGTGCACGGCCGTCAGGGACACATCGCTTATCCTCATCTGGCTGCCAATCCGGTACATCTGGCTGCTGCGGCACTGGCTGAGCTAACTGCCACGCACTGGGATGACGGAAATGCTTATTTTCCGCCTACCGGATTTCAGATTTCCAATATTCATTCTGGTACAGGCGCTACTAATGTAATTCCCGGAGAGCTTACCGTACAGTTTAATTTCCGGTTCTCAACGGAATCGACAGCGGAAAGTCTGCGCCGGCAGGTACATGCCATACTGGATAAATATAATTTAAACTATGATTTGCAGTGGGCTTTGTCCGGAGAACCGTTTCTGACCGCTGCAGGACGTCTGACTACGGTAGCACAGGCCTCCATTGAGCGTGTTTGTGGTGTGAATGCTCAATTATCTACCACAGGCGGTACGTCAGACGGTCGCTTTATTAAGGCTATCGCCAGCGAATTAATAGAACTGGGTCCGGTTAATGCCACGATTCATCAGATAGATGAGTGTGTGGATATTGCCGCAATAGCTCAGTTATCGGCTATTTATGAGAATATGCTGCAACAGCTGGCACAGGCTGATTTTATTCATTTTGCATAAGGAGAAACTAATGGGGATGCTGAAACAGAAACATTTTTTAAAACTGCTGGATTATACGCCGGCAGAAATTCAGACGCTGCTTGATCTGGCCGCCAGCCTGAAAGCTGAAAAGAAAAATGCAGCGGAGCAGCCGCGTCTGACTGGTAAAAATATTGCTCTGATATTTGAAAAAACATCTACCCGTACCCGTTGTGCTTTTGAAGTGGCCGCGCATGATCAGGGTGCACATGTGACTTATCTGGACAGCAGTGGCAGCCAGATCGGGCATAAAGAAAGTATCCGTGATACTGCACGGGTTCTGGGGCGCATGTATGACGCGATTGAGTATCGTGGTTACGGACAGGAAATTGTTGAGCAGCTGGCTGAATATGCCGGTGTTCCGGTGATTAATGGTCTGACCAATGAATACCATCCGACGCAAATGCTTGCCGATTTGCTTACTATGAAGGAAAACAGCAAAAAGCCTTTGAATCAGATTGCCTATGCTTATGTGGGTGATGCCCGTTACAACATGGGTAATTCTTTGCTGGTTGCCGGTGCCAAAATGGGTATGGATGTACGTATTGGTGCACCGCGGGCTTTCTGGCCGAATGACGCTCTGGTAGAACAGTGCCGCTCAATTGCAAAGCAGACCGGTGCACGGATTACATTAACTGAAGATGCAGCCGCAGCTGTTGATCAGGCTGATTTTATTCATACTGATGTCTGGGTATCAATGGGAGAAGCGAAAGAAACCTGGAAGGAACGGATTGAGCAGCTCAGACCTTACCGCGTTGATGCGCGTCTGATGGCTGCCAGTAATAATCCTGAAGTGAAATTCATGCATTGTCTGCCGGCAATTCATAACCGCGATACTCAGGTAGGACAGTGGCTTTTTAATGAGTTTTCTCTGGATGGCGCCGAAGTAAGTGAAGAAGTATTTGAAAGTGTTGCTTCTATTGTTTTTGAACAGGCTGAAAACCGGATGCATACCATTAAAGCAGTATTGGTAGCGTTATTAACTACCTGACCGGGGCAGGCCTGTAGTAAATGGAAAGAATGGTTATGAAAACATCCCCCAATCAGTTACCTATTAATCCGCATTATCTGGCATTATTGTTGTCAGTGATGGTGGCTATTATGCCGTTTTCCACAGATATTTATTTATCTTCTGTACCGGAAATGGCGACTTCTTTACACGCACCGATTGATCAGATTGAACGCAGTCTGGCCAGTTTCATGTTTGGTGTTGCGCTCGGACAATTGCTTGGGGGGGCAATATCCGATATTAAAGGGCGCAAAATCATTGCTATGATTGGTCTGAGTGTCTATCTGGTGTCAGCTATTGCCATTGTTTTTATTCACTCAGCCGGAGAGTTGCTGTTCTGGCGCTGGATTCAGGCACTGGGCGGCGGTATGGCCACTGTTACAGTTGGTGCAACTGTACGTGATTTCTTTCATGGCAATGAAGCCGCGAAAATGTTTGCCACCATTGGTATTATTACTCTGGCTGCACCACTGGCTGCGCCCATGCTGGGTACAGCACTGGCTGCTCTTGGCGGCTGGCGGGTTATCTTTATATTTCTGCTGGTATATGCTCTGGCCGTACTGATTTGTGTATGGCGGTTTATGCCACAGGTTAAAATGGATATTCAGCCATTGGATAGCAAAGTTTTTCGTAAGATAAAAGAAAATTTTTCAGTGGTTTTTCATGAACGCGAAGCGTTGGGATTCATGTTTTTCCAAACTGCTGCGTTTGCAGCCATGTTTGTATTTCTGACTGAATCTTCCTTTTTGTACATGAATATATATGGCCTTAGCCCGCATCAGTATTCATGGGCCTTTGGTGCCAATGTAATTACTATGATGCTGTTTAACCGGGTAACAGCTTATCGTCTGCGTACTACGCCGGCTCGCAACATTTTGCTTGGCGGTGTGCTGTTGCAGTTAAGCTGTAATTTATTATTAACCATTGTGGTATGGAGTATGGATCGTCCGCCTTTCTTCCTGTTACTGTTGCTGATTATGTTTTCAATTGGTTCACAGGGTTTGATTGGTTCCAATACTCAGGCGTGTTTCATGAGCTATTTTCGTAAAATTGGTGGCAGTGCCAATGCTGTACTGGGAACAATGCAGTTTCTGATTGCCGCTACTGTAGGCTGGCTGACTACACTGCTGCATAATGGTTCGACACATGTGATGCCGACAATGATGCTGATTTCCACCAGTTGTGGTGCCGTATTATTATGGGCTTTATCACATACCGCATGGCAAAAAAAACATAAATAATAACGGGCAGCCCGCAGTAGGCTGCCTTTTTCTTGTTTTTCTGAATAAACTATTAATAACACTACTAATTATGTCTGATAACGATAAACTCAAACCACACCGCGATGCTATAGACCGGATTGACAGTGAAATTCTGCGCTTATTAAACCAGCGAGCCACTCATGCTCAGGCCATTGGTACATTAAAGGGAGAAGGCATAGTGTACCGTCCTGAACGTGAAGCAGTTGTTTTACGCCGGATTCAGGAACAGAATCCGGGGCCGCTGTCCGGTCAGGCAGTTGCACGTTTACAGCGGGCGATTATGAGTGAATGTCTGGCACTGGAACGACCGTTAACTGTCGCTTATCTCGGACCTAAGGGTACATTTACCGAACAGGCTGCTATTAAACATTTCGGTCAGGCTGCACAGACACATCCGTGTACTTCAATTGATGAATGTTTCCGTCTGGTCGAAGCGCAGCAGGCCGATTATGTGGTTACACCTGTCGAAAACTCTACTGAGGGGTCGGTGGGGCGCAGTCTCGACCTGTTATTAACCACGCCTTTGAAAGCTTGTGGTGAAGTCAATCTGCGCATTCATCATCAGCTACTGCGTGCTGTAGCATCGCAACAGGATATCACTAAGGTTTATGCACATGCTCAGGCACTGTCGCAATGTCGGAACTGGCTGGATAAAAACCTGCCGGAGCAGGTAGCCCGGATAGCTGTTGCCAGTAATGCAGAAGCAGCACGACTGGCTGCCGCAGACAGTAGTGCAGCGGCCATTGCCTCAATGATGGCTGCCGATTACTATCAGCTACAGATACTGGCTCAGAATATCGAAGACGAACCAAATAATACTACCCGTTTTCTGGTGTTAGGGCGGAATATTACGACCAGCAGCGGTAAAGATAAAACATCACTGGTTGTGGCTGCGCCCAATAAAGCCGGAGCTATGCACGATTTACTTCAGCCTTTTGCAGATCATCAGGTATCTATGACAAAACTAGAAAGTCGCCCCAGTCGTGGTGGTTTGTGGGAATATGTGTTTTTTATCGATATTGAAGGTCATCAGCAGAATGAGGATGTGGCAGCTGCATTGGCTGTCTTGCAACAGCGTTCAGCTTTTCTGAAAATAATTGGTTCTTATCCGCAGGCTGTGATTTAAATGCAAAATTAATATTTATCTGAAGCAGATACCATTGACTGCTGGCATGGAGATAAAACAAATATGAAAAATATTGTTGTATATTGTGGTTCTAATCTGGGGCAGAACAAAGCTTATTTCGACGCAGCTCAGCAGCTGGGACAGGAAATGGCTCAGCAGGGATACCGTCTGGTTTATGGTGGTGGCAATATTGGTCTGATGGGTACGATTGCTACTGCTGTACTGGAACATGGTGGTGAAGTTATTGGTGTTATTCCGAGTTTTTTGAAAAATCTGGAAGGTGCGCATCTGGGGTTAACCGAATTGTATGAAACCACCAATATGACCGAGCGCAAAAATAAAATGATTGAACTGGCTAACGGCTTTATTGCCATGCCCGGCGGACTGGGAACTTATGAAGAACTGTTTGAAGTTCTCTCACAAGCTCAGCTGAAACTGCATCCTCATCCGATAGGAATTCTGAATGTAGCCGGTTTCTTTGATCCCTTAATTCAAATGCTGCAAAATACAGTCACTGCCGGTTTTATGCCTCCGGAAAACATGGATTTACTTTGTCAGTCCGCTAAACCAGCGGAGCTGCTGGAACAAATGCGCCTCTGGCAGCCGCGTGATGCAGTTAAATGGGTTACTCCGCAATGGGCGCAGCAAACCAGAGAAACTTTATGCTGACCTTAGCTGTACTTAATCATCTTATCCAGCAGAATGTGGAACTTAAAGTGCGCTGGCAGCAATACCGGCAACGGGTTGTAGCGCTGGTGTTACCTATGCTGACTCTTAATGGGCGCATTGATGATCAAGGATTCTGGCAGGAAGATTCTGCAGAAGCTGAAACCACCATTATTATCGCTCCGACAGCTCTGACTAAAATGCTCAGTGGTGTACAGCCGGGAGTGGGTGACATACAAATTACTGGTGACCGTACCCTGGGTATGGCGATTTTGCCGCTTATACAGGCATTGCAGTATGACTGGCGTGACGATCTGGCCAGACTGCTTGGTGATGCTGTGGGCGGAAAGGTGGCACTGGAACTGGAGAGTTTCTATCAGCAAGGCTGCGCTATTGGTCAGAATATTGCAGCACAGGTTGCAGATTATGCACAGGAAAGTGATGCGATTGTGGTCGGGCAGAAGCAATTACAACGTTTTTCTGCTCAGGTCGAAACATTACGTGATGATACAGCCCGACTGGCCGCCCGAATTTCCCGCTTGCAGCAGAAAACTGACTAATATTCCGGCACGTGAGTGGTTTATGAGCCGTTACTGTAGCAGAGAAACGGCTCTGGTATAATTTCAACGATTTTTACTAGATTCTAACGATACATCAATCATGACAAAACAACGCAAAATACTGGTTACTTCAGCCTTGCCCTATGCAAACGGTAATATTCATCTGGGACATATGGTTGAACATATTCAGACTGATATCTGGGTGCGTTTCCAGAAAGCCCGCGGACATGAATGCTATTACGTCTGTGCAGACGATACGCATGGTACGCCGGTCATGCTGGCGGCACAGAAACAGGGAATAACACCGGAAGAAATGATTACTCAGGTACGTCAGAATCATCTGGCCGATTTTACCGGCTTTGGTATTGGCTATGATAATTATTACAGTACGCACTCACCTGAAAATGAAGCTTTATCACGCAGCATTTATCTGGCTTTAAAAGCCAATGGAAAAATTGAAAGCCGTACTATTGAGCAATTATTTGATCCGGAAAAAAATCTGTTTCTGCCCGATCGTTTTGTTAAAGGTGAATGTCCGAAATGTCATGCACAGGATCAGTATGGTGATAATTGTGAAGTATGCGGCACTACTTATAGTCCTACCGAACTGATTAAGCCGTATTCTGCTATTTCCGGCGCCACTCCTGTGCTGAAAGAATCTGAGCATTTCTTCTTTAAACTCGGAGAATGTGCGGATTATCTGAAACAGTGGACTGCCGGCAGCACCCGGCTGAAAAATGGTCGTGAGCAGCCGCATTTGCAGGCAGAAGCCCTGAATAAAATGAATGAATGGTTGCAGAATGATAGCCTGAGTGACTGGGATATCAGTCGTGATGCGCCTTATTTCGGCTTTGAGATTCCGGATGCTCCCGGTAAATATTTTTATGTGTGGCTGGATGCACCTATCGGCTACATGGCATCATTTAAAAACCTGTGTGAACGTCTGGGCATTGATTTTGATCAGTGGTTCTGTGCAGATACTGATACCGAAATGTATCATTTCATCGGTAAGGATATTTTATATTTTCATGCATTATTCTGGCCGGCTACTTTGCAATACGCCAATCTGCGGGCACCAACAGGCATATTTGCACACGGTTTTCTCACGGTAGACGGACAGAAAATGTCCAAATCACGCGGTACTTTTATCACAGCCCGTTCCTATCTTGAGCAGCGACTGAATCCCGAATGGCTGCGTTATTATTTTGCAGCCAAACTCAATAGCAGAATTGAAGATCTGGATTTAAATCTGAATGATTTTATCGCCCGGGTTAATAGTGATTTGGTTGGTAAATACATAAATATCGCCGCACGTGCTGCCGGATTCATCAGCAAACGCTTTCAGGGAACACTGGCTGATGTTAGCAACAGCGAGCTGTTACCACAGCTACAGGCGCAAAGTGAAAATATTGCTGCCAGCTTTGAAGCACGTGAGTATGCGCGCGCCTTACGTGAAATCATGGCATTAGCTGATGTGGTCAATGAGTATGTCGATGCCAACAAACCATGGGAGCTAGCGCGACAGGAAGGACAGGAGGCACGTTTACAGCAAGTATGCAGTGAACTGATTAATGCTTTCCGTATTCTGACCGTATATATGTCACCAGTATTGCCGAAGCTTGCTGCAGAAGCAGCCGCTTTTCTGAATGTGGTGCCATTAAGCTGGGCTGATAGTACGACCTTATTACCTGCCGGTCATCATATCAATGCATATCAGCATCTGATGCACCGAGTGGAACAGAAACAGATTGATGATTTGATTGCAGCGAATCAGCAGAATATTCAGGCAGTTGAGGCTGCTGCTGAAACAAAGTATGAGCCTGTGGCAGATACGGCTTCATTTGATGACTTTATGAAAATCGATATGCGTGTTGCCAAAGTGTTGACGTGCGAAAAAGTCAAAGGCAGTAGCAAACTGCTCAAATTTCAGCTTGATCTCGGTTTTGAGCAGCGCACAATATTCTCTGGTATTGCCGCCAGCTATCCTGAACCGGAAAAACTGGCCGGAAGAATGGTCATTGTGGTAGCCAATTTTGCGCCGCGTAAAATGGCAAAATTTGGCATGTCTGAAGGAATGATTACTTCAGCTGCCGGTAATGGCAAACTATTTTTACTGGATGTGGATAGTGGGGCTGAACCGGGTATGAAAGTCGGCTGATTATCTTGCTGAAAAACCAGACCAGCTAATATTGCTGGTCTGGTTTTTTATTTATGAATCAAAAAAGTGATGAGATGGTTAATCTCATCACCTGGTATAAGGAAATCAGATTTCTGTAAGCAGAATTTTAAGTTGTATGAAGTGCTTATTTCAGTACTTCATGTAAACGCTCTTCATCAAGGCTTTTTTCCCAGCGCGCAACCACAATAGTGGCACAGGCATTACCTACCAGATTAGTCAGAGCACGACACTCAGACATGAATCGGTCAATACCCAGAATCAGCGCCATTCCTTCCACCGGCACAGAAGGTACTACCGATAAGGTTGCAGCCAGAGTGATAAATCCTGCTCCTGTTACACCTGCGGCACCTTTTGAACTTAGCATGGCAACCAGTAACAGCAATATTTGCTGTTCCAGTGTCAGATCAATATTACATGCTTGTGCAATAAATAATGCCGCCATAGTCATGTAAATATTGGTACCGTCCAGATTAAACGAATAACCGGTGGGTACTACCAATCCGACAATTGATTTCTTGCAGCCGGCTTTTTCCATTTTCTGCATCAGTGTGGGCAGGGCGGCTTCAGATGAGCTTGTACCCAGTACTAGTAACAGTTCTTCCTTAATGTATTTGACCAGCTTGATAATCGAAAAACCGTTATAACGGGCTACAGCACCCAGAACAATCAGAATAAACAGAACGGAAGAAATATAAAAAGTCAGAATCAAATAGAGCAGATTACCAATAGAACTAATACCGTATTTACCTATGGTAAAAGCCATGGCGCCAAATGCACCTATCGGGGCTGCACGCATCAGAATAGATACCATTTTGAAAACGGGCGCCGATAAATCCTGAAAAATATTAATTAGCGGGCGGGCTTTTTCTCCAATCAGTGCCAGTGAGATACCAAACAGAATAGCAATAAACAGAGTTTGCAGAATATTGCCATTGGTTAGCGGGCTCATGGCAGTAGTCGGAATAATATCCATCAGAAAGCCGGTCAGGCTGGATTCATGGGACTTCTGCACATATTCGTTTACCTTGGCACTTTGCAGTGAGCTCGGGTCAATATTCAGACCATGTCCCGGCTGGGCAATATTGGCCACGACCAGCCCGATAGCCAGTGCCAGAGTAGAGAAAGTAAGAAAGTAAACCATAGCCTTGCCGGCGACCCGCCCCATGGTTTTCATATTGGTCATCTCGGCGATGCCGGTTACCACGGTAAGAAAAATAACTGGGGAGATGATCATTTTCACTAATTTGATGAAAGCATCACCTAAAGGTTTCATGCTTTCGCCAACAGTAGGGAAAAAGTTGCCAAGTAAGATACCAATAATAATGGCAATAATTACCTGTACATATAGGATCTGATACCAGCGCTGTTTTTTCGGTGGCGGATTCATTTCCTCAATTTCGAGTGGTAACATGTTTACCTTTCAATGGGTTGTGTTTAAAGGCTACAGTTTTTTAACGTTATTATGTAGTAGGATGTAACATAATTGGCTGATTATAAAGCCTACATAACTTAACAGAAAAGCATTATTAATTACTAAATAAGAACCATGAGACAAAAGGATGTATGATAAGAAAATTTTTTATAGAAAAATAGATGGTTGTATTAGGAATTGACGATAATTTTCTATCGTGTTTTTGAAGTAAAAAATAATTTATATTATTTAATTTAAGATAATTTCATTCAAAATAAATTTATTTTAGTTATAAAAAAACCGTCTGCTTGAAATAAGCAGACGGTTTTTAAAATATGGTCGGAGTGAAAGGATTCGAACCTTCGACCCCCTCGTCCCGAACGAGGTGCGCTACCGGGCTGCGCTACACTCCGAAAGAAGTTGTGCATTATAGGCAGCGGCGAAGACATTGACAAGAGTGAAGCGCAAATTAATTTCAAAAAATATCAGTTACAATTATCCGGCATAAACAACGAACAGACATGGTCTTTTTTTCAGCGGTGGCAATGCCGGCATTTTTCGCCATGCTGCAATATTCTGACTAATAATAGTTTGGGTCGGCATAGTTAAATCTGCGGCAATACACAAACGGGTTTCAGAATGTAAAGTCGCTATGGCATCAGCCAGTAAAGCATCATTACGGTAAGGCGTTTCAATAAAAAGCTGAGTTTCATTTTCCTGTCGTGAGCGCTTTTCCAGAGTATGCAAACATTCAATACGTGCGTTTTTTTCAGCAGGCAGATAACCCTTGAAAGCAAAACACTGTCCGTTGGCGCCAGAAGCCATCAGAGCCAGCATGATACTGGACGGTCCCACGAGCGGCATGACAGTAAACCCGGCCTGATGTGCCAGTGCCACCAGTTGGGCTCCCGGGTCTGCAACAGCCGGACAGCCGGCTTCGCTGAGTAATCCCATACTGCGACCGGCCTGCAAAGGTTGTAATAACTTAGCAATATCCCGCTCAGGAGTATGTTCATTCAAAGTGCACAGATTCAGCTCACGAATCGGTGTTTGCACACCGAAGGCTTTTAAATGAGCCCGTGCTGTTTTTTCTGCTTCAACAACGAAGTCAGTCAGGTTAACAATGCATTTTTGTTCATGCGCAAGCAGACACGGTGTATCCGCATTTCCCAGCGGTGTCGGGATCAGATAGAGTACAGGACTGCTCATAAAATATTCATTCCTTCTGCCAGCAGAAAATCCACCAGACGAAAAACCGGTAAACCAATCAGTGCATTCGGATCGGTGCTTTCGATGCGTTTAATTAGTAAAGCGCCTAATCCTTCACTTTTTGCCGCGCCGGCACAATGTACAGCATCCGGTTCACGACTCAGATAATGCTTAATCTGCGCCTCAGTCAGTGAACGCATCATGACGCGTGTTTCATCAATATGCTGATGCAGGCGGTTTTCAGCAGCGTTCAGTACCGTAAGTGCACTGTAAAATATCACTTGCTGACCACTCAAATAGTGTAACATCTGTTGTGCTTTTGTTACGGTTAGTGGTTTGCCCAGTTGCTGCTCGCGACATAGCGCAACCTGATCGCAACCGATAATCAGAGCATCCGGATAAAGACTGGCTAGAGAGTATGCTTTGCCGCTGGCCAGACGCAACGCTGTTTGTGGTGCGGTTTCAGCAGAAAGTGGCGTTTCATCAAAATCAGGTTTAACCGCGTCAAAAGGGATGTTTAACTGCTGAAGTTGTTGCTGGCGAAAACGGGAGCTGGAAGCCAGAATCAACTTTTTCTCTCTTGGCATAAGTGCGAACTCATTGACATTATAAAGTTTAAATTATATCATCCGCCGTTTATGTTAGACCCTATTTTGATTGATACGGCCACGTTCACACGTGAACAGCAGCAACGCAGCGGTCAATTGCAGCTTCAGGCGCTTGACCGGCGGGTTTGGTCGCATGAACTTTTAGCGCAACGCGAAGGCATTATCCAGTATCAGGTTTGCGGTGGTATTGACCGCTGGCAGCGTCCTTTTCTCGACATCAGTGTGGAAGGTCAGCTGGAACTGGTGTGTCAGCGCTGTTTACAGGCAGTTTCCTGGGCGCTGAATGACCAGTCGCATGTGGTGCTGTTTACCAGCGAACAGTTGCTGGACGAGGCCATGGCCGCTGATGAAACACTTGAAGGCGCGGTATGGAGTGCAGAATATAATCTTGCTGCACTGCTGGAAGACCAGATTTTAATGGCTATTCCGGTTGCACCGCGACATGAAGACTGTGATCACACTCTGGCAACCCAAACCAATCAAGACTCAGGTAATCCTTTTGCCAGACTGGCAGGACTGAAAAGCGGCCACTAACGAATTAACTTACATTACCCAGGAGCTTTAACATGGCAGTTCAACAAAACAAAAAATCACCTTCAAAACGTGGTATGCACCGTTCACACGATGGTCTGACCGCTGTACAGGTTTCTACTGATACCACTACCGGTGAAGTACATTTGCGTCACCACATCTCTCCAAACGGTATGTACCGCGGACGTAAAGTAGTCAAAGCCAAAGGTGAATAATTTACACCTTTGATTATTCAATACGTATGAAAGCCAGACATTGCATCTGCAATCACTGGCTTTTTTGTATCCAATATTAGCAGGGTAATTATCCTGCTAAAATAAACTGCTTCCACTTTCCCGGCAGCCTCAATGGCCTGCTTTACACTGACTCGGGTTTCCCATGAAAAAAATCTGGTATAACTACGAAGACATACATCGTGCCATTAAACAGCTGGCAGAAAAAATTCAGAAATCAGAGCATTCATTTGATGCAATGATCGCTATCGGTGGTGGTGGATTTATTCCGGCACGTATATTGCGTAGTTTTTTGAATATTCCTGTATATACCGTTACTTTGTCTTATTATGACGTTAACGACTGCCCGACTGACCAGCCGCAGAAAATACAGTGGACCAATGGTTTTGACGAAAAATTAAAAAACAAAAAACTACTGATTGTTGATGAAGTGGATGACAGCCGGGCTACGCTCGAATACTGTATTCGCGAATTACAGCATGAAGGATTCCAGCATCTTGGGGTAGCAGTACTGCATGAAAAGCGCAAACCCAAAAAGGGGGTATTGCCGGCAGATTTACCTTTTTATAGTGCTATACAGGTTGATGACTGGTGGATTAACTATCCTTGGGATGCGCTTGATATTGATGAGCACTATGAGCATGTTGCAGCCCAAGCTACATCAGAGGCATGATCTATGACCCTGAAAACCATTGCTGTAGATGCCATGGGCGGCGATTTCGGTCTGGATATAACCATTCCGGGGGCGCTGACATTTTTACAGCAGCAAACTGACGCTGCACTGATTCTGGTTGGTGATGAAGCCAAAATCAGAAATGCATTAAATAAAGCTAATGCTTCCATGGAGCGGATTACCATTTGTCCGGCCAGTGAAGTGGTAGGCATGGATGAAGAACCGACTTCTGCGCTCAAGAATAAAAAAGATTCTTCGATGCGTGTGGCCATCAACCAGATTAAAGAAGGTCTGGCACAGGCAGCTGTATCGGCCGGCAATACCGGAGCACTGATGGCAACTGCCCGCTTTGTATTGAAAACCATTGATGGTGTTGATCGTCCGGCAATTGCTAAATTCCTGCCCGGCCGCAATAATCATATGACACTTGTGCTGGATCTGGGTGCCAACGTCGATTGCAGCAGCACCCAGCTTTTGCAGTTTGCTATTGTTGGTAGCCAGCAGGTAGCGGCACTGTTTCCTGAAAATACGCAACCAAGAGTAGGCTTACTCAATGTCGGTACTGAAGACATCAAGGGTAATGCAGCTGCTAAAGAAACTCATCAGCTTTTACGACGCAGTGATCTGAATTTTGTCGGTAATGTTGAAGGTAATTCTATTTTTACAGCTGAAGTTGATGTGCTGGTAGTTGATGGTTTTACCGGTAATGCAATGCTCAAAAGTATCGAAGGAGCGGTGAAATTTGCCGGTTCAGTTGTTAAAGAAGAGTTTACCCGCAGCTGGTTTAATAAACTGGCCGCATTAATTGCATTACCAACATTAAAGGGGTTTAAGCGGCGTCTTGATCCGCGGCGTTTTAATGGTGCTATTTTTCTGGGATTACGTGGTGTCGTAATTAAAAGCCATGGCGGTACGGATGCTACAGGTTTCTGTTTTGCCCTGCAGGAAGCTTATAAAGCCATTAAAGCAGATTCAATTACAAAAATTCAGGCCGGTGTTGCACGTCAGCTGGCTGTTATGGAAGAATAAATCACTTTGTTGCAAAGGCAGACAAGTCAAATGACTTTGTTTAAAATATGCCCTTTGCCATAAATTAAAGACTATGCCATGCTGAATGCCCATATTCTGGGTACAGGCAGTTACCTGCCTGCACGCCGCCTGACTAATGATGACCTGAGCAAATTTGTTGATACCTCGGATGAGTGGATTGCAACGCGTACCGGTATCAAAGCGCGTCATATTGCCGCAGAAAATGAACAGACCAGTGATATGGCTGTTTCTGCAGCGCAGATTGCGCTGGCCGATGCAGGCATTGAAGCAAATGAAATTGATCTCATTATTGTGGCTACCTCAACTGCGGATATGACATTTCCTGCTACTGCCTGTATTGTGCAGAATAAGTTGGGTATTTCCGGCTGTCCGGCATTTGATGTTCAGGCAGTCTGTGCTGGATTCATGTATGCAATGGCTACTGCCAATGCTTATATTAAAAGTGGCATGGCCAGTAAGGCACTGGTTATCGGCGCGGAAACGTTCAGTCGTCTGCTTGACTGGAATGACCGGCGTACCTGTGTGTTGTTTGGTGATGGTGCCGGTGCAGTTATTCTGGGTGCTTCCGAACAGGAAGGCGGTATCATCCATACCAAATTACAGGCTGATGGTAATTACAGTCATATTCTGCAAACACCGGGAAAAATTGCAGCAGGAAAAATTGAAGGTTCACCCTATCTGTATATGGACGGGCAGGCTGTCTATAAGTTTGCAGTAAAAGCACTGGCCAATATTGCAAAAGAAGTCATTGATCAATCCGGTTTACAGCCGTCTGATATAGACTGGATTATTCCGCATCAGGCTAATCTGCGCATTATCGAATCTACTGCACGTCATCTCGGTGTATCAATGGATAAAGTTATTGTTACCCTTGCTGAGCAGGGCAATACTTCTGCTGCCTCTATTCCGCTGGCACTGGATGAAGGAATTAAATCCGGTCGGATTAAGCGCGGCCAGACCTTGTTGCTTGAAGGTATCGGAGGTGGCTTTGCCTGGGGTGCGGTTACCTTAAAATATTAATATTGTTCCTATCAGGATCGGATTATGCTATCTCAATCTGCGTTAGCCAATATGTATCCGGTTGTTATGTCGCCCAGTCATGACGGGCGGTATTTTGGTAATTATGTACAGTCATTGCTGGCTTTAGTTGCTGCGCATACCAGTGCAGGTTTTCCGATACAGGTATTTATGCATCAGGGTGAAAGTCTGATTACCCGTGCACGGAATAACTGTGTCGCAGAATTTCTGTCGCATCCGGAATGGACGCACTTATGCTGGATTGATACTGATATCGGTTTTTCACCGGAAGCTTTTCAGCGTCTGCTGCTGGCAGATCGCGATATTGTTGCAGGTGTTTATCCGCTCAAGCGTGAGTCATGGCCGGAAGAAGGTATTCCTGAGCATATGACCCGGCAGCAGTTTAATGCCGCTTATACTCGCTATACCATCAATATCAGTAAGGCAGATACTAATCATGAGGTGCATGTACAGGTAGATGATGAAGGCTTTATTGAGCTGCCAGAGGCACCGACCGGATTTATGGTTATCAAGCGGGAAGTATTTATCCGGCTGATGGAAGCTTATCCTGAGTTGCAATATCAGCCTGATTCTATCGGTGTTACTGATAGGGGATATCACTATCGCTTTTACGATTGTCTTGTTGATCCGGTGACGAAGCGTTATTTATCTGAAGATTTTAGTTTTTGCCGCTTATGGAATCAGTTAGGCGGTAAGATTTATGTTGATGCACGCTCTAACCTGACCCATATGGGTAACAAAATCTATCAAGGGCCTTTTGCCCAGTCACTGGAAGCTAATCTTGCTTACGCAATAGGTGCCCCGGCAGGTGCCAAAATGTTTCTGCACCACGAACAGCCATTACAGACCAATCAGCCTCCGGCACAATAATTGTCCGGACATTAGTTTTATTCAATTCAAGGAAGATCATGAGTATTGCTTTTTTTTTTCCCGGACAGGGGTCACAAAGTCTCAATATGATGTCCGGCTTTAATGATATGCCAGTTGTTAAAGAAACATTTGAACAGGCATCAGAAGCACTTAATCAGGATTTATGGACATTGATGAACGGGGAAGACAGCACAGCCCTGAACGAAACCGTTAATACTCAGCCCCTGATGCTGACTGCCGGCATTGCCACATGGCGTGTATATCAGCAATTGCATGGTCAGTTACCTGTGATGCTGGCCGGGCACAGTTTAGGAGAATACACTGCGCTGGTCGCTGCCGGCAGCCTGGCATTTCATGATGCTGTGAAACTGGTTCGTCTGCGTGCACAATTAATGCAGGAAGCTGTACCGGCCGGAGAGGGTGCCATGGCCGCAATACTGGGACTGGATGATGATATCGTGCGTCAGGTATGTTTACAGGCACAAAATGAATTATCCGGTACAGTGGCCGAAGCCGTAAATTACAACTCACCCGGTCAGGTGGTGATTGCCGGAACTGCTGTTGCCATTAATCGTACCTGTGAGCTTGCTAAAACTGCCGGAGCCAAGCGTGCACTGCCGTTACCTGTATCCGTGCCTTCACACTGCTGTCTGATGAAACCAGCTGCAACCAAACTGGCTGCGGCCATGGAGCAGATTAATATTTCAAAACCACAAATTCCGGTATTGCATAATATTGATGTTGCGGTGCATTCAGAACCGGAAACAATTAAACAGGTTCTGGTACAGCAGTTATATTCACCTGTGCGCTGGACTGAAACAGTAAGCAAACTGGTGGCTGACGGAATAACAGAATTTGCTGAATGCGGTCCGGGTAAAGTGCTGGCCGGACTGGCTAAACGGATTGATAAGAGCGCCAGTTGCGTTGCATTAACCAGTGTGCAAAGTATAGAAAGTTTTATTGCTGCACATGTTGAGAGCTAAAGGAATAAGTTATGAATCAGGATTTAACAGGTAAAATTGCGCTGGTAACTGGTGCTACCCGTGGAATTGGCGCCGCTATTGCCCGTTTTCTGGCAGAAAAAGGTGCTAAAGTAATTGGTACAGCCACTTCTGCTGCAGGTGTGACTAGTATCAATGAAGCACTGGCTGATTTTGGCGGAGAAGGGCGGGAATTACGTATCGCTGAAGAAAACAGTATTGAAAATCTGATTGCCGACATTGAAAGTAATATCGGTAATATTGCCATACTGGTTAATAATGCCGGTATTACCCGTGATAATTTGCTGATGCGCATGAAAGAATCAGAATGGGATGAAATCATGCAAATTAATCTGAAATCTGCTTTCCGTGCCAGCAAAGCAGTCACCCGCAGTATGATGAAAGCACGCTGGGGCAGAATTATCAATATAACCTCTGTAGTCGGTTTTATCGGTAATGCTGGCCAGGCTAATTATGCTGCAGCCAAGGCCGGATTAGTCGGATTCAGTAAATCAATGGCGCGTGAAGTGGGCTCGCGCGGGATTACCGTAAATTGTGTAGCTCCTGGTTTTATCGAAACCGATATGACAAAAGTTTTACCGCAAGAGCAGCGTGATTTTTTTGCTGGGCAAACGGCATTGAATCATTTTGGAACTGTAGAAGATGTGGCCGCCGCAGTTTTGTTTCTGGCCAGTGAAGAAGCTCGTTACATTACCGGACAAACGCTGCATGTGAACGGCGGAATGCTGATGTCCTGATATCAGTTAAAGTATTTACAAAGCCATTTTTTTCATCTGATAAAAATGGCTTTGTTTTGTATCGGGGATAAATACTATTAAATTGAAAAATCTTCTTCGTAAGAAGAATACAGGGCAGATTCAATCCGCGACCGTGTTAACCCAGGAGCAAATAAGGCCAGAAACTCATAGCCAAAGCCACGCAGATAAACATCCTGTCTGAGTATTATCTGGATAAAGGAAGGTTCAAACAGATGTTCTGCACTAATCTGCTGTAAACCTTCATCTTGTTTACTGTCAAAAGCCATGGTGGCTAGCAATCCGATACCCAGCCCCTGAGCAACATAAGTTTTAATGACATCCGTATCGGCTGAAGCCAGTTTAACTCTGGGTAACTGATAGCCTTCCTGAGTAAAAGCACGGGCGATTTTAGATTGTTCAGCGAAAGCAATATCATAAGTGATGAGCGGATAAGCTGTTATGTCTTCGAGCCGTAATGGCCGCTTTAAATCAAGCAGAGGATGATTATCAGGAACTACGATACTGCGATTCCAGGCTTTACAGCTCAATTTGCGTAATTCAGGATGCTCACTTTCCATTTCCATACCAATGGCAAAATCTACTTCTCCCTCCAGCACCATATGACTAATGGCTTTAGGGCTAGCTGTATGGATGCTCAGCTGTACCTGCGGATAACATTCAACAAACGCTGAGATAATTTTTGGCAGAGCATATCGGGCCAATGTATGTGTGGTGGCAATGGTCAGTGATCCAATATTCTGGTCGGCAAATTCTGTACCAATACTTTTAATATTCTGTACTTCACGTAAAATCCGCTCGGCAGTTTCCAGAACAATTTTGCCCGGAGCTGTCACTGCAACCATGCGTTTTCCATGACGAACAAATAATCGTACGCCTAGTTCTTCTTCCAGCATGCGTATTTGCTTGGAAATACCAGGCTGAGAAGTAAACAGTACTTCCGCTGCTTCTGAAACATTCAGATTCTGACGATAAACTTCAACTGCATAACGTAACTGTTGCAGCTTCATAGTATTTCAGCCCCTTTTAGGTTTGGAGTTTTTAACTGTCTCTCAAATACAACAAAAAAGCTTCTTTATCTGCATCATAACTCAATTTACCCATTCTGACATGGAACACTTTCACTCTAAGCTTAACATTTTTACACGTTAATCCACCTGTAGCAGACCCTTAGGATAATAGAAGCTTGCTTGTTGTTTTCATGCAACTTAATTAGGGTAAACGCGTGAATTTAGTTGTAAATAAGTGACACAAAGCTATTTTTTAGGCATCATGCACAGATAGGAAGCGGGTCGTCTAGCAGCTTCGCCTTGGTAGTTTGCATATTGACAGTTTATGCTGCGGTTTTTTATAGTATAGACTTGATTTACCAAGCTACCCGCCCGGTTTGAGCGGCCTGTAAATGGTATTTGTGTATTGATCAGACGAATTTCAGGCTGAATCAACACATAACAAATTTTTTGATGAGGGAATAACATGACCAAACAGCTAAAATTGAGCGCATTGATCGTTGCTATGGCTGCTTCAACTGCCGCTTTTGCCAATGGTGTTGTACCGGGTGCCGACTGGACCGGTGAACCTGCTGGTGCTTACAATGGCTATACTACCAGTTCTGCTCCTGAAAAAGGAACTGGCGAAATTATCGTCACCCGCGAAAATGGTGCCGATGGTACACCTGAATGTGTGAAAAACCGTTTCAACAACGATCAAGAACCAACTCTGGGTAACAATTGTGGTCACCCAATTGCACAGGCTGCTCCAGAAGCACCTAAATTTGTTGATGAAACAGTATCTTTGTCTGCTAACTTCCTGTTTGGCTTTGATAAATTTACCCTGCGTCCTGAAGCGATCGATACTCTGGATCAGTTGGCTACCCGTCTGGCAGACAGCAGCGTACAGGTTGTACGTGTTGAAGGTCATACCGACTTTAAAGGTTCAGATGCTTATAATCAGACTTTGTCTGATCGTCGTGCTAATACTGTTGCTCAGTATCTGGTTTCTAAAGGTGTTCCTGCTGGGAAAATTTCAGCAGTCGGCTTGGGTAAATCTGAAGCCCGCATGACTGAAACTTGTCAGCGTGAAGTTGCTAAATTAGGCAAGAAAGTTTCAGCTGCTAAGAAACGTACTGCTTTAATCGAATGTATTGCACCTGATCGCCGTGTAGATGTGAAAATCCGCACTCAGGTAGCTAAAAAAGTTAGATAATTTTTCTAATTTTATATTGATGAAAAACCCTGCTTAAAGCAGGGTTTTTTTATGCCAATAAAAATTTTAAGGAAATCAGAATACCTGTAATATCCTTTGTATAGAAAATTGATAGTTATATTTGACAATAATAGGTTGGATGATCTGGTATCAATTTAAAATCATTAGAATTGTATTACTTTAAAATATTTTCAGATAAGTGAATAATTATTAATAAAGTGTTAATATGCATGTTGGTAAAAATAAAATATGATTGATATGAATTATTTGTTCATTATTTCTATTAGTAATGGTTTTTCGAATATGCAAATAGTATATAAATAAAAATGGCATATTCATATATAACTAAGTAAACATTAAATCTATTTAATGATAAGTATTCAGTAAAATATAAAATCATTTCATCTATGAAATTTTTTAAATTCCTGTTTTTAATTTTATGCTGTAATTTACTTTTTGCCTGTACCGCACAGTTTCAGCGAGTCCCTAATGTTTCGGGTGAAAAAAAACATGTATCAGTAAAATTTCAGCGACAAAATACTGCGCCACAGACAGGAGTAGTATTGGTTCAGCCGATGGATTTACAAAGCGGTGATATTTTATTTTCTGCCGACTCCAGTCTCAATTCCCGTGTTTTGCGCTTGTTTGGTAATACTTCGGTTAGCCATGCATTTCTGTATTTAGGAGATGGAGAAATAGCAGAAGCCGTGGGTGGTGGTGTGCATATTATGTCTCTGGCTGAAAGCGTTGATGAAAGTCCGTTACTGGCCGTTTATCGCCATCCGCAGCTAAATGATTTACAGGCTGAAAAAATCCGTGAATTTGCCAGAGCAGAGGCTGGCGGGAAATATAATTATATGGGGATTATCAAGCAGACACCTTATACAGTTACCCGTAAAGTGTGTGAATTGCCAGTTATTCCGCGAGCTTTTCGCCATTTGTGCCTGAATACCATGGCTGTAGTACAGGTAACGCCTTTTTCTTCAGACCGTTACTTTTGTTCGCAACTGGTTGTCGCTGCCTATAATTATGCAGGATTGCCTTTAACCAAAACGCCGGCTGAATGGGTTGCTCCCAGGGATTTATTGCATATGCGTGCCGGTGATATCCCTTCAGTTGTACCAGTATATCCATTACAGTATATTGGTCATTTACGTTGTAAAACCTCTTTATGGCAGCGCAATTGTTCCCTGGCAGATATCTGATATTGATAAACTTCAGATATCTGCCTAATGTATCAAACAGCAGGATATGATTAAATTATTGATTAAATAAATTAGGTAAATTAAAACATGTTTGAATTAATTTATTAATAATAAATATGTATTTTTTGCTTTAAATAGATTAAATTTATTATAAAAATTAATAGTATTCGTTTTGAAATGAGTTATATCTGAATCCTGAGTAATTGTGTTGAGAGAATCAAATACAGAATTGAAAAGGAATAATTTCAGCCAAATCTCCGGGCGCATATAAAAAGTGTAGTACACGTCTGCCATTAGTCTGAATAGCTTTTGACGAAGAATGCACAATAAGTGGTCGCATGATAACAGCTCCTCCTTTAGACAGGGTGCATTCTTGCTCGCCTTTTTGGTCTCGAAGCTGTGGTAGCGTTGATTCATTGATTCTTCCATACTGATGAGTACCGGCAACTACTTTAAGCGGACCATGCTCGTGCTGGCAATCATCTATGTGTAGCCTCACAGCTACCAGTTGCTGCATATATTGTGCCGGCGGTTGTACAAATAACATATTTTGTTTATGTGACCAGCCGGTAAACTGAGTATCAGAAAACTGATGTCTGACTGCTATGCTTAAATCCTGATGTAAAGGTACCAGCCAGTTTTTATCGGCTGATTTTTTGAATAATGTGCATTGGATTGCCACCGGGTTTATTGGGAGCAAGGAAGTAAGCTGAGTATTATTTTTCAAATTGTTAGCAAGTATCTGACACCATGGTTGTGTCAGAAGCTCACGACTGCCGGCAGTAGTTAAATTAATCTGTTCTAATTGTTGTTCTATATCTGTTAGTTGCTGAGGAGTAATTAAATCATTAATAACAGCATAACCATTCTGTTCAAAACAATCATATATCTTCATTATATTTTCCGTTTGTATCTGTTTATCTGAATTAATATTAATATCTTCTAATTTTATTAGGATTAGGTAGATCCTATTTATAGGATAATATATTGATATTTTCCATTATTTATTTAAAATGATTTATTTGTAATATTTATCTATACTATAGTTTTTCAAGGTAAGCAGAATATATACTCCTTACATTAGTCAATTTTTTTCTTAATAAAATTAAATTGATTAATTTCTGTATCTCATAAAATAGCCCTAGACACTATATCAAGTTTTTATGCTGTCATGTCAAAGATTGGTAGTGCTAAGCCTGTCAAAATATGTGTTTATGTCTTCATATGGCTACAAAACTTGAATTTATCTGTATTTTTTGCTCGTTTGTGAATTGAATTCAGTTAAGTATATGATTTATAGATGTTATAAACTATCATTCATCATTAAGATATTGTATAAATGAAAATTTATTTATAACCTGATGTATATCATAAAAATTATGATAAAAGAAAAATATGACCAATTTTTAACTTATACTCAGGCACTTATTTGGTATGGTTTTAATCAATTAAGGGGAAGCTTTATGTTTTTTAAAAAATTCTGGAGAAAAAAATCAAATTCTGATATTCAATCAGTACAAGATAAACCAATCGCTCAAGATAAGATATCTCTCGCTATTCAAACATTCTGGACACAGGTAAAAGCATCTGAGCAGACATTTAATACGCTAGAGCCAATCTCTATCATGGAAAATCTCAATAATCTTTTAATAGATAATCAATTAAATGTTATTGCTGAGCTTACACGAGGAGATAAAAAAAATCATAAAATAATTTTTACGGCTGGAGGCCGAATTGAGCAGTTTGAGCTGGTTATACGAATCGTTAAAAATGCACCGGATCTGAATTTTTTTGAAATAGAAGCATTTAGGACGCGGATTGAAAATCTGGATGCATTCTCTATAACGCATCATGATCATTCTCTTTCATTGAGCCCGGCTGATTTATTGATTTATCATCATAAAGAATATCGCAAAATCTCTTTGGAAATTGCGTTTGGTAAAACTATTCCTGAAGAGAAGAAGCAAATCGCCCAGTCTACTGCATTTATCTTGCTTGATCATGCATTAGGAGAATATGATTTTTCTATTAAAATCGGGTGTGTCAACTTTTTAGAAATTCCCAAAGAGGCAACCGCAGTACCTCTTATTGAATTTGTAACGGTGTTTGATCAGTTATGGCAAGATAAATTAAAGCATACAGGTATTTTTCCTCTTTCTGATAAAGAGGATAGATGGAATGTATTTGAAATCATTGATCAAAATGATCCTGATAATAAAAGACTTGTGCAAAGAAATGAGACAGCTGATGTATTGGTAGGTGATTTCAATTATTGCTATGCTCTAACTATAACAGCCGATGTGGATAGTAAGGAAAATTTATCTCTGGTTTATGAACTAGAAGATACTATTAATCCAGCTCTACGATTTAATAAACAGGGCATTCATTGTCAAAATACATTTTATCAGGGCGTAAGAACCATGTTATGGCATGTGCAGGATAAACAATCAGCTATCGCATTGGCACAACGTCTGGCAGACCAGTATAAAACCCTTTCAGTTAAAATTGAGTGCGAATTTGATCCGGGCTGGTTACAATATTTAAGTTGGGTAGAAAAATGAAGACAACGATATTTTAATTCATAAATATTTTTATTTTTCTATTAGTTAGCTGCTTTATATTTGTCCTCTTATCAAGAAAGGATAAATTAACAAATATCCTTTTTTATAAGATACAACCAGATACTATTCTGATTAATTTTTTAGTAAGTATATAAATAATAACGGGATATATAACTTAGCTGTGAATAATTTAAAACGGTATAGCATAACCGGAAGTATGAATTATTCTGTATATTCAGAGTATCATCTGATATTTCTCGGTCAATAAAAGTAATATTTAAGTGTTTTCTCAGCTTCAAATTTTTTATTAGAATTTATAAAAATATCACAAAATGTGAACTAATCAAGTTTGGCTGTTCGGATAAGCTGATATTTTTTATAAACAGATTTTACAGTTATAAAATAAATTATAAAAAATTGAGTAGTACTGCTTTGAGTATAAAATTGTATTGAACCAATTCGGTAAGTTCTTTTAGAATGGTGAATAGTGCCAATTACAAATTAATATCAGAGCCGTACTAATGGTTCACGATTAGCTACTTTTTTATATTAATCATATATACATGACTGTTTTAAACTGCTTATTTGAATAATAAAATACTTTGTTCAGTAATATTAAAATCTTAAGAGTAAAATGGTAATTTATATATAAATAAATTATTATTTGATTAATCGATAATAGATGCTGAGTTCTATCTAATAAAGAGGAAGATATTAGGGAGAAGTGTCAATATGATTAATTTATATACGCTTTTACATATTAGTATAACTGCTACTGATGAAGAAATCCGTTTAGCATTGAAAAAAGCAGCAGATGAACAGACTCTGGATTGGGAAAAATGGCAAAACTGTCGCAAAGTATTGCTTAATCCTGAATTACGGGAAAAATATAATGCTAAATTGATTAAAGAAAATCCACAGTTAAAGCATGAAATAATTTTTTCATCTCGTTTACCAGAATCTGTTGAAACTAAAGAGGAGGAATCTGAGTATTATGAGCAGCCAGTTCAAGAAAATCATCAGCCGGAGCAGACCTTTACAATCAAGATACCTTTTCTGGCATTAAATAGAAAGCTAATACCCATGTTTAATCCTGATACAGGTAAGATGAAAATAGCCTATACGGGATTTACTGCGGCACCCATTATATTAGCTTTTTTTACTCCTTTACTGGTTAAAGATATACGTGGTACGTTTTACTGGTTTATATGGTATGTAATTGCTAGTTTTCTTGGTGTTCAAATAAATTTGCCCAGATTCTCAGTAATCCTGTTTATTATTATCATGTGTTTTTATTACTGTAATCGGTACACAAAAAGTTTACTTAAACAGGGTTTTAAATTTTGTGGGTCAATAGAGCAAAATAATCGTGCGGCCAGATTTTTAAAGATTGAATTAAATTTAGCTAATACAGTAAGTAATGTTAAAGTCAATCAGGTTAAAGAAGGTATTTTTGATAAAATAATCAGATTATTTATTCTTTTTCCTCTCGCAATATGTTGTTTAGCGATACTCAAGCTGCTTATTAGCCTGCCTTTTACTATATGGTATTCTCTGCACAATCCGACCGGCGATACAGCAGGTAATGTTATTAATGAAGAAGAAAGTCAAAGTGATGCAGGGGAGGATAAATATCTTGGGCAGCATGAAAGTATAAGCATACCTTTTGATGAGCCTAATACTACTTATACTTTAATATGGCACCATAAAAAGCCCGACGGCTTGGTTGAAGCTGTTTCACGACGAGTAGGAGTTAGCGGAACAAGCTATAGTAAAAAAGAAATTAACTGTGAGGAGCACAGTTCGCGTTATCTAGGAGAAGGAGATAGTATTGAAGAGGCATTGATTTTACGACCTGATGATCATTTAACATATGCTGATTCAGGTTCAGCCGGGGCTACTATAGATACGGTTTGTTCTTTGATAAGTAATTAAATCATATTATTTATTGTTGCAATTTATTTTTGAATAAAATAAAAAACCGGATAATAAATTAGTATTATCCGGTTCTAGAAATGATAGATTTTTATAAGATATCTTTTTTATCAGTTAACTGAGGTAGCAGTGCATCCTGACTTACTGATAATAGCCCGCTCTGAGTATATATACCCAATTTGTTGCGGGTATCGATAATATCCAGATTACGCATGGTAAGCTGGCCGATACGGTCGGCAGGGGAAAAGGCAGCATTATCTACTTTTTCCATGCTTAACCGCTCCGGCTGATAAGTAAGATTGGATGATTCGGTATTGAGAATAGAGTAATCGTTACCGCGGCGTAATTCCAGCGTAACTTCACCGGTAATGGCTTTGGCTACCCAGCGTTGAGCAGTTTCACGCAGCATAAGCGCTTGTGAATCAAACCAGCGTCCCTGATACAGCAGTCTGCCCAGACGCAGACCATTAATGCGGTACTGTTCAATCGTATCCTCGTTATGGATGCCGGTAAGCAGGCGTTCATAAGCAATATGCAGCAATGCCATTGCCGGTGCTTCATAAATACCGCGTGATTTAGCCTCAATAATACGATTTTCAATCTGATCTGTCATGCCAAGACCATGTCGGCCGCCAATACGGTTGGCTTCCAGAATCAGCTCTACCGGATCATGGTATTCAACACCATTTAAGGCCACTGGTACACCTTCTGCAAACCGCACACTTACTTCTTCAGCCGGAATGTTTACCTGTTCATCCCAGAAAGCCACGCCCATAATCGGCTGTACAATTTTCATGCTGCTATTGAGCATTTCCAGATCTTTAGCCTCATGAGTAGCACCGAGCATATTGGAGTCGGTTGAGTAGGCTTTTTCAACAGACATTTTATAGTCAAAACCCTGAGCAATCAGAAATTCAGACATTTCATGCCGCCCGCCCAGCTCATCAATAAACTGTTGATCCAGCCATGGCTTGTAGATGCGTAAAGCCGGATTGGTTAACAGCCCGTAGCGATAGAAGCGTTCAATATCATTGCCTTTATAGGTGGAACCATCACCCCATATATGTACATCATCTTCTTTCATTGCGGCTACCAGCATTGTGCCGGTAACGGCCCGTCCCAGCGGAGTAGTATTAAAATAAGGCATACCACCCGTATGTACGTGAAATGCTCCGCTTTGTATTGCAGCAATACCTTCATGCGCCAGCTGTGTGCGACAATCAATCAGACGGGCTTTTTGAGCTCCGTATTCGAGTGCTTTTTGCGGAATAGCATCATAATCATCTTCATCAGGCTGTCCCAGATTAGCTGTATAAGCATAAGGTAAAGCGCCTTTCAGTTTCATCCAGAGTAATGCTGTAGAGGTATCCAGCCCGCCGGAAAAAGCAATGCCGACTTTTTCGCCAACGGGCAGGTGTTGCAGAATAGTGCTGTGGTTACTCATATTAACTCCCTTGAGTGATGTATTTGCAAAATATGAAAATTTATTGCCATACCAGTAGTGCATGGTTGCGTTTACCGCGCCGCAAAATGGTGTAGTGCCCGAAACGTTTGTCATCGCTGCTGAATACGTAATCAGCACTGTCAATTTTTTGCCCGTTAACCATGACTGCTCCCTGACTGATAAAGCCACGTGCTTCATTATTGGATTTGGCCAGTGACGCAGTAGTTAAGGCCTGCACGATATTGATGGATTCAGTAACCGGAAATGCAGGTAAGCCATCCAGAGATAATTGCTGAAAATCGCTTTCAGTAAGTGCACTCTGATCTTCGGCAAACAGGCTGGCAGAAATACGCTGTGCTGCAGCCAGAGCTTCTTCACCATGAATCAGGCGGGTCATTTCCTCTGCCAGAATGCGCTGTGCCTGTGGCTTACTGCCACTGGCCTGATCGCTGGCTTCAATGGCCTCTATCTCTGCCATACTGAGGAAAGTAAAATATTTGAGGAATTTATATACATCCGCATCAGCAACTTTTAACCAGAACTGATAGAACTGGTAAGGAGAGGTTTTTTCTGCACTCAGCCAGACTGCACCACCTTCGGTTTTACCAAATTTAGTTCCGTCAGCTTTAGTCACCAGTGGCAGTGTCAAGCCATAAACAGTAGCCTGATGCAACCGGCGGGAGAGGTCAATCCCTCCGGTGATATTACCCCACTGATCCGAACCGCCGATTTGCAATACGGCACCGTGGCGGCGATACAGTTCAGCAAAATCGTAACCCTGAAGCAGAGCATAGGCAAATTCGGTAAATGAAATACCTACATCATCACGGCTTAGACGCTGTTTTACTGATTCTTTGTTCAGCATGGCGTTTACAGAAAAATGTTTGCCGATATCACGCAGAAAATTCAGACAATTCATGCTGCCGAACCAGTCAAAATTATTTGCCATAATGGCGGCATTGTCACCACTGAAGCTAAGGAATGGTTGTAGCTGCGCGCGTATTTTGGCTACCCAGTCCTGTACGGTTTCTAAAGTGTTGAGTGAACGTTCCTGTGCCTTGAAGCTCGGATCACCAATCATACCAGTGGCACCTCCTACCAGCGCAATTGGTGTATGTCCGGCCAGTTGAAAGCGGCGTAAAACCAGAATAGGTAACAGGTGACCGATATGCAGACTGTCGGCTGTCGGGTCGAAACCACAGTACAGAGTAATTTTCTTTTCGTTTAATAATGTATCAAGAGCCTGAGCATCAGTGGTTTGAGCTATCAGGCCTCGTTGCTGTAAGTCGTGAACAACGCTGGTCATGGTTGGATTTTGTTCTTTCAAATTAAATAAATTGGCTAAAATTAAGTTTGTCTGGCTCAGACTGCACATAAAAACATAATAGCAAATATCATATTTTTGCTGGTTTTGGCTGATTAGTCTGTTTTAGCGCCTAATAATGATGCATTATTTTACACGATTTGTTTATTGCTGCATTTGTGGTTGTAATAAATTGATAATTCATTAGTTTGGTAATGGTCGGAAATACTTTATCAGTTTCTGTTTATAAATAGACACGGTGATATTTATAATAGGTAAATCATATGGATAACCAATATCAAAGCTGATATTTATTGGTTGCCGGCAGATGGTTTAGATAACCGAACCGAGAGGGTTCGGTATGTCAGGCTAAAAAATAAATTTATTATTAACCGGAATGCATAAACCAGCTACATTCCGGATAGGAATATAGCTGGTTTAAAGAGATTAATGGTTATACGTTAAACAGGAAATGAATTACATCACCATCATTTACGATGTATTCCTTGCCTTCAGCACGCATTTTACCGGCCTCTTTAGCTTTGGCTTCACCTCCGCAGGCAATGAAATCTTCGTAAGCAATAACCTGAGCACGGATAAAACCACGTTCAAAATCGGTATGAATAACACCGGCAGCCTGAGGGGCTGTATCGCCTTTATGGATGGTCCATGCTCTGACTTCCTGAACGCCGGCAGTAAAATAGGTTTGCAAACCGAGTAAGTCGTAGCCGGCGCGAATCAGGCGATTCAGCCCTGGTTCTTTTAAACCCATTTCTTGCAGAAATTCGGCTTTATCAGCCTCATCCAGATCGGCAATTTCGCTTTCCATTGCTGCACATAGTGCAACAACAGGTGCATTTTCCTGTGCAGCCAGTTGTTGCAGACGTTCCAGATGCGGGTTGTTATCAAAACCGTCTTCAGCTACATTGGCTACATACATTGCCGGTTTTACAGTAAGCAGACATAAAGGTTTAATCAGTGTCAGCTCATCCTGATCGAGTCCTGCCGAGCGTACGGGTTTACCTTCAAGCAGATGTTGTTGTAAGCGTTCCAGAATGGCTACCAGTTTTTGTGCTTCTTTATCACCGGATTTGGCTTTCTTGTTTTCGCGTATGATGGTTTTTTCTACACTGGCCAAATCTGCAAGTGCCAGCTCGGTACCAATGACTTCAATATCCGAAATCGGATCTACCTTTCCGGAAACATGCACAATGTTATCATCATCAAAGCAGCGCACAACGTTTACAATGGCATCAGTTTCACGGATATTGGCGAGAAACTGATTACCCAGACCTTCGCCTTTACTGGCTCCGGCTACCAGTCCGGCAATATCGACAAATTCAACGATGGCCGGCTGGGTTCGTTTGGGATTAACGATTTTAGCCAGTTCTTCCATGCGATCATCCGGCACTTCAACAATACCGACATTAGGCTCAATAGTACAGAAAGGATAATTGGCAGCTTCAATACCAGACTGGGTAAGGGCGTTAAACAGGGTAGATTTGCCTACATTGGGCAAACCCACAATGCCACATTTCAAACTCATGATATTCCTTGAAAACAGGCGATATTTAAAAATGGCTGAATTGTATCATAAAGCATGCAGATACCTGTGCCAAACCGGTAAAACACTGTGTTATTCTTCTTTAAATGCGCATTTATCGCTCTTTAAACGCCAGATAAATATTATATGAATTGAAGTGATATAAAATGATTTATAAAAACAATAAAATAAAAATTTTTTCTTTTTGAGTGCTTGCATAATCAGAAAAATATCGTATAATTGCGTCTCTCTTGAAATGAGATGCGGCGAATTAGCTCAGTCGGTTAGAGCAGAGGAATCATAATCCTTGTGTCCGGGGTTCGAATCCCTGATTCGCCACCAAATAAATCGCAACTCTGGTTGAGTTTGCGTTTTTTATTATCTATGTTATTTTATTCATATAGCATATAATTTGATTGCCCTGACTGTTTCCTGCGCAGATGTTTTCCGGATTTATTGGTAAACTGTAAAATACAGGCAGCTGTTTATTTTGCTGCCTGTGATCTTAAATATAGATTTATGTTGAATTTTCTGGTTAACATTAACTATTGTGTACTTCTGCTTATTCAAATTAAATTCTTTGATCCATTTCCTGAGCAGGACTTTCATGATTATCTGTTTTGCTGATAACGCGCGCAGGTACACCTACTACTGTTGAATATTCCGGAACATCATTAACTACGACACTGCCGGCACCTACTTTGGCGCAGGTATGTACACGAATATTGCCTAACACAGAGGCATTGGCTCCAATCATAACACCGTCACTGATTTTCGGATGCCTGTCACCGCTCTGTTTACCGGAACCACCCAGAGTAACACCGTGTAACAGCGAAATATTATTGCCCAGTACCGCTGTTTCGCCAATAACCACACCCGTACCATGGTCAATCATAATTCCATAGCCCATTGAAGCAGCTGGATGAATATCAACTCCTAATACTTCGGAAGCACGATTTTGTAAAAAATAGGCCAGAGTATGGCGATTCTGTTGCCAGAGCCAGTGGTTAATGCGATGGGTCTGTATGGCGTGAAAACCTTTGTAATACAATAATGGTAAACTATAGGTTTCACAGGCAGGATCACGTTCATAATAGGCAACAATATCTGCCAGAGCTGCATGAATAATAGAAGTATCCTGATGTAAGGCCTCCAGATAAATCTCGAATAACGCCCGCGCATCCATTACAGCACTGGACATTTTGGTAGACAGATGGAAGGCCAGCATGCGGGCAAAATTTTTATGACGTAATACGCTCAAGTGCAGAAAGCTGGCCAGTATAGGTTCATTGCTGGCTGCTATTTCAGTTTCATGACGAATGGTTTGCCACAGGTTTTCAGCCTGAGCAGCATCAGGTAAATTCATATGTTTAATTTCTCGTTTGCAGATTAAATTTATTGAATCACAATATCATATTGTTCCTGAGTGTAAGTGGTTTCTACTGCCAGAGCAATCGGCTTGCCAATAAAATCACTCAGCATTTTCAAAGCATCGGCTTCTTCATCCAGAAACAAATCTATGACGCTGGGAGAAGCCAGTATACGCAATTGCTTAAGATCAGGACGACGTGATTCGCACACTATTTCACGCAAAATTTCATAGCACATAGTTTGAGCTGTTTTGATGCGACCGCGCCCCTGACAGACAGGGCAGGGTTCACACAGTATCTGGGTCAGATTTTCCCGGGTACGTTTGCGTGTTAGCTCTACCAGACCTAAACTGGTAAAACCGTTAAGTGTAACGCGGGTACGGTCGTAGGCCAGCGCCTGAGCCAGCTCGGTCAGAATTTCCTGCTGGTGTGCTTCGTTGGTCATATCGATAAAATCAATAATGATAATTCCCCCCAGATTGCGTAAACGCAGTTCACGTGCAATCACATGGCAGGCTTCCAGATTGGTTTTAAAGATAGTTTCTTCAAAATTGCGTGCACCGACAAAACCGCCCGTATTTACATCAATGGTAGTCATAGCTTCTGTCGGCTCAATAATAATATAGCCGCCAAAATCCAGATTCACCCGTGGTTGCAGAGAGCGGTTAATTTTGGCTTCGATATTGTATTTTTCAAATAACGGACAATCATCCTTAAATAATTGCAATTTATCCAGTGCACCCTGAGAATAATTCGTGGCAAATTCGTGCATGCGTTGATAATGGCTGGTTGAATCCACAATAATGTGATTGATATTGTCACTGTACATATCACGCAATACACGTAAACTCAGGGGTAAATCCTGATACAGTAATGTTTCAGGCGGGCAGGTTTTTGATAGTTGCTGAATATGCTGCCATCGCTTGGTCAGATAATTGATATCAGCCTGCAATTCTGCATCAGTCGCATTTTCGGCACTGGTACGGATAATATAGCCATGGGCAGCATCCTTTGGTAACAGATTTTCCAGCCGCTCACGTAACTGGTTGCGTTCCTCTTCGTCTTCAATACGCTGTGAGATACCGATATGCTCATCCTGAGGCAGGTATACGAGAAAACGGCCTGCCAGTGATATCTGCGTAGACAGACGTGCGCCTTTAGTATTAATCGGGTCTTTGATGACCTGTACAACAATTGATTGTCCTTCATGCAGCATGTGTTCAATACGCTTAATCTGCTCTGGTTGCTGACGCTGCTCGAGTACATCAACAATATGCAGAAAAGCGGCACGTTCCAGCCCGATATCAATAAAGGCACTTTGCATACCGGGTAATACACGGCGCACCACACCCAGATAAATATTGCCTACCAGACCATGGCCGCAATTACGTTCAATATGAATTTCACACAACGTATTTTCTTCTATCACGGCTACTCTGGTTTCTTGCGGAGTAATATTTACCAGTACCGTTTCAGCCGGCCGCTGAATATCCTTCGGCAGCGATATGTCGCTGTTATGCATGATGGAGCTTTCAATTTAATCAAATCACTTTGTGTAGTCTCCGTCTGTACAGATAAAAACTGTACAAAGTAATCTGGTCTGTTTGTATAGTGCGACTGACATCATAGCGCAGGCAAGAGTTCCCTGCCAAACGCAGTTGCATAAAGTTTTCTGACAAAGTAGTCTGCTAATAAATATAAAAACTTAAATTAGTAGTATTTATGTAATAGCACACCCGTTATTTTAACCGTGAGCAGCTCTTGATACATTCGGCAACTAACTGAGGACCTCGAAAAATCAGACCTGAATACAACTGGACGGCGGAGGCACCAAGGCGGATTTTTTCTGCTGCATCTTTACCAGTCGTAATCCCCCCTACACCTATAAGCGGAATTTGTGTATTAATGTGTGCAGATAACTGATTCAGAACGTAATTGCTCTGTGTCTGTACGGGATGACCAGACAACCCCCCAGTTTCCTGAGCAAATTTATGCGTACCCAAAGCAGTTTTGTCTATAGTAGTATTGGTGGCAATAATTCCGTCTATTTGAGTATTCAATGCAACCTCTGCAATAGCTTCAATTTGCTCTTCATCCAGATCGGGAGCAATTTTGATGGCAATAGGCACATAGCGGCTTTGCTGAGTAGCCAGCTGGGCCTGACGGTTTTTGAGGTGGTTTAATAATCTATCCAGCTCTCCGGCACTTTGCAGACTGCGTAAATCACGTGTGTTGGGTGAAGAAATATTAACAGTGACATAACTGGCATGCGGATAGGCTTTTTCCAGACAAATCAGATAATCATCCACTGCTTTTTCAATCGGTGTGGCAGCATTTTTGCCAATATTAATCCCCAATATACCGCGATACCTACTATTTGCAATATTATTGATTAAAGTATCAATACCATAATTGTTAAAGCCCATACGATTAATAATTGCCTGTTGCTTTGGTAATCTGAATAACCGCGGCTTAGGATTGCCTGCCTGAGGTAGTGGTGTCACAGTGCCTACTTCTATAAAACCAAATCCCAGCATAGCAAGTGCATCAATATATTCACCATTTTTATCCAGACCGGCAGCCAGTCCTACAGGATTGGGGAGCGTTAGTCCCATCAGTGTTGTGGTATTGTTAATATTGTTGTCAGGAAAAATACCATTGGTATTTTTCTGCATGAATGAGAAGCCTGGTTTGCATCCCAGTAAAAAACCACAATGATAACGATGTAACCATTGCAGCGATTTTAATGTCAGGTAATGGGCTTTTTCAGGGTCCAGTCTGAATAGCAATGGTTTAATAATAGGATACATGATATTGATGATTGAAAAAGGAAGAAATATTATAACCAACAACACTATCAATTCGGGTGGAAAATAATCAAATTCGGTATGTGTAGGTGAATAAATTATTTAATTGCTGCCGATAAATATTTTATGTTTTATAACAATAGCCTCTTCATCTGATGATATATAACAATATACCCGTTTATGGTTCTGTAATTCAGAGCAGAAAGCATAAACGGGCATAATAATCAGAATATCTGTTAATTAGTGTGGTTATTGACAGATATCACCATGGTTTATCAGTCATACCCTGAATATTCTGCTGTAATGTGCTGCCTATGCTTCGTCCGAAGCGTTTCCAGCTGGTTTCAGCAGTGTAATCTACCAGTTCCGGAGCTTTAATAACATCGCGGGCAACTGTGTAAATATTGCCAAAATCATCTACTAGTCCGACTGCTTTAGCTTCTTCACCGGTATAAGCACGACCGCTGAATATGTCCGGATTATCAGCAACTTTTAATCGGTCACCACGCCCCTGCTGCACCGCCTGAATGAATTGCTTATGAATACTGCTTAGCATTTGTTGCCAGATTTCCGCCTGTTCCGGGGTTTCCGGCACAAATGGATCACCCATGTCTTTATTGTTGCCGGCTATTTTTACCCGGCGTTTAATTCCAAGTTTGTCGATCAGACCTGTAAAATCAAAACTGCTGCCAATAACACCGATACTGCCGACAAGGCTGGACGGATCTGCATAAATTTTATCTGCAGCACTGGCAATATAATAACAACCGGAGGCGCACATATCCTCAGTTACAACATATAAAGGTATCTTCGGATGTTTTGCTTTCAGATGTCGGATTTCTTCATAGGCAATACTGGAAATGACCGGTGAGCCGCCCGGGCTGTTGGCACGAATGATAATGCCTTTAACATTTTTATTCTTATAGGCTGTTTTAAGGCTTTTACGTAATAATTCTGCCTGATTATTCTCGCTGCTGATCACACCACTCAGATCAATGACCGCTGTGTGCGGGCTATTGGGTATTGAACTTCCCATCGCTGCTGTAATGATAAAAATAATAATGCACAGCCAGAGTAATCGCCAGACCCAGCGCCAAATTCGATTGCGCCGTTGTTCGCGGTATACTTCAAGTAACAGCTTCTCCAGCATATTGCGTTCCCAGCTGCTATTTTTTTCAGGATTGCCATTTGTCGACCCTGATCCATTAATTTTGATTGTCATTTGCTTTATTCTCTGCTGTTAGTCTGTGTCAGTCTATTCTGCTTCTGTCAGCTCTGTTGATTGTGTAAAGTGGTTTATATCTGAAATTAAACCGGAATCTAATTATATCTGAATTAATATTTGTCTATGTTCTTATTGTTTAAGAATTCGGGTCAAGCTTTATCTGTATGAGTGTCTAAATTATAATAGCGCAGCTATTAGCCGGAGCAAGTTAAATCAGACGATAGTTAGTAAGCTGAAACAATAGAATAAAGGAAGTTGTTGTACTACATCCGGTACTGTATTTTATAGATAAATTTAAACATTGTATCGAAACTGAAGCTGAGTCTGTTGGTACTGATATCTGTATATTCGAAGGATGAAATCGATTAGTCCGTTTAATGTGCTTAGTCTGTATTCAGCATCATTCATGTTTGTCATTTTGTAATTAAAACTTGGAAAATCATGTCCAGATTCTTTTTTAACGACCGTAAACAACTGGTTAATGAGGCGATTGAGGGTTTAATTATTTCCGCACCTGAAGGTAACCTTGTCAGGCTGGATACGGACCCGGCAATTCGGGTAGTGATGCGTAATGACTGGGATAAAAGCAAAGTAGCAGTTATTTCCGGCGGTGGTTCCGGTCATGAGCCCGCACATGCCGGTTTTGTTGGCAAAGGTATGTTAACTGCAGCAGTGTGCGGAGATTTATTTGCTTCGCCTAGCGTCGATGCGGTATTTAGCGCAATTATGGCAGTAACGGGAGAACAGGGTTGTTTGTTAATCGTCAAAAATTATACCGGAGACCGGCTGAATTTCGGACTGGCGGCGGAAAAGGCTAAAAGTCATGGGATAAATGTGGAGATGGTTATTGTTGCAGATGATATTTCTCTGCCTGAAAACAGACAACCGCGAGGTATTGCCGGTACAGTACTGGTGCACAAGATAGCAGGTTATGCGGCAGAGGAAGGTAAATCCTTATCTCAGGTACGCGAGATAGCACAGCAAACCTGTGACAATCTGTATAGCTTAGGTGTGGCTATGCAGACCTGTAATTTACCGGACTATACAGAAGAAAGACGAATTAAAGCCGGGCAGGTCGAACTTGGTCTGGGTATTCATGGCGAACCGGGTGCTTCAGTAGAAGATACGCACAATAGCAAAATACTGATCGATACACTGGTTCAGGCATTATCAAAGTCAGCCGGGACAGGCCGTTTTGCTGTTTTAATTAATAATCTGGGGGGCGTGTCTGCACTAGAAATGGCCGTACTGACACGCGAGCTAGCGCATTCAGCTATTAGTAAACAGACAGATTTACTGATTGGTCCTGCGTCACTGGTAACCTCCTTGGATATGAAAGGTTTTTCACTTTCCTTGCTGAAGCTGAACGATTACTTTAATAAGGCACTTAATGCGCCCGTAGAAACACAGGGATGGCAGAAACCCATAGTTTTACAGCCACTAAAAACCGTAGTATGTGAAACTGAATATAAACAGTCAGTTTATATTCCATCCGAAAATACCCGGATAGCAGAATATATTACTGTCATAACTGATACTTTGATCCGGCTGGAAAATCAGCTTAATGCTCTGGATGCAAAAGTAGGAGATGGCGATACTGGAAGTACATTTGCTCATGCTGCTCATGCTATTGCCTCGCAGCTGGTACAAAAACACTTACCGCTAAATGATTTGCCTCAACTGTTGCTGTGCATTGGCGAGCGACTGTCTGTTGTTATGGGAGGTTCAAGCGGGGTATTAATGTCGATTTTTTTCACCGCAGCCGGTCAGAAATTACAGACAGGTGGTATGCTGGTAGAAGCATTATTAAACGGACTGGCACAAATGAAACATTATGGTGGTGCAGATATAGGTGACCGAACTCTGATTGATGCATTACAACCGGCGTTAGAAGCATGGCAGAACCGGGATTTTTCTGCCGCCATACAGGCAGCCAGAGAGGGAGCAGAAAAAACTGCTGGTATACATAAAGCCGGAGCAGGGCGATCATCTTACGTTAATCAGCAAAATCTCGCCGGAGTACCTGATCCGGGGGCAGTGGCAGTGGCTGAAGTGTTTACAGCACTGGGTAAGCTACAGATTAAGCTGTAATACGAAGGTTAAAGCGTTTAGATATTATTCATAAATTGATTTTGATTCTGAATAACAAACAGGCAATATCTATGAAATGGTTTGTATTAAATTAAACTGGTAATTTTTTGTTTTAAAATAATATTATTTTAAATGATATATTTAAACTATTTTACATAGTATAGGATAGAATTAGATGAAAGCAGTGATTCCTGTAGCAGGATTGGGTACACGTATGTTACCGGCCACAAAAGCTATTCCAAAAGAAATGCTGACTGTGGCCGATAAACCATTAATTCAATATATCGTTCAGGAATGTGCTGCTGCAGGAATTAATGAAATTGTCCTGGTTAACCATGCATTTAAAGCGGCAATTGAAAATCACTTTGATACGGCATTTGAGCTGGAAACACAGTTGCAGAACAAAGGTAAAACGGCTTTATTGGATGAAATCCGAAACGTATTACCTCGTGGAATGCAAATAATACAAGTCCGTCAAAGTGAAGCCAAAGGTTTGGGTCATGCAATGCTGTGTGCTCGTTCTGTTATTGGTGATGAACCATTTGCTGTTTTACTGCCAGATGTGCTGATAGATGAAAAAGCCTGTAATCTGGCTACAGATAATCTGGCTGCAATGCTAAAACAGTTCCAGACTACACAGCGCAGCCAGATTATGGTTGAACGTGTACCGATGAGTGAGGTTAATAAATACGGCATTGTTGATTGTAATGGTCAGCAGGCTGATTCCGGAAACAGCATCAAGATGAGTGCCATTGTCGAAAAACCTTCAACAGAACAGGCTCCGTCTGATCTGGCTGTGGTTGGCCGTTATGTACTTTCAGCCGGTATCTGGTCTAAACTGGAAAAAACACTGCCCGGTGCAGGAGGCGAGATTCAGCTTACTGATGCCATCGCCGCCCTGATGCAGCAGGAAGCTGTGGATGCTTTTGTGATTCAGGGTTATTCACATGATTGCGGTAACAAACTTGGCTATATGAAAACTTTCATTGAATATAGCCTGCGTCACAATCAATGTGGTACCGCACTCAGACAATGGCTGCAGCAGCAAGCATTTTGATACAGGCAGATACAGATAGATATAAACATCGATTACATTTTGCCGGATGTTTTTGGCAAATGATTCAGGAATAGTTGCAGATCATCCGGTAAAGGAGCGGTAAGCTGTAAAATATCGCCACTAACCGGATGAGCCAGCGTTAATTCAGCAGCATGTAAAAACATTCTTTTCAGCCCGGCTTTTTGCAAGCGCTTATTTATCTGATAATCGCCATAACGCTCATCTCCGGCAATAGGGCATAACTGTGATTGCATATGGACACGTATCTGGTGGGTGCGGCCTGTTTTAAGTGTTGCTTCCATAAGTGTTAATGCTCTGATGCCCATATGATGTAATTGCTCGCCTGCATAACGTCGCAGTATCCGGAACTGCGTATGTGCCCGTTGTCCTTCCTGGGTATTGCCGGCGATACGTACCATTTTTTCCCCTTGTGCGCCGGTGTATTTCAGCAGTGGAAGTTTAACTTGCCGTATATTTTCCGGCCAGTTGCCAATGGCCAGGGCTAGGTACACTTTATGCGGATGATTCTGGCGGATTGATTCATGCAGTTTGACCAAAGCACTGCGTTTTTTGGCTATCATCAGCAAGCCGCTGGTATCTTTATCCAGCCGGTGAACTAGCTCCAGATAACGGGATTCAGGGCGGGCGCGGCGCAGCTGCTCAATGACGCCAAAACTAATACCACTGCCGCCATGTACAGCAATACCGGCTGGTTTGTTAATTACAAGTAATACATCATCTTCATACACAACCGTAAATTCCTGAGCAGGAATAGCCAAAGTTGTTGCGGATGCGTGTCTGGCCGCAATGTGAATAGGAGGTAAGCGGATCTCATCATTAATTTGAATCCGGTCTGTTCCTTTGCAGCGTTTTTTGTTCAGCCGGACTTCCCCGCTACGAATAATGCGCTGAATATGACTTTTCGGTACTCCTTTTAATTCCCGTATTAGATAATTATCCAGTCTCTGACCGGCACTTTCTGCACAGACAGATAAAAACTGCACTGAATCTTTGCTTAAAACCGTCATATTGCTTATAATCCGTAAGCTTTTATAAATAAATAAAAGTCATCAGTGGTCATGGCCAAATATCGTGTTGGCAGACTGAACTGAACTAAAAATGGCCGCATTTTGCCCGAAGCTGAAAAAGTGCCTGAAAGCGCAATTTGGCTGTAAATAATGAAATGTTAACGTATTTACCGGAAAAACGCACTGTTGCAGGCGTATTTCCCCGTGTTGCTGACCAGCCGTCAGCAGCAAGGGTTAGTGATTAAGTTTGACTCCATCAGGTGGCAAGCCACGGCTTCAGACGTGATCAGGCAGGACAAAACCTGAAAACGCAGCCGCTAATGTGCCCGAGCACCTGACAGAATAACAGAAGAATGGCTACCCCAGTTAAGTGTCCAATCCATACTGATCGGATACCGGACACACCCTGTTTAGCAGGAATTATGATGCTGAATGGCGGATATGATCTTTACACCTTCTTTATGATGAAAGCCTGTTTAGTTTGCCGCGAATGACTTAATCGGGCAAGGCTATGGGTGTCAAATACTAATTACAACGCCTCGTCAGTGCACACAACGAGGTTTTCATGAAACGAATGTTATTCAATGCTACACAGGCTGAAGAGCTGCGTGTGGCTATTGTGGATGGGCAAAGTCTGCTTGACCTTGACATCGAAACGCTGGGGAAAGAACAGCGTAAAGGCAATATCTATAAAGGTGTCATTACCCGTATTGAACCTTCTCTAGAAGCATGTTTTGTAGACTATGGCACAGACCGTCATGGTTTCTTACCATTTAAAGAAATCTCACGCAGCTATTTTCAGAATTATGAAGGTGGTCGTGTCCGGATTCAGGATGTACTTTCAGAAGGTATAGAAGTCATTGTACAAGTGGAAAAAGATGAGCGCGGTAATAAAGGCGCAGCTCTGACCACTTTTATCAGTCTGGCCGGACGCTATCTGGTATTGATGCCGAACAATCCGCGTGGCGGCGGTGTTTCCCGTCGTATTGAAGGAGAAGACCGGCAGGAGCTCAAGCAGGCAATGAGTGAGCTTGATACACCGCGCGGAATGAGCCTGATTGCACGTACAGCCGGTATTGGACGCAGTACCGAAGAATTACAGTGGGATCTTAATTATCTGATTCAGTTGTGGCGGGCAATTGAGCAGGCGGCACAGCAGCATAGTGAGCCTTACCTGCTGTTTATGGAAAGTTCCTTACTTATTCGTGCCATTCGCGATTATTTCCAGCCGGATATCGGGGAAATTCTGATTGACTCTCAGGAAGTGTATGATCAGATTCGTGAGTTTATGTCTTATGTGATGCCAGCCTATATTAACCGGTTGCGGCATTATACCGACCATATTCCGCTGTTTTCCCGTTTTCAGATAGAGCAGCAGATTGAGTCTGCGTTTTCGCGTGAAGTTGCTTTGCCATCCGGTGGTGCTATAGTTATCGACCACACCGAAGCATTGGTATCCATAGATGTTAACTCTGCCAGAGCAACCCGTGGTGCGGATATTGAAGATACTGCTTTCAAAACCAATATGGAGGCTGCTGAAGAGGTTGCACGGCAGATGCGTGTGCGTGACCTGGGCGGACTGGTAGTTATCGACTTCATTGACATGGAGAACAGTAAAAATCAGCGTGATGTAGAAATTACCCTGCGTGAAGCGCTGAAAAAAGACCGTGCCCGGGTACAAATGGCTAAATTGTCCCGCTTTGGTTTAATGGAATTATCCAGACAACGCCTGAAACCATCATTGGGAGAAAGTAGTCATACCATTTGTCCGCGCTGTGCCGGCACTGGTTTTATCCGCAGTATTGAATCAACTGCATTACACATCCTGCGCATCATTCAGGAAGAGTCAATGAAAGATAACACCGCTGAAGTACGGGTACAGGTACCGGTGGATGTGGCTACTTTTCTGCTGAATGAAAAACGTGCTGAACTGTTTGGTCTGGAAGAACGCCTGGATGTATGTGTATTGCTGATTCCGAATATTCATCTGGAAAATCCGCATTACAGCGTGACCCGTGTACGTACCGATAATGTGGAAGAAAATACCGTTCCCAGCTACCATCAGGTACAGGAACCGGAAAATATAGGCGAACTGCCTTTTTCTATTGGTCAGAATAAACCGGTTAAGCCAGAGGCGGCTGTTAAAGGAATTCATCATACTCAGCCTGCTCCGGTTATTGAGAAAACTGCTACAGGTAAAACTGAATCAGCAGGTATGTGGAAAAAACTGACTGGCTGGCTGGGTAATCTGCTGGGTGGAAAAGCGGTTGAATCTGCTGCATCAGATCGTACGGTAGCAGAAAAAACTGTCAAAACCACGCATCAGAAAAAAAATCAGAAATCACAGACACAAGAACGCCGTCAGGCACGTGCCGGCCGGTTGGTTAAAAATACTGATTCAGCCTCCAAAAGTAATAGTACCAATGACAATAAAGTATCAACTGATCCGGCAATAACTAATCGGTCAGCCAGTGAGAATCGTAACCGGCGTGAAGAAAAGCGTGCTGACAGATATGCAACGGCACAGGCAGATACAGTAGCTGATTCAGTTCAGGAACAAAATACTTTTAAACAGGAGCAGAATACCTCGCGCAGACGTCGTCAGCGGACATCAGGCAAAAATGAAATGCCTGTACAACATGCTAATATAATTAATCCGGTTGACGAAACTCAGGCCGGAGATCCTCTGATTATTACTCTGACAGATACCGGATCGAAAAATGAACGGCATAAAGCACGGCATGATAAAAACAGCCGTCGACAGAATGGTAAGAAAAAACGCAATTACATTGTTTCTGCCAGAAAAATAAGTAGAAATATTGATATTGCTGCTATTACTGCACAAATACAGTTAACTGCTGAGCATGTACTCAATCCTGAAAAAGATATTAATCATATTAGTAATTATTCAGTACAACCGAATACGTTGAGTGAAACTCATGATGTAATCGTGCAAAATGCAGTCGCACAGGCAAAGCTGGCTATTACACATGTGCTGGCGCAGTTAGAAACTGAGCAGCAATTATCTGTTGTTGATAAAGCAGATATTGTTGGTACTGAAACTATTATTCAGACTCAAGAGGCGATTACAACTGAGCCTGAAATAATGATTACCAGCACAGATGCAGATAACAGTTTGTGCCGTATTGCTGAACAAGGCGGGCTGATACTAGTTGAGACCAGTGCGGATAAGATAGTTTTAACCGGTAAAGATGCAGAGCTGGTTCCGGAGCAGCCTAAACTGCGGCGTAAAGATATTGTGCTTAGCAAGGCAGATGCTGCTGCTGTGACACCGGCGGCCTTGGAGCAGGTTGAAACCAGAGCATAGACAGATGTGCGCGCTTTTGGTAGCTAAATGATTAGTATTTCGTTTGTATGAATACCATCAGCGCTTCTGAGAAAATATCATGCTGAATTAAGAATGATATTTATAAATTACTTATTAATTTGTACAATACTGGTAACCAATTAAGCAGCTATTGGAATGTATTTTGCACAGGTGACAATAAGTTACCTCTGATACAATAGCTGCTCAGACTGATTATTTAATTCAGTTATTGTGTTGAAAAAGTGCAACACTTTTAAAAACTGAAAATATTTTATTTTAATGGATTATTTTTTATATAATTCATTGAATTTAATTGAAAATATTGTTATTTACCTATTATTTGCCGCAGTAGGATTGGTCAAAAGTGTTGTGTGTTTGCAAATGAATTTGTTTTTTTGCAACTAAAGCATTATATTGACAGCCATGAAATCGCTAATGCGGCGATTAATGCAAAACTTTAAAAGCTCTTCATTAGGTTTTTGAAGTTTGTTTTTTCGACATAGAAAAGGAATACAGCAATGAAAAAAACCCTGATTGCTTTGGCTTTGACCACTTTGCCGGTTGCCGCTATGGCTGAGGTTGTTTTGTATGGCCAAATGAAAGCAGGCTATGAAGTTTCTTCTACTAAAACCAGTGGTGAAACCCGCGGTCCGTACCAGAATGGTATTGGTGACTACGGTTCACGTATCGGTTTCAAAGGTTCTGAAGACCTGGGTAACGGTCTGAAAGCTATCTGGCAGGTTGAATCCCGCATTCATTTGGGTAATAGTAATGGCGGATCTGATGGCTGGGCTAACCGTGACTCTTTCTTAGGTTTGGAAACTAAATACGGTACTGTTCGCGCTGGTCGTATCAGCAATCAGATGAATGCTAATATGGACATCGTTGATGCATGGGAATACAACAATGAAGCATTGGGTCTGGGTAAATTCACCCGTACTGATGCCCGTTATGTAGGTATTGCTTACGATTCTCCGGAATGGGCTGGTTTCAGCTTCAACTTATTGTACTCTCCGCGTGATAACGTAAACGGTGGTGATCGTCCTGCTGAGTACGCAGCTGGTATCGGTACCGGTGAGAAATACAGCCTTGGTTTGAACTACCAAAATTCTGGCTGGTTTGCTAAATACGGTTTTGACTACCTGAAAAATTCTGCTGTTAAAGTTAATGATGATCTGACAACAGATCTGAAAGATGGTCAGGTACACCGTGTTGAAGGTGGTTATGATGCCAATAATTGGTTTGTAGGTGTTGGATATCAGTACACTAAAAACACTACTTCATACTACAGAGGTTTAAGTGAAGCAAGTGTTGGTAGCATTGGTGACCACAATTTAACTTGGGACAACCAGGGACAGGAAGCAGCTCTGACTGTTGGTTATCACTTTGGTAATATTTTCCCGAAAATTTCCTATGCTCATGGCTGGGATGTAAAAATCAACGGTGACAAAGAGAAAAACACCAAATACGATCAGGTTGTGTTAGGTGCTGATTATGACTTCTCTAAACGTACCACTGCTAACGTACAGGCAGGCTGGTTGCGTGAAGGTAACGGCGAAGGCAATGGTAAAGACAAAACTACTGCTGTCGGCGTTGGTCTGAAACACACATTCTAATTAGTGTTTAATTCTTACTGATTAGTATTTAAGTCTAATCCCTGATTGAAGAATAGTTTAGTTTGTTCTTCAGTCAGGGATTAATTTTTTAACAATATAAATAAAATGCTATCCCAAATTATTTAACAGCTGGTTCTTCTACATTTCATTCTCGGTATTCCTTTCAGAATTTCAATACGAATACATCGAAACCTAATGATTAATGTTATATCCGAATAAATCATTTCTAGATAAATATGTATGGAAATACTCTTATAAATTATTGATACAGAAACAACTAAATAGAAATTATTATTTTTATAAAAAATATAGATATTGATATTACTGAATTATTATATTGTGATGAGTATATACTGGTATAAGTTATTATTTGAATTCAATATTTGTTTGTAATTAAGTTCAGAAATCAATGAGAATTCAAAAAATAAACCATATAAGAATATTGATATTTATCTTAACAGTACAGGTTTAACTGAATACAAGTAAAAAATGGTTTATCAGTATTGTGGTTCCGGTCAAGGATATTTATAAATTAATTCTCCGGTTGTTGTAAATGACTTTTCTGTACAATTCTTTTCTGAAAAATAAAAAATGTATTTTTAATATTTATTAAAGTGAATCTCTGTTTTTTTTAGTCAATATTATTTTAGTATCTAAAAATATAATCAGCATTTAAATACATTTCTAATATTTATTTTACCTATTCTTTAATGAAGAAAATTACCTGAATCAATAATTAGAATCAGTGGTTTGCTTTTTTATTACCCGACCAGTATATTCCGCACACTCGTCGTAATGGCGATTGATGTAAAACTTCAAAAGCTCTTCATTTGGTTTTTGAAGTTTGTATTTTTGACGTTGAGACTAGGAATACAGTAATGAAAAAAAACCTGATTGCTTTGGCTTTGACCACTTTGCCGGTTGTTGCTATGGCAGATGTTGTTTTATACGGCCAAATGAAAGCAGGCTATGAAGTATCTTCTACTAAAACCAGTGGTGACAGCCGTGGTCCGTATCAGAATGGTATAGCTGATTATGGTTCACGCATTGGTTTCAAGGGTTCTGAAGATTTAGGTAATGGTCTGAAAGCTATCTGGCAGGTTGAGTCTGCTATCCATCTGGGTAACAGTAATGGTAAAGCTGATGGCTGGGCTAATCGTGATTCTTTCATTGGTTTTCAGTCTGAATTCGGTACTGTTCGTGCTGGTCGTATTAGTAATCAGATGAAGGCCAATATGGATACAGTAGATCCATGGGAATACAATAATGAAGTGCTGGGTTTAGGTAAATTTACCCGTACCGGTCAGCGTTATGTAGGTATTGCTTACGATTCTCCGGAATGGGCTGGTTTCAAATTTAATGCATTATACTCTCCGCGTGATAATGTAAATGGCGGTGATCGGAACAGTGAGTATGATTATGGTATGGGTGCCGGCGATAAATACAGTATCGGTCTGAATTATCGCAATGCCGGATATTTTGCAAAATATGGCTTCGATTATCTGAAAAATTCAGCAGCTATAATGACTGAATCCGGTAACACTAAATTAAAAGACGGTCAGGTACATCGCGTTGAAGGCGGCTATGATGCTAATAATCTGTTTGTAGGTGTAGGTTACCAATATACCAAAAATACCAGCTCTTATTTCAATGGTTTAAAAGGTGCTTCTATTCCTGTAGGCGTAAATGAGCAGGGTAACTTAATCAGCATGAATGTTGGTGATCATAATGTAACCTGGGATAATCAGGGACAGGAAGCAGCTCTGACTGTTGGTTACCACTTTGGTAATATTTTTCCGAAATTCACTTATGCCCATGGCTGGGACATTAAGTTGGATGGCGATAAAATGAAAAATACCAAATACGATCAGGTCGTATTAGGTGCTGATTATGATTTCTCTAAACATACTACTGCTAATGTACAGGCTGGCTGGTTGCGTGAGGGTAACGGCTACAATGAACTGAACGAAAGCAGAGGTAAAAATAAAACTACTGCATTTGGTGTTGGTCTGAAACATACTTTCTAATCAGGCTTTGTTAGCTGATTTTAGAATAAACCCCGCAGCAGCGGGGTTTATTTTTTATATCCGGTAAATCTAACCAGTTAATTATTGAAATAAAATACATCTGTACTTTGTATCTGCAATCAGATTTGCATAATTATTTAATTAATAATTTTACTTAAAAGCCGTTTTTTTTCTGTTTTATTTATTACGATGTCGTTTGATATACCAGTATATCAGCAAAGCAAATATAGCTACTATCAGAATAACAGCAAAGAGCAGTTTCGTGTATTGCTGAAACTCTGCAAACAGCCATTGCGCTGATTGTCCGAACAGATAACCAAAACTAACGATAATGGTTGCCCAGAGTAAAGCGCCCAATGCATTAAATAACAGAAACCGATGGAATGTTACTTTACTCATACCGATGGCAATCGGGCCGGCAATACGCAAACCATACATGAAGCGTACCCCGATAATAATGACAGAGCTGTGTTTACACAGCAAACGATCAGTTTTGGCTACCATCGGATCCAGTTTAGGGAAATGCTGCAATAGGTGTTTACCATAATAACGGCCAAGCAAAAAACATATCTGGTCTCCCAGCATCCCGCCAGCTGCCGCACACAGGATTGAAGGCACAAATAATAAATAGCCTTTGTGTACGAAAAAGCCGGCCAGGGTCAGTATGGTTTCACCTTCAAGAATGCTGCCGATAAATATAGCCAGATAGCCATAGTGATTCAGTAATTGCTCAACATTCATCTGTTTAATAGGGTTAGAAAGAAATCATTTGTTAAACATAATGTTGTTTGAACCGTTCTGGCAATCTGTTTTGCCAGAACCAGACAAAATTTACACGCCATATTGTTTGCGGTAATCTGCTACCGGCTGGCGATAATCAGCCAGTGTTGAGTCATTTTCTAATAACAGCAGTAAATCTTCCAATGTGGCAATGGCCGTTACCGGTATTTGATACTGTTGTTCGACTTCCTGAACGGCGGATTGATTTCCCTGACCTTTTTCCATGCGGTCAAGTGCAATGGCTACACCTGCAGTAACCGCGCCTTCACGCTGGATGATGGCAACCGATTCACGTACGGAAGTACCGGCTGAAATAACATCGTCTATAATCAGTACACGACCTTTAAGCGGTGCACCAACCAGTACACCACCTTCGCCATGGTCTTTTGCTTCTTTACGGTTATAGGCATATGGTACATTACGCCCTTCTTCCGCCAACATCATGGCTGTTGCTGCGGCCAGAATAATGCCTTTATAGGCCGGTCCGAACAGCATATCAAATTCAATACCGCTGGCAAGAATCGAGCGTGCATAAAAACGTGCCAGTTGCAGAATACTATAGCCATCGTTAAACAGTCCGGCATTGAAAAAATAAGGTGATTGTCTGCCGGCTTTGGTTGCGAACTGGCCAAATTTTAAAACATGCTGTTGCAGAGCGAAGTGCAGAAAATCCTGACGGAAATCAGACATAATGATCCTTAATGGTAAAATGGCAGATTAAAAATTTTAAGATGTAAATTTTATCATTAATCGAAAGGACATGCGGATGCGCATTATTTCAGCCAATGTAAACGGAATACGTTCAGCTACCAGTAAGGGTTTTATTGATTATCTGGCGCAGGCACAGGCTGATATTGTGTGTGTTCAGGAGTTAAAAGCCCAGGAAGCCGATATGAATGAGCAGATGAAGCATCCGCTGGGTATGTATGGTGCGTGGCATACCGCAGTGAAACGCGGCTATAGTGGTGTGGCAATTTACAGTAAACAGCAGCCCGATGACGTGCAAATCGGCTTAGGATGGGAAGATTTTGATCATGAAGGCCGCTATGTACGTGCTGATTTTGGCAAGCTCAGTGTTATTTCAGTATATCTGCCTTCCGGAAGCAGTTCGGAAGAGCGGCAGCAGGCTAAATTCTGTTTTCTGGATAAATTTTTACCGGTTCTGCGCGAATTACAAGCCTTACAGCGCGATATCGTAATCTGTGGCGACTGGAATATAGCGCACCAGAATATTGATTTAAAAAACTGGCGCGGCAATCTGAAAAATTCCGGTTTTTTGCCGGAAGAGCGTGAATGGCTGAGTCAGATTATCAATGAGCTTGGCTGGGTAGATATCTGGCGTACGCTGTATCCTGAGATTCCCGGTTATACCTGGTGGAGCAATCGGGGGCAGGCTTATGCCAAAGATGTAGGCTGGCGTATTGATTATCAGATGGCTACGCCGGCATTGGCTGCCTGTGCACAAACTGCTACGATCTATAAAGAAGAAAAATTTTCTGATCATGCGCCTTTGATTGTTGATTATGACTATCAAATAAAGTGCACAAAGTAATGCAATTGGTTTTCGGCAACCATATAACAATCTGATCAGCGGGTAGTTTGCATGACCAGTAATATATTTAATCCGGCTACCAGTGAATAGGCAGAAGCGGGTAGGGCTGCATGCTCTATCCGCTTATGATAAATTCTATTTCCCATCGCTATCATTAATTACATTCGCGTAAAGCGTTCAGTAAACGCCTGTATATTGATTGTCTGATGGCAGACTGATATTTGCCGTGGTAATAAATATGGGAATATCAGGAACAAGTATTCATGGAACTGAGTTAATGTGATTTAATTAATGGTTTCTACAATATCGTATTCCTGCATTTTATATAATAATGTTCTTTTGCTGACGCCTAGAGAGCGGGCGGTATTTTCCCGGTGACCGTTATTCAGCCTCAATTCATTAATGATTAATTCTTTTTCATAAATTTTAACTTTTTCTTTTAAGGTGGCACCCAGCTGTTCATCTTCACTAAAATCAGGATGAAAATCAGGTGTTTTTTTATGAGCAATAATTTGTGCGGGCAAATCTTGCGGATAGATAAATAGTCCGTTAGACATGACCACTGCATGTTCGATGGCATTAGACAATTCACGTACATTGCCCGGCCATGGGTATTGATTAAGTACTTCTACCGCACTAATCGAAAAATCCAGTAACTCCTTATTATTTTCATGGCAAAACTGATTGGCAAAATAGCGCGCCAGCAGCATGACATCATTTTTTCGGTCGCGTAAGGGTGGTAAGCTTAATTCCATTACGTTCAGTCTGTAGAATAAATCTTCTCGGAATTCACCAGTGCTGATCATATCCTGAAGGCTGCGATTGGTAGCGGCAATCAGCCTGAAATCAGTTTTAATTAATCTGCTGCCACCGATTGGTTCGAATTCTCTTTCCTGGATTACCCGCAGAAGCTTAACCTGTAGATTGGTTGACATTTCAGCCACTTCATCCAGAAAAAGTGTCCCCTGGTGTGCTCGCTCAAATAAACCAATCTGGCGTTGATAAGCGCCGGTAAATGATCCTTTTTCATGCCCGAACAAAGTACTTTCCAGCAAGGTTTCCGGTAATGCACCGCAGTTTACTTTGATAAACGGGCCGGTTGAGCGGGTACTGTAATAATGAATGGTTTTGGCGACTAATTCTTTACCCGTACCGCTTTCACCAGTAATCAATACGGTGGTTTTGGTTTGTGAAATTTTGGCAATATTGCGGCACAGTTCCATCATATTCGGGCTGTTAGTCAGAATATGACCCTTATTATCCGAGCTGAATAATTCTATTTTTGGCGATAAATCCATTCCCTCTTTTTTAGCTTTGCTCAACTCCAGGGTACGTTTTATCAGTGCTTTGAGTTCATTCAGGTCAAAGGGTTTAACAATATAATCAATTGCACCGAGTTTTAATGCTTCTACCGCCGTATCCACACCGGCATAGGCAGTCATAAGAATGATGGATATATCAGTATAGTTCTGTTTAATTATTTTCAGTGCTTCCAGCCCGCTCATCTGAGGCAGGCGATTATCCATTAAAATTAAATCAACCGGCTGCTGTTCTAAGGTTTCAATAGCGTCTTCTGCATTATCAACAGCAATAACCTGATAATGTTCCTGTGATAAAAAAATAGATAACAGTTTGCGCAGATTTAATTCATCTTCGACAATTAAGATTTTTTCTGACATAAATTCCGGATTATTGTGTATCAGTTAACGGGAAGTGCTACTTCAACCGTAACACCATTGCTGTGCTCATTATTTTTAATGCTAATTTGCCCTTTATGTGAGGAAACTATTTTCTCTACCATGGCCAGACCCAGTCCGGTACCAGAAATTTTAGTGGTAAAAAATGGTGTAAAGATTTTATCCATTATTTCGCTTTTAATGCCTTCACCATCATCCTTTATCCGGATTAACTGATACTTTTGGTTAGCAGACATTAATGTAGATATTTCAATTTTGCCCTGATCACTGACTGCCTGAATGGCATTGATTAATAAATTCAGTATTGCTTGTTTGATTAATTCTTTATCCAGATACAATGGCGGTAACTGGCTGGCTAATGAAAGAGTCAGGACGATGTTATTTGAGCGGTGAGATGAATTAACCAGTACCAGCACTTCATTAATCAGGTCGTTTAATTGTACCGAAACATAATAATTTTTTGAGGGTACTGAGAAATCAAGTAGCTGCTGAATTACCTGATTAATCGAATCGACTTCTTTCAGAATAATATCAAGATATTCATTTTGCTCAGCACGAGGTAAATCATTTTGCAGATATTGCACGAAGCCGCGTACTGCAGCCAGCGGATTGCGGATTTCATGGGCAATGCCTGCCATCAGCTCGCCCAGTGCCACCAGACGTTCGGTTTGCTGGATTAGCTTTTCTACTTCTTCCCGTTCGGTGATATCTTTAAAAATAACGACGGCACCAATAATATTGCCCTGATAATCTTTCAGATGGCTGGTGCTGGCTGAGATTCGGATAATTTGCCGGGCAACCGGGAAATCTACTTCCACACCGACATGATCGATACCATTATATAAAGTATCCAGTAAAGGACTTTGAAAATTTTTATCATCAACTATGGTTGAATATGGCCGGCCAAGGACTTGTTCCAGCTGATAGCCGGTGATTTTTTCTGCAGCCGGATTTAACATGGTAATAAAGCCATTATTATCCACAGTAATAACCGCATCCAGTGTGTTTTCCAGAATCAGCTCGTTGATGGTTTTGGTTTTTCTGAGCTTTTCGGCCAGACTGTTAATTCCGCTGACAATTTCATTCAGCTCACCGCGAATAACCGGCAGACGACTGTCCAGCGAGAAGGGGAGTTTTTCCAGCCCCTGTTTGATTATATTGATATCAGTATTCAGTTTTCTGGATAAAACAGAAGCAATACAAATACAGCTCAGCATACAGATCAGGCTGATAATAATGACATTTTTATCAAATACAAAGGCCTGTTTTTCAATGTCATCTAAAGTTTCATTAGCCCAGATATAGCCGATTATCTGATTATTGCGCACAATAGGAGTCATGGCATTCATGATATTGCCGCGGACTTGCTGGCCGGTTTCAATCATATGCCGGCCGCTGGTCATGACTTCACGCCCTTTATGCTCCGCCGGAATAGATTTACCAACATTCACACCATAGGCTGACTGCGGGGCATACAACACAATGGCATCTAATTGTTTATGATAATAACCGGCTGCAATATTCGGCATGTCTTTCAGCAGCGGTTCAATTTTAGGAGAGAGATACTGATTAAGCTGGGTAATTTGTTGTGTTCGGGGCAGGCTTTTATCCACCTGCTGGTAAGCATCACCTAAAAGCAAATCCAGAGTTTTGGTAATGGCATAAAGTTTATGACTTTTTTCCTGTCTGAGAAGTTCGCGCCCTTCTTTATCAATTAGAACGGCACAGACAAAAATTGAAAAACAGGATAGGAAGGTCACCAGTAAAAAAATACGGGCACTGATTCGTTCCGGATATAGGCGCTGAAGAAAACTGGTGTTCATAAGTGCTCAAATATCCATAATTATCAATAAAATATTTTTAGTATCCGGCTGGTACACAGCCAAAATATTTATCTGAATTAATTTTAAATTATCGGATGAATTATGCAAATTAACAAGTCAGGCGATATCGGATAAATTCATTACCACCTGACTGATTAACCTAATCATATATCTGTTAACCAGACATAACTCTTAGTTTGACCGGAATATCATTAACAGCGTTCCAGAATAACAGCCGTACCTTGTCCGCCGCCAATGCATAATGTTGCCAGTCCCAGCTGTTTATCACGATGAAGCATGGAATAAAGCAGGGTAACCAGAATACGCGCACCGCTGGCACCAATAGGATGACCCAGGGCAATGGCACCACCATGAATATTGGTTTTGTCCATGTCAAAATTTAGCTCGCGACCGACACCGAGGAATTGAGCAGCAAAAGCTTCATTTGCTTCGATTAAATCGATATCAGACATCTGTAGTGCTGCTTTTTGTAAAGCCAGCCGGGTTGCCGGTACCGGACCCATCCCCATTATGCTCGGATCTACGCCGCCAGAAGCGTAGCTGCGAATATATGCCAATGGGTTTAAGCCTAACTCTTTTGCTCTGGTTTCTGACATCAGCACAAGAGCAGCCGCACCATCATTAATACCGGAAGAATTACCCGCAGTCACTGTACCGTCTTTTTTAAACGCCGGTCTGAGTTTTGCCAGACCTTCCGCAGTGCTGTCTGCTTTGGGATATTCATCCTGTTTGAAGATAATATCGCCCTTGCGTGAGCTGATGGTAACCGGAACAATTTCTGCTTCAAAGTCACCATTGTTATTAGCTTCCGTAGCCAGCTTTTGAGAACGCAGTGCCAGTTCGTCCTGTTCCTCACGGCTGATAGAATACTGTTCAGCAATATTTTCTGCCGTAATCCCCATATGGTAATGATTGGTAGCGCAGGTTAATCCGTCATTCACCATGGTATCGTACAGTTCGGTATTACCCATTTTCAGCCCCCAGCGGGCTTTACTGCCAAGCAGATAGGGTGCCTGAGACATATTTTCCATACCGCCGGCGACAACAATATCATTGTCACCGGTTAAAATACTTTGTGTGGCCAGTACGATTGATTTAAGTCCGCTGCCGCATACCTTATTTACAGTAAAAGCCGGTACGCTGCTGGGAATACCTGCATTCAGTGCAGCCTGCCGGGCAGGATTCTGTCCCAGTCCGGCCTGAAGCACATTACCCATAATCACTTCATTTACCGCACCGGCATCCAGTGCAGCACGTTTTAAAGCTTCGTCAATAACAACTTTCCCCAAATTAATGGCACTGACAGAGGCAAGTGAACCATTAAAACTGCCGATGGCGGTGCGTGTTGCACTGACGATTACGGTTTTTGTCATAATAAACTCCCTTTTTTAACTAGAAAAAGTACAGACCAATCAGGAATATCGGCGTAGTGAATATCAGCGCTGTCATACAATATCCCATAATGTCACGCACCCCGAGACCGGCAATAGCCAGTGCAGGTAATGCCCAGAATGGTTGCAGCATATTCATCCATTGTTCGCCATAGGCAATTGCCATCGTAGATTTACCTAAATCAGCACCCAGAGCCTGTGCGGCAGGAATCACGAACGGGCCTTGAATAACCCAGTGGCCGCCACCTGACGGTACGGCAAAATTAATAATGCCGGAGCTGAAGAACGTCCAGATAGGGAAGGTATCCTTACTGGCAATATTGATGAAAAATTCAGTGATAAGACCACCCAGACCGGAATGTTCCATCATCAGCTGAATACCCGCATAAAACGGAAACTGGATGATAATACCGGCTGTGCTTCTGGCTGCATTGGAGACAGCACGCATGTACGCCATAGGTGTACGGTGTAACAAAACACCGGCAGTCAGGAAGATCAGGTTAACGGTATTAATGGTGATATTAAAACCATTATGATAGAAGTAAATCAGCAGATAACTGATACCCAGAGCACCTACCAGCAAAGAAAGCAGCTTACTTTCTTCCATTTTTTCAGCTATGGTAGCTGTTTTCCGGTCAAGCTTACGCTGAAAATCAGGTTCCGGAGCCAGTAGTTCAGGATTAACCACATTCACCTTACCGTCAGTTCTGACCATAAACCGCACCAGAAGAGGTAAACAGATAATCAGCATAGAAGTAATAAAAATATTACTGGCTGAAAACATGGTCTGAGAAATCGGCACAATACCCTGCGGATTAGCGTCACTAATCATAAAGTGTGCAACAGGATTCCCCGGAGTTGCCGCCATTAAAGGCATTGACCCGGACAAACCGCCACCCCATGTCATAAAAGCAATATAAGCACAGGCGATCAGTAAGCCATAATCCACATTCTTAACCTGTCTGGCCACTTCCTTTGCCAGCATGGCACCTACAACCAGACCAAACCCCCAGTTTAAAATACAGGCAATGCAGCCGACAAAAGTAACCAGCATGGCTGCCTGTGTAGGAGTTTTGGCCAGAGAGGCAATAGATACCAGAACAGATTTCACCGGAGGTGAGCTGGCTAAGGCATGGCCGGTAACCACAATCAGAGCCATCTGCATACCAAAGGCCAGCAAATTCCAGAAGCCATCCCCCCACATTTTTATCAGACCCAGAGGCTGTGAATCAGTTAATCCCCAGGCCATGAAAAAAATGATAAAAGTAAGCAGTAAAGCAAATATCAGCGGGTCAGGCAGATATTTACTGACCAGATTAGTCGTATGTCTGGATAAACGTGAAATCATAAAACTTATGCCCCTGTAGCAATGGACATCGTTTTCAGATTATCCGCAACAATAAACTCTGCCGTGGTGTGCGCTTTTACAGTATCAACATCCACACCCTCAGCGGTTTCAATCAGATACATTTGACCGTTTATAAATTCAAATACAGCCAGCTCAGTAATAACCATGCTGACTTTACCTTTCGCAGTAAGCGGCAAAGTGCATTCCGGCAATATTTTCGGTTCACCGGTTTTAGTACAGTGTTCCATGGCAATAATTACTTTTTTCGCACCTGTAACCAGATCCATAGCACCGCCCATACCCGGCACCATTTTGCCCGGTACCATCCAGTTAGCCAGATTGGCATGCTGGTCAACTTCCAGTCCGCCAAGCACACAGGCATCGACATGACCGCCGCGAATCAGCATAAAAGAAAATGCACTGTCAAACATCGCCGCACCGGGAACAATACCGCAAGGCTGACCGCCTGCATTAACAATATTCGGTTCATCAACTGTTTTAGGCCCCAGCCCCAGAAAGCCATTTTCTGATTGCAGCGTAATATTGATACCTTCAGGCAAATAATTCACCACCTGAGTTGGTAAACCAATCCCCAGATTAACAACATCTCCGTTACGTAATTCCTGAGCAACACGGCGAGCAATTAATTCTTTTTTATCCATTGTCTTTATTCCTTAATCGTTAGTGCTAACCATAAAATCAACTAATGCTGCCGGTGTCATCACCGCATCAGGATGAATCTGGCCAACTTCTACCAGTTCATCAGCCTGAGCAATCACCGTGTCAGCAGCGGTAGCAATCAGCGGATTAAAATTACGTGCAGCATATTGATAGACCAGATTACCGTTGTAATCAGCCTTATGCGCATGAATGATGGCTAAATCAGCACGGATTGGCAGCTCAAGTAAATACTCACGATTATTAACTGATAAAACTTTCTTGCCTTCAGCAACAATCGTACCCACTCCGGTAGGTGTTAAAACTCCGCCCAGTCCGGCACCGCCGCAGCGAATCCGTTCAGCCAGCGTACCCTGCGGTACCAGCTCAACTTCCATCTCACCGGCAATCATTCTTCTGCCTGTTTCACGATTGGTGCCAATATGGGAAGTAATCACTTTTCTGACCTGATTATTATTAATCAGCGGTCCGACACCAGTGTCTACAAAAGCTGTATCATTTCCGATAAGTGTTAAATCCTTAATACCCGATTCAAGAATTGCATTAACAATCTTTGACGGCGTACCACACCCCATAAAACCGCCAAACATAATCGTCATACCGTCTTTAAGAAAATCCCGGATTTTATCGGTAGTGATTAATTTTGTTTGCATCAACGGCTCCTTGTTACACGTTAAAAATTCATCTATGCTTAAAAGCAAGCCACTTTGCTATTGCAATTTGTATACCAGATTGGAATAATGAAAATAAAATAATAAAATATTGATTTTTAAAAATAAATTTTATATGACAAAAGGGTTTTGAATAAACTTAGCGCAGAAAATTGCACTTGCGTGCAAAAAAAATTGCACGATTAAGTATTCATTATTTATTTGACATTAATGATATGTAAGAAGTTACATTGATTTTAGTTACACCAGCAGACAAGAAAATAAAGTATCAGAATAATCCAGGAAAATAATTAATATTATGATTTATTGGATAAATAATTCTATATTGATAAAAATACTTTCAGTTTATTTTTATCATAAATTCTTCAGGAAAAATCCGATAAAGAAATTTGTACAAGGAAAAACTATATAGTATCTGTTTGGCGTGAATAAGCCATAATATATTTTATTAATTTTCTGATCTGAACTGATAAGCACAGAACCTGAATACGTTTATTAGAGTATAAAAGCAAATAGAATTTAAGCTATACAACCATATTTACAATTAAAAATATAGAACTACCAATGATTTGTATTTATTAGGCAGTTTTTGAGGCTTAAAATGGCTAAAAAGGCTTGACGAGTTTAATATCGACCCCTATAATGCGCTCTTCCTTTCCCTGATAGCTCAGTCGGTAGAGCGACGGACTGTTAATCCGCAGGTCCCAGGTTCGAGCCCTGGTCGGGGAGCCAAAGGGTCGTTAGCTCAGTCGGTAGAGCAGCGGACTTTTAATCCGTTGGTCGAGCGTTCGAATCGCTCACGACCCACCAATACCTTCTTTGATTATCTGATGATTAATTTGGCAGTAAGCTGAAAAATTCAGCAATAAACAGCATTATATTTACCTTATTCACGTATAAAAAGATTATTCAGCTATAATAAGATTAATACTTAATATAATTATTAATCAGTATCTGTCGTATCAGCCGGAAATAAATGCAATATCACATTTAAGGCAAAATTTATACTGAAAAAATGTTATCAAGAAATGACTTTAGTTTCGGTTCAGCTTCATCTTCCCACTTTTTTATCTCACATTCCCAGAGAATCAGAACTTGCCATCCCTGATTCAGAAGATTTTCTATATTTTTTTTATCACGTTTGATATTAAGCTCAAATTTTTTAATCCAGAAATCCTGATGTGATTTAGGAGCGGATGAATACTTACAACCGTGCCGGTGCCAGAAACATCCGTGAACGAATATCACAGCTTTTCGGGATCTGAATACAATATCAGGCTTACCGGGCAGATCTGAAGCATATAGTCTGTACCTGTAATTGTTCTTCCATAACCATTTACGTACCAGAATTTCCGGCTTAGTATTTTTGCTCCTGATCTTTGACATATTAAAGGAGCGCTTTTCCGGTGAATGAACATCCATATCTGAATAATATAAACAATAATACTGAAATTTGATTGTTGCCGGTTACAGTGGCAGTTTTATGATATAAACATTTAAATTTAAATGTTATACCATGATTTCAAAATTTAAATACTTTATAAAAAATAATCTCCGGTGTTAAGGATAACAGATCCGGCAATTAATGTAATTTTTGAAAGAGTAATTACAGTTTGATTACTGAAATCATCTTCTGGGCAATAGCTTTTATAACCGGTACACATACACTGTTCCCGAACTGCCTGTATGCCTGCACATCAGAAACAGGAATTTTAAAATAATCAGGAAACCCCTGTAATCGGGCGGCTTCTCTGGGCGTAAGCTTTCTGGGATTCTGCCCGGGCTGCTCAATCAGAATTTCACTGCCGTCTTTATAATATCTGGCTGAAATAGTATTAGTATATTCAGAATTGCAATTGACTAACCCGTAACCGAAGCCTTTACCTTTGTTTCTGTTTTCAGCTTTCCGTCTCTGATGGCCGGCCCATAATTTATCAGAAATAGTGTATTTAACATCAACTTTCTGTTCCAGTATATCACCCACCTTCGTGGGAATTTTTAACGGTTCAGGAAATGTAAAATCTGCTGAATGATCTAAAAAACCTACTATATAAATTCTTTCTCTGTTTTGCGGAATTCCAAAGTCTCTGGCTTTCAGAACATCATAAAAAACCTTATAACCGGCTTTTTTTAAATGATCTAAAATAGTCAGCAGAGTACGTCACTGATCATGTCCCTTCAACTGCTTTGCTATTTCTGGTGCTGTTATAAGACCTTTGCCTTTGAGTAAGCAAGAAAAGCAACCGATTGCTGCACAAAATTTAAACCAGCGCATAATTTTTTGTCTTAGATAACAAAAACGAATCTCATTTATATTACACAACATTACTATTTGACTCAATTGCTCAATTTCATTCGTTATTTAAATCTGAATGAAATTATATATCGGTGCCGTTTTTTGGGGTGAATATCTATTTCCTCATGAATTTATTAATTATCCTGATGGCAACATTATTTATCAGTTTAAAAACACTCCTTAAAGATAATTGCTTAGTTTTTTTAAGTTTCGAAAAGTATCCTTCTAAATTAAAATATTAATAGAATAAATGAAATTTAGTTAAATATTAAGAAAATTAATGTGATGATGAAAAATCTAGTAATAGAAGATTTAATATAGAAAATATTGAGAAAATGAATTAGCTAAAATTTTTATATAAAAATTCTGAATTTAATTTAGATATAGAGATTAGAGCAAATTACAAAATAACAAAACTATTAAATAGTTTTAAATTTATTAAATATCTAATTTATTTAAATATATTTATTCTTGTTTCTGGATGGATAACTAGTATAATAATATAAAATCATTAATTTATTTTTGATAGAACAGTATATCATGGTATCTGTATTGGTAAAAGGTAAATAATGGCAAAAGAGTTGAACTTTCTTGATCTATTTGCAGGAGCTGGTGGATTATCCGAAGGATTTATCCAAGCAGGTTTTAAACCTGTGGCTCATGTTGAATCAGATAAAGCTGCATGTTTCACTCTTTTAACGAGAATGGCATATCATTGGTTAAAAAATAATTGTAATCAAGAGTTGTATATAAATTATTTAAAAGGAGAAATAAGCCGAGAAAGCTTTTACAAAAAAATACCAGAGAGTGTTAAAAAATCGATAATTAATAGAGAAATTTCACAAAAATCTTTGCATGAGATATTCTTAGCTATTGATAGTTTATTGGGAAATAATACTTTAGACTTGATTATCGGAGGCCCTCCATGTCAGGCGTATTCTTTAGTTGGTAGATCCTGTGATGCTAATAAGATGTTTGGAGATAGGCGTAATTATCTTTATATATTTTATGCGGAGTTTTTAAGAAGATATAAACCAAAATATTTTGTATTTGAAAATGTGACTGGTCTTCTTTCGGCAAAAGATAGAGCTGGTAAATATTATCTCAATGAGATGCAGCAATTATTTAATAGTTATGGATATAAAACTGAATATTGTGTGCTAAATGCAAGTGATTATGGCGTACTTCAATCTAGGAAACGTATCATATTAGTTGGTAGGCTTGGTAATAAAACTGGATTTTATCCAAAGTTAACACATTGCTATTCTAAAGTTTATGTTAATGAGATTTTTAAAGATTTACCTGCGATTAAAGCCAATGAAGGCAGTGTGAACACCTGTCAAATGCAAAATTATTCAGGAACGTGGTTGTATGACGTTAATATTAAAAATGATGAAATACCTGTAACTTGGCATGTAGCACGGCCAATAAATAAATTAGATGCCGAGATATATAAAATAGCTGTTAATCTTTGGGAAAGTAAAAACCAAAGATTAGAATACGATAGTTTACCAGAGTCTCTAAAAACTCATAAAAATAGAACAGCATTTATTGATAGATTTAAAGTAGTTGCTGGTAATTTATCTGCCTCACATACTATTCTTGCTCATTTAGCAAAAGATGGTCATTATTATATTCATCCTGATAAAACACAAAATAGATCAATTACCCCTCGTGAGGCAGCACGTCTCCAAACTTTTCCAGATGATTATTATTTTGAAGGGGTTCTGGAAAGACCTAGCAGAACAGCAGCATTTCGTCAAATTGGTAACGCAGTTCCGGTCTTATTGGCTCTAAGAATTGCAATGAAACTAAAGGAGAACTGGAATGAATAATGTTAATCATACGTATAAAATTAGGCCTGCAGGCCGTCATATATTAACAATTGGCCGTGATTTAATTCAAAATAATTATGCTGCTATTGTTGAATTAGTTAAAAATGCCTATGATGCAGACTCTAACAAGGTTGAAATAAATTTTTCGTTAAAAGAAAAACCAAAAAATATTTCAAAACTGGAACAATTATCAGAAAAAAGCCTTTTCATAACTATTAAGGATTATGGTCATGGAATGTCTCGTGATACTGTAATAAATAAGTGGCTGGTTCCATCGACTAATGATAAGCTTGAACGAAAACTAAGCCCTAAAGGAAGGGTTATGCAAGGCCGAAAGGGGATTGGTCGTTATGCAGCATCTATGCTTGGTTCAACTTTATTGCTTGAGACAGTTTCTACAGAAGCTGAGAAAACAGTTGTATTTGTTGACTGGCTAAACTTTGAAAAATCAGAATATTTAGATGATGTAGAAATTTTAGTAAAAAGCAATACTGTTGATGAAAAACCTTGTACATTCCTAACAATTGAAGGAGGACGTGAATATTATGAAGAATGGGATAAAAAACAATTTGATAAACTGCGATTTGAGTTGAAAAAATTAATACCTCCTATAGATAAGTCAATCAATAAAGATGAACAAGAATTTAAGATTTACCTAAAAATTTCAGGTTTTTCATCTGAATGGGATATTGAAGAAATTATTACGCCTTACCCTATATTTCAACTATACGATTACAGAATTTCTGGAGAAATTCACTCTAATGGCACGGGTTTTTTAGAATATTCTGTTCAGAAAGCTAAAAATACAGTTTTAGAAAAAATTAACGTAAAATTAAATACTCCTACGAATTGTGGATATTTGAAATTTGATATAAGAGTATATGACAGAGAAGCAGAATCTATAGAACAATTAATAAGTAGGGGGCTTAAAGATGAATATGGTGTTTATGTTGGAAAATTACAAGCACGTCAAATTTTAAATATTTCTAATGGTATAGGTGTATATCGAAATGGCTTTAGAATTCGACCATTAGGTGATCCTGAATTTGACTGGTTGAAACTAAATGAACAGCGTGTACAAAATCCTTCGTTAAGAATTGGCAGTAATCAAGTAATTGGCTATGTTTCTATTGAATCTGAAGAACAATCTAATCTAATTGAAAATAGTGCTCGAGACGGATTGCGTGAAAATAATGCCTATCGAAGATTACAAGAAATCACAAAAATGGTTATCGCTGAGCTTGAAAATAGAAGATTTAGTTTTAGACGTAAAGTCGGATTACATAAACCCATACGTAGTATTGAACATGGATTAGAAAAAATTTCTTCATTAAACAATCTTAAGGATAATGTTTATAGTAAATTGATTAGTAATGGTATGAGTGTTAAAGCAACAAAAGAAGTTATTACTTTAATCAATAAAGAAGAAGATCAGAGAAGTAGAGTAGTAGAAGAATTATGTCGGGCTGTTGCAATATATCAAGGTCAGGCAACACTTGGAAAAATTATTACAGTAATTCTTCATGAAGGAAGAAGATCGTTAAATTATTTTAGGAATGAAATTCCTAGAATAAATAAATTTATTAATTCTTTTTATAAAACAAATGAATTTAAATACATAGATAAAATTATAGATATTTCCAAAAAAACAATGATACACTCAAAAACACTTTCAGATCTTTTTGCACGATTAGATCCCCTTGCGGCAGGAAAACGTTCTACAAAAAAAACTATTCATTTGGAACAAACAATTTCTGAGTGTTTTTCTATATTTTCTCAACAAATGATAAATAACCAAATTTCTTATGAAATAAAAGGGGATGGAGTAATAAATGCATGGAAGGAAGATATTATGGCTATATTTACAAATCTTATAGACAATAGTATTTATTGGTTAATTGAAAAGAATAATGATAAAATGAAAATTAATATTAATATAATGTCAGAGAATAATAAATTAAGATATGTAGATATTAAGGATACTGGTACTGGAATACAAAGTTTTCTTATTAAAAATAAAGATATTTTTGAACCACAATTTAGTACCAAACCACAAGGTACAGGTATTGGTCTGTCAATTGCAGGAGAAGCAGCAGAAAGAAATGGCTTAAAGCTTACTGCTTTAGAGTCTAATCAAGGAGCATATTTTAGGCTTATAAATATGGGTATAGAAGATGAATAATATAAAATTAATTCTTGTTGAGGATTCTGAAGCTGATGCAGAATTATGTAAAAACGCGATAGAAGACTTTAACGAAGATAATAGTGATTATAGTATTGAGTTAAAAATAGTTCGTGATGCGTCTTCTGCAATTGAGGCTTTAAGATCATCACATTATGATGGCGCAATTGTTGATATGAAATTAGCTAATGATGGTAATAATGATGAAGGAAATTTAGTTTTACAAGAAATAAAAAATCAATTACGTAGAGTTCCTGTGGTAGTAATGACAGGAACTAAACATGTTGTGGAGTTTGATAATAATGAAATCCCTTTAGTTGGTCAATATACAAAAGGGGGAGATATAAGTTATAAAAATGTGATAGATGAATTAAGCAATATATATAAAACTGGTTTGACACGAATAATGGGTGGAATAGGCGAAATTGAAAAAAGTCTTAGTGAGATATTCATTAAAAATCTTTTGCGACAAATAGTTCCAACGTCAGATATGCAGAGTAATAGCTGGATAGAATATGCTAAGAATGATGCTGCAAGCACAGAAAAAGCTTTACTTCGATATACGCTAAATCATCTAATCCATTATCTTTATGATAATGGTCGCTGTTATCCGAATGAAATGTATATATATTTGTACCCACCAATGAAAGATGAAATAGATACCGGATGCATTTTAAAAGAAAAAGACACAGATAAATTATATATAGTCATGAGTCCTTCATGTGATCTGGCAGTGCGAGAGGGAGGTAGTTGTAATACTGATCGGGCCCTATTGGTAACAATTCAAAAGATTGAAGAGATTAAAGAATTCCAGGATAAATCTTGGGATGAAATAGATAATTGTAAATCAATGAAAAATACTTTAGCTAAAATCCGAAAAAATAATCAAAATTTATATTATTACTGGTTACCACCTACATCTTTATTTTATAAAAATGGTGCAGTTGTAAACTTCAGATGGCTCTATACATACAATGAGGATGAGTTAAAGACTAAATTTGAACCACCTAGATTACAAATATCTAGCCCTTTTCTAAAAGATATAATTTCTAGATTTTCATCTTATTATGCGCGACAAGGACAGCCAGATATCAATTACGAATAATAAATTGTTTTATGCTAAGAATGTATAATTAATGCAAAATTAGATAGTTTATGTAATTATGATGTTTATTTTTATTTATCATCGTTTTTTAGAAACATTCTTTTCCGTAATTATTTATGATTGTTCCAAATATTTTAATTTAAAACATGAATTTTTGATTGTTTATCACTTCCCAATAATTCTTACTTTATCCTATAGTGCCATTTTATATTTTTATTATAAGATATACTTTTCAATAAATTTTCCAATATGTATTTGCAGTAATCTGTATTTATACACTGATTACTATTGTGATTTCAGGGAAGATTAATCAGAAGCAGAGGAGGTAAATAATCAGATTATGGTAGCTCCTAAAGTATTCTGAAAGTGCTTTAATGCCCATGAATGTCCTACCGGGTCAAAGCTGGCAACAGCATGCTGATGCACGACAATCTGATAATTAAGGTTATATGCATCAACTGCTGTATGTAACACGCAGATATCAGTACATACACCGGTTAAATGTATTTCGGTAATATTTCTTTCACGCAGGCGTAAATCCAGATCTGTTCCGCTGAATGCAGAGTAGTGGTGTTTATTCATCCAGTAAACTTGCGGATTGGTTTGATTGGCTGTGTACAACTGTTTTAATGAACCATAGAGATTCTGACCGTTGGTACCTATGATATTGTGCGGCAGAAATAATTTATTTTCCGGATGGTACTTATCATCAGGCTCGTGCGCATCAATTGCAAAAACAACAAAATCTTTCTGCTCAATAAACGTTCTGGTCAGATTTACCATTTCGTTTTCTATGGCTTGTCCTGCCAGACCGGTTGTCAGTGCCCCGTCTGTGGCAATAAAGTCGTTGGTATAGTCGATTGAAATAAGTGCTTTCATATGTCATTCTTCAAATTGTTATTATTGTCTGAACTCTGTGAATTATAAATTATAAGTTAAACTAATTTTATTTTATTGTGTCTATTGGTGTTTGTATAATTTTTTTAGTCAAGATTGAATTCGCAAGTTCGAATTCCGTGTCCGCTCCAATGCTTAATCTATAGACATCCTGAATTGTCTTAAATATCATAAAAAAACAAATGATTATATATTATCGATATAAAGTGATTGAAAATTACCTAAAAATACTTAATTGAAGTACAAATTTAAAGTAAATCATTTTTTTAATAAGTACATTTTGTATTTATCTGTATATACAAATTGATACGTAGTTTTGTTTATACTTGCTTAGGCATTTTGATGTTTTCTATTGCGTTTACGTTTAGTTCATCCTCTCTCTCCTAATCTAACTCAGAATTAAATCTGAGTTAGATTAGGAGATGCATTAATAGAGAGTGATTCCTCGTTTGAAAACACTTATCAGTTAAACATTAAAAAAATCACAAAAAATTTCAGTGTCTATGATTGTCTATTCAGATAGACAGTCTTTCAATAATTTGCCTAAACGCCTTATCTTGTAAGGCTTTTCATGATTTGAGATATGCTGTGGCTCAGAATATGATTCAATACTACATCAAAAAAGTTATACTGAAAAAGAAGTATAGCTCTTGCTTATATGGTTTTGGTGCCTGAGAATGGCAGGAGAAAATATATAAAAGCTATTGTAGTTTAATATAAAATTTGATTCTTTTTAATAGGTTAAATCAATATCTCAGCATAAAAAATAGTAATAAAAACTATTGAAGTAAGAGATTAACAATTAACTCTTTAGTTAATTGATTTTTTCTTCTAGAATGAAAGATAAATAATATATTAATTGGTATATAGATGATTACAGGCGACCATAAGAGTCAAATTGATAGTATTTGGGATACGTTTTGGAGTGCAGGGTTAACTAGCTCTATTGCTGTATTGGAGCAAATGACTTATCTATTTTTTATAAAAATGCTGGATGACAGTCAGCTCAAAAGAGAAGCGAATGCTCAGGCACTAGGTGGCACGATTAAAGCCCCTATTTTTAAAGATGGTGAATCCTGGCAAAACCCAGAGACAGAACAAACGCTTCCCTATGAAGATTTACGTTGGCACAAATTTAAAAATTTTAATGCCACAAATATGTTTGATATCGTTCGAAATGATGTATTTGTGTTTATCAAAACTCTAGGTACAGGTAAAGATAGTGCTTTTAGTCGCTATATGGCTAATGCCATTTTTATGATCCCTAACGAACGGACTTTATCCAAAATTGTAGATGGTATCGATAACCTCGACATGAATGATAAAGATACTATGGGCGATGTCTATGAATATATTTTAGGGAAAATGGCAGCTAGTGGTACCAATGGCCAATTTCGGACTCCTCGTCATATTATTCGTATGATGGTACAGTTAATGAAGCCCACTATTGAGGATAATATTTGTGATCCTGCTATGGGTTCAGCAGGCTTCATTGTTGAGTCAGCTGCGTACATTAGCGAGCATTATAAAAAGCAATTAGCCAGAAAAGAAAATGCTGAGCATTATAAAAACACTATGTTCTATGGTTTTGATACTGATCCGACCATGTTACGTATTGGCGCCATGAATATGATGTTGCATGGAGTAGATAACCCAAATATTAACTATCAAGATTCCCTCTCCGAAGATAATCAAGATAAAAATCTTTATTCACTGGTATTAGCTAATCCACCATTTACAGGTAGCCTTGATTATGAAGTGGTAGATAATAGCTTATTAACTATTGCCAAAACTAAAAAAACCGAACTACTTTTTTTAAGCCTTTTTACTCGTATTTTAAAATCAGGAGGGCGTTGTGCATCTATTGTGCCAGATGGTGTGCTATTTGGTAGCAGTAAAGCACATTTAGCCATTCGTAAAGAATTAGTAGATAACCAGCAGCTTGAAGCTATTATCTCAATGCCATCAGGTGTATTTAAACCCTATTCAGGCGTCTCTACGGCTATCCTTATCTTTACTAAAACTGATGCAGGCGGCACCGATAAAGTTTGGTTCTATGATATGCGCGCCGATGGTTATAGTTTAGATGATAAACGCAGCCCACTAGAAGTTAATGATATTCCTGATATTATTGCCCGTTATAATAGTTTAGAAAATGAAGCCAATCGTACCCGTAAAGAGCAATCTTTTTTTGTACCTAAAGACGAAATAGTGGCTAATGGATATGATTTAACGATTAATCAATATAAAGAAGTGGAACGAGTAAAGGTAGACTATGAAAAACCTGAAATAGTATTAGCTAATATAAAAAAATTACAAGTTGAAATAGATCAAGCGATTACCAAATATGAAAGGTTAATTAAAGAATGAATAGAGATAGTTGGAATATAATGAAATTAGGAGAAATATGTAATATTTTAAATGGTTATGCCTTCAACTCTAAATATTTTACAGATAATACTAATGCAATGCCTTTAATAAGAATAAGAGATATAAAAAGAGGATATACAGAAACTTTTTATACAGGGATATACAATGAGTCTTATATTGTAAAAAAAGGTGATTATATTATTGGAATGGATGGCGAGTTCAATATATGTCAATGGGAAAGTACAAATGCTCTACTCAACCAACGGGTATGTAAAATATGGCCACGTGATACTAAATCAACACATATTAGATATATATACTATTTTTTATCTTCATTATTAAAAAAGATAGAAGAAAAAACGGCTTTTGTTACTGTAAAACACTTATCAACTAAACAACTAAATAGTTCTGATATTACTATTCCTGTATTCTTTCTTCAAAAACAAATAGTAAAAGAACTAGATACACTAAGCGATATTATTACCAAAAAGAAAGAACAGCTTGCAGAACTGGATAAACTTGCTCAAGCTACTTTTCATAATATGTTTGGTGATCCTATAAAAAATGAAAAACATTGGGAAACTAAAAAATTAGAGAGTATATGCTCATCTGTTGTAAGAGGTCCTTTTGGAAGTGCTTTAAAAAAGGATTTTTTTGTACAAAAATCTGAATTTACATATAAAGTATATGAACAAAAGCATGCAATACAAAAGGATGCTTTTATTGGACAATATTATATAGATGAACTCTTATATAATAGCCTTAAGAGATTCACTGTACTGCCTAAAGATATTATTATGAGTTGTTCAGGAACTATTGGAGAATTTTTTGAAATTCCTGCAAACGCGGAAAGAGGAATTATTAATCAAGCATTATTAAAGTTTACTCTTTTAGAAAATAAGATTATAAGCGTTTTTTTTCTTTTTCTAATGAAGCAATTAATAATAAATGTTGAAAAAAAAGGAAGTGGAATTCAAAATATAGGATCTGTTAAGTTTATAAAAGATATAACTTTAGGGCTTCCTCCTATATCACTTCAAAACCAATTTGCTGAAAAAATAGAAGCCATAGAGCAACAAAAAGCATTAATTAATCAATCAATCACAGATACACAACTTCTATTTGATTACACGATGGATAAATATTTTAATTAACTAAATTCGTTAGGTGAGTGCCCTAATTATGAAACGGAACTTTGATTTTTTGAGTACATTATCTGATTTTGCAGAGTTATATAATTACTGTAATGAAGCTGAAGTAAATCAAAAAAGCGACCCTAAGCAATCAGCGCTTAATGCAAGGTTTGCCTTAGAATATACTGTTAAAATCATCTATATCCTACATAATTGGGTAATCCCTAAACGTAGTAGTCTGTTTGAATTAGTAGATAATGAAGACTTTCGTCGTTTCATTAATGATAATGAGTTAATGGTTGCTTTGCATTATATTCGCCGAGCAGGTAATAATGCTGCCCATTTAGAAAAGGTTACGGCGAAAGAGTCATTATTTTCTTTATTAAATCTGCATAGTTTTGTCAGTGCCGTATTAGTGAAACTTGGTGAAGTTACTGATGTGGCGACTTTTGATAAAACACTCCTTACAGAAAATAAAGGCAGTATTAGTAAAGCATCGGCAACCTTTGTAGAACCCAAAAAAAAGGTTATTCATAAATACCGTGAACAAATAGCAGAATACGGTACGCTTAATGCTAAGAATCCCCAATATTTTACCGAAGCGGAAACACGCAGTTTCTATATTGACCAACAATTGCGTGAAGCGGGTTGGGAAGTTTTAGCAAAGAAAAATATTATAACGCCTAGTAAAGCCTGTATTGAAATTTTTGTAGAAGGTATGCCAAGTAATTCAGGCGAAGGCCATGTAGATTATGTGTTATTTGGTCGTAATGGTGTTCCTTTAGCCTTAATTGAAGCCAAAAAGACCAGTAAGAGTGTGTCTGTAGGAAAGCATCAAGCTACGCTTTATGCAGATTGTTTAGAAAAAAGATATGGTGAGCGCCCTGTTATTTATTGTAGCAATGGTTATGAAACCCATCTGATAGACGGTTTAGGTTATCCCTCAAGATTAGTGTTTGGTTTTCACACTATTGATGAGTTAGAACTACTTATTCAGCGTAAAAAACGTAAGGATATAACTGATCTGACAATCAAAAATGAAATTACCAATAGAGCTTACCAAAAACAGGCGATTACTGTGGTATGTGAGCATTTTAATAAAAAGCATCGCCGCGCTTTATTAGTTATGGCTACCGGGACAGGCAAAACGCGGGTAGCTATTTCGCTGATTGAGTTGCTATATCGTAATAACTGGATTAAAAATGTACTTTTTTTAGCTGACCGTACTGCACTCGTTAAACAAGCTCATAAAAACTTTACTAAGCTTTTGCCCTCTGTAACTACCTGTATTTTATCTGACCGTACTAATAAAAAACGCGACCTTAATGCGCGTATTATGTTTTCTACCTACCATACGATGATTAAGCATATAGATAGTGATGCTAAAGCGTTATCTATTGGGCGATTTGATTTAATAATTGTCGATGAGGCACATCGTTCTATTTTTGGACGCTTTGGTGCTATCTTTGATTATTTTGATTCGTTATTGTTAGGTTTAACCGCTACCCCCAGGGAAGATATAGATCGCAGTACCTATCAGGTGTTTGAGGCTGAGCAAGGCATTCCCAATTTTAGTTATGAATTAGAAGAAGCTATTGCTGATAAATATCTTGTTCCTTATAAAGGCTTTAAAAGGCATTCTAAGCATTTGCGACAAGGTATAAAGTATGATGACTTAAGCCAAGACGAAAAAGATCAGCTAGAAAAAGTATGGGAATACGAAACCACTATTCACGATATAGAAGATGAAGACTATAAACGTGATATTGCTAATAGAGAAATGTTTAACTATATCTTTAATGACAATACTATTGATAAAGTGTTGCAAGATTTAATGAGTAATGGCTTAAAGGTACAAAGCGGTGAGCGTATTGGTAAAACCATAATCTTTGCCTACAACCATAAACATGCCAAACAAATAGTTGAACGCTTTGAAAAATTGTATCCGCAATACGGTGCTGAGTTTTGTGTATTAATTGATTATTCGGTTAATTATGCACAGAACCTGATTGAACGTTTCGAAGTGAGAGATAAAGACCCACAAATAGCCATATCTGTAGATATGCTGGATACAGGTGTTGATATTCCTGATTTATTAAATTTAGTTTTTTTTAAAGAAGTAAAATCCAAGATTAAATTTATGCAGATGATTGGCCGCGGCACTCGGCTATCCCCTGATATCTTCGGCACAGGTGCAGATAAAGGAGAGTTTTATATCTTTGATTATTGCCAAAACTTTGAGTTTTTTAGTCTTAATCCACAGGGTGCTGATGCAAAAGCCACGCAATCGCTGACAGATAGAATTTTTTGCTTAAAATCTGAAATTGCTTTTGAGTTGCAATCCACTAAATATCAGGAGGATGAGTATGCAAGGCAATTGCATGATGCATTAAAAACCGAATTGAAAGGGCAGATTGAAACGCTTAATCCAAATCATATTAATGTAAGAAAAAACCGTTTATATGTAGATAAGTTTAGGTTGGCTGATAGCTGGCAGTATCTTTCTCTGTTAGACCTTAATGAGTTAAAAACCTATATTGCTCCTATATTAAGCCCTACCCAAGAAGACGAAAGCGCCAAGAAATTTGATTTATTACTATTTAATATTCAACTGAGTTTATTGAATAAATCTAAAAAAGCAAGTAAAAGCCAAAAGAGTGTCATTAATTTAGTACAGGCACTCTATGAGAAAGGTACTATTAAAGAGATTAAAGAGAAAATAGCAATTATTAAAGAGGTATTAACAGATAGTTTCTGGCAAACACTAGAACTGGATAAACTTGAACATGTGCGTGTTGAGTTGCGTGATTTAATTAAGCATTTAAAGGACGATGCTAATGGTCAAACATTTAATGTAGATATTGAAGACTTTATTGAATATATAGGTGAAACAGAAAGCTTATTTTCTGTGAAAACTTACAAACAACGTGTTATCGATTATTTAATTGAAAACTCCTGGAATCCCGTTATTCAAAAAATACGTAATCTTGAGCCTATTACTCGTGCTGATACTGTTGAACTTGAAAAAGTATTATGGAACGAACTTGGAACAAGAGAGGAATATAATAAATTTACTTTTAATACCCTAGCGGGTGGTAATGTAGCTGCCTTTATACGCTCTATTGTTGGTTTGGATAAACAAGCTGCTGAAAAACGTTTTAGTCAATTTTTATCCGATAATCAGCTTAATTCACAACAGCAAGAATATTTAAAAACCATTATAAATTATGTGAATGAAAATGGTGATATCACTACTGATGTATTGATCAATGAGTCACCTTTTGACAGCTATGACTGGCAGGAAGTGTTTGGCGATAATGTAGCCTTTATTTCAAAATATGTTAATACTTTACACTCAGTTATTGTTGCGAGATAGTATAATATACAAATAGAACTACCTAAAAATACACTTTGTATGTAATAGTGAATTAGTTTTTTTCGTCTCGATATAACGTATCTTTCATTCTGACAAAAAATAACGGTGTATCGAATATGACATTGTTAACTGATTTAACCATCTGTAAATCCTAACCTGTACTGAAAACCTATTCTTTAAAAGACGATCTTGGTTATGGATAGTCTGTGTAAAGTATTCAGATAGTTAATATTTCTTTAAATCTGGTTGTGATGCAGTTGCTTAGCTGAGTTCGGGTCATAAGCCAGTCGCCAGATTGCAGCTCGCTGCCAAGCCGGATGCTGCCGCGGCCGTAGCGGCTGGTGATGTTGTCCCATGCTCTCATTAGTTCAGGGCGGTGATTGTGCTGGCTGTGGCAGAGTAAATTTAACTGCCGGAAGGTGTGCACTGGTTCGATGCCACTCAGTTCAATTCCACATTTTTTATATTCGTAGCCGGAACGGTAGATGCTGTTTAACAGGTGCCGGGCAATGTGGTTGAGGGTGAGTGTGTCGTTACTGGCCTGAGGCAGTTTGGTAATCCGGTAGCCGATGTATTGTGGCAGGTCGTGGCGAAAGCGGTTGGTGTAGATAAATACACCAATGATATGTGCCTGACTGTTTTGTTCGCGCAGTTTGGCTGCTCCGGCGGTAATGTGATGGCTGATGGCCGCCTGTAAACCGTCAAGATTGGTGACCATGTTGCCGAAGCTGCGGCTACGGACGATATTCTGACGACCGGCTTCTTCTGTGATGAGTTCGCTACAGGGAATTCCCTGCATTTCCCGCTGGGTACGTTCGAGTACAACACCAAATTGTTTTCTTAAGGTTGGGGTATGGGCATTGATGAAATCCAGAGCGGTGTGAATACCTTGGGCGGCGAGTTTGTGACCGGTTCTGCGGCCGATACCCCAGATTTCGGTAACCGGCTCGCTGGCAAGGGCTCGTTGTCTGATATTCTGATTCCAGTCTGTCCAGACAACAACGCCATTGAAGTGATGGCGGTGGCGTTTGGCCAGATGGTTACAAAATTTAGCTAGTGTACGGGTAGGGGCAATGCCGACACATGTCGGTATACCTACCCACTGCTGGATACGGGAGCGGATATTGTGGCCGAGCTGATGCAGGTTGTTCAGACCGTGCAGGCTGGCAAAGCATTCGTCGATTGAGTAGATTTCAATGGCCGGTACCAGTGAGGCGATGGTGCTCATCATGCGTCGCGACAGGTCGGCATACAGCTCGTAGTTGGACGAGAAGACGATTAATTTGCCTTGCCGCACGAGGTGCTGAATCTGAAAGTAAGGTATGCCCATTCTGATGCCCATGTCTTTGGCTTCATTGGAGCGGGAAATGACGCAACCATCGTTATTGCTCAGTACGATAACGGGTTGCTGCCTGAGTTCGGGGCGATAGACTCTTTCGCAGGAGCAATAGAAGTTATTGCCGTCAATCAGGGCAAACATGGGCAGGATTCAGGGCTTGCAGCAGATGTTTATGCTGACGGATGATTTGATAGATGTCGCGATCAAGCTGTCCTTGCGGCTGATTGAGCAGGGTTTGCAGTTCGTCGGTATTGCCGGCACTGCCGAGATAAATCCAGTGGTGAAAGATGTGGTATTTGTGCTGTTCTTTTATATAGGCGTAACCACTAAACGGCCATGCAGCCAGTTTAAGTTTCTGTAAGGCCAGTGCAAGTTTGAGGTTGTGCATGTCGGCGGTAATTTTGTTGATGCAGGCACCACTGCACTGATGCAGCTGATGACGGAAGCAGGGACGGTTATTGCTGCCTTTTTCGATCCCCAGCGTTTGCAGACACAGATCAGTGTTGCTGATGATGTTTTTAATGCTTTTCTGTGCATCGCTTTTGCTGTGAAACAGGCCGTAATAGTGCTGTTCGCGGTTAAGCTGAACGTGGCTCATGGGTACGATGCTCAGGGTATTGTATCCGTTAGTATTGGTATTCAGCCGGAAGCTGAACAGGTCTTTCTGACGGCGCAGGCGGCGGTTGAGGATGGGCTGGCGCTGTTTAATCTGAGCTGATTCGGTGAGCAGGGCGTCCAGTTCGCCGCTACAGGGGATAATGTCGATTTTTCTGGCTTGCTGTGACAGGCTCATTTCTTTGCTGTTGTGTACATCCTGACTGAAATGGCTCATCAGGCGGGTTTTAACTTGTTTGCTTTTGCCAATATACAGAGGAATGTCGTTGTCACCATAAATAAGGTACACGCCGTAATCGTCGCTGATGTTCTCCAGAACATCGCTGTGCAGGTGAGCGGGCAGGCTGGGACGCTGCATGATGGTTTTACAGGCCTGATGCAGGATGTCTGCGGAAAAGTTGTGTCTGAGCTGCTGCCAGAAGTCGTAGATAGCCCTGGCATCGGCAAATGCCCGGTGACGGTTTTGCATGTCGATGTTGTGGCGGGCAATAATTTTGTCCAGTCCGTGATGTTTGTGTTCGGGATAAAGCAGACGCGACAGTTTAACGGTGCACAGTTGCTGCGGGTTGAATGTTCTGCCCAGCCGTTTGAAAGCGGCTTTGATGAAGCCGTAATCAAAACGCACATTGTGCGCTATAAAGATTCGCTCTTTGAAGATGGCTGCCAGCCGGTCGGCAATTTCATTATCGAAATAAGGTGCTTTTTCTACCATTTTATTGCTGATGCCGGTAAGAGACTGAATAAAAGGCGGAATGCTGGTATCGGGATTAAGCAGGGTATGAAAAGTTTGTGGTTGCTGCTGTCCGGCTTCTGTGTAAATAACCGCGATTTCAGTAATACGGTCACTGGTGGTGCGTCCGCCGGTAGTTTCGATATCGACAAAGGCAAGTTGCTGATCTGAAAACATGGTTTCTTGGTTAGCGGATGTGTTTGATAACGTAGGTTACGACGCCGACGATGGCAAGGGTATCGCCTTCTTTTAGGCTGAAATTGGGATAAGACTGGCTGCTGTTTTCGGAGTGTAGTTCGATATGGCTGTTATCCAGTTTGTGCAGCCGTTTGATAGTAAATTCATTACCTAAATCGGCCATGACGATATCACGGTGTTTGGGTGTGAGGGAGCGGTCGATGATAAGCAAATCGTTACGGCTGATACCGGCATCCTGCATAGAATCACCACCGCAGCGTACGGCAATGGTGGCAGCCTGATTTTTTATCAGGTACTGGTTGAAGTCCAGATAATCGCTGATGTAGGGTTCTGCCGGGCTGGGAAAGCCGGCGGGAATGGTTTCAATGGCTAAGGGAATGTTGAGCCGCGTGAGGTTGTCGGCTATTTTCCAGCAGTCGGCAGGAAGATGCTGTGCCGGTCGCAGCGGGGTAACAGCCAGCTGATTCATCAGGTGTTCTACTGCCGGTATCAGGCTGACGGGAATGCGTTTGACTATTTTGGGTCCGGCAATTCTGGCTTTGCGTCCGGCGCCGGCTCTTACGCCGCCATGCTGATTGTGTTTTGCTGCTGTATCAACCACAATGGTGCTCATCTTGATTAAGTTATTTAATCAAGAATGGTAGATTTTTGATTTTTCTGCGTCAATTATGCCTGCTGCGGATGGCTGGTAATGGTTTGTTTTTTATCCGTTATGCTGTCGGATATTACCCATACTAATCAAAGCTAACTTGTTTTATAGTTTTGAATTGGTTTGCATTGATGCTATCGAATGCAGATAAATTGTGATGGCAGATAATAAGTTTACTGATGTTGTGCAGGCAGGGAGGCAGAACGGGCCGGATGGCTGTTTGAGCCTGAAGCGTTACTGGCTGAGTTTATTTCATCCGCAATCCGGTCCAGGGTAGTGGTGGTTTCCAGATGGGTACTTTGGATATCCGAAGCGGTGATAGCCGCAGCTTCACTGACGCTGTGTGTGCTCTCATTATGTGAACAGGCTGTCAGGCAGATAAGTGTAAGAGTGAATAGTGGAAGAGAAATTTTCATGGTAGTTGTACGGATGCTGATTTAATTCTGCTTATTATGATCGGGTAAGTGGTGTACAGCCACATTGGGTGAGCAGCTGAGTAGTTTCGTATACAGGCAAACCCATGATGCCGGTGAAGCTGCCGCTGATATGCTCGACCAGCATTCCGCCCAGCCCTTGAATACCGTAAGCTCCGGCTTTATCCAATGGCTCACCGGTAGCAATATAGGCGGCAATCTGTTCATCATTTAAGGCAGCAAAACTGACGGTACTGGTTTGCAGGGTCTGAAAGGTTTGGTTTTGCCAATAGATGCAGACTGCTGTATGGACATGATGTTGCTGTCCTGACAGCAGTTTAAGCATACGAGTTGCATCGTTGATATTTTCCGGTTTACCGAGAATCAGGTTATTCAGGCTGACGGTGGTATCGGCACTGATAAGGGGAAACTCTGGTGGCTGTTGTTTGCTTTGCTGCCAGGCATTGAGTGCTGCACGGTTTTTCATGCTTGCCATGCGCTGAACATAATCTGTGGCGTTTTCATCCGGATAGGGGGTTTCATCGATCTCTGCATTTAGCCGCAATACATGGTAGCCAAGATTAATGAGGATTTCATGCCGGCGCGGGCTGCCTGATGCAAGATAGACGGTTAGCGGATTCATTGATACAGGATGATTATGTATGGTTGAAATTGACTACGGTTATTTTAGTATTGCTTTAAGTTAGCATGTTGCTTGTTAACGATATAATAAAAGATTATGCCGGATATTTGTTAGCTGCAAGTCATATCCGGCAGCAGATTAGGTTTACTATTATCGGTTTAATGGTTTACGTCGACAATAAATCGTCCTCGGATTTTACCACTAATGATATCTTCTGCAATGTCGCGACACTGATTCAGCGATATGGTATGCGCGATATTTTCTAATTGCTGAATGTCCAGATGTCTGGCAAGAAAATCCCAGGCTGCAATACGTTTTGCCCGTGATGCCATGACGCTATCAATACCTGCCAGAGTAATACCTCGCAAAATAAATGGTGCAACTGTGGCCGGAAAATCCATACCCTGCGCCAGTCCACAGGCGGTAACAATGCCACCATACCGGATTTGTGCGCAGATATTAGCCAGGCTATGAGAACCAAGCACGTCAATGGCTGCCGACCATTGTTCCTTTTGTAATGGTTTGCCTGTATCAGACAAGGTTTTGCTGTCGATAATATGCTGCACACCTAGTTGCTGTAGATAATCTGTATCGTTGATTTTGCTGGTAGCTGCGGTAATGGTATAGCCCAGCCGGGTGAGTAACATAATCGCCACTGAACCGACACCGCCGGTGGCTCCGGTAACCAGAATATTACCCTGTTTTAGGGTAATGCCATGCTCGATTATACGTTGTACACACAAGGCTGCTGTATATCCGGCGGTTCCGATAATCATGGACTGTCGGGCAGTTATGCCTGCGGGTAGGGGGATAAGCCAGTCTGCATTGAGAAAAGCACGCTGGCTCATGCAGCCCCAGTGGGTTTCTCCACAGCCCCAGCCATTTAAAATCACTTTATCTCCGGCTTTGAAATGCTTACTGCTGGTGCTAATAACGGTTCCGACACCATCTATACCGGGAATCATCGGCCATTGCCGTACCACAGGTCCGCTGTTGGTAATAGCCAGAGCATCTTTATAATTCAAACTTGAATACTGCACCTCAATCATGGTATCACCTGATTGTTGCATCAGGGTGTCTTCACTAATATTGTGGATGTTGCAGAAAAATTCAGTCTGATTTTTTTCTAAGAGTATGGCTTTGGATAGCATGATGATATTCCTGTTGCAGTTAACTAGACGAATGGTCTGTTTTTATTATAGACCGGTTGTCTAGTTGTAAGTAATTATTGCCGAGTCTATCCGAGTATATAAGGGATTTTGATTAAATTTCAGTTAAGTAGAGTGTTATTAATTATGGCTGGCAACAGATATTGGAAGCTGACTAATGGTTTTTTATCAGATTAAAAAACTGTTCGGTAAAGATATCCAGCGGCGTTGCATTTTTGAGTAATTTGGCACGGCTGACTGCACCTTCCCAGCCAAGCCAGAAGAAGTAAGCCAGTTTTGTGCAGTCTGTTTGTGAACTGATTTCTTGCTGCTGTTGCGCCAGCTGCAAACAACCGGCTATTTTTTCCTGCCAGTTGTGCAGGATGTTATTGAGTAAAGCAGGATAATTTTGTGGCAGAAGAGATTCATCCTGCATTAGTTCACCCACCAGACAACCTCTGTTGAAATGATATTTGGCCATGCTGGTTTTGGCATCTGTGCAGAATGTATTAATTCTGGCCAGTGCGGAAGAGATATTCTGGTTTAATAAATGTTGTTCCAGTTTTTCAGTAAAAAAGTGGTCGTAGTATTGGAGTATAGCTGTGCCAAACTCTTGTTTACTCTTGAAATAGTGATAAAAAGAACCTTTGGGTACGCCTACCTGTTTCAGTATGCTTTCAATATTGGCATTGATGTAGCCGTGTGTGGTCATGGCTGCTATGCCGCTGCGGATAAGGGCGATTCTGGTGTTATTACCTTTGCGGGATAATGAGGGTGTACTGAATAATTCTGTCATTGTTATAAGATTTTTGCGGGCTGGTTGGGACAAATGGCTGTGGTGGGGGTCAGTTTGATTTTCCCTGTTTTCTGACGGCAGTGCGACACAGCCAGTCCAGACAGCTGATGGGCAGGAATTTTTTCAGATACCAGAAGAGGTGTGCCGGTACGGTAACCGGGTAACGTGCTTTAGGTTTGCTGGCATTGAGTGCACGGGCGCAGACCTGGGCGCATTGTTCGGCAGTCAGTGTAAACGGTGCGACAGAACCGGCAGCCTGCAGGCGGTTGAGCTGTGCCTGATAGGCGGCACGATGCACGCTGTTTTCAACATCTATATATTGTTTGAATTTAATCAGTGCATTGGGACGAAAGCGACTGGTGATGGGTCCGGGCTCAAGCAGGCTGATATAAATACCAATGGCATGAGTTTCATGACGCAATGTATCACATAGTCCTTCCAGTGCAAATTTACTGCTGGTATAAGCACTGCGCCATGGCATGGCTGCATAGCCCAGTATGCTGGAATTTACCAGAATACGACCATGCTGCTGACGCCGGAAAATTTTCATTGCTGCGTTGATGCATTGCCATGTGCCGAATACGTTGGTATTAAACTGTTCCTGTAAGGCTGCCCGGCAAAGATCTTCGGCTGCGCCTGTCTGACCGTAACCGGCATTGCAAAATAAAGCATCAAGGTGGCCGAATTCGGCTATTACGGTTTCGATAGCTGCCTGTATCTGTTCATCATTGGTAATATCCAGTTGCAGACTGTGAAAACCTTCTGAACGTAAGCGCTCTACATCTTCTGCCCGACGGCAGCTTGTATAAACGCGCCAATTGTCTTGTCGCAGAAGCTGAGCGGTTGCATACCCGATACCACTGGAACAGCCTGTGATCAGAATAGTTTTCATCATATTTATGTTGGTTGGAATTTATTTACCGTATGTAGTTTAACATGCCGGAAAATGGATATATCCGGGTTGTTTGACAGTTATGCTGTTAGCAACAGGCGGTAAAATATCATTTTCCTGTCTGTGCGGAATATGCAGCTCCTGTCGGGCCGGTAAACAAATTATTTTATTGCGTTATCAGTGTGCTTTGTTTAATCATTAATCAAAAGATTACTGTTCTTTTTCAGCTGCTTCATCATAAGCGTCGACAATTTTCTGTACTAACGGATGGCGTACTACGTCTTCGCTGGTGAACACGTGAAAATAAATCCCCTCAATGTTGCTGAGTTTTTCACGCGCGTCTTTCAGACCGCTTTTGATATTTTTAGGTAAGTCGATCTGGCTGATGTCACCGGTAATCACTGCTTTGGCTCCGAAGCCGATGCGGGTCAGGAACATTTTCATTTGTTCCGGTGTGGTATTCTGGGCTTCGTCCAGAATAATATAAGCCCCGTTAAGTGTGCGTCCGCGCATATAGGCTAAAGGTGCGATTTCAATCAGCCCTTTTTCCAGTAGTTTGGTCACACGGTCAAAGCCCATCAGGTCATAAAGGGCGTCATACAGGGGACGCAGATACGGATCGACTTTTTGTGCCAGATCGCCCGGCAGAAATCCGAGTTTTTCCCCGGCCTCTACAGCTGGACGAACCAGTACGATACGTTCTACCTGATGTTTTTCAATGGCATCTACTGCGGCGGCGACAGCAAGATAGGTTTTACCGGTACCGGCAGGTCCCAGACCAAATACGACATCATGTTTTAATAATGCCTGTATATAACCGTTCTGACGCGGGGTGCGCCCGCTGATGTTGCCGCGGCGGGTGCGCAGTGTCCAGACTTTGGGTTCATGGTGGTCTGAGTTTTCCTGGGTGGTGGTTTTGGCTTCTACCGCAGCTAAATGGATGTCACTATCGCTGATATCGCGCTCACGCGCTATGTTGGCCAGATTCTCCAATGCTTTTACTCCTTGACTGATATGTTCTCCGCTTAAGGTAAAATGGTCAAAACGACGGGTAATTTCAAGATCCAGAGCTTTACCCAGGCTGATAATGTGCTGGTCTAATACGCCGCATAGGCGTTGCAGAGAAATATTGTCTATCTGATGTAACTGATAATGGCTGGTTTGACTCATAATTACAAAAAATAAAAAGATAAATGTTGATTTTAATATGTAGTCAGGCTGATCGAAAGCAAGAGAGGATGATTTGATAATATTTTATCTGATAAAAGTGTTTTTTGTGTTTGCTTAAAGAAAACACCGGCTGACCTTGCCGGCAGAATTGAGTTGATATAGATTGTAGGTGTGGTGGAGAAATGCTGCAGGCAATTTATACTACTGCATATATAAATAATTCTGAAATGGAACATTGCATGCGAACTGCGACAATTACGCGTAATACCAGTGAAACAAAAATACAAATAAGTATTAATCTTGATGGCACCGGTGTAGGAAATTTTGATACCGGAGTGCCTTTTCTGGAGCATATGCTTGATCAGATTGCCCGTCATGGGTTGATTGATCTGGATATCCGTTGTCGCGGAGATCTGCATATTGATGATCATCATACTGTTGAAGATATTGGCATTGCGCTGGGACAGGCGTTAAAACAGGCACTAGGTGATAAATGCGGTATTACGCGTTATGGTCACAGTTATGTGCCGCTGGACGAGTCTTTGAGCAGGGTGGTGCTGGATTTATCCGGTCGCCCCGGTCTGGTGTATAACGTAGAGTTTACCCGGGCGTTAATCGGCCGGTTTGATGTGGATTTGTTCAGTGAATTTTTTCATGGTTTAGTGAATCATGCCATGATGACTTTGCACATTGATAATTTGCGTGGTTTGAATGCTCATCATCAGGCAGAAACGATTTTTAAAGCCTTCGGTCGTGCTTTGCGAATGGCTGTTACTCAGGATGAGCGAATGGCAGGGGTGATGCCGTCGACGAAAGGTACGCTGACTGCATAATGGTTTTGTATAGATTCTAATCCGCTGGTGTGTATACATTGGCGGATAAATTTATTTATGTCGGTCTGTACGAGTAATTATGAAACCATCTGCAATAATTTATTTTGCAAATCACAATTACTGATGGCTGTCTTATATACGTTATATTGTATTTGAAGTGATTGATTACAGTTTCTATCGGCTTGTACAACAAATTGCTGATGAATATGCCGGTTATTTATATCTTCAGGATTATTTTTTTACGGTTAGCTGTCATTGAATTTAACGGATAAAAATAAATGAAATCAGTCACCGGATAATAAAATTCTGATGGATAATATGGAAATAATCAGCATAATTGCTGATAAATATGTGTTTTTTTAGCAAGATTATGGCTACGTATCATAATCTGCCAGTTTCAGATTTTCAGCTATCCGGTGTTCATGTATGATAACAAGCTGTTTCTTTGCAGGCAGCCCGTTAGTGATAACCGGACTCCGGATAAACTTTTGCTGCAGGTATGTTCAGTTGATTTTATAAAGATATGAAGATGAAAGTAGCCATTGTCAATTATGGTATGGGAAATCTGCATTCAGTGCTGAAATCTGTACAGGCAGCAAACCAGTTACAGCAGATGCAGGCGGAAGTTATTCTGACAGCCGAACCGGATGAGGTATATCAGGCTGATAAAATTATTTTTCCCGGTCAGGGGGCTATGCCGGATTGTATGGCCGCTTTGCAGCGGAGCGGATTGGCTGATGCACTGGAAGACGGATTGTGGCGCAAACCGTTTTTTGGTATCTGTGTTGGCGCGCAATTGCTGTTTGAATGTAGCGAAGAGGGTAATACGGCCGGATTAGGCTGGTTTCAGGGTACGGTACCGCGTTTTCAGGCTGCATTAAGTACTGATGGCAGACCACTGAAAATACCGCATATGGGCTGGAATCGTGTACATCAGATGCAAGAGCATCCTTTATTTGCCGGTGTGGCTCAGGATGAATGGTTTTATTTTGTTCATAGTTATTATCTGCGACCAGAGGATCCGTCAATTATTCTGGGTACGGCTGATTATGCCGGTAATTTTGCCTGTATAGCAGGCAGAGATAATGTTTTTGCTACGCAGTTTCATACTGAAAAAAGCCATGCGGCCGGTTTGCAGCTGCTGGGTAATTTTTTGCGGTGGGATGGTACGTTTTAATTGAAGTAAAGGTACCGGTGTTTAACTCGTCAGTATATTTGAATTTAATATGTTATTGATTCCGGCAATTGATTTAAAAGGCGGACAGTGTGTACGTCTTCAACAGGGGCTGATGGAAAAAGCCACTGTATTTTCTGATGAGCCTGCACAGATGGCTGTGCACTGGTGTCAGCAGGGTGCGCGTCGTTTGCATTTAGTTGATCTGGATGGTGCTTTTGCTGGAAAACCAGAAAATATGACCGCCATCAAAGCGATACTTGAACAGGTAGCGGATAATGTGCCTGTACAGCTTGGCGGTGGCATTCGTGATTTGCATACAATTGAACAATATCTGCAGCTAGGACTGAGTTTTGTCATTATTGGTACAGCAGCTGTGAATAATCCCGAATTTGTGCGTCAGGCATGTGCAGCTTTCCCCGGACAAATTATTGTGGGGCTGGATGCTAAAGATGGCATGGTTGCCATTGATGGCTGGGCAAAAGTGACAGATATCCATGTTACTGAGCTAGCCAGACAGTTTGCGGATGATGGTGTTAACAGTATTATTTACACTGATATTGGTCGTGACGGAATGATGAGTGGTGTGAATATTGACGCCACAGTCAAGCTGGCACAGGCAGCTTCTGTGCCGGTTATTGCATCCGGCGGGGTGAGCAGTATGAAAGATGTGGAATCTTTATGTGCCGTAGCCGGGCAAGGAGTTGTCGGAGCTATTGTTGGACGCGCGATTTATGAAGGTTCACTTGATCTGGCCGCAGCACAGCGGATGGCTGATCAGTATAAGTAATAAATTTTGCTGACAGTGCTTGTATCAGAATATTTTCTGATAATCTGATTTTGTATAAATTAATAATAATCATATAGGACTCGATTAATACCGATAGCCAATATGATTTTTGGACTGTAACTGTACAGGTAATCAGGGAGGACGTTTATGGTTAGCATCTTAGGTGCGGTAGTAATAGTTTTATGGCTATTGTTTACAATGAACCGCCCGAGACAGACTTTTTTTCAGGCCAGTATATTTACGATGGCGATGATGGTATTCAGCAGCATCATAGAACATGCATGGCCGGAAGTTAACAATGTCTGGTTAGTAGGATGGATAGCACAATGGGTATTTGTATTCATTGTCATATGGCTCTTTGATATTATTGCTGTAAGTACTACCAGTGCCGTGATTTATACATTAGTTGTGGGTATTGTTTACTATTTTTATCAGAATCATATTTTTGCTCTGGTTGCGCAGTGGCTAGGTAAATGATTGCTGCTCAGTAGCAGAGAAAGATGGCATTATTATGGCTTTAGCCAAACGTATTATTCCCTGTCTGGATGTTGATAACGGGCGAGTAGTTAAGGGAATTAATTTTGTTTCTTTGCGTGATGCCGGTAGTCCGGTTGAGGTAGCACAGCGTTATAATGATGAAGGTGCTGACGAGCTGACTTTTCTGGATATTACTGCCAGTTCGGATAATCGTGATACGATTTTACATGTTATTGAAGCGGTAGCCAGCCGAGTGTTTATTCCGCTGACAGTAGGGGGCGGCGTACGCAGTGTTGAAGACGTGCGCCGCTTACTTAATGCCGGTGCTGATAAGGTATCAATTAATACCGCAGCAGTGACCAATCCTGAACTGGTTAGTGAAGCCAGTGCATTTTTCGGTAATCAGGCAATTGTTGTGGCGGTAGATGCTAAAGCAGTCAATGCTGAGAATACCTGCTGGGAGGTTTTTACTCATGGCGGACGCCGGCATACCGGACTCGATGCAGTAGCCTGGGCACAGGATATGGCCTTACGCGGAGCCGGTGAAATTTTGCTGACCAGTATGGATCGTGATGGTACCCGTGCAGGGTTTAATTTACCGTTAACCCGGGCTGTAAGTGATGCTGTGTCGGTCCCTGTTGTTGCATCAGGAGGTGTGGGCAATATTGAACATTTGATAGAAGGTGTTCAGGAAGGTCATGCTGATGCTGTACTGGCTGCCAGTATTTTTCACTTTGGTGAAGTACGTATTCAGGATGCCAAGATAGCCATGAAACAGGCCGGTATTGAGATGCGTATCTAATCTAGCTGCCGATAATGGTTGTATGTTTACCTGAAAATAAGGACAATTGCAGTGTTTGATACGCTTCTGGATGCGATAAAGTGGGATGATAAAGGTCTGGTTTGCGCGGTGGTGCAGGACAGACATACTCAGCGCGTTCTTATGGTGGCATGGATGAATGCCGAAGCTTTGCGTCAGACAGTAAGTACTGGTCTGGCTCATTATTACAGCCGGTCACGCCAGCAGCAATGGATGAAAGGTGAACAGTCCGGGCATACGCAAAAGGTATATGAAATGCGGCTGGATTGCGACGGTGATGCACTGGTGTTGCTGGTTGAGCAGTCCGGAGGTATTGCCTGTCATACCGGACATGCCAGCTGTTTTTATCGTGTTTATCATGATGGTGACTGGCAGAGCACTGACCCGGTTATCAAAAATGAAAATGAAATATATACATGTCCTGCCAAAGGACACACACATACTGATTAAAGAGGAAGCAGGATGACACAAGTGCCGGAAAAAGCAGATTTTTCCAGAGTATTAACTGAACTGGCTGATGTGCTGGACAGCAGACGTGAGGCTTCACCGCAAACTTCTTATGTTTCTCAGTTATTGCATGCCGGTGAAGATAAAATCCTGAAAAAAGTTATTGAGGAAGCCGGTGAAGTATTAATGGCATCCAAAGACGGAGATAAACAGCATTTAGTTAAAGAAGTTGCTGATGTCTGGTTTCATACGATGGTGTTATTAACTTATCATCAGATTCGGGTTGAAGATGTATTGCAGGAATTGCAGCAGCGGCAAAATGTGTCTGGTCTGACTGAAAAAGCCAGTCGCCAGCCACAGTAATTACAATGGAATTTTAAATATGCGCAGCTGTGAGTAAACAGCAGGCGCATGTTTTTTTAGGCAGTTGAAGTAAAGGATAACATCATGGGCAGTTTTTCAATTTGGCATTGGGCTTTGGTATTACTGATTGTTGTACTGGTTTTTGGCACCAAAAAATTACGTAATCTTGGTAAAGATCTGGGCGGAGCTGTACACGATTTTAAGCAGGGACTGAACGAAAGTGACCGGGAAAGCACAAAAAATGATGATGTAATCGAACATAATAAAGACGACAGCAAAGTGTAGAAAGCATTTATGTTTGGTTTGGGGTTTGGTGAAATTTTACTGATTGCTGCTGTGGCTCTGGTTGTACTCGGACCGGAGCGACTACCCAAGGTAGCACGCAGTGCCGGTCTCTGGGTCGGGCGCATTCAGAATTTCATTAATAATGTTAAAACCGAACTAAGCCAGCAGGCCGGTGTGGCAGAATTCAGGCAGGCGCGTGACAGTATTGAAGCCGCAGCCCGTTCTTTTGAGCATGATATCAATGCCAATGTGCATAGTATCCGCGGGGAAGTAGATGCACTTAAACGTCAGCTCTCTAAAGATGAACAGCAGGCTGAAACAGACAGTACGCCTGAGTTCTCTGGGTCGTCACAAAATTATCATTTGCCGGTAAGGGAAGCGCCATTGCTGCATCGGGTGTCGTTACGCCGGCAGGCTCTGCAACGCCGGCGGGATATGCGACCGCGGCACAGCATTACTCCTAAACTGCGGGTACGCCGACATTGATGGATAACCGATTGTGAAGCAGGTTGAAGAAAATACTGAATTGACGCTGATTGATCATTTGCTGGAATTGCGTCGCCGCTTGATGTGGATTCTGGGAATTCTGCTGCTGTGCTTTGCAGTTTTAGTGCCTTTTGCGCAAAAAATTTATACTTTTGTAGCTGAACCATTAATGGCGAATCTTCCGGCTGGTCAGCATATGATTGCCACAGAAGTGATTGCTCCATTTTTTGTGCCGTTAAAAGTAACACTGATGGCGGCATTTCTTCTGACACTTCCGCATACTCTGTATCAAATCTGGGCTTTTGTGGCACCGGGTTTGTACAGACATGAGAAACGTCTGATACTGCCATTACTGATTGCCAGTGTTTTATTATTTGCTTTAGGTATGGCATTTGCCTACTATCTGGTTTTTCCGGTTATTTTCCGTTTTCTTACCGGTGTTATTCCTGTTGGTGTCAGTATGGCAACTGATATAGATAAATATTTGTCTTTTATTCTAGGTATGTTTGTAGCATTCGGAGTAACATTTGAAGTGCCTGTACTGGTGATTCTGTTAAACAGAATCGGAGTAGTGTCTGTTCAGCAATTGAAAAAAGCCCGTGCCTATGTGGTGGTAGGTGCTTTTGTTGTAGCTGCCGTAGTGACTCCACCGGATGTGCTGTCGCAAACATTACTTGCTATACCGCTGATTCTTCTTTATGAAGTAGGAATTCTGGTGTGTCGCTGTTGGGGTAGTAGTAACAAAAAGACTGCTTTAACAGTCCACTCGGGAAGAGAATAGTTTTGTCACTTTTGCTTTTTTACTGAAATAACAGGCTGCCTGAGAATTTTCAGGCAGCCTGTTTAATAAATAATATAAGCCGGCTAATGATGTTATTCGTTGGAGAGTTGTATGAATCAGTCACAAATTGATTCGTGTCCGAGTATTTGCCGTCTGTCCACACTGATATGGTGGCTGGGGATGCTGACTTTATGCATTGTGCCATTTATGTCGAGTTGGCGGGTAGGTACGCTGTCAAGCTTTTATCTGGAAGCCGGGACGTTATTTTTTGCTCTTTGTCTGACTGGATTAACGGTACTGACACGCAAAACTCAGTTTTCATTTCCTCCTGCCTGTATCAGTCTGCTATTGCTCGCTTTTTTGCTGATGCTACAGGCAAGAGTTATGCATCTTACTTATATCAGCCAGTCTGATCTGACTGCTCTGGTATTTGTAGTAATGGCTTTGCTCGCATGGGCTGCACGGGCATGGGTGATTCGCATAGGCCAGACTCAGGCTGTCACTATTCTGGCGATGGCTCTTGTGCTGGGTGTATTACTGCAGTCAATCGTATGTGTAATGCAGTTTGCTGATATTGCAGGCCGGATACCGGGAATATTGCGCGGTCCGGGTAATCATTACATCTATGGTCAGCTGGCACAGCGCAATCATCTCGGGCATTATCTGATGTGGGGCGTGCTGGCACTGTGCTTTTTATGGGAACAGCGACGTCTGCCTAACTGGCTGGTATGGGTTTTATTAATCTGGTTTACCGGCATTATGGGACTGATAGGTTCACGGACGATTGTTGTCTATGTGCTGGTAATAGGACTGTCACTATTTTTCTGGCGCTGGCGTGCCGGCTCTGCAGCGAATCGCCTGTTGCTGATGCTGGGTATTGCCATAGGTCTGGTATTGCTGTTTCAGCTGATATTAAGCCCATTATTTGACATGTTGCTGCATATCAATTTTCAATCCGGAACAGCACGGCTGGAACAGGGTGGATTTGCCCGGTCAGGCAGACAAATGGAGTGGCATAAGGCCTGGCTGATATTTCAAAGCGCTCCGTGGTTTGGTTATGGCTGGGGCAGTTATTCATATCAGGGCTTTGCTATTGCAGATGTTTATCCGAATGGTTTTCGTCAGTATGAAAATACTGTGCTGTTTACTCATTGTCATAATCTGGTACTACAATTACTGGCTGAAACAGGCATAGTTGGACTGCTAATTGTCAGTGCCTGCTTTTTATGGGTTATCTGGCCTCATTTACGTAAAGGATTTAATCCGGCATCAATTGTGCTGATCAGTATGATTCTGGTGTCTTTATGCCACAGCATGCTGGAATATCCGCTGTGGTACAGCTATTTTCTTGCTGTGTTTGTTTTGTTTGTGGCATTAACGCCTGTATCACAGGAAGACTTGAAACGGTTTTGCCGTCCGGCGTCCGGCCGTGTAAATCAGTTTTGCGCCATAGTGGTATTGATTTCGATGGTTCTGCTTCTGTGGCAAATGATGAACTATCAGCGTTTTTTAAAAGTGCGTGCTGAACGTAATCTGCCCCAGGCTGAACAAGTAAGCCGTATGCATGATTTGCGTAATCAAATGTACTTTCTTCGTTATTATGTAGACATGGCAATTATCGAAAAGTTGAATGTTACTGATTCTTTTTTACCTTTATGGGGTAAACAGGCTGCATTGCTTGCCGGACGGTATCGCCCGTATAGCAACACTTTCATGCGCGGATTTTACTTAGAGCAAGCACATCAGAATAATGAGGCTAAAGAGTGGTTCAGCCATGTAAGTCATTATTATCCTGTACTTGTTCCTGGTTTTATAAGCAGATTTAAACAGCAGCCTAAGGCCGTGGCAGTAATACCACAATTGCAACAAGATTGCCTGAAATATCAGCAGCAAAGCATGCAGAAAGTGAATTGTTTATAAAGTTCAGACAAATATTTAACATAGTGCTTTTTAATGAAAAAATGAGCAAAAGCCTTGTTATTGTAAAGATAATCTCAACCTACATGTTAAGATACAAAGTGTAAATATAGTAAATTCGTCTGTAGTCAATACAGACAACGCACTTCCATTTAGGAGGATGATATGAATCGCGTATTATTAATTGATGATGATAATTTGTTGACTGAACTGCTCACTGAATATTTGACAGCAGAAGGTCTGGAAGTCAGCCGCGTTGCTGATGGTGAAGCCGGTGTTAAAGAAATTTTAACCGGTCAGTATGATGTAGTGGTTCTAGATTCCATGATGCCGAAAATGAACGGTCTGGATGTATTGAAAACGGTACGGGTTCAAAGCAAGATTCCGATTATTATGCTAACCGCCAAAGGCGATGATATTGATCGCATTATCGGTTTGGAAATGGGTGCGGATGACTATGTGCCGAAACCTTGTCAGCCGCGTGAATTGCTGGCTCGTATCAATGCTATCCTCCGCCGTACACATCAAAGTCATGACAATGACCAGAATGGCATTCCGAACAGTATTTCAGCCAGTGGTGTAGTACTTTATCCGGCTAAACGTCAGGTTACTATTGAAGAGGAACCACTGGAGCTGACCAGTACCGAATTTAATCTGCTGGAAGTTCTGATGCGTCATGCCGGACAGGTAGTTAGCAAAGAAACACTGTCTCTGGAAGCACTAGACCGGAAGCTGGCTAAATTTGATCGCAGTATCGACGTTCATATATCCAGTATTCGTCATAAGCTGGGCAATGCCAGTCTGATTCAGACTGTGCGTGGTCTGGGTTATCTGTTTGTAAAAAACTGAACCAGTGGATACAGGCTGTTAATAAACAGCCTGTTCTGATTTATGAAACTGTTCCCCCGTATCTTTGCTACTTTTTGTGCTGTTATTGTTTGTGCCATTTTTGTGGCCAGTTCTTCATTCTGGCTGGTACAAAACACTTTAGCCGAAACACGGTTTAAACAACAGCGCAATTTTGAAGAAAATCTGCTGAGCAGCACCATGAATGCGTTTCAGGCACGTGGTGATGCCGGTATACGCGAACAACTGGTTGAGTGGGGGAATAGTCCGGGTGGCGAAAACCTGTATGTTATTACCGGTGACAATAAAAACGACATACTTGGACGCCCTATTGATCCTGAGGATATTGATAAAGCACATGAGTTCGCTTTGTCACATCCGCACTCAAAACTCGTACAGATTGCCTATAATTCACTGGGTGAAGAATATCTCTTCATGATTCGCGGCTGGAATCATGAACGTACTCCTCGTCCGCCGAGCCCGTTTTTTATTCCCGGTTTACCCATTGCACCAGTCTGGCACGAATTTATCATTCTCAGCTTTATTATTATAGTAGGTTTATTAACAGCCTATATACTGGCTAATAATATTACTCAGCCAATCCGCGTATTGTGGCGCGGGATGGATCGTCTGGCTCACGGGAATTTGCAGACCCGTGTTTCTCATCAGCTATCAGAACGACGTGATGAACTGTATTCTCTGGCTGTGCAGTTTGACAATATGGCAGATAAACTGCAGAAGCTTGTGGAAAAAGAGCGTCACCTGCTGCACCATGTATCACATGAAATGCGCTCTCCGCTGGCACGCATGCAAGCGATTATTGGTTTGATTCACGTACAACCACAAAAACAGGAACAACACTTGCAGCGTCTAGAAAGTGAACTGGGACGTATGGATTTACTGGTAGGTGAACTGCTTACCTTGTCACGGCTGGAAACTTCTGATTTGCCTATTACGCTGGAGCCCCTGTCTTTGGTGCCACTAATCAAGCAAATCGTGGAAGACAATCAGGCTATAGCCATGCAGCATCAGCAGACTTTATCATGGCAGTGTGATATTCCTGATACAGCTATGGTAAAAGCCAATGAAAGCTATTTATATCGGGCTTTTGATAATGTTGTGCGTAATGCCATTAATTACAGCCCTGATGGCAGTGAAATTAAGGTTTATCTGCATGAGGGTGGTAAACAGCAATGGCAGGTTGATATCAGTGACAATGGTCCTGGTGTAGCAGAAAATCAGTTACCGCATATTTTTACTGCTTTTTATCGTGCAGACAGCAGTGCTAATAAACCGGGTACAGGTTTAGGATTGGCGTTAACCAAACACATCATTGATCGTCACCATGGCAAAATTTATGCAGATAATCAACAACCCAAGGGTTTAAGTATGCATTTTTTACTGCCTAAATTTACGCCGAGCAGAAACAGGAACCGCCAGAAAAATAAAAATCAGTTGCCTGTAGCCAGCCGATAAAGTTATTTATGCTCTTATCCGGCTGGCAGGTTCTCGCCGAAGAATACGTTGTAGTTGTATGTAAACCGCTACTATTTAAATTTCAATATCGATATGGTTCTAGCCTGGCAGATGTGTAGTACAACAGATAAATATTAATCTGTGGTTCTCTGGTCTGGTTTTTCCGCGTCTGTTATCAGGTTAGTTTGCCGGGTAAACCAGTCAGTGGCAATTTGATTGACCTCATCTATACCTTGCTTTTTCAGACTGGAGAACAGTTGTACCGTAACTTGTTGACGAGCAATGTAAGATTGAAGTGCTTTTTTAACACTGGACAAGGTTTTAATCTGATCGTTTTTTGATAATTTATCTGCTTTGGATAGCAGAATATGGACAGGGCGCTGGGTTACTGCGAAAAAATCAAGCATCTGTTTGTCCAGCTCTTTAAGTGGATGGCGGGCATCCATAATCAGAATCAGACCGATCAGTTGCTTTCGTGTTTGTAGGTAATCGCCCAGCAGTGTCACCCAGTGTCTGCGGATTGCCTCAGGTACCTGAGCGTAACCATAACCGGGTAAATCCACCATAAACCCGCCATTAGTCAGTTCAAAAAAATTAATGTGCTGGGTACGGCCTGGAGTTTTGGATACATAGGCCAGACGAGTATGGTTAGTCAGTGTATTGATTGCGCTTGATTTACCTGCATTGCTGCGGCCGACAAAAGCAATTTCAGCAGTTGTTGCGGGCAGGTCTTTCAGATGATTAACGGTAGTATAAAAACGGGCGTGACGAAACAGATTCATGAGTAATTAAAAAAATAGTAAGGTGATAGCATACCATATTTTGAGCCCAATCCGGATTCAGCTGTTTATGTAAATGCTTGCTTTCAGGCGGGGTACTTGATTTTTTGTTTTATGCTGCTAAACTGCATTTAAGATTATTTTAAGGAAACTTTCAGATGGAAGACGAGGTCTCGAGCAGTTGTATCGTGCATGTAGACGTGTTTTTTCTCTGATTTAAGGCAGCCTTGCTCATGTAGCAGGCTGCCTGTTTGTATTTAACGCATAGGAAAAGAAAATGGATTTTAGCTGGTTAGGAGAACCGGCCACATGGGTAGGGCTGATTACCCTGATAATTCTTGAAATCGTTCTGGGTATCGATAATCTTGTATTTGTAGCCATACTGGCGAATAAAGCCAGTCCGAAAAAGCGCGACCATGCCCGTGTAGCTGGTTTGTCTCTGGCAGTGCTGATTCGCATTCTGATGCTGGCACTGATGTCTTTTATCATTACCCTGACCAAGCCATTTGTACATATCAGCGGTTTTGCCATTTCAGTTAAAGATCTGATTATGTTCGGCGGCGGACTCTTCCTGCTCTATAAGGCAACAACTGAGTTGCATGAACGGCTGGAAGGGCATACTGCTATGGCGTCAATTACCAATGTCTCCGTTTATGCCAGTTTCTGGAGTGTGGTATTACAAATTGTCGTGCTGGACGCGGTATTTTCACTTGATTCAGTCATTACCGCTGTCGCCATGGTGCAACACATTACAGTGGCAATGCTGGCCGTGATTATCGCTATGGCAATGATGATTTGGGCAAGCGGACCATTGACAGAGTTTGTAAATCGCCATCCTACAGTAGTGATGCTGTGTCTGGGCTTTTTACTCATGATAGGGTTCAGCCTGATTGCTGAAGGTTTACACTTTGAAATACCTAAGGGTTATCTGTATGCCGCTATTGCTTTCTCCATTCTGATTGAGATATTTAATCAGATTTCTACCCGGAATACCCGTCGTAACGATATGATTGGCCGCTCTTGGCGTTATCGTACCGCTGACAGCGTGCTGGGTATGATGGGACTGCGTGAAAAAGAGCTGGCTAAAAATGGTACGCAAACTGATGATGACGAACATTTTGAAGAAAATGAAAAATCCATGATTCGCAGCGTGCTTACTCTGGCCGAACGTCCGATAATGGGTGTCATGACACCGCGCAGTGATATTGAACGTCTGGATTTATCTCAGCCGCGTGAGCAGCAGTGCCAACAATTACAAAGCACACCATTTTCACGGCTGGTAGTGGTAGGAAAGGCCGGAATTGATGAGCCGCTGGGATTTGTGAATAAAAAAGATTTACTTAACCAGTTATTAAGCGGAGAGCAATTAAATATTCAGGCTGCATTACGGCAGCCACTGGTCTTACCGGACAGCAGCACTGTACTTGATGCTATGGAGCTGTTTCGTTCGCGAAGTGCTGATATTGCGCTGGTAGTTGATGAATTTGGCGCTGTACTCGGACTGGTCAGCATGAAAGATTTAATGGAAACCATTGCCGGTGATTTCCCAGAAGAGTATGAGCGTGCCGACGCACCCAGTATCCAGCAAAATGCTGATCATAGCGTTACTGTAGACGGCAGTCTTGAATATGCTATTCTGGCTCAGCATCTGCATTTGCCTACCTTACCGGAAGATGCTGAGTACCATACTGTAGCCGGATTAATTATGGAAGAAATGCAGGATATTCCGGATGTCGGAGATACCATTGATTATGCCGGTTACCGTTTTGAAGTATTGAACAAAGACGGGCACCGTCTGGAACGGGTACGTATCAGCAAAATTGAACAGCCGGAATCTGAATAACCCAATTGATAGCCATAAAAAAGCCTGCTGTTATCAGCAGGCTTTTTTCGTTAACTAATTTGATTATTGAATCTGGCTACCGATAACACCACCCAGCGCAGCACCGCCTAAAGTAGCACCGGTATCTTTACCTAACAGATTACCGGCTACACCTCCTACCACTACACCAGCAGCAGTATTACGCTGAGCCGGGGTCATATCAGCACAGGCAGAGAGAGAAGCAGCTACTGCAGCTATTAAAGCCAGTGTTTTTAGACTTGATTTCATGTTAATACCTCTTTCTATTCTGAATAAAGAATTGCGTGTTAATTAATATTTATATGTTACCTATAAACTATTTAACTACAAATAAAATATTATTTCAAAGTTAATTATATACCTTTAGCAAAGCAGTTTAGTAAAAAACTGCAATCAAAATCACAAATGTATTTTAGAGAAATATTCAAAATATCTGTCGATTATTCAAGTTCAGTAGCAGTATCCGTATCAGTACATATTTCCGGTGTCTGATGTGAAGGCTGCCTTTTTTGTTTATATTTAATCACAGCCCTGTCCAGTTTATCCATCAGACAATCGATAGCAGCATACATATCATTATCCAGACATTCAATATGGATATCTTTACCGGAAAGATGCAAATCAATTTCAGCTTTTTTCTGTACTTTAAATACAGAGAAAGTAACAGTTGCGCTGATGACCTGATCGGCATGACGGATAATGCGCTCCAGCTTATTCAGTGTGTAGTCTTTCAGAGCTGCGGTAACATCAAGATTCTGTCCGATAAATTTAAGATTCATAGCCTGATCCTTTTTAAAGGGTTTAGGAAAAAACAGGATAAATTTTATGGAAGTTAACTGAAAATTAATGATTAGTGTACTGTACTTTACGTTGGTGCGCCGGAGGAATTTTCAAGTCCTCACGATATTTTGCAACTGTGCGCCGGGCCAGATTAATACCCTGCTTAGCCAGCTGATTTACCAAATGTGTATCAGAATAGGGATGTTGCGGGTCTTCTCCGTTAATTATACTTTGCAGCAGTGATTTAATTGCTGTCTGACTGTTACCTGTTCCATCATCCATTGCTGCAACAGACTGGTTGAAAAAATAGCGCAGAGGAAAAACACCTTGTGAACAGGTCAGGTATTTTTGATTGATTGCCCGTGAAACAGTACTCTCTGCCAGTTCAAGAGCCTGAGCTGTTTCTTTAATGGTTAAGGGAGCCAGCGCCAGAGAACCAAAATTGAAAAAATCCTGCTGTTGCTGCAAAATCCATTCGCCCAATCGTTGCAGAGTGGTTTTACGCATCTGCAGGCTGTGAAGACACGTTTGTGCTTCCTGCCATTTGTTTTTACACATACTATCCATTTCTGTGCTTTTTTGCTCTATCCACTCTTCGACACCGGGTTCTATTCTCAGCTGAGGAAAAGTATCATGCAAAAGGCGTATCTGCCATTTGCCACTCTTATTGATATAAACTTCCATATCAGGGCGTACAGACAGAATACCATTACGATCAGGTAATCCGTAACAGGGATAAGGATTCAGTGCGCTAATGAGTTTACAGGCTGCTTCAAGTGTGTTTGCAGAAAACTGGGGCAGTTGCCGACAAAGTTGTCTGAACTGATGGGTACTCAGCCATTGACCAAAGTGTTTGCTAATCAGTAAGCGCGCACAGGTATGAATTTCATCATTATCGACAGATTCAGCAGACAGATTATCCAGTTGCAGTAACAGAGATTCCTGTAAATTCCGAGCACCAACACCAGTAGGCTCAAACTGCTGCAGAATCGTCAGCGCCTGTGCCAGCTCTGTTTCGTCCAGCCGCCATTCCAGCGGTGCATTTTCTACCAGATCAGTTAAACTGCTGTCCAGATAACCCTGCTCATTCAGATTCTCTATCAGAAAATACACCTGTGCTGCCGTAACGTCATCCAGATTGTATTCACATACCTGCCGGCGTAGCAATTCATACATATCAGGATTGTCGGCCAGCGTGTCCCAGATATCACTTTCGTCTTGCATAATACCCAGCTGTGGCGGCTGTACATACTGAGTATCGGAAAAGCTGTCTTCAGATGTATTTTCTACTTCCTCAAGAAAAGGGTTATCCGCCAGCCAGCCGGCTACCAGTTCCTGTAATTCCAGCGTAGACAGCTGCAACACCTGTAGCGATTGTTGCAGCTTCGGACTAAGGCGGGTTGTAAGACTGAGTCGTAGATGAGTAGCTGGCCTTTGCATAAGCAGTTAATACTCGAAATGCTCACCCAGATAAACAGCGCGTACCTGTTCATTATTAACCAGCTCTTCCGGTACTCCGGAAGCCAGTACACTACCCTGATTAATAATATATGCACGGTCACAGATGCGCAGGGTTTCACGTACATTATGGTCAGTAATCAGTGTGCCGATACCACGCTGTTTCAGGAAAGAAATCAGATTCTGAATATCGATCACTGCAATCGGATCAACGCCGGCAAATGGTTCATCGAGCAGAATGAAGCGCGGGTTCATGGCCAGAACCCGTGCAATTTCAGCTCTACGGCGTTCGCCGCCGGATAAAGACTGTGCAGTGTTATTGCGCAGGTGCTCAATATGCAGGTCGGCCAGCAGCAGCTCCAGCTGTTCGGCTCGTTTTTCGGGTGGATAGTTAATTTCCAGAATAGCTTTGATATTCTGGGCTACTGTCATTTTACGAAAAATCGAAGCTTCCTGAGGCAGATAACCTAAACCAAGTCGTGCACGTTCATAAATCGGACGGTGAGTAATTTCTCGATTATCAAGCATAATACTGCCACCATCAGCTGCAATCAGACCTACAATCATATAGAAGCTGGTAGTTTTACCGGCACCATTCGGGCCAAGCAGACCGATTACCTCGCCACTGTTGACTTCCAGTGCGACATCATTAACTACCTGACGCTGTTTAAAACTTTTTTGCAGACCGCTGACACGAAGCTGGCTTGGCGGCACATTAGGCATTACATTCATGAGTATGGATTATTTCTTTTTCTGTTGCGGTTGGATAATAACGTGTACCCGGCCTTTAGGCGCGCTTTTAACGGTATAAACCTCAGTATTGGTGTTATAAACAATTACCGCACCGCGTGCCATATCACCACCACGGTTTACCTGAGCATTACCGGTAATCGTAACAATACCGCTCAGGCTTTCATAATGTACATTATCTCCGTGACCGGTTACCATGCCGTCTTTTTCCAGCTGCTGTCCAAACGTAGCAGGCTTACCATCAGCAATAATTGTCTGGTTACCGGCATTATCCTTATGCGCAGTGACACGGGCTGCATTCATATACATACTGCCCTGCCGCATTTTTACATTACCGGTAAATACGGTTGTCTGATTCTGTTTATCCAGAGAGCCTTGATCGGCTTCAATCTGAATAGGTTGCTGCCGGTCACTTTCCAGTGCCCATGCATGCATACTGCCGGCAAGCAGACAAAAGACTGCTAAAATTTTGCTGTTAATGAGAGTGCGGGTCATAAATAATCGCCTTTACGCGTGCGGGTAAATTCAGAAAGCCGCGTTGTTTGTCGTATTCGAAACCTTGTGATGTACCGTGAGATATACCATACTGGTAAGAAACCTGTGCATCAGTTTTGATTACCTGAGTTTGTGTATCAACATGTAATACACTGGTTTCCAGCTGTCCTGCCGGTTCATTTCCCACCGGATTTTTGTTCCAGACTACCTGTCCCAGTAAATCTACCTTGCGGCTGTCGGTATAGTACTGTCCGGTATTGGCCTTAATACGATAAAGTTCAGCACCGTTTTTATATAGTCCCATATTGGGATTATCAATATAAATAACAGTTTGCTGCGGAAACTGCCGGGCAGCTGTGGCGTGAATGGTTTCACTTAACTGACCGTGCTCATCAAATCGCTCACCGTCAATCGAATTAATCACATACTTAGGTTCTTTCGGATTCAGGGGAATTTCCACTGTCTTGATCTCAGTAATCCGGTCTAGCCAGAAGCTTATGCCGCCAAGGGCTACTGCCAGAATCAGCGGAAACGCCCAGTTACTGCGGCTGCGAATCACATTCATGCCAGATACTCCGCCATATCCTGAGCCAGAAAGCCCTGTGCATCCAGTAATAAATCACAGACTTCACGTACTGCACCGGCTCCGCCGGGCGCACGGGTAACATAATCAGCATGCTGTAATACCAGCGGATGAGAACCGGGTACTGCAACTGCCAGCCCGCAATGTTTCATAACCGGTAAGTCTACGACATCATCGCCAATATAAGCACATTGCTGCTCATCTAAACCAAGCTGCTGTAATAATTGCCGATAACAGCTGCGTTTATCCGAAATACCTTTGAAATAATGTCCGATGCCAAGCTGCTGTACCCGGATGCCGACAGAGGGTGCGTCGCGTCCGGTAATAATTGCCGTTTGAATGCCGTGGCGGTGCAACATCTTCAATCCGTGGCCGTCAAGTGTATGGAATGATTTGATTTCCTCGCCGTTATCACGGATAAAAATACGACCGTCAGTCAGTACGCCGTCTACATCCATAATAAACAGCCTGATTTTCCGGGCAGCTTCAACCATCGCACTGGCAGACATCATCGTATTCATCGGCATTCCTCAGTCATAACATTCTCATGCATTTAAACAATCCGTGCCTGTAATAAATCATGCATATTCAGCGCACCAACCGGACGATTATTTGCATCAATTACTGCCAGTCCGTTTACATGACTTTCCTGCATGATTTTCAGGGCTTCCGTTGCCAGCCGGTCGGCAGTGATAGTTTTAGGTGCATGTCCCATTACATCGGCCATCAGCCATTCCTTTAATTCTCGGTTATTCTGAAATAAACGGCGTAAATCACCGTCTGTAAATAAACCGCACAGCTCTCCGGCAGTATTGACTACCAGCAGCATTCCCAGACCTTTTTCACTCATGGTAACAATGGCTTCACGCAAAGGCGTATCTTCCTGTACCAGAGGCATATCTTTGCCGCCATGCATAACATCAGCCACCGTTAACAACAAGCGTTTACCCAGACTGCCGGCAGGGTGGCTCAGTGCAAAATCTTCAGGGGTAAACTGGCGTGCACGCAGCAGTGCCACCGTCAGCGCATCGCCCAATACCATTACCGCCGTCGTACTGGATGTTGGAGCCAGCCCTAACGGACAGGCCTCCTGTGATACATGAGCACATAAATGGATATCTGCATGTTTCGCCATACTTGAACTGGTTTTACCAGTTATACAGATCAGCTGCACATGCTTACGTTTGATGGCAGGTATCAGCGCCAGAATTTCCTCGCTTTCACCAGAATTGGATAATGCTATCAGCACATCGCCATCAACAATCATACCCAGATCGCCGTGTCCTGCTTCAGCCGGATGTACAAAATAAGCCGGTGTGCCGGTAGACGCCATCGAAGCGGCAATCTTACGCCCGATATGACCGCTTTTGCCCATACCGGTGATAATCACCCGTCCGCGGCAGTCGAGAATTGTGGTTACCGCCTCAGCAAAATGCTCATCCAGACTATTGGCAACTTCACGTATCGACTGCTCTTCAATAGCAAAAACTTCTTTACCCCAGCCTAAATATTTATCCTGTAAATTCATAACATCATCAGCAGTAATAATAAGCAAACGAAAACACAATAAATTTAACCGGATTATAACCTGATACCGGTTATTTTGTTTGCTTCGGAACTTGTCAAATTACACCATCCTCGTTAGAGTAATCCATAATTCATGAATAACCAGTTTAATCGATTGATTAACCTTAATAAAACATATCTAACGTATATTTACTATAAGGAAATAATATGGCCGTATTAGCACAAGTCAATACATTGGGGCAGCAAATCTGGCTGGATAATCTTTCCAGGAACCTGATTCAATCAGGTGAACTGGCACACATGCTTGAGGCGGGTATCAGTGGCGTGACTTCCAATCCGGCCATTTTTCAAAAAGCCTTTGCCAGCGATACACTTTACCAAAATGATATTAACCAGCTAAAACAGCAGCCACTGTCCCCCAAACAGCGTTATGAACAACTGGCCGTGGCCGATGTACAGGCTGCATGTGATGTCTGTCTGCACTTGTACGAACGCAGTCAGGGTAAAGCCGGATTTGTCAGCCTTGAAGTGGCGCCAGATCTGGCCGATGATGCTCAGGCTACCATTACCGAAGCCCAGCGACTATGGGAAGTTCTTAACCGACCCAATGTCATGATAAAAGTACCAGCAACAGACAGCGGAATACAGGCATTAACCACACTGGTTGCACAAGGCATTAATGTTAACCTGACCCTGTTGTTTTCTAAAACCCAGCTTAGCAAAGCATGGCAGGCTCACGCTGCCGGCATTCGCCAGCGTCTGGCGCAAAATCTGCCGGTTAACCATATTCAGGTAGTCGCCAGCTTTTTCCTGTCCCGCATTGACAGTGCTCTGGACATCACGCTGCCGGAATCTTTGCAGGGTAAAACCGCCATTGCACTGGCCAAAACAGCTTATGCTGAATGGCAGGAATTTATCCAGAGCCGTGAATTTACCGATCTGGCAGTACAGCAGGCAGCACCACTGCGTTTGCTCTGGGCATCCACAGGAACTAAAAATCCGGCGTATTCCGATGTTTGCTATGTAGAAAATATTATTGGTGCTGACACCATTAATACCGTACCCGCTAACACGCTTAATGCCTTTATCGATCATGGACATGCCGATACTACACTGACACAGAATGTGCAGCAGGCTAAAAACGTACTGATTGAAATTCAGAAGCTGGGTATTAATCTTGAATCCCTCGCAGTGCGCTTGCAGCAAGAAGGCTTACAACAGTTTGTGGATGCATTCGATGCATTACTGCAACCTCTGGCTTAAACGGAATAAATAAAACACAACAGACATACGGAAATCTGAATTGTGGCTTACCGGTTAGACTAATCAGAATAATCGGTAAGCTTTTTATAATTTTAGATTAAAAAAAGCACATTGAAAATACATTTGTAATATAAAGCTTAAAAAATATTAATTTAAATGATAAATCACACTTAATAATTTAAAGTATAGATAAATTAATTAACTTTTAAATTTATATTTAATTATTTTCAACTTTAAAATTAATAATAACAACTATAGTTTATAATCTAAACGTAAATAATAATCAGAACAATACCATATAAGCCGCGCTGAATTAATCTTAACCTTATAATCGGTATTGCAGCCAGCTTTTGGCCATAAGCCATAATCTTTATCCAAGGCTCAGATGTTCATGGCTGCTGAATTCAGACTAATATACATAAAAATGCCACAAAAGCACAAAACTCTTGTGGCATAAACATGAATTGTCACTCAGCCGGCAGCTCTGTTAAATTTTAATGTAAACCGACAATATTGCCCTCAGCATCTATATCAATCTGTTGATAAGCAGGCAGAGTACCCAGCCCCGGCATAGTCATCACATTACCCGCATATACACGGATAAAGCCCGCACCGGCTGATACTTGTAAACGGGCAATTTCTACATCAAAATCTGTCGGAACATTTTTCAGATTCGGGTCTGCACTGATAGATAATGGTGTTTTCACCATGCATAACGGTAAATGATCAAGCTTAAGCTCTTTGATTTCTTCAATATTCTGCAAAGCCTGTGCCGACAGATTAGCCTGACGCGCGCCGTATTTCTTCACCATGGTCTGAATTTTTTCCGGCAGTGGCATATTGTCAGCATAGGGCAGAGTAACCGAATTTTCCTGATTGCAGGCAGCGACCACATGCTGAGCCAGAGCCTGAGTACCCGCACCACCCTGAGTAAACGCATCACTGATTTCACATGCACAGGCACCGTGTTCCAGCGCATACTGGCGTACAAAATCCAGCTCTTCCTGATGGTCGTACGGGAAGCGATTAATAGCCACAATCACAGGCAGGCCATAGCTTTTCGCATTCTGAATGTGCCAGCCCAGATTAGCACTGCCTTCAGCCAGCAGCTCAACATTACACTGAGTAACTTCTGCCGGTAATGGCTGACCCGGCTTAATATTAAACCGGCCGCTATTCGATTTCAGACTGCGTACCGTGGCTACCAATACAACGCATGAAGGCGCCACACCTGTCTGGCGGTATTTAATATTAAAGAATTTCTCCATGCCCATATCAGAGCCGAAACCAGCTTCTGTTACCACATAATCCGCCACTTGCAGGCCGACCATATCGGCCAGCACCGAAGAATTACCATGAGCAATATTGGCAAACGGTCCTGCATGAATCAGTACAGGGGTCTGTTCTGCCGTCTGCATCAGATTCGGATTAATTGCATCTTTCAGTAACACCGTCATCGCACCGGCTACCTGAAGTTTTTCTGCCGTAACCGGATTGCCCTGAGTATCATAAGCCAGAATAATCCGCCCGATACGCTGGCGCATATCCTGTAAATCCGTCGCCAGCGCCAGAATCGCCATTAATTCGGACGCAGCAGAAATCTCAAATCCGTCTTCACGCTCCACACCATTAACACCACCGCCCACACCTACTTTAATCCGGCGCAATGCACGGTCGTTGTGGTCGATTACCCGTTTCCAGACAATCCGGTTTTTATCAATATTCAGCCGCGGCAGCTTGGTTTGTGCCGTAAACTCCTCGCCCAGATGTTCTTCATGGTATAAGCGTGCATCCAGTGCTGCAGAGGCGAGATCATGAGCCGCTGTAATAGCGTGAATATCACCGGTTAAATGCAGATTCAGCTTTTCCATCGGCAAAACCTGTGCTTTACCGCCGCCGGCTGCCCCGCCTTTTACCCCGAATACCGGCCCCAGACTGGGCTGGCGGATACAGGCAATCGCTTTCTTGCCGATAAAATTCAGCCCCTGACTCAGTCCGATAGTGGTTACTGTTTTACCTTCTCCCAGCGGTGTCGGCGTAATAGCCGACACCAGCACCAGCTTGCCCTGTTTGCTATCCGGCTGAATCACCTTTAAATCTACTTTAGCTACTTCACGGCCGTAAGGAATAAGGTATTGTTCGGGAATGCTGCTGTTGCGGGCAATTTCGGTGATGGGGAGTAGGGTAGACATAAAAAATCCTTAGAAATTGAATAAGTCAGTTTTTGTAAACAGAGTATTATTGCTGTATTTTAAATGGAAAACAAATAGCATTTATTTTAATTCAGAAGATAAATTATTTTTAGGTAAATACTGAAGCTTTGTTTAATGCTAAATGATATATAATCCTAATAACTTAAATATAAATTAAATAAAAGATATTAACTATGAGTATAGAAGAGCTGTCTAATAAAGGAATTGATTCATTTATTAATAATTTCGTTAGTTTTATTTCTAAAAAAGCCCCCGAATTCTGTATTGCGCAATATAAAAAACATGAAATGAAACTAAATAAAGGGCTGCCTGAATATATAAAAGCAAATTACCAAAGATGTGCTTATGTGCGTACCTTACTGAAACGGGATAGACCTACAGAGCTGGATAAAATTTACGAGCCACTGCAATTTAAAATAGATGATGATATTTTAAAAGAAGATGAAATAAAATCATCAATATCCACCGATTTACATAGAACTATTATTTCAGGCTATGCGGGAAATGGTAAAACGATTTTTCTAAAAAAAATCTATAAAGAATTAATTGATAGTCAGGTCAATTTTTATCCGATTTTTTTTGAATTAAGAAACATATCATCAGGTACTCAAACATTACTTGATTGTATATATGAATCTATCGTGACATATTCAGATAGTTTTACCCAAAAACAATTTACATATGGTTTAAAAAAAGGCTTATTTTATTTTTTAATTGATGGTTTAGATGAAGTAAGTGATTCGCAACAAAGCAATATTCAAGAGGAAATAATCAAATTAACTTTAAAATACCCGTATTGCCCCTTTGTAGTGACAAGCCGCCCGAATGAATTTACAACGTGGGAAAATTTTCATGTTGCGCACTTGCTTCCCTTTGATTATCGCCAATGCCAATCATACATAACAAAAATTGATTTTATTGAAGAAAGAAAAACAGAGTTTCTTGAGTTTTTAACGGAAGATGAATTTGAAGAGCATAAAGAATTTCTCTCAAATCCTTTATTAGCATCAATGATGTTACTTACATTTGATGAATATGGTGATATTCCAGCTAAAAGGCATATTTTCTATGAAAAGTGTTTTCAAGTGCTGATTAAAGAACACGATGCGTCAAAAGGACGATTTCACCGGCCATTAAAAAGCAAGCTATCCCATGAAGAATTAGAAAAAGTTTTTATGTATTTTTGTGCTATGACTTATCAGAAGCAAGAATATAGTTTTAATTTGCAACAAGTTGATAAATATATAAATTCAGCTTTAAAAATAGTGAATTTAGATAGCATTTGTAAAGAAAATGATATTCGATATGATTTTGTACATTCAGTGTCTTTACTTTTACAGGATAGTAATTATTTTGAATTTATTCATCGTTCGTTTCAAGAGTACTTCTTTGCTAAGCTTATTGTGAATGATAGAAAATATGAATTAGAAAACAAATTGGATAATATTGATGATCTTTTTTCATTAGCAAAAGCAAATCTTATCGCGATGATTGATGATATGGATCATGATTATTTTGAAACAGATTATGTATTAAAAAAATTAACAATATTGAATGAATATTTTGAAAGCATTGATGCAGAAAATGAACCGGAGAAGATTTTTGAACAATTCAATGACTCATTAAGTATATACTTTAAAAATGATAATTTTTATTTATTAATTTTTCCTGATTCTTTATTATTGATATCTGATATAGATGATAAAGAAAGAAAATTAAATTATTTCATTCTGAGCAATGTTGACATCAAATATAGAAATCTTATGTTTAATTATTCTCTTAATTTATCAAGTGATGATATATTAAAAGTTATTAGTAATCATAATTCATGTATAAAAAAAATTACAAATAGAAATAAAACAGATCAAGTGATTATAATTAGATTAGACAGAAAAACATTAATTGAACTTAACTGTACTAAATACGCTCAGCTTATAAAGAAAGGTTTAAATGATTATTATGATGATATATTATCCAGAATAACAAAACAGCGTTCAATAATTGATGAAATAATTTTTAAAAACTGAAATTTGTAAAATATTATTTCAGGATAAACTTTAATACAAATATACTCTCGGAAAAGATTTAATCTGAATAACATGCATAGCATACAAGCAAAAAATCAGTCTTGAAGATGGAATAATTATGTCAAAATTTGAACAACAATGTCGTCAGAAACTATTAGATAAAGATTTTTACCATTACTTTCAAAAAAGACTTACTAAACTAATTGGTCTGATTGATGGTGATATGAAAAGCAAAAGACGATAATGCTGAGTTTAAGGTAGAACTGCAATATCAACAAGTTAGTTTAGATTAAGTAGTAGAAAAAAGTTGTGGTGAGTTATTTGATAGGATGGAGCATAGTATAAAACTGATTAAGAGCTTAAATGATTATGTAGACAAATATAATCTTGCCAATCCAGATAGTGAAATGAGGAATATTAAATTAAGAAAATACTTTACAGCTAAACACTACTAACCTTATTAGGTTTAAGTATTTTATTAATTCCTGTATTGAATCAATAGTTATTGACAACAAAATTTGTTTCCAACAATTTTTATAAATCATATATTACTAAGTGACTAGGATAAATTACTGAATTTTAATTGATTGATAAGTTGATTGCTGGCGTTAATGCTAGCATACCAATTGAGCTTTTAATGGTTAATCTCCAGTTATAATTACCAACAATTAATTTATCCCGTCGTTAAGTAAAATCATGAACAATGCTAAAAAGCGCTCTCAGATATGGTGGTCGATTCTTTGTTTAGCTTTTGCCGGATTTATTTTCAATACCACCGAATTTGTACCGGTTGGTTTACTGCCTAATATTGCAGAAAGCTTTTCGATGGATGTCGCTCATGCAGGGTTATTATTAACGATATATGCATGGGCAGTATCATTACTATCCTTACCCTTAACCGTCTTAACATCCAGAATGGAGCGTCGCAAGCTCCTTATTTTGCTGTTTTGTTTATTTATCGGCAGCCACTTATTAGCTGGTTTTGCCTGGAATTTTTATAGCTTAATGACAGCTCGTATTGGTATCGCTTGTGCACATGCTGTATTTTGGGCTATTACCACGCCTTTAGCTGTTCAATTGGCGCCGAATGGCAAAAAAGCCAAAGCAATGAGTTTTATCGTAGTTGGCACATCAATGGCAACGGTGCTCGGAATTCCTATTGGTACCAAAATAGGGGAATTAGTCGGTTGGCGTGTCACGTTTTTATGTATTGGTGGTATTGCCTTTGGTATTTTAGTTTTATTGATTTACTTACTTCCTAAAGTTCCTAGTACAAATACCATTTCAATCAAAAATCTGCCAAAAGTGTTAAAACGCCCGGCCTTACTCAATATTTACTTATTAACGGCTATTATTATCACAGGGCATTTTACTGCCTATACATACATCACGCCATTTATGATGAAAGTGGGCGGATTCAGTCAGGAAGTTGTTGTCCACCTTTTATTGGTTATTGGATTTTCGGGCATGATTGGTAGTGTTATTTTTACTCGATACGCAAGTAAATATCCGACAGCGATATTAGTTGTCCCCGTGATATTATTGATGGCGTGCTTATTATCACTCTATTTTAGCTCCTTTAGTCTCTACACTGCGATGATACAAGGCGTGGTATGGGGATTAGCCATTACTATTATTGGTATGGTAATGCAAAGTAAAGTGATTGATGCAGCCCTTGATGCGACTGACATTGCCACATCTGTTTATTCAGGCATTTATAATATAGGTATCGGTGGAGGAGCCTTTGTCGGCAGCCAGGTATTAGTGAAACTGTCAACTCATTATATTGGGTTGGTTGGTGCTATTTTTGTTCTCCTCGCGTTAATACTTTTTTTCTTGTTATCCAGAAAAGCTTGGTAAAAAGCAAATAAGCGCAGGTGTAACCAGCATTTATTAATTTTGTTTATTGATTATAAGAATGTTTGAATCTATGCCGAAATTTGTTCTTGGAAATATTAGTAGATTAATCATACACAGTATTGGCAACAAAAGTACTGCGGATGGTGTGCGGCTGTGTGATAAATTAAGTAATTATAAAAATGTGGAAGAAACACTTAATAAATTAATTACTTCCAATTTTAAATTTGATGAGTTGTATCAGTTTCATTTTTTTCCTGATTTAGAGCTCAATCCGGTTTATACCATTATCAAAGCCATGTTTGAGCATACAGATATTGTTGATTTTATTAATCAGTCTAAAAATATGGGGCGTTATCTGTATGATAAAAGTAACCATCCGCAAATTAAGCCCGGAGAATTGGGCGTATTTTATCTTGCGGACTGTACGGTAGATGATGAAGTAGTGGATTGTATTGGCATCTTTAAATCAGAAAACAAGCAGAGAATTCTGAAAGTTGAAGACCGGCAGAATGGTTATGATTTAGCTGATATTGAAGGATTAAGCATTCAGAAACTGGATAAAGGCTGTCTGATTTTTAATCTGCATTCAGAGCAGGGCTATCTGGTTGCTGTTGTAGATAATACCAACAAACATGCAGAGGCCAAATACTGGACTGAAGATTTTTTAAGTATCAGACCTGTTAATAATGAATATCATCAGACTACTCAGATTATGGAAACAGCCAAGCAATTTATTGCTCAGACCATGGATACTGATGATGAGGCGAGTAAATCAGAAAAAATCGGTTTGCTGAACAGGTCTGTTGATTACTTTAAAAATAATGAGCAGTTTGATTTGCAGGAATTTGAGCAGCGGGTTTTTGCAAATGATGATCTGATTCAGCAATATCAGGATTTCAGCCAGTATTATGCTCAGGAAAATCAATTAGAACCGGTAAAAAGCTTTGCTATCTCTCCCAAAGCGGTAAAAAAGCAGGAGAAGTATTTTAAAAGCGTGGTGAAACTGGATAAAAATTTTCATATCTATATCCACGGTGGTAAAGATATGATTGAAAAAGGGCGGGATGAAGACGGGCGTAAGTTTTATAAAATTTATTACCAGCAGGAAAAATAGTAAACCTGACTTATTCAGTATTTTGGATTGTCTGCAAAATAGAATGACGATAAGTCTGACAAAATAATGTCAGACTTATCGTGTTTGTTTACAAAGAGAATAACTCTCTAATAAAAATTTATTTACCAAAAATATTACTAAGCGTTAAATAAGTATATTGATAAAATTGTTAAAAAATTTATGGTAGTAAGAGTAATTTTACTCTTATCAGTCTGCAACTGAATGTAAGTTTATGCAGAAAGTGGTTTCTAGCCAATAAAACAAAAGCTGGTTTCTGTAATATTAGAAATTGAAAATCTTCGAATCTAGCAGAAAATACAGCTATTTTTATAGCAAAAGAAATTAATTCAAAATTTTTAATCAATAAATTCCTATGAATGTATGACTAAATTAGTGATATTAATATATCCGTAAATGGAACTTATTTATTATTGATGTTTTATATTTACACTAGCCGAATTAACTTCAATATCAGTTATGGGAGGTTGATTTTTTACTAAATCAGAAAGACGTCTGTATTTTTTCCAGTAAATAATCGGATTAGAATTATCCGGAAGTTTATCAGCATAATAGAAGGTATAATTCTCATTCGTTACATTTGTTTTTATGTTAATGAAAGTAGAGTACAAATCAATTAGATTTAATCCGCTAATCACTTTTTTCACCAGAATATGTTTTTTTTCATCCGGAGCTAAATAAAACAATGGTACTTGGTATTCTTGTAATAAACCACCCAGATCATGAAAAATACGATCTGGTTCAACCGATAATCCGTGATCTGAAAAATACATTAATTTATATTTTTTTCCTTTCATAAGTTCTGTAAGTTTTTTTATAAATAAATCTAATTTTTCAATGCTTGCCACATAGCAGCCAGCTTGATTATTCAATTTAAAATTTGATTTAAAATCATTAATTTGCGAGCATATTGGTTCATGAGAGCCCATCATATGCACAAAAACTACTTTTTTGTTACTGTTTTTGTTTATTACTTCCGAAACAATGGGTAACATATGATCATCATCATTAAAGCTAGTATAGTATGGACCTTTTTTTAAAAATTTGGATTTATCAGTTGTACCAGCTAATGCAGAAAAAATATTATCTCCATATTCACTTGTGCCCTGATTGCTAACCCAGTAAGTCTCATACCCGGATTTTTTTGCTAAGGAAACGAAATTAATTTCCCAGTCAATCTTATTTTTCTCAGGATAAGCTTTAAATAAAGTTCTAGTTAAGGATTGTTCTGTATTCGGACCAGCAGCCACTAATCCATCAATAAAAATTCCATTAGCTGTATTTAAAAAAGGAGTAGTATTGAGAGGGTAGCCATATACGGATAAATAATCTTTTCGTACAGATTCACCGATTACGACTAAAAATATTTCTGTATTATCATCTTCATTTAACCGACTTACCCGTATATTGTTATTATTACTGCCAATATATTTTTTCATTTCTTCATGTATTGAATTTATTTCTTGATATGCAGATATGACATTTTTTAAAAATGCGCTATTATTTACTTCCAGGTGCTGATAAGAAATGCCGAGTAAAGTTATTATATAAAAGAATATAAAGCTCATTATTGAGACAAATTGTGAAGTTTTATTTTTCTTAATTTTTTGTGTTTTTATTATTTTATTTAAATAATAAATTAAACCTTGAATAAATATAAATACTACAGTAATTAAAATTTGCTGTTTAACAGCCATGAGATAACCAATAATTTCAAGTTTATTAGTTTGTAATAGTGGCATTAATAAATCAGCTGTTGGTTTGCCGTAATTTATCCCTGTAGGAAAATAAAATGATAATGCGGAAAACGTAACTAACAGACTTATTAGAGTAAATTTATTTGCCGAACTTAATATGTAACAACCTAAAAATAATAAACCAGTAGAAATAACTGTATGATCAAAATCATAGTAATAACCTAAACCATATACAAGAGCTAAAGTGGATATAATATATAAAATAGGTAATAAAACTAAGGCTGTTTTTCTGGTTATCACTCATATACCCCAATTATTTATTTAAAGCAGCTAGGTAAGAAATTTTACTATGTGCTTAAATAGTTTATTGATTTGTATTATGAAATTAATATTTGATTTCACTAAGCTGTTAATATTAGTTCTTAATGATAAATCTTTTTATCATATTATAATAAAGTTTTAGGTATAGTTCTCCGGTTTTAAATGAATCATAAGCCATTTGTTAATAAGCGACTTGTAAATAGTACATTGATAATATATATAAACACAGAGTAGAGATGATATTTTTTAATGTGTCTGTATCATCTAAGATGTATAAATAACAATTCTTTGGTCCCGCCGACAGGAATCGAACCTGTATCGCACGCTTAGGAGGCATGTGTTCTATCCGTTGAACTACGGCGAGACTTTTTAAAAACAGGGCTATGGCTGGAATCTGCCATAGCCCGCTATTTTAAGAGATTCGGGCTAAAGATGCCAAGGCTAAATCTCGCATAGCCTGGGTGGTTTCATTAACCGGTAACTCATTCAGGCAGTTAATTGCGGCATCTACGGCTTTTTTTGCCTGCATAGTGCAATAAGCCAGTGCATCAGAGTTGATTACGTGATCGTGAATTTTGTTGAAATAGCTGCGGTCGGCGTGTTCCAGAGCATGGCGTACATCGGCCTTGGCCGCAGCACTGCCCTGATTAAGCAGATAAATCAGCGGCAGGGTAGGTTTGCCCTCAGCCAGATCGTCGCCGACATTTTTACCAATGGTTTCTACATCACCGGCATAATCCAGTACATCATCGATAATCTGGAAAGCTGAACCAAGATATGTACCGTAATTTTTTAAAGCCAGTTCCTGTTGTTCTGTAGCCTTGGCAAGTATGGCACCTACCTGTGCCGCTGCCTGAAAGAGTTTGGCGGTTTTGTATTCGATTACCTGTAAATACTGTTCTTCAGTGACATCAATATTACCAATATTCATCAGCTGCATGACTTCACCTTCAGCAATGATATTGGTGGCTTCTGCCATCACTTTGAGAATACGGAGGCTGCCGGAGCCAACCATCAGCTGGAAGGCTCGTGTGTAGAGAAAATCGCCCACCAATACAGCAGCGGCATTGCCAAACAGATTGTTCGCAGTTTCCCGGCCGCGGCGCAGGTCGCTTTCATCCACTACATCGTCGTGCAGCAATGTGGAGGTATGGATAAATTCCACCATGGCGGCCAGTGAAAAAAGCGGGTCTTCTGTATAGCCCAGAGCTTTGCCGGCAAGGATGGTAATTATCGGGCGCAGGCGTTTACCGCCGGCACTGATAATATACTGGCCTATTTGTGAAATCAGGACAACTTCGGATTCAACAGCACGGTTGATTACCGCATTAACACGGTTTAAGTCTTCAGGCAGGTGTTTCTGGAAATAAGGCAGGTTCTCAAGCATGTGTTTAGTGTTTCTGCAACTGGTAATGATGATGTGTTTTAGCCATGTGTCCCCGAAACTGCCGGGCACTTTTGTGTATTATTATACTTGAAATTCATTTGGGAAATGAGAAAAGTTAGATTGGGTTAATAAAGATGCAATTGTGAATCGGACAGGTAAATTATGCTGGTGTATACACAAGCCGGAGCAGAAATTCTATGCTCAAAGCGGTGCATTCGTCACAAATGGTGGTATATCCGGCAGCCGGTTAACAGTTATGCTGTAATACTTGTAAAGTTTTTTTGCGTGTTTGTACGGTAGACCAGAGAGCAAATTTTATGACACTGAATAATTCAGCTTAAGTTTGAGTATGGTAAATTATTAATATAAATCAGTTATGTAGTACTTCGCCATTTTATCCATTAATTTACCGGAACTTAAAGCATTACTTGAAGAAGTTTATGCTAAAATAAATTGCATAAAATCAGGTGCATTACTAATCATGCCGGAACTGCCTGAAGGATAGGTTTCAGGATTAAATATGCGTTTCGGACTATAGGATAAAATCTCGTTATTCCAAGATTCATCTAATTGCATGCAATAAGGGCTTGGCATGGGTAATGGCTGCGATAAAGCATCATGATAGTGAGTATCTAGTTGGTGATTATCCGGTAAGGTAAAACCGGTATTTATCATATTTAAGGGAATGGTTATGGTGCTTTTTATTATTTCTTCTAATGACTGTTAAGTGACAGCAGTTAATACGCCATCTAAGACATCTAATGCCATAGTTTGAGTGGGCTTGCTTTGGCTGTGACTAGTCTGTGAATGTAACGGGTCTTGCATATGCTTGGCAACACTATAAATAGCTTTCGGTAGGGCTTAATTTTTAATTGACTTAACTAATCTGAGCTATATATGCCATGAGATATTTATTATTGTTTTGACAGTAAAATCATGCGTTGATATAATCGCGAATTCCGTTTTTTGCGGAAATTTAATTTTTGTTTTTAATTGAATTCCTATTGGAGTTGAGTATGTACGCGGTCGTAAAAACCGGCGGTAAACAATATAAAGTTGCCGTTGGCGAAAAATTAAAAGTAGAACAGATACCAGCAGAACTCGACAGCCAGATCGAACTGAATGAAGTTTTGATGATTGCTGACGGTGAAGCGGTGAAAGTGGGCACGCCTTTTATTGAGGGCGCTAAAGTAACCGCTAAAGTGGTTGCACATGGCCGTCACGATAAAGTACGTATTTTCAAAATGCGTCGTCGTAAACACTATCAGAAACGTCAGGGTCACCGCCAGAATTTTACCCAGATTGAAATCGTGGCGATTGCCTAATTGAGTGAAGGAATAACAGAATGGCACACAAAAAAGCAGGCGGTAGCTCCCGCAACGGTCGTGATTCAGAAGCCAAACGCCTGGGCGTTAAAGCCTTTGGTAATGAGCTGATTCCGGCTGGTTCAATTATTGTTCGTCAGCGCGGTACCCGTTTTCACGCAGGTGAAAATGTAGGTATGGGTAAAGACCACACTCTGTTCGCTAAAGTGGATGGTTATGTGGAATTTGCCGTTAAGGGCGCGCTGAACCGTAAAACCGTAAGTGTGCGTCCGTATACCGGCGCAGACGAGTAAGTTTTTACTGATGTTAAGCCCTGCCTTGTCTGGCAGGGCTTTTTTGTTATCAGGTCAGTTGGTGTGAAGAGGCAGCACAGATATTCTGTACTTTGGCTATAATCATGCTATGAGGTGTTCACAAGGGTATTACTGAGACTGGTTGCCCGGCATAAATATTGCAAACTGAGAATGATATGAAGTTTATTGATGAAGCAAAAATCGAGGTAGTTGCCGGCCGCGGCGGCAATGGTGCGGCCAGCTTCCGCCGCGAAAAATTTGTGCCTAAGGGCGGCCCCGATGGCGGTGATGGCGGCAGAGGCGGCAGTGTCTGGGCTGTAGCCGATGAAAATATTAATACTCTGGTGGAATATCGTTTTGTTAAACGCTATCAGGCCAAAAACGGTGAAAAAGGTCATGGTTCAGACCGTTATGGTCGCGGGGCTGATGATATTGAGTTGAGAATGCCGGTAGGTACGCTGATTCGTGATGTTGATACGGAACAGGTTGTGGCGGATTTAACTCATCATGGTCAGAGGGTATGTCTGGCTAAAGGTGGTAAGGGCGGCTTAGGTAATATTCATTTTAAATCATCAGTAAACCGTGCTCCTAAGCAGGCTACACCCGGTGAAGAAGGTGAAGCACGCAGTTTATTGCTGGAGCTGAAAGTACTGGCGGATGTGGGTTTGCTCGGTATGCCGAATGCAGGGAAATCTACGCTGATTAGTGCAGTTTCGGCTGCACGGCCAAAAGTGGCTGATTATCCCTTTACAACGCTGCATCCTAATCTGGGAGTAGTACGCAGTGATGACAATCACAGTTTTGTTATGGCTGATATCCCCGGTTTGATTGAAGGAGCTGCTGAAGGTGCCGGTTTGGGGCACCGGTTTCTGAAACATTTGTCGCGTACCGGTTTGCTGCTGCATGTGGTGGATCTGGCTCCTTTCGATGAAGGTGTGGAACCGGCAGCAGAGGCGCTGGCGATTATTGAAGAGTTACGTCGTTATGATGAGGCTTTGCACGATAAGCCGCGCTGGCTGGTGTTGAATAAAATTGATATGCTGGCTGATGATGAGCGTGCCGAACGTGTGGCTCAGTTTCTGGCAGATATTGGCTGGGATCACCCGCAGCCGGATGATCAGTTTGAATTTGATCTGACAACCCCACGGGTATTTCAAATCAGTGCACTGGCGCGTGAGGGTACGCAGGAGCTGGTGCAGACCATACAGCGTTATCTGGATGCAAAGCATGAATTACTGGCAAAACAGCAGGCTGAACAACCTGTTATGGCGGAAGTGCCGACTACAAACGGGCTGATACAGCCGGAATAATTCTGCTATCCGGATAACAGATACAGCCACCTGTTGCAGGTGGCTTTTTTGTATTGGAATGAATCAGAAAATTGATGGTACTGAGAAATTAGTTTGTCTTATCTTTGACAGAACGGCGGCGGATAAAACGATATATCAATTGCAGGAGCAAGACGCTGACTAATGCCAGAACGGCAGCCATTGATATCTGGTCTATTGCATATACCGTTGATTTTATCGGTGTGACTGTGCCGGCTGTAGCCTGATAGGTGGCAATGGTAATGCTGCGTGATGTACGCAGGCTGGTTCGTATCAGCTGTTGTTGTGCGTTTTGTTCAATAACTTTATAACTAAAGGTATCGTTATCATTTTTCTGTTTACTGCCGTCAGGCTTTTTAGCCAGAAAAGTGGTATTGGCCAGTGTGTGCTGCTGAACGTAAGAATAGGGCAGAGCAAGAAAGGAGCCGTCCGGTTCAAAGGCTGCAATAGTCAGATCGGGGTGCCATGGTTTGTGATTGGCCGTAGTTCTGCTGTCCTGACCGGCAAGCAAGAAAATAAATAAAATAAAGAAGCCGCAAAATAAAATCAGTTTAAGCAGTCGCTGTTTAAACTGACCGGAACGCTTCTGAGGCTGACTGGCTGCCGGATTATGCTGAGTACTCATGTAACTAACCACTGCTGATTGATTAAATTCAGCCTGAATAATGGCTGAAAGGTAATTTTACCTAATTTTTGGCCTGTGAAAGCTTATTATATTGTTATTAATACTCTGATACAGGTAAATCATTACCGATTTTATTGATTTTAATGGCATTCTGATTTAGTGATTTATTTGTGTTCATCTTTTTTTTCTGTGCCCGGTATGTTTGATAATGATGCCTTGCCGATGATAAATAATGGTATGACGGTCAAATGGAATTTGAATTTTCAGATGGAAATTATTATCATTAATTTTGGTTATTGTTAATCTGATACAGGAATGAGTGTATGAGTGAGCAACAGAATGTCGCTGAGCTTCAGGCTGCTGTAACACGTTTACAGCAATTAAATTCTCTGGTTCTGGCTACGGTAGCACAGGATGGTACCCCTCAGGCAAGCTATGCGCCTTTTGCTGAATATGATGGTTGTCTGTATATCTTACTATCCGGTCTGGCTCCGCATACACAGAATTTGCAGCAACAGGAGCAGGCCAGTGTGATGCTGATTGAAGATGAAACTTCGGCACGCAATATTTTTGCCCGTGCCCGGCTGAATTATACGGTATCGGTTACGGTAATTGAAAAAAACACAGCTGATGGCATTGCCGCTTTACAGGCAATGAAAACAAAACTGGGCAATACAGTAGATGTGCTGTCTGAATTGCCGGATTTCATGCTGTTTCGTCTGCAACTGGAAAAGGCTCGCCTTGTAACCGGCTTCGGTCGCGCTTATGTCTTTATGCCGGGTAAGGTTGATGGTGCAATACAGCTGACTGAAAAGAATGCTAAAACAGTGTGATGCCGCTGTGCGCAGCGATTGCTCGGTAAAGGTGGTTAAAATCCCGTACAATAGTCGTTTTATTCGGATAAACCGGAGCTGCGTGCATGTGGTGTTGGCCTAAACGAATTTGGGTAATTATCCATACGGTGTATGTATATGGTCTGCTGGATCTGGTTCAGCAGCATGTACATCCGTCATGGCTGCAAAGGCTGATACGTTTACTGCCGCGCGGACGCAAATACCGGCAGCTGGATGCAGCGGTACGGTTGCGTCTGGCTTTGGAAAGTCTGGGGCCGATTTTTGTTAAATTTGGTCAGGTATTATCCACCCGGCCGGATATAATCCCTGCTGATTACGCGCGTGAGCTGGCCTTGCTGCAGGACAGGGTGCCGCCGTTTGCCAGTGATGTGGCAATCCGGGTGATTGAAACTGAGCTGGGCAGGCCGCTGGCGGAAATTTACGCCCGCTTTAATCCGCAGCCGGTAGCCAGTGCGTCTATCGCTCAGGTTCATGAAGCCTATTTATTCAATGAGGTCGGTGGTATCGGTCAAAAGGTTGCAGTAAAAGTTCTTCGTCCGGACATCGCGCCGGTTATTGATCAGGATTTAGCTCTGATGGCTGTAGGAGCGCGCTGGGTAGAATGGCTGTTTGCAGATGGCAAACGCTTAAAACCACGCGAAGTAGTCGCAGAGTTTAAGAATTATCTGCATGATGAGCTTGATCTGATGCGGGAAGCCGCAAATGCCAGCCTGCTCGGGCGGCAGTTCAGTAAAAGCACTATGCTGATTATTCCGGCTGTTTACTATAATTATTGTGCGCGTCGGGTGCTGACAATTGAATGGATGGACGGTACTCCGGTTGCCAGTACCGATAAGTTGCGTGAAAAGAATATAGATTTGCACCAGCTGGCACGCTATGGGGTAGAAATATTCTTTACTCAGGTATTTGACAACGGTTTTTTCCATGCGGATATGCATCCGGGCAATATTATGGTTGCAGATGACGGCAGGTATATTGCACTGGATTTTGGTATTGTCGGCACGTTAACAGATTATGATAAGCGCTATCTGGCAATTAATTTTCTGGCGTTTTTCAATCGTGATTATCATCGGGTGGCTACTGCGCATGTGGAATCAGGCTGGGTACCGGCAGATACGCGGGTGGAGGAGCTGGAAGCAGCGGTGCGTGCTGTATGTGAACCGATTTTCAATAAACCGCTGGCAGAAATTTCTTTTGGTATGGTGCTGATGCGGTTGTTTGAAACCAGTCGTCGTTTTAATGTAGAAATTCAGCCGCAGTTGGTGCTGCTGCAAAAAACATTACTTAATATAGAGGGGCTGGGAAGACAGCTGGATCCTCAGCTGGATTTATGGGCAACTGCCAAACCGTTTCTCACCCGCTGGATGCATAACCAGATTGGTCTGAAAGCGCTATGGAAAACGCTAAAGCAGGAAGCACCGGACTGGGCGCAAATGCTGCCTGCACTGCCGCGTAAGCTTAATGCTCTTGTAGATGAAAAGCGTCAGCTTGAATGGCGTGATGCCTATATTCATCTGCTGCGTACGCAGCGGCAGCAGAATTTCTGGCTGGCGGTAATTGCTCTGGTGATGCTGGCAGTTTTTCTTTTTAAATAAAATTTAACTGTGTTTTCAATGTAAAGTTGTCGGATATCAGCTTGCGGTGCTGAGATGGTAACCGTTATGGTTCAGCTGGTCTTTGGTTAATAATTGTACTGTTTTTATATTGTTCTTATGCTGAAATCTGCTTATAGTTATATGCGGTGCTTTAAGGTACGGATTTCGGGTTATAATTTTGTCATTGTTTTAGCTCGCGGTTCATCCGCAGTATCTCATCTGTAAAGGAGTAGCCTTGTGTCGCGTGTGTATCCTTATCCTTTGATTGCTAAGGAAGGCTGGCCGTTTATTATTGGTAGCCTGGTGCTGAGCATATTAACTTTTTTCTGGTGCGGATGGTGGTCGCTGCCTTTATGGGTGCTGACAGCATTTGTGGTGCAGTTTTTTCGTGATCCTGCCCGTGATATTCCTGCAAATCCTGAAGATGTGCTGAGTCCGGCAGACGGACGTATTGTGGTTGTGGAAAAAACTACCGATCCGTACCGTGGTGTGAATGCTCTTAAAATCAGTGTATTTATGAATGTATTCAATGTACATTCTAACCGCAGCCCTATTGATGGCAAAGTGGAACGTGTAGATTATTTTAAAGGCAGTTTCCTGAACGCTGCGCTGGATAAAGCCAGTGCACAAAATGAACGTAATGCAGTCCTTGCGGTAACCAAAACCGGCCGGCCGGTAACATTTGTACAGGTTGCAGGTCTGGTAGCACGGCGTATTTTGTGCTACGTAAATGCGCATGATTTATTACATCGCGGTGATCGCTATGGTTTTATCCGCTTTGGTTCGCGGGTAGATGTTTATTTGCCGGAAGATGCTACTGCGCTGGTGGCTATTGGTGATAAGGTCAGTGCCAGTAGTACAGTACTGGCAACTTTGCCATTGCAGGCTCCTGATATCAGTGCTGAACCGCAAAGTAATACTGAAGAGCATGCAGATCTGGTCACAGAAGCTGCTAACCGGGCAGCAGCTGCCGCACGGCATGTACTGTCTCAGGAATAAAGGCTATTAATTGTTATACAGGCTGTTTGCCCTTTATAAGGTCAGGCAGCCTGTTGTCGTTCAAACCGGTAAATGATGAGCAGATTCGATAAGACCAATTTATCTGAGCAGCAGCCAGAACGGGTGCTGCTGGTAGGGGTATTGCTGGATAAGGATTTTCCGGTTGCTGCCGGGCGCCGGACAGTATTGTTTGAGTCGGCACTGGCTGAAGCTGAGGAACTGGTACGTGCTACCGGAGCAGATTTAGTGGAAGTTGTTCCGTGTAAACGTCAGCAGCCGGACAGTGCATTGTTTGTGGGTAAAGGCAAAGCAGAAGAACTGGCACAAACAGTAGCTGAAGCCGGAATTGATCTGGTGGTCTTTAACCATGCGCTGACGCCTACGCAGGAGCGTAATCTTGAAAGACTGCTCCAGTGCCGGGTATTGGATCGGGTTGGCCTGATTCTCGCTATATTTGCCCGCCGTGCACAAAGTCAGGAGGGGCGCTTGCAGGTGGAGCTGGCTCAGCTGGTTCATTTATCCAGCCGGCTGGTGCGTGGTTATGGTCATTTGCAGAGCCAGAGAGGCGGTATTGGTTTACGCGGCCCGGGTGAGACACGTCTGGAAACTGACCGCCGTCTGATCAGGCAGAAAATTACCCGTCTGCGCCAGCAATTGCAGCAGGTGCGCCGGCAGCGGGCAACTCAGCGTAAAAGTCGGTATCAGGGTACACTGCCGGCCTTTGCGCTGGTGGGCTATACCAATGTAGGCAAATCCAGTCTGTTTAACCGTTTAACCAAAGCTCAGGTCATGGCAGAAGACCAGCTGTTTGCCACCCTGGATAATACAGTGCGCCGTTTGTATCTGAATGACCAGACCAGTGTTTTATTATCCGATACAGTCGGTTTTATTCGCGATTTACCGCACGGACTGGTAGCTGCTTTTGCGGCGACACTGGAAGAAACTGCGCTGGCTGATGTACTTCTGCATGTGGTGGATATTACCCATCCGGAATTTGAGCGGCAAATAGATGCTGTGAATACGGTATTACAGGAAATTGATGCAGAAAACATACCGCAGCTGATTATTTATAATAAAATTGATAAATTGTCTGCTGAACAAAGAATGCAGGGAATTGTGCGTGATATACATGGACGTCCGCAGGCTGTTTATATATCGGTACAGGATGGCAGCGGACTGGATGATTTACGTACAGCTATGATAGAAATGGCAGGTATGAAATATGCACAACATAATAAACAGGATGAGTATTAATATTGCCTGTTGAGGATTTAGCTGAATATGACTCAAGAAAAAAATGATGTAATTAAACCAAATCGCCCCCATCGTCCGAACCGGCGCCGCCGGCTGCGTGATAACAGTATTTATTTGTTGCCTAATGCATTTACACTGGCGGCACTGTTTGCCGCTTTTTATGCCATTACTCAGTCGATGCATGGTCATTATGAAGTTGCAGCAATTGCGGTATTTATTTCTATGCTGCTGGATGGCATGGACGGTCGGGTTGCCCGTTTAACTAACAGTCAGAGTGCTTTTGGTGAACAGCTCGACAGTCTGGCTGATATGGTAAGTTTCGGGGTGGCACCTGCCTTGATTGCGTATAAATGGCAGTTATTTCATTTTGGTAAAATTGGTTACTCGGTAGCATTTATTTATTGTGCCTGTGCGGCCTTGCGGCTGGCATTGTTCAATACTCTGATTGGTAAAGTAAGTAAGAAATGGTTTATCGGAATTCCCAGCCCGACGGCAGCTGCACTGGTAATCGGCTTAATCTGGGTAAGCCATACTTTTCAGGGTTTACCTCATGTAGACTGGCTGTGCCTGATTATTACTCTGTTTGGCGGTTTATCCATGGTGGTTCAGATACCTTTCTGGTCATTCAAGGAAATCAATGCTTATCGTAAAGTACCTTTTTTTGTAATGATTCTGGCTGTTATTGGCTTACTGGTAGTGACATGGGAACCATCAGTAGTACTGTTTGCCTTTTTCCTGCTCTATAGTTTGTCCGGTTATGTGATGTTTATCTGGCGCGTGCTGACTAAACGCAAATTTCAGCCAGAATAATGATGAGCACTTTCTGTTGCTGAAAAAAATAAGCTGATATATTGATTAAAGGAGAATAGTAATGGCAGTTAATTTGTCCGTGCCTGGTGATGAGCAGATTTTAGCCATTGACGGCGTGCAGGTATTTGTCGGACAGGCCGGAATCAAAAAACCGGAACACGATGATTTAACGCTTATTGTGCTTAACGGGATAAACAGCATTGGCGCTGTATTTACCCAAAACCGTTTTTGTGCTGCACCGGTGCGGATTGCTAAACAGCATCTGGCTACAGACGCCGGAGTGCGTGCACTGGTAATCAATACAGGTAATGCCAATGCCGGTACAGGCAAACAAGGGCTGGATGATGCGCAGTTGATATGTGACAGGGTTGCACAGCAGATTGGTTGCAGTGCATCAGAGGTTTTACCGTTTTCTACCGGTGTGATTCTCGAACCCTTGCCGGTAGATAAAATTGTGGCTGCTTTGCCGAAAGTGAAAGTTGTACACTGGCCGCGGGCTGCTGCTGCCATTATGACTACGGATACTGTTCCTAAAATGGCCAGCCGTACGGTTTATATTGACGGGCATAAAGTACGTTTCACCGGTATTGCCAAAGGTTCCGGCATGATTCATCCAAATATGGCTACTATGCTCGGATTTGTGTTTACTGATGCGGCTATAGCCCAGCCATTATTGCAGCAAATGGTAGCTGAAGTGGCAGCCACATCTTTTAATGCGATTACTGTTGACGGAGATACTTCTACCAATGACAGTTTTGTGGTGGTAGCCACTGGTAAGTCTCAGCTGGGGCGGATAGAGTCAGTAGCCGGAAAGGATTACTTAGCAGTCAAAACTGTACTGGCTGATCTGGCACTGGAACTGGCACAGGCGATTGTACGTGACGGTGAGGGTGCAACCAAGTTTATTACTATTGATGTACGCAATGCTCTGACTGAAGCAGAGGCCAGACAGGTAGGCTATGCTGTTGCCCGTTCACCATTGGTAAAAACAGCTTTTTATGCCAGTGACCCGAATCTGGGGCGTATTTTATGCGCAATCGGTTATGCAGGTATTGCTGATTTGGATGTGGCAGCAATTAAGGTATATCTGGGTGAAGTGCTGGTGGCAGAAAATGGAGGACGGGCTGCCAGCTATACAGAAGAGGCTGGTCAGCAGGTAATGGCACAGAATGAAATTACAGTAACCATTGATCTGGCACGTGCGGAAGCACGGGCAAAGATTTACACTTGTGATTTATCCAGAGAGTATGTGACGATTAATGCCGATTATCGCAGCTAAGCTGTACTGAATCAGCAATTACTGAACCCGCGTTTAACGCGGGTTCAGTGCTTTAAAGGATTTCTTTTTGTACAGCTGTTAGTTTGATTTCTACTTTCCAGTCTGGGTTAGCCAGAGCAGCCTGTATACAGGCTCGTGCCGGCGCTCTTCCCGGTGTAACCCAGTTATCCCATGCCTGATTCATGCCTTCATATTCCTGCATATTGCTCAGGTAAATTACAGCTTCACAAATATGCTGCTTATCACTGCCACATGCTTCCAGAATAGTATCTATCTGTGCCAGAACATTGGCAGTTTGCGCTGTGATGTCGGCATCTTCATTAGTCGGAACTTGTCCTGCAAGAAATATCAGGCCGTTAACAATGGTGGCTTCTGCCAGGCGGTTACCGCTCTCGTAAAATTTAATACTCATAAAATTCTATACCCATATACTGGTTCTTGTGAAAATAGCCTGAGCTACAATGTTATCTGTTAATGCAAGAATTTATTTTGTGGCCGGGCAATACTGGACTGAAAAAAAAACAGACAGCAAAAGAATATAAGCAATACCTTTTTATATCAATACAATCTTCTGAATCTATCGAGATATCGCTATATGATAACCATCATTTTTCACTAAGTAGTAAAATAATAATCCGTTATCTTTGCCTGAGTTGATGAGAATAATTGATGAGTAAAAGTAAATTTCCGGTTACTCCTGCTATCCGTTTTTTGCGTGCTCACCAGATACCGTTTGAACCGCGTGAGTATGCTTATGTCGAGCATGGCGGAACAGCACAGTCAGCATTAGCGCTGGGCGTAGACGAGCATGCAGTGATTAAAACCATTGTGCTGCAAAATGAGCATAAGCAAGGTTTGATTGTGCTGATGCATGGCGACCGGCATATATCTACCCGTCAGCTGGCACGTGAACTGGGTATGAAGCATATAGAACCAGCCAGCCCGCAGCAGGCTAATAAATGGACTGGTTATCTGGTTGGTGGAACCAGTCCTTTTGGCAACAAGGCCGGATTACCGGTGTATGTTGAAAAAAGTATTTATTCTTTGCCACTGATTTATATTAATGGGGGTAAGCGTGGATTTCTGGTACAGATGCAGCCAGAATATCTGGCCTGCCTGCAGCCGCAATCAGTGCAGGTGGCAACAGAGACGGAATAATATTGACTAATTAACACAGGCCGGACGTGAAAGTCTGGCCTGTTTGTTTGCCGGTTAATAAAAATTTTTATTTAATTAGTCCGCGCTGATAAGAGTTATTAAAAGGCTGATAATTATGATCATGCAGCAGCTGGGCTGCTTCGGTTAACCAGTTGGTATTACGTAATAACACCCTTCCTTCCATAATCAAATCTGCCTGACCGGTTTGTAAAATATATTCAGCCAGATCAGGGCTGTCAAGCAGGCCAACGGTCGCTACCGGAATATTGACTACTTGCTTCATGGCAGTCGCAAAAGGTGTCTGATAACCGCCATGCACCGGGATATCCGGAGCGTAATCCATAACACCTCCGGTGGATACATCGATAACATCTATGCCGTCACGTTCTAGCCACTGACATATTTCCTGCCAGTCGGCAATACTGTTTTGCTGACCGGTTTTATCATAGTCGGATAGAGACATGCGTACCCATAATGAACCGGAAAATACTGCACGCATTTCGAGAGTAATTTCGTGCAGCAAACGATAACGATTCACTAAAGAACCGCCATATTCATCGGTACGCTGATTGCTCAGCGGTGAAAGAAATTCACTGATTAAATAACCATGTGCAGCATGGATTTCAATTACATCCACACCGGCTTGCCGGGCTCGTCTGGCTGCAGCGATAAAATCTTCTTTGATTTGTGTGATTTCCGGTTTAGTCAATGCTTTTGGCGTTTTCGAGCTGCTATTAAAAGGAATAGCACTGGGTGCAACCGGCTGCAATGCATCTGAAGCTTTACGTCCGGCATGTGCCAGCTGCACACCTACTTTGCTGTTCAGATAATGTAGTGAATCAACCAGCTGAGAGAATTTTTCTGTCTGACTATCATCCCATAAACCTAAATCGTGTTTGGTAATCCGTCCGTCCGGCTGTACGGCAGTGGCTTCTATAATAATCAGACCGACATTGGCAATGGCACGTGCGCCATAATGTGCAAAATGAAAAGGTGTAACGATGCCGTCTTCCTTTTTTACTTCATACATGCACATTGGTGCCATAACTACCCGGTTTTTCAGATTTAAATTACCAATGGTTATAGGAGATAATAATAATGACATTGATTGTTCCTTTTGATTATCTGATTCCTGATTGGGTGCAGTAAGTAATGTATAAAAACAATATTCAGATTATTTTTATTGATTTATTACTTCTTATCCAGTTCTCTGAATGATATCCGACAGGCAGATACAGCCTGCTATCAGCAGATATTTCATCAAGTTCATCATATAATAATATCTTGTTTGATAAACATAATTAATTATTATTTACTTACAAATAAAACTTATTTGTAATTTAAATTATCTATAATTTGTGACACAAATCCCCATATATGAATCCCTGCCAGTCTACGTCAATATCTTTTCCAAACGCGATGACTTTAAATAACTCGCCCATTTCATGTGCATCCAGCAGGGTATGACAGGCTGAAGCAGTCTGAATGTATGCATTTTCTTCCGGTTTGCCGGTTTTTGCGAGTAATTCGGTTATACCCAGATTAAGCAGAAATGTTGCCTGATTGGTATAACCAATTAAGTCCAGATGATTATCAATGCCGGCATCAGCAATACGGGTGAAATTAACATGAGCGGTTAAGTCAGTGAGTCCGGGATAAAAGAACGGATCATGGACGGTATGATGCCGGTAGTGGCCGATTAACGTACCCTGACGGCGCTGAACATGATAATACTGTGCTGCGTCAAAACCATAATCAATCCATATCATTGCTCCGCGTTTCAGCTTTTGTGCCAGTGTTGCTACAAAGGCATATTGTTGTGGATGCAGCTCAGACTGATAAGGTTCTGCTGTATCAGGGAAAGTTTCCATGACCTGTTGTATTGCTGCGCTGCTAGCAGGTTTATCCTGCCAGATAAACTGGTTATCCAGCCAGCTAACGCCCATTTCTGTTATCAGATTTGCCTGACGGAGATAGACCGGAACAGGCATGGCATCCAGAACTTCGTTTCCTATCAGGATACCGTCAAACTGTTCAGGTAACTTAGTCAGGTGTGTAACTTTATGTATCTGATCAGGTGCATGAGTCTGAATATATTCTCTCTGACGCTGCGCCAGTTCTGCAGAAAGTTCAATAATGTAATAGTGCTGAAAGTGCTGGCTGTGCAGAGCTGGTAATACAGATGCTGCCAGATGACCGGTTCCTGCACCGAATTCATAAATATTGCCTGCTGTTTGTGGCAATAGTGCATCTAATTGATGCGCCAGCGTCTGCCCGAACAAAGGAGTCAGAACAGGTGCAGTAATAAAGTCGCCATCACGACCGAATTTTTGTGCTCCGCCGGTGTAATAACCATAGTCAGGTGTATACAGTGCCATTTGCATGTAGTCGGCAAAAGAAAGCCAGTTATTTTGCTGCCGGATTTTCTGCTGAATAAGTTCAGACAATTTCTGCGAACTGATTAATGCGGCTTTTTCAGGAGTGGGTAAATTATCCATAGGATAGATGATGGAAATTGTAAAGAAGATGGTCATTATAAACGCTGATTTTGGCTTATGTTGACCCTGGTCAAGTATCTGAAAAGGCACATAGGGACTGGATTGGATGATTAGTAAAATAATGATTTGATTTAAATATATTTTTGTATTTTAGATTGCTTTTATTCGGCTTCGGAATTTGACTGGATTACATTGACCCTGTATGCAAAATTGCCTTATAGTGTGAATAAGTGTGTAAAGGTGTGGCGAAGTGGGGGATAATCCCGTTATATTGAATAGGAGCTGAACAGTGTTTGGCGGCGCGTATGAATTAAGTATAGACAGTAAAGGACGACTGGCGATTCCGGCCAAGTTTCGTGATTTGCTGGCGCGTCATTTCACTCCGGTACTGGTTGCCACACTGGAAAAGCGTACACATTTGTTACTGTATCCCGAGTCATCATGGCGCAGTGTGGAAGCTCAGCTGTTACAGCTTCCTGTGGCAGGCAACAGAGTATTGCAGGCTTATCAGAATTTACTGTTGCATAATGCGGATACTTTGGATTTAGACAGTGCCGGCAGAGTATTGCTACCGGCACATTTGCGCCGTCTGGTGAATTTTGAACGTGAAGTTTATGTTGTGGGTCGTGCCAACCGCATTGAAGTGTGGGGCAGGGCGCTATGGGAAGAACAGAATAATGCTGCACTGGATATGGATGAAGATATGCTGGCGGCAGAGTTGGGTAAGACTCAACTGCAATTATGAGTGAACAGATAAATAATGGCGGTCATGTTACCGTTTTACTGAATGAAGCAGTTGCCGGTTTACAGGTACAGCCGGCCGGCGTGTATGTTGACGGAACTTTTGGCCGTGGCGGTCATTCGCGTTTGATTCTGTCTCAGCTCGGGAAAGACGGGCGGCTGGTTGTTTTTGATAAGGATCCGCAGGCGATTGCTGTAGCACAGGAACTGGCAAGGCAGGATGCACGGGTACTGGTTGTACACGAAGGTTTTTCTGCATTAAAGCGGTCGTTACAACAGCTGGGTATCAGCCAGATAAATGGCGCCTTATTTGATCTGGGTATTTCCTCTCCTCAGATTGATGATGCAGGTCGCGGTTTCAGCTTCCGCTTTGATGCACCGCTGGATATGCGTATGGATACTACGCGCGGACAGTCAGCAGCCCAATGGCTGGCTGTGGCAGAAGAGCAGGATATACACGAGGTAATTAAAAATTATGGTGAAGAGCGGTTTAGTCGCCAGATTGCACGGACAATTGTGGCGCAGCGGGAACAAAGCCCGATTACCACAACCGGCCAGCTGGCGCGCCTCGTCGCACAGGTCGTCCGTACTCGTGAACGCGGACAGGATCCGGCCACACGTACCTTCCAGGCCATTCGCATCTTTATTAACCGTGAACTGGAAGAAATAACTGTGGTACTGCCGCAAGTGATGGAATGTCTGGTTGCCGGCGGACGGATGGCGGTGATTTCATTTCATTCACTGGAAGACCGGATTGTAAAAAGATTTATGCAGCAGCACAGCAAGCCGGCTCCTTTACCACGCTGGGCAGTAGTTAAAGAAGCAGAACGTGAGCAGCCGCCGTTGCGCCTGATAGGCAAGGCGCAAAAACCAGCTCCGGCAGAAATTGAAGTTAATCCGCGAGCCCGTTCAGCGGTATTACGGGTAGCAGAACGTAGCTATTAAATAAAGACTAATAGTTGATTAATTATGAATAAAATCAACATTATTTTGCTTATATTAGTACTGGCTTCAGCTTTTGCTGTTGTAACAGTACAGGATCGTTCGCGTCAGTTTTTTATTGCGCTGGATAAAGCGCAAAAAGGGGAAAGTCTTTTGAACGAAGACTTTAGTCGCTTAAAGTTAGCGCAGGCAAAGCTATCTAATCATCAGTTGATTCAGGATGCTTCAGCCCGGCAGAATCTGCATTCGCCGTCATTGGCTGAAACGCAGATGCTGGCTGCGCCGCGCCCGGTTAAGTAATGAAGTGAAGGGTCAGGGATTAATGGAGTACTGCTTCAGGCAGTATTTCCGGCAGTGGAACAAACTACTATGTTAATTAAAAACGATTATAAGCCACGCATGCTGCCCCGTGAGGTAAAACAGGCTAAGCCTGTAACCACTAACGGGCGGATTGTATTGGTATTAGGTGCTCTGGCTATAGCTTTTGCTATGCTAATCGGACGTGGTATCTACTTGCAGACTGAGAAACATGAATTTCTGAAAGAGCAGGGTGATCAGCGTTTTGTCCGTACTCTGCCGCTTACTGCTACCCGTGGCACAATTACTGACCGCAACGGAGCCGCACTGGCCATCAGTGCACCCGCAGATTCTTTATATGCAGTGCCCTCTGCCATGGAGCAGATGCCGACAGATACTCAGATTCAACAATTATCTGTATTAATTGATGTACCGGCGGCAACCATTAAAAGCCGCCTTAGCCGTAATAAAGACTTTATTTATCTGAAAAGACAATTGTCGCCGGAGATTGCAGAAAAAGTTGCTGCGCTGAATATTAAAGGTCTTGCCTTTCAGCATGAAAGTAAACGCCATTATCCGATGGGACCGATTTTTTCCCATATTATCGGTTTTACTAATATTGATGGTAAGGGGCAGGAAGGACTGGAATTATCGCGTGAAGACAGTCTGCATGGTATTGATGGTGCTAAAGTTGTTTTGCGCGACAATAAAGGTAATATTGTTGATAGTCTGGATTCTCCGCGTAACCGTCTTCCTCAGAATGGTACGGATATGGTGCTGTCTCTGGATCAGCGGATTCAGTCAATTGCATATGAATCGTTAAATAAAGCAATGCAGTATCACACTGCGTCAGCCGGTTCAGTTGTGGTTCTGGATGGTAAAACCGGTGAAATTCTTGCTCTGGTAAATTCACCGGGATATGACCCTAATAATCCGGGTGCTACCGATAGTGATGCACGCCGTAACCGTGCGGTAACTGATATGATTGAACCGGGTAGTGCGATGAAGCCGTTTACCATTGCTAAAGGGCTGGATAGCGGAAAAATCAAACCAGGCAGCGGTTTTAATACTTTACCGTATAAAATCGGACCAGCAACAGTACGGGACACGCATAATTATCCTTATCTGGATGTGGGCGGCATTATTCAGAAATCATCTAATGTCGGTACAAGTAAAATTTCTGCAATGTTTACGCCCGAAGAAATGTACAACATGTATACTTCTGTCGGTTTCGGACACCGGATGCATTCCGGTTTTCCGGGTGAAACACCGGGAGTAGTACGTGACTGGCATAACTGGCGGCCGATTGAGCAGGCTACTATGTCTTTTGGTTATGGTATACAGATGAGTCTGCTCCAGCTGGCACGGGCATATACTATCTTTACCAATGACGGTGCGTTACTGCCAGTGAGTTTTCTTAAGCTGAACAGTGCCCCGCAGGGTGAGCAGATTATCCAGCCAAAGACTGCAAAGGCGGTACGCCATATGATGATTGCTGTAACGCAGCCCGGTGGTACCGGTTTGCAGGGGGCAATTGACGGGTATGATGTAGCCGCTAAAACAGGTACTGCGCGAATGCTGGTAGACGGACACTATTCTGATTCCAAGCATATGGCTACATTTATCGGCTTTGCACCGGCAGACAATCCGCGAGTTATTGTGGCAGTCAATATTCAGAATCCTACTACTAACGGTTATTACGGGGGGCCGGTTGCCGGTCCGGTATTCCATGATGTAATGGTTGGTACTCTGAATGTACTTGGTGTTTCTCCGAGCAGACCGGTAAAATCCGCGCCACATTCTGAAACGCATTAATCTGAAGACAATCTGTGTTTGCACAGATTGTCTGTCTGTTTGTACCCGATAAAAATGTTTGAATCGACAGTATTATGTTTTCCCTGAAAAAAATTTTGCCTGAATATCATTTAAGTGCTGAAACAAGCCGGCTGATTGCCGGCCGTACACTGCGGGTGGATAGCAGAAAGGTACAGCCCGGAGATGTATTTGTAGCCTGTCAGGGTGAGTATAGTGATGGCCGTGATTTTATACAGGCTGCTATTGATAATGGTGCAGAATTTGTTTTCTGGGATGATGATGGTCAGTTTGTATGGCAGACCGGCTGGAAAGTAGCGAATGAGGCTGTAAAAGATTTACGTCAGCGTGCCGGACTGGTGGCTGCTGCCTGCTATGACTATCCGGGCAGAAAGTTGAGTGTCTGGGGAGTGACCGGAACTAATGGTAAAACGTCAGTGTCACAATGGCTGGCGCAGGCTTCCGATATTCTTGGCAAAAAATGTGCCATTATGGGTACGGTAGGGAATGGATACTGGCAACAGCTGCATGATACTACCAATACTACTATGGATGCGGTATCCAATCAGACATGGTTACGTGATTTTGCTGAAAATAATGCTGCAGCCGTAGCCATGGAAGTGTCCAGCCATGGTCTGGATCAGAGCCGTGTCGTTGGTGTCCCTTTTACCAGTGCTGTTTTTACCAATCTGACTCGGGATCATCTGGATTATCATCATAGCATGCAAAGTTACGGTGATTGCAAGGCTTCATTGTTTTACTGGCAGGGGCTGAAACACGCCATTATTAATATTGATGATGAGTTCGGCTATCGGTTATGGCAGGATTTATGCCGTGATTGTCCGCAGTTAACTGTACTGGCTTATGGTTTTCATGCTGATGCAGATATTCATATTAGTCAATTTCACGCTTCAGCAAGTGGTATGCAGGTGCATTTGCGTACGCCGTGGGGAAACGAAGTAGTACATACACGTTTACTGGGTCGGTTTAATGCTCAGAATCTGGCAGCCTGTATAGGTGTATTGTGTGCTAATGGTTTTACTTTTAATGAGGTAATTGCTGTCTGGCCGCAGATTAATCCTGCTACCGGACGTATGGATTGTCTGATGGGAAGTAATCAGCCGCTAGTGGTGGTTGATTATGCTCATACACCGGATGCACTGGAAAAAGCATTATCGACTTTGCAGGAAATTAAACCTGACGGAGCGCATTTGTGGTGTGTTTTTGGCTGTGGCGGAGACCGTGATGCAGGTAAAAGACCATTAATGGGAGCCGCAGCCGCTGCAGGAGCGGATTATGTTGTCGTAACCAGCGATAATCCGCGTACAGAAAATCCGCAGGCAATTATTAACGATATTTTGCCCGCTGTTGCTGAACCGGTGCTAGTAGAAGCAGACCGCAAAGCTGCGATTAATTATGCTGTAAATCATGCAGCAGTTGACGATATTGTTCTTATTGCAGGAAAAGGTCATGAAACCTATCAGGATATCGGTGGTCAGAAGCAGCATTTTTCAGACTTTGAAATAGCACGGTCAGCTTTGCAACAGCGAGTCTAAAGTTTTGTAATTGCTTAATAATATGTCAAATTTAGATCTTAATTTTATTTATCAGACTTTTGGACAAGTGTTACCTGATAATAATCAGCCGGTCACACGGGTAGTTATTGATAGTCGTCAGATTCAGCCGGGTGATGTATTTGTAGCCATTAAGGGTGAACGCTTTGATGGTCATGATTTTGTTGATGAAGTGCTCGCTCAGGGAGCTCAGTTGTGTATTGTCAGTCGCTCAGACTGGCAAAATAAGGCGAAATGTCTGGTAGTTGCAGACACAGAAAAAGCGTTGGGAGAGCTGGCACAGGCATGGCGAATGCAGGTTAATCCGGCATTGCAAGTGTTTGGTATTACCGGTTCAGCAGGTAAAACCACGGTAAAAGAAATGCTGGCTACAATTTTGCGGCATCATGCAGGTACTAGTGCGGTTCTGGCTACTGCCGGTAACTTTAATAATCATATTGGTTTACCGCTGACATTATTACAGTTAAAGCCGCAGCATTGCTATGCTGTGATTGAAATGGGTATGAATCATACCGGTGAACTGAGTTATTTAACCGGCCTGACCAAACCGGACTATGCTCTGGTTAATAACGCACTGCGTGCTCATATCGGCTGCGGCTTTTCAGATGTTGCTGATATTGCCCGCGCTAAAAGTGAAATTTATCAGGGGCTGAATGCAAATGGAACTGGTTTTGTTCCTACTGATGATGGTCAGTCAGATATTTATATTTCAGCTTTGCAAGGTAAGCAATGTGTCCGCTTTGGTTCAGAACAGGGTGATGTATATGCCAGCAATATTGTACTGCAGCCATTAAGTATCTGTTTTGATTTGTGCAGCCCGCAAGGGGTGGTTAATTTACAAATACCGGTTCCGGGATTGCATATGGTACATAATGCTGTGGCCGCCTGTGCACTTGCTCTGGGTGCCGGTTTGCCCTTAGCGGCATTACAGGGACTGAATTCATTTGAGAATGCTAAAGGCAGATTGCAACAAAAGCGCAGTGTGCATGGCGCTCTGGTAATTGATGACACTTATAATGCTAACCCAGATGCATTTAAGGCAGCTATCGATGTTCTGGCAGCTTTTCCTGCGCCACGAATTATTGTGATGGGTGCTATTGGTGAGCTGGGCAATAATGCTTCTGCTCTGCATGCAGAGGTAGGTGCTTATATACGGGCACGTGGTATTGATGCGGCATTTTTTATTGGTGACGAAGCGCGGTTTGCAGCAGAAGCTTATGGTGTACCAGATGCATTTTATACGGATCGAAACAAACTAATTGATGATTTACGTGCATGGGATCAGCAGACAGCTACCATTCTGGTAAAAGGTTCAAGGTTTATGCATATGGAAGATGTAGTACAAGCAATAACACAGAAATAAATTATTGCTAACTCTCGTCAAGTAGTGCTGAACGACTTAAAATAGCCGTTTTTATCCGGCTCAGGCTATCTGGATGATTATGCATCATTCATATGGTAATAAATTATTTAATAACGGTTATGGCTTTGGCTGTGACAAGGGAAAACAACCATGCTGTTGTGGTTAGCAGAAATTTTTCACTATTGGATAAATGGTTTCCATTTATTTCAATATACTACTTTTCGTGCCGTAATGGCGGCACTGACTTCCATGGGGCTGAGTCTGGCATTCGGTCCGTGGATGATTCGCAAATTAACTCAGCTCAAAGTAGGGCAGGCTGTTCGCGATGACGGACCAAAAACCCATCTGGTGAAAACCGGTACACCAACTATGGGCGGTACACTTATTTTACTGGCTATCACTGTTACAACATTATTATGGGCTAATCTGGCCAACATTTATATCTGGATACTTTTGCTGGTTATGTTGAGTACCGGAGCTCTGGGTTTTTATGATGACTGGAAAAAGGTAGTTTACAAAGATCCGCACGGGGTTTCAGCCAGATTTAAAATGATCTGGCAGTCTGTAGTGGCTCTGGTAGCCGGTCTGGTGTTGTTTTATGTGGCACACTTAAGCTCTACAAATACTTTTATTGTACCTTTTTTCAAGGAAATTACTTACCCGCTGGGTGGCATTGGTTTTGTTATTCTCACGTATTTTGTCATTGTTGGTACTTCTAATGCAGTAAATCTGACTGACGGACTGGACGGACTGGCTGCTTTTCCTATTGTGCTGGTTGCTGCTGGTCTGTCAATTTTTGCTTATGTCAGCGGTCATGCTGAATTTGCTCATTATCTGCAGCTGCCGCATGTCCCCGGTGCGAATGAAGTTATGATTTTCTGCGCCGCTATTTGTGGTTCTTGCCTGGGATTCCTGTGGTTTAATGCTTATCCGGCACAGGTATTTATGGGAGATGTTGGTGCACTGGCTTTAGGTGCAGCTTTGGGTACGATAGCTGTGATTGTGCGTCAGGAAATTGTACTGGTAATTATGGGCGGCTTATTTGTTGTTGAGGCAATGTCTGTCATGCTTCAGGTAGGTTCATATAAATTACGGCGTAAACGTATTTTTCTGATGGCACCGATTCATCATCATTTTGAACAAAAAGGCTGGAAAGAAACTCAGGTTGTAGTACGTTTCTGGATTATTACCATGATTCTGGTACTGGTTGGTTTAGCTTCCCTGAAAATCCGTTAGTAGTCAGATAAGCAGGATCAGACGATATACATTTGGGTTAAATTTAATGTAGGACTTAACCATGATTGACTGGCGTAATCAAAAGGTTTTAGTTGCAGGGCTGGGGCATACCGGAATTTCAATGCTGGAGTTTTTAGCTCAGGCAGGTGCTGATGTAGCTATTTATGATGCCCAGCCTAATACAGAACAATTGCAGTCTTTAACTGAGCGTCATCAGGTTGCCGTATATACCGGAGAGCTGGCAACAGTGTTTGAACAGCACCAGTTTGATATTCTGGCTTTAAGCCCGGGAATCAGTCAACGTCAGCCTGCTATTGTTGATTTTAAACGTGCCGGCGGTGTCGTACTGGGTGATGTGGCTATTCTGGCTGATTTACTTGAAAGCAGTAACAGTAAAATTATTGCAATTACCGGTTCAAACGGTAAAACCACTACTACCAGTCTGGTGGGTTTTTTATGTGCGCGATGCGGACTTGATACAGTGGTGGCAGGTAATATTGGTACCCCAGTACTGGAAGCCTATCTGGAGCGCGCAGGTAAAGCAGCAGATGTCTGGGTTCTGGAATTATCGAGTTTTCAGCTGGAGACTACCCCCTGCCTGAATGCGACTGCTGCCACAGTACTGAATGTATCAGAAGACCATCTGGATCGCTATGATGATTTTCTGGATTATGCGCATAGCAAAGACCGGATTTTTCGTGGCCAGGCCATACAAGTGTTAAATGCCGATGATGTTTTTTGTCGTGCTATGGTACGGAATAACCGGCCGGTGAAATGGTTTTCTTTACAGCATAATACTGATTTCTGGTTGAATAAAGATATGCTGTGTGCCGGTAATGAACCATTGCTGGCTTGTGATGCTCTGTCTTTACAGGGTACACATAATGCGGCCAATGTTTTGGCTGCATTTGCTTTATGTGAAGCCATTGGCTTGCCGCGTGCACAATTGCTTCAATATGTGCCCACTTTCAAAGGTTTACCGCATCGTGTGGAAAAAGTAGCCGAAGTGAAAGGTGTGACATTTATTGATGATTCCAAAGGTACTAATGTTGGTGCTACCTGTGCTGCATTGCTCGGGTTGGATAAACCTATTGTGCTGATTGCGGGCGGACAGGGTAAAGGTCAGGATTTTACTCCGTTGCAGGCTGCATTACAGGATAAGGCACGTGCAGTTTTACTGATTGGTGTGGATGGTCATCAGCTTGGTGCAGTTCTCGGACAAGCCTCCTATCCGGTAGAGTACTATGACGATTTGCCGCACGCTACTGAACGTGCTTTTGAACTGGCTCATCCGGGAGATATTGTGCTGCTTAGTCCGGCTTGTGCCAGCTATGATATGTTTAAGGGTTATGCACATCGCAGTGAGGTATTTATTGCCAGCGTCCGTCAATTGCAGGGTAGCGCAGCATGATTACTGAATCACGTCTGCTGGATCGCAAGCTATTGCGACGCGGATATACTTTTGATCAGTCACTGTTATGGATGGTGGTATTGATGGCCAGCTTCAGTCTGATCATGGTTTACTCGGCCTCAGTTGCGTATGCAAAGCATGATGGCGGCAGTACTTATTTTTATCTGATTCGTCAGGCTATTTTTCTATTGTGCGGCGGCGTACTTGGTTGTGTGGCTGCACGTATTCCTTTGCGAACATGGAAAAAGCTGACACCACTGGTGTTGCTGCTCAGTATCGTGCTGTTGATTCTGGTGCTGGTAATGGGTAGAGAAATTAACGGTGCCAAACGTTGGATTAATGTAGGGATGGTTAATATCCAGCCTACCGAAGTTTTTAAACTGGCGATAATTTTGTATTTATCCAGTTTTTTTACCAGACGTGCTGAAATCTTGAAAGAATTCAAAAAAGTCTGGTTTGCAGGTATTCCGGTAGGACTTGGTCTCGGGCTGATTATGCTGGAACCGGACTTTGGTTCATTTGTAGTGGTTTCTGTTATTGCGGTAGGCTTGCTTTTTCTGGCTGGTTTACCGTTTCGCTGGTTTATGGCTGTAGTAGGTTTTGGTTTGCTGGCCATGGTTATGCTGGTGCTGTTTGAGCCTTACCGTATGGCACGTGTAGCCGGTTTTCTTGATCCGTGGGCAGATCCCCTGGGTAAAGGTTATCAGCTTACGCATTCATTAATGGCAATCGGGCGCGGCGGCTGGTTTGGTGTCGGACTGGGAGCCAGTCTGGAAAAACGTTTTTATTTACCTGAGGCTCATACGGATTTCATTCTTGCGGTCATTGGAGAAGAATTCGGTTTTGTCGGTATTCTGGTATTAATGTTTTGTTATATCTGGCTGGTAGTCCGTGCTTTTTCCATTGGTAAACAGGCTCGAGATTTAGAGTTGTTTTATGGTTCTTTCGTCGCCAAGGGTATTGGTATCTGGCTGGGTATTCAAAGCTTTTTTAATATTGGTGTGAATATTGGCCTGTTACCGACTAAAGGGCTGACTCTGCCTTTACTGTCATATGGTGGTTCAGCTGTTATGATTATTTTAATCAGTGTGGGTTTGCTGTTGCGAGTGGATTATGAGAACCGGCGTGTGATGCGTGGATTCAAAGTATAAATAATCACAGAACTCTGATAGTTTTGACGGGAAAATAATGAGTGTAAAAACTTTCATGGTCATGGCTGGCGGAACAGGCGGTCATATTTTTCCTGCGCTTGCAGTTGCTCAGGCATTACAGGCACAGGGTCATCGTATTATCTGGCTGGGTAGTGACGGGGCGATGGAAACCCGTCTGGTTCCGCAGTACGACATACCACTGGAAACCCTGGCAATCAAAGGAATACGCGGTAACGGGCTAAAGCGTAAGCTAATGCTACCTTTTACCTTATTAAATACCATTGCGGCAGCACATCAAATTATTCGCAGGCATCAGGTAGATGCTGTCATTGGTTTTGGTGGTTTTGTTACTTTTCCGGGTGGTATAGCTGCAAAACTATGCGGTTTACCCTTGATTATCCATGAACAGAATGCGATTGCAGGTTTATCTAATAAAGTGCTGGCTCGTTTTGCCAATCAGGTAATGTATGCATTTCCACAAGTATTTGCAAATGAAAACGGACTGGTAGGTAATCCAGTACGTGCTGATATTGCTGCATTACCACCACCGCAACAGCGCTTTAACGGTAGAAATGGTGAGCTGAATATTCTGGTAGTTGGCGGAAGTCTGGGCGCTGATGTATTAAATCAGATTGTGCCGCAGGCTGTGGCTTTGTTACCGGCTGAACAGCGTCCGCGACTGCTGCATCAGTCCGGACGAAATAAACTGGCACAGTTAGAGCAGAATTATGCTCAGTGCGCAGTAGAGGCGCAATGTGTTGAATTTATCACAGATATGGTATCAGCCTATCGTAACGCCGATTTGGTGATTTGCCGGGCCGGTGCACTAACAATTGCTGAATTAACCGCTGCCGGAGTCGGGGCAATTCTGGTGCCTTATCCGCATGCGGTAGATGACCATCAGACAGCTAATGCACAGTTTATGGTTAAAGATGGTGCGGCAATATTATTACCGCAGACGAATCTGAATACGCAGACATTAATGACTACGCTGGCCGATTTATCGCGCGAACGCTGTTTAGACATAGCGATTAAAGCACGTGCGCTGGCTCAGCCTGACAGTGCGGCTAAGGTTGCGGCAGCAGCGCTGGCGAGTATCCGTTAAATTTTGATTGAGCCGGATGAATTGTTCAGACTCGAGCTATCAATCACAATTCAGACTGGCAGGAAAAGTTATAAAGTATGAAAGAAAACATGAAAGACCGTATCCGCCATATTCATTTTGTAGGGATTGGCGGAACCGGTATGTGCGGTATTGCAGAAGTTTTACATAATGAAGGTTATCAGATAAGTGGATCTGATTTGGCTGATAATGCCGCAACCCGGCATTTACGGGCAATCGGAGTGCATATTTGTTCTGGACACAGTGCTGAAAATATTACTGGTGCAGATGTAGTAGTGACATCAACAGCCGTTAAAAAAGATAATCCGGAAGTGGTAGCGGCGCAAGAACAAAAAATTCCGGTAATTCCGCGAGCCATGATGCTGGCTGAAATCATGCGCTTTGGTCGCGGTATTGCCATTGCCGGTACACATGGTAAAACCACAACAACCAGTTTAACTGCTTCAGTACTGGCAGCAGCGGGGCTGGATCCGACTTTTGTTATTGGTGGTCGGTTAACTGCAGCCGGAACCAATGCCAAGCTGGGTAAAGGTGAATATATTGTTGCTGAAGCAGATGAATCAGATGCTTCGTTTCTGTATCTGACACCATTATTTACGGTTGTTACCAATATTGATACCGATCATATGGATACATATGATCATGATGTAGAAAAACTACATCAGGCGTTTGTGGATTTTGTGCACCGCATGCCGTTTTACGGCAAAGCCTTTCTATGTATTGACAGTGAGCATGTGCGTCAGATTTTACCGTTGATTCAGAAACCTTTTGTTACCTATGGTCTGGATGAAAATGCTGATTTATATGCAACTAATATTGTTGCCGATGGTGCACAAATGCATTTTGATGTCCATACGCGTAAAAAAGGCATAAAACCATTTAGTGTGACGGTCAATATGCCAGGGCGGCATAATGTTCTGAATGCACTGGCTGTTATCGGGATTGCCCTGGAGATTGGTGTCTCAGTACCAGCAATTCAGCTTGGGCTGGAAAGTTTTGCAGGTGTGGGTCGCCGTTTTCAGCAGTACGGTGAGATTGCATTACCGAATGGTGGCGAAGCGTTACTGATTGATGACTATGGTCATCATCCTGTTGAAATGTCTGCAACTATAGCTGCTGCACGAGGTGCCTACCCTCAGCGTCGTCTGGTCGTAGCATTCCAGCCACACCGCTATACACGTACACGGGACTTGTTTGAAGATTTTGTTCAGGTTTTGAGTAAAGCTGATGGCGTGGTTTTAACGGAAGTATATTCTGCTGGTGAAGACCCGATTGTGGCGGCTGACAGTAAGGCATTAATGCGTGCGATCAGAGTGCTGGGTAAAGTTGAGCCGATTTATGTGGCAAACGTAGACGAAATGGCGCCCACGTTATTAAATGTCTTGCAAGATGGTGATGTTTTGCTCAATATGGGTGCCGGCAGTATTAACAAAGTACCTGCCATGCTTACCGGAATGTCTGCTGCAGTATAATGACTGCAGTTTAATTATTTTACATACTGTTCTTATTAAAAGAAAAACAGGATTAATGACAAACAATGAGTGATTTTGGTAAAGTTGCCGTACTGATGGGCGGTTTCTCCAGTGAGCGTAAAGTTTCACTGGCTAGTGGTGCATCAATTCTTACTGCATTGAAAAGCCGTGGTATAGATGCACATGCATTTGATCCGTCTGAGCGGTCATTGTCTGAACTGGTCAGTGCCGGCTTTGACCGGGCTTTTAATATTCTGCATGGCTCTTATGGAGAGGACGGAGTCGTACAGGGGGCATTGGAAGCATTTGGTATTCCTTACACCGGTTGTGGTGTTGCGGCCAGTGCGCTGGGTATGGATAAATTCCGTAGTCGTCTGGTCTGGCAGGGAGTTGGTTTGCCTTGCGTACCATTTATTGTGCTGCATGATGATAGTGATTTTGCTGCAGTAGAAGAAGAACTGGGTTTACCTTTATTTGTTAAACCTGCAGCAGAAGGCAGTAGTGTGGGTGTGGTGAAAATCAGGCAGGTTGGTGAGCTGGCACAAGTTTATCAGCAACTGAAACAATACCATGGTGAAATTCTGGCTGAACGGGCAATCGAAGGTGGTGAATATACATGTGGTATTCTTGGTGAACAGGTATTGCCCAGTATTCGCATCGTACCGGCAACGGAGTTTTATGATTATGAAGCTAAATACCATCGCGATGATACCGAGTATCTGTGTCCGGCTGATCTGACACCGGCGGATGAGCAGTATATGCGTGATTTGACAGCCCGTGCTTTTAAAGCATTGGGTGGTCGGGGCTGGGGGCGAGTAGATTTTCTGCGTGATGCGGACGGTACAATCTATATTCTGGAAGTTAATACTGTACCCGGTATGACCGGACACAGTCTGGTGCCTAAAGCTGCACGTGAAATTGGCTTGAGTTTTGAAGATTTGTGTGTTGAAATTTTAAGTCATGCGACTTTGGGATAATGCACAAGCCTTAAAACGGCTTTATCGGTGGTTATATGTATGTGTATTGTTCTGCCTGCTGGCAGCAGGCGGATCGTGGCTGGTGCATTCGCCATATTTTCCGGTCCGGCAAATTCAGGTAATACATCCGTTGAAGCATTTGCAGTCGGCTGAAATTGAACAAATCAGCAGACAATATTTGCAGGGTAATATTTTTACTGTGGATGTGAGTGCGGCACAATCTGCACTGGCTAAACTACCCTGGGTATATAAAGTACAGGTAAAACGAATCTGGCCGGATACGGTACAGTTAGACATTAGGGAGCGGGACCCTGTTGCACGCTGGAATGACCAGCAGCTGGTGGATACTGACGGACAGATATTTAATGCAGTAATTCATGAGCAGCTGCCGGTATTTGTTGGAAGCAGCGGTTCTGCTCGCTACATGACCGTACATTTGTTAACATTCGAAAATTTGTTGCAATCAACAGGTCTGCATATTCAGCAGTTGCAGTTAAGTAATCGTTCTGCCTGGCAGCTGACCTTAAGCAACGGAATTACCCTGAAACTGGGGCGGGAAAAGGTAGAACAGCGTTTGGCTCATTTTGTCTGGGCATGGCCACAGGTTTTACAGAAACAGGCCAGTAATATCGATTATGTAGATTTGCGTTATCCGGATGGTTTTGCGTTACGGTACAAAAATAAGGCTAATTCAGCTGCAAGTACCAGAACAGTAAATGCATCTGAAGTGGCGGATCAGTATGAAGCAAATCTGGATTGATCCGGACAGACCGATTGATTATTTGATTTTAAAGTGATGACCATGGTTAAAGGTAAAAAATACATCAGTGCACTGGATATCGGCACTTCAAAAGTAATCGCTCTTATTGGTGAGGTTCAGGAAGATAATGAAATCCACATTGTTGGTTTAGGACAGGCCCCGTCGCGCGGTTTGAAAGCAGGTATGGTGACCAACATTGAAACCACTGCACAAGCAATCAAGCAGGCCATGGAAGAAGCGCAGATGATGGCTGATGTACAGGTAGACTGTGTAACAACCGGTATTGCAGGTAATCATATTCGCAGTTTCAATTCACAAGGTGTGGTTAAAATCAAGGACGGAGAGGTGAGTCAGGCTGATATTGATCGTGCAATTGAAACAGCAAAAGCTGTCAATATTCCGCCGGATCACGATATTTTACATACAGTAGTGCAGGAATTTATTATTGATAATCAGCCGGGTGTGCGTGAACCCATTGGCATGAGCGGGGTTCGTCTGGACACGCGCATACATATTATTACCGGTGCTGTAACAGCGATGCAGAATATCCAGAAGTGTGTCAATCGCTGTGGTTTGCAAATCAATAAAATGATATTACAGCCACTGGCCAGTGGTCAGGCAGTACTGACTGAAGATGAAAAAGATCTGGGTGTCTGTGTTATTGATATCGGCGGCGGCACGACAGATATTGCCGTATATACTAATGGAGCTATCAGGCATACAGCTGTTATTCCGGTGGCAGGGGATTTGATTACCAAAGATCTGGCACAAGCGTTGCGTACACCCCACAGTGCAGCTGAATACATCAAAATCAATCATGGAGTGGCACTGGCAACCATGGACGGTCTTGATGATATGATTGAAGTGCCCAGTGTGGGCGACCGTAATCCGCGCCAGATTTCGCGTCGGACACTGGCAAGTGTAATTGGTCCGCGCGTGGAAGAGATTCTGGAACTGACACTGAATGAATTGCGCCGTTCCGGTTTTCCTGAGGATGTGCTGACTTCAGGCATAGTTCTTACCGGCGGAGCATCATTATTACCCGGAATGGTCGAGCTGGCAGAGGATGTATTTAATCTGCCAGCCCGAATTGGTGTGCCGCAGGAAATGGGCGGTGTCTCAGAACGGATTCGCAATCCGCGTTATGCTACTGCTATTGGTCTGTTACAGTCTGCCTGTGAAGAAGAAAACAAAACAGACATGCCTGTGGCAGCAGCTTCTGAACCGAAAGATTCATGGCTTAAAAAATTACAGACTTGGTTTAAGAACAATTTTTAACTAAACTCAAACATTAAATGACAGAACTTTTGCGCATTGTATATAACTGTCTATATAATGATAGCTATACAAGGGCAGATGACGTTTATGCATAGGTTTTGTCAGGAGACATAAATGCAATTGGTATATGATGTTGTGGAGACGGTAGTCGGTGCTGCAGTTATCAAAGTCATTGGTATCGGCGGTGGTGGCTGTAATGCTATTAACAATATGGTGGAAAATGCGGTTGCCGGTATTGAGTTTATCAGTGCCAATACTGATGCACAGTCTTTACAAAACAGTAAAGCATCTAAACGCATTCAGCTGGGCAATAATCTCACCCGTGGTCTTGGCGCAGGAGCCGATCCGGAAATTGGCCGTAACGCCGCAATGGAAGATCGCGAAGCATTATCTGATGCTATTCGCGGAGCGAATATGCTGTTCATCACCACCGGCATGGGTGGTGGTACAGGTACAGGTGCGGCTCCGGTAGTTGCAGAACTGGCAAAAGAGATGGGTATTCTGACTGTTGCTGTTGTTACCCGTCCGTTTGAGTATGAAGGTAAACGTATTCACGTTGCTAATAACGGGATTGAGATTCTTAAAAATACCGTTGATTCACTCATTGTTATTCCGAATGACAAATTAATGTCGGCACTGGGTGAAGATGTGAGTATGCGCGAGGCTTTTCGTGCGGCAGATAATGTATTGCGTAATGCAGTAGCCGGAATTGCTGAAGTCATTACTAATCCGGGTATCATTAATCTGGATTTTGCCGATGTGAAAAATGTCATGAGTATTATGGGTATGGCCATGATGGGGTCAGGCAGTGCACATGGTGTTGACCGTGCCCGTATTGCTACAGAACAGGCTATTGCCAGCCCGCTTCTGGATGATGTGACTCTGGATGGCGCACAGGGTGTGCTGGTTAATATTACTACCGCACCAGGCTGCCTGAAAATGTCTGAATACAAAGAAATTATGTGCATGATTGATGAATATGCACATGATGATGCCGCACTGAAATACGGTACTTCTGAAGATGCCAGTATGGAAGAAGGCGAAATCCGCGTAACCATTATTGCTACCGGATTGCAGGAACAGAAAGTTTTACATCACCAGCAACCAAGCAGTTTGCGTGTTTTGCAAACCGTACAAGCAACTGGTACTGAAGATGCCTATCCGGATATCGGAAGTGTGGTACGTTCAGGACGCAGTGCACGCGGGATGAATCTGGCTGCTGCTGATTTCTCAAATCAGTCTGTGCTGGATGACTTCGAAATTCCGGCAGTCATTCGCCGACAAGCTGATTAATTGATTAAAGTTATTAAAGCTGTCCGGGCTGAGCTCCGGACAGCTTTTTTATTTTTAAAATCAATATATAATTTAAATACGATATATTGCCGGCATAAGAAAATTTTTAAAAAATTAGATAAAAAAGTTTATTCTTTAGAAAAAATTGCAATTTCTGCAAAGTTTGTGTTGTATTAAAACCAACAATATTTAGCTGAAATGATAATGGTTTTTATAACATGAATTTCTGTTCTGTTATTTCATCAAACCAGAAGCAGTAGTTTTGGGTATAAAAGCAAAATCCTTTACAATAGGTAGCTTAGATAATCTGTTCCACAGAAGAATTTAATTAAGTCAGAATAAGTATGAGTGAATCTATTCAACAATCAGACCGCAGTGATGATCATCTGTTACTTGGTCAGTATGCAGAACGTGCTTACCTTGCCTATGCCATGAGTGTGGTAAAAGGGCGGGCATTACCGGATGTGGCTGACGGGCAGAAGCCGGTTCAGCGACGCATTCTGTATGCTATGAAAGATATGGGGCTGGCTCATGGTGCCAAACCGGTAAAATCTGCCCGCGTGGTTGGTGAGATACTAGGTAAATATCATCCGCATGGTGATTCATCAGCTTATGATGCTATGGTTCGGATGGCACAGGATTTTACCTTGCGTTACCCTCTGATTAACGGTATTGGCAATTTTGGTTCACGTGATGGTGACAGCGCAGCAGCTATGCGCTATACCGAAGCACGCTTAGCACCAATTGCTGAATTGCTGTTATCGGAAATCGATATGGGTACTGTGGATTTTGTGCCCAATTATGATGCCAGTTCTGCTGAACCCTCTGTATTACCGGCACGCCTGCCAATGATATTGCTTAATGGCGCCTCAGGTATTGCAGTAGGTCTGGCAACTGAAATTCCTTCACATAATTTACGCGAAGTCAGTGCAGCTGTTGTGGCTCTGTTGAAAAAACCTGAGCTGGATTCAGCAGCCTTAATGCAGTATTTACCCGGTCCTGATTTTGCCGGTGGTGGTCAGATTATTACTGCACCAGAGGATATTCAGGCAATTTATGCACAGGGTAAAGGCAGTATACGTGTACGCGCACGTTATGAAATTGAAAAACTGGCACGCGGACACTGGCGGGCTATTGTCACAGAATTACCTCCCGGTACTTCTGCGCAAAAAATTCTGGCTGAGATAGAAGAACAGACTAATCCCAAACCGAAAACCGGTAAAAAAAATCTCACTCAGGAACAGCAGAATACGCGCACATTAATGCTATCACTGCTTGAGCGGGTGCGTGATGAATCAGATAGTCAGGAACCAGTGCGTCTGGTGTTTGAACCGAAATCCAATCGTCTTCAACCTGAAGAATTTATGAATACTTTGCTGGCACAAACCAGTTTGGAAGGGAATGTGCCGGTCAATCTGGTTATGATGGGGCGGGATAATAAACCGGCACAAAAGAATTTATATCAGATTCTGCGTGAATGGCTGGATTTTCGGATACTTACTGTTACGCGACGTTTGCAATACCGTCTGGAACAGGTGGAAAAACGTATTCATATTTTACATGGGCGGCAAACGGCATTTCTTCATATTGATGAAGTCATCAGGGTTATCCGTGAATCAGATGAACCCAAAAATGAATTGATGTCTGCATTCGGTTTAAGTGAGATACAGGCGGATGATATTCTTGAAATCCGTTTACGTCAGCTGGCCAGACTGGAGTGGATTAAACTGGAAACAGAACTTAATAAACTACAGCAGGAACATGATCAGTTAACCACCCTTCTGGAAGATGATAAAGCTAAAAAACGACTAATTATCAAAGAAATTGAGTCTGATACCAAAATCTATGGAGATGACCGGCGTACACTGATACAGCCGGCAGAGCGGGCTACGCTTACCCGAACGACTGCAGATGAACCAGTTACACTGGTATTGTCACAGAAGGGCTGGCTGAAAACGCGTGTCGGACACAATCTGGATTTAAGCCAGACTACTTTCAAGGAAGGTGACGGTCTGCTTCAGGCAGTAGAGGGACGTACAGTCTGGCCGGTAATTTTACTTGATTCGCGCGGGCGAGCCTATAGTGTGGATGCTGCCAGTATTCCGGGCGGACGTGGTGATGGTGTACCTGCAGGTTCTCTGGTTGACCTAGATAAAGGTGCCAGAATTGTGGCTATGCTCAGTGCCTTGCCGCAACAGCATTATGTACTGAGTAATAGTGGCGGATATGGTTTTGTGGTTGCATTCAAAGATATGGTCAGCCGTACTAAAAACGGTAAAATTGTTATGACGGTTAATAGTGATGAGACATTGCTGCCGCCGCTTCCTGTACCGTCTGCCTGTCTGTCTGTAAACGGGCAGACTCAACTTATAGCCATCTCCAGTGCCAATCGCCTGCTGGCCTTTCCATTACATGAGTTGAAAGTGATGGCTAAAGGCCGTGGTCTGCAAATTATGAGTTTACCGGCTAATGAGAAACTGCTTTATCTTACTCTGACAAATAAATCAGAATTTAAACTGGAGACTCAGGGTAAACGTGGCGGACGCTATCAGGAAACCTTACGCGTTCAGGATATTCTTAATAAACGCGGACATAAAGGTAAGGAATTAAGCGTTTCGGGTGATATCGTTGCCGTCTATGGTGATCTGGATAACGGAAACTAAGCCGGTATGAAAACGCATATAAATGGCTGGCCGCAATATCTGGACAGACTTTCAGCTTTGCTGAATATTGCGCGTATAAGTCTGCTGTTTTCAATTATGACGTTTTATTTGCTGACCCGCAGCATGGATGAGCCCGGTCTGGCTGTACCTATATTCAATAAAATTGAACTGTATAGCTGGGCAGCGCTCTACGGTATTCTGATTGTCTTTTCCATGCTGGTACCACGCTGGCAGAATCAGCCGGATGCACTACCAAATGTTAATTCTGCTGTAGACATTACCATGATAGCCTGGCTGATGAATATGGGTGGAGGAGTTGATAGCGGTTTTGGTATTTTACTTCTGCCATTTGTCGGTTCGGCCTGTTTGTTCAGCCGTGGCCGGTATCCGATGATTTATGCCGGTTATGTAACTTTACTGATTGTCATCATTACCTGGACGCAGCTAAGCCGTAATGGTTTTGCTAATCACAGTATGCGGATATGCATTATTGCCATCATGCTGATTGCCGCTGTCTTTCTTGTGGCCGGTCTGACTGCCTATGCCGCTACTTTACTGGCGCGTTCACAAAGTTTGCAATATCAGCAGTCAAAAATGCTGAACAGTTACCGGAATTTGCTCGACCGTGCTTTTAATTATGTACAGGAGGGGGTAGTTGTACTGGATGAAAGCGGTCTGGTGTGGCTGATTAACCGGAAGGCGCAGAATTATTTCCCAATGCTGCTGGTTGATAAACAAACTGCTTTATTTCGTCAGGTTATGCATTACTGGCACACTGAACAGAAAAATATTTTCGAAATAAACTGTACACTGAATAATTGGCCGATGAGGGTGCATGCACGCTTGTTACAGGAAGCAAATACGCCTTTACTGATGTTATCAATGCGTTCGCGTACTGAAATTGATAAGGAGGCTATGGCCATTAAACTGGCCTCATTAGGCCAGTTAACGGCTAATCTGGCTCATGAAATTCGTAATCCGATGTCTGCAATAAGACAGGCCAATGAATTGTTACAGGAAGAAGAATATGATTCGACACGACTGCGGCTGTTTAATATTATAGAGAACAATATCAGTCGTATTGATAAAATGCTTGAAGATATCAGTATGCTGAATAAGCGGGATAAAAAAAATAAGCAGGCAATTGATTTGCGGGTATTCTGGACTGCCTTTATGCAGGAATTTATACTGATCAGGCAGCAGGCTGTGGATTGTATTGAACTACAAGCCGATAAAGGGGATTTAATCGTCTGGTGTGATTCGGTACACTTGCAGCAGATTATATGGAATCTGATGAATAATGCCTGGCGTCATAGTTTGCAGAATAAAAATGCTATTCGTGTTATTTTTTGTATAGAAGAGCAAAATGAAATTTCCATTACCGTAATTGATAATGGTGCTGGTGTCAGTGCGGAAAATCAGTTGTATTTGTTTGAACCGTTTTTCACGACTGAATCCAGCGGCACCGGTCTTGGATTATATGTGGCGCGCGAACTGGCTCAGGCTAATCATGGTCAGTTAATTTATCGCCCTGAAGTTAATGGATTTGAATTAACCTTGCCAAGGATGGTTGATGAATAATAATAATCAGATGGACTTAGAAAAGCCGGTACTGATAATAGATGATGAAGCCGATATTCGTGATTTAATGGAGTTAACCCTGATTAAAATGGGTTTGTCCGTAAAAACTGCTGCTGGTGTAGCTGAGGCAAAAAAGGCTTTACGTACGCATGCTTTCTCTCTGGTGCTAACGGATATGCGTATGCCGGATGGCTCCGGGCTGGAGATTGTTGATTATATTACTGCCCATAATCTGGATATTCCGATTGCAGTTATTACCGCTTACGGAAATGCAGCGCAGGCTGTACAGGCATTGAAAAATGGTGCTTTCGATTACTTACAAAAACCTATTACACTGGCGCAGCTACGTACTCTGGTTAAATCTGTTATTACAATCAATAATACTGCTGAAACCGAAATAGATAATAAAATGGTAACCGCATTTAAACAGTCTGAAAATAAACAAAAAAATGAAGATAATTCCGCAATGGTTAACGAACAGCAGGTACGTGAACGTTTACTGGGTAATTCTCCGTTAATAACAGAAGTACGTCAGTTGATCAGCAAGCTGGCTAAAAGTAACGTGCCGGTATACATCGCCGGAGAATCAGGCAGTGGTAAAGAGCAGGCAGCACGCAGTATTCATGAACAGTCAGAACGCAGAGACAAGGCATTTGTTGCTGTAAATTGTGGTGCCATACCTGAAGCATTGATGGAAAGTGAGTTTTTTGGTTATAAAAAAGGCAGTTTTACCGGAGCAGAATCAGACAGGGCCGGTTTTTTTCAGCATGCGGACGGCGGAACATTATTTCTGGATGAAGTAGCTGATTTACCACTATCGATGCAGGTTAAATTATTGCGGGCCATTCAGGAACGTGCTGTACGCCGGATTGGCGAAATGGAAGAAAAGCAGGTTGATGTCCGTATTATCTGTGCAACCCATAAAGATTTAAATGCTCTGGTTGAATCAGGTCAGTTTCGTCAGGACTTGTTTTATCGTTTGAATGTTGTATCTATTACCATGCCGCCATTACGTGAATTACGTGATGATTTGCCGCAGTTAATTCGGGTTTTACTGCAACGAATTTTGCATGATGAAACCATGACATTAACACCGGAAGCAAAAAAAGCACTGTTGCAATACAGTTATCCCGGTAATTTCCGTGAATTGGAGAATATTCTGGAACGTGCTATTGCACTGTCGAAAAATCATATTATTGAGGTAGATGATTTACAGATTCATAGCTATCAGCTGGATAATCCGCGTACTGAATCTGCAGAGAATGCCGGCAGTAATCTATCCGCAGATAGTAATGAGGAAATTGAGGATTACCAGTTCGGAAAAACTCAGATACAGGATTATCTGGATGAAATAGAGAGAAAAATCCTGGAACAGGCTTTAGCGCAAACCCGATATAACCGAACACAGGCCGCCAAATTACTGGGTATCAGTTTTCGTTCTATGCGTTACCGGATGGAACGGTTAGGGATTGTCTGATGGTAAAGCCTCTGATTTTAACCGGTCAGATAGCAGATAAAACTGATCTGATCACTCCTTTACAGAAATTGCTAGCCAGTAAAAAACTCTGTTATCAGCAACAACCACCCGAACAGGGATTATATCTGATATACGAAAATGACAGTCTTGCTTTAGCTAAAGCCGGGCAAAAAGGGGTCGTGCGGGTTGATTTTGTAGAAGGTACTGCACGGCACCGGCGGCTTTTTGGTGGGGGAGAATTACTGGCACGTGCTATTCAGGCCAAAAACCGGCCGCTTGTCTGGGATGCTACCGGAGGTTTAGGTCGGGACGCTTTTGTAATGGCATCATTGGGACTGGAAGTTGTGGTATTTGAACAGAATCCTTATGTATATGTTTTATTTGCGGACGGGCTGAAACGTGCGATGGTTGATAAACAGACTGCGCATATAGCACAGCAGATTCATCTGCATTATGGCAGTATCACTTTACCAGACGCGGAACAAAAACAGATACCATTGCCTGATGTGGTCTATCTGGATCCGATGTATCCGCAAAAGCAAAAAGCAGCAGCAGTAAAAAAAGAAATGGCTTATTTTCATGAATTGCTGGGTAATGCGGATATGAATAATGATCAGGCTTTATTACTCGCAGCACAGAAATTAGCCCGAAAACGGGTCGTGGTAAAAAGACCGGCTAATGGGGCAGTTTTAGCAGGAAAGACACCGGCTTTTCAGTATTTTGGTAAAACAACGCGATTTGACGGGTATATGCCTTTGTAGTTTTAAGGAAGAAATCAATTTTGTGAATCTGAATTATTTTGTTTAAACTTAATACAGGGGAGAATAACAATTGGCTAGAAAAATCTGGGCATATGCTAAAGATAAAAATCAATGTTTTATCTGCGAAAATCAATCTTTGCAGCCAAAAATTTTTTATATCTGGGATGTTCTGAGATTAAAAGAACAAAATTTTAAAAAATATCTGGAATTAACGTTTTACTCAACGGAATACGATGAAATTAATCGTCTGGAGTTAATTCCAACTGAACATGGCTTTTTTCGGTATAAATCCGACGAAATTGATGAAAACAATAAAGAGTCTATTTACCATTCTGCAGCGACAGTGATATTACTGGAAATGCCTGTAATTAAATTTACTATTGATAAAAATAAATATATTTTAAATTTTTCAAAATTTTTAGTTGAGCCGTGTCTTCGATTTAAGCATTTCGATCAAGATGAGGAAAAATATTATCCCGACCTTGTTGGCTATTTTTCTTCTGAGTGTGAATTGCAGGAAAAATGGAAAGGATGTCTGGCTATAGAGGTTGTTTATACTAATGCTTGTTATTCTAAAAAAATACACTCTTTTGAAAAAAATCATATACCGATCATTGAAGTGAGTATTTCAAAAAAATTAAAACTAGAGACAGAGTTTGGCGGTGAAATAAAGTTTACAGTTGCAGATGTTGAAAACTATTATTTCTCACTAAAGAAGATTTTTGAGAAAAATGTATATGGTAAAATACGTTCAGATCCGGTGAATCATAAATTTTATACGGATAAGATTATTTCTCTTGAAGACGCATATAAGCGTGAATTAGAAAATAAGCAGCTATTAAATGATAATGAACAAGCAAATTTAAAAAGAGAGCTTAATTATATAAATCAAAAGTACGAAGAAATGAAATCTGAAGCATCACATTTACACAATTTACTTGAACAAATGAAACAACAGGAATGGCACTTAAATAACCGGTTAAATAATTATGCAGTAATGGGATTTTGGCAGAAACTAAAATTTTTATTTAATATTTCTGCAGATTAAATAATAAAGCTGCTTAGGAATTAAGGCAGCTTTATTATTTCTTGGCAGATATTTAATAATTTTGATTTAATTAGAAAGTATAACCTGTCTGAACTTCTTCTGAGCCAATTAATTCAGTAATTAATTGCAGTAGCGGGCGCAATTCACCATAACGGCGGCTGGTTTTGCGTAAATATTTCAGGAAGCGATGAATTTCACCGCGATATTTATCTTTACCATCGCGGTAATATAAGCGGGCAAAGATACCGGCAACTTTCAGATGGCGCTGTACACCCATCCATTCAAAATCACGGTAAAACTGATCAAAATCAGTACGTACCGGTAATCCGGCAGCTCTTGCTTTTTCCCAGTAACGAATGACAATGTCAAGTATAAATTCTTCGTCCCATTCGATAAATGCATCACGTAATAGTGATACTAAATCATAAGTAATCGGACCATACAATGCATCCTGAAAATCAAGAATACCAGGGCGGTCGCGGGTGAGCATGATGTTTCGAACAATAAAATCACGATGTACATAGACCAGTGGCTGTGACAATATTACCGGTAATATATTGTTAACTGTTTGCTGCCATAACTGTTGCTGTTTCTCAGTTAATGATAAACCAAGTTCTTTCTGAACATACCATTCAGGAAAAAGTTGCATTTCCCTTTTTAGTACGGCTTCATCATATAATGGTAGTTGATCCGGCTGGCTTGAAAGTTGCAGTTTGATGAGTTCATCAATGGCTTCCAGCAGCAATACTTTGTGTACTTCAGCACGTTTATCCTGTTGCAGTGCAGCCAGATAAGGGGTATTACCAAAATCTTCCAGAGCCATAAATCCTTGCTGTGTATCCAGATGATAGATTTCGGGAACATTAAGAGCCTGAAAAAGCTTTTGTACCTTAATATATGGCAGGATACTCATTTTATCCGGAGGGGCGTCCATACAGATTACTGTACGGTCGTCAGTAAAAGTAGCGCGGAAATAGCGTCGGAAATCAGCATCAGCAGCTGCAAAACTAAGAACAAATTCCTGTTGCGGATAGCAGGTATGAAACCATTTTTTTAATTCAGATTCTCGTTGCATGACATTTTTCAGGTTAAAATAAACACTATTTTAACTGGCAAAGCCGTTTAGGTGATACTTTGTCCTACTTATTCTCTCCAAAACCATTAGCTCTGGCCTTAACAACGGTTTTTTGTACTTTGCCCGGGTTTGTTCTTGCGGCCTCACCTTTGTCTATGGGCGAAGGAAATGTTTGTACAGCGCCACAGCGACCGAAAAATTTTGTTAAACCTGTACAAAGCAGCGGTGAAGCTAATCCGGGTACTGATGTTACCCGGGTTGTGGCTGACGATGTCAACGGGCAGTCACAGGTTCAGGTACATGCAAAAGGGAGTGTCATTATTGAGCGTAATGATGTCACTTTGAATTCAGACTGGGCTGATTATGATCAGGAAAGCCAGATTGTTAAAGCTGGTGATCACTTTACTTTAGATAATGGTAAGGGACGTGTTACCGGTGAACATGTTACTTACGACATGGCTAAAAGTACGGGTGTCGGTGATGCCGGCCGCTTTGAAATGGAAAATGATAACCGGCGTCTGCAAGGTGTCGGGGACGAGATACAGATGGGTGGTAAAAATCGCTATCGTCTGCAAAGTGCTAAATTCAATACCTGTAATCCGGGCGATGACAGCTGGTATATCCGTTCAGGCAGTATTGATCTGGATTATGATAAAAATGTTGGGGTAGCCCGTAATGCAACGCTGGTATTTGGCGGTGTTCCTCTGTTTTATACACCATGGATCGATTTTCCGTTAAACGGCAATCGTAAAAGCGGGTTTCTGACGCCTACACTTAAAGGAGGATCTGACGGTTTTGAAATAATGACTCCTTATTATCTGAATCTGGCTCCTAATTATGATGCAACTATCCGGCCGCATTTTATTAGCAGCCGTGGTCTACAGCTGGGTGGTGATTTCCGTTACCTGCAGCCGACTTATCAGGGGCAGATTAGTGCTGACTGGGTGCCGAATGATCAGAAAAGCAGTCACAAAAATCGTGCTGAAATTGATTTTACCCATTCCCAGAGACTGGCAAAGGGATTAACCGGCGGTATTGACTATCATCAGGTCTCAGATGATGATTACCGGCGTGATTTCTGGAGCGGAGATAATGGCAGTTCTAATCTGAACCGGCAGGCATGGCTGAATTACCACCGGGATTTATGGGGCGGGACATTTGATGGCAGTTTAATGGTGCAAAAATATCAGACACTGGCCTCAATCAGTGGATATAAGGATCAGCCTTACTCACGTTTACCTCGTTTATCTGCTACGTGGAACCGTTATTTTGGTAATCATTACGCAGTCAATGTCTATGCTGAAGCAACCCGTTTTGAGGGCAGGGAAACTGGTCATAAAGACTGGTGGATACATAAATATCCCAATGGTACCCGTCTGGTGTTATTGCCAACATTTACTGCTGACTATTCCAATAACTGGGGGTATATCCGGCCAAAACTGAGTTTTCATGCCACTCATTATGATATGAACCGGCAGGATAATCAGGATAGCCGCAGTATGGATCGTGCCGTACCTTTACTTAGTGTGGATTCAGGCGTGACCTTTGAGCGTTTATGGAAAAACAATCGATTAAACAAGGGATATATTCAGACACTGGAACCACGTCTGTTTTATACCTATATACCGCGACGTAATCAGAATGATATGCCTTTGTTTGATACAGCCGAAAACAGTTTTACCTATGATCAGTTATTTCATGAAAACCGTTATTCAGGACAGGACAGAATCAATGCGGCTAATTTTATGACAACGGCGCTGCAATCTCGGATATATGATAGTACTAACGGTATTGAACGTTTCGCAGCCGGTATTGGTCAGCGCTTTTATTTCCGTGATGATAACGTCAAACTGAATGACAACACGCCTAAAAATAAAGAACGCAAACGCTCTGATATGGTGGCTTTTGGACGTGCTGCCCTGAGCGAGCACATCACAGCTGAAACTAACTGGCATTACAATCAGGATTTAAAAACATCTGAAAGTTATAACTTTGGCATCCGCTATACACCGAATGCAGGTAAAACTATCAGTGTTCGCTATAAATATGGTCGTTATGAAAATTTATACGATGATGTTTATGGCAAAATGCGTACAATAGATGTTGGTATTCAATGGCCGCTAACCCGTAATTACTATCTGGTTGCACGGCAGGATTATGATTTTAATAGTAGTACATCTCTGAATCAGACAGTAGGGATAGAGTACCAGAGTCCATGTCATTGCTGGAGTGCCGGACTGGTAGGTTCCCGCTATACAGATGATTACAAAAAACGCAAAACCGCCGTATTATTCCAATTGCAGTTGCGTGACCTGACAGGTATGGGAAATGGTTCCCTAAATCAGCTCACTTCACAAATTCCCGGTTACAGCAATACTTATGAGGTAAAACATTAATGAAAAAGATACATTCTTGGCTGGCAGCAACTATGCTGGCTGTAGTATTGCCTTCGGCAATGGCATTGGATATCAAACCAGTTGATAACATTGTGGCAGTTGTCAATGATGATGTAATAACACGTCGCGAGCTGGACTTAGTAGCAGCCCAGATGCGTTCACAGTTACCAAAAGGACAAAATATCAGTAATGCAGATTTACACGAGCAGGCACTTGCACAGCTGATACGTAAGGATTTACTGGTGCAAGCTGCCAAGCGCTCCAATATCCGCCTGACTAATGCCGATGTAAACGAAGCAATTGAACTGTTTGCTTCACAACGCCATATGACAGTTAAAGAGCTGATTCAGCGCATTGCTAAAGAAGGTGTGAATGAAGATCAGCTGCGCCGCACCATAACGGAAAACCTGCTGGCACAGAAAATTGAACAAAGTGAAGTAATGGGCAAAAGTCAGGTCAGTGATGCAGAGGTAGATGATGCTATTGCACGTGCCCAGCAGGAAGGACGACCTCTGCCGCCACCAGTTACAGCCTATTCCTATCATGTGCAACATATTCTGTTGAAAAACGATAACGATATCACACGAAAACTGATTGAACAGATTGCTCAGCAGGCACGTTCCGGTGCCTCATTCGATCAGCTGGCACGGCAGTATTCTCAGGATGGCAGTGCACAAAATGGCGGAGATCTGGGCTGGATTATCGATGGTGAGACTGTGCCGCCATTCGAAGCTGCGGTGAAATCATTGCAGCCGGGTCAGATATCCATGCCGGTGCGTACTCAGTTTGGCTGGCACGTAATCCGTCTGGTGGCTGTCAGAAGCAATGACAGCCCGCAAGAACGTCAGCGTAACGGGATGCGTGCAGTACTGGTACAGGAAAAACGCGAAATTCTACTGCAGAATTTCCTGAAACAGTTACATGATCAGGCCTATATCAGTATTCGTCCTTTGGATTAACTGCATAAAAACAACTTTTCTGCAATGCGTGCAGCCTGTATCAGTGTCGAAATGTCGAGTTTGTATATTCTGATAGCTAAGTATTTTTTATTGATTTTTCTGTGAAAAATATCATTATAATTCTGGCTTATTTTTATGAAGAATCAGTTAATTATTGCTGTTACTAGCGGAGAGCCGGCAGGTATCGGTCCGGATATCTGTCTGGATCTGGCCAGCCAGGACTGGCCGCAACGCATTGTGGTATTGGGAGATATGCAATTATTGCAGCAGCGTGCGGCACAACTGAATAAAAAAATTACCATACAGGCTTATCAGCCAGATAGTAACAAACCTGTATCCGGAGTACTGGAAGTTTGTCATATTCCAGTTCAGGTATCTGTTCAGGCAGGAAAATTAAACGTACAAAATGCTGCTTATGTATTGCAATTACTGGACAGAGCATATACTGGCATAGAACAGGGTGAATTTGCTGCTATAGTCACTGCTCCGGTTCATAAAGGAATTATCAACGATAGCGGTATTGCTTTTAGCGGCCATACGGAATATCTGGCTGCTAAGAGTGCTACTTCTCAAGTAGTAATGATGCTTACCGGTGGCGGTCTGAGAGTGGCTTTAGCCACTACTCACTTACCACTGCGGGCAGTAGCAGATACCCTGACACTTGAATTATTAACCGAAGTACTAACTATTCTGCATCATGATTTGCAGACAAAATTCGGGCTGATACAGCCGCGTATTCTGGTTGCCGGTCTCAATCCGCATGCTGGTGAAGGCGGTCATCTTGGAAATGAAGAAAATGATATTATTATTCCGGTAATCAGCCAGTTACAACAGCAGGGTATGCAAATAACCGGACCATTTCCGGCAGATACACTGTTTCAGCCTTTCATGCTTGAACAGGCTGATGCTGTTCTGGCTATGTATCATGATCAGGGATTGCCGGTATTAAAATATGCAAGTTTTGGAGAGGGCGTTAATATCACTCTGGGACTGCCTTTTATCCGCACCTCAGTGGATCATGGTACTGCGCTGAATCTTGCCGGTACTGGTGAAGCAACCAGCAGCAGTTTATTTGCAGCAATTCATGCTGCACTGAATATGAGCAGGCACTGGAAAGCAGAGCAGTAATTACGCACTTGTATTTGATAAATACCAACAGACATCATAAAATCTAAGTTGCTATACGGCATGGGAATTCTCAATATGGCTACGCCGTTTATTGAAATGAAAGATGTGGTTTTCGCTTATGGCGACCGACCCATTTTAAAAAATATTAATTTTAAACTGGAGCAGGGCAGTTTTACCGCTATTATGGGTAGTTCCGGAAGTGGTAAAACAACCTTGTTGCGTTTAATCACCGGTCAGATCAGTGCACAACAGGGCCAGGTATTGATCAATGGTCGTGATATTGCCGAATTCAGCCGCGAAGAACTGTATTACCATCGCCGTAACATGGGCGTACTGTTTCAGTTTGGTGCTTTGTTTACGGATTTATCAGTATTCGATAATGTTGCTTTTCCAATGCGGGAACATACTGATTTGCCGGAAAGCATGATACATGATCTGGTGGTCATGAAACTGAATGCAGTTGGTTTACGCGGGGTAGAGCAATTAATGCCATCCGAGCTTTCCGGTGGTATGGCAAGACGAATAGCACTGGCTCGTACAATTGCACTTGATCCGGGATTATTGCTATATGATGAACCATTTACCGGCCTGGATCCGATTTCACTCGGGGTAATAGCCAGTCTGGTAAGTAAGATCAATAAAGCCTTACATGCTACCAGCGTAATGGTGACACATGATATCCAGCAATCTCTGGATATTGCCAGCCATGTGGTTTTTCTGGCACACGGTGAAATTATTTTTTCCGGTTCACCGCAACAAATGCGTGAACTGGATTCACCATGGATAAATCAGTTTATTCATGGTCAGGCAGACGGCCCGGTAGCATTTCGTTATCCGGCTACCACCACCTTACAACAGGATTTAGACATCGCGTGATGAAAGCAATCGAGCAACTGGGTGCAAAAACCCTGAGTTTTGTCCAGCATCTGGGGCGGGCAGCATTATTTCTGCTTGCCGCCTTGCTGCGCAGCGGAACAGTTTTACGCCGTCCGCGCCTGATGATCCGGCAAATGTATTTTTCCGGTGTTCTTTCTATTGTCATTATCGCAGTATCAGGACTGTTTGTCGGAATGGTACTGGGGTTACAGGCCTATACACAGCTGGCTAAATTTAAATCTGCTGATATTCTTGGTTATATGGTGGCTGCCGCCATGCTGCGCGAACTTGGTCCGGTACTGGCTGCAATACTGTTTGCCAGCAGTGCCGGTGGTGCAATGACCAGTGAAATAGGTTTGATGAAAACCACTGAACAACTGGAAGCCATGAATGTCATGGCTATTGATCCGGTGGCGAGAGTTATCGCCCCACGTTTCTGGGCAGGTGTACTTTCCATGCCTTTACTGGCTTCAATATTCAATGTTGCCGGCGTTTATGGTGCTTATCTGATTGGCGTAAAATATTTTGGCATGGATAACGGCGTATTCTGGGGTCAAATGCAGAATAATCTTGATTTTTACTACGATGTTGTAAATGGTTTAATTAAATCATTGGTATTTGGCGTAGTTGTTACTCTGATAGCTGTTTATCAGGGTTTTTATGCAAAACCGACATCAGAAGGTATTTTGCGCGCCAATACACGTACTGTTGTATCCAGCTCACTAACTATTCTGGCAGTGGATTTTATGCTGACCGCTCTGATGTTTACCAAATAGGGTGCAGATTAACAAGGTAATGATATGAAAAAAAACAGTCTGGAAATGCTGGTTGGTCTATTTGTTTTAATAGGCATAGTGGCAATTCTATTTTTATCTTTTCGGGTAGCCGGCGGTAATGGTATCGGCTCTTCCCAGCCTACATATACTTTATCGGCCTCGTTCAGCGATATTGGCGGTTTAAAAACACAGGCGCCTGTCAAAGCAGCCGGTGTTGTGGTTGGCCGGGTAGACAAAATTGTACTTGATCCGAAAACTTACTGGGCTAAAGTGACTTTAAAAATTGATAAACAGTACCAGTTTAGTACTGACACTTCAGCGCAGATTCTGACTTCAGGTTTGCTTGGCGACCAGTATATCGGACTGGAGCAAGGCGGCGACCCGGATAATCTGGCCGATGGGGATAATATTACTATTACCAGTTCAGCTTTGGTGCTGGAACAGTTAATTGGTAAATTTATGACCAGTTTTGCTGAGGGTAATGCCAAAAGCGATAATAAAAAAACAGATACTGCTGCTTCTGCAAGTGAATAAGTAAAAGTAACAGTAGATAAACAAATTTGATTTAATTAAAGGAATATATTAATGAAACTGAATAAATCTTCATTTTTCGGGGCGGTAAGTATTGCGATTATGAGCATTAGTATGGCATTTGCTTCACCACAGCAGGCAGTAAGCCAGCTTAAAGACAATGCTACTCAGGTATTGAATATTTTAAGTTCAGCCAATGGTAAAAATGATAATCAGGTACGCCGTCAGGCTGAAAACTATGCTATTCCGTATTTTGATTTTGAGCGCATGACTGCACTGGCGGTAGGTGCTCCGTGGCGTACCGCCAGTACTGCACAGCAGCAGGCATTAACTCAGGAGTTTAAAACCCTGTTAATCCGTACTTATTCCGGCACTATGCTGAAATTTAAAAATGCTCAGGCAAATGTATACAGTAATCCTGTCGTTAATAAGGGCGGACGCGAAATCATTGTGCGTGTAGATGTTACAACACCTAACAGTAAACCAGTACGTATGGATTACACCCTGTATCAGGCAGGCAATATATACCGTATTTACAATGTAGCTGTAGAAGGTGCCAGTCTGGTGACTGTATACCGCAACCAGTTTAATCAGACTATCAGCCAGAAAGGCATAGATGGTTTAGTAGCGGATTTACGTGCCAAAAACGGTAAATAATCATGCAAACCAACGTGCAGGGTAAAACCCTGATGATTCATGACAAGGTAACTATGGGTACAGTAGGAGAAAACGATTTCAAACGTTTCTGTGACTATATCCAAACCGGACAAATAGAAAAAGTGGACGTCAGTGGTGTAACCGAAGCCGATTCTGCCTGCGTGGCATTGCTCGTGGCGGCTAAGCGGCTGGCGCACAGACAGAAATTTATGTTGCACATCGCCGGTGTGCCGGCGGGACTCATTACCCTGATGGCACTTTACGGTGTAGAGGAATCATTACAATGAGTAGTAAGAAAAAGTTGCTAACAGGCTGTGTACTGCTTGTGCTCAGTCAGGCTGGCTGGGCGGCAGCAGAACAGACCTATACTTATAAAGATCCGTATGAGGGTTATAACCGGGTGATGTTCAATATTAATGATCATCTTGATCGTTATATCATGACACCGGTTGCCCGCGGTTACCGAAAAGTCACTCCTTCACCTGTACGTACAGGCGTTAACAACTTTTTCAATAACTTGCGCGATGTAGTGAGTTTTGGCAGTAATCTGCTGCGTCTGGATATTGAGAAAGCCAGTACAGATTTCGTGCGCGTTGGTATTAATACTACATTTGGCTTGGGCGGTTTACTGGATATTGCTGATGCAGGCCGGATTCCGAACAACAAAAATACCCTTGGTGATACCTTTGCCTCATGGGGTTGGAAAAACAGTAATTACTTTGTTTATCCTCTTTTGGGTCCGTCGACAGTACGTGATAGTATCGGAAGTACCATTACTGATGTATTCCCGATAGAAAATGCTATTTTCAAGGAAGATGCTGTACGCTGGAGTCTTACCGGCCTGAATGGAGTAGCCTCGCGTGAAGCATTGCTGGATGTAACCGATAGCTTGAATGATGCTGCACTGGATCGCTATACATACATGCGTGATGTATATATGAAATTGCGTAACAATCAGGTAGGCGGCTCATTGTTTCCGGCAGATGATGAAGATGATGACGATATAGATAATCTGGTAGCTCCAGGTAGCGATAATGCCGTTACCCAGCCGGCTTCTGTATCATCAAGTCAATCTTTTAAAAAAGTAACTGAATCAGATGATAATGTTCCGGCAACAACTGATTCAACACCAGATAAAAATACAGGCGACAATTTGACTGAATCTCCGGTTTCGGTAAGTCAGCCCTATTGGAATGTGCATTAAACGTTAGTATTTTATAACAGTAAAAAGTATCATTCCGAAAACTGAAATTCAGATCAGTATAAAACAAGGAATAAGACTATGTATGAAGTTAATCGCAGTGTATTTTTGCTTGTTCCGCTTGAACCATTCTGGGCCTGGTTGCAAAAATTACCTGATATTGATCTGGAACAGTTATCTCTGGATATTTTGCAACAGGATGCCAATGCCTATCTGACTTCCGCCAGTGAAGATATAGAGAGCTTGTGGGTTGAAATCGAACAGCGTTATGAGGATATCTTTGCAGCAGAACTGGCTGACTGGTGTGAGGATGAAAGCTTGTGGCCTGATTTGAGCTTTGAAAATTTCAGAAACTGGTTTGGTGTACAATTTTCCACAGTAGTAACTGATCTGGCACAAGAAGAACTGGCGCGTGAAGCTTTTGTACCGATCGCCCTGAGTTAAGCAGTTCAGCTGTTATATCATGAAAAAAGCCAATATTGATATTGGCTTTTTTCTTTAAAACAGTTGTCTGGTATGGATTCTGTGAATTGAAAAACTCATATTGTCATAAAAATTACTGTATAAACTTTAAAATATCTAACTATATTTAATATAATCAATTAAAATTGCCTATCGTAATCTTGCAATCAGTTTGTATACAATACACAAACGGAATTAAATTATATGCCGTACAGAAATAAATCTGTCTCGCGACGCCGGCTGTTACAGGCAGGTGGTGCTTCCCTGCTGGGGATAGCTGTGCCGCGTATAGTGCTGGCAGGTGCACAGCGTGAAGAAACCCTTTCTGATGATGTCGCTTCGATCATGCGCAATGCAGTTAATAATGCCAATCCTCCGCGCCTGATTTTTTCTTCGCCCGCAGAGGCCAGCCGCTGGCTAAATGCCATGTCGGGTCGTCTTGCTTCACATATTCCTGATGATTATGCACGAAAACGTTTATTAACCAATATTCAGTATGAATCAATGCGTGCTGGTTTGGATACGCAGGTTATACTTGGTCTGATCGAAGTGGAAAGCCGTTTTCGTCAATATGCTATCTCCGGAGTAGGCGCCCGCGGTTTAATGCAGGTAATGCCTTTCTGGGTAAAACAAATTGGTCGTCCGGAACATAACTTATTCGATATTCGCACTAACTTACGTTACGGATGTACTATCCTGCGTTATTATCGAAATCGTGAGAATGGTAATATGGTAAGAGCGCTGGCGCGTTATAATGGTAGCTTAGGGCGTAGTACTTACTCGAATGCTGTTATCAATGCCTGGCAACGGCACTGGCAATGGGCCTGAATTTCCGGCATTCTGCGATATTTGTAATCTTTTAATTATGGGTTGTCATCTTGGACAGCCTGTATTCATTATTAGGAAACCACCATGTCTGTTAATAAAGTCATCCTGGTTGGCCGTCTGGGTCGTGATCCTGAAACACGATATATGCCCAGCGGAGATGCAATAACCAATTTTTCCATAGCTACTGATGAACAGTGGCGTGACCGTAATGGTGAACGCCAGACTCGTACTGAATGGCATAATATTACTCTGTTCGGTAAATTGGGTGAGATAGCCAGCCAGTATTTGCGTAAAGGCAGTCAGGTGTTTATTGAGGGCAGGATTCAAAGTCGTAAATATACCGGTAAAGATGGTATCGAACGCACCGCATACGATATTATCGGCAGTGAAATGAAAATGCTGGGCAGTCGCAATGACAGTGCTTCCGGCTCAGGTAATAGCTATGATCAGATGAATAGCGGAACCAACTACGCACAGGGAGGAGGTAACTATAATCAGGACGGTTATGATGCTGCACCTGCTGCTTCCAGTCCGCCACCGGCAGCTCCGCGCCGTCAGGCACCGCGACCGGCACCTACTCCTGCTCCGGTAGATGATATTGATGACGATATTCCGTTTTAATAACAAAGAATAGCATTGAATCTATTTTAAATTGATAAAAACCTGATAATTTTTATTAATCAATTTTATACCTTTCAGAGAAATATCTTTGAAAGGTATTTTATTTAATGAAATATTAATAATTGGATTGGATAGTGTTTATTTTTATGTTGATTGGCTGTCAATCAGATAAAATAATTAAATTTAGCTCTCAAGTTATAGTCAGGACTATTATTTATATAATAAGTTAATATTTAATGATTAAATAAATGTTTAAAATAAAGCATCTTTATACCAGATTACATGGTCTACCAGAACCCATTGATCCTGTTTTTTCTCATACCAGATAGTTAAATTTTCATCTTGATTGCAAGACCACGTTACTTCTCTGATTATAATGTCTCTGTTTTCAATTTCTTTTTCTGTAAATGTATTTCTTAAACTAATTCTGAATTCTGAAATCACACCATCTCCTTTGCCTAAAATAAAAGTACTATCTGTTAATGGCGGGTATTTTGATACTAAAGTATTAACTGGTATCTGTTGTATTTGGTTAATATTTATATTCTTTTCAGTAATAAATTCTGTATTTACATTCAGAGTATCTGTTTTATAACTTTCTTCTAATGATTTAGTTTTATTACAGGCAGACAACAATATTACTAATAGCATAGCTACAAAATTTTTATTTGTTTTAAATAGATTCATATTGAAATAATTTTGGATTTTTAAACGGGATTATTTGATTAGATATAAAGCGAGAGCGAAAGGATATACTAATAGTCTAATTTAAATCTAATTAGCGTAGTGATGTTGAATATTTTATTAACAAGCCAATCAATGTATATATTTTTTAAATGGTTAGCAGCAGTATTCTTTTGGTAAATTTGTTCTGATGAATTTTAGCAAAAAATTTATATCTGAGTGATTTTCCTTATCGGGCGAAACTGAATTTTTTAAAATTCATAAAAGAAAGCTGAATTGATTTACTATATATTATGAAATAATTAAAAGATTAGATAACCGAGGCATAAGCTAATAAAATAATTAAAATATGTATATTTTTATTAAAATATATTTAAATGAAGTTTAGACTTCAGATAAATCTGGCGATGATTGGTTCGATTAATCAGATTAATGAACATACAAAGCCGCAGTATTGATGATGAATATTATGGCAAATTAAATTAGCTGATTATTCTATGAAATAGTCGTTATAAACGTTGCTATTTTATACCGGTCTGCTAAAATAGCACCTATGGAACAGCGCAAGCCGCCAAAATCGGGCGGCTTGCTTTTTGTTATTAATACGAAATACCGTTGATGCATTCTGCAGCGGTATCTTGGAGAAATATGATGCAAAAAATTCCGTTGACCGTAATTGGTGCTAATTTGCTGAAACAAGAGCTGCAAGAGCTTAAAAGTGTAGCTCGGCCGGCTGTAATTGAAGCAATTGCTGAAGCACGTTCGCATGGCGATCTGTCGGAAAATGCAGAATATGAAGCTGCTAAAGAAAAACAGGGCTTTATTGAAGGCAGGATTGCTGAAATTGAGCACAAGCTTTCCCTGGCGCATATTATTGATCCAAAAGAAACCAATGCTGATGGTAAGGTGGTTTTTGGTGCTACAGTGAAAATGCAGGATCTGGAAACCGAAGAAGTAGTGAGTTACCAGATTGTGGGTGAAGATGAGGCAGATATTAAACAGGCTAAAATTTATGTCGGTTCACCTATAGCACGTGCTCTGATTGGTAAGGAAGAGGGTGATGTGGCAGAAGTTCAGGCACCGGGCGGTATTCGCGAATATGAAATTCTTGAAGTGTTTTATATTTAATTTATCTGCATTTAAAAAATTGTTTACTGTTTTACAGTAACTAGCCGGATAAAATAAAAGCGATTCATGTAATGAATCGCTTTTATTTATTCTGCCGGATTCTCTTTGCGGCGGAATAATATTAGTTGTTTGCCAATATGCTGAATTAATTCGGCATGAGTAGCTTTGCATAGTTCTTCTGCAATAGCTATACGCGCTGCACGATCGTCACCTGCTACCTGTACTTTAATCAGTTCATGTGCATCAAGATTACGATTGGTTTCGGTGATTACTTCAGTAGTCAGTCCGTGCTGACCAATCAGTACTACTGCATGTAATTGATGTGCACGAGCTTTTAATGCCATTTTTTCTTTACTGTTTAATTTATCTGTTGCCATTTTACTTTCCGGATTAATTACGATCTGATTAGCCTGTTATTCAAGTTAGATTCAGAGTTGAGCTATTTTAAATGAGACAGACGATTTTTTATAGTTGAGAGGTCTTGTATATTTGTATTGAAAATAAAAATTCAAAATCAGTATATTAATAAGGTATTTCTTATTTTAATTAAAATAGTAATTTATAAAACATTCAGGTATATTTAATTTCTGTGATATTTGTTTATTGTTGGTAATATTTATTCTATTTTAATTAGTTAGCAAAAATTAATATCTTTTTCGTTAAGTCATTATAATTATGAAATTTTCGCAGATTTTGTGCCTTGGCATACTGAGAGTTCTGGATACCTTTATTTTCAGATTGGTTGCAGGGCTTGGGTTGTGCGTGGTTTGTCTGCCGTTAGTGTCGCATATATATACTAGAAGCAGCATCAAAAACCAATCTCATTATCCTTTTGAAGTTGCGGTATTTCAGTCTGATGGTACTTTTACTCAGGTAAATTATAGTACTAATAGAGATTTTAAACCGGAAAATACGTCATTTCTGGCCAAATTCCCCAGCGGGCAGGATAAATCATCAGATGGTAATTATTCCTTCAGTTATAAGGTACTTAAAGAGGAGCCACAGCTTCAATTGATTGAGATTGAAACTATTGACCTGGAAAATGATAGAAATACATGGGCAACATATGTTGCTACGGCCGATACTATCATGCCATTGAGTACCAGAATTGAAACCCCTGCTTATCTGCCGCTATGCGCTCTTATAGCTTTTATTCTGGTGCAGCTAATGAAACAATTTATCAGATATGTGCGCTGGTGTTTCACTATGTCAATCTATTCAGATGAGTAACTTACACTACAAAAAAGATTTGGAATAAAACCTGAGAAACAGGTCTGATTAATTGCTGAGTATAGCCGGCGGATAAAATTATTTATGCTGATGAATTTATCTTTTATATAAGGGGAAATGCTGTATTCTGCATCAATTTCACGATACAATGTGGTGATTTTTTCAAGAATTTGCATCATGGGTGTTCGCTCTAAATCTTCCAGTGCATGGCTCAACGAGCATGTTAACGATCATTATGTTCATCTGGCTCAAAAAGAAGGCTACCGTGCACGCGCAGCCTATAAGTTGCTGGAAATCAATGATAAGGATCATCTGATACGACCGGGTGCGGTAGTGGCTGACCTTGGCAGTGCTCCGGGTAGCTGGTCGCAGGTTGCGGCCAGGCTGGCTGGTGCGGCTGGACAGGTATTTGCACTGGATATTCTGCCTATGGAACCAGTGACGGGTGTACGTTTTATTCAGGGTGATTTTCGCGAGAATGACGTGCTGGCAAAGTTTGAAACTTTGCTGGATGGTTGTGAACTGGATCTTGTAATTTGTGATATGGCACCCAATATGTCTGGCAATAACATTACTGATCAGGCACGCAGTTTTTATCTGGCAGAACTGGGTCTGGAGTTTGCTCAGGCACATCTCAAACCGGGTGGTGATTTTCTGGTGAAGGTGTTTCAAGGAGCAGGTCTGCAAGAGTTTCAGCAGGCTATGAAGGATTGTTTTGCTCAGGTAATGGTTCGCAAGCCGAAAGCATCCCGTGACCGCTCGAGCGAAATTTATTTGCTTGGTCGCGGTAAAAAATAGTAGTTATAGCCAATGCTATGTGAAGATGTGGCTATATTAACTATTCTGAACAACAATTAATTAACCTCCTTAGGAGTTTCTGACAGTGCGGAATACCGTAAAGAATCTTTTGGTCTGGCTGGTGCTGGCGTTAGTATTAATGGCCGCATTCAATGCCATTACTGAGAAAAAAGAGAGTAAACAGCAAATTGAATACTCTCAGTTTATTCAGCAGGTTAACAAGGGTGAGATTGCCAGTGTAAATATTGAAGGTTCAGTGATTAATGGTCTGCAACTGAAGGGCCAGCGTCATGATAAATCTTCTTTCATTACCAATGCACCGACACCGCTGGAAAATAATTTTGTTAGTAATCTGATAGCGAAAAATATTCGGGTTAATGTGATTCCGGAAGAAAAACCGGGTATTTTGACTAATATGTTTATCAGCATATTACCTATACTGTTGCTGATTGGTGTATTTTTTTATTTCATGCGCTCCACACAAGGCGGCGGAGGCAAGGGTGGTGCTTTTTCTTTTGGTAAAAGCCGTGCCCGATTGCTGGATAAAGAGTCTAATAAAACAACCTTTGCTGATGTAGCCGGTTGTGATGAGGCTAAGGAAGAAGTGCAGGAAATTGTGGATTATCTGCGGGCACCACAGCGTTATCAGACGCTTGGCGGACGCGTACCGCGCGGTATTCTGATGTGTGGCAGACCGGGTACAGGTAAAACATTACTGGCAAAAGCAATTGCCGGCGAAGCTCAGGTGCCGTTTTTCAGTATTTCCGGTTCCGATTTTGTAGAGATGTTTGTTGGTGTGGGTGCATCGCGTGTTCGCGATATGTTTGAGCAGGCAAAAAAGAATGCTCCCTGTCTGATTTTTATCGATGAAATTGATGCGGTAGGCCGCCAGCGTGGTGCCGGTTTGGGTGGCGGTAATGATGAACGTGAGCAAACACTGAATCAGCTGCTTGTGGAGATGGATGGTTTTGAAAGCAATACAACAGTTATTGTGATTGCGGCAACTAACCGTCCGGATGTGCTTGATCCTGCTCTGATGCGACCAGGCCGTTTTGACCGTCAGGTAGTGGTACCGTTACCGGATATCCGTGGACGTGAACAGATTCTGAAAGTACATGCTGCTAAAGTGCCTCTGGATAAATCAGTGGATTTACCTGTGCTGGCACGTGGTACTCCGGGTTTTTCCGGCGCTGATCTAGCCAATCTAGTAAATGAGGCTGCTCTGTTTGCAGGTCGTCGGAATAAGACCAAAGTAGACATGAGTGACTTTGAAGATGCTAAAGATAAGATTTACATGGGTCCTGAACGCCGTTCCATGGTTATGCATGAGGATGAGAAAAAAGCCACAGCTTATCATGAATCAGGTCACGCTGTTGTTGCTGAGACACTGGATTTTACAGATCCGGTACATAAAGTAACGATTATGCCCCGCGGGCGTGCTCTTGGTCTGACTTGGCAGCTGCCGGAACGTGACCGCATCAGTATGTATGAAGATCAGATGCTTAATCAGATTTCAATTCTGTTTGGTGGTCGTATAGCTGAACAGTTGTTTATTGGTCGTGTGTCTACTGGCGCTTCTAATGACTTTGAACGTGCTACTCAGATTGCGCGTGATATGGTAACCCGTTATGGTATGTCCAAAAAAATGGGACCTGTAGTATATGGTGAAAATGAAAATGAAGTGTTTCTCGGGCGCTCTGTAACGCAATCGAAAAATATTTCTGAAAAAACCATGCAGGAAGTAGATGCTGAAGTACGTCGCATCCTTGATGAGCAGTATGAAATTGCTTATAAAATTCTGGATGAGAATCGCGATAAGATGCATACCATGGCTAAGGCTCTGATTGAATGGGAAACCATTGACCGTGATCAGGTGCTGGAAATTATGGCCGGTAAGCAGCCTAGTCCGCCAAAAGATTTCAGTGAAAATATAGTTAAGGATGGCGATACTGAGCAGCCGTTAGCTGAGACTGAAACTGAAGCTAAGACTGATGCGGTAGCTGAAACCGAAACAGATGCTAAAGCGGATGGAGCAACTCAATCCGAAACTAAAGCTGATACTGTGACTGAGGATGTGGATAATACTGAATCTAAAGCATCTGCATCTGAACAGAAATCACAGGACTAATTAATGTAGTTATATGATTTTTAACGGCAGCAATAGCTGCCGTTTTTTCTATGTTTTATCTGAAAATAAGAGACACAAAATATAATAGTAATACTGAAAATAGTTATTCTGGTATATAGGTATATGCTATTTTGGTTCATATGAATTGTTGAAAAGCATGGTAATTTAAGTCAGGAAGATTCTGTATTATGTAAATGATAAAATACTGGTAAAAGCTGGTGTGATAAATTCAGCCAACGGTTCATTCATGAGAGTAGTAAATCAATATTTCCCATGAGGCAAATATTCTTTCATTTATTAATTTGGCTGGCTTTAAAATAGGTGAATTTATAAATTGAATATTTCTCCATTATTATCAGTTATAAATGTGAAATCACAGCAATTATGATGGTTATATTAGAGTCTGGATTATTTATATAACTCAGATAATGACAGGATATTTAAATCTTGAGATTTATCAATTTATTTTACATGAAGGTATTCTGTCTTAGTTCTGATAGCAATTCTGGTTGTAGTTCAATATATATCTTTGTTAATTTCAATATTTTTTGATTTGCAATGATTTTTAATAGATTTTATGTTTTTGTTATTTTCAGTGAGTCTGAATTTGTACTTTGTGGATAAAAAAATCAAGATGTGAAGAGAAATATCTTTATCTGGCTGAGCAGAATTTATTGCTAGTATTATGGGTTTAACCACAAATACAGGCTGTATGATTATTTGATAAATGTTAAGAGATTATGATTGAGTATGAATAATTCTAGTCAAAATTACTGGCAGTGCGGGCGTTTTCAAATTGATTTGGCGCAGCCGAAAATTATGGGAATCGTCAATTTAACGCCGGATTCATTTTCAGATGGTGGTAGTTACAGTACTTCTCTGACTCTGGCATTAAAGCATGCGGAACAGTTATTAAAAGATGGGGCGGATATTCTGGATATTGGCGGAGAGAGCTCCCGTCCCGGATCTGATTTTGTTTCACCTCAGGATGAGTGGAAGCGTATTGAGCCGGTATTAAGAGAGTTAGTTACCTGGAATGTACCATTAACTGTAGATACACGCCGCACTTGGGTAATGCGTCAGTTACTTGAGCAGCAGCTGGCTGACGGAATAAATGATATTCAGGCACTGGAAGATGCCGGTGCAGTAGATTTACTTGCGCAGCAGCAGAATATTGGTGTGTGTCTGATGCATATGCAGGGACAGCCTGAAAATATGCAGCATAATCCTGAATATCAGGATGTGGTTACTGAAGTTGGTCAGTATTTGCAGCAACGGGTATCTGTGTGTGAACAGGCTGGGATTGAACGTTTGCGTCTGACAATAGATCCGGGTTTTGGTTTTGGTAAGAGTCTCCAGCATAATATTGCATTAATGCAGTATTTTGCAGACTGGCATGCGGCCGCCGGTTGTCCGGCACTGATTGGGGTATCACGTAAAACGATGATTGGTTTACTGACTGATGAAACTGAACCAAGACAACGGGTTGCCGGAAGTGTGGTGGCTGCAGTAGCAGCCGTGGCACGTGGTGCAGCAATTATACGGGTACATGATGTACGTGAAACACGTCAGGGTTTACAGGTATGGGAGGCCCTGGGCGGAAGTATTTAATAAGATCGGTTACAGATTGTCAGCAGACGTGGGCTGCGGTTTTTATTATGTAATCTGAGTGGAATTTAATAGGATTCAGATTTATTGTGAACCGGATAGTTTTCAAATAACATTTTATTTACTGACTGAACAGCTATGCCTGTTCTACAATAATAGTCTTAAATTAATCGGTCGGAGCAGGTGATGGCAAAAAAATATTTTGGTACAGACGGGGTGCGTGGTGAAGTTGGTAAGTTTCCGGTAACCCCCGAATTTGTACTGAAATTAGCGTATGCTGCCGGACATGTACTGGTACAACATGGAACTGATCATCAGCCTACTGTGCTGATTGGTAAAGATACAAGAATTTCCGGTTATATGCTGGAAGCAGCAATGGAAGCGGGCTTTACAGCAGCAGGGGTAAATGTACTGCTTACCGGACCATTACCTACACCAGGTGTGGCTTATTTAACCCGTGCACTGCGTTTGGATTGCGGTGTGATGATATCTGCTTCACATAATGCTTATCATGATAATGGTATTAAATTTTTTGCAGAGGGTGGAGTCAAGTTAAGTGATATTCTGGAGCTGGAAATTGAAGCAGAGCTGGAAAAGCCGGTAAAAACTGTCCCTTCCAGCGAGCTTGGCCGCGCACGGCGCATAAATGGTGCTGTTGACCGTTATATTGAGTTTTGTAAATCTACTTTTCCGAATCATTTGAATTTGCGTGGTTTGAAGCTGGTGGTAGATACGGCAAATGGTGCGGCCTATGCTGTGGCTCCTAAGGTATTTCATGAGCTGGGTGCAGATGTGGTCTGCATCGGCGATCAGCCGGATGGTTATAATATCAATCAGAAAATCGGTGCGACATATACTAAGTCACTACAGGCAGCAGTATTACAGAATGAAGCCGATTATGGTATTGCGCTGGATGGTGACGGCGACAGGCTGATGATGGTAGATAAATTCGGCAAAGTCTATGATGGGGATGCGCTGATTTATGTAATTGCCAAAGCTCGTGCTGCAGCAGGCTGTCTGGATGGCGGTGTAGTGGGGACGGTTATGACCAATCTTGCTATGGAGCTGGCGTTTAAGCGGCTGGGCATTGATTTTGTTCGCGCTAAAGTAGGTGACCGTTATGTTCTGGAACAGCTGCATCAGCATCAGTGGTCACTGGGAGGAGAAGCTTCCGGTCATATAGTTTGTCTGGATAAGCATAATACTGGTGACGGAATTATTGCAGCTTTACAGGTCTTTGCAGCCTTACAGGTTTTACAGCAGGATTTAGCCAGTATACTTACTGACTGGCAGCCTTTTCCGCAAACTATGATTAATGTTCATATTGAGCCTGATCAGGACTGGCAGAGTATTGCGGCGCCGGTAGCTGATGAGGTGATGAAACAGCTCGGAGATAATGGACGTGTGGTACTTCGCCCGTCAGGAACAGAACCGGTGGTGCGGGTTATGGTAGAAGCTCGTCAGACTGAAGTTGCGCGTCAGGCAGCTGAAAAAATTGCCAATGCAATTAAGTCGGGTTTGGCAGAGTAAATCTGTCTGACAGGAATAAAAAAAGAACGGGCATTTTATGTTTGCATTGCTGGAAGCTTTTTTTACTGAGTATGGCTATGCAGCGGTATTTCTGGTATTGGTCGCCTGCGGCTTTGGTGTGCCGATACCGGAAGACGTAACGCTGGTTGCCGGTGGTGTTATAGCCGGACTGGGACATGCGCATGTACATACCATGTTTATGGTAGGTATGGCTGGTGTTCTGGTAGGTGATGGGATGATGTTTAGTGCCGGACGCGTATTTGGTCATCGTATTCTGAAATTTCGTTTTGTTCAGCGGGTAATGACGCCCAGGCGCTATGCTCAGGTACAGGATAAATTTGATAAATATGGTAGCTGGGTATTATTTATAGCACGTTTTCTGCCGGGTTTACGTACCCCGATTTATATTACCGCTGGGATCAGCGGGAAAGTTTCTATACCGAAATTTTTGCTGATGGATGGTCTGGCTGCAATGATTTCAGTACCCGTGTGGGTATATCTGGGTGAATATGGTGCGGAAAATATTGACTGGCTGATGCATAAGGTACATCAGTTCCAGGCAGTTGTGTATGTTGTGATTGGCGTTGGTGCACTGGCACTAGTCTATTACTGGTGGAAAAAGCGTCAGCGTATCCAGTTTTTTAAACGTAAAATTGCTGAAATTCGTCAGCGCAGGCGCAATCGTAAGCAGCAAAAACAAAATTTGAAGTAATATGCCTGAAATAAAGAAAAAGACAGTTGAGAAAACTGTCTTTTTTATTTATGGTCGCTATGTCAATTTATTATTTAGTTTCGCCAATTTTACCTTCACGACCGCTGAACAGGTTTTTGATATTGCTTTTATGCCGGTAAAGAACCAGTATATCAATCACTATAACAGCAATTACCCAGCTTAACTGAGGCATAAACCACCAGGCAGCAAACGGGCTGATCAGAGTAGCTATTAATGCGGCCAGTGAAGATACTTTGAAACCAAAGGCCATAATCAGCCATACTGCTGCACAAATAAGTGCAGTAGGCCATGATAAAGCCAGGAGTACACCCAGTGCAGTAGCTACGCCTTTACCACCTTTAAATTTGAAAAATACCGGCCACATGTGGCCAATGAGAACCACTACGGCAATTATGGCAATGGTATTGCTGTCCAGTTGCCAGACCGTCTGATAGTGTTTTGCCAGCCAGACGGCCAGCCAGCCTTTGAGTGCATCGCCTAACAGTGTAAGAGCAGCAGCACTTTTTTTGCCTGTACGCAAAACATTGGTAGCACCGGGATTGCCGGAACCATAGCTGTGCGGATCAGGCATACCCATACAGCGTGAAACAATAACGGCAAAAGACAGGGAACCCAGTAAATAGGCACCGATAATTGCAAGGTAATTGACCATAAAGCGGTTTCTTTAGTCTACAATCTGAGGGTTTGCATTTTAGCTCAGTAGGTTGGACATGGATACTATCTTTTTACACGGCATGACTGCGCAGACGCTGATTGGGGTATATCAGTGGGAGCGGCAGCAACAGCAAACATTGTTGCTGGATGTGGATATTGGTACAGATTTTCAGCAGGCAGCGCAAAGCGATAATATTGACGATACGATTCACTATGCCAGAGTGGCTGATGATTTGCGAGAGGCACTTGCTGAACAGGAATTTTTGTTACTGGAAGCACTGGCAGAGTATGTGGCGCAGTTTATATTGGACCGTTACGGGGCATTATGGGTGCGGGTAAAAGTGGTGAAGCCGGGTATTCTTGCTGGTATTAAGGAAGTGGGTGTACAGATTGAACGCCGGAATACCCAAGTATGATAATAATCTGTTTTTCCTGCTAAAGGACAAGATATGAATACGCCGGTCTGGACTGTGGCACAGATGAAAGCATGGGAGGATACACAGAATCGAAAAGGGTTGAGTTATGCCCGAATGATGGAACATGCAGGAAGTCGTGCAGCGAAGGATTTATTATGTCGGTTTCGTTCCCCGCAGCATACACTGATACTGTGTGGTAAAGGGAATAATGCAGGTGACGGGCTGGTACTGGCCCGAGTATTGTCTTTACATGGCTGGCCGGTAACGATTATGTTTTTACAGGAACAGCAATTATCAGCTCTTGCAGAAGCCAACCGGAAATGTCTGCCGGTTACTGTAGATTGTATTGATGTTTCGCAATTGCATACTGTGCTGCCGTCTGTGCATCTGGTTGTGGATGCTGTTTATGGTACTGGTTTCCATGGTGATTTGCCTCAGGATATTGAACGTTGTTTTGATGCAGTTTCTCAGGCAGATGCGTTTAAGGTGGCGCTGGATATGCCCAGTGGTGTGGCTGGCGATGGCGAAAAAATAGCTGCCGGAAGTTTTCAGGCTCAGCTTACTTATGCTTTTCAGGCCCTGAAACCGGCACATTGTCTGGAGCAGGTAAGACAGTTATGCGGAGAAATAGTACGTGTTGATTTACTGGATTAGTGTTGATGGTTTTGCCTGCTCCATACCTGATAGCATTGAGCCAGGTGTAATAGCATGCATGCAGTCGCTCCCCAGATATGCCGGTTCTGATAGTGTAAATGATAAACCTTAAGCTTAAGATGCTGATATTGAGTAATACTATGCTGGTATAGCCCGCTATCCAGAACAACAGGTAAGGGTACAGGGAATATTTCGCTGACTTCTGACGGGTTGAGCTGCCAGTGCAGAGATGAATTGGTCCAGGCCAGAACAGGAACAACTTTGAAACCACTAGGCAGATAGCATTGGGGTAAGGTTCCGACCAGCCGCCACTGATTACGGATTAGTCCGGTTTCTTCTTCGCTTTCGCGAAATGCTGCATTGATACTGCTTTCATTATTTTCCAGTTTGCCGCCGGGAAAAGCGATTTGTCCGCGGTGCTGGCGTAGTTGCTGACTGCGCTGAGTGAGCCAGATTTGCGCGTTACCATGATTCCAGTCAACAGGTATCAGTATCGCAGCGTAGCGAAAATTAACGGGCAGATGCTGTAATGCATCCTGGCGCTGATTAAGTATAGTAGGCAGTGTATTAGTGCATGTGTAATGTAAAAACTGATTCAGCTTATCAGGTGTAGTAAACATTTCAATGATGCCAGACTGTTCTTTTTTCAGGATACTAAGTAATTTATATATCGTTCAGACATAAATGACCAGAATAATTATAAGGAGGATTAATCAGTGGTTACCAGAGAGTGATTGAAGCACTGAAGTACTTAGGCGGAGCTGGCTGGCTAAGGATGTCAGTAAATAAATATGAGCAGGAGTTGAAAGCATCCGGAAGTATGCTTTATATCTGGCAATATGATTTACGTTGGGCTGCTCAGCAATTGCGTAATGAGAAAAAGTTAAAACCAGTTCATAAACGGCGTGATTTACCGTGGGAACTGGTTTAAGTATAAAACAGTAAAATTGGTTTGCAGTTAAGTAAATGGCGATGAAGGACAGTTGCAGTATTTATTAATTTTGGCAACGTTATTTATCTTGCTGATAAAACGATGGTAACTGTTGCGGTTTGATTATTATAATGTACGTGAATACTGGGCTTCGGTGCGCTTCTGACGCAAATAGTAGTCAAATACCATGGCGATATTGCGAATCAGCAGTCTCCCTTTGGGTGTAACCTGTAAATTCTGATCACTAAGATTGAGCAAGCCAAGCTGTTGCAGGTGCTGTAAATCAGACTGCTCAGCAGCAAAGTAAGTTTGAAAAGGCTGCTGCATGGCATGGCTATAATCAATGTAATTAAGCTGGAAGCGGCACATCAAATCCTGAATTACACGCCGGCGCAGTAAGTCGTCCGCATTAAGCTGGTAGCCGCGCATAACTGGCAGGCGGTTTTCATCCAGAGCCTGATAGTAGGCAGGCAGTTCTTTTTCATTCTGGCTGTAGATATTGTTGATTTTGCCGATGCTGGATACGCCGATGGCGATTAAGTCACAGTCTGCATGGGTTGAATAACCCTGAAAATTGCGTTGCAGGCGGCCTTCAGATAAGGCAATGGCCAGTTCGTCATCAGGTTTGGCAAAATGATCCATGCCGATGAAGATATAGCCCTGCTGTAACAGATATTGAACGGTGTTTTGCAGAATATCCAGTTTAACACTGCTGTTGGGTACGGCTGATGTATCAATACGCCGCTGTGGTTTGAACAGATGTGGCAGATGTGCATAGTGATACATGGCGATGCGATCCGGCTGCAGAGTCAGTACGTGATCCAGTGTGCAGCGCATAGAGGCTTCAGTCTGGTGCGGTAAGCCATAGATTAAGTCGACACTGACAGAGTGAAAACCATTAGCTCTGGCTGCCTCAATAACTGTCCGGGTTTCAGCTTCGCTCTGGATGCGGTTAACGGCCTGTTGTACCGCCGGATTGAAATCCTGAATACCGACGCTCATCCGGTTAAAACCGAGTCTGCCCAGATGAGCTACAGTTTCAGCTGTCACTTTACGCGGGTCGATTTCAATTGAATATTCCCCCTGCTCTGACAGTGTAAAGTAGCGGCTGATACTGGCAAAGATGTGACTGAGCTGGTCATCATTCAGAAAGGTTGGTGTACCGCCGCCGAAATGTAATTGTGCCAGCAGCGGTTTACCCTGCCAGTTTTGTGCCAGCAGTGCCAGTTCTTTATCCAGATACCGGATATATATATCGGCACGGCTGGTATCTTTGGTAATAATTTTATTACAGCCGCAATAGTAACAGATGGTATTACAGAAAGGCACATGTACGTACAGGGAAACTGGTTTGTCACCAATATTTTGCTGTAAAGCAGTTTGTAACTGAGTTGCGGTGAATGAAGTATTAAAACGGTCTGCTGTAGGGTAGGAAGTATAACGCGGGCCGGAAGACGGCAAGGAAGCAATAAGGGTACGGTCGAATTCTATGTTGATGCGTGGTGTGTTCATTGGGTAATGATGGTTATTCTTGTGTTGATCTGGTGAAATAGATAGGAGTGATAACTATTTATGGTAGAATACATCCGGCAGTAAAGTAAAGCAGTGAAAACATAATAAGCCAATTTTTTTATTAAATCAGGGTCTGAAGGAAATTCAATTCACTTTGTCTATAACAATACTATATTGGATAGTTTTTAAAAAATTGATTTATATCAATATGTTTGTTATATGATGTTCTGGGCAAAGTGTAATCAGTAATTATTAAATATATTATGATTAGATTGTATAAACAGGGTGAAATAGTACAGAAATTATGCGAAAAATGTTCTTTGCATATTCTCTGTATGCCGGTAATGCTTAAAGAGCGGGAACTAACCGATTTAGGAGCGATTATTCGTCAGAGTCGTCGTTTAAAAAAAGGGGAGTATCTGTTTCGTGCCGGTGAACCGTTTGATGCAATATTTGCCATACGAACCGGTTTTTTTAAAACCATGGTTAATAGCCGGGACGGACGAGATCAGGTAACTGGTTTTTTTATGTCAGGTGAATTGTTGGGGCTGGACGGTATTTGTCATAATGTTCATGGCTGTGATGCAGTAGCTCTGGAAGATAGTGAGGTATGTGAGCTACCATTCACTAATATGGAAGATGCCGGTAATATTTTGCCTTCATTACAAATACATTTTTATCGTCTGATGAGTCAGGAAATTCTGCGTACTCAGGAGCTGATGCTGATGCTGGGTAATATGCGTGCAGAAGAGCGTCTGGCTGCGTTTCTGGTGAATTTATCTCATCGTCTGAGTTTTCGTGGTTTTGCCGCAAATGATTTTATTTTGCGTATGTCACGTGAAGAAATTGGCAGCTATCTGGGGCTAAAGCTGGAAACAGTAAGCCGTACTTTGTCTAAATTTCAGCATGAAGGCTGGATAAAGGTTGAGCACAAGCATATTCAGTTATTAGAACCATGGATGTTGCAGAAAATGGTGATGCATTGTCAGCGGGCTGCAAGTTGAATTCAGTTAATACTTAAAAAAGCTGTAGCATATTATTGTTGCTACAGCTTTTTTATTTGATGAGGAAAATTATTTTACATACCTTAGTTTGCAAAATATCAATCATGATTGTGTGTTAGCCGGGCTTATTTCAGGCGTATCCGGCCATCGCGGCAAGCTTAAGTGTGTCTTTACCATAAAATTTAGCCTTTAGATGACGCATCCAGCGGATTTTATGTAAGCTTTTGTTGACAATACTGCTTACTTCATCAGGTTGATTATGCAGTACGCTATGCCATAATTCTTTAGCCTGAATAGTTACGCCGAATTCCTGCATTAAACGTGCACCTGAGTGCAGATAGCATAGCCAGTCGCGGGAATGGCATTGCGTTAATGTCATCGCAGATAAAGGATCATCTTCGAAATCGATAAAGCCTATGCTGTCCTGATTAATGTAAATCATATTGCGTGCAAAAGTTTCACTCAGGTATTGCTTGCGTTTATGTACATCTTCAATGGCGTTAAGACCAAGCTGCCAGCGTTGCAACAGAAGTTCAGGCTGATGCTTACAGTGTTTCCATTCTTTTTCCAGATTGTGATTGCCAATATGACTAATCATCAGTGCATCCGGTTGTTGCGCCAGAATGGCAGGAACCCGCACTCCTGCTGAGGCCAGAGCCCGCAGACGGGATGCTTCGGTTTGCAGTGCAGGTATTCCGCCCAAATTGGGAACAGGTTGCAGCATGTGAATACCACTTATTTTCTGAGCTATTTTTAATAAGTGATAGCGCCAGGCACTGTTGCGTGCACCAGCTTGCCGTACCCATACTTTTTCGCCGTTAGTCAGTATATGGCTTTGCATCAGGCCGGTTTGTATGAGCAGGCACTGTTGTAATGCATGCTGATAAAATGCAGAAGAGTCGGAAGCGGTCATGAAGCCTGTTGCTTGAATTCAAAAACGGGTATTGATTGTACTATAGTTAAGTTTATAACTTTTAAAATTAAGGTAATAAATCTTTTAGACGGTAATAACCTGTTCCTACCCATTGTATGGGCAGGCGCAGTAAACTGCCACCGGGAAAGTTGTGATGTATAATTTTTTCAAACATGTGCAGGCGGCTGTCATCACCACTGATTGCCTCAGCAATAATCTGCCCGCCCATACCGGCAGCAGCCACGCCATGTCCTGAAAATCCTTGTAAAAAATAGAGTTGCGGGTTAAGACGCCCGAAATGGGGCAGGCGGTTCATGCTGATATCAACCAGACCACCCCAGACATAATCAATTTCTGCATCAGCCAGTTGTGGAAATACTTTAAGCATATCACGGCGCATACTCTGAATGAGTTGCAGCCGGCCGGGTTCACGACCGGAATAATTGACTTTACCGCCGAATAACAGGCGTTTGTCTGCACTCAGACGATAATAATCAAGTACAAAACGGGTATCACATACTGCCATGTTATTTTTGATGAGTTGCTGAGCACGTTCCCCAAGCGGCTGGGTTGCAATCATGTATGTACTTACCGGCAGGATTTTGGCTTCGAGCGCCTTTATAGGTGTCTGCCGGAGACTGCGGGTAAAGGCATTGACAGCAATCACGACGTTTTTGGCAATGATATTCCCGTTTGGTGTGGTAATCCGGTATCCGTGCTGCCATGTTTCCAGCGAAAGCATAGGAGAATGTTCAAACAGCAATGCTCCGGCACGGGCAGCTGCACGAGCCAGTCCAAGTAAGTAGTTTAGTGGATGTAAATGTCCGGCCTGATGGTCAAAAATCGCGCCGGTATAACGTTCGCTGGCCAGTTGCTGTTGCAGCTGGTTTGAATTCCATACTTCATAATCATGAAAATGGTAGTGTTCGGCAGCTTCTTTCACCCATTCAGTTAAGACACGCAGCTGGCGCGGCCGGATGGCTGCATGAGCGTAACCGCGTTGCCAGTCACAGCTGATTTGATAGGTTTGAATCTGTTGTTCAATCAGAGTGACAGCTTCATGGCTCCACTGCCAGAGTGTTTGTGCATTTTTCAGTCCGATCATGCCGGCCAGATTACTCATTTCAGCAGCGTAACCATAAATGACCTGACCGCCGTTACGGCCGGAGGCGCCATAACCGATTCGGGCGGCTTCGATAAGTGCTACGCTATGCTGCTGTTGTGCCAGTGGCAATGCTGTACCGATTCCGCTCAGTCCGCCACCAATGATGCAGGTTTCCACTTCAACAGTACCTTTTAAACTTGGATAGTGGCTGTGGTCATTACAGCTGGCTGTATAGTAGCTGTCAATGCGTTCTGTATCTGGCGGTATGTAGGTAGACATAGTTACATGATTAAACTGATTAGGAAGATGAAAAACTGGCAGCTAACCGAAATCAGATAGCTGCCATGTATGCATTTTTATTTGTTAGCCTCAAGTAACAGACTCTGTCGATAGGCTTCTGCCATTTCCCGTTCACGTCTGGTATTTTGCCGCATCATAAAGTAATTAATACTAATAACCAGTGTACCTACCAGTGCAATGATGATGGTGGCCAGTACATTCATTTGCGGATCCAGACCCAGTTTGATTTTTGAAAATATAATCATTGGCAAAGTAGAAGAACCCGGACCGGACAGGAATGATGTAATGACCAGATCATCCAGCGACAGCGTAATGGACAGCAGAAAGCCGGATGCAATAGCCGGAGCAATTGAAGGCAGTGTAATCAGAAAAAATACCTTTAATGGCCTCGCACCAAGATCCTTGGCTGCTTCTTCCAGTGACTGATTAAGCTCAGACAAACGTGAGCGGATAATAACAGTTACATAGGCCATACACAGGGTGGTATGACCAAGCCAGATAGTAAAAAAGCCGCGTTCAAAATACAGAAAGCTAAAAACACTGTTTTGCAGCAATATCTGTACCTGAATAATTAACAGCAGCATGGACAAACCGGTAATGATGTCCGGCATAACCATTGGTGCAGAAACCATACCGGCAAACAAGGTATTACCACGGAAACGTTTGATGCGGGCTAGTGCATAGCCGGCAAGTGTTCCCAGAATGACTGCGGCTGCCGCCGAGCACAGAGCAATGCGTACTGAAAGCCACGCAGCATCAAGTATCTGTTCATTCTGTAATAATTTACTGTACCACTGAGTGGAAAAACCTCCCCAGACAGTGACCAGTCGCGAATTGTTGAATGAGTAGATAATCAGGACAACCAAGGGTATATACAGAAATGCCAGCCCCAGAAACAGCATTACTCTGAGAAACCAGGATGATATGTTTTTATGCATGGCTGGCTCCTTCTTCAATTTCCCGGTTTTCATAACGATGGAACAAGGTAATCGGAATCACCAGTAACAGCACCATAATGACAGCAACTGCTGACGCCAATGGCCAGTTATTCTGATCGAAGAAAGCCTGCCACAGTACTTTGCCAATCATCAGATTTTTTGGTCCGCCTATCAGTTCGGGTATCACAAACTCACCAACTGCTGGAATAAAGACCAGCATCGAACCGGAGATAATCCCGGCTTTGGATAGTGGCAGAGTAATGGAAACAAACGCTTTAATAGGGCCGGCACCGAGATCGGCAGCGGCTTCCAGCAGGCGGTTGTCCAGTTTTACCAGCTGAGTGTACAGAGGCAGAATCATAAAGGGCAGATAGGTATATACCATAACCAGATTCAGTGAGAATGAGTTGTATAGCATATTCATCGGGTTGTTGATGAGTCCCCATTTGATCAGATAAGTATTAATAATACCGTTATGGCCGAGCAGGCTCATCCATGCATATACACGCAGCAGAAATGATGTCCAGAAAGGCAGCATAATGGTAAGCAGCAGACCGTTACGGATTTTTTCCGGTGCCCGGGCGATAGCATAGGCTATCGGATAACCTGCCAGCAAACAGATAAGTGTCGTAGTGAAAGCGGTTTTAATTGATAACCAGTAAGTCAGCAGATAAATATTATCGCCTAGATTGCCAATAAACATTTGTCCGAGAGAATGCCAGAAATCATTGAAAATATCGGCATAATTCTGGTAGCTGACCAGAATATTTACCCGTCCCATTTCTGCATCTACATGATACAGCGGAGTATAGGGCGGGATGGCAATATCCTGTTCGGCAAAGCTGATTTTAAGTACGATAAAAAACGGGATAAGGAAAAGTACCAGCAGCCAGATATAAGGGATGCCGACAACCAGTCCCTGTGTCGGGCGTAAGCCTTTGAGGCGGTTAAACCAGTTCATGTTTAAGCTCCCGCGCCAATTAATGGGTCAGAGGGCTGGCCTGATTATCCGGCCAGCTGATGTAAACTTTTTCTTCCCAGGTGGGCATCGGAATGTTGTATTGTTCCCAGTATGAGGATAACACCTGACTTTTAATAATTTTGCCGGAAGGCAGCTGGATATGAAAAATACCAAAACTGCCCAGATAAGCAATTTCTTTGACAATTCCGGCTGACCAGTTATATTCCTGTTGAGGTTGCTCGCGATAGATGTTGATATCTTCAGGACGAATAGACAGCCAGATTTTCTGATATTCCGGTCCGCTGATACCGTGACCAAGATAAACCAGTTGCTGCATTTCTGGGCAGTGAATAATGGTATGGTCGGCACCGTCTTCAGTCACTTTGCCTTCCAGAATATTGGTTTCGCCCATGAATTCAGCTGTAAAGCGGCTATTCGGATAGTCGTAAATATCAGAAGGTGTGCCAACCTGTTGCAACTGTCCGTCCGACATGATGGCAATACGTGAAGCCATTGTCATGGCTTCTTCCTGATCATGGGTAACCATAATACAGGTAGCACCTACTTTTTCGAGAGTATTCACCAGTTCAAGCTGGGTTTGCTGACGCAGTTTTTTGTCCAAAGCACCCAGAGGCTCATCCAGTAACAGCAATTTAGGGCGTTTTGCCAGACTGCGTGCCAGCGCAACGCGTTGCTGCTGACCACCGGAAAGCTGGTGTGGTTTGCGTTTGGCGTATTTGCTCATTTGTACCAGACGCAGCATTTCTTCCACCCGTGCACTGATTTCATCTTTGGGCAGTTTGTCCTGCTTTAATCCGAAAGCGATGTTTTGTTCGACCGTCATATGCGGAAACAGGGCATAGCTCTGAAACATCATATTGATAGGGCGGTCGTAGGGTTGCAGTTTAGTAATATCTTCACCATCAAGGATAATCTGTCCCTGAGTTGGTGTTTCCATACCGGCGAGCATGCGTAATAAAGTCGATTTACCGCTGCCGGAGCTGCCGAGCAAGGCGAATATTTCGTTTTTTTTGATGGTCAGATTAATATGGTCTACGGCGTAATTATCGCCATAGGTCTTGACGATGTCTTTAATCTGTAAGTAATGTGCTGGATCGGCACCGGGTCTGGTGATTGCGTTTTCGCTCATAATTAAAGGTTACTCCAGAAAAATCGTTCCAGCCAATGCTCGGCATATGGATGTTTACTGTAATGTTTAAAGAACGGTGCAAAAACGATTCTGCTCCTGCTTTAGGGGACGCATTGTATGCAAGCATTTAGTATGGGGCAATGAAATTTAAGTGTTAATACGTTTAAATTCTCCACTTAGAGTATAACTTTGTATGTAAACAGGGATTTAGCGGTACTTTTTAAATTGAATAAAATTTTGTTAGGATTGAGCTAAAGTACGGTCTGACAGAGAACATGCTGTCTGGCAGGCTGAATATTGCCTAGTGTATCATGTAATTATTGGCTGCTATATTCATTTAAACCTGATCTACTCAGCGGTTGTATCTGATAATGAGATTGTACTGATTTCAATTATAAAATGTGAATATGAGTATAAATGGATTATGCAAAAAATTTTCCTTATAATCAAATAGTTTGTTTTATTTTTTTTCTGACTGGGTTAAATGAAAATTCGGTAGATATCTGTTTACGGCCGGTCATGACGATGGATGTAAAAGTAATGAAGAAAAAGGTGTTGCTGGGTATTTGTGGTGGTATTGCCGCATATAAATGTTGTGAACTGGTGCGGCTGCTTAAAAAAGCAGGACATCAGGTTAATGTTGTGATGACACAGGCAGCTACTGATTTTGTCAGTCCCACTACTTTTCAGGCACTGAGCGGAGAACCGGTATTGCTGGATACCCATGATGCTGCCGGCGGCAACGGGATGGCTCATATCAATCTGAGTCGTCAGGCAGATGTGATGCTGATTGCGCCGGCTTCTGCCAATACGCTGGCGAAAATTGCGCACGGAATGGCTGATAATCTGCTGACAACTCTGATAGCAGCCCGTACCTGTCCGCTGGCTGTTGCGCCGGCAATGAATGTACAGATGTGGAATAATCCGGCTAATCAGCGCAATCTGGCTTTATTACGTCAGGATCAGATAAAAATACTCGGACCGGCAGTTGGTGAGCAGGCCTGCGGCGAAACTGGCAGCGGACGCATGCTGGAAGCGGCTGAACTGGCGGAATTGCTGGCAGATGTCTGGACACTGCCGGTGCTGGCTGGTAAACGGGTACTGATTACGACAGGGGCAACCTTTGAAGCCATTGATCCGGTACGCGGTATTACCAATATTTCCAGCGGACAGATGGGTATGGCTCTGGCGCGTGCCTGTCGTGCGGCCGGAGCAAGTGTATCTTTGGTATACGGACAGATTAATACCTCAATGGCAGCAGGGCTGGCTTATTCTGAACAGGCTGTCAGCGCAGATTCTATGCTGAATGCAGTCGAGCGTTTATTGCCACAGCAGGATGTGTTTATTTCTGTAGCAGCAGTGGCTGATTACAAAGTAAAAAACCGCAGTGTGCAAAAACTGAAAAAACAGCCGGGGCAGGCTGTTCCTGTAATCGAACTGACTGAAAATGCCGATATACTGGCAACCGTAGCCAGCCGGCCGGATGCTCCTTTCTGTGTCGGCTTTGCTGCAGAAAGTGAGCATGTTCTGGAACATGCGCGTGTTAAACGGCTGAAAAAAGGTGTACCGTTACTGGTAGCCAATGATGTGAGTCAGGCTATGGGTAAAACGACCAATCAGGTAATTTTACTTGATGACGAGCAGGAAATGGCTTTGCCGCAAATGAGTAAAGCGGATACGGCCGCGGCTATTGTTGAACGGCTGGCACAATTATTGCCGTGACAGCAAAAGACTGTTACTGATGTGTTATAAGGGCTTGCTGTCCTGATATTTTTAATGATCTATTATTTAAAGACTGGTTTTTATGAGTGCTTCTGAGTTATCTGTACAAATTAAAATATTACATCCGTCAATGGCAGAACAATTACCTGAATATGCGACGATTGGTTCGGCCGGGCTGGATTTACGTGCCTGTATTGAAGCACCGGTTACTTTGCAGCCGGGAGAAAGTTTTCTGCTACCGACCGGACTGGCCATACATCTGGCTGATCCGGGATATGCAGCTCTGATATTGCCGCGTTCCGGTTTAGGGCATAAACATGGAATTGTACTGGGTAATCTGGTTGGTTTAATTGATTCGGATTATCAGGGAGAATTAAAAGTATCGTTGTGGAATCGCAGTCAGGAAGCGTATGTGATTGAACCTCTGGCACGGATTGCTCAGATGATTATTGTGCCGGTTATGCAGGCAGCTTTTACCGTGGTTGATGAATTTACGCAAACCAGCCGCGGAGAAGGCGGTTTTGGTAGTACCGGACATCAGTAATTTTTATTTAAGCAAACGAAAAGCAAGGTATCCGGATGGATAACCTTGCTTTTTTGCCATGGCACTGGCTACAACTGCTTACTACACAATTAATTCAGCATTCTGACCGGCTATTCGGTAGTTTTAGGTTTGAAACCAGTATTATTACTGGCGATAACGCTCAATAAGCATATTCTGCATATTGGTTACTGACTCTTTCTCTGCTGGTTTAATGCGTTCATACTGGCCATCCGGCTGCATCAGCCATGCACACTGATTATCAGCCAGCGCAAGCATCAGAGTTTCCTTGATTATACGTTGTTTTAGCTCAGGTGTTTCAATCGGTGTACAAATTTCTACACGACGGAACAGATTTCGCCCCATCCAGTCGGCGCTGGATATCCATAGTTTAGAATCACCGCCATTTTCAAAATAAAATACTCGCGCATGTTCCAGCAGCCGGCCGACTATAGAACGTACCCGGATATTTTCTGATAAGCCTTTAACACCCGGACGCAGCACACATATTCCGCGTACTATCAGCTCAATTTGTACACCGGCGTGGCTGGCTGTATATAGGGCATCGACAATAGAAGGCTCAACCAGTGCGTTCATTTTAGCAATAATACGAGCTGTTTTGCCGGCTTTTGCCTGCTCAATTTCGTTATTAATGCTGTTGAGAAGCATTTTGTGCAGAGTAAACGGGCTTTGCGCTATTTTATGCAGATTATTGGGTTGTCCCAGACCGGTGATTTCCATAAATACGGTATTAACATCCACGCTGATATCCTGATTGCAGGTCATCAGACCCAGATCAGTATAAATACGGCTGGTGCCCTGATGATAATTACCCGTACTGACATGAGCGTAGCGTTTCAGCCTGCCGTCTTCACGACGGACTATCAGTGCCATTTTGGCATGAACTTTATAACCGAAGACTCCGTATACGACATGGGCACCGGCAGCCTCAAGCTGACCTGCCCAGTTCAGATTGGTTTCTTCATCAAAACGGGCCATCAGTTCAACCACCACAGTAACCTGTTTGCCTGTCAGTGCTGCTTTCATCAGTGCTTTTACCAGGTCAGAGTTACTGCCAGTGCGGTAAATGGTCATTTTTATCGCAATAACCTGAGGGTCATCAGCCGCCTGCTGAATCAGACGAACTGTAGGTTCGAAAGACTGATAGGGATGATAGAGTAAAATATCGCGCTGGCTGATGATGCTGAACATATCGCGATTTTTATTCAGAATGGCCGGTGTGCCGGGAATAAATGGCGGAAATTTTAAATCATTGCGTTCAACCATATCCGGTACGGCCATCAGTCGTACCAGATTTACCGGACCGTTTACCCGGTACAATTCATCGCGTCCCAGATGAAAATGGCTAAGCAGGAAATCGTAAACGTGTGCCGGACAATTATCGGCTACTTCCAGCCGGACACCATCTCCATATTGTCTTCCCTGTAATTCACCAGCAATTGCCGTGCGCAGATTTTCCAGATCTTCTTCATCAACACTTAGGTCACTGTCGCGGGTAAGGCGAAACTGATAGCAGCCTTTAACGCTCATTCCGGTGAAGAGTGTATGCACATGAGCATGCAGGATTGACGACAGAAATACAAAACCATCATGCCCGTCACATAATTCTTTAGGCATTTTCAGTACTCTTGGCAAAATACGCGGAGCCTGAACGATGGCCATGCCGCCGGTACGCCCAAAAGCATCTTTACCTTCCAGTTCTACTGCAAAATTCAGTGATTTATTCAGTAAGCGCGGAAAAGGGTGCGAAGGATCGAGTCCGATAGGGGTCAGAATAGGTAACAATTCATGCCGGAAGTAATCAGCCACCCACTGGCGTTGTGCCTCACTCCATTCACTGCGCGGATAAAAAGATATGCCTTCACTACGCAGTGCCGGAATCAGCTCATCATTAAACAATCTGTATTGCTCGGCAATAATGGCGTGAGCTTCTTCGGTTACATTGGCAATGACTGTATCCGGTAGTTCGCCATTGGCCAGAGGAATATGTGGCGAAAGTTCACGGGTACGCCGCAGCCATGCCATCCGTACTTCAAAAAATTCATCCAGATTGGAAGAAACGATACATAAAAACCGTAAACGTTCGAGTAAGGGTACCTGTGTATCCTGCGCCTGTGCCAGAACGCGACGATTGAAAGCCAGCAGGCTAAGTTCACGGCAAAGTAGATGTGGCTGAATTTCGGACATTGGCTATACCTGTAACTGTCATTAAGGGTAAGAATTTGTCAGTCTGGTGTTAATGTTACTAACATTGGCACTGTTTTGCTGACAGGTCAAGCTTCATTTGTATTTTCTGGCGGCCAGCGGTTGTGGATATACTGTCCCGGATTCTGGTAATTCAGTACTTTAGCGTAATTGCCGGCAGCTGTGGCATTTGCCGGAATATTTTTAGTCACAACACTGCCGGCGCCAATAGTGGCATTGTCACCAATCTGTACATTTTCAATCAGATTACAATTGGGTCCGATGTAGACGTTATTACCGATACAGGCTGCGGGTCCGTTGTTAGCACCAATTACTGTGTAGGGTGAAAGATTGACATTATTACCCAGTCGGGCACTGCTATTGATAATCAGCGGGCCGCCATGACCAATGTACAAACCATAACCTACTGCTGTGCGCGGGCTGATAATGATACCGCTGCGGCGTTTTTGCCATGCATACATGGGGTAGGCAAGTTTGCGCCATATTCCCGGTACGGAGGCCAGCCTGAGCCAGAAAGTAAAGCGGAACCCCCGGTTAAACAGATAATGACGAATAAAACAAGACCAGTCTGTACGGCCGCTATAACGAAACAAATCACTTTTAATAAGATGGATAACCATAAAACAGTGCAAAGATGTCGGGAAAATAAAAGGCTGTTCGTCTCTGTGAAATCGAACAGCCATTAGTTTTTATTCCTGAGGCGGTATATAACCACTGATTTGATCGGCACCCTCGCCGAAGAAATAATTTTCCATTTGCTGAGTAATGTACTGACGGGCGCGGGGGTCGGCCAGACTAAGGCGGTTTTCATTAATAATCATGGTTTGATAACGTAACCAGCCATCCCATGCTTCCTGTGATACGTTATCGTATATGCGTTTACCCAGTTCATTGGGAAATGGCGGAAATTTTAATCCGGGCGCTTCTTTGCCCAGTTTAACGCAATGCACCATATGACTCATGTGTTTTCCTTCGTGTCATTCAGGGAAAAATACAGATTGTAAAATATTTTGCAGGAGTTGGTTTAAAGCTGGCGGCAAAATATTTTCGACTGGCGTTTGTTACTGGTGTACTGTTGCTGCCGCTCTGATGGTAATTGTTCCAGGTGAGCACTGATAAATCCGCGTTCGACAAACCAGTCGCCGGTATGTGTGCTCAGAGCAAACAGTTCTTTTAGCTGTAATTGCTGTGCCTGTTTAATAACATGAGTCAGCAGCAATTCTCCGTAGCCGCGGGCGCGGGCATTCGGTGAAACAATCAGACAGGCCAACTCACCGGCATTTGCTTCAGGATAAACATGTAAAGCAACACAGCCATAAACATAGCAATCCTGCTCCAGCACAGAAAATTCATGAATATGGTTTTCCATGTATTCACTGTCGCGCGGTAATAAAATACCGGCTGCTTCCAGTGGCGCAATCAGTTGCAGGATATCACCGATATCTTTATTGGCAGCCGGCCGGATACGCATAAAGGGCGCTTTAGCCATGGCTGTGCCGCTGCCTTCACGGGTAAATAATTCCTGTAACAGGCTGCCATCCTGCAGACCGGACAGTACATGCACCCGCTGAACACCGTGTTCAAGTACGTGTGCTGCTGTCTGTAACAGCTCTGTCTGGCGTCTGCTTCCGGTGTTTTGTGCCAGCAGACTGGCAATTTCAACACAGTTCAGTTCACTGATGGTCTGTTGCTGTTCATCCAGTAAACCTTGCTGCGTGCCCAGAAAGATGAGTTTTTCTGAGCTGATGGCTTCTGCCACAGCTTGTGCAACTTCATTTACCTGCAAACGATATGACTGACCGCTAAGCGAATGGCCGATCGGGCTGATTAATACCAGCTGATTGTGAGCCAGACGCTCTTCGATAGCGGCCGAATCTACTTTACGGACACAGCCGCTGTAGCCCATATCTGTTCCGTTAATTACGCCCAGCGGCTTGGCGCGCAGGAAATTGCCGGCAGCAATACGCAGGTTCGGAGTGCTGTGCTCCATAACCTGTGTAGGTATCATAGATAGAGCTGCTTCCAGATTGAAGCGTGCAATTCCGCTGGCCTGTTTGACTAACTCCAGAGCAGCATTATCCGTAACCGGATTTTCATCTATGCTGATTGCAGTATCACTGCCGGCTATGGCCTGAATATACTGGCTGCACCCGTGAATAAGAACCAGCCTCATACCGAGGCTGGTTAATAAATGAATATCGGCGGCCAGTGCTGCGAGTTTGTCGCTTACCAGAACATGGCTGCTGATTGCTAAAACAAGCGTTTTACCATTCAGATGGTGGATATAGGGTGAGGCCTGACGAAAGTCGTGAACAAACTGATTACTTTTAAAAATTTCTTGATTACCTGCATGAATGTTCATTTTACTGCCATTAAATAAAATAACTGCATCATCAGTACAGTTAACGCAACAATGGTTGCCAGAGTCCAGTTAAATTCTTTGGACAGTTTATCCTGCTGATGATGTAAAAATTCGGTTTTGGCATGAATGGCATCGGTTTTTTCGATTGCATCATTAAGCAGTAATGGTACATCTGCCTGATTTGGATTGTCATTAGGCAGTAAGGTAAAAACAAGATTATTCAGGTTATTCACATTACTGTTCATGGAGATGCTGGTGGTGTTTTCTTCAGGCACATGGACTGGTGTATTGACTATTGGCGGAGCTTCTTTTACCGGCTCTGCTACAGGTGGCGGGTTGCGCAGTAATTCACTGCTGGCTAGCTGCGGCTGCGGCGCAGACGAGTGTTCCGGTTCCGGTTCAATTACCGTTGGCACGCGGATTTCAACTTTATTAGCTACTTGATTTAATAAAGTATTCAGATTCGGTCTTTTATCAATAACCGCAGTATTTTTTGGTGTTGGTGCACTGGTAAATATCTGACTCTGGGCATTTCTGCTGTTGGTCTGATTTAAATTCAGAGCATTTTGCAGTAAATCCATTACTTCACTGGCACTGGGTACCTGTTGTCCGGAAGCAGCCGTATTATTTTTGCTTCCGGCCGGCGGGGTGACATTTTTATTCGTACGGATTTTGGATACAACAGTAAATCTGTGCCGGCATTGTTCACACACAACACGTCCTCCGTCACGTGGCGGTGTTGCTACGATATTTTCTGCATGGCATTTAGGACAAATAACAGTAATTGTTTTAGACATGATTTTTCAGCAAACCAAATAGTTAAAAAGGAGGCAATTAAGTACTGTCAGAAGCGGATAGCCGTGTTATCGCATTAGCATGTCATGCCGGTATTTTCAGATAAATAGCAGAACCGGACAATTATGCTCTTTTACGGCCACTAATACATACCCACCCGTCCAGTGTTTTAGGTGAGTTCAGATCAAACCACTGACGATATATTCCACTGAGCTCTTCTGTTTGTTCTGCCAGAATACCTGACAGGACAATTTCACCACCGGTACGGGTACGTTCTGCCAGCATTTGAGCCAGCATGCGTAACGGATTAGCCAGAATATTTGCAACAACGATGTCAAATTTCTGACCGGCTGGCAAATTATCCGGAAGATAAAATTCAGCACTAACCTGATTTTGTGCAGCATTATCCTGACTGGCACGGATTGCCTGAGGATCAATGTCTACACCACAGGCACGGCCTACACCCAGTTTTAGTGCGGCAATCGTCAGAATACCTGAACCACAGCCATAATCCAGCAGAGTTTCACCACTGCGCACATGCTTATCCAGCCATTGCAGGCACAACCGGGTAGTGGGGTGACTCCCGGTACCGAAAGCCAGCCCCGGATCCAGTTGCAGATTGATGACCCCCGGTTGAGTTGGCTGGTTATGCCATGATGGCGTAATCCATAAGCGTGAAGAAATCTGAATCGGATCGAACTGAGACTGGGTCAGCCGTACCCAGTCCTGCTCAGGAATGTTTTCAAGATAGTACTGTGGTTTAGCAATAGCACATTCCTGTGCCGCTGTAGAGACAACGGAATCAATATCAGTATTTTCATCAAACAGTGCCACAATGTTACTTTGCTGCCACACCTGTTCAGTGGGCATATCAGGTTCGCCGAAAATCGGCTGTTCATTATCATTGCCGGCATTGGCATCTTCAATGGCTGTACTTAATGCGCCGTTTTCAATCAGAGCATCGGAGAGCTGATCCACCTGATCTTGTGTAACTGTAATAACAACTTGTTGGTAGTGCATGGCTTTTTTACCGTAACTGGATGTTTTATAAAACTTCAGGCAGCCACCGCGGCTGCCTGCAAACAAAAGCGCAATGTATGCTTATTGTAAATTATTTTTGTGATTCTTTGTGTTTTTGTAACCATTGTTCAAGATAATGAATACTTTCACCACCATGAATGAAACCCGGATCAGCAAAAATATCACGGTGCAGGTTGGTATTGGTTTTAATACCGGTGATGGCCAGCTCCTGCAGGGCAACACGCATTTTGGCGATAGCTTCATTACGATCACGCCCGTGGGTACAAACCTTACCAATCATGCTATCGTAATAAGGAGGTACGGTATAGCCCTGATAAATATGGCTGTCAATGCGCACACCGTTACCACCGGGCTGATGGCAGCTGGTAATCAGCCCGGGGCTGGGAACAAAAGTATACGGGTCTTCGGCATTAATCCGGCATTCAAAAGCATGTCCTTGTAAACGGATATCTGCCTGAGTGTAGGATAAGGGCAGACCGGAAGCTACACGGATTTGCTCCTGCACAATATCCACACCGGTAATCAGCTCGGTAATAGCATGCTCAACCTGTACACGGGTATTCATTTCAATGAAGAAGAACTCACCATCTTCATACAGAAACTCAAATGTACCTGCACCACGGTAGCCGATGCGCTGACATGCGGCTACACACGCGCTACCAATACGTTCGCGTTCTTCAGCGGTGATAAATGGTGCCGGTGCTTCTTCAATGACTTTCTGATGGCGGCGCTGCATTGAGCAGTCACGCTCACCCAGATAAATGGCATTGCCATGTTCATCACACAGTACCTGAATTTCAATATGGCGCGGTTTCTGCAGATAGCGCTCCATATATACGGCAGGATTACCAAAAGCAGCCCCGGCTTCAGTACGGGTCATTTCTACTGCGGCCAGTAAATCCTCAGCCTTTTCAACTACGCGCATACCGCGACCGCCGCCGCCGCCTGATGCTTTAATAATGACCGGATAGCCTACCGCAGCACCGATTTTTTCAATTTCCTGCGGATCTTCCGGTAATGCACCATCTGAACCGGGTACGCAGGGGACACCGGCGGCCTGCATCGCCTTTTTCGCAGAAACTTTGTCACCCATCTGACGTATGGTTTCCGGACGCGGACCAATAAAAACGAAACCGGACTGCTCCACCTGTTCTGCAAAACCATCATTTTCTGCCAGAAATCCATAACCGGGGTGAATGGCATCAGCATCGGTAACTTCAGCAGCGGAAATCAGAGCAGGGATATTCAGGTAACTTTGGGTGGAACTGGCCGGACCAATACAAACAGATTCATCAGCCAGTTTAACGTGCAGAGCATCACTGTCGGCTTCTGAATGCACAGCCACGGTTGCAATACCCATTTCATGGCAGGCGCGCAGAATGCGCAGCGCAATTTCGCCACGATTGGCAATAAGAACTTTTTTTAACATGAGGCAGTACCTTGTAAAAAAGGGGAGTTATGACTGATATTAAGATTACTCAATAATAAACAGCGGTTCACCAAACTCTACAGGCTGCCCGTTGGATACGAGAATTTCTTTGACCACGCCACTGTGATCAGCTTCAATTTCATTCATCAGTTTCATGGCTTCGATGATACACAGAGTGTCGCCGGCATTAACGGTTTGCCCCACTTCAACAAACGGTGCAGAAGTCGGACTTGCTGCCCGGTAAAAAGTTCCGACCATCGGTGATTTCATCGCTTTGCTCAGATCAGGACCGGCTGCCGGTACGGCTGCTGCGGGAGCAGCTTCTGCCGGAACTGCTGCTGGTGCAGCCATAACAGCCGGCTGTTGTTGTACTGGTGCAGAATATACTGGCTGAGCAGCAGTAGTGCGGGTAATGCGTACCTTTTCCTCACCTTCGGTCACTTCGATTTCAGCAATGCCTGACTCTTCTACCAGATCAATGAGTTTTTTAAGTTTACGTAAATCCATATTATGAACCCTTGTGTGATTGGACCTGATCGCAATAGGTATTAGTGTTGGCGATCTGTCTCTTGAATGTATTCAATTGCGCGGTGTAACGCTGCCTCATAACCATATACGCCCAGACCACAGATTACCCCCATGGCAATATCGGACAGATAGGAATGGCGCCGGAACGCTTCGCGTGCATGTACATTTGAAATGTGTATCTCAATAAATGGTTTGCCGGCAGCTGCAAAAGCATCACGAATGGCTACGCTGGTATGAGTAAATGCACCCGGATTAATAATAATAAACCGGGTATCATCAGTTAATGCAGCCTGAATGCGTTCTGTCAGAACATGTTCGGCATTACTTTGCAGTGTTTCCAGTGTTAGGCCGGCTGCCTGTGCCTGTACAAGCAGTTTCTGATTAATGTCTGCCAGTGTGGTATGGCCATATATATGCGGCTCCCGTAACCCTAAAAGATTCAGATTGGGGCCGTTTAAAACCAGAATTGAGGCACTCATAAATTAATTGTTTATCGCAAAATTGCGCCATTTTTGCCGAAAATGCGCGCAAATGTCCAGTATTTTCGTAAAAATTCACTATATAAACTACAACTGTTTTCCCGTATAACAGTCTGGCAGCCTTATTTTGCGTACTTAATAAACTGATAAGCTGGATATTTAAACTGTGGCTGATAAGGGTAATATGCTACTGCTTCGCAGTCTGTGCAAGCCGGCTTATAATACGTCTTTTGCCTTTTTCGGGCACATATACATGCATATTAATGATTTTGATTTTGATTTGCCACCGGAACTGATTGCCCAGCATCCTCCGGCTGAGCGCGGCAGTAGCCGTCTGCTGGTGGCTTTGCCCGGGCAGTCTCCGGCAGACAGTGAATTTATCCGGCTGGCAGATTATGTGGCAGCCGGTGATGTTCTGGTATTTAACAATACCCGTGTAATGAAAGCCCGCCTTTTTGGCCGTAAAGCCAGTGGCGGTCAGATTGAAGCATTGATTGAACGAGTGCTGGATAACCATACTGCTCTGGCGCATGTGCGTTCGTCTAAGTCGCCCAAACCGGGTACAGAACTGATTTTCGAAGGCGGATTGCATGCACAGATGCAGGCGCGACAAGGTGAGTTATTTGTACTGCATTTTTCCGACGACAAAACTGTATGGGAGCTACTGGAAGCGCACGGCCATTTGCCATTGCCACCATACATTACCCGTTCGGCTGATCATGACGATGATGAGCGCTATCAGACGATTTATGCTAAATATGAAGGAGCAGTAGCTGCCCCTACCGCCGGTTTGCACTTTACCGATACTATTTTGCAACAATTGCGAGATAAAGGCGTACACCTGACCGAAGTAACTTTACATGTGGGTGCAGGCACCTTTCAGCCGGTTCGGGTAGAAAATATTGCTGAACATCATATGCATAGTGAATGGTATGACGTGAGTGAGGAAGTTGTAGCAGAGATTGAAGCGGCGCAGGCGCGAGGAAATAAAATCTGGGCGGTAGGCACAACAGCAGTTCGCGCACTGGAGTCTGCTGCATGCAGTGGAAAATTACAGGCAGGCCAGGGCGATACCAATATTTTTATTACGCCGGGCTATGAGTTTAAGGTAATTGACCGCATGATTACCAATTTTCACCTGCCTAAATCAACTTTACTCATGCTGGTAAGCGCATTTAGCGGTTATGATGAAATTCGTGCCATTTACCAGCATGCCATTGGTGCCGGATACCGCTTTTTCAGTTATGGCGATGCCATGCTGCTGGGTAATCTGGCAAAAACAAAAACAGAATAAGATATAAGGAACATAAAATGAGAATGTTGCATACTATGCTGCGAGTAGGTGATCTGGATAAATCACTGGCGTTTTATCAGGATGTGCTCGGTATGAAACTGCTGCGGCGGGAAGATTTTCCCGGCGGACGTTTTACTCTGGCTTTTGTCGGCTATGGTGAAGAATCTGACAGTACCGTACTGGAATTAACCTATAACTGGGATACGCATACTTATGATCCAGGTACAGGATACGGACATATTGCTATTGAGGTAGATGATGCTTATGCTGCCTGTGATGCTGTGCGCGCCAAGGGCTGTCGTGTAACCCGTGAGGCCGGACCCATGCAGCATGGCACTACTGTCATCGCATTTGTGGAAGATCCTGATGGCTATAAAATTGAATTCATTCAGAAGAAGAAATAAGTTCGCAGCATTATATTGATTGTAATTGTGGCAGACTGAACTGCGACCAGTATCAATATCCTGACAGATGGTCTATAGCCATCTGTTTTTGTTCCAATAGAGTTTTGATTGCTTGACGCTGATTCAGACTGCCTATTATGATGCCATTATTCATATGCTTATTTATGCATCCGTTCGGGACGACCCGGCCGGTAGATTCTCACGCAGGACGGCCTGCATCAGCCTTAACAGGAATCATTATGGCCTGGGTGTCATTATTGCTGGCCGGCATACTTGAAATAGTCTGGGCAATTGGTCTTAAGTATTCACAGAATTTTACTAAATTCACCCCGAGTATCATTACATTGGCTGCTCTGGTTGGCAGCTTTCTTCTGCTGGCACAGTCCATGCGTTCATTGCCGGTAGGTACAGCTTATGCAGTCTGGACTGGTATTGGTGCTGTTGGAGCAACCATTGTCGGTATTATTGCTTTTAAAGAACCGGCTGGTGCCATGCGTCTGATTAGCCTGACACTGATTATTGCCGGTATTATTGGTCTGAAACTGGGCGCACACTAAATTCATACTGTCCGGCAAGTTATAACACCAGCTTATTAAATTTATATTAAGCCGGATTGTATTGCAAAGCTGGACATTTATATTAAATAATGATAATAATTATCATTATTTAATAATTTAAAGTTCAAGGGGTAATTCAGTTATGAAAAAAATAATAACGCTGGCTGTTGCATCGGCTCTGATGATGGGGTTAAGTGCCTGTCAAAGCACTGCACCGTCAATTAATCTTACTCAGGCTGGCGAAGAAATTAAGATACCGGTACAACCGCAAAAAATTGTTGTGATGGATTTCGGTGCTTTAGATACGCTGGATGCACTGGGTGCCGGCAACCGTGTTATTGCTGCTCCGGTAAGTAATATTCCGGCTTATCTGCAACAATATCATAATGCACAGGTACAGGATTCAGGCAAAATGAAGGAGCCGGATATTGCCGGTATTAAAGCTGCCAGTCCGGATCTGATAATCATGAGCGGAAGGCAAAATAATTTCTATAAAGATTTGAGTGCCATTGCACCTACACTCAATTACTCAATTAATTCCGGTGAAAATTATTATTCTGCGGTCAAGAATCAGATCAGAATGCTGGGGAAAATTGCCGGTAAAGAAGTACTGGCGCAGGAGCAGTTGAATGCACTGGATTTAAAAATGGATGCAGCCCGTCAGCTCGCACAGCAATCCGGTAAAAAAGCCATCGTGGTATTACATAATGATGGAAATGTGATGCTGATGAATCAGGGTAGCTATGCTGCGCTGATATTCGATGAATTACATGTAAAACGGGCTGTAAATGCCAATGCTCTGCCTGTACCGGATAAAACTGAAAATGGCCGGCCGGCACGTATAATGGTTGATAATCAGTTTATTGCTCAATATCATCCGGATATTATTTACGTTGTTGACCGCAGTAAAGCAATAGGCAATACACCGATGCGCAGCGATTATTTTGATAATAAAGTTATGCAGAATGCAGGTACACAAATCGTTAATCTTAGTGCTGACTTGTGGTATTTATCCGGCAACGGGCTGGAAAGTCTGAACCGTCAGATTGATGAAGTTATCCGGCCGCTGAACAGCATGAATTAAATTTTGTTCCTGTCAACATTACAGCCAGCCGTTATTACTAATGGCTGGCTTTTTTGTTGAAAACAGATAATAGCCTATCCTGATAATAGACATTACTGATAAAGACATATTATATGTAAATGTAATTGTTAAATTTTTTAAATCAGACACAAATAATGACCTGAATAAAGGTTTTATTGCTGTGTTTTCGATAATATAGTGGTTGTAAACAACAGAAAATATTATCTTCTGATAGTTATGAGTTAGGCAGGCAGTCTATACTGATTAACTCTGACCAAATATATCAGAGCAGATAAATATTTACAGTTACAACTATTTTACGGCACCTTCCTCGGAAAGGAATAAGAATGAAGATAGGTATTCCACGCGAATCTCTTGCCGGTGAAACCAGAGTAGCGGCTACGCCGAAAACCGTTACCCAGCTAATTAAATTGGGGCATGAAGTTGTTATTGAGCATGATGCCGGTAAGGCAGCCAGCTTGTCTGACGGTTTGTATCAGGAAGCAGGCGCAACAGTAGCCGATGCAGACACTGTCTGGCAGTGTCCGCTAATATTTAAGGTAAATGCACCGAATAAAGAAGAAATTGCCTCCATGCAATCCGGTACGATACTGGTCAGCTTCATCATGCCGGCGCAGCAGTCAGAGCTGGTACAGCAGTTACAGGCGAAAAAAATTACTGTGCTGGCAATGGACATGGTACCGCGGATTTCACGTGCACAGGCAATGGATGCATTGTCGTCAATGGCTAATATCAGTGGCTATCGGGCGGTAATTGAAGCTGCTGAAAACTTTGGCCGTTTCTTTACCGGTCAGATTACTGCTGCCGGTAAAGTTCCTCCGGCAGAAGTGCTGGTGATAGGTGCAGGGGTGGCCGGTCTGGCCGCTATTGGTACAGCCCGTCAGCTTGGTGCCGTGGTTAATGCATTCGATACCCGTCCTGAAGTTGCTGACCAGATTGAGTCCATGGGTGGTAACTTTCTGCAACTGGACTATCAGGAAGAAGAAAGCAGTAGTGGCGATGGCTATGCTAAAACCATGAGTGCTGCTTATATTGAAGCAGAAATGAAACTGTTTGCCGAACAAGCCAGACAAGTTGACATTATCATTACAACTGCAGCGATTCCGGGCAAACCTGCTCCCAAACTGATTACCCGGGAGATGGTAGACAGCATGCGTGAAGGTTCGGTAATCGTGGATCTGGCTGCTGCTACCGGCGGTAACTGCGAATATACCGAACCCGGTAAAATTATTACTACCGCCAATGGGGTGAAAATAATTGGTTATACCGATATGGCTAACCGTCTGGCCGGCCAGTCTTCACAGCTTTATGGCACAAATCTGGTTAATCTGGCACGCCTGCTTACACCAAATAAGGATGGTGAGCTGGCATTAAACTTCGAAGATGTGATTATCCGTAACATGACTGTTACTCATGAAGGCAACAGCATGTATCCGCCACCACCGATTCAGGTATCCGCCGCGCCAAAAGCAGAACCGAAAGTTGCAGCTCCGGCTCCTGTTGCGACAGCACAGCCGGCATCAGCAAACAAAAAAATCATCTGGGCAGCAATTGCAGTCATACTGATGTTGTGGATAGGTGCGGTTGCTCCGGTGGCTTTTCTGAATCACTTCATGGTATTTGTACTTGCCTGTGTAGTGGGTTACTTTGTGGTATGGAACGTGAACCACGCCTTGCATACCCCGTTAATGTCAGTAACTAATGCCATATCGGGCATTATTGTAGTAGGTGCATTGCTGCAAATCGGGCAGGGACATGGTTTCGTATCGTTGCTGGCCTTTATTGCAGTAGCGATAGTCAGCGTTAATATCTTCGGTGGCTTTGCTGTTACCCGCCGTATGCTCAATATGTTTCGTAAATAAGGGGGAAACGGTATGTCTCAAGGTATCGTAACTGCTGCATACATCGTTGCTGCAGTATTGTTTATTCTGAGTCTGGCCGGACTCTCACAGCAGGAAAGTGCCAGACGTGGCTGTTATCTGGGCATAGCAGGTATGGCTATTGCGCTGATTGCTACGGTTTTCAGTGAAAATGCGCACGGTCTGGGCTGGGTGATTATTGCCATGGTTATTGGTGGTGCAGTGGGTCTGCAACAGGCTAAGAAAGTAGAAATGACCCAGATGCCGGAGCTGATTGCTATGCTGCACAGCTTTGTCGGATTAGCTGCCGTACTGGTGGGTTTCAACAGCTATATCGATCCTCATGATGTAGACTCAGACATGTTCACCATCCATCTGGTTGAAGTATTTCTGGGGGTATTTATTGGTGCAGTAACCTTTAGTGGTTCATTAGTAGCTTGGGGAAAACTGAATGGTAAGATTGCCAGCAGCCCCCTGCAACTGCCACACCGGCACCTGCTTAATCTGGGCGCACTGGTATTGTCATTTTTACTGATGCTGTGGTTTGTAGGTGTTGGCGGTTCTGGTTTTGCTCTGATAGTCATGACTCTGATTGCACTGGTATTCGGTTATCATCTGGTCGCTTCGATTGGCGGAGCTGATATGCCGGTAGTCATTTCTATGCTGAATTCTTATTCAGGCTGGGCTGCCGCCGCTGCCGGTTTTATGCTTGATAACGATTTACTGATTGTTACCGGTGCATTAGTCGGTTCGTCCGGTGCGATTTTGTCATATATCATGTGTCAGGCGATGAATCGCAAATTTCTGTCTGTAATTGGCGGTGGTTTCGGCGCAGCGCCGGTAGCCGCAAACAGTGACAATGTACCAGCCGGCGAAGTTCAGGAAATCAAACCGGAGCAGGTAGCAGATACACTGAAAAATGCACATAGCGTTATTATTACGCCGGGATACGGTATGGCGGTGGCTCATGCACAAAATGCAGTGGCCAGTATTACCGCCAAACTGCGCCAGCAAGGTATTAATGTCCGCTTCGGGATTCATCCGGTAGCCGGACGCCTGCCCGGACATATGAATGTATTACTGGCTGAAGCAAAAGTACCTTATGATATTGTACTGGAAATGGACGAAATCAATGATGATTTCAGCGATACTGATGTGGTACTGGTGATTGGTGCCAATGATACGGTCAATCCGGCAGCAGTAACCGATCCGAATAGTCCTATTGCCGGTATGCCGGTATTGCATGTCTGGGAAGCCAAAAACGTGATTGTATTTAAACGTTCGATGCAATCCGGTTATGCAGGCGTAGATAATCCACTGTTTTATGAAGAAAATGTCAGAATGTGTTTTGGTGATGCCAAAGCTACGCTGGATGAAGTGGATAAAAATATTTAACAGTGAAAAAACAGTCTGGTCATTTACCAGACTGTTTTTTTATAAAGCTCAATAAATAAAAATTTTAAGAAATTCAAAATAAATCTGGATATTACCCTATCTGCTAAAGATTACAGAATGTTATTTATTGAATAAAGAATCACACCTTCCCATTTTCCGCCAATCAAATCCATTTCCAAATTAATTGGTCAGTGAACATCAGGCATTATTCAATCAGCGCTTGGGTAATACTACCGGACAAAAATCGGAATCTGTACGGATAAGCGGGCCGCCAACGGCATCTACTGCAATAGGTATTGAAGCAAAAATACCCGGTATCAGGGTTTTTCCCTGTTCATCTTTCACGCCCCCCAGTGTTTCTGCAATTGCAGATGGTTTACCGGGTAAATTCAGAATAAGACTATTGCCACGCAGTACCCCTACCTGACGCGATAAAATAGCAGTAGGAGTGAAATGCAGACTAATTTGCCGCATTAATTCACCAAAGCCCGGAATTACCCGGTCGGCTACTGCCAGCGTTGCTTCCGGAGTTACATCGCGTAAATAGGGGCCGGTGCCGCCGGTAGTCAGAATCAGAGGGCAGGCATCTTCGTCGGCAAGCTGAGTCAGAATACTTTCAATCAGTGGCTGTTCATCGGGAATCAGGTGCTCAACAAATTCCAGAGGATTCAATACCGCACGCTGTAACCATTTTTTCAGTTCAGGCAAACCCTGATCCATGTAGACGCCAGTAGAAGCCCGGTCACTGATAGAAACCAGACCAATTTTTAATAAAGACAGTGTATCCATTTTCAGAGCTCATCCAGCATTACAAAGACAATTATTGTAATATAGACCCTTTAGCCTGTCAGTGAAGCAAGATGAATTCAGACGAGTTAACTCATTTTAATAACCGTGGCGAAGCTCATATGGTAGATGTGGGAGCCAAACCGCACAGTAAGCGCATTGCCATTGCAACCGGTATTATCAGTGTCAATGAAACTGCATTTAATAAAATACGCAATGGTGACAGTAAAAAAGGGGATGTACTCGGTATTGCACGGATTGCCGCAATACAGGCATCTAAACAAACCAGTAATTTAATACCTTTATGCCATCCGATAGCACTTACCCGGGTTAATGTTGATTTCAGTCTTGATGATGAAAAACGCAGTATTACTATTTGTGTACAAACAGAAAATACGGGGCAGACCGGAGTTGAAATGGAAGCATTAACTTCTGCCAGTGTCGGACTGCTTACTATTTATGATATGCTCAAGGCAGTAGATCGCAGTATGATTATCAGCAATATCTGTCTGCAACACAAAGAGGGCGGTCAGTCCGGTACCTGGCATCGCCAGTCCTGATACTGCTAAAATAAATATAAACGAATAGTCACTGAAAAATAAAATAGTTGCCTGAGCAATTTAGTCTTAGAAATATTCTGTCAGTGACTTTAAATAAGCAAAGTTACTAATAATAAAATAGCTATGGTAATAAACTGTACTCAAACTGTCTATAACATTGAAGATAAATTGTCTTAGATCCTATTCTGCTACAGATGGATTGTATCAGTATTATCATTAAATCCAGCAAAGCCAATCTGTAAGTCACCTAAATTAATTCTCTGCTATTTGAAAGCTTCGCCTGTCTTCTCGTATCTAATTTAATTATTATTAAATACAAAGCGTGTTGATTAAACAGAACGCTGAATAAAAAATTTCCGCTTATCTGAATCTTCAAATTTATACTGATAATGAGTTAATCGTTTGATTTCACTATTATTTATCTATGCATTTGTAGGTTGTAACTTGATTTATAGTTACACATTAAAAAATTAATATAAAAAGTGAAGTGTTAACTTTATATATACTTTTTAGTTATAATAAAAAAATTTAATAGTATAATTAAAATCAATGAAAAATAAATGAATTTGCTGTTTTTGTTTACAAATTAATTTTCCAAAAAAAATTTTGAAAGTTTTATTTGTATATTAAAGAAAATTTTAGTGTTGGAAATATATAACTAGAAATATAAATATAAATTTACTAATTGAAATTTATTTAAAAATTAATCAAAAATTAAGATTTAAAGGGTTTTTATGGAGGTTTATTTTAAGAGTATTTATTTTGAAATAATAGTAAAATACTATATGTTTAACAAAAAATTCACATATAATGACTTGAAAAATATTGCTTTAGGTTAAACAATTGTTTCAGAAAATGTGATATTTTATTTTATTTGGTCAATTTTTTTATACAAAAAAAGTACAAAGACACGAAGTCACCCATTTTCTGGCATTTCCTTGCGCATGACAAAATGGTATTATTCATTCAGTGCCAAGCAAGCAAAGTGAATGTTTAGCCAATGTACGTTATTTAATATTAAATGCAATACTGTAAGTGAATAGTATAGCATTAACGTTAAAAATTTAACGTTAACTTTAATTATATTAAAGTAATTAGTTAATACTCCTAATATATTTACATACTAAATTATATAGTAAAAGTTATATTTTGCAAGTTTTAATTTAAATAATGTACCAAAATGTTGCTTTTTTATAATTTTAAAATTGTAAATTATTGTTTGCAAATATATTTTAAATTTGACCTTACATATTTTTTATTTGAAGGTAATTCCCATATGGAAAATTTTAACGTCGGCTTTGCCTCTAGAATGCAGGAAGTAGTAGATATTCTGAAAAGTGTTTCTGAATTAGCAAGAAGAGTAGGGGTTGCTTATCCGACTGCATCTAAATGGGTAAAAGATGGTGCGGAACCAGGTACCAAAAATTTAATTAAAATAGCTGATGCTGCACAGGTAAGTCTATTATGGTTGGCAAAAGGCGAAGGACCTAAATTTGAAAAGGACAGAGAAAATAATCAAAAAGATTACTATGCAAAGCTGTCCAATCCTTTATCTGTGAATACCGGTGCTCACCTCAGTGAAAGCAGTTGTGATTATGCCGGCCGCTCAAATGAAATATATGCCGGAGATTATGCATTTATTCCAGAGTATTCTTTGCAGAATTCATATGAAGTCAATGCAAATGAGAGTAATGTTTTATGCATATTTGCATTTAATCGTATCTGGCTGAAAAATATCCTGAATGTAGATCCGCAAAAACTGAGTACCTTTATTATTAAAGATGACAGTATGGTCGGAATACTTAATCACGGAGATCATGTACTGATTAATCATGATAAAAAAGAAGGTGGTGATGGTCTATATGTATTGCGTATAGGAAATAATATACAGGTTAAACGTACGCAGCTGAAACCGAATAATCAATTACTGGTTACTTCTGCTAATAAAGAATACGAAGCATTTACTATTGATCTGAATAATCCTGAGGAAAATTTTGAAATCATTGGTAAAGTAGAATGGTACTGCAGAAAAATCTGATTGGTATTGATAATTCCGGCATTGAAATGCGGTGGTATTGTCTGACTCAATTTATATGGCGGTATTAATACAGAATCAGACCATCACCGGCAAAAAACTCTGTAAGAGGATTAAAACAGACAAACTGCTTTATTTTTACTTTTAATATCCATTGCTATTTATTTTGTTCAATCAAATATACAAAATTGGCAAATGTATTTTCATTGTGTTATTTATACTGAATTTAGCGTAACTGACTGTCTTTGCTGCCACGCCGGTTATATAAACTGAATGTTTTCTGCATTTCCTTATCCCGTTCGGCCTGACAGTGAACACAAAAACGAACGCCCTGAATAGCCTGACGACGCCCGACAGGAATTGCTTCGCCACATTCTTCACAAAATTCTGCGCTTTCATCTGCGGTATCTATTTGCTGGCGAACATGATTGATGGCATCTTCTATTGTGCTTTCAATCTGCTGATTTACCGCATCATCTGATGCCCAGCCGCTGGCCATAATAAACTCCTTCAAAATAATAGATTATTAATATGGAGTTATATTGTTTGATTTCAATATATTACTGATTAATATAGATATTTATTGATAATGTAAAGAGGGGACGAATCTGGATTACTGGATTTTTATGATCAAACATAAAGTTAATCATTGAAACGGTTTTAATATTTTACTTTGAAAATAATCAATCTGTTTTATGAATGGCTAATTAGAAAATAAAAATTTATATTCTGAAATTATTTTTCAATTATATTTTGCTTACTTACGTGAATAAACAAATTTCACCTGTTATTTGGCATATGAAATACAGATTCGGATAAAACTTAAATTAATCTATCTAAATCATAATTTTATTTACCTGTAAATGGATTGCAATATGCGCTATGGTTTTATAGACTGATTTTGATTTCTCTTGTTAAATCAAAATATTGCTGAATAGGATATCAACCATGGATGCCCAGAAATTTAAAGAATGTATAGAAGCCTGTAACCGCTGTATTGCTTTATGCCAATATTGTTCTACTGCCTGTCTGCAGGAAGATGATGTCAAAATGATGGCTAAGTGTATTCATCTGGATATGCAATGTGCGGCTATGTGCACACTTGCTGTTAATTTTATGTGCATGAACAGTGCTTTTATCGTACAGGTGTGTCAGCTGTGTGCTGAAGTTTGCCGTGCCTGTGCTCAGGAATGTGGTCGTTTTAAAATGGATCACTGTCAGCGCTGCGCTGAAGCTTGTAATGCCTGCGCGGATAAATGTATGGCTATGGCTGCATAAATAATGAAGTATGTATTGCAAAATTTTTTAAGCCATTGTTTCTGACAATGGCTTTTTTCTGGTTGTTATATTATTGAAAATATAATTAATTCTATACCATTTTTAGTTCTAAAATGTCTAAAATAAACAGGGTTAGCCAGATTAATAGCTAACCCTGTTTACTGTGTTAGTAAGATAGCTTTATTTCAGACCAAGTACATCCTGCATATCAAACAGACCGTGCGGATGCTGACGCAGCCACACTGCCGCCCGGACAGCACCATTAGCGAAAGTAGCACGGCTGGAGGCTTTATGGCTGATTTCTATGCGTTCACCATCAGTAGCAAACAATGCCGTATGTTCGCCGACAATGTCACCAGCGCGGATAGTTGAAAAGCCGATTGTCTGCGGGTCACGCGCTCCGGTATGTCCTTCGCGCCCGTAAACGGCACAGGTTTTTAAATCACGACCTAGTGCATCGGCAATTACTTCTCCCATGCGCAGAGCAGTACCGGAAGGAGCATCAACTTTATGGCGATGATGTGCTTCGATAATTTCAATATCGTAGCTTTCATTTAATACTCGGGCAGCGGTATTAAGCAGAGCAAAGGTCAGGTTGACACCTACACTGAAATTAGGGGCAAATACAATGCCAATTTTTTCAGCGGCTGAGGCAATGCGTTGTTTACCTGTTTCATCGAAACCGGTCGTGCCGATAACATCATTGACACCAAGCCGTTCACAGATAGCCAGATTATTCAGTGTGGATTCCGGTTTGCTGAAATCTATCAATACATCGGTATTGTCCAGTACTTTTTCCGGGTCGTGACAAATACTAACGCCCAGCTCAAGACCGATGGCAAATCCGGCATCTAGACCGATAGCCGGGGAAGCGTCGTGTTCCAGTGCGCCGCTCAGAACACAATCCTGGCGCTGACTTATGCTTTGAATAAGAGCTCTGCCCATACGCCCGTTGGCACCGGCTACAGCAATTCTTAAACGTGATGTAGACATGTTTTACTCCGTTACAGGTACAGGCTGAGCAGTTAAAGCATCACCTTCGGCATGTATCAGTTTTCCGTTGGCATCAAAGTAAAGAGTCAGCTTCTTCTCTTCCTGAATTTCATTGGCACGGGTTATAACAAACAGATAATCCCAGCGATTGGCATGAAACGGATCACGGAGTAAAGGAGTGCCAAGCAGCATTTGTACTTGTTCACGGCTCATACCGGGCTGTAAAGAGTTCACAACATTCTGGTCCAGCTCGTTACCCTGAATAATTTTCAGTTTGTACGACGGAATTTGTGTCAGTTTTGCTGTGGAGCATGCGCTCAGGCCTAGAACGGCCACTGCCAGCAGGCAGTATATTTTTTTCATACTGATACCTCTGATCCGGGACGAAACAGTTAGCAATGGCGATGGCGACATTGTATGACACCCAGTGGGCAATTGCCTTAAAAGTGCGTATTATAGCGAGTATTATTACTTAGTGGTGAAATAAGCATCATGAATAGCAATGTAGCTCAATTAAAAGATAACGGTTTAAAGGTTACTGGCCCCAGACTGAAGATTCTGGAGCTATTTGAAGCCCAGCCTGAACTGCATATGAGTGCAGAAGATGTATACCGGCGCCTGCTTGATGAAGGCGTGGAAATCGGTGTGGCCACCATTTATCGAGTGCTTACCCAGTTTGAACAGGCCAATATTCTGTTACGCCATCATTTTGAAACCGGTAAAGCCGTATATGAATTAAATCGCGGCGGTCATCATGATCATCTTGTATGTATTAAATGCGGTAAGGTAACTGAATTTTGCAGTGAAGAAATTGAAAAGCTGCAAAAGAAGATTGCTGATGATAACGGCTACCGTATTGTTGACCATGCCTTATATATGTATGGTGTATGCACTGAGTGCCAGCAGTTTGACAATAAATATCTCTGAAACTGAAATAAAGGGCAGGATATTCAAATATGAATCAGCCTGAATACCGCTTACGTGTTCCGGTTCTGAGCAGGAATAATCTGGATTTTCCAGATATTGAAACTGCACAGCAACAACGTGACGGATTGGTGGCTGTTGGCGGCGATTTATCTCCTGCCCGAATACTGGCTGCATACCGGCAGGGTATTTTCCCTTGGTATTCACCTGATGAGCCTATTATGTGGTGGTCTTTTGCGCAGCGGATGGTACTATTTCCGGCAGAGTTGAAAGTCAGTCGTTCTCTGGCGAAAAATCTGCGCAATAAGCCTTATGCCGTGACCATGAACTATGCTTTCCGGCAGGTGATTGCCAACTGCGCCCAAACGCCGCGCCCCGGGCAGAACGGTACATGGCTGAGCGCAGAAATGCAGCAGGCTTACTATTCGTTACATCAGCAGCAGTATGCTTGTTCATTTGAATGCTGGTATCGGGATACAGATGGCAATACTATTCTGGCTGGAGGCTTATACGGCGTGCTGATTGGGCAGATATTCTATGGTGAATCCATGTTTGCTCATGCTTCGGATGCTTCCAAAATAGCTTTTGTGCATGCCGTGCATTATTTGCAGCAACAGGGTGTACCGCTGATAGATTGTCAGGTTTACACTGACTACTTAGCCAGCTTCGGTGCCCGTAAAATTCCTTATGCGGAATTTGCAGCTTGTCTGCATAAGTTTAATCCGCGTTCACTGACACAGCCAGACTCTTTCAAACCACAGATACTGGCAGATAATGGTGTTATACCCTTGATAATCCGGAACTGAATTATTGATTATAGGAATATTGTATGTCTTTACAACAAGTAATTGAAACTGCTTTTGAAAACCGCGCGGAAATTACTCCGGCTTCTGTAACTGCCGAAGTAAAGGAAGCTGTAGCTGAAACTTTACAGCAACTGGACAGCGGACATCTGCGTGTGGCTGAAAAACAGGGTAATCAATGGCTGGTAAATGAATGGGTCAAAAAAGCAGTATTGCTGTCTTTCCGGATTAGTGACAATGTACTGGCAGATGATGCAGTCAATCGCTATTTTGATAAAGTACCTACTAAATTTGCCAACTGGACTGGCGCAGATTTTCAGCAGGCAGGCTTCCGTGCAGTTCCGGGTGCAGTAGTACGTGCCGGCAGTCATATTGGTAAAAATGTAGTACTGATGCCTTCATTTGTTAATATTGGTGCATTTGTTGATGAAGGTACGATGGTTGATACATGGGCAACGGTAGGTTCCTGTGCTCAGATTGGTAAACATGTTCACCTGAGTGGCGGGGTAGGCATAGGTGGTGTACTGGAACCTTTACAGGCAGCACCAACAATTATTGAAGATAACTGTTTTATCGGCGCCCGTTCTGAAATTGTTGAAGGGGTAATTGTCGAAGAGGGCAGTGTAATTTCGATGGGTGTATTTATTGGTCAGTCTACTAAAATTTATGACCGTGAAAGCGGTGAAATCACTTATGGTCGGGTACCAGCCGGTTCTGTTGTGGTTTCAGGCAGTCTACCGGCGAAAGATGGCAGCCATAGCCTGTATTGTGCAGTGATTGTCAAAAAGGTAGATGCCAAAACCCGTGCTAAAACCAGTGTTAATGATTTGCTGCGTGGAATCTAAGTTCATTCAGGTTTTATAAATAAAAGCCTCTTATTTGCTGATAAGAGGCTTTATCTTTATTATCTGTTGTATTTTAACGTATATTGCGGCTAATTTTATTGGCTATCAGAGTAGCCGCGGTTATTACTGCACCCACCAGCAGCTTGTTGCGCCAGCGTTTGGGTTTGTTTGCCAGCTTAAGTGCTAAACCTCCTGCTGGAATTTTATCCACAATATTCAGCGAGCGCTGCCATAAACGTGATTTATGGGTATTATCGCCATTCCTGAGCTGCTCTGCGAGTAATTTTAATCTCGTACCTTGTGCCTGTATGTCCAGCAATTCGCGTTGTTGTGCGATATTCAACTTATCGGATTTACTCATGGTCGTCTGTGTTCTCCATTGGCTTCATGCTTGCCGGTGTGTCTGAGATAGCTTAGATCTTCACTCATTGCATCCAGTGTTTTTGTCATAAACTGGCTTTGCTTGCGTAACAATTTAATAATTAATATAGTCAGAAGCAGAATCAAAAGTAAAAACAGAATGGCAAGACCAAAAAATACCCATACTTTAGCCTGAGGGGAAAGTACAGTATTCAGACCGAATAATAAACTGATAAATCCCAGAAAAAACATTACTCCGGCAAGTACAACAAGTACCATCAGTACAATAATACTTTGCAGCTGGACAATCGCATCCAGACGCAGCATACGTAAGCGAATCCATAATAACTCAGTGCCGTAAGTCAGCCAGATTTTCAGCTGGCGCAGGTCACGACCAAGATTGCCTATACTCATGGTATATTATCCGTTAAAAAGTAAATTATATTCAGGCAACCGATCGTCAGACCAGATTGCCTGAATGAACTTATGCCGTAAGTTGTTTAGTGTCTGCAACGTCCCAGCAACACTCCGGCAAGAAAGCCGACTGCGGCAGCAACACCCATAGCATAGTATGGTTGTTCATGTACCAGCTCATCAGTGCGTTCTGCTGTAGCACGGGCTTTTTCTGCCAGTGTACTTTCGATATCGCACAGTTTGGATTTGGTATTGCTTAGTTTTTTACGAAACTGATCTTTCAATGCTTTGGCCTGATCAGACCCGTTGTCGCCGGCGTTTTCATATAAATCTTCAACTTCATCCAGTACAGAACGTACTTCTTTCATTAAATCTTTTTTTTGTGAATCAAAATCAGCCATGGCAATTCTCCTTCCAATTGGCGTGGAATTTATCTACGATTTAACATCAGCAACCGGCTTAACCCTTGCAGTACGGCAAACAGACTGTCTGTTGTATTGCAATATCGGTTAAAATAATCATTGGCTGCTAACATTTGTTGCACAATGATTACCTTAGCACAAGGTTATTGATTTGCACAGGTATATTATATTGGCGATTAACCGCTTGAATAGAGGTAGATGATGACTGAGCTGGCGCTGGAAAAAATATATTCGGGTAAAGTACGCGATTTGTATGCAATTGACGAGAAACGCATGCTGATGGTAGCTACAGACCGCTTATCGGCTTTTGATGTAATTTTACCTGAACCTATAACAGGAAAAGGCGAAATTCTTACCCAGATATCCAATTTCTGGTTTAAAAAACTGCAACATATTATGCCTAACCATTTTACTGGTGAAACAGTTTATGATGTGCTGCCACGCCAGCAGGCTGACAAAATTGCCAAACGGGCAGTTGTGGTAAAAAAATTAAGCCCGTTGAAAATAGAAGCTATTGTTCGCGGTTATCTTTCTGGCAGTGGCTGGCGTGATTACCAGCAAACCGGAGCTGTTTGCGGAATTAAATTGCCAGCCGGATTACGGGAAGCTGAACAGTTACCAGAGGTAATTTTTACTCCTTCGAGTAAAGCTGCTGTAGGCGACCATGATGAAAATATCAGTTTGTCACAATGTGCTTCTCTGCTGGGAGAAGAACTGACAGAGCAGGTAAGTGCTAAGGCGATTAAGCTATATTCAGAAGCCGCGGATTATGCTCGCAGTAAAGGCATCATTATTGCCGATACCAAATTTGAATTCGGTTTGGATGAGAATGGTGTTTTGACGCTTATGGATGAAGTGCTTACCCCGGATTCCAGCCGTTTTTGGTCTGTAGACAGCTATCAGGTTGGTAGCAATCCGCCTTCATTCGATAAACAGTTTATTCGTGACTGGCTGGTAGAGTCCGGTTGGAATAAACAACCACCGGCACCACATATACCGGCAGACATAATTGCCAAAACACTGGCTAAATATGAAGAAGCTCTGCATCTGATTGCCGGAGCATAAAATATTATGAATGGCAGGCAAGCGGTCCTGCCAGTATCATCCTATGTATATCAGCTCATACTCTTTCCGACAGGAATATTGAGTAGTAGAGATGGTTTGCCTGCTTTTATTGCTGATTTAGAGCACCATTATCGGATTGTGCTTTGCTTGAGATTTTGCTGATAACGCATTAATAATCAGTCCATTGACCTTATTCTGTATCTGTACTTGTTAAATCTTACTACATAGATAGTTATTAAATTACTCTTTGGATATTACAAATCTCATGATAGATAGTTTGTGATTCAGCAATTCAAATGGAAACACCGGATTTATAGGTTGCAGTACCAGAAAATTGATTCAATAAACCATTTGCTATCTAAAGTGACATAATACTTTATAAAACAAAAAATCTGTTATAACTATATAATACACCACCAACTGGCCTCACTGTATTTGCTGTTTATTCCAGTCTTATCAGTGAGGCTAATATTATTTTTAAACGGTTTACTGCTAATCTGATATTGAATATTATCAGACTGCATATTAGCCATCCGGCCAATTGCTACTTTATTGTTATCTGATGACGGAAATTACTATGCCACAACACCCCTATCGTCGTTTACGTCCTGCGCACTATGAGTTACCCGAAGTAGGCATATCCGAGTCAGGCAATATACGCTCTCTCCATCTGGGTACGTCTACTATACAAAGTTCTATGAATGTCGATGATCCGGCAGAACTGGTGCTATCGTATAGCCGGGCTATGATGGCATGGTTATTGTTTGCCGACAGTATGCCCCGGCATATTACCCAAATAGGTTTGGGCGGTGGTTCATTTGCACGCTGGATAGATGCTTACCTGCCTGATACCTGTCAGACTGCTGTCGATATCAACCCTCAGGTTATCAGCATTGCCCGTAGTATGTTTGAGCTGCCATTTGAGGGCGAAAAATTCGAAATTATTGAAGACGACGGTGCCGAATACATCAAGATACTGCGAGGAAATACAGATATCATTCTGGTTGATGGCTTTGATGGTGAGCAGATTATTGACAGTCTGGTTGCTGAACCTTTTTTTGAGGATTGCCGTCAGGCACTGAGTGAGCATGGCATCTTTGTTACTAACTGGTGGCAGGGTGACAAGCGGTTTCAGAGTTTTGTACGCCGGTTGCGTAGTGTATTTGACAACAGAGTACTAATGGTGCCGGCTGAAACTCATGGCAATATTGCCGTACTGGCCTTTCAGCAGCCACCTTCAGTACGTGACTGGGATAAACTGAAAAAACGGGCTGCACAGCGTGCAATTGAATTTAATCTGGATTTGCCTGCTATGCTGGCTTCAATTAAAGCTCAGCAATCACACAGTAATCGTGTGCTGACATTTAATGATTAAATATTTCATACTGGCAAAATGGATATTGCCGGTGTGAACAGAAACAAAGAATAAAGGAAAACCCGTGAGTTATTATGCTAAACATCTTTTTGTCTGCACCAATCGCCGAGATAATCCGTGTCGTCAGAGCTGTGGAGACGATGATGTTGGTGCAGATGCAGTTAATTATCTCAAAGGTCATGCTAAGGCTATGGGGCTGATGGGAGTAGGTAAGCTGCGTATCAGTAGTGCCGGCTGCCTTGGCCGGTGTGATGAAGGGCCGGTTATGGTGCTTTATCCGCAGGGGCGCTGGTATACCTATGTAGACGAAAGTGACCTGCAGGAAATATTGGATGAAGAACTGGCAAACGATCGTGTTGTTACCCGATTGTTAATGGATAAACCTGAAAGTAATGAGTAAATCTGATGCTGAAGCAACAACCGAACATCTGGATTAACGGGCCGGCAGGACGGCTTGAAACTATTTATTTACCTGCGCAGGGTACTGCATGTGGTGTGGCTGTAATTAATCATCCCAATCCTTTACAAGGCGGACTGAATACCAATAAAGTGGTTCAGACAGCAGCAAAAGCACTTACAGGAATGGGTTTTCACTGTTATCTGCCTAATTTGCGTGGCGTGGGTAATAGCGAAGGAGAGCATGATTATGGTCGCGGTGAAGTGGCGGACTGCCTTGCCGTGGTTGACTTTGCCCGTGCTCAGCATCCGGAAGTTAATAAACTGGTATTATCCGGTTTTTCTTTTGGTGGCTATGTAGCCTTGTTCAGCGCGCTCACTGCCAGACCGGATGTTTTATTGCTGATGGGTCCGGCTATAGGTATGTATACCATTGATGCACCCAGTGCCTATAATCCGGCTACTACATTACTGATTCATGGTGAAAAGGATGAAGTGGTACCGCTGCAGAACAGTCTGAACTGGGCTGAAGGGCAGGACTTACCTGTATTGGTTGTACCCGGTTCCGGCCATTTTTTTCATGGCAAACTGATTTTACTGCGTCAATGGATTGAAAGGCTACTTCCTGCATTATTGACGAAATAAACGATGATATGCCTTTTGCCGGCAATCAACTGATGTTGGCAAAAGGCTATATTTAATTATTACAGTTTTTAAAAAATATAAGCTATTATTATTTCAACTAACTGATTCTATTATTTTCTTAATAATCAATCTTCATAAATAGATTTTAATATTTAATATATACATGTTTGATTAAAATCAAATATTAATATATGCATAAATTGCATTTAATTTTAATATTTAATTATAATAAATTTACTTATTAAAGATAAATAACAGGAGAAGCAATGAAAAATTGGGTTTTAGCTTTTAGTGCTGCTATTTTTATGTTTAGTGTATTTAACCCAGCTAATGCCAGAGGTCGTGAACCATGTTCTGGTAAAAAAGGGGGTATTTCCCATTGTGCCGGTACAAAATTTGTATGTAATGATGGCAGTTACAGCGCTTCTAAGAAAATTTGCAGGCGTTAATATATCATTTGTAATATTTATTATGACATAATAAATAGGCAGCCAGACGTGGCTGCCTGTGTTTATAAGTTTATAGTATTACTAAAAAAAATATTCTTAACCTGAAAATTTATAAATTTAAATCAGTTATCAAAATTATCCTTTAATTTATCTGGGTTTGATGTTCGTCCCCTTGACGAGAACGAATACGACCAATCTGATAAACAGTTTCGCCTTGTTGCTGCAAAAATTTCTGTATCGCATCTGCATCTTCTGCATTCACCACCAAAACCATACCAATACCGCAATTAAAAGTACGGTACATTTCCTGAGTTTCTACATTTCCAGCTTGTTGCAGCCATTGAAAAAGTTTGGGCAATGGCCATGATTGAGAATCAATGGCGGCCACGGTGTTTTCAGGAAGAATGCGGGGTACATTTTCACTGATACCGCCACCGGTAATATGAGCCATACCTTTGATGGTAAATTGTTTTAGTGCCGCCAGAATAGGTTTTACATAAAGCCGGGTCGGGGCAATGATTGCTTGACGCAATGTTTTACCCTGATTAAATTCAGCGTCAAGCTCCGGCTGGGCACGTTCGATGATTTTACGAACCAGTGAGTAGCCATTGGAGTGAATACCGTTTGAAGCCAGACCTAATACAACGTCACCTGCAACAATGCTGCGTCCGTTAATTACCTGTTCTTTTTCTACAACGCCAACTGCAAAGCCGGCCAGATCATATTCGCCATCGGGATACATGCCCGGCATTTCTGCAGTTTCACCACCAATTAGTGCACATCCGGACTGTTCACAACCGGTTGCAATGCCTTTAATAACAGCGGCGGCACGTTCAACATCTAGTTTGCCGCAGGCAAAATAATCCAGAAAGAATAATGGTTCTGCCCCTTGCACAAGAATATCATTGACACTCATAGCTACCAGATCAATGCCTACGGTGTCGTGCTGATCCCATTCAAAGGCCAGTTTCAGTTTGGTACCTACACCATCGGTACCGGAAACCAGTACCGGGTGGCGATATTTCTGGCTGATTTCAACCAGAGCACCAAATCCGCCCAAATCACCTAATACTTCAGGCCGCATGGTACGCTTAGCAAATGGTTTAATTCTTTCAACCAAAGAATCACCAGCATTAATATCAACACCGGCATCACGATAACTCAGGGACTGGCTCATTTGGTGTGTTTCCTTTGGGTAAGACAAAGCAAGTTAAATTAGGGTGGAGTAAACCAAAAACCGGATAATTTTAACATTTTTCACCTTTTGCCGCTGTGTAAATTATTAGAGTTTGTGAGCAGAGGAGAGGATAGGCGTGGCTGGCATTCACAGATTTGGATTGTTTCTGTGAGAGAAATTAATTTTTAAAAATTCAATTATCTATTCAGTATTTTTTATATAACACTATTTCAATAAGTATTTATTGATTATTTCATGCTATTTAAAAGTTCTGACATTTTCTGTTTTACCAGTTTGACCGAAAACATAAAGAAAAAGGCCGAATCTGATGATTCGACCTGAGTATTAGCTCTGCCGCAGGCAGCTAATAGTAATTGTAAATACTGCTTAGGCTTTACGAGCCGGCAGTTTTTCACGGATGCGGGCAGCTTTACCGGTTAAGCCACGCAGGTAGTACAGTTTGGCACGACGTACATCACCACGACGTTTAACTTCGATTTTTTCAACGGCTGGAGAATATAACTGGAATGTACGTTCTACACCTTCACCGCTGGAAATTTTACGAACGATGAAGTTACTGTTCAGACCACGGTTACGACGGGCGATTACAATGCCTTCATAGGCCTGTAAACGGGTACGGCTACCTTCAGTAACACGTACAGAAACAACCACGGTATCACCTGGTGCAAAAGCCGGAATTTCTTTATTCAGGCGAGCGATTTCTTCTTGCTCTAATTGTTGAATTAAGTTCATATTAAGCTTCCTATTATAATGGGATATCCCGTTCCTCTTGTCTGATCGTCTGCAAGAGTCTGGATTCCTCTGGGGTTAATTCACGATCGGCCAGTAAATCTGGACGGCGTGTCAGTGTGCGCCTGAGCGCCTGAGTTAATCGCCACTGTGCGATTAAAGCATGATTACCGCTACGTAAAACGTCGGGAACTGTCTGCTGACGAAATTCTACCGGACGGGTGTAGTGTGGGCAATCAAGTAAACCATTGGCAAAAGAATCTTCTACTGCTGAGCGTGTATCGCCAAGTGTGCCGGGTAACAAACGGATTACTGCATCCATTAACATCATTGCCGGCAATTCACCGCCGGAAACCACAAAGTCACCAATACTGATTTCGGTTACTTCGTTGCTGGTCAGGATGCGTTCATCAATACCTTCATAGCGGCCGCACAGTACAATCAAAGCTTTTTCTCTGGCCAGATTTGCTGTCTGTGCGTGATTCAGTGGCTTGCCCTGCGGACTCATATAAATCAGTCGTCCTTCGGGACAAGTCTGTCTGGCTGTATCAATGGCTGCCTGTAAGGGCGGAGCCATCATAATCATTCCCGGACCACCACCAAACGGCCGGTCATCAATATAACCCAACGGGTTATCAGCGAACTGGCGCGGATTAATGGTAGCAAATTCCCATATACCTTTTTGTAATGCACGACCGGTTACGCCACTGCCGGTAAGGGCGGTAAACATTTCTGGAAACAGGGTAATGGCCTGAATGTGCATCAGTAATCACTGCCCCAGTCAACAACAATTTGCTGTTGAGGCAAGTTAACTTCATCAATGTACTGTGAGACAAAAGGAATCAGTTTACGGCCAAAAGCACCATCTACTACCAGTACGTCATGCGCACCGGTTTGCATTAATGAACTGACAGTTCCCAGATTTTCCTGTGTACGGTTATGTACCTGCATTCCGATCAGGTCTGTCCAGTAATACTCATTGTCATCGGTTTCGGCAAAGCTGGCGCGGTCTATTTCGATGGTAAAGCCGCGCAGTAATGCTGCGCTGTCACGATCGGTTATGCCGTCAAATCTTACCTGTAATTCATCGCCGCTGATTTTACTTTCGGCTATGCTTACAGTTTTAATCTGGCCATCTTTACTCAGCTGCCATTGCGGATAGTCGAGCAGACTATCGGTATATTCAGTATCAGAATGGACTTTCACCCAGCCTTTTACTCCGAACACACCTTTTATATAGCCCATTGCTACCCATTGTGGCTGTGTACTATTCATTTGCTTTACTGCTAAATCAGGCCGCAGCCTTTTGTTCTTTAACCAGCTTGGCAACAGCTTCGCTTAATTGCGCGCCCTGACCAATCCAGTGGTTCAGACGGTCTGCGCTCAGACGTACGCGTTCCTGTTTCTCATTGGCAACAGGATTGTAAAAACCAACGCGTTCGATAAAGCGGCCGTCACGACGGTTGTGAGAGTCTGCTACGACAATGTTATAGAAAGGACGGTGTTTAGAACCACCGCGAGCCAAACGGATAACTACCATAGTGTATTCCTTAGTGAAAAAATCGAAGTAATTTTATTCTGCCAAGATAACAGAAAATCGCTAATTTTAGTGGGTAATTCCTAGTCTTGGCAAGCTGTTAATGCATATTTGTTGCGTATATAGTGTTTCGAATCTGCTTGTTATCGGATGTTTATTTAATTAGCATTGCTGCTGAGGCATGTGATTTAAGTTGTTGCTATATCTGTTTAAATTGATAGAAAATGGTAAAGTATGATTCGGATGCGCAGATGGCTGTAGAGATGTTTTTTTATAATTATATTATATAAATCATATTGTTATTATTGTAATCTATAATTGTGCTATCAGGTTTTTATTAATAAGGGCTGCATAGCTTCATTTCTTCGCGTATCATAGCTGATACATGTTTTTGCGGATATTTTAACAATGAAACAGATTTTTTTGGATTTTGAACAACCTATAGCTGAACTGGTACAGAAAATTGATGAATTGCGCTTTGTACAGGATGAATCGGCTGTGGATATATCCGAAGAAATCGCGCGCCTGAAAAAGAAAAGCGACGATTTAACCAAAAATCTTTTTGCCAAACTGACGCCGGTGCAAATTTCGCAGGTATCCCGTCACGCACAGCGTCCGTATACCTTAGATTATATTGATGCTCTGTGTACAGATTTTGAAGAATTGCACGGGGATCGTGCATTTGCTGACGATGCTGCTATTGTTGGCGGTTTGGCACGCTTTAATGGTGAAAGCGTAATGGTTATTGGTCATCAGAAAGGCCGTGATACCAAGGAAAAAATTCGCCGTAATTTTGGTATGCCTAAGCCCGAAGGATACCGTAAGGCTCTGCGCCTGATGAAGCTGGCAGAAAAATTTCAAATACCTCTGCTAACCTTTATTGATACACCGGGAGCTTATCCGGGCATCGGAGCGGAAGAAAGAGGGCAGTCTGAAGCCATCGGCCGTAATTTATACGAGCTGGCACGGCTGCGTGTACCGGTTATCTGTACGGTAATTGGTGAAGGCGGTTCAGGCGGAGCGCTGGCAATAGCTGTTGGTGATTACATCAATATGCTGCAATTTTCGACTTATTCGGTGATTTCACCTGAAGGGTGTGCATCTATTCTATGGAAAACCGCAGAAAAAGCTCCGGAAGCTGCTCAGGCTCTGGGGATTACTGCTAAACGCCTGCATGATTTAAAATTAATTGATACTGTGATTGAGGAGCCTCTGGGAGGAGCGCATCGTAATTATCCGGAAATTATGCAGCGGGTAAAATCGGTGCTTACCCGTCAGCTGCAAGATGCTAAAGACAAACAGTTGTCGACATTACTAACCCGGCGTTTTGATCGTCTGATGAGTTATGGTCAGTTCAGCGGTAAGTAAACTATGTGACAATATTACACAACAATGGTCAGCCTCTATGGCTGGCCGTTGTATTTTAGCAGTCGGTCTCAGCGGCGGGCTGGATTCGGTGGTATTGTTACATGCGTTAACGAAATTGCGTGATAGTCTTCCGGTGCATATATCAGCAATTCATGTGCATCATGGTTTAAGCAGATATGCAGATGAATGGGCGGTATTTTGTGAGCAGTTATGCGCATCGTGGTCTGTCCCGTTGAAGATTGTCAGGGTAAATGTGCGTACAGCAGGAGAGGGTATAGAAGCGGCTGCACGCAAAGCACGTTATCAGGTTTATGCTGATAGTGAAGCTGATGCAGTAGTATTGGCGCATCACAGAAATGATCAAATTGAAACCTTTTTTTTGGGGGCTCTGCGCGGAGGCGGTTTACGTTCACTTTCAGCTATGCCGGCGATACGTTCATTAACTGAACATACTGTTATCTGGCGTCCGCTATTGCATTTTTCCCGGCAACAGCTCAAGGCATATGCAGATGCCGCAGGACTTGGGCATATTGAAGATGACAGTAATAGTAATTGTGCCTATTTACGCAACTGGCTGCGTCTGGACGGTTTGCCATACTGGCGCAAACATCTGCCACATCTGGATACCCAGATAGAAGCGGCAGTAGAACGTTTACAGGATGAACTGAGCTTATTGAATGAAATAGCTGAAGCTGACTGGACTATGCTGCATGCACAGCAAAAGGGGTTTCAGATACCTTTATGGCGTAATTTAAGTGAATTACGCCGTCGGCAGCAATTGCGTTTATTTGCGCAAAAGCATTGTTTGGGAATGTCTACGTCTGCGGCTCTAACAGAATTTGCACGACAGTTGATGGAAAGCAAAACTGGTGCACAATGGGCTTTACCGCATGCGCGTGTGGTCTATTATGATTCCAGATTATGGATTGATAAGTATGATGTAAGCGGGCAGTGGCACTGGTATGGATTGTTACCGGTGTCCAGTCAGAAACTGGTTACTGCCCGTTATCTGCAATGGAACCGGCATCCTTTTGGTTTGGCGGAAACTGATGCTGCGTGGATAGTGCGTCAGGCAGATAATGAAGATACTATTGTTCTGAGAGGAGGAAGAAAAAAAGTTAGAAAATTATTACAAGAAAGGAAGATCCCTCCTTTTATGCGTACTGTCTGGCCGGTTTTATGTGACTCAGACAATCAGTGTGCCGCTGTTATTAATGTTGCTATTGATATTGACAGAGGTGTAACTGACGGATGGATGCCAATTATAGAGGATTTGCCTCTAAGGCTGTAAAACTTTAAGGCTGATACTAGATTTATCGCAGATTCAGCTGCTGATTGATGCAACAACAATAATGACTAGAGGATAATAAAATGCATGATGATTCTACCCGGCAGGTGGAAGAGCAGGTGTTGGTGCGAAGGGCTCAGCAGGGTGATGCTCAGATTTTTAGTTTGCTGGTCAGAAAGTATCAGCGTCGTTTAAAACACTTTCTGCATCGTTTTACTCATGATGAGCAAACGACGCTGGATGTGGTACAGGAAACATTTCTTAAAGCTTATAAAGCTATGCCGCAATTTCGTGCCGGAAGTCAGTTTTATACGTGGCTTTGCTGTATCGGTATGAATACGGCTAAGTCTATGGCAGCTGTTTACGGACGTGAACCGCAAATGATTACTGAGATTATGGATGAGGACGGAGATGAAACTGATGTACTGGAACATTTGTCAGATTATCAGACTCCGGAGGATTTGTTACTTAATCGTGAGCTGATTGATGCTGTTGATGAAGCAATTAATCAATTGCCGGCCAATCTGCGTCAGCCGATTATTTTATCAGAGATAAATGGTCTGACTTATGAAGAAATCGCTCAGGAATTAGGCTGTCCGGTAGGTACAGTGCGTTCACGTATTGCACGTGCCCGCGAAACGTTATCAGCTCAGATTGATACCAGATTTGAAAGAAAATAAGCCCCTCTGTAAATTGAAATTCTGATTTTCAGAGTTTGGTAAAATAATTCTGGTAATTAAGTTAATCAGCATTATTTGGCATTTCACCGCTTATATTTTAATCTGGTATATACTTAATATTATGCAAAAAACAGTTTATCTGTAATTAGCAGATAAACTATCTTTTTCCTTGATGTGTTACCTGTGTCCGGAATCTGTCCGGCGGGCTGAGGTAATATATTTACTCTGTCTCAAATTAATTTATCGGTTGAAACGGGATGCAGGAGATCTGCTTGTAATTGCAGCTATCTGTCTGTAATCACTAAGATAATTTGTCAAATTTGCTAAGTATTTGTAAGAGTAAGGAAAAAAATTATTTTACTTACTCTTGAATTGCAGCAAGCCAGCCTTACTTTAAGTAGCGAATAAATTTATATTTACGCCCCGCTGAAAATGCGGGTTTGTATTAACCAACTTTGCTGTGCCTCGGGCACTAAAGATGTGGAGAAGATAATATGACTATTCGTCCTTTGAATGACCGCGTTGTCGTAAAACGTCTGGAAGCTGAAGAAAAAACTGCTTCTGGTATTGTGTTACCCGGTTCTGCTGCTGAAAAACCTGATATGGGTGAAATAATTGCCGTAGGTAATGGCAAACTGCTGAAAAACGGTGACCGTCAGAAACTGGATGTTAAAGTTGGCGATAAAGTAATTTTCGGAAAATACAGCGGCCAGACTGTTAAAGTAGACGGTGAAGAGTTGCTGGTAATGCGCGAAGAAGATATTTTCGGTATCGTTGAATAAATTATTTATCCAGAAATTTAATTTTATTGCGTAATTAATTATTAAAGATTAGGAGTTGCAAATGGCAGCAAAAGACGTGAAATTCTCTGACGAAGCCCGTCAGAAAATGGTTGCTGGTGTCAATGTATTGGCTGAAGCAGTAAAAGTAACTTTAGGCCCTAAAGGTCGTAACGTGCTGCTGGATCGTGCCTTTGGCGGACCACACATCACTAAAGACGGTGTGTCTGTTGCTAAAGAAGTAGAATTGAAAGACAAATTCGAAAATATGGGCGCACAGCTGGTTAAAGAAGTGGCTTCTAAAACCAATGACGTGGCTGGTGACGGTACCACTACGGCAACTGTTCTGGCTCAGGCTATTGTTACTGAAGGCATGAAATACGTTACTGCCGGTATGAATCCGATGGATTTGAAACGCGGTATCGATAAAGCTGTTGAAGCTGTTATTGCCGAACTGAAAAATATTTCTAAACCGGTTCCGGAGAAATCTAAAGAAATTTCTCAGGTTGCTTCTATTTCTGCCAATGCAGATGAATCTATCGGTGAAATCATTGCCAAAGCCATGAATGAAGTGGGTAAAGAAGGCGTGATCACTGTTGAAGACGGCAAATCACTGGAAAATGAAGTAGAAGTTGTTAAAGGTATGCAGTTTGACCGCGGCTACCTGTCTCCTTACTTTGTTACTGATGTAGAAAAACAGATTGCCGGTCTGGACAGCCCGTATATTTTGTTGTTTGATAAAAAAATCTCTAACATCCGCGATTTGCTGCCTGTGCTGGAACAAGTGGCAAAAACCAGCCGTCCGTTGCTGATTATTGCTGAAGACGTTGAAGGTGAAGCTCTGGCTACTCTGGTAGTAAACAACATTCGCGGCATCCTGAAAACCGTTGCTGTTAAAGCTCCGGGCTTTGGTGATCGTCGTAAAGCCATGTTGCAGGATATTGCTATCCTGACAGGTGGTACTGTTATTGCTGAAGAAGTTGGTCTGTCTCTGGAAAAAGCCACTCTGGAAGACTTAGGTCAGGCTAAACGTGTAGAAGTTGGTAAAGAAAATACTACTGTGATTGACGGGCTGGGTAACAAGGCTGCTGTTGAAGCACGTGTTGCTGAAATCCGCAAACAGATCGAAGTGGCTACCAGCGACTACGATAAAGAAAAATTGCAGGAACGCGTGGCTAAACTGGCCGGCGGTGTGGCAGTAATTAAAGTTGGTGCTGCTACTGAAGTTGAAATGAAAGAGAAAAAAGATCGCGTGGATGACGCCCTGCATGCTACCCGTGCTGCGGTAGAAGAAGGTGTTGTAGCCGGTGGTGGTGTTGCCCTGCTGCGTGCCCGTGCTGCGATTAAAGACCTGAAAGGTGCTAATGCCGATCAGGAAGCCGGGGTGAAAATCGTACTGAAAGCAGTTGAAGCACCATTACGCCAGATTGTTGCCAATGCCGGTGATGAACCAAGCGTTGTAGTAAACAATGTGCTGAATGGTTCTGGTAACTACGGCTATAACGCTGGTACTGGTGAGTATGGTGATATGCTGGAAATGGGTGTACTGGATCCGGCTAAAGTTACCCGCACTGCTTTGCAGCATGCTGCTTCTATCGCTGGTCTGATGCTGACTACTGATTGCATGATTACCGAATTACCGGAAGATAAACCTGCTGCTCCTGATATGGGTGGCATGGGCGGTATGGGTGGCATGGGCGGCATGATGTAATAGTCGTGTCTGGCTAACTAGTCAACATATAGCTAATAGTGAGCATAACGGGTGTTATGCTCACTATTTTTATATTGAATGGTTTAACTATAATAATGGCCAGATGCTTCAGATTTTATAACCCATATATCAGACAAAGTAATCATTCTTTTGCTGTTAAATGTGTTGAGGATGATATTGTGTAAAAGTATAGTATTAACCACATTTCTTTTGTTAGTAATTGCTTATTATTAATTTTTCAATGTGTTAACTATGCTTTAGTTTAAAGCAGATTTATAAGCTTTATACCTTTTATTGTAGCTATTAGTTTTTTACGTCTGTGGAAAATATCTTTATTTCGATTTGATTTTTTCAATAAATCTTAGTCAATAAGAATGTTATATAGCTGAAATATTGTTAAATGAAACTTTTACCAATATTTCAGCTCATATCATAAAATGACTAATTATCATAATGTGAAAAATGAAATTTCAAATCTAAAAAACTGTTTGGCTATTTTCAAAATAATCTTCATAAATCAATTCAAAATTTGATAAATTAAATTTATCGGTAAAATCACCAACAAAAAATTCAGTCTGTTTTATGCAGAGTAAAGCAGGTTGGTACATTCCTACCTATGAATAAAAAATTATTTTTCAGATGATGAATTCTCAAATAAGAAATAGCTTATTGCGCAAATAACAGCCATGACTGCCCAAACGCCAACCCAGGAGAATTGATGTAATAACCATGGAATTATGGCTGGAGTTGCAAACAGAATGAAATATACTACTGTATTAGCCATGGCTAATACGGTTGCAACACTCTTTTGTCCGGCAACGGTAGCCAGTTCGGTATATCCGATTCCATGCCAGGAAGAAATTGATATACCAGATATAAGAATAATGAAACTAACAAAGTAGGCAAAATGATGTATATTGAATTTATATGAAAAATAAGTAAATACGGTAAGGGCTGCGAATAAGATGAATGACAGGGCTGTAACCGCTTTCAGAAAAAATTTTCTATTTCCCTTTTTATCTGTATAAAAGCCACTACCGATACGTGTTGGTATTGAACTGATTTGTATGAAAAATAGTAGGATACTGATATATCCAATACTTAATCCGGCAAAATCGTGCAAGAAAAGCATTGAAAATGTCATCAATGCAAACTGTGGCGCACATAAAATACCCACAGCTAATACAATGCGCCATACTTTCAATGATTTCATTGGCTGAGTTGATTTATTTTTTAGTGATTGTGTTATATCCGGTGTTTTGCGTTCACTCTTACTATCCGGGTCAATAATCCATAGATAGCTGAATAATGCAGCCAGAATACAAATAAATGCCGATATAAATAGTGTGGTCGAGAATCCATAATGAATTGATATATAAGGGTAGAATAATGCTCCCAATGCATAACCAAGTGGTACAGCTGCCTGCCTTACACTCATTGCTAATCCGCGTTGCTGTGGTTTAAACCATTGTATGATCGCTTTGCCACTGGAACCATTTACACTGCTCCCAAAAAGACCGACGACTAGTAAACCGGCACATAAAATAATACTTATTGAAGTGTGTGATGATATTTTTGCAAAATAAGCCAGGGTGAAAAGAGCTATGGCAGTTGTGGACAATCCTGTAATTAATATCGGCCGATCTCCGAAGCGATCGGTGGCAATTCCCCAGGGTAATTCACTTACAGCAATTCCAAAACCTACAATGCCCATTAAAAGCCCTAATACAGATGTTGGGATATGGTAATCATTACGTAGAATAATGGAGGCTGCAGGTACGCCGCCGATAACAAAAGTAAAGCATGTATTAGCGAATGCACCTGTAAATAAAACTTTCCATTTATGGTTATCAGAAAAAAAATTTTTATTTTTATCCGGCAATTTGTTTGAATTTAAAGACATTAATGTACTCCTGATGTTTTTCCAGAAAATAATAGCTAGAATTTTTTATATCTGTAAAACAGGATTTTTTGATTTATTTATAACGGAAAATCCGATATATTAAAGAAATCTAATGACACTAACCGATGAAGACTGATTACACTATGGAAAAACTTGATTTAGAAATTCTTCACACATTTGTTGTCATTATAGAAATGGGCAGCTACACAAAAGCTTCGAATATTTTATTTAAATCTCAATCGGCTATCAGTGAGCAAATCCAAAAGCTTGAGGTATTTTGTGATGCACAGCTACTGCATCGTGGCAGATACGGTGCGAAACCAACAGCTATCGGTGAAAAAATGTATAAGCATGCAAAAAAGATATTATCTTTAAATGATAATATCATAGCTGATATTAGAAACCATGATTTGGTATATGAGCTGACACTTTCAATTACAGATTATTTTATGCCTGCTACGATAGCATCTGTATTAAGAGGGCTACGTGACCAATGTCAGAATATTCAATTTAATGTCTCAATTCAGAGCAGTTCAAAAATGCTTCTTGAACATACTCTGGAACAATATGATATCGCTTTATTTATTCATTTAAACGGACAGCGATTACCCGATAATGATAATTTTATGGTTGTAGGGCATGAACCGCTCTGCTGGGCTGGCTCGAAAGATCTTAGTATAACCGGATCTGATCCGCTGCCAATTATAACTTTGCCAAAAGGCTGCTTATTACAAAAATTAGCTATAGATAAATTAGAAAATAATAAAATATCTTATAATTTATCTCATTATGCTTCCAGTGTTATTGGTATGCAGTCTGCTATTGAGGCTCAATTAGGCATAGGCTGTCTGAACAGATCGTCAATGTCTAAGAAATTTATCGATTACACCGATATCCTGAAACTTCCGGCATTACCAGATATTGATTATATTATGTATTATAAATCGGAGAAAAATCCTTTTATAAATACGATAAAAGGATTAGTTGAGCGGGTAACAAGCAATGATAATGCTTTCGAAAAATAAAAATTTTAAAAAATATTATTATGTTTATCAGTACTGGTGTTTTCGCTAACTCAGATCTTAGATAATTCATAATATCGATTGATAAGTTGTTTTCTGTCAACTTTGCCAATATGAGTCATGGGCAATTCGTCAATGATATATATTTTTTTTGGCATCTGGTAACGTGCAATTTGTGGTTTTAACCAGTCTATTAAAGTATCTTCGGTTTGTTCAGTATGCGCTGCTAATACCACAAATGCCACTAATCTCTGTCCGAATTCCTCATCATTAACACTAATAACGGCTAAGTCGTTAATGTCAGGATGGTTAACTAAGCATTGTTCGAGTTCGAATGGGTAAACATTTTCACCACCTGAAACTATCATGTCATCAGCCCGACCATTTAGATAATAATTATTTGTACTGTCTTTTTGAACTATATCACCAGTAGCTGTCCAGTTTTTGCCCTGAGTGGACCACGCACATTTGATATAGAGTTCACCTTTTATCGCATCCTCTTTGCCATTGTTCATTAATTTGGCTGATAGTCCTTTAACAGGCTTACCTAGAGTTGATGGGTGAGTGATCAAATCATCCGGCGTTGCAATCAGGCATATTCCAGCTTCCGATGTGCCATATAAGTTAAATAACACTTTACCAAGTTGATTAATTGTTCGTTGAACCAGTGTGACAGCAATTGGTGCGCCGCCGGTGATGATGCATCTTAAACTACGTAACTGCGTTACAGAATAATTCATCATTCGACTGAGCATTAAGGGAACAAGGGTGATAACTTCAATGTTATGTTTGTTAATAAGTTGACAAACTTTGGCGGCATCAAAGCGTTTATTGATAAATATAGTGGCACCTAATAGTACCGACATACACAATGTTGCAATACCAAAACCATGGTAAATCGGTGTTGCTATATAGATTCTGTTATATTTGCTCAGGTTTAATTTCATCAGCAATTGATAAAAAGGACTGATAAAATTTTGTGCTTTACTATTGCGTCCTGCCATTTTAAAACGTCCTGTTGTACCACTGGTTAACACAGTAAGTTTATTAAAATGGGTAACTTTAAGATTGCCGGAATAGGGGGGCATCTTATCCTTTAAGAGCGAGTAAATGGAAATTTGCTCTGGATGATCTGTTGGTAATGATTTGACATCAATTAAGATAGGAATTTGAGGATCATGTATGATCCAATTAAATTTTACCGCATCTTGTATATTTTGTAATTGCTTGGCTGATAGTTCTGTATTGAGTAAGTAAATATCTGCACCTAGCCGGGCAATAGCAAAGAGAGTTTGAATCATAATAGTATGATTACTTGCCATTATGGCTATTTTTTGATGCGGTTTTATGTCACAATGCGCCGCTAATTTTTTGGCTAAATGCTGTGACTGCGTATAAAGTGTACGATAATTTATGCAATTGTCATTTTCATTAATGGCGATTTGGTCTGGGCTCAGCTTCTGACGTACATAGAGCAACGCCATTAAATTCATTCCAACCGAACGAAAACTCATTAATAAATAAAAAATTCCTTTAAAAGTCAAAAGTTTAATGGTGTATAGCGCTTTGATTGTTTTTATCATCATTTTCTCTTAATGTAATAACAATTTAATTTAAACCAGATGCCATTAAACAGGACGCCGGCCAATTGCACTATCATCGCCCACCATGGTTTATATTGGCGTTTTTGTGTTTGTAATAAATAACTTATAATTGTAGCAGCTTGCTTTGGCTGTAATGCAGGTAAGTTCTGATAAGCTTTGGTCGGCTCGATCATCCTTGTTTTTACTAAAGGTAAATATGCTGTCGATACTTTGATTTGCCGGTTTTGTAATTCAGGCATTGCTGAACGCAGCCATTGATCGAATGCCGTTTTTGAGGCTTGATATGCTGACCAATTCACCGCTGGCGCAAACAACACATTGACAGCCGAAACGTTAATAATATGTCCTTTACTTTGCTGTAATTTGGGGATAAGTGCAAGGCATAATTGTACCGGAGTCAGGTAGTTTAATTTTATGGTTCGTTCAAAATCATGCTGGCGATCTAACGATTGCATGACCGGGCGACAAATCGATTTACCGGCATTATTAATAAATATATCAACAGGTAAATTTTGTATATATTTTATGAATCCATCAAGTTGTTCCTGGTCACGCAAATCAGCTGCATAAATGTCAACTTTAGCTTTGCTCATAGTGAGCCGTTGCTTTAATTCGCGCAGTTTATCAACTGTGCGCGCAACCAATATTAAGTTGCAATCAATATCGGCTAAAAGATAACAAAGCGACTCACCAATGCCATAACTGGCGCCTGTTATAATGATAGTTTTATGTTTTAACCGCTGCGTTAAACGGCGGATATTAGGTTTATGTACATAAAACAGCAAAAAGTTAAGCAGTTTAATCAAAGCAACGGATTTCAATTGTAAATAATATGAACAGCAGCATGAAGGTAGCAATTAATAAATCAATAGGTTATTTATTTTTGTTACGTCATCATTTTAATTTCATATGTTAAGTAATTAGTCTGGTTAAATCCTGTCCTAAGCATAGATCAATAAAGCAGGCTATCATCATGACGGAATAAATAGCGGGAATGTAAATCATCCTAGAATATCATATATTCCAAAAAGATAAACAAACCTTGCCAAAGATAGGATAAAAAATTAATGCTACAAGTTTAATTGAAAACTTTATAGATTTAGTAAATGAAAAAGTTATATGCCTATAATATAGAATGAACCATACTTTTGTATAGTTACATCAATCCAGGCTATAAAATCGATAATCATCTGAAAAAGCAATGGCTTGGATTTAGAAAACTTGTGAGCCGTTTCTTTTAAATAATCGTCTTCCAGCATACAGACAAAACGAAAATCAAATAAATCACTTTTAAGTTCTTTTAAATTCTGGGCTTGATCAACCCTGGTCTTAAGCCTTAATAGTGACGGTTTTATAAGTAGCCATTGTTCTGTATTAACTTCGGTGATTCCCCAATGCCCATATTCCCCGTATTTAGGAACATACTGGTATATAATGCCCTCAATAAAGCTGAACGCACCTTCTGTCAGGTATTTAGATGTAGTACTGTAGACGGCTTTTTTATTAGGAGGTATGGCGAATTCAAAAATAAGCCCGCCTATGTTCTTATAATATGATTGTAAATTAAAATTAATCATGCACACACCATTATATTTCTCAAATGAGATTAAAACTGTATTAAATACAGGTACACTGAATATATTTTTAATTCAATTAATATATTATTTTAAATGGAAATTTGATTTATTTTAAAAAAAATTCAACTAGATACTGAGTTATATTTTAGGTGAAAAATTAGGTATTTTATACATGTATTTATAGCTTAATTATAAATAATCATTGCAGTTGTGTTATTGTCTTTTCAATAATATTAAAATATTTTAGCATGAAATAAAAAAAAACGGTTTAATTAAATTAATATGTTTTTTCCATAAAATTTCTTCGAGTCCACAGTTACCAGCTTTGGCTAAATATTAAATTCTTCTACGCCGATACCAAAACTTTTCGAACAATATGTTTTCTATGCTTGATAGTACTATTAAGGTAGTTAAGAAGTGGGTGGGTGATAATAATTTATAAAGAAATTAAAGCTTTATTCAGCTGGTTCTACGCCACGGTTAGCCAGTTCATCAGCTTTTCTTTAGTATGCAGCTTTTATTACAGGTCTGATGATGAACTGATTGTTTGATTATCAAATTATCGGAAGATAAACCTGCTGCTCCTGATATGGTTGAAATGAATGGCAAAATATAATGTTACCTTAAACATTTAAATACAAAAAAATCCAAATAATTATTATTTGGATTTTTTGTTAATGGAAATAATTTTAACAAATAAGAAAATTGAAATAACTATTTAATTTCTATTACATTGGAATTTGACTCAGAATATACTTCTTTTAGAAAAAAATCTCTGGCGGCATTCCCAATAAGATTTGTTGTAACGCCATCAAATGTTGCACCTACTAATCCACCTACAAAAGGTACAGCTTTTGTCAAATTTATTACTCCTGTCTTTCCAGCTTTAGTAATGAGTCTAAATCCGATAGCTTTATTAATATTATTAATAATATCTCTAGTTACGTATTTTTGTATCATTGCAACAGTACATTTTTCCGCAATTGTTACGCCAGCTTGTTTTAGAACTTCTATAGTATTATTTCCTGCAAGACAAGCAATACATAATGTTCTTACTTGATCCTCGCTTAATTCATGTTCATTTACGCTAGAATTATATTTACTTATGCAAGCTATAGCAGCAATCATCCTTAATTGAATATATATACTTGAAATTAAATTGGCTGGTATTGAAACAGGCAGTGTTGTTATACCTCCTAAATTTGTAATAAATCCTCCTGTTGCTGCTTTAGCATTTTGCCATCTTATAAGACTATTAATAGCTTCTAATTTATTATAGTTGTTTGATTGTAAGTATTCTTTAGCTAAATCCTCTGCTCTTCCTATACCACCAACTCCATTAACTGCCTTATTATATGCCCATATAAGTATTTCTGGCATTTTTTTTTGTAAATCTTCGTCCTTATTAATAATAGAATTATCCATCAAAATCTCCCTTATTGAAGTAGAAATTTTATTTCAAAATAATATTGTTTAAATTTACAAATAAAAAGATTATTTAAAAAAAATTTGTACACCTTTATTAGCCAGTTCATCAGCTTTTTCATTTCCCGGATGTCCGGCATGACCTTTAACCCAGTGCCAGTGTACCTGATGCTTACTTACTTCGCTGTCCAGTGCCTGCCACAGTTCAGCATTTTTTACCGGCTGTTTTGAGGCAGTTTTCCAGCCGCGTGCTTTCCAGTTATGAATCCATTCCTGCATGCCGTTTTTAACATATTGTGAATCTGTGTAGATGTTAACAATACACGGGCGTTTTAATGCTGCAAGTCCTTGAATTACAGCTGTGAGCTCCATGCGGTTATTGGTGGTATTAGCCTCTCCGCCGAAAAGCTCTTTACTGTGGCTGCCGGATTGTAAAAATGCCCCCCAGCCACCCACGCCGGGATTGCCTTTGCAGGCACCGTCGGTATACAGAGTAACTTCACTCATATTCATAGTTGATTTAAAAATGCTTACTATATCACGTATGCACAGGTAAAACTTTTCCGGGATTCAGGATACCTTCAGGGTCGAGGCTGTGTTTTTGTGCCTGCATCCATTTGATTTCTGCATTACTGCGAACACGTGGCAGCCACTGATTTTTTAACTGACCGATGCCATGTTCGGCAGCTATACTGCCATGGTAGTTTAATACCTGTTCATATACGACTTTATTGATGTTTTCTTCATATTGATAAACATCATTGTTCATTATATCAGCAATAAAAACGTTGTAATGCAGACTGCCATCACCGAGATGGCCGAATAAAATGGTCTTGGTTTGCGGAAAGGTTTTAATCAGTTGTTGCTGGCAGTTTTCGACAAAGTCGGCAACATGTTCTATCGGAACGACAATATCATGCTTGATACTGGCTCCGAGGCTGCGTTGTGCAGCAGATATGTTTTCACGCAAGCTCCATAAATGCTGACGTTCTGTTTCAGACTGAGCAATAACTGTATTAAGCCAGTTACCTTGTTCCAGTACGCTGATTAAGGGATCGGTTAAATTTTGTGCCGGCAGGCTATCGCTCAGTTCTACCAGAATATGCCAGCTCGCATGAGTTGGTTCGCGTAACTGACTATAGCTGGCTGACAAACTCAGAGCCGCCTGACTGATCAGTTCAAAGCTGGACAGGCGCTCGGCAAAGTGATTCTTCAGTGCGGCTAGCAGACTGGTGGCAGAGTGAATATTGTCTACGCCAATCCATGTTGTTAATACACTTTGCGGCGGAGCAAACAGTTTTAGTGTGGCTGCGGTAATAATCGCCAGCGTGCCTTCACTGCCAATGATTTGTTGACGCATTTCATAGCCACTGGTGTTTTTATGCAGTGGATACAGGTGACTGACCAGTTCGCCATCGGACAGGACATATTCCAGACCTATCACCAGATCACGCATTGTGCCATAACGCACTACATTCAGCCCGCCGGCATTACAGGCAATATTTCCACCTATCTGACAGGAGCCTTCACTGGCCAGACTCAGGGGAAAATAGCGATTGGCAGTTTGAGCGATTTTCTGTACTTCAGCGAGTATCATGCCAGCTTCTACGGTAATGGTGTTGTCAGCCAGATTGAGTTTGCGCATGCGGTTAAGTTTACTTAACGACAGGATAATTCCTTTACCGGCAACAGAAGCATGCGGTGTAGCACCGCCGCACAAGCCGGTATTTCCGCCTTGCGGAGTAACAGAAATATGCTGCTGATGGCAATAGCGCATAATCTCCTGTACAGCGCTGACAGTATGCGGTTGTAATACTGCGAAAGCCTGTCCATGATAACGGCCGCGCTGGTCGGTACAAAATGGTTCGATAAGCTGATTGTCAGTGAGGATTTCATCAGGCGTAAGGATTTGCTGAAACCGGGCTAGATGAATGGTGTGAGGCATGGCAGTTAACCCTGTAGACACAATAAGCTGATTGTACGGTAATTAAAAATTGCGGGGCGGTAAATATACGCTATCGCTGAACGTTTACAGTACAATATGGTTATTCAGTAATATTAGTAAGGATAGGGCATGTATTTTGTTGATCGCAGTGCTGTTGTGCTGAAACCTGCTCAGGCTTTTCTCGACTGGCTGAAAAGTACCAGTGATGATTTGCCTGAGTTAACTTTGTCACAGCTACAGAGTAATTGTACTACATTGCTGGTACCGGAATTTGAAACTCCGGAACAGGTCATTGGTTATATTGGTGAACGCTTTAATCTGATTTTTGAGGCAGAGCTGTCTGCATGGGAGGTAGAGCGTAAGCTGTGGCCGGTATTGGATATTGATCAGTTCTGGAATTTTTTTACAGTAGAAGTACATGATATGGTACTGGATCTGGTAGATACAGATATACATATATCTCCAGTATATGGTGAAGAACAGGTTTAGTATCTGATGATGGCGTGTGTTGTGCGGCTGAAGCCATCCCGATGTGCTTTTTATCTGGCGGTAATTATGCATGTACTGACACTAGTGGCTATTGTGTTCTACAGCACAGGCTGGTTGTGTCTGGTATGGCTGCTGGCATGGTTATTATCTGCATTATGGGCAGGTTATGGCTTGCGGCAAAGCAGAGTCAAAAAAATTGAAATCAGTCCACAGGGGCAGGCTTCACTGCTATTTACACAGGGCAAAGCTGCTGTACCGGCTAAACTGTGTTGCAGTGGTATTGTTATCAGAGCAAATATGATGGCTTTACACTGGCAAACTTCGCACGGCCGTGTATACCAGCTTTTGCTACCGGATATGACCGATGCGCAGGCATGGCGAAGATTACAAGTATGGGTACGCTGGTGTCAGCCAAACAATACACAATCTGTTTTGAGGCAATCAATCTTGAATAAGGTAATCCGCAGGCTCAGGCTGAAGGATAAGAATTAAAATAATGGCAGAAAAATTTCATGCAACTGGTTTGTCCTCATGGCTGCAACATCTGGAAAATGGTGTGGCAGGAGGCGAAATTGAAATGGGGCTGGCCAGGGTAGGCGCTGTTCGTGACCGGATGGATTTAAAGCCGGTATGTCCGCTGATTGTTGTTGGCGGAACCAATGGTAAGGGTTCTGTGTGTGCCTATATGACACAGATTTATCATGAAGCCGGTTATCGGGTTGGTACCTTAACCAGTCCGCATTTGTTACGTTTTAATGAACGTATTGCGATTAATGGTGAAGCTGTTGCTGATGATTTGATTGTCAGTGCGTTTGAACATATACAGACAGCACGGGCTGAGATACCGTTAACCTATTTTGAGTTTAATACGCTGGCTGCCGTAGATGTATTTATACGTCAGCAGGTAGACGTAATGATACTGGAAGTAGGGCTGGGCGGGCGGCTGGATGCTGTCAATATATTTGATGCCGATGTGGCAGTGATTACCAGTGTTGATTTGGATCATGAGGCATTTCTTGGTGATACAGTAGAAAAAGTGGCATTTGAAAAAGCAGGCATTATGCGTGCTGGAAAGCCTGTAATTTGTGCTCAGATTCCTGTACCGCACAGTCTGTCATCGCATGCGGCAGAGGTAGGAGCAGATTTACTTTTGTTTGGCCGAGATTTTGATTGCCATAAGATGGAAATGCAGCAGTGGTCGTATCGTTTTCATCCACAAGAAAGTAGTTTATATACAGGTGAACATGCCCGTCATGCTTTACCGATACCAGTATTGCGCGGTAATTTTCAGCTTAGTAACGCGGCTTGTGCATTAACTGTGCTGGAATGTTTGTCTGAACGTTTGCCTCTGGATATTGGTGCAATTAAACGCGGCTTGTTGCGCGTACGCCATCCGGGAAGATTTCAGGTGTTACCCGGACGACCGGTTACGGTACTGGATGTGGGGCATAACCCTCATGCAGCAAGGGCATTGCGCAGCAGTTTAATTGCTTTACCCTATGCAGAAAAACGCATGGCTGTATTCAGTATGCTGGCTGATAAAGACATTGATGCGGTTTTGGAAATTATTAAAGATCAGTTTGATTGCTGGTTGATAGCTCCGCTTGCTTTGCCGCGCGGTATGACTGTACAGGCTTTACAAGAAAAATTTATTCAGCATAATATTACTGCTGTGACAGCTTATCCTGATGTTAAAGAAGCTTATCAGGCTGCTTTATCAGAGGCCGGTGAGAATGATAGAATTGTTGTATTTGGTTCGTTTCATACAGTAGCAGAAATAATAGATTTATCTTCAAGGTAAATTCTGAAAATAGAAACGATAAGGTCAGAGGAGTTAGTGATTAATGAATGCACAGGAAAATTATGAACAGCTGAAACGGCGCAACAGGCGCCGTTTGGTAGGTGCATTAATTATGGTAGTCATTGCTGCTATATTGCTGGTTATTATGCTGAGCCGTCGCACGCCTCAGTCTGTACCGGCACCGCAGCTTGAAGTCAGAACTGCTTCGTCAGAAACAGCTTCCGGCACAGCAGGTATGGTGTCTCAGGCGAGTGTTGTGGCGCAGGCACAATCTGCTTCAGCTATAGTACTGGAACCGGTAACGGCGGCAAGGTCATCTTCGGTGAATACAACTGTCGGTTCGGGTAATGCATCTGCGGTATCTGAACATAAACAGGAAAACAGTATATCCAGACCTGTAATGCGTGAAGAAACAACACATCCTAAACCTGTCTTGCCAGCTAAAATAAATAATACACCAGTACCGCCAGAGCGGTGGCCAAATGATACTGATTCAGCAGGTATCAAACCGTCTTCTGAAAGAAAGTTTGTTGAAAAAAATAACAGACAACAAGTACATAGTGAAGCAGTACCAGTTGTTAAACCAAAACCGGTTATTAACAGAACTCCGGTAGAAACAACAGAAAAAACTAAACAGGTTCCTGTTAATACGGCAAGCAGTAACCGCCCTAAAACTGAACCTGTAACAGTAAAGCCGGCAAATAAAACACCAGCCAGTACAGTTGATACTACACCTGTAGTAAAAAACAGAAGTGAAGTTGCTAATACAGACAAAAAACCTGTGTCTGCAACACCTAAACCAATAAATAAAAATCCAGTACCCGTAAAACCGGCGGCGACAGCAAAACCGGCAAATAATACGGCAGGCGGTAAACTGACACCGCAGCAGATATTGGAAAATAAAGCAGCCGGTACGGTGTCTAAAAATTCTGCTTCCGGTCAGAATCGAGGCAATGCTACCAGTAGCAATAATAAACCGTCTGTGGAACGGACTGTAATTCAGATTGGTGCCTATACCACTGAGGCGCAGGCTAATCTGGTACAGCAAAGGCTGGCTGTTGCCGGTGTCACTACCAGTATCAGTAAAAGTCAGACTAGTAAAGGCACACTGTATCGGGTACGCAGCCAGGTTTATAATAATCGCAGTCAGGCTTTGCAAAATCTGGATAAAGTGCATGCTGCAGGACTGGACGGACTGGTAATTGGTTTATAGGAAGTTGGTATTGCATGACCCTTTTTGATGTGCTGGCTCTCGGCCTGATATTGTTAACAACTCTGGTTGCTATGATGCGCGGGCTGGTGGGCGAAATAGCTTCACTGTTATGCTGGGTGGTCGCATTTGTCGGAGCCAAGTTACTGGCCGCACCTGTGGCAGATATGGCTTTTACGACTATGCAGCCACGGGCACTGGCTGTTTCATTATCATATGTGATGGTATTCGGTGTTTTGTGGATTATCCAGCGCCTGATGCGCACAGTGATTACTTCAGCATTGAAATCGATCGGGCTTGGCGGAGTTAACCGTATGCTGGGCGCCTGTTTCGGTGCGATTAAAGGAATTATTATTGTTACTTTGGTGGTGCTGATATGTTCTTTTACTGATTTGCCGAAATCTCCTGTGTGGCGGGATTCATTTACAGCAGGCATGTTTGAAAGGCTGGCGATGGTGGCGGTGCCTTATCTGCCGTCTTTTCTTGCTGATAAGCTGAATTCACCATCGGTATAACAGCATGAATATAAGTAACCGAATACAACGCGCGTTTTTAATAACAAAAAACGCGCGTATTTATTTGTCTTGAATGGAGAAAGTAATGTGTGGTGTATTGGGTATTGTGGCACATGAACCGGTAAATCAACTTTTATATGATGGTTTACAGATGCTGCAACATCGCGGACAGGATGCTGCCGGAATTGTTACCGCTGAGGGTAATATGTTTCACATGCATAAAGGTCGCGGTATGGTACGTGATGTATTCCGTACCCGTAATATGCGTGAACTGATAGGTAATGTTGGTATTGCTCATGTCCGTTACCCGACAGCCGGAAATGCCAATTGCAGTGCTGAAGCGCAACCTTTTTATGTAAATTCCCCTTTCGGAATTGTGCTGGCACATAATGGTAATCTGACCAATACCGAGGAGTTATTTAAAAATGTCTGTTTTACTGAATTACGCCATGTAAATACCCGCTCTGATTCTGAAGTGCTACTTAATGTATTGGCACGAGAGCTGGAAAACCAGGTTGGGAATCGTACTGCACTGGCTTTATCGGATATTTTTGCTGCTGTGGCCGCACTGCATAAACGGGTACATGGTGCGTATGGTGTGGTGGCATTAATTGCCGGTTATGGTTTACTGGCTTTTCGTGATCCGCTTGGTATCCGGCCTCTGTGTCTGGGTAAAAGGGAAGAGAACGGTCATACAGATTATGTCGTTGCTTCTGAATCTGTGGTTTTCCCTAGTCTGGATTATGAGCTGGTAAGAGATGTGGCACCCGGTGAAGCTATTTTTATCAGTAATGAAGGCCAGTTATTTTCACAGCAGTGCGCACAGGAACCTCATTTGATGCCTTGTCTGTTTGAATATGTATACTTTGCCCGCCCGGACTCTGTGATCGATGGAGTATCGGTATATCAGGCTCGCCTGAATATGGGGGTAACTCTGGCAGAAAAGGTAAAACGGACACTGGATTTAGCAGACATTGATGTAATTATGCCTGTACCGGACACCAGCCGTCCCAGTGCTATGGAGCTGGCTTTGCATTTGAATAAGCCTTACCGGGAAGGACTATTTAAAAATCGTTATATCGGCCGGACATTTATTATGCCCGGGCAGGCTGTGCGTAAAAAATCTGTGCGGCAAAAGCTTAATCCGATGAATTATGAGTTTAGCGGTAAAAAAGTTCTGTTGGTAGATGATTCTATTGTACGTGGTACAACCAGCCGGGAAATTGTGGATATGGTGCGTGAAGCAGGAGCGATAAAAGTTTACTTTGCTTCCGCCGCACCGGCTGTATTGTTTCCGAATGTTTATGGTATCGATATGCCAACCCGGGAAGAATTGATTTCATACCGGCGTAATGCAGAGCAGGTGGCTGCGGAAATTGGTGCCGATGGTGTTGTATTTCAGGATTTGGATGATTTGAAAGATGTCGTTTTAAAGCTGAATCCGCAAATTGAAGGTTTTGACAGTTCTTGCTTTGACGGCCGTTATATTACGGGTGATGTTGATGAAGCTTATCTGCAACATCTTTCTGAGAATAAAAATGCATTAGCCACTTCTTTTGTGGTTCCCAGTTTGATTGAACACAGTGTTAGCGTGCAGGAAGATGAGGATGAAGAAGAATAAATTGATATTTTAAATTCTACGGCGAATCGGATAAATAACAGAATTGCTGAATATTCGATTTTTCAGCGGATTTAAAGAGATAATCATTTTGTAAACAGACAGTAATCAATAAAGCAGCCTTAATGGCTGCTTTATTTAGTAGGGCTGATTTCATTAAAGCTTTTATCTGCTCGGCAGTATTTAATAATCAATAATAACTTTCATGGCTTTTTCATCTGCAGCATGCTTAAAGACATCATAAGCTTTTTCCAGTTCATTAAAGTGGAAGTGGTGAGTAGCCAGCTTTTCCATCGGCAGTTTGCCTGAGCAACAGGTTTTTAGCAACATGCCGGTAGTGTTGGCATTAACCAGACCTGTGGTAATGGTAAGATTTTTAATCCAGAGTTTTTCCAGCTCAAAGTTGACTGATTGCCCATGTACACCTACGTTAGCCAAGTGTCCCCCTTCTTTTACCACACGCTGACAGATATTCCATGTGGCTTCAAGCCCTACAGCTTCCATAGCGCAGTCTACTCCGCGGCCGCCTGTGTACTCCAGAACACGCGCCACCGCGTCTTCACTGGCAGAATTAATGATTTGCGTGGCACCCAGCTCTTTTGCCATATGCAGGCGGTTATCATCCATATCAATCATGATAATCTGGGAGGGAGAATATAATTGTGCGGTTAATAGGCAACTCATTCCTACCGGGCCGGCACCGACAATGGCTACTGTATCGCCGGGTTTAACATCACCATATTGCACGCCGATTTCATGTGCAGTAGGTAAGGCATCTGACAACAAAACGGCCACATCTTCATTTAAATTTGCCGGTAATCGGTAAAGTGAATTATCTGCAAAGGGAGTACGTACGTATTCAGCCTGAGTACCATCAATCATGTAGCCCATAATCCAGCCGCCACCACTCTGGCAATGTGCATAAAGCTGTTTCTGACAGTTTTCACAAGTACCGCAGCGGCTGACACAGGAAATAATGACTTTATCGCCTTTTTTAAAGTTTTTAACCGCACTGCCTGTTTCTTCAATAATACCAATCCCTTCATGCCCGAGAATGCGACCGTTGAATTGACCGTCTTTTTGAATGGCGGTTTGTTCAATTTCCGGATTTTTTCCTTTCCAGATACCCAGATCGGTACCGCAAATAGTTGTCCGGGTTAAACGAATGATTGCATCAGTTGGTTCGATAATAACTGGTTTAGCCCGTTCTTCAAAACGAATATCACCTGCTCCGTAGTACACCATTGCTTTCATGTTGTTTACTCCATAAACTATTGAAAAATAATCCAGATATCTTTCTGGAAACCTCTTGATATGATTGTAGTGCAAAGAGGTTCACACCACAATTTACCTGAGTATTTTCTTTAAAAGGTTTGTCGGATTATTAATCTGCCTCAAGTTTGAGCGATTTATCGCTATAAAGATAAATAGAATTATGTCATAGTAGATGGTTTGAAATAATAATAAATATAAAATTCAAACATACACTATTAGCTAGAAAAGCAGTCTGAAAAAATCCGCAGACTAACTACGGATTTTTATGTTAAATCAATAAATTATTAAATTATTTTTTTCGATACGGGTTTGCCATCCAAACCTTCCATCATGTCGGATAATTCGTCTGCATGATCTTCTTCTTCAGCAAGAATATGTTCGAGTATGCGTTTAGTAGTAGTGTCATAATCGCTGACATACATAATGGCCTGCCGGTAAAGATCAATCACAATACGTTCTGCAATCAAATCTGACTCTACCATATCCCGTAAAGTTTCTCCCTCAATATATTCTGTCGGTGAACGCTGAATAAACACATCCGGATTCAAATCCGGTTCACCGCCAAGCTGGGTGATACGTTCAGCCAGCATAGCTGCATGTTTTTGTTCCTGCTCTGCATGTTCCATAAATTCTTCTTTAACGGCATCCATAAACAGGCCGGTTGCCATGTAGTAATGTCGCAGATAACGCAGTACACACACCCATTCTGAAGCCAAAGCTATATTAAGCAGTTCGATTACCCGTTCTACATCCAGCTCATACGTAGAAGTAATCGGTCCGTCTTCATAATTTTTGCGTGCATTTTCCCTTAATTCTTCAGTGGTGCTGAATTTAATATCTCTTTTTAGCGGTTTGCGTTTGTTCATGCTTATCTCCTTATTTATCTAAACAAGTTACGGTTTGTTGCCTTGTGTTCCTTTTATAACGGTAACTGATTGTATAAGTTGTTGTCTATGAAAGTATTTTTAATATAAGTAATAATTAGCTGAATTTAATCGCATATTGTTTATTTAAATGTTTTCTTCTAAATATTTAATATATCAAGTCAAATATAATTAATTTATAAAGCATATATTTATGTTTTATGAGTAAAAAATTTAAAAAATATTATTCTTTATGCGTAAAAATTTTATTTTTTTTAATGAGATACTGCATTAATGCCTTTTAGTACCTATATTTCGCTGGTTTAAATCAATATTGTAAATAAAGCTATAAATTATTTATTTGGTATATTTATTTATAATTTACCAATCTGAAATTAAATACATAATAGTACGGAATATTAAAATAGATAAAAAAAATCTTATTTGGTTAATAAATATATAGACAAGTAAATCAGTAATTTAGACCATGTATCATGCCTGAATGCTAAACCCGAACTGAATAAGCAAATCAATGTTCATTAAGGTTATCAAGAAATATTAATAAAAATGAAATTTAAATTTTTATATTTATTTTTCAAATTAAGATAAAGGAACAGCCAGTATGAAACATTCAGCTTTAATGCTTAAATCAATAGTGATTGCTGTTTCATTTGCTTTAACGGCATGTGGTGGCGGTGGCAGTGGTGTTCATTCTAATTCTACTGAAACTGGAGGTAAACCGGGCGGAACCGATCCCGGTACCGGAAACCAGACACCGGGAGACGGAGAAAACACACCAAATGTGCCTTCACCAGTTACTCCTCCTCCGGTTACTCCTCCTCCGGTTACTCCTCCTCCGGTTACTCCTCCTCCAGTTACTCCTCCTCCAGTTAATCCAGATCCAGACAAACATGAGCCGGTTGATCCGACTCCGATAGATCCGGCTGATAATATTCCTGTTCCTTCATCCAATCCGTCGAGAATGGACAGTACCGAATCAGCAATAAAAGTTCCGTTGAGTAAAAACCAGTATCCCCGCAGTGTATACGGTGAGGATAATACACAAGCTAACCTGCTAAATCTGAAAGATGCACGGGATCAGGGGCTTGATGGTAAGGGGGTGAAGGTCGGTATTGTTGATTTGCCAGTCGATGTTAATCATCCAGCTTTACCTGACAATGTTGTTGATCTGGGACAGTTCGGGACACCTTATAATGGTAAGGCTTACCCGCATGGTGATGCAGTAGCTTTAAATATTGCCGGTAAAGATGTCAGGGGTAAAAAAATTGGAATTGCTCCAGAGGTGCAAATTTATTCAGCCAGTGCAACAGATAGCCGTGGGCCGGGATTAATCAATTTACTGGCTACCATAAATTCGTTTAACGCGCTTGATAAGGCTGGCGTGAAAATCGTCAATAACAGTTATGGCGCTAATTATTATAGTAATAAGCAATGGTATACTAATATAGCTAAAGCTTATTTAAATGCAGATAATCCTGCTGATAAATCTGCATCCTATATCGGTCGTTTTGTTTCACTGGTTCAGGATGATATGCTGTTTATCTGGGCAGCTGCCAATGACGGGCAAAGTCAGCCCAGTATTGAATCGTTATTTCCTTTAATTGAACCTGAATTGCAGAAAGGCTGGATTGTTGTTGCTGGTGTAGATAGCGACAATACAATTGAAAAGTTTTCCAACAGATGCGGCGATGCTAAAAATTGGTGTATGGTGGCTTATTATCAGTATCAGATTGCTAATTTGTACGCAAAGCCCGGCGATGATATTAATGCATTGCCACTAACCAGTATCACAGGCACTTCATTTTCGGCTCCCCAGGTTACTGCCGCTGCGGCACTGGTTAAACAAAAATATCCCTGGATGACCAATAATAATTTGCGAACCACACTACTGACTACGGCCACTGACCTGGGCGCTAAAGGTGTAGATTCGGTATATGGCTGGGGACTGCTGAATATTGGTAAGGCGGTTAACGGACCGGCACAATTTGCCTTCGGTGATTTCTCAGCAAATGTAACCGACGGTAGCTATGTATTCAGTAATGATATCAGCGGGCAAGGCGGGCTAATCAAAGATGGTACCGGAACACTGATATTGCAGGGTAATCATACTTATCAGGGTAAAACGCAGATTAATTCTGGTACGCTGGCCGTAAATGGCAGTAGCCAGTCTGCAACGCAAATTGGTAAAGATGCTGCTTATCTGGTTAAAGGCTTCACTGGTTCAGTAGATAATTCAGGTACATTTATTAGTCGGGATGCCACTGTTAATGGTAGTTTTAACCAGACGGCAGCGGGTACTTTTCAGACCAGCCTTGGTAGCCGAACTACTGTCAATGGTACTGCCAGACTGGCCGGCAGATTATATTTCGATGCGCTTAAAGCCGGTTTTGTGCCTCAGACAGGGATAAAAGTAGCTGTTATTAATGCACAAAAACGCTTGGGTGAATTTGACTCAACTGAATTTTCCGGTGGAATTCTGCTAGATGGTAAAACGGTTTACGATGACAATAACGTAGATTTTGATATTACCCGTATTTCTGCACAAAAAGCTGTTATGGATAATGGTCTGTTAACCCGCAGTATTGCCGATCCGGCAATAGAGTCCGCTGCCAGAGCTGTGGATACGGCTTTCAGCCAGCTGGATGGTATACCCGCAGCGAACCAATATAGTGAACAGGATAAAGAATTATTCGATGGTGCGGCCAGAATTCAGAATGTACAGTCCGCTCAGAGTTTAAGGCGGTCGTTATATTCTTTATCCGGTGCGGTTTACAGTAACGCTAATATGGTCAGCACTCTAACATTAGGAAAACTGAATAGTGACTTTATGTCATCAATTCAGAATAACTCTGATGAGGTTAATGTGATTATGGAATTTAATCATTCACAGAATCGCTGGGATCCCACTGTTGTCAGAGGAAAACAGAATACTAATAGCGGTATATTCGGTATCAGTAAAAAATTTGGTAACGGATTATCTGCAGCGCTGGCCTATACTTTTCAAAATACCGGCTGGAATGAACAATATGGCAATGCTGATATTAAAACCAATGGTTTAATTGCTGGTTCATTTTATGCGCCAAACCGATGGAACGGTGTCTACATATCCGGCAGCTTTGGATACAACCGTTTTTCCAATGATGTCAACCGGCGAATATGGCTGGGTGAGTCGTCAGAAGCTACGGGAGCGAAAGCTAAAGGTAACGTATGGCAACTGGCTTTTAAAGGGGGTAAAGCATTTTATCTGAATCAATTAATTCTGACACCGCAGCTAGGTCTGAGATATGATTATTTGCAACAGAATCATTTTAGCGAAGAGGGGGCAAGCGGTTATGGTTTATATGCCCGAAAGCTTAATAAAGGCGTTGTAGCTGGTTCGGCCAGTATTCTTACTCAATATCGTTTTGGTATACGGGATACTGTGTTTGATATTTTCGGACTGCTGGGTATTGAGCATGATTTTCGCGACAGAGAATATGCAATGCGCGGAGGTTTTGCCGGAATACACGGAAATGAACGTTCCGGTAAATGGGCTTCAGCAAAAACACGCTGGAATGCTGCTGTAGGTGGAAACGTACAGATCAGCCGTAATCTGAAAGCCGGTATTCAGTATCAGTATGAAAATGGTAGCCACTGGCACAGTAATTCAGGGATGGCAAACTTAAAAATCACTTTCTGATTATGATAAGTAGTAAAACGGATAATTAACCGGATTTCAGGTTAACTAAAATTCTTTTTTTAAGAAATTAAAATTTTAATTTAACAGAATGCTGTCTGACTTGAGGATTTATGGTCGATGTTAAGTTAACAAATAAATGTATAATGTAATGGCTAAAATGAAAAAATCAGGCGTTAAAAAAAATTTATATACTGGTAAGTAAAACATCAGTAATTATAAATTTATTTTTACCGGATTAATCCTATGATTATTAAAATAAATACTAAAGCCTTTTATGCTTTTATTATGACACTTCCAATATTGATTATAGTAATTGGTATTGATGCTTATAATATTTATATAAATAGAATAACAATTTCTCTGATAATTCTGAATATTATAACTATTTTCTATCCGATATTTAAAATCAAGGATGAATTTGAAAAAATAGGCGGATTTGGCAATTATATTATTGAAATTACTTCTGAGTGCCTGACAAAAGAAAAAAAAGGAAATAAGACATGCTTTGAGTGGCAGGATTTTTATTCAGTGATTAAATTTCACAATAGAATTTATTTGTATTTAAAGAGAAAAAATTCTAACAGATCATATAGACGTTTAATATATTTGGATAGAAAAGACTTTAGCAGTAAAGATGAATTTGATGCCTGCTTCGAAAATTGTAATACCTATATAAAAAAGCAAAAGTATAAAAATTTGATTAATTTGTAAAAAAACCACAAATAATCTGCTTCAAATTAACAAGTATTTATGAGGAAATTTTTTTATTCTGTTTTTTAATGAATTGAGAAGAATAGAATAGATAGAAAAAGAATAAAATTTTAGTAATATAAAATAGATTTCTGAATTTATATAAAAAAAACCCGTCATTAAAAATTTATAAGCCGGAGTGTAGGAGAAAAGCTTATAAACAAAATGACCGGGTCAGGGAAATAAATAGCTTAGATATTCAGGTGTTAATAATATCAGTCATATTAATCTATGTCTACAAATATTTTCTTATTATTACTGAAATATACAAATTATTTTAAATATGGTTTTGATATTTATATAAATATTTTTAAATCTGGGTTATGAGTGATGTTAAATCAGGAATTAATGTAATGTTTGATATTTTAAACTATTGATTTTTATTTTAATTTTTTTATATAAGTTGACTTGTCAATATGTGCCAGGAAATAGCTTTTAGTGTCAAGAAGCAGGTTGAAGCAGGAATCGAAAACTTTACCAGATATATCATTAGGTATTTATTTGCATAATAAGCTGAATGCCAGACATAAATTTATTTAAATAAGGTTGGTTATGCTTTTTTATTGCTGGTTTAATGAGTATGCAGCTATTTTTTATATTTTTTAATAGTTTATGGTGATTGTAGCATGTTGAGCATCTAAATTTATTTTAGCTATACTAATTGAGTTATGCAGTGTTGGTTTATAAGGGAATTTTGCGAATATGGCTATTTTATCTGGGGCCAGAACAGTCCGGAAGATGGCCTGTGATCATCGTCAGAGTATTCTGGCATTTAGCACAGGTAAGAATGCTGTTGCTGCGTATCTGGCAATTAGGGATAGTTTTACTGAGATTTATCCCTATTATTTGTATCTGGTGCCCGAGCTGGAATTTGTAGAAGAACAGCTTGATTTATATGAACGCCAGTTTAATTTCAAAATTACCCGTTTGCCGCATCCAGCACTGTATCAGATGCTCAGTGCACATGTTTTTCAGCCACCATCTAATATATCTGTGATTGATAAGGCAAATTTGGTGAATTTTGATTTTGCTGATATCCGCCGGATGATGTGCAGAAAATTTAATTTACCGTCCAATACCCCGGTAGCGAACGGTACCAGAGTGGAACATAGTTCCAAACAGCGCCTGAGTATGCAGAGACACGGATCGATTGTGAAGAGTCAGTGTCAGTATTATCCAGTATGGGACTGGAAAAAAGGGGATTTGCTCCGCTGTTTTAAGCAGCATAACATCAGGCTGGGAAGTGATTACAGGGTGTTTGGCTGCTCATTTGATAGTCTGGATTTACGTTTTTTGTTACCTGTTAAAGAACTCTATCCGAAGGATTACCGAAAAATTCTGGAGTATTTTCCGCTGTGTGATTTAGAAATTTATCGCTGGGAATGTGCTAATGGAAAAAGATAAAACAATGAAAATTAAAGTATCTGCACAATCTGTTTATAACAGGGGAAGGCAGAGAGGTAAATCCGAACCGGTTTCATGTTCAAAGCATGCTGACAGGAATACAGATGCAGATGCATTAGAGCAGATGAGAGGGCTGAAAGAAGAGTTTCAACAGGTTAAAAAAATGCCTGCGCAGCTCAGACAAAGAGTGACTGACAGTGAATATTGGTGTGCTGTCTGTTTTCAGTCCTATGAACAGTTGATGGTTTTTCTCGGTGAATTAACTGTACCGGTTTTTGAAAATAAGTATATTGACGGTCAGTTACTGGCACAGAAAATGAGTATTGATCTGCCCCCGGTCAAAGTGAGATTTCGTTTGCCTGGTTATATAGATAAAGATTTCCAGGAGTTAGCAGATGAAAAGTAATAGAAATCTGTGTCATAACTGCCGGTAAAACGGACGGGATAACAGCTCTGTTTTTCTGAACAGAGCTGTTTTATTGAGTACATTTATAAAATAGCCGTGCGTTTATCCCATTCTTTGCTCAGGCGTTTTGCTGAAACCGGATAGGGTGTTTTCAGCTCCTGAGCAAACAGGGAGACGCGCAGTTCTTCCAGCATCCACCGGAATTCGGCAATGGCAGCAGGTACCGGCTGATTTTGTTGCCGGTATTGCTGTACTTTTTTTTGCCAGGTATCAGTAAGTTCCTGAATGTCGTTTTCCCGCGCATTATCACGTGCCGGATTACTGCCGTATTTATCCATACGCCTGAGCATGGCTTGCAGATAAACCGGCAGACGCGGCCACTGCTGCCATGGTGTAGCACTGGCAAAACCCGGATAAACCAGACTGTTCAGATGCTCACGCAGAAGCGGGGTTAACGGGTGTTTACCCAGATGGCTGCTGACTTCAGTATAAGCCTGCGCTGTTTGCAGGGCATATTGATTAACAGCTTCTTTAACTGCCGGTAAACGGCTGCGGGCACGTTTTATCTGTTCTTTAAAAGCTTTTTCATCACGCGGCAGTTCATCTTCACCTATCAGAGCCCGATCCAGAACGGCATGAGTCAGGTCTTCACGCAAAGTATCAGTACCCAGATGTTTAAGCAGCATGGCGATTTGGGTGAAGTCGGGCAGACCTTTATTCAGGTCTTTAACCTGTTCTTTCAGTTGCAGACTCATCAGAGCAAGTACGCCGCTGCGGTGTGCCTGTTCGGCAGCTGCCGCTGTATCAAACAGCCTCAGGGAAATACTGCCGTTTTTTTGCAGTTGCAGGCCGAGATAGCCGGTAAGCTGTTGCTGAGCACGGGCAAATTTGATGCTCTCCGGTAGTTTACCTATATCCCAGCTGGTAATGTTATCTCGCTCAAACTCATTACTGTTGTCACGGAAAGTAACCGCAGCCGCCTGTCCGAGCTGTTGTTGCAGGCTAATAAGATCACGACCGCTGGCCAGTTCTGTGCCGCTGTCATCAATCACCTGAATATTGAAATAACAATGTGCCGGCAGTTGCTGGGTTTGCCAATGTTCGACGTCTATCTGGTTAAGCAGACGCATGTCTCCGGCCTGACGGGCAATGGCCTGTGCCAGCTGAGGCAGTAAAGGCGCATTGATATCAGGATGACTGCTGAGAAATGTAGTGATGAAATCAGGTACAGGCACGCAGATACGGCGAATTTGTTTGGGTAAGGCTTTTATCAGTAACTGCAGCTTTTCTCGAATCATGCCGGGAACCAGCCATTCCAGTCTGGATGCATTGATGCGGTTAAGCAGTGGCAGAGGCACAGCTATAGTGACACCGTCAAACGGATGATGGGGTTCGAAACGGTAGCTGAGCGCACAGCGACCATCTGTAGTATCAAGATATTCCGGAAACTGGCTTTCAGTAACATTACTGGCTGCATGTTGCATCAGGTCGTCACGGCTCAGATACAATAGTTTCGGATTTTCTGCCTCCGCCTGTTTACGCCACATTTCAAAGGTACGGATATCGGCCAGCGGCAGAATACGGCCTTTGTTTTCTACATTTGCCGGCAGACGCTGGTCGTAGAAACTGAACAGTGCTTCTTCATCTACCAGTACATCCTGCCGGCGTGATTTATGTTCCAGTTCGGTGATTTCTTCGATCAGTTGATGGTTATGCCGGAAAAAAGCTGCTTTAAGATCGCATTCCTGTGCTACCAGTGCACTGCGAATAAAAATTTCGCGTGCTTCTTTGGCATTGATGCGCCCATAGGCGACCGGGCGGCGAGGCAAAACAGTGAGACCATAAAGAGTAATGCGTTCACTGGCCACCACTTCACCGCGTTTCTGTTCCCAGTGTGGCTCAAAATAATGATAGCGCAGAAGATGAGGTACTTCGCTTTCAATCCATTCCGGTTCAATCTTGCCGACATCACGGGCATATAGTCGTGAGGTTTCGGTTAGCTCAGCAGCAATAATCCATTTAGGCTTACTTTTAAACAGAGCGGATGCCGGAAAAAGGTGAAAATGAATTCCTCGCGCACCGGTATAGTCGTGGCCTTCGGGGCTTTTCAGTCCAACGTTGGCTATTAGTCCGGTCAGCAGGGCACGGTGAATTTGTTCGTAGCTGGCTTCTTTTACCTGTTGCCGTTGCTGACGCTGCTGCCGGCGGACGATTTGCTGCTGTTTGAGTTTTGCGGATAAGTCCTGATCACTATTGTCAGTTATGGCTGGACGGGGATGATTGTCCGGTAATTGCCGGTAAGCACCGGCCTTATCGGTAAGTTCCATATCTATGGCAATTTGTGCCAGCTGGTGATGCAGCTCGCGCCATTCGCGCATACGCAGATGAGAAAGGAAATATTGATGACACCACTGCACCATCTGACGATTGGATAATCCTTTGTCACGTTCGCGCTGATAGGAGTCCCAGATATTCAGATAGGCGAGAAAATCCGACTGCTTATCGTTAAAACGTTCATGTGCTTTGGCAGCAGCTTCACGAGCTTCCATTGGTCGTTCACGCGGATCCTGAATCGACAGCGCAGCCACAATAACCAGCATTTCGGCAACGCATTGCAAGCGTTTCCCCGCCAGCAGCATGCGGCTAATACGCGGGTCTACTGGCAGACGTGCCATTTGCTCACCAAGTTTGCTTAGCTGATTATGTTCATTTACTGCGCCCAGTTCGAGCAATACCTGATAGCCGTCATTGATATAGCGCTGGTCAGGTGCTTCGAGAAAGGGGAATGCACTAACATCGCCGAGTTTCAGGCTGATCATGCGCAGGATTACAGCCGCCAGATTACTGCGGATAATTTCCGGATCTGTAAAGGCAGGGCGCTGATTAAAATCCTGCTCGCTGTAGAGGCGTATACAGATACCGGCGGCAACGCGACCGCAACGGCCGGCGCGCTGACGTGCCGCAGCCTGACTGATAGGTTCGATATGCAGTTGTTCGACTTTAGCACGGGCTGAATAGCGTTTTACCCGCGCCAGTCCGGTATCGATAACATAACGGATACCGGGTACGGTGAGTGAGGTTTCGGCAACATTGGTAGCCAGTACGATACGCCGCTGACGACCATTGGGATGAAAGATTTTATGCTGTTCGGCTGCTGACAGGCGTGCAAATAGAGGCAGAATCTCATCATTGCGACGCAAGGGTGATTGCTGTAATGCATGTGCTGCTTCGCGAATTTCTCTTTCACCCGGCAGAAAAATCAGAATATCACCTTCACCTTCTCGTGCCAGTTCATCTGCGGCATCAACGATGGCATCATTGATTTCTATTTCAGCTTCGTCTGCATCTGTGGTGTGCAGCGGACGGTAACGTACTTCTACGGGATAGGTACGTCCGGATACTTCAATCACCGGTGCTGCTACACCGTTCTGTGTGAAATGTTTACTAAAACGTTCGGCATCAATCGTAGCTGAGGTAATGATGACTTTCAGGTCCGGGCGCCGTGGCAACAGTTGTTTGAGATAACCAAGCAGGAAATCAATGTTCAGGCTGCGTTCATGCGCTTCATCAATGATGATGGTATCGTAAGCACTGAGAAAGCGGTCGGTCTGGCTTTCTGCCAGCAAAATGCCGTCAGTCATCAGCTTGATGTAGCTTTCCGGCGCGGTTTTATCATTGAAACGCACTTTATAGCCGACATGCTGTCCGATCCGGCTATGCAGTTCTTCGGCAATTCGTTCGGCTACTGAGCGTGCGGCCAGCCGCCTTGGCTGAGTGTGACCAATCAGTCCGGCTACGCCACGGCCTAGCTCAAGACAGATTTTCGGTAACTGGGTGGTTTTACCGGAACCGGTTTCACCACAAACGATAACGACCTGATGCTGACTGATTGCCTGCTTGATTTCTTCGCGTCTTTCATGCACAGGTAAAGTGTTATCGTATTCGGGTACAGGCAGTCCGGCCAGACGTTGCAGATAAGCCTGATGAGAGCGCTGGTAACGGCTGTTTACTTTTTCCTCGCCACCGAAACGGGCAGGATTTTTACAGGCTCGATACAGGTAATAGCGGTCTTTACTCAGGATTTGGTTAAGTTCGTATACAGACATGGCACAGAGATTGCCGGAAAATTAGTAGTATGTGTATTATACCAAATCTGCCAAAACTGCTTTTTTACAGGCATTCCATGGCAGATTTATATCTCAGAATCAGATAAGGATATAAATGAACAACAAGATAATAAGAATACAGATTTTTAATTGCTATGCGGAATAATTATTAAGTCTGAGCCGGAAAGCAGCAGAAAAATTATTTTAATAAACACGCTGGTACTAAGTTATGCGGATTAGCATAACTTTCAGTTTGGCTTTTGGCTTTGAATCTATGCGTTTTTAGTGATGCGGGTGTTGCCGGCGCCAGATTTTCGCGCCAATCATAATAAATACGCCAAACAGAAAAGTACACACCAGCCCCATAAAAATGAGCATAATCCGTGCCATTGACATCCGTACGGCAGCATCATCTCCCAAAAACAGCCAGATAAACCATGCAGCCAGTACGACAAACAAAGCAATCATGGCAGTAATCAGCCCCGTCATTTTGCGTGAACCGGGGGTATTATTGTTTTGCATAATAAAGCCTGCTAGAAGTGATGGATAACAAGAGGTTTCCCTTTATGGCTGACAACTTCTGTATTCAGATTAAATATGGTTTGAATATGGTCTACAGTAATAATATCTTCTGGTGTACCTTGCATAACAATCTGCCCGTCTTTAAGAGCAACAATATGGTCAGCATAGGCTGCTGCCATGTTGATGTCGTGAACCACCATAATGGTAGCCAGACCCTGTTCGCCGGTAAGCTGGTGTAATAAACGCATCAGCTCACGTGCATGATACATATCCAGATTGTTAAGCGGTTCATCAAGAATAACATGTTTGGTTTGCTGGCAGAAAGTCATGGCTACCAGTGCGCGCTGGCGCTGACCGCCGGAAAGTGCACTAAGATAACGCTGTTGCAATGGTTCCAGCTCAAAGCGCTGTAAAGCCTGATCAACAATTTGCTGGTCTTCTGCTGTGATGCGTCCCTGATTATGCGGATAGCGGCCAAACAGTAATAAATCACGTACGGTAATACGGCTCTGTATGTTGTTCTCTTGCGACAATATAGCCAATTTTCTGGCTATGGCAGTTGATTTGCTGTGGCTGACTTCAAGTTCATCAATATGGATATTGCCTTCCTGTAAAGGTTGCAGGCGGGCAATCAGTGAGAACAATGTAGATTTACCTGCACCATTGGGACCAATCAGCGCAGTAATGCTTTTATCCGGAATATCAAGATTAATATCGCGGAGAATGGGTGTACCGTTGATGTGGTGGTTAACATTTTTTATGGTAATCATAATGCTGTCAGGTTAAATCGGTGCAAAAAATGGTGATGATAAAAAAGCTACTGTTACAGCTTAGCGTTTGCGTTTTAATACCAGCCACAGAAACACAATGCCGCCGCAAAATTCAATAACGGCACTCAGTACGCCCTGCATCCCAAGCAGCTGCTCAAATATCAGCTGGCCGCTGACCAGTACCAGTGCCGCAACCAGAAATGCTGCCGGCAGCCGCAGTTGATGTTTCATATCGGGGGCGCAGGTATTAACCAGTGCACATATCAGTAAACCGAAAAAACTGACCGGACCGACCAGTGCAGTGGAGACCGAAACCAGCAGAGCAATCCATAACAAAATGCTGTGGCTCAGCCGTACATAGTTAATACCCAGTGCAATAGAGGCATTACGTCCGAGCATAAGAACATCGAGCTGATAGCGCATCCGCCAGATCCAGACTGTACTGAACAGCATGATACTCATGCCGATAATCAGCATGGTGACATTCACGGAGGTAAACTGGGCAAAATAGCTGGTTTGAGCAACCGTAAACAGAGTAGGGTCAATCAGGCGTTGCAGCAGACTATTGAAACTGCGAAACATGACTCCGAAAATCATACCGGTAAGTATCAGTCGGGCCAAGTCACCGTTACTGTTCCGGGTTAAAGTGCGAAACAGCAGGAGCGAGGCAACCATCATTATTGGTGCTTCGATAACAAATTTGCTCAGCACACTCATACTGGTGAATCCTACTGCACCGAATACAAACAAAGTAATGGTTTGCAGCAACAGATAAAGCGAATCGTAGCCAAGTAATCCCGGTGTAAGAATAGGGTTATGGGTCAGAGTCTGGAAAAGTAAAGTGGATACACCAACTGCGTAGGCAACAGTAAGCAGCATCAGCAGCTTTTTACCGCGCAGCTGCAGTACAAAATCCCAGCTTCCTTTAACGCCATATGTCATAAACAGAATACTGGCAATAATTAACAGAATACCGAGCACACCGAAAAAACGTGCACCGGAGCGATGTGACGGCATAGTGGAATTAAACTGCATGTACAGAAGGCTTTCTAAACAGCAAATACAGGAAAATCACGGTTCCGACGATACCGAAAATCAGAGACACCGGTATTTCATAAGGCGGGTCGATAGTGCGGCCGATAATGTCACAGATCAGCAGAGCGTTGGCACCCAGGAGTGCAACTGCGGGCAGATTCTGACGTAAACGGTCACCTGCCAGCCGGGAAATAATATTAGGCACTACAAGCCCGATAAAAGGAATCTGTCCGACTGTTACCACGACAATGGCAGTAATCATGGCCACGGTAATCAGGGAAATCCACATCATTTGTGCATAGTTGATACCGAGGCTGGTACTGATATTTTGTCCCAGTCCGGCAATGGTAAGCCGGTCAGCCAGAAAATAAATAACTAATGTCATCAGGCCCGTAATCCACAGCAATTCGTAGCGTCCGGCGAGTACTGCAGAAAAATCGCCGGCAAACCACACTGCCAGCAATTGCAGGGTATTGGTTTCCACGCCGATAAAATTTACCAGTGCTTCAATAATACTGCCATAGATTATCCCGATTAGCGGAATCATTAATTGCCGGTGTGCAGGCAGACGCCGAAATAAAAATAAAAACAGCGTCATCCCCAGCAAAGCAGTCAGACTGGCGCAGCTCATTTTGGTCAGCTGACTGGCCTGCGGCAACCAGATGGAGACCAGTAATACCCCAAGTGCTGCACTTTGGGTAGCACCAACCATACTCGGTTCCAGAAAACGATTGCGCAATACTATCTGTAACACCATACCCGCTACGGCCAGTGTGGCACCGGTGAGAATAATCGCCAGAGAACGGGGTAAACGGCTATACAAGAGCAAAGAACGGGTATCATTACTGATAAACAGATCACCCCAATGAAAAGAAGCTGCACCAATACTAATGCTGATAATCAGTAAAATAGGTAATAGCAAAAAATTGATTGCATTAATCTGAGAGGAACGAAGCATATGACAGAAAAAATACAGACAACAGGTTTGCGCTAATACTGCATATTTATGCAGCATAGCACAACCTGATTATCGTGAATAAAACTCCGGCTTAGTGTGACATTGCCGCTTTAATATTGGTCAGATCAGTTTTCATTTGCTGTACGCCGCCTGCGGCCAGATAGGATGCACTGCTCAGATAAATAACGTGACCTTCTTTCCATGCTTTAGACTGACGTACCAGATCATTATTCAGTACAGCCTGAGCGGTTTTACCTTCTTCGCCGATGGCAGCAGTACGGTCAATAACGAATAACCAGTCCGGATTGATTTTCTGCACGTATTCGAAAGAGACAGACTGACCATGCGGAGAAGCCGGAATGCTGGTATCTGCAGCCGGTACGCCAACCTGAGTATGAATCCAGCCAAAGCGAGAGGAAGAACCAAATGCTGAAAGTTTGCCGGCATTAACCATCAGTATCAGACCAGTGCCTTTTCCTTTGGCTGCCTGCTGGGTTTCATTAAGCAGATTCTGGATATCATCATGCAGTTTTTTCGCTTCAGCTTCTTTCTTAAACAGCTTACCGTAGCTATCAAGCATTTTCATGCCATCGCCAATTAAATCCTGTCCGCTGTCAGACATATCGATAGTAGGAGCAAGAGCAGCGAGTTCATCATATTTCGGAGCGGTACGACCTGCGATAATAATAAGCTGTGGTTTCAGCGCATTAAGTGCTTCCATATCCGGTTCAAATAAAGTACCGGTATTATTTACCGTTTCCAGAGTTTGCTGCAGATACGGTACCAGCACTTTTTTCGGGGCACCGATAACCGGCACTTTCAATGCCTGTAAATCATCCAGTGTAGCCATATCAAATACTACAACTTTAGACGGATTCTCCGGTACGGTTATTTCTCCGCGGGCAGTATTTATTGTCACTGTTGGTCCGTTAACAGCAGTTGCAGCAGCAGACGAAGCATTACTGGCAGTGTGATTCTCATTGGTTTTTTCGCCACAGGCAGAAAGCAGAGACAAAGTTAAAACAGACAAAGCAAAAGGTTTCCAGCAAGATTTAATCATTTTTCAGTATTTCCTATCATTATCGTTTGCATTAATTATACCGCCTGAACAAGGCTAAAGTTAATTTTCTTGAGCAGGTATCTATTTATCAATAAATCTGTGTCGTGTTTCATGATAACTATCTTCATTTTCTCCCTGACGCCAGTAGGGGACGGCATAATGGCGCTGAGGCGGTAATTGCCACTGTGTACGCAGCAATTCACGCAGTGGCTTAACCAGTGCTGCTTCACCGGCAACCCAGGCAAAGTCATCATCATTCAACGGGGCAAAACTATTTATATGCTCTACTACAGCAGGAATCTGGTTCAAATCACCAAAAAAGGTATGCAGATGCATTTTTTCAGGTAACGGGAGTGATGCTGGCAGATCTTCTGCTTGCGGTAATAACAGCACAGCGTCACCGCTCGCATCAGCGGCAATATCTGCCAGCAGAGATTCAATAGCCGGAAGAGCTGTAATATCACCGGCAAATAAATAGCGTGACGCTGTTTTCAGCATCGGATTCGGTCCGCCGGGGGAAGAGATTCCAAGAATATCTCCAGCCTGAGCATGCTCGGCAAAAGATGAAGCGGGTCCGGTGTCTCCGTGTTTGACAAAATCAATACTTACCGTACACGACTGTGCATCATAATTGCGAATGGTATAGGTACGCACAATCGGTTTATTATCCGGCTCAGTCCAGTTAAAACCATGACCGGAAAACTGGGGTAATTGCGGTGTTATCTGACCATCCGGTGCCAGAAATATTTTGATATGGGCACCATTGTACTGATGCGGATAATCGGTCAGCTCCGGACTATGCAAAACCAGCCGGCGTAAATTCGGGCTCAGATCGATAATATCCTGAACGCGTGTCAGATAAGCCTGATGTGGTGAACGTTTATTCATTTTATTGCCTGATTACTGGATAAAATAATGCCTGCTGCAGGCTTTTGCCAAACAGGCTGCCATGATTTTCCTGCGGATAATGCTCATATCTGATAGTTAAATCAGTTTTTTGCTCTAATTCGTTAATGAATTTGTTAATCAGACCGGCATATCTGGCTGTATGCTCATTGCGTATGCGGATACGTGCGGCCGCCTGAGGATTTTTCGGTAATTTACCGGCTTTGAGTTTGCTGCTTAAAACCCATAGACTGCTGCCGGAAAAAGCCACCTGACGTTTAAGCATGGTTTCAGCTTCCTGCTGTAACAGATCGCCGTGTAACCAGACGGACGGATCGGCAGCAATATAGTGCTGAAAAAAATTAGGCTGAGTAAACAAAGTATGCATAACCATCAGCCCGCCGTAAGAGTGCCCCCACAGAGTTTGTGCATTGGGATTAATCCGAACCTGTTGATTCACTGCCGGCATAATTTCATTCTGAATTAAATCCAGAAATATATCAGCCCCGCCGTTTATTCTGGTTGAATCAAGAGGATCGGTATTGTCATTGTCCGGCGCAATGGTGTAATCGTAGGCCCGTGCCTGCGCATCAAAGCGTTTATCTGTGGCATAGCCAATCAGTATCAGCACCGGAGGCTGAGGCTGTGCGGACAGTGCCCGCATATTTTCCGGCGTAAGAAAATCCAGTGCAGCATTTCCGTCCAGAATATAGAAAGCAGGAAAACCCTCTGCAGAAGCTTTGCGGTCGGGAGCTGCTATATAAACCCGGTAATGACGCTGTCCGTCTGTAGAAGTAAACGCAAGCGTATTAAACAGATAGCCGCTGTCTGATTGCTTTAATGCAGCAAAATTAGCTGGTTCATTCAGATTAGGCTGAGCTTTGGCTGTGTTGTGCAAGATTAAGGCCGTAAAAAACAATAAAAGAAAAATAATAATCTGGCGCATATTTAATCTTTCCGTCAGTTGATTGGTATTACAGAATATATGGAGACAACAGGACGGGTGTGCGGTAAGATTTTGTTGCTGCATGGTAAAATTAATCGAATACCAGTTAAAAATATTGCCGGATCAGGTGGTTTGGTTAAAGTACAGTCAGATTGAATAACCTTTGTCTGTTTACTTAATAAAGTTGCTCATTATGTGTAAACAATAATCATTACTATTTATGATAGTAACTGAAATTGATTGATAAGTCACGGTGAAAAATAATTTGCTTATAAAAAACAGGCTGCCCGAATGGCAGCCTGTTTGCAGAAAGTATCAGAAAGAAACTTTCATACTGCCCCATACTGCTCTGCCGCGTTCATTGTATGTATACGCAGTGCCGCGCAGTGTGGAGGCGTAGATACGTTTATTGAATATATTTGACATTCCGGCTCTGATATTAATATTTTTATTTACAGCGTAACCGGCGGAAATACCCCAGATACCATAACTGCCGATTTCTTCTCTGCTCAAACCGGTAGTTCCTTTTCCTCCGTTACCGATACCTGCTTCAACAGGATTTACCGGTACTGTGCGCGGTTTCTGGCGGCCATAATAAGTATAGGTAAGTAATGTGTCCCATTTTTCAGCAGGATTCCAGGCCAGAGACGAATTAATCGTATATTTAGGGATGACAGATACAGGATTGCCGGTTTCCTTATTTTTGGAGTTAAACATATAAGTAAAATTGTTTACCCATTTCCATTTGCTTGAAAACGGCAGGGTTAAATTGCCTTCCAGTACTTCTACCAGCGCTTTACGGGTATTGCCATTGAAAATAATCATATCCGCCTGAGCGAGAATTCGTATCAGTACTGTCTATTAATATAATCTGCCGGCCGGCTTCAATCTTATTTTTGTAATCATTGCGGAAATAAGCCAGAGAAGCCAGATAACCATTTTTATTAAATTCAAAACCCAATTCTTTATTAATACTGGTTTCCGGTTTGAGATTACTGTTACCTATCAGATAGCAGCCACGGCCGCTTCCGGAAGAGGTGGCACAACCATTGCCTTTGCTGTACAGCATATAACTGTCTGTACTCTGGTACAGATTCGGAACTTTGTAGGCACGTGCTATTCCGCCTTTAATCAGCCAGTTCGGATGAAGCTGCCATGACAGATTAACTCCGGGGCTGACATTGCCGCCCGTTTTATTATTGTGATCATAGCGCAGCATTGGTATCAGTTTTAAATAGCCGGCCCAGCTGCTTAGTGACGGTGTGTGGTTAGCCGGAGCCGGATAAACTGCCCCGGGAAGAGTTATACGGCGCAGACCATCCGGGTCATCCAGTTTATCGTGCTGATATTCCGCACCCACACGTGCGACACACCTAATGTAAACGGAAAGTGTATTTCACCCGTCAGGCGTTTTGTTGTCAGAGTACTGTCTTTATAAGTAATATCTTTGCTGCCCAAATCCTGACACAAGCCTTCAGGACCACCTGACAGCGCTTCAGAGCAGTGGCTGTTGGTAGTTTTATCGTATTGAGCTACCAGTTTGCTGTCACCCCAGTACCATATACCTTCATGAGTCAGTGCAAAACTCTGGCGGTATACTCGGCGGGTTTCCTTACCATATAAACTTTGGGTGTAATCAGTCTGTACATTATTGGGACCATCACCGTTATAGCAATTGCCCTGCCGGCTGTAGGTAGTATCCAGTGTCAGAGTTTGTGCCGGAGACAGGCTCCATGCCAGCCGTCCGCCAATATCTTTATTAATCAGACCTTCCTGTCCGGCAGCCAGCGATTTACTGCCTTTATCATTCGAACGCTGATTAATGAATGGTGAATCTGCATCAGTACTATTCAGATTGCCATATATCTGAAAGCCGATACGATGTGTATCGCCTTCTTCTTTATCTGCCGGCAAATTCATAAACGCATTGATAGAACCGTGAAACTCATTACTGACTTTTTTTGTCACAATGTTCACTACACCGCCAGCTGCACCAGAACCATAGCGTGTGGCAGCCGATCCGCGAATAACTTCAATTGATTGAATTTCTGCTACCGGTACCCAGTTTCCGTCGCCAATGGTGTCACGTTCACCGCGCCAGCTCATGCGTGCACTGTTGCGCGAAGTAACCGGCCGGCCATCAATCAGTATTAAGGTGTTTTCCGGACCCATTCCACGAATATCAATCTGGCGTTTATTGCCATGCTGACCGGAAGCAGTATTATTGGTCAGATTGACACCGGGCATTGTACGCACCAGCTCAGAAATATCATTGACCGGTGTTTTGCGTTCAATATCCTGACTATCAAGTTCAGAAACGCCAAGAGACTGTTTAACCTGCTGTTCGGCGGTGACGTAAATATCGTCCAGCTTTGCTGAATTATCCTGAGCATAAACAGTACTGCCGGTAAAAATAATGAACGGAATTAATCCCAGTTTAAAAGAAGGAAAAGGGTGATCAGATATATTATTGAGTTACGAAAAGAGAAAAATTGATAAATCCGCGAATAGGTAATGAATACCATTATTATTTTTAACTAAAACCATACTGATTAATCAAAAAATACAAATTCATACTTAATCAGTATAATAACTATCGGTACTTACATAATTCAGTTTAATGTGACAAAATTTGACACATTTGGCAAATAATCTATTCAGTGAGATGACGAGAAATGTATATTGATAAATTAAAAAATTGATTTATTTAAAAAAACTAACGGAGAATTTTGTTTTCAGACTGGATATTCAGCAGAAAATGTAATTCTGACAGGCATATCTTTATCAAAATTAAAATATATACAAAGAATTGAAATTAAAATAGAAAATAATCAGCTAAATGAGAAAATCAACTTTTTATATTTGTCAGTATATTTTTTTATTGTTATTGATTACAGGTGTCTTACCTGCGCAAGCAGAAGATTCTGTTTCGAATTCCTTTAATACAACCGGACAAGTAAAAATATTACCGGTGACTCAGACTTGTACGGGTACACCATGGCAACATATTGTATGGGTGCATGTACATGATAATGAAGAAACTGCACGTCAGACCGCATTAATGGCATTAAACCAGATTCAGCAGGGCTGTTTGCTGGATTTTCGCCATGGTGGCAGCCGGGAAATCAGGATACAAACAAATGAAGTAAATTATCACTTTGATCCAAATAGAATTTTTACTGAAACCGGCCGGAAGAATGCATTAAAATGTCTGCGCGGTAATTGTGCTCAGGCAAGAGAAGAGTTAACTCAAGAGGTCGACAGTTTTCTGAATCAGTATATGATTCACGCCAAATTGATTGTTGCTTTGCATAACAATCATCCAAGTGGATTATCCATACGAAACTATGTGCCTGGTGGCTCAATGGCGCAAGGGATGAGCCAGGTAGCGGTCAGCCCCGATAAAGATCCTCATGATTTTTTCTATGTTACCAGCCAGCGGGCCTTTGAGTTTTTGTCCGGCCGTAATTTCAATGTCGTTTTACAGAATAATCAAACTGTTCGTGATGATGGTTCATTATCAGTATGGGCAGCCCGGCAAGAGATTGATTATATTAATTCTGAAGCCGGTACAGGAAATCTGGCCAGTCAGATGGTTATGCTTGCAGCAGTATGGGCGTATATGCAGGAATATTACCTGTAATTTTCTAGATTAAGTCTGGAAAGAGATATCTAATTTACAATTATATACGTCGGATATTATTGTCTGACTATTAATAATAAAAAACTTAATTTATAAATTTTGTCAAAAATTTTATTAAAAATAATTAAATCAATCAATTATTTATAAAATAAAAGTACATATCTGATTTTTTAATTAAAATAAATAAATTTTTGTATTGAATAATCAAATATAATAATAAATATTACATTTGCAAGTTAGTCGGACAATCAATCAAATTTAAACATACAAAATCATCATGAGTTTACATCACCAGGGTTTTACATTAATTGAAATAATGATTGCGATAGCAATAATAGGGATACTGACTGCCATTGCCGTGCCCACTTATATGGATTACAGTGCAAAAGCTCAGCTTGCTGAAGCAGCAGATTTGGCAGGAAACCTGAAAGCGCAGGTTTTAGATAGTTTACAGAATCAAAAATGCCGGGCACAAAATCCATCAGAGTATAGTTATAAAGGAAAATACGGAATTGCAGAGATTACGACAGAATTTCCTGTCGTGAATGCACAGCATTCGGCTACTGCCAGAACAGGCTGTTCTATCCGATATACGGTATATTCGCAGAATGCTTCATTTGTTCTGGTAAATAAATATCTGGAATTAGATGTGCTAAGGAACGGAACATTAAAACTCAATAACGGTACTATAGAACAGAAATACTTGCCTAGAGCTTTGGTTATTTAATTAGCCGCAGCATCATTGTTGAATTTAAATGAATCTATATACAAAATTTTGAGTAATTCAGATTTAACATTCTTTTGAAAAATATATGCCATTTGCAAAAAAAAGTGGTATGTATGTTGTTTTCACTTCCATAAATATCTGATCTGGTCGGACAATGAAAATATATCTATTGGAAAAAAGTATTCACTCTTATAGAGTTAATGATCGTTATTGCTGTAATCGGGGTACTGGCGGCTATAGCGCTTCCTGCTTATAATGATTATATAGCTCGGACGCAAGCTAGTGAGGCTTCGAGTATGGCTGGGATTTTGAAATTACAAATTTTTGAGAATCTGCAAAATAATACATGCATTGATTCAGGAACCAATTCTGTTGAGAGTCAGACCGGTAAATACGGTACGGCTACTATTGATAGTAATGCTTCAATATCATCAGGGGCTTCGGCTAATTCAGTTACAGGATACACAATTACTTACAAAGTAAAAAATACAGATGTCTCTGCTGCTATTGCAAATAAAATACTGGTAGTGGATGTTTTGAAAAACGTATCATTACGTAAAAATACTACTTTAACCATAAATGATAAATATATTCCCAGCGTATTTCGGAATATTTAAAATATAAAAATCAAAATATTATCTTGCAAGATGCATTTTTGTATTTTAAAAAATAATTAAATTTTAAAATCTGGCATGAAATTTGCTCCAGTATTATACAAATTGATGTGTTAATGAATTTTCAACCGTTTTTAAGATGGAGAATAAAATGAAAGCTTTTCAAAAAGGTTTTACTTTAATTGAATTGATGATCGTTATCGCAATTATCGGTATCCTTGCTGCAATTGCCGTACCTGCTTACTCTGATTATATTGCCCGTTCTCAGGCTTCAGAGGCTTCCAGTCTGGCTGCTGGTCTGAAAACTCAGATTATCGATAATTTGCAGAATAATAATTGTATGTCAGGTGACAATAATTCACTTGATACCACCATTGATGAGCAGACTGGTAAATACGGTGTAGCAAAAATCGGTGGTACTGCTAAAACCGGCAGTATTTCTGCTAACGCTCCAACAGGCTGTACAATTACATATACAGTAAATCCAAACAAAGTATCTGCTTCTATTGCTACTAAGACCTTAGTATTGGATGTATTAAAAAATGGTTCACTGAAGAAAAATACTTCTTCAACTATGCCTGATAAATATATACCTAAAGCATTCACAATCTAAATATTCAGGAAATGTATACATACAAAGCCGCGGTAGCGGCTTTTTTTTCATTAAGCATATGTACATATGAAACGAATTAAGTATGAGTTTTGATAAGAATTTTCCAACAATTATTAAAATAGCAAATCTGTTAAAGTGTTATTTTCCATTACGATTTTGGATTTTTTTATTACTTTATTTATTAATAACCAATGGTTTGTTCTGGCTGGCTCATATTTTTGTTTACTCTGAAAGATATATTATTGTTTTAGAGTATATATGGATTTTGCCCTTAATATTCCTGCGCAGACGCTGGTCATTAATATTATTTGCTCTGGCATACACGGTAGTATATATATTTGATATTCTGTACTGGATTAAACAATTTTATCATTATGATAATATTGTCGAGTTTATTGAGATTTTACGTTTTATTCCTCATGCCCCGAAATTATACTGGTTATTTATAGCAATATTTGTTCTGTATTTAGCAATAAGTCTGTTTCTCATACTTAAATATATTGTTCGGCTATGTTCTGGCAGAATGATATGGTCATTGGGCATACTGTATCTGATTTTTGCAGTTTTCTTCTTTGATTATCGCGGGGTCAATCTATCCAATCGTTATCAGACAACTGGCTGGTGGGGAAGTTATTATGAAACGATTCAAAATCTGAAATTCAATCATGAATTTTTCTGGCGAGGTACGGTTAAACCGGAATTTTATGACTGGCCGCACGGCGGTGTATTGCAAAAGCAGATTGATATGCAGAATCCGCCTAAAAAAATATTGTTCATTCTAAATGAGTCGTGGGGAACGTTTATACCTGAACACGGAGCTGTTAATCCGTCTGTTGATGCTCCGTTAAAGAATATTCCGAATGTGCAGTTAATTGCACAGGGAGAAAATCCCGCACTGCACAGTACTATTATGGGAGAACTGCGTGAGTTATGCGATTTAAAAGCTAAAAGTTCTAATTTTGTTCTGGGTCCGTTTGATAAATTCAAACAATGTGTTCCTGTACACCTGCAAAAAGAAGGTTATCTGGTTCAGGCTTTTCATGGTTCATATTCTAAAATGTATGACCGTAAAGACTGGTATCCGCATATGGGTCTGCAAAACGCCCGTTTTTTCCCGCAATTCAGTAATATCAAACAATGCCATTCATTTCCCGGCGCTTGTGATTATAATATTGTGCATGATGTGTCTGCCGCAAATAAAGCTGCGCAAGGCAAATCATTTATCTATTGGCTGACACTCGACACTCATCATCCGTATTCTGAAAAGGATATACTTGGTAATTATACTTATGATTGTAAACAGCCGATATTTGACGGCCGGCAGGAGGCATGCCGGAATCTGAATTTACAGCATCAGTTTTTTACTGTACTTGCCAATGAAATTAAGGCCGGAGGTTTTAAAGACACAGACATAGTGGTTGTTGGTGATCATAGCCCGCCAATTATCCTGGATAAATATAAGGACAGTTTTAAGGAAGATTCTGTGCCATTTATTCATGTACGTGTACATTAATGTAGCTTAGCATTAAAAAAGCCGGACAAATTTCTATTGTCTGGCTTTTTTTATCTGCTTAGAAAATTCAGTATGCAGTTTATCGGCCAAATATAAAAGTTGTTAATTGATATTAATAGAAATTAGTATTTATCTAAGATTTTTTATGCTCTCAGTTTAATTTTAAATCTCTGATTTTTTAAAATTCAATCAGCTGATTGTTCATTGGTATGACTACTCAGACAATCATAAATGGTTTGTGCCATGCGCTCACTTGCTCCCTGATGCTGCCGGATAAAGGCTTGTGCACTGGCAGACATCTGCTTTCTTTGCTGTAAATCATCCAGCAAAGCCAGCGTTGTTGCTGCCCAGTCTTCTGCAGACTGAATTTGCCTGGCTGCGCCGGCGGCAATTGCTTTGGGCGCGGCGTCGGCAAAATTATAGGTAGAAGGACCAAACAGAGTAGGGAGTTTGCACACAATCGGTTCGATAATATTATGGCAGCCGCTGTCGACCAGACTTCCGCCTACAAAGGCAATATCGGCACATTCATAGTAGGCAAACAGTTCGCCGATACTATCACCTATCCAGACCTGAGTCTGTTCGGCGATATTCTGGTTATCACTGCGTTTTTGGGTAATAAAATTCAGTTTTTCGGCATATTCGTAAGTTGGCTCAAAGCGCTCAGTATGACGCGGAACGATAATCAGCAGGATATTACCGGTTTTTTGTTTTGCCCATGCATCAAGCAGTAACTGAGCTTCGTCTGTGCCGTGATAAAAGCGGGTACTGCTGCACACAACTACCGGCCTGTTGCCAATACGCTGTCTGAATGTTTGTGCCAGTTCAGCCATTTCTGCCGGCGGAGTAATATCATATTTGGTATTACCACAGACCTGAATATTGGCAGCACCGATTTGTTTAAGCCGCTGAGCATCCGCCTCAGTCTGGGCGTAACAACCGGTTAACGTGCCCAGAGCCGGCGTAACCAGTGAGCGTACTCTCAGATAACCGTGCAGAGACTTTTCGGATAAGCGCGCATTAGCCATAAACAGCGGAATCTGATTGTCGGCGCAGGCATTAATCAGATTCGGCCAGATTTCTGTTTCCATTAATACGCCGAATACAGGCTGGTGATCCCGGATAAATTGTTTAACCCAGGATTTTTTATCATAGGGCAGATAACGGCATTGTGCTTCAGGAAAAAAATGCTGTACCGTGGCACGGCCGGTAGGTGTGGTTTGCGTCATCAATAATGGCTTATCCGGAAAATGCTTTTGCAGCGCACGGATAAATTGTAATGAAGCACGTGTTTCACCAACAGAAACCACATGAACCCAGATGCCGTGTTTTACCGGATCGGGATAAGGTTTGCCGAAACGTTCAGACCAGTTAAGCGCATATGCCGGTGCCAGCGCAGCACGCCGGCGTAAATACCTGCGTAAAAAGGGTGGTGCTATCTGCCATAAGATTTGGTATAAAAAATTCAGTAGCATAGGTATTGCTTGTAATGGTCTGTTGCAGAGAATTATAAATTAAAAAAAGACTGATTATCAGGAATGATTCAGCAGCCATGAATCGAAAAAGCAGAAGCTGTATTGTGCAGTTAGTGCCATTCTGTTATCTGCGCACTTAAGCTTCAGCCATATCCAGTGCCTGGCGGATATTGACTTCAACAATACGCGAAACACCTTTTTCCTGCATGGTTACCCCTACCAGCTGCTCGGCCATTTCCATCGTCAGCCGGTTATGGGAAATATACACGAACTGAGTCTGTGCCGACATTTGCTGAACCAGATTGCAAAAACGGCTGGTATTGGCATCATCCAGCGGGGCATCTACTTCATCCAGCAGACAGAACGGAGCGGGGTTAAGGCTGAACAGGGCAAAGACCAGACTCATGGCAGTTAAGGCTTTTTCTCCGCCGGAAAGCAGATGAATAGTGCTGTTTTTCTTGCCCGGCGGACGCGCCATAATGGATACGCCGGCGCTGAGTAAATCATCGCCGACCATATCCAGTCTGGCCTCACCACCACCAAATAAGGTAGGAAAGTAGCTTTGTACTTTTTCGTTTACCGCATCAAAAGTAGTTTTAAAGCGGGTTTTGGTTTCTTCATCAATTGTACTGATGGCTTCTTCCAGTAAGGCAATAGCCGCCTGTACATCCGCTGTTTGTGTCTGATAATACTCAGCGCGCTCATGTGCTTCTTCCAGCTCCTGTAATGCCGCCAGATTAACCGCACCCAGTGCATTGATTTTCTGTGCCAGTGCCGCAATTTCCTGATTTAATTCCGGTACAGCCTGCTGTGACTGATTAAACAGTTCGGCTAATGGCTCCAGATCAGCCTGATTCTGTTGCAGAGTTTCGTGAAAACGTCTGGCATTCAGCAAGGCTTCCTGTTGCTGCAACAAGGCAGTCTGAGTATCGGCCTGTAACTGCGGAAGCTGGCTGTTGAGATTGTGCTGCTGTTGCTGTATGTGCTGTAATTGCTGCTGGAGCTGTTCAAGCACTTGCTGTGCAGTTGTACACTGTTCAGTAGCTGCATCGATTTGGGTATTCAGTTCTTCGGTTTGCAGGGTTTGTTCGTCTTCCATTTCCTGCTCGGCAATCCCGAGTGCAAGCTCGCTCTGACGTTCCTGCCAGCGTTCCGTTTCGCATGCAATACGCTGCTGTTCCTGTGTGGCAGTCTGAATCCGCTGTTGCAGGCGTACTATAGCCATTTCTACTAAACCCTGCTGCCGTCGCGCTTCCAGCAATGCCAGCTGGCTCTGTTTCAAAGTTTGCTGCTGGTTTTGCTGGCTGGCAGTATGATTTTGTAATTGCGGACGCAATTGTTCTACCGCGAGTGTAAGATTTTCAGTATCAGCCTGCGTTTGCTGCTGCACATGTTGCTGTTGCGCCAGCTCACTGATGATTTGTGCGCTTTCCTGCTGAATATGTTCCTGCCGCAGTTGTCCCTGGCTGGTGCGTGCCAGTAACTCAGTAGCCTGAGCAGAGGCTGTTTGCCAGCGCTGTTGCTGTTGTTTAAGCTGTTGCTGACACTGATTCAGCCGTTCTTCCGTGTTCTCAAGGTTGCGCTGTGCCAGCTGCATGGTTTCTGCAGCCTGCTGCAAAGGTTGTTCCAGTGCAAGCAGTGCCTGTTGCTGTTCGCGCAATTGCTGCTGCTGTTGCAGCAGACCGGTGCCATTATCTTCAGCATACAATGTCACACTGATGGCATCTATGCAGTGGCCTTCAGGAGTAATAATAAGCTGTTGTGCCTGTAAATCAGCCTGCCCGAGCAAAGCCTCTTCCAGTGTTTCTGCACAAAATACCTGTCCGAGCCAGCATTGTATGGCTTCGGAAAATGGAGCCTGAACTTCTATATGCTGTAAAAGGGCATTTGTTGCCCATTTTTGCCGGTTGGTTTCAGCTGTCTGATTAACCCAGACGGTTGTGTGTTCTGGCAGAGTATCTCCAGGTTGCAGCTGTTCGGTATACTGTGCCTGTAGTCTGTGTCCGAGGACAACGGTTGTCGCATGCTGCCATTTTTTGGCAACCTGCAAATGTTGCCACAATAAAGGAATATTACTATCTGTTTCTTTTTCAATACTGCTGCGCTCAGCTTGCGGAAGCATGGCTGTTAACGCTTCTACCTGTGCGCTAAGAGTAAGCTGCTGTTTGTCCAGCTGCCGGTATTGCTGCTGAGCCAGAAGCAGTGCTTCCCGTGCGCTTTCACGCTGCTGTTCATATTGCAGCAGGTTCTCTTCCAGCGTAGTTACAATATGTTCCAGCTCTGCCGCTGTCTCACGGGCGGTTTCCAGCTCTCCGTTTTGCGGTAAGGCCAGTTGCGTCAATTCTTCTTCCAGACGCTGCCGGCGCTGCTGCAATTGAGCAATGGCCGCTGTCGCATGCTGGTGCTGCTGTTGTTTGATGGCCAGTTCACGTTCCAGACGTGCCAGCTCATTTTGCTGGTTCTGACGAGTGCGCTCGCCCTGATGAGCCAGTTCTTCCAATTCAGGCATGCGCGCTTCATGTTCGGCGGCCTGTAAAGCCCATTCTTCACGCTGTAATTGCTGTTCTTCCAGTTCTGAACTGGCCGATTCCAGCTGTTGCTGTTGCTGAATATTTTCATTGTGCAGGCGTTGCAGCTCAGTTTGTGCCTGAGTCTGTTCACGGGCAATACGCTGCTGCCAGTCACGCCGGTGGCGAATCTGTTCTTCCAGCCGTGCCCATTGTTCACGCAGACCGGCTCGCTGCATTTCAGCTTCGCGTACTCGCTGTTGCTGTTGCTGTTCCTGTTCGCGCAGCTGCTGTAATTGCTGTTCCAGTGTTTCCAGTTGCAGCTTCAGTGATTCCTGTGCATTGCCATGCTGCTGGTAAAGTGCTGTGGCACTGTCTGCCTGATGCAGAGCCTGCTGCCACTGGCTGTAATCAAATAAATTCTGTTTATCGGCTATCTGAGCTTTCAGCTCCTGATAGCGCTGTGCGGTATTTGCCTGTCGCCGGAGTTTTTCTACCTGACGATCCAGCTCGCTTTGTAAATCGGCCAGTCGCTGTAAATGTTCACGGGTATCGGCAAGACGATTTTCAGTTTCACGGCGGCGTTCTTTGTATTTAGACACGCCGGCGGCTTCTTCGATATGGGCACGCAGCTCTTCCGGCCGTGCTTCAATGATGCGGGAAATCATTCCCTGCTCAATAACGGCGTAACCGCGGGCACCAACGCCAGTTCCGAGAAACAAATCGGTAATATCACGGCGGCGCACAACCTGATTATTAATGAAATAAGTAGAATCGCCCTGACGGGTCAGCTGGCGTTTTATCGCCACTTCGGCATATTGTCCCCATGCTCCCTGAAGCTGGCCGTCACTATTGTCAAATACCAGTTCGACACTGGCACGCGGTGCCTGGCGGCGGGTATTGGCACCATTAAAAATCACGTCCTGCATGCTTTCGCCGCGCAACTGCCGGGCGGAAGCTTCTCCCAGAACCCAGCGCACAGCATCAATCACATTGCTTTTGCCGCAGCCGTTTGGTCCGATTACCGCTACCAGTCTGCCCGGTACCGCAATCGTGGTGGGATCAACAAAGGATTTAAAGCCGGAAAGCTTGATATGGGTAAGACGCATAGCAACAATAAAGCCCGGGAAAAGTGCCGAAAAGCGACTATTTTAGCTTGTTTTAAGTAAAAAGACAGTTTTAGTTACTATGAATAACAGCCAGTCCTGAACGGATAACACAAACCGGAGCCGGCTTAACTGTGACTACCGGCATAACCATGCTTATCCAGCCCGTCGATAATCGCACAGTGTGGTGAAGCATCACCGCCACAGCGGTTGTACCAGTTTTCCAGTGTCTCTTTCATGCTGGATAAATCATTAATTTTCTGGTTAAGACGCTGTATGTGCTCACCTGCCAGTGCTTTCACATCAGCACTGGTGCGCTGCGGATTGTTGCGTAATGCAAGCAGCTGGGCAATCTGCGCCAGCGAAAAATCTACTTCGCGGGCATGTCTGATAAAGCACAGTGTGGCAATATCGGCTTCACTGTAATCGCGGTAGCCATTACTCTGGCGCACAGGCTGAATCAGTCCGGCAGCCTCATAATCACGGATAGTTTTACTGGATAAACCGGTTAATTTTTCTGCGGCACTGATATTCATAAGATAAAAATCTGAATTTGCATATGTAAAGCTTGACTCTATCACAGTGTTAAGGTTTAAGCTGTACTTTATCTACTTTTTATTAAACCCGAATCCATAAGGAGACAGAAATGCAAATGGTTCAGTTTAAAATTGACGGTATGACCTGCGAAGGTTGTGCCAAAAGTGTGACATCAGCACTGCAGGGCAGCCCGGGTGTGGAAACTGTGGCGGTTAATTTTGCAACCGGTATTGCCGATATTGGCTTTGACGACAGCCTTACTAACGTAGATACCCTCAAAGCCGCGGTTGAAGCTGCCGGTTTTGATGTAGTTTAATCCTCAGATATGCGGCTGGAAAACAGAAGGACAGAACCATGGAACAAACTCAGCACACTAACGGCAATACAGCCGAAACAGCGCGCTTTGCCATTGAAGGCATGGACTGTCAGGCCTGTGCCAACCGCATAGAAAAAGTATTGCGTCGGCAGCAGGGTATTATTGCTGCCGATGTTAACTTTGCCAGTGATGAATTACAAACCTGTTTTGACAGTAAGCTGCTGAGTACAGACGATATAGTTCAGATAGTGGCAAAAACCGGATTTAAAGCCACAGCCGTAACCAGTGCCAGTATCGAAGCACTGGCTGAAATGCAGAATGAGGAGCATAAAACGACAGCGATACCGTGGCGTCTGGCGGTTATCTGGATCATTGCTCTGCCTTTTGTTATCGGTATGCTGGGCATGCTGCTGGGACAGCACTGGATGCTGCCGCCATGGTGGCAGTTTGTTCTCGCTTCGATTATCCAGATTGGTCTGGCGTGGCCGTTTTACAATAGTGCGATTAAATCCCTGCAAGGCGGCGTAGCCAATATGGATGTACTCGTGTCTCTGGGCACGGTCGCTATCTGGCTCTATTCCAGTATTATGCTGTTTAATCATCAGCATGATGCGCATCACTATATCTATTTCGAAGCCAGCGTGATGGTAATTGCCTTTGTTTCGCTGGGCAAATATCTGGAACAGCGGACTAAAAAACAAAGCCTCAACAGCATGAGCATGCTACTGCAACTAACTCCGAAAATGGTGCGCAGACAAACAGACAACGGCTGGCAGGAAGTACCGCTCAGCCAGATACAGAAAGGTGACATCCTGCAAACCAATGCCGGCAACCGCATCGCTGCCGATGGCATTGTGCACAGTGGTGAAGCATGGTGTGATGAAAGCTATCTCACCGGTGAATCTAAACCATTACTGAAACAGGCTGGTGATAAAGTACTTGCCGGTGCATTACTGAGCAATGGCGGTCTCACCTATCAGGCACAGACCCTTGGCAGTCAGACTCTGCTGGGTGACATGATGCAGGCACTGGCGCAGGCACAGGGCAGTAAAGCGCCGATTGCACGGCTGGCTGATAAAGTATCCATGGTATTTGTGCCTGCCGTAGTTGCCATAGCCGTATTAACTTTTATTCTGAACTGGTGGTTTGGTGGTGATTTTAACGAAGCAGTGACCCGCGGCGTAGCCGTACTGGTAATTGCCTGTCCGTGTGCGCTGGGTCTGGCCACACCGGCCGCGATGATGGTGGGTATGGGGCGCTCGGCGCGGTACGGAGTATGGTTTAAAGATGCAGCCTCACTTGAGCGTACCAGTCAGGTCAATACGGTTGTACTGGATAAAACCGGCACTCTTACTCAGGGTAAACCTCAGATTGTTGCCCAGTGGCGAAATCCCGCTTGTCAGTATGATGCGCAAACTATTCTGCAACTGGCTGCCGCCGCTGAACAGCTCACCACTCATCCGCTGGCGCAGGCGGTAATTCAGGCTGCTGAACAGCAAAACCTGCCGGTACTAACCGCCAGCAATAGCCACAGCGAAATCGGGCAGGGTACACAGGCGCAAGTAGACGGTTATGGCGCGGTAAAAGTCGGCAATCCTGCATGGTGCGGTTTCAGCATACCCGGGCAATTACAGCAGCAGGAAATCTGGCAGATTGCCAGTATTGTGGTTGTCGCTATTAATAATGAAATAGCAGGTGCATTTGCCATTGCTGATGCTTTAAAAGAAGACACTGCCAGTGCAATTAAACGCTTACAGCAGCAAAATATTGATATTCATATTATGAGCGGTGACCAGCACAGTGTAGTTGAATACATTGCCAGACAACTGGGTATCAGCTATTATCAGGCAGAAATGAATCCGCGTGCCAAGGCCGAAGCGGTGAGAGCGCTGATGCAGCAGGGCAAGGTGGTAGCGATGGTCGGCGATGGTATCAACGATGCGCCGGCACTGGCCGCGGCGGATGTCAGCTTTGCCATGTATGGCGGGGCAGATGTGGCCACCAATACTGCTTCAGCTACGCTGATGCGTCATTCGGTGACTCAGGTAGCCGATGCGCTGGCTCTGGCTCACGCTACTGTACGTGTCGTTAAACAAAACCTGTTTTTTGCTTTTTTCTATAATATTCTCGGAATCCCGCTGGCTGCAATTGGCTGGCTCAGCCCGGTAATCGCCGGCGCGGCAATGGCAATGAGCTCGATTTCAGTATTGCTTAATGCTTTACGACTGCGAAAAAGCAGGCTGGACTGAATAATAAATTTTCTGTACAGGCAGATAAATCGCTGCTTGCATAACAATAAAAATAAAAATATCAGTTTCTTAACCCTACCAAAAAATCTGCAACTAAAGTAGTAGTACTCTACTTTGGCAATGTATTTTTTTATCTGTCTGATTGTAAATAATTTATCAGATGATAATCAATTGCCGAATATATGATTTAAAAGAATCATAACTTAACGAATAATCAGAAAAAAACAGCTTTTTTTCTATTCGGATTTTCTTATTGCATGATAGATATGGGCTAAGGAGAAACTTTATTATGAATCATACGGATATATTTCTGCCAGTAAAGAATAAAGTATCTTATTCTATATTTTTGGCATCAATTGCTCAGGTGCTTAAACTGAGTATCTGGCTAATGTTGATCTGGGTCCTGTACCAATTAATGTTGGATGCCAGTGTCTTCCCAGGACTGCCCATTCTCTCTCTGCTTGTGCTGAGCATTCTTTTTTATACGCTGAGAACTTATGCCCACGATAAATCTCACTATGCGGCATTTGAACTAGAAGAAATATTACGAACCAGGCTTATCAAAAAAATCAATCAATTGCCGATTGAAACGGTTAGAAACATGGGCAGTGGGAATCTTGTTAAAACATTAATTGATGATATTAAAGAATTACATGCTTTTGTGGCTGATGCTCTGCCTTTAAAAGCTGAGGCATTCGTTACCCCATTTTTTACCTTACTCGTTTTATTTATCTTTAATTGGGTCTTTGCAAGCATTGTATTTGCAATCACTTTAGTTACTTTTCTGCTGCTGAGTTTTATCATGAAAAAAGCTAAGCTTTTAAAGGAAAGCTATAACAATGCAACTATTCAAATCAACGGTAAAATCATTGAATATATTCAGGGAATGAGTGCAGTAAGAACATTTGATGCCGGGGAGGGGGCATTCGGTCAATATAAAAAAGCGCTGGAAAATTATAGTCAGGTGGTCTTTCATTGGTTGCAATCTATGCGATTGTCTACAAAAATTGCCCGCAGCCTTTTCTCTGCTATGCCGATGAGTATCATATTAGTTGTTGGATTGAGCATAGCCCAGCTAAATGACCAAATCTCTTTTATCACGACGTTCTGTTTTTTATTGCTGGCGATCGGTATTGCAGAAAGTGTTTATCCTGTGATGAGCCTGTTTCAGATATTACAAAAGTCAAAAGCAGCAATAGAAAGGATATTTGAAGTTGAAAATCTGCCAATTTTAAAGGCTCCCACCAACCCGCTATTACCTGACAATAATGAGATTATTTTTAAAAACGTTGGGTTTTCTTACCAGAATTCTGGCACTGTTTTATCCAATATCAATATCAAAATTCCTGAAAATTCATTTACTGTTCTTATAGGTACATCTGGTTCTGGCAAGACAACGCTGGCTAATCTCATTCCTCGCTTTCTTGATACAACCTCTGGAACGATAACTTTAGGTGGCGTGAATATAAAAGATATTGAATACGCTGAACTTATGTCGAGAATTTCATTTGTCTTTCAGGATAACTTTTTATTCTCGTGTTCGATCGCAGATAACATACGCTATGGGTTAAACGGTATCTCTGACGATGACGTTATTGAAGCCGCCAAAAAAGCTGAAATTCACGACTTCATTCTGACCCTTCCTGAACAGTATAACACTCTGGCAGGAGAAAGAGGGCAGCTATTATCAGGTGGTCAGAAACAGAGAATCACCATTGCCCGGGTTTTTCTGCAAAATCGACCAATCGTTATTTTAGATGAACCGACGGCTTTTTCTGATGCCCGAAATGAAGCTTTGTTGTTAAAAGCCTTTAACCGTCTAATTGATAGAAATAAAACTGTCATTATGGTAACTCACCGCTTATCGACGATTGTCAATGCCGACCAAATAATATTATTGGATAAAGGGATGATTAAAACTCATGGGACACATAATGATTTAATCGAAAATTCTAGTGACTATAAATTGTTGTGGCAAGAGTATAACAAAGCAAAAAGTTGGTCGATTCCAGTCAATAATTTGGCTGATGGAGAAAAGTGATGAAAGAGTATCTTAATACACACACACGCACAACAAAATCATTGCTGACAACGTATACTGGCTTAATTAATGCGGCAGGTAAGCAAAAGAAAATATTGATCCGCAGTCTGATTTATACTGTGATTTCCTCTTGTCTGTTTGGCATTTCGCTGGTTTTACTATATCCCTTATTTGCTGCGCTAGAAGCCAAAAATATTACTGCAACACTCACTCATTTAATTATTGTCGTTGTTCTACTGGCGGGTAGTTTTATTTTTAAGGTGCTTTGTGAACGCTATGATGCGGATGGTTATTCGACCTTAGCCGTTACCGAGTTAAGGGAAAAATTAGGCAATAAGTTACGTAATATTTCCTTAGATTATTTAAGTCAGTTTAGATCTGGCGAAATAAATCACCTTATGATGCAAAGCGTAAATGAAGCGGCAGTATTTACATTTATGCTGCTCAATATCATCATTACCGGCGTGGTTATACCACTGTCAGCTGCAATTGCCTTGTTATTTTACAGCTGGCAACTTTCTTTGATGATGCTCTTGGTTTTTCCAATGGCAATTCCACTCTATCTGTGGCGCAGGAAGGCCTATCGCAGAGGTTTTAGCATTCTGGCAGAAGCCAATGCAAAATTAAAAGGTGAAGCTGTCGAGTTTGTACAAGGACTTGATGTATTAAAATCGACAGGCCAAACCGAAGAAAAGATGACAGAGTTTGTTAAGGTAACAACAGATGTGGCAAATATACTGCGCATTGGCACGAAAAAAGGGGAAAAACCTAATTTAATTATAACCATCGTGATTCAAGCTGGTTTAATCCTTATCATCTCGTTAGGTGCGTATTTGGTGAATGCTGCAACCATTTCCTACCTCTTGCTAGCCTGCGTGTTATTAATCGTTGCCCGTTCCACAGATGTATTAAACTTTTTTGTACAAATGTCATCGATGCTTGAATCATTGGTTATAGGGTATGAAAAATTGCAGGAACTGTTGAATGCACCGTCATTACCTGAAAAAAAGGCAGAGATTATGCCTGAGCACTATAATATTGAATTTGAAAGAGTTAACTTTTCGTACCGGAGTCAGGACAAGTACGTACTTAAGAATATATCCCTTCATATCCCGGAAAAAGCATTAACCGCTCTGGTCGGTGCCAGTGGCTGCGGTAAAACTACAATAACCAAGCTTATTCTCCGGTTTGCTGATGTAATATCAGGCAGTATTAAAATCGGTGGTATTGATATACGAGATATGTCTCAGAGGCAGTTAATGAGTCTAGTCTCTGTCGTATTTCAGGATGTTTATTTGTTTCAGGATACCATTATTAATAATATCAGAATGGCAAAATTATCCGCTAGCGACGAGGAAGTCATCGAAGTTTGTAAACAGGCGAATTGCCACGAATTTATCCAGAATTTTCGCGACGGTTATCAAACACAACTGAATGATATTGGCAAAAGTCTCTCTGGTGGGGAAAGGCAGCGTATCTCTATTGCCAGAGCCATTTTGAAAAATGCACCTATTCTTATCCTCGATGAGCCAACTGCCGCTCTCGATACTGAGAATGAACTGGCAGTGCAAAAGGTGATTAATAAGCTCGTACAAGGGAAAACAGTATTAGTTATTGCCCATCGGCTTTCAACTATCATCGGAGCTAAGCAAATTGTAGTAATTGATAAAGGCGAAATAGTGGAAAGTGGTACTCATCAGCAGTTATTGCAACAAGATGGGATTTATAAGGAGTTTTGGCATCTCCAGCAAAACTAACTCCATCTGCCACATTAATGTTATTGCCCATTGTGAATTAAGCAGTATAGACAGCTTAATGTGTTGCAACATTCTTAGTCGTTTACTCTGCATCTTTGAAATTGGGTAGTAAATCTTTCAGTAAATTGTTATTGTGAGGTTGGTATGCAAAAGAAGACCTTGTCTTTATCGTTTATTTGCTTGTTGATAACCGTTTTTTTAGACCAGATTGGTTTATTTCTTATCTACCCGATTATTCCCTCTTTGCTGGAATCGGTAACTCACGAGAGTGTCGCAGATAATGCGCTTATCGGTGGGTGGCTGCTAGCGACTTTTGGTATTATGCAGTTTATTTTTGCGCCAGTAATGGGGGCTATTTCCGATAAATTTGGTCGCAAGCCAATTTTAATTATTTGCTTCACGGCATTCACCCTCGATTATTTTTTATATGCGATTAGCCAAAATCTGAATCTTTTATTTCTAGCCCGAATTATCGCTGGTATTGCCGGCTCTTCCGTCATTGTTTCTTTGGCAAGTGTCGCGGATATGAGCGATGAAAAAAGTAAAATGCAGAATTATGGGTTTATTTTTGGTGTAATGAGTTTGGGCTTAGTTATCGGACCGGCTATCTCAGCAGTTGTTGTTCAGCCAGGGATAAGAGTTCCTTTTTATGTTGCCGCCATTTTTAGCTTGCTGGGGTTACTGTGTGTTATTTTCTTATTTAAGGAGACGCTGCCTAAAGACAAGAGAAGAGCATTCAAAGTTGATAATCCGTTCTCTTCGGTAGCCTATTTTCTTAAGTATAAAGGTTTATTTCATCTGTTTATTGTGCAAATTATTTTTATGTTTGCGACGCAGTTCTCTATTACTCTGTGGCCGTTTTTTACAAAATATCGTTTTACATGGAATGATAGTCAAATTGCAACCTCTTTTGTTATCCTTGGGGTCGGTGGCTTATTTGCCCAAACAGTTTTGCTTAAGCTGGTCCGCTATGTACTAAGCGATCGTCAGATTCCTCTGTTAGGTTTCATTTTATTTGCGCTGGGGTTGATATGTATTGCTCTTTCCAATAGTATTTTAGCGATATATATGGCGATGATGATTTATAGTTTTTCAAGCATCAGTAACTCCTCCATGGTAAGTATTTTTTCGTCGCAGGTTGCTGATTCTGAGCAAGGGCAGCTAATGGGGGCATTATCGTCTATTACCAGTTTTTGGGCTGTATTAGGGCCAGTTTGTGCTACCAGTATGTATTACTTTACGGTTAATCAACCCTTACCAAATAGCGATGGTTACCCATTTATTTTTTCTGCAATCCTGGTATTGATATGCTTAATCCCGCTCTCTAAAGGATTAAAAATAGCAATCGCTGGACATAATTAATCTTTGTCACGTTGAGGTTTGTAATAAAATGTCCCATAAAGAGATCAAAAACATCCCCAAACAGATTCAGAAATTATTTTTTACTTTATATTACACGAGGTATATTGGCTCTGGATTTTTGGCTAGTGGTTTGTTTTTAATTTTACGCAATAAAGGTATTGCGCTGGATAAATTAAGCCTTATTCCACTCATGTCTTTGCCACTTAGCTTTAAAGTGTTATGGGCGCCGTTTATTGATAAATATTTAAAAACATCTTCAGGCCATTATCGGAACTGGCTGTTGATTGCGCAATTTTTGATGATATTGGGTTTATTTGCGATTGCTTTTATTGATCCGGTTAATAATTATTTATTAGTTTTGTTGGCCATTTTATTTTTTTCATTTATTATCCTCACGCAAGATTTGGCGTTGGCAAACTTAACCAGCAACATTTCTGAAGAGCATGAGAGAGATCTTATTGCTAGTCTAGATGTTAGCGGTTTTATGTACGGCAATATTATCGGTGGGGCCATTGTGTTGGTGCTATATTCTTACACAAGCTGGAGTGTCTGCATAATTTTTCTCTCTGGGTTTTTGGCATTTTTATTTCCATGGAGGCAAATATGGTTTTTTAATGAGTATAAGTTCAGTAAAAACAGTCGTATTTCTGAGACTACTGACAAAAATTATTGGAAAAATATTGTTTCAGTCTGGAAGGGAAAGAAAAGCTGGTGTGCTTTGCTGGTTATTATCCCTTTTGGCATTTCTCCCTCTTATAATCTGATGCCTCTAGCGCTGCTTGATAGTGGCTGGTCGTTAGCTAATACTGCCCTTTTGCTAAAATTATTCGGTACGATGATTTTGGTGATAACTGTTTGCGTTGGTAATCGTCAGCTTAGAAAATTGACCCGGAAACAAAGCTTGTCGTTTTCTATTATATTCTATGCTTGCTGTTTATTGTCATTTATCCCTATCTCGCTTGGTCATAATAATGCCTTGTTAGTTTATTTTTCATTTTTCCCGTATTTTGTTAGTTTGCAGTTTGTTCGTACCTGCCTACATACCATTATTTTGGATAATGCTGCCAGTAGTGTAGCACCGACTACAGCCACCAATGCTCAGATGGCAATTTTGTGGGGCTTTGATTTAATTGTTGCATCCTTAAGTTTTTATTTTGCTCAAAAGTGGGGATATTTTGTCATAATCACTGGTTCTGTTGTGATCGCTTTTTTTGCCGCATTTTTGGCAACCAGAGTCGTCCAAAATCAGTCCGATTAGCATTAACACTATAACTATTAAAACATTAAGTAACACGATGACATTCAATCAACAAAATTTTTCTATCAAAAAAAATATTTGAACCGTCCGTTACTTATTTGCAGCAATAAATTATTTAGCGTATTAGGAAATTTACTGAGCAAAAAGATGTGGCTAACTCTTATAACAAAAAAGAAGAGTCAGATAATATCTTTTCGACTTTAATCGTTCCTGAAACGCCCGCAAGTATCGAATCCTATATTGATAATGTAAAAAATACTATCATTCCTATTTGGTCTCATTGAGCAAACCCAACGTATCTAGGGCATATGACCAGACCCATGCCATCGTTAATTCCAGAAATGGGTCGATTAATCCAGACATTAAATCAAATTATAGTTTAGCTGGAAACCAGCAGAGGATTAACACTGCCAGAGCATCAGTCGCTTACATTATTGCATAAGGCAGTATTTAACTATAATGATGATTTTTAAGCGGATGTTAATCAGGATTTTAGTATAACACCGAGGATTTTTACTAATAGCTAGTTGATTACTACCCTTAATTTTTTTTAAAACTAAGCTTGTTTATGTAAGCTGGAAATTATTTCTTAGCTTCTGCTAACCCATGTTAAATTCAAGCAGCCGGAATAGGGATATTGACAGCTATAACGGTGTTTTTTAGAGTAAAATTACACTTTATTGATGCTGATTACACTATAGATAAGCCGTGTTTGTTTGATTAAGTCAGTTTTGAAATTTACAGCAGCTATTTTGCTGAACTAACAGTAAATTCACTTAACAGAAAATGTCCAACATGGTTTCTCAATGTATTAATTGATTTCTCAGGGGGGAAACAGACTATGACTGAAAGAGATATTACCAAAATAATTGATTATCCCTTAATTCAAAAGCTGGCACAGGCATTGTGGCAGAGTGAAGATGATGGTCATGGAGTAGCCATTATGGTTGGTGCGGGCTTTAGCCGCAGTGCTGCTACAACACAGGATATCAATAAGAAAATGCCAATCTGGGCAAATTTGGCTAAAAAAATTGCTGAAGAACTTGGAGAGGAGGAGCATACAGATGCTTTACGTCTGGCACAAATGTATCAGGATTACTTTGGTAAGCAGACACTGAATGATTTATTGAAAAATGAAATTGATGATGAAATATGGCAGCCGGCAGAGCTTTATCAGCAGTTATTAACATTACCCTGGACTGAAGTATTAACCACAAACTGGGATACATTGCTGGAGCGTGCGGTCAGAGATATACATGAACCTGTCTATGATGTAGTCAATAAACAGGAGGATTTAGCTTGCTGTCATCCCCCCCGGATTGTAAAATTGCATGGCACAATTAATCTCAGTAACGATTTGATTTTTACCCAGGAAGATTACCGTCATTATCCGCAGAAATACGGCATTTTTGTTAATTTTGTCCGGCAGGTATTTGTAGAAAATGAATTATGTCTGATAGGCTTTTCAGGAGATGATCCGAATTTTCTCCAATGGATAGGCTGGGTAAGGGATAATCTTCAAAGCAATGCGCGACGTATTTATCTGGTAGGTGCATTGAATTTATCTTCTGCTAAACGTAAGTATCTGGAAAGTTTGAATGTAGCACCTATTGATTTATTTGAGCTTGTTGCCGATATCGATAATAGAGATTTAAAACATAAAATGGCAATTGAATTGTTTTTAACACAACTGTCAAACTTAGAGGTAAAGAAAGCTTGGGATTGGACTCCTGAACATTTCAATGAAATTATTACGCTTTATCCATACAATCAAATAGAAATAGAAAAAGCTCTTCCCGCTTTAAGAATGGATAGAGAATCATATCCGGACTGGATTATCTGTCCATATTCATTAAGATTAGATATATTTCATCAATTACAGAATTATATATGCATATTATTGATTCCAGAACTGGAAAATTCAATAAAAAACAAGCTGCTTTATGAAATGGTTTGGAGATATGGGATTATTTTTTATTACAATATCAGCTCAAATTTCCAAAAAATGTTATTGGCAATATGTGAATCTGATGCTAATAGTGGTTTGTCTTTAAAGCAGCAATTAGAAATAGCTTTGTATTTACTTAAATGTACCCGGTCCACAAAAAAAGATTCTGACCAGCAAGAGATTATTGATAAAACCACTAAAATTTTAACAGAACACCGTGAGTATTGGAATGAAGGTCTTGTTGAACTTTATTACCACCAAGTTCTTGTAGCTCGGGATGAATTAAATTATCCGCTAATGGAAAAATTAGTAGATAAAATACAAGGAGCTGACCCAGTTTGGAAACTAAGGAAAGCATTTATTTTATCAGAATTAGCTCGTTATAGAGAAAGTGCCGGCTTAATAAATGAAGTTTATGCAGAACTTGTACGTGGCTATCGTAATAACAGAAATTCAATTTTTATACTATCAAGATTAGCCTGGGCACATATGATGAAAAGTATAGTAAATTTAGAAGAATTTAAAGTCAAAGCTTATAGTCAGCAAAATTGTAATCCATATGACATAATTGATTTCTTAAAAAAAGAAATATCAGATTGTATTGAAGAGCAAGAGGAACCTATTTTAGAAGCATCTTTTAATCCGGGAAAAATTATTGATAATTCTTCAACAATAAAGTTTATTTCTAATATGAAAATTCCCCCGGAAATTTTGTTTGATAATATTACTAATATTGTCGGTTTGCCTGTTCGATGGACAAATTATGCAATTGCTAAAAAAATTGCACTTGATATAGCTAATTCTATTGAAAAAAATTATTGGAAGAAATTTTTTTTACTAATACAAATTGGTGATAATAAGGAGTTTGAAAATGTACGGAAAATCTTTAATAGAATAGCAATTGCCCAATTACCTGATGAAGAGGTAGATAAATTTGTCAAATGCTGCTTCGAAGCTGTAGTATATTGGCAAAATAAAGTAATTGAAGAATATAGTCATAACAACAGCTCATCATATAGTATTGAACGTTTATCAATATTTATTGAAATTTTAGCCAGATTTCAGCCTAGGCTTTCATCAGAAGAAGCCAGAAAATATTACAGATTGGCTTTAGATTTAGGTAAGAATGATTGTTATAAATCTTCTATTTTAAAAAAATCAATAACTGATTTATTCAATTATTCATTGCAAAGTATTCCTATTAATCAACACTGTGAACTTATTACAGATGCATTGCAGTTTCCTGTACAGAATAATGGGTTAAATCCAATAATTCAGTATCCTGGTAAACGTAAAGCTGAAAACAAACTTAATTATGCAATTAGTGAACTTATTAATAATATAAATAGTATAAATGAATCTGAAATCAATTTCGAAATAGTGGATCGTATTCTTCCTTTGATTAATAAAAAATTTCTTTATGAACATGAAAAAAAACAATTAATTCGAAATTTATATGGCAAAAATTCTGATTATCAGAATTTACTTGATAAAAATAACATTTATCCCAGTTTTTTTATAAATTTGCCACCTGAAAAAAATACAGAACAAGTATATAGTTTCATTAAAGATAAAGTATTTACTGTACCTCCTTCTGATGATTTTCGTTTTCTCAAAACATTACTTAATACACTTGCATGGCAAAAAAAAGAATTAATACCTAATATTAGGGTAGTAATCGAATATTTCGATTATTTTACGAGTTGGAAATATGATAAAGAACAAAATATAGAAGATATAGTAAAGATGCTTGATCCTGAATATATGCATGCAGAGGAAAAAGTAAAATTTATAAGTCGTATTTTATATTATTTGGTGCAATATTTTCCTGAAAAATCTTTAAACCAAGATAATTTTGAAAAACTTAAGAAGTTCTATACTAGAAATCATTTTCCATGCTATTTAATTAGGGCATTTATTCCATTTGTTTTAAACAATTCGCAATGGCAGAAACAGATTATCGATATTATTAAAAAGGGTTTGAAAAGCAAAGATGAATTAATAGTTGCGGATGCTGCTAATGCAATTCTTCAGTGGGGAGATAAACTATCAAATAGAAAAGTGATTCGTCCGTTAATTAAAAAATTGATTAATCATGTAGAGTCAGTAAAATTAATTGGTATAGTAAATCTATTACCAGTTATCAATGAAATGCTGAATCAAAACTGGCTAACTGATGATGATATTAATATTTTAATTGAAAATTTACCAGAAATTTATCATGAGTGTAATTATATAAATTTTATTGATGGTAATAACTACGAAGTAAGCAAAATTTCTTTTATTCGAGCTAGATGTGTGAAACTAGCACGGGATATTCTGCAAAGAAGCCAGCAACCGCTTACAGAGTTACAAAATATTCTGGAAGAAGCTAAAAATGATGCATTGCCAGAGGTGCGTTTTGCCGAAACTGATGAATTTTATGAATTATAAATAAATTAATCTGCTAAACCATATTAATTAAAGTGCCAATGAATAAAATATTTATATTTTAGTGCTTAATTTTCAGCTATTAAATCAGACTTAATAAAAAAGGTTGCTACTTAGTCAGGTAGCAACCTTTTTTAATCCTATTTACAGTAACACCCGCTCAATCCCTCCGTTACTGGCTTTCTGCACAAATTCATCCTGCCAGTTTTCGCCCAGTATATGTTTGGCCATTTCAATTACTACATAATCGGCCTTGATATTTGCATCATCAGTATAACGGCTCAGGCCTTGCAGACAGGCGGGGCAGCTGGTGAGGATTTTTACTGGTTCGCCCTGAGGCAGCTTGGCTTTGCCTTTTTCGATTTCCTCCTGTTTGCGGAAGCGTACCTGTGTGGCAATATCCGGCCGGCTGACGGCAAACATGCCGGATTCACCGCAGCAGCGGTCTGACAGAGGTACGTTCTGCCCCATCAGCTCATTCACAACTTTTATCGGCTGGGTGGTTTTAATCGGGGTATGGCAGGGGTCGTGATAGAGGTACTGACGGCCTTTTACGCCGTTCAGTTTCAGGCCTTTTTCCAGCAGGTATTCGTGAATGTCGAGTATGCGGCAGCCGGGGAAAATTTTATCGAAGTGATAATCTTTGAGCTGGTCGTAACAGGTTCCGCAACTTACGACTACGGTTTTGATATCCAGATAGTTAAGGGTATTGGCTACACGATGGAACAGTACGCGGTTGTCCATGGTGATTTTATCGCCTTTGTCTTTATTACCGCCGGCAGTTTGCGGGTAGCCACAGCACAGATAGCCCGGCGGTAAGACGGTTTGCACGCCTACATGCCAGAGCATGGCCTGAGTAGCGAGACCTATCTGGCTGAACAGTCGCTCAGAACCGCAGCCGGGAAAGTAGAAAACAGCTTCGGCTTCATCGCTGATTTGCGGATTGCGGATAATCGGTACCGTTGTGCTGTCTTCGATATTCAGCAGTGCACGGGCTGTTTTAATCGGTACGTGGCGCGGTAAAGGGCGGTTAATAAAATGTATTACCTGTTCGCGGATTTCCGGCTTGGCGGTGGTGGCACGCGGTGCGGTTTTCTGGCGCTTCAGCCAGCCGAGGCTAAAGTGCTTACCCATTTCATAGCCCCAGTTTTGCAGTCTGAAGCCGGCTTTAACGACGCCTGTACGCAGGGCTTTGATGGTTCTGGGGTCGGTGGCGTTAAGAAAGGCCATGCCCATATAGACGGTAGGATTGAATTTCTTTTTACCGGCTTTGCGCAGGTAGTTGCGCATGGCTACGGTGACGTCGCCAAAGTCGATTTTTACCGGACAGGGTTTTATGCAGCGGTGGCACACGGTACAGTGATCGGCCACGCTGTTCAGTTCATCAAAATGTTTCAGGGAAACGCCGCGGCGGGTTTGCTCTTCGTACAGGAAGGCTTCGGTAAGCAGACCGACACCCAGAATTTTATTGCGCGGTGAGTACAGCAGGTTAGCGCGCGGTACATGGGTACTGCACACGGGTTTACATTTGCCGCAGCGCAGACAGTCTTTGATGGAGTGGGCAATTTTACCCAGCTCGGACTGTTCCATAATCAGGGATTCTACGCCCAGCAGCTCAAATGAGGGAGTATAGGCTTTGTCGAGGTTGGCACCGGGCATCAGTTTGCCGCGGTTAAAATGGCCGTGCGGGTCTACCTGCTGTTTGTAATCCCAGTAGGGCTGCATTTCTGCCTGTGTCAGGTAGTCGATTTTGGTAATGCCGATGCCGTGCTCACCGGAAATAACGCCGTTAAGGCTGCGCGCCAGTGCCATGATGCGGTCTACGGCATGATGAGCGGTTTGCAGCATGTCGTAGTCGTCGGAATTAACCGGGATGTTGGTATGGACATTGCCGTCACCGGCATGCATATGCAGGGCAACGAAGACACGGCCGCGGATGATATGGCGGTGAATTTCGTCGAGTTTTTCCAGTATCAGGGTATCGGTTTTGCCGCTGAATATTTCGGCCAGTGGCTGCATGATGTCGCGTTTAATGGATACGCGCAGATGAAAATCACGCATGGCGATAAAGCAGCTCTGGTCGCCAGCCGGTTCGTTGTCTTCGAGTTTTTGCGGAAACTGCTGCAGATAGTCGGCCAGTGGTGTGTCGAGATGGTTGAGCAGCCATGTCCAGCGGGTCTGGATACCGGTGATGTAATCAAGGGCATGCTGTTTGCGGGAACCGAGCAGCTCGGCGCTGGAAAGGTCGGTATCAAGTTTATCTACCGGCAATTTGGTTTGCAGATATTCGATGATGGCCGCGCACAGGGCAAGTTTGTTCTGAATCGACAGCTCAATGTTGATGCGTTCGATACCGTCGGAATAGCTGCCAAGCTGCTCAAGAGGTATCACAACGTCTTCATTGATTTTAAACGCGTTGGTATGGCGGGCGATGGCGGCCGTACGTGAGCGGTCGAGCCAGAAAGTTTTGCGTGCTTCAGGGGTAACGGCGATAAAGCCTTCGCCGCAGCGGGCGTTGGCCAGCCGCACGATATGAGCTGCTGCTGCCTGTACTTCATTTTCATCATCTGAAACGATGTCGGCCAGTAATACCATTTTCGGGCGGCCTTTGCCGGCTGCTTTGGTGGCGTAGCCTACGGCGCGCACGTAGCGCCAGTCGAGATGCTCCAGCCCCGCCAGTTTGACGGTTTTATGGTTAAGCATGTAGTTGCGCACTTCGACGATAGACGGGGTGGCATTGGCTACGGTGCCGAAAAACTCCATACAGATGGTACGGGTGTATTTAGGCATGCGGTGCAAAACAAAAGCAGCAGAGGTGATGATGCCATCCGTGCCTTCTTTCTGCACACCCGGTACGCCGGCAAGGAATTTATCGGTAACGTCTTTACCCAGACCTACTTTGCGGAAACGCTGCCCGGGTACTTCGAGACGCTCGGTTTTAAGGATGCTGTAGCCATCGTTATCAAGGGTATGTATGTCAAATATGGCGGTGGTTTCGTCGTGGATTTTGCCGAAATTATGGCGTACACGTTCTATTTTCAGCCATTGCCCCTGCGGGTTGACCATTTTCCACCACGCCAGATTATCCAGAGTGGTACCCCATAATACGGCTTTTTTACCGCCGGCATTCATGGCTACGTTGCCGCCGATACAGCAGGCATCGGCAGATGTCGGGTCTACGGCAAAAACCCAGCCGGCAGCACTGGCGGCTTCTTCTACACGGCGGGTAACTACTCCGGCACCGCAGGTAATTACCGGATAAGTGCCTTCCAGCCCGGGCAGTTGCTGTAAGGCAACCGGGCTGTACTGGTCGAGTTTTTCGGTATTAATCACGGCGCTCATGGCGTCCATCGGAATGGCACCACCGGTATAGCCGGTACCGCCGCCGCGGGGAATGATGGTGAGCTCCAGTTCAATTAAAGCGCGTACAAGCGGTGCGACTTCTTTTTCGTGATCCGGGTTGATAACTACAAAAGGGTATTCAACACGCCAGTCGGTAGCATCGGTAACGTGGCTAACGCGCGCCAGCCCGTCGAACATAATGTTGTCTTTGTGGGTGATTTTACGCAGGCTGTTGAATACCTGTTCGCGTTTGCTGCGGGTTTTACCAAAGCTGCTGTCAAAATCGCTGATGGCCTGCTCGGTGCTTTTTATCAGCTGCCCGACCATCTGGTTGTTGTCGCGACGTTTCTGAATTTCGCTGAGGCGATGGCACATTTCTTTAACCAGCGCCTGCTGGCGGTGCTGGTGTTCGAGCAGGTCGTCAATCAGGTAAGGGTTGCGGATAACTGCCCAGATATCTCCGAGTATTTCAAACAGCATTCGTGCTGAGCGACCGGTTCGTCTTTGCTCGCGCAGCTGTTGCAATAAATCCCAAGAATGGCTGCCGAGCAGGCGGATGACTATTTCTCTGTCGGAATAAGAGGTGTAGTTATAAGGGATTTCGCGTATACGCTGACTGGCTTGTGTGCTCATTAAACGTGTTCCGTTCCGCTCTGCTGGCGTTAAATTGGTAAGGCTGTAAATTGGTTATTTTAACTGTTTACTTTACTTTTCGCAGTTTTGTCTAATAACAATTTAGGTGAAAACAGTGGTAATGGCAATGGAAAAATCTGCTGGTTTGATGGTATTTTGTTTCATGTACCCGTTTTTAAAGGTGCATTTTATTATTTGGCCGGATGCTTTCCGGCTTTTGGGTAATTACAGTTTAAATGCAGAATGATTGATTGGCATGTAAGTCTGTAAAGATGCTTTTATTGAGAGAGGTAAGTTAATTTACAGATTCAACGGGGATAACCGGTTTTTTATATCCGGGATTGTAAGGTCCGAAGAGTATGCCATTAGTTTCCTCAGCTGACAGTAAACCGGTATCTACTGCACCGGCAACGATATAAGCTTTATCGGAGACTTTATTTGAAATCTGTGTAATCACGGCATTGACCATCAGTGAAAAAATATCATTGTTGCTATTATTACTGGAATCTATGGTGATATTTTTTTCTCCGCTCCAAATAATCGAACCGTTTTTAGCATCTATCAGTTTGGCTTCTACGGTAACTGTGGTAACGCTGCTGATTACTTTGTATTTTGTGCCATAGTCTTTTACGTTTAAGTAGAGGATGGCATCAGGATTGTAAATCTGTCTGATTTTGTTTATGTCTATTGCCTGAATTTCAGCTCCATCATTCAGACCATTGTCTTTAAATGTTTCATTAACCAGAGCTACAGGAAAGACATAATAACCTGATTCAGCTAATGGTTGTGTTGTCTGAGCTAATACAGCATACGGTGCTTTTGTATCAACTGAGGAGCTGGTGGGCAGTAATACCAGAATAGAATGCGGATCACTTTGCCGGAATTTTCTGTAATCATGTGGCTGTGGCTGGTAATGGGTGGTGGAACAGGCGTAAAGTAAAGTAGTAACCGCCAGAGAAAGCAGTAATTTGAAAAAGCGCATTATGATTTATCTTTGTCAATATTTTTTAACAGGAAGTTCATATAAGTTACTGATTCGGGAAAAGCGGCTTTTTCTTTTTCAAACTGAGCTTTAGCACCGGCGCGGTTGCCGGCCTGTGCATAGAGCATCCCCAGATGTGCATGGGCTCCCGGTGCCGGCTTACTGTGATGATTGGCGGCATCAATAAAATATTTTTCCATACCGGCAATCTGTTCTTCCAGTGAGGTTTTACCGTCCAGTGCCTGATATTGCAGTTTGTGATAATCACCCCAGTAGTAAAGTGTGGCAGACTGACTCTGATGAGCGCATACAGCCAGTATCAGGGTCGCGATGGCGGTTGTTATTATTTTTTTCATTTCGGATTTGATGTGTGCAGAAAGGTTTTATGTTAAGGCTGAGGATTCCATTGTCCTGATTCAATGCCATTAACCAGATTGTTTACTGCTTCTCGAATAGCTAAATCAAGCACTTTTCCGTTAAGGGTTCCGTCATAGCTGGCATAGCCGCCGGTACCGAGTATTTCGCGTGTGGAAAGTTTGAATTCTCCGGCACCCTGACTTGAATAAACGATTTCTGCTGTTTGCACATCAATGATGTTAAGAGTAACTTTGGCATAGGCTACCTGAGTTTTTCCCTGACCAAGAATGCCGAATAATTGTTCATCACCTATAGTTTTACGTCCGAATTCTGAAATATCACCAGTTACAATGTAGCGCGCGCCCTTGAGCTTTTGTTGCATACCGTTGATATTGGCTTCATTACGGATTTCATCCAGATTAGTACGATCCAGAACAATAAAACGACCTGTTTGCTGTAAATCAGTCATCAGAATGGTTTTCGCCTGACTGGTAAGTTGATTATTGCTGTTGCTGAAAATACCGCCGCCCAGATTACCACGGCTGTCAAACTTCCCTACAGCCAGCTGAGTTTTTATGCCGTTGTATGCTTGCTGATAAGTGGCTACTTTGGGAGTGTTGATTACTTGTGATGTTTCTGTTGCACAAGCGGATAGCAGGCTGGCACTCAGCAGGGTAAGATAAATTTTTTTCATATTGAGCTGCATATATTATTTCTTCAGCCTGTATCTGGGAAAATATTGATGTTAAAAGATATTATTAGTATTTTCAATTAAATATAATTTATATCCGTTCAGGATGCAGAGTATCAGAATTTTTCCTGCGGGCTTAAATAACGCCATTGTCCTGGTGGCAGGGCACCCAGTTTGATTTTACCCATGCGTACCCGTTTCAGACCGGTTACACGTAAGCCTACCAGTTCACACATGCGCCTGATTTGGCGTTTTTTACCTTGTTTAAGTATAAAGCGCAGCTGATCCTGATTTTGCCAGCTGACTTTAGCTGGCCGCAGTTTTTCACCGTCAAGACTTAATCCGTGGTTCAGCAGCGCCAGACCGCTTTCACTCAGTTTGCCGGTTACGCGTACGAGATATTCTTTTTCGATACCACTGTGTTCACCGATCAGCTGTTTGGCAATACGCCCGTCCTGAGTGAGTACCAGCAAGCCTACTGAATCGATATCCAGACGGCCGGCCGGTGCCAGATGGCGTGTATGCTCGGGCTGAAACTGAATGCGGCTTTTGTCTTCCTGCCAGTGGTTGGCTTCGATAATCAGCTCAACGGCCGCGCGATAACCTTTTTCCGGCTGCGCGCTGACAAAGCCTACTGGCTTATTCAGTAGAATGGTAACGCGTTCGGCTTGCTGACGGTGTGCCTGCCGGTCGAGGTCGATGCGATCACTATTAAAAACTTTTTGTCCGAGTACGGCAGTTTTACCATTAACTTTTACCCAGCCCTTTTCAATATAGTTGTCTGCTTCACGGCGTGAGCATAAACCCAGTTGCGCCATGCGCTTTGACAGACGCTGAGCTTCGTTTTGTTCTGTAGTTGTCATGCTTTATGCTCTTTTTGTCGATTAGAACCGGCTACCATATCCAGCAGGAACAGGCGGCAATCCAGATTACCGTTAAACAATGGGATTTTACGTTTTGGTGACAAACGCATCAGTTTGGGCATATCACGGTCGGCGCTGAACATACCGATCAGCCAGCCGGCAAAATGTTGTTTCAGCCAGCTGCCTAATTGGGGATATAAAGCATGTAAGAGCTGAATTTCAGAAAGGCGGACACCATAAGGCGGATTGCTTATCATGATGCCGTTATTCCCGTTCGGATGGGTATCCAGGGCATCTGTTACCTGCCATTGAATATATTGCTCCATACCGGCATAGCGGGCGTTGTCCTGAGCCAGTCTGATTAGCCTGCTATCAATATCTGCTCCGAAAATCGGTGCAGATGGCTGGTGTATGGCTGCCTGAGCAGCGCGACGCAGCTGCTGCCATAAATTATCATTATAATTATTCAGCTTTTCAAAACCGAAAGCACGTTCCAGCCCGGGTGCTGTGCCGGTGGCAATCAGTGCGGCTTCAATGGCAAGAGTACCACTGCCGCAAAAAGGATCCATAAAGGGCTGGCTGCCGTTATAGCCAGCCAGTAACAGTAAACCGGCTGCCAGATTTTCACGTAATGGTGCTTCACCGGTGTCACTGCGGTAGCCGCGTTTAAATAAGGCTTCACCACTGCTGTCCAGATAAACAGATATTTCGTTTTTCTCAATAAAGACATGAATGCGGATATCCGGACGAAATTTTTCTATACTGGGGCGGCGGCCGGTTTTATCGCGAAATACATCGCAGATAGCATCTTTTACTTTGAGGGCAGCAAAATTAAGGCTGTTGATTTGTGCCTGTTTGCCTTCGATATGAATTTTGAAATTTTTATCTACGTCAAACCATTCAGGCCAGCAGATTTTCCGGGCCAGTTGATAAATTTCGTTTTCGTTGCGAAAGTGGCCGGTAGTCAGACGGATAAGTACCCGGCTGGCTACACGGCTGTGCAGATTAATTTTGTATACGCTGGCTAAATCACCTGTAAGTGCGATCCCACCGTCACGATTATGAATCTGCTCACAGCCCAGAGTAACCAGTTCCTGATTTAATATGGTTTCCAGCCCGCGCGGACAGCTTACGAAAAGAGAATATGAATTCATGCAGTACTTTATTTAAAGAAGATAGGACATGCTAAATTGGTTTGCGCATGTATAAATAGTATGATTGTAATATTGAAGTTTATGTGCTGACTATTGTTTATGTTTTCGGGCTTGCAAATTTGAGTGATTAAGCGTGAAGATAACCTTAAGATGAAAAGGGACAAGAAGTCTGTATATGTCTAATTAATCGGGGATAAATACCATGTTTATTTTTAAACTGCATTATTTGAAGTCGATAGAAGAAGTAGAAAAATATTTGCCTGCTCATCTGAATTATTTGCAGGAACACTATGATAGTGGTGATTTTATTGCTTCCGGCCGGCAGGTACCGCGCATCGGCGGAGTTATTCTGTGCCGGGCGGCCAGTAAAGAATCGGCGCAGTCTATTATGGTTAAAGATCCGTTTTACATTCATCAGATTGCCGAATATGAACTGATTGAATTTATACCGACAAAATATGCATCAGGTTTTGAAGCGTTTATTTAAAAAACATTTTCAGAATGATGTTTACTTGTTTTTTGTGTTACAGGCAGATAAACAGTAAATCATCATTATGCTGACGCTCAAATCGCATTACTGGTTTTATTAGCCTGATGTGTAAACAATTTTATGATTTAAGATTACTTTTTTCATGGTCAATCAGCCATTTTTTACGTTCCAGCCCACCGCCGTAGCCGGTTAATTTACCATTGGAGCCGATTACTCTGTGACAGGGGATAATAATAGCAATACGATTAAAACCATTGGCATTGGCTACAGCCCGGACTGCCTGAGGATTATGCATTTTTTCTGCCTGTTGTTTATAGGTAGTGAGTTCTCCGTAGGGGATCTGTTTGAGACAATTCCAGACTGCCTGTTGAAAATCAGTGCCGGGAGTATGTAGTGGAATAGAAAAATATTTTCGTTTTCCTTCAAAATATTCCTTAATTTGAATTCTGGTCTGAATGATATGTTCATTTTCACCAAAAATAATTGTAGCATTCAGTAATTGCTGTAATTGTTTAAACTCTGTTTCTAACATCCGCCGGTCGACGAATTCCAGCAAACAGACTCCCTGTTGCGTGGCGCAGACAAACATCGGACCTATAGGTGTGGTCAGTCGGTTAATAAGTATGATGTTGTTGTTTAAATGGCCGGATGGTGAGTTTTTAGCAATTTTTTTATAGATATAGCCAAAACCGCTTAATGATCCATAACCATTATCGAAAGCGACATCTATTATTTTTTTACCGGTTTTCAATTCCTGATATGCCTGATTAATCCGGTACATTCTCTGATATGCCTGAAAAGTAATTCCATAATTTTTTTTAAACCAGCGGCGAACAATTTCCGGACTGATTTCATGTGCTCTTAATACGGAATCAGAAATTTTTGTCTTCGGATTCTGAGTAATCATTTTTATGGCATTAATAATCTGTTCGGGTGCCTCATTGGCATTTTCAGTCGGTCGGCAAATTTTACATGGGCGGTAACCTGCATTCAGAGCTTCTTTGACTGTATAAAAAAATTCTGTGTTTTCTAATTTAGGCTTTTTTGCTCTGCATGTTGCGATACAAAATATTGAGGTGGTTTTCACACCTGCATAAAAAATACCAACATAACTTTGATCTTTTGTGAGTAAGGCCTGATAGTATTTTTTGATTTCATTTATCTCTGTAACTGGCATTTAAAATATACTTTCCTGTATTTTGTGAACACTGTAAACCAATTCATCTGCCTGCAATGGTGTAGTTAAATTACTTTTTTTGCATAATTTCATTAGGCTTATTTAAAGTTAAAAGATTATGTAATTAGGTTCTGGAATGAGCATAGCTAAATTTGCTCCGATGTAGTTTCTGTTGATGTAGCAGTAAATAAAAAGATATTAAAAATTAATGCTGACAATAACAACCGAAAAATGGATAACTATTTTTATAATTTGAATTATTAGATTGTATGATTTAATCTCTTTGTAATTTAAAATAAAAATATTGTGAAAATAATATAAATCGGTTTTGCAAAATGAGTAATGAAAAGATGGAAACAAAAAAATCAGATAAGTTTTTAAGTACTCTGGAAGCGGCTCAAAAAGGAGATGCGGATGCCCAATTTGCTCTGGGTGGTATGTATAAACATGGTATAGGAGTCGCACAAGATTATCCAGAAGCATTCAAATACTATAAGCAGGCTGCCGATCAGGGAAATATTGATGCGCAATTTGCTCTGGGTGATATGTATAAGCATAGTATAGGAATCGCACAAGATTATGAACAAGCATTCAAATATTATCAGCAGGCTGCTGAGCAGGGAAATATTGATGCACAAGTCGAATTAAGTGTTATGTATTATGATGGTCAGGGTGTAGAACCGGATCGTGAAAAATCATATGAACTTCATGCAGTCGCTTTAAAAAATCTTCAAGAGGGATATAAAGAATATCTGTTGGGTGCTGAACAGGGAGAGGCTAAAGCACAAGTCAGATTGGGTTATCTGTATAAATACGGCTTAGGTGTAGAACAGGATTATGAAAAGGCATTTGAATATTATTCAGCGACAGCAGCTCAAGGAGATGCTACCGCACAGTATTATTTAGGTTGTTTATATTATTGCGGTGAAGGTACAGAGCTGAATTACGCTAAAAGTTTTGAATATTTACAGTTAGCTGCGCAACAAGGCAATAGAGATGCCCAATATGATCTGGCTATTATGTATGAGAATGGTGAGGGAGTAGAGCAAAATTATGCTGAAAGCTGTAAATATTATCAGCTGGCTGCCGAGCAGGGGGATGCTTCAGCACAATTTAATTTAGGTAATTTTTATTACTACGGTGTGGGAGGAGAAAAAGATTACATTAAAGCAATTAAATATTATCAGTTAGCTGCTGATCAGGGTGATAGTTCTGCTTTATATATTTTAGGACGTATTTATAAAACAGGTGAGGGTGTTGCTCAGGATTTTGTTAAAGCAGCGAATTATTTCCAGCGGGCAGTAGAATCGGGCGATAGTTCTGCACAAAACGAATTAGATTTTATGTATAAAAACGACAATGGCGTAAACCAAGATTACAAAAAAATCTTTGAATCTTATTCAGTCGGTGTTGAACAAAGAGATATTTTTTCTCTATCTAATTTAGATAAAATGTACTGTTATGGTAAAAGTCTGAAACAAGATAATATTCAAGGTATTGAGCATTATCTAGATAAGCACAATTTGTTTTAGGTTGTATTTATTTTGTTGAAAAAAGTGTCGTTCAGGATATGGCTAAAGCTGAGAATTATTTTCAGCAGGCAGCCATGCAAGAACCTCCTGAAGCTCAGCATTTTCTGGAGCTAATTCATAAAAATAATTCTGGAGTAAAAATAGATGTATTTTTAAAGATTTTATAAAAACTTAGTATAGAAAATAAAATATTTATAGTTAAAAGCGATATTGCAAAATGAGTAATGAGAAGATGGACACAAAAAAATCAGATAAGTTTTTAAGTACTCTGGAAGCGGCTCAAAAAGGAGACGCGGATGCCCAATTTGCTCTGGGTCTTATGTATGAGGATGGAAAAGGAACAGAGCAAAATTATGTAGCTGCCTATAAATACTATAAACTCGCTGCAGACCAGGGAAATATTAATGCACAGTATAAATTAGGTATTATGTATTACGACGGCAAGGGTATTGAACAGAATTACATTAAAAGTATCGAATATTTTCAATTAGCTGCAAATCAAAATGATAGTGATGCTCAATTTAATCTGGGTGTTATGTATGGGGATGGAAAAGGAACAGAGCGAAATTATGCAGAAGCATATAAATACTTTAAGCTGGCTGCCGAGCAAGGAAATAGTGATGCACAAATTAATTTAGGTATTTTATATGAAAACGGTGATGGTGTAGAACAGAATTATGCAAAAGCATTTGAGTGTTATCAGGCTGCCGCTGAGGAAGGAAATCCTATCGCTCAATATTATGTAGGTAGTATGTATTATTTTGGTAAAGGTGTAGAACAAAGCTTCATTAAAAGTATTGAATATTATAAGTCAGCTGCGGAACAGGGAAATAGTGATGCCCAATTTACTCTGGGTATCATGTATGAGAAAGGTAAGGGAACAGAGCAAAATTATGCAGAAGCATATAAATACTTTAAGCTGGCTGCTGAACAAGGAAATATTAGGGCACAAATCAATTTAGGCACTTTGTATTATGAGGGTAAGGGTGTAGAACAGAATTATGCAAAAGCAATAAAGTATTATCTATTAGCTGTGCAACAAGGTGATAGTGATGTGCAATTTCATCTGGGTAATATGTACAGAGATGGAGAGGGGACAGCACAAGATTATACTGAAGCATATAAATACTATAGACTGGCTGCTGAACAGGGAAATATTGATGCACAAATTAATTTAGGTATTTTATATAAGTATGGTTTTGGTGTAGAACAGGATTATGCAAAAGCATTTGAGTATATTGCAGCAGCTGCTGAACATGGAAATGCCACTGGACAGTGTAATTTAGGTGATTTGTATTATTTCGGTAAAGGTGTAGAACAGAATTACATTAAAAGTATTAAATATTATAAATTAGCTGCGCAACAGGGTAATAGCGATGCCCAAAATAAACTGGGTGTTATATATGAATGTGGACGGGGAATAGAACAAAATTTTGCAGAAGCATACAAATATTATAAGTTTGCAGCAGAACAGGGAAATATTGATGCACAAGTTAATTTAGGTGATTTGTATTATTTCGGTAAAGGTAGAGAACAGAATTACGCTAAAAGCTTTGAATATTTTCAGTTAGCTGCGCAACAAGGCAATAGCGATGCACAATTTTCTCTGGGTCTTATGTATGCAAAAGGAGAAGGAAAGGAGCAAAATTATACAGAGGCATGTAAATATTATAAGCTGGCTGCGGAACAGGGAAATAGTGATGCACAAATTAATTTAGGTATTTTATATGAAAACGGTAATGGTGTAGAAAAGAATTATAAAAAAGCATTTAGGTATTATCTGGCTGCCGCTGAGCAAGGAAATCCTATCGCTCAATATTATGCAGGTAGTATGTACTATTATGGTAGAGGTGTAGAACAAAGCTATATTAAAAGTATTGAATATTATAAGCTAGCTGCGGAACAGGGAGATAGTGATGCACAATTTTCTCTTGGTCTTATGTATGAGGATGGAGAAGGAACGGAGCAAAATTATACAGAGGCATATAAATACTATAAGCTGGCGGCAGTACAAGGACACTCTGGAGCTCAGCATAATCTGGAGCTTATGCAAGAAAATGGTTTTGGAATAAAGAAATAAAAGTATTTTCAGAAAATTTATAAAAAAAGTAGTACAAAAATCTTTGATGATGTCTGAATGCTATATAACTTTTTTATTATTGATCTCTATGATTGAGGTTATTTATATTTGCAGATAAAAATATTCTGAAAAAAATTTAAAAGCTTACTGTAAAAGGAATAATAAAAAGATGGAAACGAAGAAATCAGATAAATTTTTAAGTACTCTGGAAGCGGCTCGAAAGGGAAATGCGAATGCACAATTTGCTCTGGGTGTTATGTTTGAGAATGGAGAAGAAACAGAGCAAAATTATGCAGAAGCATATAAATACTATAAGCTGGCCGCAAAACAGGGAAATATCGATGCACAATTCAATTTAGGTTTATTGTATAGCGAGGGCTATGGCGTAGAGCAGAATTATGAAAAGGCAGCTGAATATTATGCGGCTGCAGCTGCACAGGGAGATGCTTCCGCTCAATGTAATCTGGGTATATTGTATAGTGATGGTTATGGTGTAGAGCAGAATTATGAAAAGGCAGCTAAGTATTATTCAGCTGCAGCAGCACAAGGAAATGCAAATGCTCAGAGTAATTTAGGTATATTGTATGAAGATGGTTATGGTGTAGAGCAGAATTATGAAAAGGCAGCTGAGTATTATTTGGCTGCAGCTGCACAGGGAGTTGATATTGCCCAAAGTAACTTAGGATTTTTATATTACAACGGCTTTGGTGTAGAGCAAAATTATGAAAAGGCGGTTGAGTATTATTCAGCTGCAGCTGCGCAAGGAGATGTTACTGCCCAGTATAACTTAGCTAATTTATATTACTATGGAAAAGGCGTAGAACAAAATTATACTAAAAGTATTGAATACTATCAGTTAGCAGCGCAACAGGGTAATAGTAAGGCACAATTTACTTTAGGATATATTTATAAAACTGGTGAAGGTGTTGCTCAGGATTATGCGGAGGCATATAAATATTATAAGCTGGCTGCAGAACAGGGAAATAGTGATGCACAAATTAATTTAGGTATTTTATATGAAAACGGTGATGGTGTAGAACAGAATTATGCAAAAGCATTTGAGTATTATCTGGCTGCCGCTGAGCAAGGGAATCCTATTGCTCAATATTATGCAGGTAGTATGTATTATTATGGTAAAGGTGTAGAACAAAGCTTCATTAAAAGTCTTGAATATTATAAGCCAGCTGCGGAACAAGGAAATAGTGATGCACAATTTGCTCTGGGTTTTATGTATATAAATGGTGAAGGAGCAGAGCAAAATTATGCAGAGGCATATGAGTACTTTAATCTGGCGGCAGAACAAGGACACTCTGGAGCTCAGCATAATCTGGAGCTTATGAAGAAAATGGTTTTGGAATAAAGAAATAAAAGTATTTTCAGAAAATTTATAAAAAAGTAGTACAAAAATCTTTGATGATGTCTGAATGCTACATAACTTTTTTATTATTGATCTCTATGGTTGAGGTTGTTTATATTTGCAGATAAAAATATTCTGAAAAAGTTTAAAAGCTTACTGTAAAAGGGATAATAAGAAGATGGAAACAAAAAGTTCAGATAATTTTTTATGTGTTCTGGAAGCTGCAAAAAAAGGAGATGTTAATGCCCAATTTACTATTGGATTAATGTATTACAAGGGTGCAGGCGTTGAGCAGAATTATATTAATGCTTTTAACTATTTTAAGTTAGCATCTGAACAAGGTGATAGTGGTGCTCAATATAATTTAGGCGTGATGTATTACTATGGAGAAGGAGTAAAACAGGATTTTACAAAGGCATTTTATTATTGCCGGTTATCTGCTGAACAAGGGAATGAAGATGCTTTGCTCAGTCTGGCAAACATGTATGAAAAAGGTAATAGTCTTCAGCAGGATTATGATAAAGCTATATATTATTATCAGCTAGCCTCTGATAGAGGAAATATAAATGCACAGTTTCATTTAGGATATGTTTACTATAATGGTATAGGGGTAGAACAAAATTTTGCGCAGGCATTTAAGTATTATCAACTGGCTGCTAAACAAGGACATGCCGATGCTCTGACTAATCTGGGTATGATGTATAGCGAAGGTTCAGGCGTCAAACAGAATCACAAACAAGCCTTAAAGTACTTTCATATTGCAGCTTTAAAGAACAGTCCGGAAGCACTATTTAATCTTGGTGCATATTACAGATATGGCTATGGTGGTATTGAACAAAATGATACCGAAGCTATTAAATATTATAAATTAGCGGCTGATCAGGGTAATGCAATTGCACAATATAATCTGGGCGTAATTTATGAGTTTGGTCAGATTGTCCCGGCTGATTATTCTAAATCTGTTAAATATTATAAACTGGCAGCCAAAAAAGGGTATTCTTACGCTATCTATAATTTAGGGCTGATGCTGTTTAATGGTAAGGGTATTGAACAAGATTATCAGAGAGCTGCTCAGTGTTATCGTCTTGCTGCCAAAAAGGGATTGGCAGCTGCACAATATAATATGGGATTAATGTATTTCAAAGGTACAGAGATAGAACAGAATTATGAAGAGGCTGTCAAATATTTTCAATTAGCGGCAGATCAGGGAAAAATTAGTGCTCAGGCTCATTTGGGGTATTTGTATCGTGAGGGAGAGGGTGTTAAACAAGATTATATAAAATCATTAAAATACTACCAATTGGCTGCCGACCAGGGAGATTCGTTCTCACAAAATAGCTTAGCTAATATGTATGCGAATGGTGAAGGAGTGAAACAGGACTTTGCAAAAGCAGCCAAATATTATCAGCTGGCGGCTAAACAGGAAAATGCAGATGCTCAGTATAATCTGGCCTATATGTTTTTGAATGGTACCGGTATCAAACAAAATAAACGGATAGCTAAAGAATTATTCGGTAAGAGCTGTAAAAATGGTAATCAGGAAGCTTGTGAAATATACAATCAATTGAAATAAAACCATATTGGTTATCATGGATATTATTTTTTCATTTTAAAACTATGAATTCTGAAATTTTTTTACAGTAGATTTTAATAAGTAGTCACTGTTATTTAAATTTTATATCATGAAATTTAACACTATTGATAATATTTCTCTGTTTATGATTATGAAATAATTTTGCTTTTCTAAAGCAAATTCTTGTTTTATGTCTATAATCACCCATATTAGTTTATTACCTGAATTATTCAGGCTGATCATGATTTTTTTTATGTTAAATTAGGGTGTTATGAATAAACAAACAGTGCAGGAGGCGGAGTTTGCTCCTCGCCTGGTAAGCTGGCAGCGTCAGCATGGCCGGCATGGTCTGCCATGGCAGTGTCGTGAACCATATAAGGTATGGTTATCGGAAATTATGTTGCAGCAAACGCAGGTGTCCACGGTACTTGATTATTATCCGCGCTTTCTGGCTGCATTTCCTGATGTCCAAGTACTGGCGGCGGCTGATGAAGATGAAGTACTGGGTCTGTGGCAAGGGCTGGGCTACTACAGTCGTGCACGCAATTTGCATAAGGCTGCCAGGCAAGTTATATCTGAATTTTCAGGAAATTTTCCACACAGTCGTGTGGAATTACAAACTTTATATGGTGTAGGTCGTAGTACGGCAGCAGCGATTGCTGCATTTTGCTTTGATGCACGCGAAACCATTCTGGATGGTAATGTAAAGCGGGTATTGTGCCGGGTTTTTGCTCTGGACGGTGATATTGCGAATAAAGCTTTTGAAGATCAGCTTTGGCGCAAAGCAGAAGTCTTGCTGCCACTTAATGCAGCAGATATGCCGGCTTATATTCAGGGGCTGATGGATTTGGGAGCAACGGTATGTAAGCGCAGTAAGCCAATATGCTGTTCATGTCCGATGAACGATCTGTGTCAGGCATATGCCCAGAACCGTATTGCTGAATTACCGCGTAAGAAAAAAGCTGTAAGTGTAAAAAATTTATCGCTATATTGGCTGGTTTTACGTAACTGTGATGGTGCGATATTTTTACATAAACGTTCTGCCAAAGGAATATGGGGTGGTTTATGGTGTGTACCATGTGCAGACAGTCTGGATGATTTGTATCAACTTGCAGCAAAATTTGGTTGTACTGCTGAAGATTTAACAGAAGGTATTGAATTCAGTCATCGTTTAACTCATCGTCAATTGCATATTCTGCCTTTTGCTGCTCAAATAAATACCGGGCAGGATGCTGCATCTTCTGCAATAACTGGTGAATGGGTATCAGCTGATAATCTGAATGCGTATGGTATCCCTAAACCGTTATATGATTATCTGAACGTAAAACAGAGCAGTCTTTTCTAATTTGATTATTATGTTAATAGCATAATTTTATTGCTATTTTGCTGCGTATATTTATTTTTAAATTTGTCTGTTTTATGTGCGTATTATTGTTATTAATATTATATATTGTGAATAATATTGTTTTTTGTTTTGTATAGCGTAAATATAATTGACGCTGACATCACAAATATGTATAAACGCTATCTTGCTGAAATATTGCTGTCTTTCAGATTTTTTAGTTATTCAGACGGAATAAAGAAGGGAAGGCTGTTATTTCAGTAAGGTGTGCTTAATTCTATTTATTAGGTATCTGATTATTTAACCGGGAATAAAACAATGGAAGAAGATTCGAGTCGACCGTTTATTTTATTAAAACAACAACTGCAACAAGGCCGTTGATGTTTCCGGGTTAACAGTATCTGCCGACCGGGAAATATCATGGTCGGTGAGGTACTGTTTATGAAAAAATTCAAAAAAATCATTTCCCAACCAGTGGTAATCAAGGCTGTGCTGGAGTCTCGCAACAGTCTTGACCGTACACTGTCTAATTTACAGACCAGTTTAAATGGTCTGACTGAGCAGGATGTTAAAGAAAGACTGATCAGTTTTGGCAATAACGATGTAGTGCACGATAAAGCACCATCAGTCTGGCTGCAATTATTACTAGCCTTTAAAAATCCGTTTATTTTTGTTTTACTGGCGCTGGCTTTAGTAAGCTTTTTCACTGATTATCTGATTCCTTTGCATAATGGTGAAGAAACCAGTGTGAGCGGTATTACAATAATTCTGGTAATGGTTCTGCTCAGTGGTGTACTCAGTTTCTGGCAGGAATATCGTTCCAATAAGGCTGCACAGGCGCTGAAATCTATGATCAGCACCACTGCTACAGTAGTGCGCCGCAGCCATAGAGATATCAATGCAGAACAGCTTGAAGTACCGATTAAAGAAGTGGTACCGGGAGATATTATTTTGTTATCTGCCGGCGATATGGTACCGGCTGATGTGCGTCTGATTGAATCACGTGACTTGTTTATCAGTCAGGCTGTACTGACCGGTGAGTCTATTCCGGTAGAGAAATCTGATACTCTTGGTATGAATAGCACGCTTGCTATTGAAGAGCAGCCATTATCAGCTGATCCGCTGGATGCAGAAAATATCTGCTTCATGGGTACTAATATTGTCAGTGGTACGGCTAAAGCCGTGGTTGTGGCAACAGGAAATGATACCTATTTTGGCTCTCTGGCCAAATCAATTGTCGGTACACGCAGCCAGACTGCGTTTGATCGCGGTGTAAACAGTGTTAGTCATTTGCTGATTCGTTTTATGCTGGTTCTGGTACCGGTGGTGTTGCTGATTAATGGCTTCACTAAGGGAGACTGGGGTGATGCTGCTCTGTTTGCACTTGCTGTTGCTGTCGGGCTGACTCCTGAGATGCTGCCAATGATTGTCAGTGCCAATCTGGCTAAAGGTGCTATGGCCATGGCACGGCGTAAGGTAGTGGTAAAACGCCTGAGTGCTATTCAGAATTTCGGTTCAATGGATATTTTATGTACAGACAAAACCGGTACATTAACCCAGGATAAAATTATTCTTGAGCATTACACGAATATTCATGGCAATAATGATAGTGAAGTTTTGCAACTGGCCTGGTTAAACAGTTCCTATCAGAGCGGTATGAAAAATCTAATGGATAAAGCCATTGTGCGTTTTGCACAGGAGCCTGAAAACAGGGCAGGTATCAGCGATGGCGGCTATCATAAAATTGATGAATTACCGTTTGATTTTATTCGCCGGCGTTTATCTGTGGTTTTACAGGATGAAGAACAGCGCCATGTGCTGATTTGTAAGGGCGCAGTGGAAGAAATGCTGTCTATTTCCAGCTGTGTTTATGAGCACGGAGAATATCTGCCATTAGATGCAGCGCGGCGGGAACAATTGCTGGCTTTAGCTGAAAGCTATAATAAGGAAGGCTTCCGGGTGCTGGCGATTGGTAAAAAATACATTAGTACTGAAGCTCAGAAAGCACAATATGCTGTTGCTGATGAAACTGAGCTTACTCTGTGCGGCTTTCTGACTTTTCTAGATCCGCCGAAAGACAGTGCTGCACAGGCTATTGCTGCGCTGAGTGAAAATGGTGTGGCTGTTAAGGTTTTAACTGGTGATAATGCGATTGTTACTCGTAAGATTTGTTATGAAGTCGGAATTGAAGCCGGACAGCCTTTACTAGGTAGTGAAATTGAGGCTCTAAGTGATGAGGTACTGAAACCTCTGCTGGAAAAACACACTGTATTTGCCAAACTTACACCATTACAGAAATCACGCATTATTCGTCTGCTTCAGGAAAACGAACATACAGTTGGTTTTCTTGGTGACGGTATCAATGATGCTCCGGCTCTGCGCGATGCCGATGTCGGTATTTCTGTAGATACAGCTACTGATATTGCCAAGGAATCGGCTGATATTATTTTGCTGGAAAAAAGTCTGATGGTATTGGAAGAGGGGGTAATCAAAGGACGTGAAACTTTTGGCAATATTATTAAATATCTGAATATGACTGCCAGCTCTAATTTTGGCAATGTGTTTTCTGTATTGTTTGCCAGTGCGTTCCTGCCATTTCTGCCTATGCTGGCTATTCAGTTACTGATTCAGAATCTTCTGTATGATTTTTCTCAGCTATCACTGCCATGGGATAAAATGGATGAGGAATTTTTGCGTAAACCGCGTAAATGGGATGTATCCAATATCAGCCGTTTTATGCTGTTTATCGGTCCTATTTCCTCTATATTTGATATCAGTACTTTTGCGCTGATGTGGTTTGTGTTCCATGCTAATGCGCCAGAAGTGCAGAATCTGTTTCATTCCGGCTGGTTTGTAGAAGGTTTATTGTCACAGACTCTGGTAGTACATATGCTGCGTACCCGCAGAATACCGTTTGTACAAAGTACTGCTGCTTTACCGGTATTGCTGATGACAGGGTTAATTATGGCTATTGGTATTTATATTCCGTTTTCGCCGATTAGCAGCTGGATCGGGCTGGTACCGCTGCCATGGCAATATTTCCCCTGGCTGGTACTGACACTGGGTTGTTACTGTATTGTGACTCAGATAGTGAAACGCTGGTATATTCGCCGTTTCGGACAATGGTTCTGAATATTATGTAAAAAAGCGAGTTGAGTACTCGCTTTTTTCAGGTCTGAATCAGACAGGGACAAGCTAAATACTGATTTTATTGCCTGAATACTTTTATCAGGATGAGTATAAGAACTGGCAATTTTAAGATTGAATCTGATTATTTTTCAGTTTGCTGTATAACTGATATTTATAGTATTTTAAATCATATTGAAATTATTATATTCAGAAGAGGGAAATAAATGGCATTTACTGAAACTGAAAAAGCGGCTTTGCTTACTGTAAAAGGGGTAGGAGAAAAGGTAATTATGCGTCTGGAGCAGATGGGTATTGATTCATTGGATAAGCTTGCCCGTGCTAACCCGCAGGATATCACTGAGCAGGCAGCCAGTCTGGTTGGCAGCAGCTGCTGGAAAAATAGTCCGCAAGCCAAAGCAGCTGTCACTATGGCAGTAGATTTTGCGCGCGGAAAAATTCAGAAATGAGTAAATCTGTATAGTTTAGAGCAATTAACTACTATATGTCTGATAAAAATATATTATTTATTAACAACAATTTATCAGGTTAGTTTTTATTATTATTTAATTTACAGCACTAAGATCGCACGAAAGTCATTGATATTGGTTAATGTCGGGGTTGTCACCAGTAGTTGTCCGGTTGTGCTAAAAAAATTATATGCATTATGATTATTCAGCATGTCTTGTGCTGATATTCCGGCCTGTTCAGCACGGAGTAATGTATCAGGTGTTAGCCATGCTCCGGCATTATCTTCGCTGCCATCAATACCATCTGTATCGGCTGCCAGTGCATAAATATTATTTGCTCCATTCAGAGCAATAGCCAGTGCCAGTAAAAATTCAGTGTTACGACCGCCGCGTCCTTGTTGCCGGTTCAGGGTAACAGTGGTTTCTCCACCGCTGAGAATCAGCAAAGGTTTACTGCGTTGATGCCGGTTTTGCTGAAACAGTGCGATTCCAGCCATCACCTGAGCCACCTCCCGTGCTTCGCCACCTATACGGTCTCCCAGATACAGTACTTCAACTTCCTGATTGATTGCCCAATTTTGCACGGCAGTAAATACCTGATCAGGGTTAATAATTATGTGAGCACTGCTGTTTGGAAGATTTTTAGGTGTTTCTGCATCAGCTTTGTTTAAATAGGTGATAACACTTGCGGGGAGGTCGATTTGGTATTGATTAACAATACGTTTAATATCAGCCAGGGTGGTAGGATCGGGCACACCTGCGCCAGAGCCTATGGTACTGATATCATCACCAACTACATCTGAAATAGCCAGGGTGGTGATATGTGCTGGTGCTGCTGCGGCAGCCAGTCGACCGCCTTTGATGCGAGAAAGATGTTTCCGCAGTGTATTCATGGCGTCTATGGGAACACCATTACTAAGTAACTGGCGATTAATATATTGCTTATCAGCCAGTGTAATGCTGCTAACAGGCAGTGTGGTCAGAGCGGAAGCACCGCCGGAAACGAGATAATATACCTGATCGTGCGGATTTAGTCCGCTAACAGCATTAAGTAAGGCCTGAGCAGCAGCCTGTCCGGCAGTGTCCGGCAGGGGATGACTGGCTTCAAGTACTTTGATGTGCTTTGTAGGGGTAGTGTGTCCGTAGCGGGTAACAACGACACCGGATAATGGCGGATAGTCTTGCGGCCAGATTCTTTCCCATTCAGCCGCCATGGCAGCAGCAGCTTTGCCTGCACCGACAACTATCACTCGTCCGCATGGATTGGTCTGTGGTAACCAGTTACTCATTTTATTCACCGGACTAGCTTCTTCGATAGTATAGCGAAATAATTGCTGTAAAAAGCTGATGGCATTATCGTGGCTGAGCATACTGTTCTCCCCTTAGACTTTTTATTGGATTTTAGCGGTTTTTAGAAGTTTCAAATTTTTCTGCCAGAAAATCAATAAAACTACGCACTTTAGCGCTGAGAAATTCACGATTCATATAGGCTGCATACAGTGTATGGCTTTCCGGACAAGCGATGTGTTCGATGATTTCTAAACGTTTTTGTTGTATATCTTCTCTCACCATCCATTCAGGCAAGTATGCCAGTCCCATATGATTAAGCGCCATCTTGTGTATTAGCAAAGCACTGTTACTGGTACAGGCAGGAATAAGCGGTAAATCAAGATGAACGTATTGTGGTAACAGACCATAATGCTGTTTCAGGTCTGCTACTGTATGCGGCATGCCGTATTTTTGCAGATATTTCGGGCTGGCTACCCATAAAAAATCAATGCAGGTAATGGGTTTAACAATGAGATTGGGTTCAGGGTTATTGGTGACACGTAAAGCAAGATCGATACCCTCTGCAACCAGATCGGTACGCCGGCTGTCCAGGTTGATGGATAAACTTACTTCCGGAAATTGCTGCCGGTATTCTGATAGAATTTCACCAAACTGGCGTGAAGCACACCAGTTAGGAGCGGTAATTTTAAGTAAGCCCTGCGGTTTGACCGTACCAGCCTGTGCAACACGTTTGGCTTCGGTAAGTGTATCCAGTGCTTCTACACAGCGATGATAGTATTCCTGTCCGGCTTCGGTAAGGCTGATGCGACGGCTGGTACGGTTGAGTAGTTTAGCCTGAATGTTTTTTTCCAGATGATGCAGGTGTTTACTGGCCATCGCAGTAGAAATATCCATAAATTCAGCAGCTTTAGTGAAGCTGCCTAACTCTACTACGTAACGGAAAACCCACATGCTTTGTAATGTGTCCATTCTGTTTCTTTAAAGGAAATAATTATTTAATAAAAATGATATCGTTTCTTTTTAGTAAATTCAATACACTATTTTCATGTTTTTATGAGTGAATGGCAGAAATTACTATGTTTGAGATAGATAAGATTCATACTATGGAGGCTGAGTTTGCTTTGGGGTTACTACGTATAGTCACAGCATTTTTATACATACAGCATGCCACGGCAAAATTTTTATAGCGGCGATTTTCAATGACTGACGGGAATGGATCAATAGTGTTATTTTTGATAATAAGTGTTGCTGGTATGCAGGAATGATTGGGAAGTTTTCTGTTGCCGGCGGTGGTCATTTTTAAGACGGAAAATCGGTTTCAATAATTGCAGATTGTTACTTAAATGGCATTTTAAGCAGATGCCGGTGCTAGCGATAATTTTATGTATCTGCTGAAATAATTATTATAAATCTGGAATTATGTCTGATAAGAGTTATAAAGGTTTAATTGGAATGGATTGGATTTTTTAGGAATATATGCCAATTTCATTAGAAAAAAGATTATTTATTTTGTACTGAATTTTTTATTTAAAACTGATGCTAATATCTTTTTTTAGATTTCCAATAATCCGGAGTTGATTTAGATTTTCGATAATAATAAATTGCAGTAATAATAATTATAAAAGATAAAAATAAATAACAATAAAACTCAAATTTACGGCTATGATTGCCTTTGATATCTGCTACTTTAGGAAAAAATTTACTATAGATAATTTTAATTGTATTACCAGGAGATAAGTGATAATCGCTACGAATATTTGTAATATAAGTTTTATTGTGTTTGTCGGTATATATAACTGTCAGTATATAGACTTCCCCGGTTTTTCTTGAGGAAAAGATAGATTCTTTGGAATCTATTACCGTAGCGAATGTTTCTTCACTGTAACTGGAAAGTATGAAAAGTAATTTTGCATCATATAAAGTTGTACCTATAATCTTAAAGCTAAAAAATATGGCAACCACTAACAAGAGGATTTTTTCTATTTTACTCATAATATAAAGAATAATAATAAATATTTACATATTAAATTAATTAAATAATATAATTTATTTATTTTTACAATTCAAGCAATATATAGAATGTTCAGAGTGTTTCAAACCATGTGCCGGTTGTGTGCTCTGAACATCTTTATCAGCGATGACTTAATTAAAACGGCGGATATAACGAATTTCATTCTGGCTGATCCGGTACCTATGCGCACAATATTCTGATCATGGTGATTTTTATAACTGACGAGACTGGATCAATAGCATTTCGATAATAGGTGTTGCTGATATGCTGGAATGATTAGGAAGTTTTCTGTTGCTGACGGGTCTGTTTGTGCGGGCTGAGTGGTTTACTGTTGTTGGTCGTTTTAAGACAGAAAATAGGTTTAAATAATTGCAGATTGTTACTTAATTGGCATTTTCAGTAGACACAGGTGTCAGTAATAATTTTTATGTATCTGCTGAAATAATTATTATAAACCTGGAATTATGTCTGATAAAAGTTAAATTGGAATAGATTGGATTTTTTTCAAGAATATAAGCTAATATCTTTAGAAAAAAGATTATTTATTTTGTATTAAATTTTTACTTAAAGCTTATGCTTATATTTTCTTTTGGATCTCCAAAAATTTGGACTGGATTTGAATTCCTGATACCCTTGAATTGTAAGAATAATAAAAATAAAGCAAATATATAAATTTATATTAAATTTCTTTTTGCGCAAACTGTTGTCTTTGCGATCGGCAACTTGAGGAGAAAATTTATTATAAATAATTGTAATTTTATCGCCAGGCTTCAAGCTATTTTCGGTTTTGATAGTATTTGTAATATAAGTTTTATTATATTTATCAGTAAATTCGGCTGTTACTAAATAATATTCACGATTTCTATAGACATAGGATTCGCTAGTTACTATCGTAGCTAATGTTTCTTCCCCATGTCTGGCAAGTCCGAAAATAATTTTCGCATCGGAGAAAGTTACAGCCATATATAGTGCGGTAAGGACTATAAAGCTGATATAGCAGGATATTATTATTATTTTGTTTATTTTTTTCATAATAAGGAGCTAATAACAGATATTTATATATAAAATTCATTGTACTAATATAATTTATTTATTTTTACAATTCAAGTAGTATATAAAATGTTCAGAGTATTTTAAACCATGTACCGATTGTGAACTCTGAACATTTTTATCAGTGATGACTTAATCGAAACGGCGGGTATAGCGGATTTCACCTCCAGCCGATCCGGTACCTATGAACACAATGCTTTGCAGTGCACGGCTAATCTGATAGATGATGCTGATGATCTGGGTCGCACTTTCAATTCCATACAGATAACAGATATAAAGATTATTAGACAGATGTTTGTCGATTGTGATGACCTGTTCTGCAGTATTCATTAGTAAAGCTGCTCTGTCTCTACTAGGTAACCAAAAACCTACACATTTTGTAATGTGTTCATTCTGTTTCTTTAAAGGAAATAATTATTCAGTAAAAAAGATATTGTTTCTCGTTAGTAAATTCAATACACTATTTTTTTATCTAAAACTGATACTAATATCTTTTTTTAAATTTCCAATAATTTGGATTGAATTTAAATTCCTGATAATAATAAATTGCAGCAATGATAATCATAAAGGAGGCGAATAGTTCTGCAGAAAAATTATTTTTACGGTTATGGTTGCCTTTGATATCGGCTACCTGAGGAGAAAATTTATTATAAATAATTGTAATTTTATCGCCAGGATTTAAGTTTTTATAGGTTTTAATATCATTTTTGATATAGGTTTTATTATAGTTGTCGGTGTATTCTATTGTCAGTATATGGAGGACTATCCCACGTCCTTCGTCTTGGGATTTGGTATCTATTACCGTAGCTAATGTTTCTTTTCCGTGTCTGGCAAGCCCGAAAATAAATTTCGCATCGGATAGAGTTAAACCTATAATCGAAACGCTAAAAACTATGGCAGCCACTGACAAGAGTATTTTTTCTATTTTTTCCATAATAAAATTATTATAACAAATATTTACATATAAAATTAATTAAATAATATAATTTATTTATTTTTATAATTAAAGCAATATATAAAATGTTCAGAGTATTTTAAACCATGTGCCGGTTGTATACTCTGAACATTTTTATCAGTGATGATTTAATCAAAACGGTGGGTATAGCGGATTTCACCTCCGGCCGATCCGGTACCTACGCGCACAATGCTTTGCAATGCACGGCTAATCTGATAGGTAATGCTGACGGTCTGGGTCGCACTTTCAATTCCATACAGATAGCTGATATAAAGATTGTTAGACAGATGTTTGCCGATTGTGATGGCCTGTTCTGCAGGATTCATTTCGCCAGTCTGACTATTTCGGGTTTGCTGGCTGGTAAGGCCGATTTCGTCAAGTAAACCAAGCTTGTCATTCAGGCCTCCGGCAAGCCAGGCACTGGCCGCAGCTGCAATGGCGGCTTCGTCACCGGCGCTGCCGCTGCTGGGACGATTGAGTATCAGCCACGATAGTTTGTCTTTTTCACTCATGGCTTCATTGGCTATCAGATTAATACGCGGGCTATCCAGCCGTCCGAGTGCTTCAACACCCGCACCAACCTGTGAATAACGGCGTTTGGCACGTATTTTCAAATTGGGATTATCCATCGGACCTACGAAAGAAATGGTACTCCCTTGCTGAATAACCAGATCCTGTCCGTAAGCTTTATATTGTCCGCGGACAACGTTTACTGTACCTACAATTTGAACTGTGCTGCCCGGATTGGCAGTAGCAGTAAGCTGACCGCCAAGCAGAACGTCAATCCCTTCAGCACTGAAACGGAAAGCATCATTCATGTCTAAATCAAGATTGAGCCGGATCGGTGTAGGACGTTGCTGTTCTGCTGTCTTTTCGCGACCCAGTACGACAACATCGTCATCTAACTGTGGCATTCCTGATTTTTGCATACCAAAGAGACCTTTATCGACTTTTAGTTTGCCGTTCAGAACAATTCCGTGTGCAATAGTATACAGTAGCTGAGTATTTCCGCTTATGGTAAGGCGACGGTTTATCTGATCAAATATATTGTAATGGTCAAAGTGGGCAGTAACGTTAATATCTGGAGTGAGTTTGGTCATATCTACTACGCCACTGAGTTTAATAGTTCCGTCACGGCGCGCAAAACTAAGATTGTCAATTAACCAGCGCCGTCCCTGAAAGTGGCTTTTAAGGTTGCCGTTTTCAAGAATAGTACCGTTGGCCTGATCTCGGTAGTAAAGGTTATTACCGGTAAGCGTACCATTAAGCAGAGGTTCATTCAGATGTCCGCTGATGCCGGCTTCGGCATGCATATTGCCCTTAAGCTGCATACCAATGGGTAGAAGATTGCGAATAGTGCTCAGATCAGGGCTATCAAGTTTTATACGTCCGCTGATGGGGGCAGTACTGACTTTGCCGTTATTGTCAGGAGTAATAACCAGTGTGGCATCTGTAGTTCCATAACGGGTAATACCACTCAGATGATTATTGATATGACCGTTCTGGAATTGTGCATCCAGACGTACATTTTGTAAGCCAAGTTTCTGCTGATGCTGTGGCAGGGTAATGTCACCGCCCTGCTGGTATAGTTTCAGATAGCCCTGCATGTGGCGACTGTAACTGAAGTTCCAGTCACCACCAATGATAAGGTTTTGCTCAACGGGTAATTCTATGACGTTGTGTAATTCGTGCAAAGCCAGATTGCTGGCTGAACCACGGGTAATCAGACCTTTATTTTTATCCCAGTTCAGATTATTCAGAGTTAAGTTACCGTTCAATGCAGCCCAGCGTGCATTTTGCATGCTGACATGCTCGGTTCCGGCCTCAAGCTGAATAGGATTGAGCAGTTTCAAATTAAGTGCGCCACTTATATCCAGAGCATTAACTCGCCCGCGCCACTGATAATGCTGGTCCAGACCACCATGCGCACTGAGATTAAAATGGTAAGCTTTGCTATCCAGAGTCAGATTACTGCTACCCTGAAGCTGATGCTGGCTGCCGCGGCCATTGATTTTGATGTCGGTACTGTTAATGATCGTGGGTTTTTCGCTGGTGCTGCCGGCGATGCTGATATGATCTGCATTCAGGTTAACCAGTAATGGCTGATTAATATCAGGTGAACCAACAAGTTTAAAATCCAGCTGATTAATGTTAAGTAGTTGAGCAATTTGCAGGTTGCGTGCCGCACCAGTAAGATTTGCTGTAATTTTTTTGGGTTCTCCGGCGATAAAACCTTTGGTGCTGAGCAAACCTTTCATACCTAATCCGAATAATCCCAGATTGGGTGCATTGATATCAAGATTGAGCTTGTCACCTTTTTTACCAAAACTGCCATTGGTAACTATCCGGTTCGGGCCGGCATTGAGGTTAATATTGGCCTGTTCCAGATGCTGATTGCGATAGCGGATGACGGCTTTGCCTGAAAGAGGTGCGCCGGAAAGAATGCTGTTATGCCAGAGCATGTCTGCCTGAATGGCAGGTTGTTGTCCCAATTGTCCGTTAACGTTGATATGTCCGTTGATACTGCCTGCCGGAAAATCTGAATTAACTTTGGCGGGATTAAAATTGTTGCTGTTGATGGCCAGCTGGATTGCTTTATTCTGATACAGTGCCAGACTGCCTTTGGCATTAAAGCTGCCGCCGCCATTTGGGGTGATGTTCAGTTTATCGAGTATCAGGGTTTGCTGATGTTTCTGTTCATCAGTAATAATCTGAATCGAACCTTCGCTGTTGCCTTTTTCACTGGACAGAAGCCATTGGGTAATCAGGCCGTTGAAACTACCGGATACACGAATATGACCATTAAGTGAACCGGGTAGTGGTGTAGCGAGAGCATCGCTGGCGTAAATACGTAATAATTGGCTGTTGATATCGAGTTGTCTGGATGCACTATCGATATTTCCGCGGGTGATGATTTGTCCCTGCTGAAGCAGGCGTGTGGTTAATGCCGGTAAGATGAGTTTGCCGTTATTATCGATGTTAATGTCACCTTCAATACTGCGTACAGGTAAACCGCCATGTTTGGCATCGTTGTAGGCCAGTGGCTGTTCATTCCCAAGCTTAATATGTCCGGCAAGCTGACCTTTGCCGTTGTTTACGGGTGCCAGATCTAAATTGAGATTCAGATCGGCAAATGGCAGGTTTGCATTAAAAGCAGCCGGATTAATATGGCGGCTTTGAAGATTCAGGCTGATGATTTTATGATTGAGTTGCAGTGCATACGGTCTGATGATGGCATGGGTACGGAAATGAATATTTCCGCCGTCCAGACGGGCAAATATATCTGGCTGTTGCAGACTGCCTTTGATGAGTGCAGCACTTTCAACCGCAGTTTTATCAAGGGTGCCGCTTCCGTTCAATTGTCCGCTCAGTATAAAGGGTGTCTGAGTGGTAATGGCTGCATTGCCGTGAATGTTCTGCCATGGTGTATTCAGTTCACTGAGAATAAGCTGATGTTTGTGATAGTCAAAAGTGTAGCTGGCCTGGCTGGCAAGCAAAACTGGCGTTTCTTTTTTACCCAGTGTGAATCCACCAAGCTGAATGTTATCAATAATAACTTGTAATGGCAGACTGATGCTGTTGGGTAGGGTAGGAACGGGCTTGGGTTTGGGTACACTATGGTCTGTATAATTAATTTTACCAACATCGAGCAGCCGTACGTGGAAGCGACGTCGCCATAATTCACGATTATTCCAGTCAAGACGTACTTTATCTATGGATAAATCAAAATCGCGATGGCTGACGTGAATATCTGTGCCGGAAAACCCGCGCCAGATAGTGCCGGTCAGATTTTTTGTCTGGATGTGCACACCAAACCATTTCGGGACAGTATGTACACCAAAACGCAGTCCGGATTCGGTACCAATCAGCCAGCATAATAGTGCCACAATAATAATAAATAAAGCCAGCAGAGAATACAGACTGGTTTTCAGCCATGATTTCCAGCGTGGTTTATGCGGGGGTACGGAAGGCGGCGTGGCGGGAACTGGTGTTTCGCCTGAGTTGATAGTGGTTTCAGCCATTAGAATTTAGTTCCCAAACTGATAGACCAGCGCCATTTTGCATCATGATGGCCATAGGCTATATCAAAGGCAAACGGGGCAACCGGATTAAACCAGCGTACTCCGAATCCGCTGCCATGACGCCATTGCATGTCGCTGAAGTTTTTCGATACCGAACCGGCATCATGAAAAAGCGCCAGAGAAAAATCTTTATACACTGGAATCTGGTATTCAACACTGGCTACAGCCAGCGTACGGTTAGGTAACACTGAATTATGTGAGCTTTTAATACCAATACTGTCTATTTCATAACCACGTACGCTATTGGCGCCACCGGCACGGAACATCAGCACAGAAGGTACGTTTACAGCATCACCGGTATGTACATAGCCAATCTGGCTGCGTAAAAACCATGTTCCGTGTTTTTTATTTTCAGGGGTGAAATAGTAGCCGCCACTAGCTGTAACTCTTTGCATGGATGCTGATGATATCAGTTTACCCAGAGTGGTACCTACCTTACCTTCCAGATAATAACCATTAGCCGGTCGCAGCTGGGTTTCTATGTTCTGCCGCTTCCATGAAGCTGTCACCATAGTGGCATAGCTGTGTCCGAGATCAGGTCCATTTTCAATTTTGCTGCTTTCAGTAACGTATTCAATCCCGATCCGCGAATCAATTCCGTCACGGTCTCGAACCTTCCACATCCCGCTGGATAAGGCGCGGCTTTCCAGATGCTGGACAGTAGAGTATGTATAGTTAAGATTGCTGGTCCAGTAGTGACCGCGATTGTCACGCGGCTGGCTCAGACCTAAACCGAAAGTAGTTTCATAGCGGTCTGTATCCAGCAAGGTTGAGCCGACAAACCCTTTATGAAAAACATTATAGTGGTCATACCCACCGCGAAAACCCGGACCGTTTTTGGTGTCATAACGTAAACCAAAGGTCAGCTTCTGGCGGCGCATTTCACTGACTTTCACCAGAACCGGCACCTGATTATTTTCCATATGGTCAAAATCTGCACTGACTACGGCATTACCATAATGGCTGTCCTGTTCCAGTGCCTGCTGATAGTCCAGAAGTTTGTCCAGATCATAGGGAGAGCCGGAAGCAAAACCGGCCATACCGGTGACGATTGAAACAGGATATCGTTCATTTCCGCTAACGTGAATATCACCAAAGTATACAGGCTGCTTACTGTCAATTGTGAGAGACAGTTCTGCCTTATTTTTTTGCGGATCAATAGCCGCACGGCTGGCGTTAATGGTTGCCAGCGGGTATTTTTTGCGCACAATAGCGCTGAGAACAGAAGATTTACTTGCAGACCAGTTACTCTGAGTAAACGGGTCACCTACAGGCAGCGCCCAGTTATCAATAGCAGTTTTGTAATAGTTGGTTAGATTATCATCACTGGTTACGTCACCAATCAGAGAAACGTCGACATTTTCAATACGGGTCAGCGGACCGGGCTTTATATGGATAATGTAACTATTACTTTGTTTCTCCAGATTAACTTCAGCATTGAAGTATCCCTGAGTTTCCAGCATGGTTTGCGTTTGCTGAGGTGCTTCTTCTGCCAGAAAACTGAGCTGCTCATCATCCAGATCTTCAATCAATTGCTGAGTAATCAGAGGCAGATGATCATTAATCAGTTTTTTTAAGGATGAATTGTTAATATCTATGGTTACAGGAACTCGAGGGCTTTTTGGTGTCTGAGGCTGTTTTTTTTCCTCAGATTCCTGCCCGTGCAGTAATCTGTGCAGCAGGCCGGTTTTGGGTGGCGGAATATCATCATCAGTATCATCACTGTCTACTGGCAGGCTCACAGCCCACACCATGGAGGTAATGGACGACAGTAACATACTTAAAAACAGCCATTGCAAGCGCTTCTGCGTGAAATATACCAAAATCAGTCCTGTTTCAGAAAGTTAAAACATATGTCAGTTTTTGCAGTCTGTTTATGTCTGCTATTGTAGCGTGAAACTGAAATTTCATCCTATGCCTTGAATGACACAGATATTCTATATTAATGTACAAACAAATTTAAAGTCATGATAACAGGTTTAGTGAAATGTTAAATCATCAAAGCTGTTTACTGACTTGGACGAATGTCTGACATTTTTGTAGAATAAATGATTTAGGTTAATATGGATTGTGTTATCCATTCACCCGAATTTACTGAGGATTAATTGTGGCCGGAATTATTCATGTAGGCAATATTGAAGTAGCCAACCATTTACCGTTTGTACTGTTTGGTGGTCTGAATGTACTGGAAAATCTGGATTTAACAATGCGCACATGTGCACATTATGCAGAGGTTACCCGTAAACTGGGCATTCCGCTGGTTTTTAAGGCCTCATTCGATAAAGCCAACCGCTCTTCCATTCATTCTTATCGCGGAGTAGGGCTGGAAGAGGGAATGAAAATTTTTGCTGCGGTTAAACAGGAATTCGGTGTGCCGGTAATTACCGATGTACATGAACCCTATCAGGCTGCACCGGTAGCAGAGGTTGCCGATGTATTGCAGTTGCCGGCGTTTTTAGCCCGTCAGACTGATTTAGTGGTGGCACTGGCACAAACCGGTAAAGTAATTAATATCAAAAAACCTCAGTTCCTAAGCCCGCACCAGATGAAGAATATTGTTGAAAAGTTTTATGAAGCCGGCAATCAGCAGCTTATTCTATGTGAGCGTGGCAGCAGCTTTGGTTATGATAATCTGGTAGTTGATATGCTGGGTTTTGGGGTGATGAAAAAAGTTTGTGCTGATTTGCCGGTTATTTTTGATGTAACCCATGCATTGCAGCAACGTCAGGCTGATGCCGCCGCTTCAGGCGGGCGTCGCAGTCAGGTACTGGATCTGGCATTAGCCGGTATGGCTACCCGGCTGGCCGGTTTATTTCTTGAATCACATCCTGATCCGGATAAGGCACGTTGCGATGGTCCCAGCGCTTTACCATTGGATTTGCTCGAACCATTTCTTGCTCAGGTTAAAGCTGTGGATGAGCTGATAAAAACCATGCCGGTACTGGATATTAATTAAATAAGTATATTTTTGTATAAAAAAGCAGAGCGTTTTGCTCTGCTTTTTTATTTATCAGGTAAAAGTTCAACCAGAAGGATTTTATTGCTCAACAGAACCGGAATTCTGGTACAGCGTAAATAATGGTACTCCTTCATCTCGAATTTTTTTGCCGCCAGGCAGGTCTGTAAATTCGATAATGGCAGCTGCTTCTACTACTTCAGCACCCAGTTTACGAATCAGTTTTACACCGGCATTCATCGTACCTCCGGTGGCAACCAGATCATCTACCAGCAGCACACGAGTGCCCGGTTTTACCGCATCAGTGTGCATTTCGATGGTTGCATGTCCGTATTCCAGTTCGTAACTTTCCGCAATAGTAGTAAAAGGAAGCTTGCCTTTTTTACGGATGGGTACAAAACCGACATTCAGTTGATAGGCAAGAGCAGCACCGATAATAAAACCGCGTGCATCCAGACCGGCCACAACATCAATTTTCTGATCCATATACCGGTAAACCATTAAATCTACCAGCAGACGGAAGTACTGCGGGCTTTGTAATACCGGAGTAATGTCGTGAAATAAAATTCCTTCCTGCGGCCAGTTCGGAATTTTGCGAATTTTTTCGGCCAGCGCGTCAACACCTATGACTTCGGGATGAGTCTGCATTATAAATCCTTTAAAAATAAAGACTATATGCGAAAGCTATAAACGCGGGACGAGCGAAGTTATTTGCATATAGTGTATGCGAAAGTTGCGCATAATAGCACTATTCCTGTTTTTCTACAGCCTAATATGAAGCATAAAATGGTCTGTTTTGGTAAAATGGTCGCCATAATTTACACAAATCAACAGGTTGATAACATGGTTAGCACGCCTGATCAAGCTCTTGTCACCAATCCATGCTTACCGTGTGTCTGGTTAGATGATTATATTGCCACCTTACCAGCAGCGATGGGAGTAATGCTCCGGCATGCCCAGAGTTTGGTAAATAACAGCTATCCGAAAGACGCGGTAACCTTTGCCGGTGAAGATCTGTATATCAATTTAATGGCTGCTGCTAAATCGGTAGCAGATATGGATTTGATGGCCGATGCTGTTGCCGCCACAATGCTGAGCTGTCTGCCCAATTATGTCACTGACTGGAAAAATATTGTCAAAGAAGAATGTGGTGACAGTGTAATGCAGCTGGTTGCAGGTTTGTATCAGGTACAGAAGCTTACTTATTTTGTCAGCATCAGCCCTCTGGCTACACAGGAGGAACGGCAGCAGCAGGCTGAAGCAATGCGACAGATGTTACTGGCGATGGTATCGGATATCCGGGTCGTACTGATTAAACTGGCTATGCGCGCCCAGACCATGAGCTACCTGAGTAAAGTCACCGACGAAAAATTAAAAAAAGACGTAGCTAAAGAAACCATGACAGTTTTTGCCCCTCTGGCAAATCGTCTGGGTGTATGGCAGCTGAAATGGCAGCTTGAGGATTTAAGTTTTCGTTATCAGAATCCGGATGAATATAAGAAAATTGCCCGTCTGCTGGATGAAAAGCGTACTGAGCGTCTGGACTATATTGAACATTTTGTTGATACCCTCAGACAGCAACTGAGCCGCCTGAATATGCATTTTGAAGTGGCCGGACGACCAAAGCATATCTATTCCATTTACCGTAAAATGGTAAAAAAGAAACTGAGCTTTGATGGTTTGTATGATATACGGGCAGTACGCATTCTGGTGGATACAGTAGCAGACTGTTATGCCACTCTGGGGATCGTGCACAGCTTATGGCAGCCTATACCGGGTGAATTTGATGATTATATTGCTCATCCTAAACCCAATGATTATCAAAGTCTGCATACTGTTGTCGTCGGACCTGAAGACAAAGGCGTGGAAATCCAGATTCGAACTTTTGATATGCATCGTTATGCAGAGTTTGGAGTGGCCGCGCACTGGCGCTATAAAGAGGGTGGCAAGGGTAATGAAGCCTATGAACATAAAATCGCATGGTTACGTCAGTTGCTCGACTGGCGCGAAAATATCGCCGAAAACGATAGTAGCCGTGAAGATCTGTCACGTGCTTTCCAGACAGAACTGTTTAACGACACTATTTATGTTCTGTCTCCGCATGGCAAGGTATTCTCTTTACCGGCAGGTGCCACACCGATTGATTTTGCCTACGCATTACATACAGATATTGGTAACCGTTGTCGCGGTGCCAAAGTAGACGGGCAAATTGTCCCGTTATCCACACCATTGGAGAATGGTCAGCGGGTTGAAATTATTACTGCACGCGAAGGTAAACCATCGGTTAACTGGCTGCATGATGGCTGGGTGAAAAGTAATAAAGCCATTAGTAAGATTCGTGCGTTTATCCGGCAGCAGAACGGTGAATCCATACGGGAATCAGGACGTGCTGCGCTGGAAAAACAGTTAGTAAAAATGCAGGTACAGCCAAATATTCATAAGCTGGCTGAAGCTCTGGGATTTTCCAGTGCAGATGATTTTTATCTGTCTATGGGGCATGGAGAAGTTTCCGGCCGCATGATTCAGAAAGCAGTCGATACTTTACTGGAAAAACCGGAAGCACCGGTAACAGAAAACCATTTAGTCAAACGCAGTAAAATTAAGAAAAATTTTGGTGGTGTTCTCGTTGATGGTGAGGCTGGTTTATTTACGACACTGGCTAAATGCTGTAAACCGGCATTCGGAGACAAAATTATTGGTTTTGTAACACGGGAACGTGGTATCTCAATCCACCGCAGCAATTGTTCTTCGTTTCAATATCTGGCTCAGATTTCTCCGGATAAAGTATTACCTGCATCCTGGGCAAGTGATTCAGCCGGGCAGGTTTTTGCTATTGATATCGAAATTCGTGCCAGAGACCGCAGTGGATTATTACGCGATATTTCTGAAACACTGGCACGCAACCGGCTTAATGTTACTGCGGTACAGACTTTATCACGTGATATGGAAGCTCAGTTGCGATTTACTGTTGAAGTACAACAGGTAAATGATTTACCCCGGGTGCTTAGCCACCTGAGCGATGTTAAAGGTGTACTCTCAGTAACCCGTTTATAAGCAATTGCTATCCGCTGCGGATAAATTATCAGCTTATTTATCATTTATCTGAACAAGCCACGGACTTTGTACCTATGTTCGTGGCTTGTTCAAACTGCTTAATATCTATTTCTTTTAAGTAAGAGAGTTTTATGCCTCCGGAAAATATTTTTCAATTAAAGCGTATAAGATAGCAACCGTTTCGCAATCCACTCTTCCGCTATAGTCTGTCGGACGGAAATGCAGTTGAAAAGCACGTATCAGTTTGTTGAATTGTTCAGCATCAGCGTCAGCACCGGTGATATCGTAACCATAACGATTTAATTGTTTTAAAATGGTTGCATTATCAGGTATCCCTTGCTTTGTGAATTGGATTAGATAATTTAATTTGGTTTTTGTATCAAACCAGGCGCCAATTCCTGCTTTGTACAGTTCTTTCCATGGAAAGGCCGCACCCGGATCACTTTTGCGTTGTGGTGCGATATCTGAATGGCCAATAACATGAGTTGGCGTAATGTCCGGATAACGTTGGAGAATATTCAGAGCTAGTTGTTTGAGCGCTTTAATCTGATTTACTCCATAGGATGGAAAAGTAAATATACCGTTATTATCGGTAGCCAGATTAACAACTTCTATACCTATGGAAGTATCATTCAGATTACTACGACCTTGCCAGCTACTGATACCTGCATGCCAAGCCCGGTCTGTTTCTGCCACCAGATTAAAAATACGCAGCTCTTTAAAGCCGGCTGCCTGATAGCTTGCTTCTGCTTCATCTGGAATCAGATAATGAATACTCGTATTTGGACCGGTGAGTGATTTGATCGAATCAGCAAAATTTTCAGCAGTATAATGCAATATTAAAAAACGTACGCGCTGATTAAAACCGTTTATAGAGCGATAGCTATTGTAGTCAATATTATACATATTATTTTCTCCTTTTATATGCTTTTAAGATTTTTTATAATTTAAATTAATAACCTAAGCTAAAGAAGTTAGGTAAATAAATTATATAGTTTATTTTTTATTAAGCAATACTTTATTCATGAAAATAATAGTTTAATTATAATATTTTAAATGAAAATTTTTAATTATTATAAAGATATAAATATTTTGTTATTTATTCTGTATTAATTTATTTAAAATCTCTTATCCCGGTTAAGAAAGAGAAAGATAATTGAATTATTTTAGCGAGAAGTAAAATAAAAAAACGAATAAAGATACACAAGCAGAAAATTTCACCTGAAATGAAAACAAGTTGTATAAGTTGTGAAGATTCTATAAAAAATAATATACCGTTAATAAAAAACAAAAAGAGGCAGTTTATCAGAGATAATCCGGAGCTGCTAAGTAAAGAAATAAATGAAAAGGATTCACTATTTTCAATATTAAAAAAAATATATTTTACAGGTTTAATAGTAGAAACAGATATAATCAATATAAAAGTTAAAAAATTAATTCCGAGCAGAATTAAGTTTAATTTTCCGATTCCAAGCAAAAGCTTGAATTGGTAAGTATAATCACCAATAGAATAGTAAAATCCAATCATGCAGATTATAACTAATGAGTAACTAGTTAAAAACATAAATAAATCTTCGGATACAAGTCTATAAGAAGAAATCTGAACATTTTTTTCTGCCCGTAAAAAATATTTTATGATTTTTATATTTATTAGTATAAAAAAACTGACTGCCCAGCAATATAAAATGAAATATATCATTAAACCATAAATAGTGTACGCTAAATCTCTGTCGATACCTAATAAATAAACAACAAAGTGAAATAGCAAAATTAAACCAATGTTAAGTGCTAATTTAAAAAATAAAGATTTAAAAGAAGATGATTGATTTTTGCTGTTGCGAATGAAAATAGTTTTAGTCGTTTTGAACAAAAAAAAGAAGTATAAAAAGAGAATGAAAGTTATTTCCATCAGACCCAAAACTGACTCTCGTGTAAAAAATTCATTAATATCTCTAAAACCGCTAGGGAGTTCGAGTATAATGAAAAAAACTATTGTAAATATTAAATAGCTAATTAAAAATCTGATCAATTTTCTGCGATTTAAGTAATGCTGAATCATATTTAAATTTTATTGTAAATAAAAATTATTTTATTATATATAAATCTTTTTAAATTAAATATATTTAAATGTTGTGGTTTGATTTAAATCATGTATACAATTATCATTATATTGATGGGTCAGTTATCATAATTACCTTAAATTACAGCAACTGGAAAATAATATTCTCTGCTGCTGAACTCATTAAAATATTCAGATTTATCACTAGCTGTTTGTATATTATGAATGACTGTTTAAAAATTAATTCTGGCTCGGGCTATTACATTTCTGATTAAAATGCTGCATTTGGTGCTGATGTTATAAATAATTGAACACGGAATAAGTATATTGATTCTTAATTAAATATATAACGATACAAGTCATCATATTTATTTTGCAGTAAGTATTGAGTGAAGTTCATCTGCTTTTTTCCGGAATTAATTAGTTAAAATTTTTATCATTAAGCTGAACGTAAGAAAAGCCATTTGATTATTTTGGCGAAAAATAAAATTAAAAAACAGATAAAGATACAAAAAGAACAGCAGAGAATATTAATTAAAACAATATCTGTTTGATTATAATAGATACTTAATAATCTATAACCCAAAATACTGATAAAAAAGGTAATAAGAAATAGTGTAAAATTGATTAGTAAAAAGTTAAATGAAAGTGATTGTTTATTTTCAGTCCGGGAAAAAATTGCTTTTAAAGCTTTAATAACTATAGAAAATAAAAAAACAAAAAAATTAATCAGTGCTATTAAACCTAAAAAGAAACTTGCGCCTGATCGTTCACATTCATCATAAAAATAAAATAAGAGTGCTCCAACTGAACACAGTATAAATATGAAATAACTGACAAATAATATTAAAAAATTTCTAGATAATTTTTTATGCAAAGAAATTTGAACTATTTCTGTCATTTTATTATATCCTTTAATAAATTCAAAGATAATTATATTTATGTATTCTTTTTAATGTAAAGAAAAACAAATATTTTAGCTGGATTCTGATTAAAGATTTTCTGTCTTCTGTACACTGCCTGTAAGCTGGTGCTATTATTGTAAATTATTAATGATATACGGTATTTCTGGTTTCCATTCATCAGTATGTAGTCTGATGAAGAGATAAATATTGTTTTGACAAATTTCTGAAAATACCCGGTATTATCTAAAGATGATATTTAACACAGGCAGCAATGTTTCAGGCATTCCAAAATTGTATATTCAGTATTGTAAATAAAATTTCTGAATCTTCCATTATTGTTTTTTGGTAATATTAATAAATCTGATAATAATCATATTGATATATTTGTGTTAATGTAATGCATCATATATCTTTTCGGCCAGAGCAAGGCTAATACCTTCCGTCTGACTCAAATCGTGCACACTGGCAGCAACTACGCCGCGTAACCCCCCAAAACGGGTTAATAGTGCCTGACGCCTCTTGCTGCCAATACCCGGTATGTCGTTGAGTGAAGAAGTGACTCTTGCTTTGGCACGTTTCTGCCGATGGCCGGTAATAGCAAAACGGTGAGATTCATCCCGGACAGTTTGTAACAAATGCAGGGCAGGATTGTGCGGTTCTATCCGGATATTGCGCTGCTGATGCGGAATAATCAGTTCTTCCAGACCGGCTTTTCGTTCCGGACCTTTGGCAATGCCGACTATCGGAATATGAATACCCAGCTCTTGCCATACATCCAGAGCCATATGCACCTGACCTTTGCCTCCGTCTATGAGCACCAGATCCGGCCACGCACCGATACTGTCATCATTATCTGCCAGTCGTCCGTAGCGACGGGTTAATACTTCGCGCATGGCGGCATAATCATCACCGGCCTTTGCGGTTGTAATATTATAACGACGATATTTAGCAGGCTGCATGGCTTCATCTTCATATACTACACATGAAGCAATAGTGGCCTCGCCCTGAGTATGGCTGATATCAAAACATTCAATCCGGTTGAGATTTTCTGCATCCATATCAAGCAGTTGAGCCAGCGCTTCAATCCTGTGTTGCTGGCTATGCTGCTGTAAACGATGCTGTTCAATCGCCATATGTGCATTGCGTTCCGCCATATTCAGCCATACGCGCCGCTCACCTACAGTTTTATGAATAAACTGAATCTGTTTACCGTTTTCGTTATTCAGTGCTTCACACAGACTTTTGGGCAGTTGAAAATTACTGATGATTATATCCGGCTTATTTTTACCCAGATAGTGTTGTGCAACAAATGCCTCTCCATAGTGATTGAGTTTTTCAGTAACACGGTAGCGGGTATCTGGAAAAAAGTTTTTATCCCCGACATGCCGGCCGCCGCGAATGCTAACCCAGTGAATACATACAATATCATTTTCTTCAGCCAACGCAAGGATATCAATGTCATTGTGACGAGCCTGTTTGCTGTCGATAAATTGCTGAGATTGCATTAGTCCCAGTGCCTGAATTTGATCTCGCACCTGTGCTGCCGTTTCAAAATCCAGCTGTTCAGCAGCATGTTGCATTTTGGTATGCAAAGAAGCAGTCAGTTCACTGGTTTTTCCGTCCAGAAAGCTGATCGCAGCTTTAACACTGCTCTGATAATCTTCAACTGTGATATGCCCTGTACATGGCCCAGAACAACGCTTAATCTGGTAAAGCAGGCAGGCACGGTCGCGATGTTCAAATACACTATCTTCACAAGTACGCAGTCTGAATACTTTCTGTAATGTCTGGATGCTATTACGTACCGCATAGCCATTAGGATAAGGACCGAAATACTGGTTATTTTTTTTCAGATTGCCACGGTAATACGCCATTTGCGGGAACTGATGCCCACTCAGCATCAGATAAGGATAGCTTTTATCATCCCGGAACAGAATATTGTATTTCGGCGATAATGCCTTGATAAAGTTATTTTCCAGAATCAATGCTTCTGTTTCTGAATGAGTGGCTGTAATTTCAATTCGCGCCACTTGTTTCACCATAAGCTGAATCCGGGGCGATAAATTGGTTTTCTGAAAGTAGCTGCTGACACGACGTTTCAGATTCACTGCTTTGCCCACATATAATACTTTATCATTTGCATCGAGCATGCGGTATACCCCCGGCACTAAAGGCAGATTTTTAAGAAACAGGGCTATATCAAATTTACTGTCAGTATTGCTGGATGATGTGGCTGTGGTATTGGTCATAGTAATGGTATATCTGGTTAACAACTATGTATGCAGCCATAAAAAAGTCCATAAGCTGCGTAAACAACTTATGGATAAGGAGTAAAATAGTCAAGAGTAAAAGTTTATTTACAATTCAGTTGTACGTCTTCATCATAACGTTTAATCAGCGCATCGCGATTATTGGTGCGCAGACTGTCAGCCATTTGGCGGTTCATCTTCGAAGTTTTGCAGGCGGCTTCACGGTTTTTCTTGTTTTGTTCTTCAATTTTTTTGTTCCGCTCATCTGTCAGCTTGTTATGTTCTTCAATTTTACGGTTAAGTTTTGCCTGCTGTTCTGTTATTGAATCAGAACTGGCTTCAGCATTAGGCTGAGGTGCTGCCACAGGCGTGGCAACCTGTGTGCGCACATTAAAACGCTGAGTTTTAGCAGGTGAAAGATTTACTGGGGTGTCTGAGTATTCATTTACGCCTTTGTTATCACGCCATGTATATACCTCCACAGCACCTGCTATTAATGTGCTGCCCATCAGTACCATTGCCAGTGACATTTTCAGTATTTTGTGACGCATGTTTACTTTTCCTTGGGTTTGAAAATATATGTTTTGACTATTATACGATAAAAAAAACCAATGTTTGCCAATTGACCGGTTTATGTAAAAGTATATTTTGCGAGTGTGTCGTATATTTGTTAAAATTACCCGCCAATTCCCTTATCTGAATTTCTTCTCATCCTCTAAAAAGAAGCCCTAAAATGCGTATAGTCGAAAAAGCTTACACTTTTGACGACGTGCTACTCGTACCTGCTCATTCTGAAGTACTACCGCGCGACGTTATTCTAAAAACTCCGCTTACCCGCCGGATTAATCTGAATTTACCCCTGGTTTCAGCGGCGATGGATACGGTTACTGAGGCTAAGCTGGCTATTTCCATGGCTCAGGAAGGCGGTATTGGCATTATTCACAAAAACATGAGTGTTGAACGGCAGGCACGGGCCGTAGCCAATGTTAAACGATATGAAAGTGGTGTGGTCAAGGATCCGGTAACCATTACGCCTGATACGCTGATTAGCGATTTAATTGGTCCTGGGCGTAAATACAAAGCTTCCAGCTTACCGGTGCTGGAAAATGGTAAAGTTGTTGGTCTGGTCACTAACCGGGATTTACGTTTTGAACGTAATCTGCAGCAAAAAGTATCCAGCATTATGACCCCGCGTGAGCGTCTGGTTACTGTAAGTGAAACTACCAGTATTGATGATGCGCGTGAATTAATGCATACACATAAAATTGAGCGTGTGCTGGTAGTGAATGAAGACTGGGCGCTGAAAGGTCTGATTACGGTAAAAGACATATTAAAAAACACAGCTTTTCCTAATGCCAATAAAGACAGTGAAGGGCGGCTGAGAGTAGGTGCAGCAGTAGGAGTCGGAAAAGACACAGACGAGCGAGTAGCTGCACTGGTACAGGCCGGAGTAGATGTGCTGGTGGTGGATACAGCACATGGACACAGTCAGGGTGTAATAGAACGTGTACGCTGGGTAAAACAGCATTATCCGGATGTAGATGTCATTGGCGGTAATATAGCAACAGCCGCTGCTGCGCGTGATCTGGTTGCAGCCGGAGCGGATGCAGTTAAAGTCGGCATCGGGCCAGGTTCAATCTGTACAACCCGTATAGTAGCCGGTGTAGGTGTGCCGCAGTTAACCGCTATTCATAATGTGGCTGCAGAACTTGCCGGTACCGGCGTGCCGCTGATTGCTGACGGTGGTATACGCTTTTCAGGTGATCTGGCTAAAGCACTGGCAGCCGGCGCCTCTGCGGTAATGCTCGGCGGTATGTTCGCCGGTACTGAAGAAGCACCGGGCGAAATCGAGCTTTATCAGGGACGCTCTTATAAATCCTATCGCGGTATGGGCTCAATGGGAGCCATGAGCCAGGGTTCATCTGACCGTTATTTTCAGGATAATGTCTCCAGCGCTGATAAATATGTGCCGGAGGGCATTGAGGGACGGGTACCTTATAAAGGACCAATCAGCCAGATTATCCATCAGCTCGTAGGCGGATTACGCTCCAGTATGGGCTATCTGGGCTGTAAAACCATTCATGATATGCATGATAAGGCAGAATTTGTTGAAATTACCGCAGCGGGTATGAGTGAGTCACATGTACACGATGTGCAAATCACCAAAGAAGCACCGAATTATCATGTACGCTAAAATATTGTTGTAAAATTTGCAGTCGGTCTAATGGGCAGCCGGCGGGCTGCTCAGCAAATTAATAAAAATTTTCTTTTTTATTTAGTAATATCTGCATTGCCAAAGCAGAGAAGATTAGCTAAAATGCATTGCTTTCATGGCAGTGTCAGATATTATGTCTCTGCCATAATCAAGCACGTAGCTCACGCTTTTTGCGTGAAGTGGCGTGTTTTTTTTTGCCTGCAACTGGTAACTGGAAGCACGATTATTAATCCATAAAAAAACAGATTGTCGTTATTGACGGTCTATTAAATACACAGGACTCATCCATGACTACAAGTGCAATTCTGGTGTTGGCTGACGGTTCCGTATTTCATGGTGTCAGCATTGGTGCAGCCGGGCAGGCAGTTGGTGAAGTAGTCTTCAATACCAGCATGACTGGCTATCAGGAAATCCTCACTGATCCGTCTTATACTCAGCAGATGGTGACTCTTACTTATCCGCATATCGGCAATACCGGTATCAACAGTGAAGACATTGAGAGTAAACAAATTTATGCTTCCGGGTTAATTATTCGCGACTTACCTTTATTGCACAGTAATTTTCGTGCGCAAGAAAGCCTGTCCGATTATCTGAAACGTCAGCATACTGTGGCAATCGCAGATATTGATACCCGACGCCTTACCCGTTTGCTGCGTGATAAAGGTTCACAGGCCGGCTGTATTTTGACTGGTGCCGATGCAAATAAAGAACAGGCTCTGGAAATGGCACGTGCTTTTGGCAGCATGGCCGGAAAAGATTTGGCACGAGAAGTAAGCTGTTCTGCAAAATATGAATTTACTCAGGGTGAATGGCAGCTGGGGCAGGGTTATGTTCAACCGCAACAAGCCAGATATCATGTGGTTGCCTACGATTTCGGGGTAAAAACCAATATTTTGCGTATGCTGAGTGAACGGGGCTGCCGTCTGACTGTGGTTCCTGCTACTACACCGGCAGCTGAAGTACTGGCATTGAATCCTGACGGCGTATTTTTGTCTAACGGGCCGGGTGATCCGGAACCTTGTGATTATGCCATTAAAGCTGTACAGGAAATTCTGGCACATAAACTGCCACTATTCGGTATTTGTCTGGGACATCAGCTGCTTGGTCTGGCTTTAGGGGCGAAAACCCGCAAAATGCCTTTTGGTCATCACGGAGCCAATCATCCGGTACAGGATATGGATACCGGCCGGGTTGTGATTACCAGTCAGAATCATGGTTTTGAAGTAGATGCAGATACTTTACCGGAAAATGTTCGTATTACTCATAAATCGCTGTTTGACGGTTCACTACAAGGTATTAGCATGAACAGTCAGCCGGCTTTTTCATTTCAGGGACATCCGGAAGCCAGTCCGGGCCCGCACGACGTTGCCTACCTTTTTGACCGCTTTATCGAACATATGCAGGCGGCAAATAAAAATTAATTGCGTGATATTACGAACTACATTTATTGAGAATATTAAAAAAGTACAGGAATCCCCATGTTTGGTATTACTGATCTGGGAACGTATATTGTCGGTGCCATAGCAATTGTTCTGCTGCCGGGACCAAATTCAATGTATTGTCTGGCCATGGCTGGAAAATATGGAGCACGGGCTGCTTATTGTGCGGTTGCCGGAATATTTCTGGGTGACAGTATTTTGATGTTGCTTTCAGCTTCAGGTGCTACATCAATTATTAAAACCATACCTGCATTGTTTTTAATACTGAAACTGGTCGGTGGCTTGTATTTGTTTTATCTGGGCTGGCAGTTGCTGCGTTCAGCTCTTAAGCAATGGAACAGACGTCAGCAAGCTGCTGCAGATGTTTTCAGACAATCATTGTGTGAGCCGGCAGTAGCCAGTAAACCGCTTCCGGCACGCCATTTCTTTCAGCATGCTTTGCTGCTCAGTTTGTTAAACCCGAAAGCAATTTTGTTTTTTCTGGCTTTTTTTGTTCAGTTTGTTGATCCGCATTACGCACATCCGGCATATAGTTTTCTACTGCTGGCTATTATTTTGCAAATTTTCAGCCTGACTTATCTAAGCGTACTGATATTCAGTGGTTTATCGCTGGTCAAGTGGTTTCGTCACTATCAGCGTCTGGCTGCCGGGGCAGTAGCCACAATCGGGCTGATGTTTATTGCGTTTGCACTGAAATTATGGACGGCAAGTATCGACTGACCGATTGACTGTCAGAAAATCAATCCTGCCGTACCGCTAAATTAACAGATAATTTTTGATAAAGGTATCAGTATGCCTAAGCGCACAGACTTAAAATCTATCCTAATTATTGGTGCCGGTCCTATTGTAATTGGTCAGGCATGCGAGTTTGACTACTCCGGAGCTCAGGCATGCAAGGCATTGCGTGAAGAGGGCTATAAAGTCATTCTGGTTAATTCCAATCCGGCTACGATTATGACAGATCCGGATATGGCTGATGTTACTTACATTGAGCCGATTATGTGGCAGACAGTGGCAAAAATTATTGAAAAAGAACGTCCCGATGCCATTTTGCCAACGATGGGCGGACAAACGGCACTCAACTGTGCTCTTGATCTGGCGCATAACGGTATTCTGAAAAAATATCAGGTAGAGCTGATTGGTGCATCCGAAGATGCAATTGATAAAGCAGAAGACCGCGGCCGTTTTAAAGAAGCAATGAATAAAATCGGTCTGCATACCCCGAAATCCTTTATTTGCCATAGCATGGAGCAGGCACTGGAGGCACAGGCGCAGGTTGGATTTCCTGCATTAATTCGCCCGTCTTTCACCATGGGCGGCAGTGGCGGCGGTATAGCCTACAATAAAGATGAATTTATTACTATTTGTGAACGTGGTTTTGATGCTTCACCTACTCATGAATTACTGGTCGAACAGTCTGTACTGGGTTGGAAAGAATATGAAATGGAAGTGGTGCGTGACAGTGCCGACAATTGCATTATTATCTGTTCGATAGAAAATTTTGATCCGTGCGGCGTACATACCGGTGATTCGATTACAGTAGCTCCGGCACAAACACTGACGGATAAAGAATATCAGCTGATGCGTGATGCCTCTCTGGCAGTGCTGCGTGAAATTGGTGTGGATACCGGTGGCTCTAATGTACAGTTTGCCGTTAATCCGCAAAACGGCGAAATGATTGTGATTGAAATGAATCCGCGTGTCAGCCGTTCTTCTGCTCTGGCTTCTAAAGCTACCGGTTTTCCGATTGCCAAAATCGCAGCTAAGCTGGCAATAGGCTATACACTGAATGAATTGCAAAATGATATAACCGGCGGACGTACACCGGCTTCCTTTGAGCCTTCCATTGATTATGTGGTAACCAAAGTTCCCCGTTTTGCCTTTGAAAAATTTCCGTCCGCAGATGATCGCCTGACGACACAGATGAAATCAGTTGGGGAAGTAATGGCTATCGGCCGTACATTTCAGGAGTCTGTTCATAAAGCTCTGCGCGGTCTGGAGGTCGGTCTGAGCGGCTTTGATTGCCGCAGCAGTGACCGGGCAGCCATTCAGCGTGAACTGGCTAATCCCGGTCCGGAACGCATACTGTATGTCGCTGATGCATTTCGTGCCGGCTTTTCATTAGAGGAAATCTATACAATTTGTGCTATTGATCCGTGGTTCCTGGCACAGATTGCTGATCTGGTTAGCGAAGAACAGAAACTGACCGCGATCAGACTGGAAGATATCGATTACAGTTATCTGCGTAAACTCAAACGCAAAGGTTTTGCTGATAAACGGCTGGCGCAATTGCTTAATCAGGATGAAGCCAGTGTCAGGCAGCATCGTTATGCCATGAATCTACATCCGGTTTTTAAACGCGTAGATACCTGTGCAGCTGAATTTGCTACCGATACTGCCTATCTGTACTCAACTTATGAAGAAGAGTGCGAAGCGGAACCGACACAGCGAAAAAAAATTATGATTCTTGGTGGCGGACCAAATCGTATCGGTCAGGGTATTGAGTTTGATTATTGCTGTGTACATGCTGCATTAGCATTGTGCGAATCCGGTTTTGAAACCATTATGGTGAACTGTAATCCTGAAACCGTTTCGACAGATTATGATACTTCTGACAGATTATATTTCGAGCCGCTTACCCTCGAAGACGTACTGGAAATCTGTCATACAGAACAACCTGATGGTCTCATTGTGCATTATGGCGGTCAGACGCCTTTAAAACTGGCTAATGAACTGGTAGCTAATGGTGTCAATATTATCGGTACCTCAGCCGATGCCATTGATGCAGCAGAAGACCGTGAGCGTTTTCAGCAGATTCTGCACAAACTGGGATTGCGTCAGCCGGAAAACCGTACAGCACGTACAGAGGCAGAGGCACTGCAACTGGCTGAAGAAGTTGGTTATCCGCTGGTAGTACGGCCATCTTATGTACTTGGCGGACGAGCTATGCAGGTAGTGCATTCAGCTAATGAATTACAAACCTATATGCGCGAAGCTGTACAAGTATCCAATGATAGCCCGGTATTGCTTGATTATTTTCTCAGCCACGCTATTGAAGTAGATGTAGATTGTGTATGTGATGGCAAACAGGTGGTTATTGGCGGCATCATGCAGCATGTGGAACAGGCAGGTGTCCATAGTGGCGACTCAGCATGTTCCATTCCGCCTTATTCGCTAAGTGAAGCTATTCAGAATGAAATTCGTCGTCAGACAGCAGCCATGGCAATGGCTTTAAATGTAGTTGGTCTGATGAATGTGCAGTTTGCGGTACAGGATGATATCGTTTACGTACTTGAAATTAATCCGCGTGCTTCGCGTACTGTTCCATTTGTATCTAAAGCCACAAGTGTGTCTCTTGCTAAAATCGGAGCAAGGGTTATGGCCGGTATCTCATTGACCGAACAGGGCTATACACAAGAAGTTATTCCTGAATTTTTTGCAGTTAAGGAAGCCGTATTTCCTTTTATTAAATTTCCCGGCGTAGATACCATTCTCGGGCCGGAAATGCGTTCTACCGGTGAAGTAATGGGTGTCGGTGAAACATTTGCCGAAGCATATTTAAAAGCCCAGCTCGGAGCAGGAGAACGTATGCCGACTATTGGCAAAGTGTTTCTGGCTGTACGTAATGAAGACAAACCTGCTGTTGTTCAGGTGGCAACCAATTTTCAGTCGCTCGGTTACGGATTATGTGCTACCCGCGGGACAGCAGCTTTTCTGGCTGAGCACGGAATCAATGTGCAAGTGGTGAATAAGGTAACTGAAGGGCGCCCGCATATTGTTGATGCCATTAAAAACGGAGAGATTGCTCTGGTCGTTAATACTGTCAGCAGTGATGTACAGTCTATTAAAGACAGCCATTCAATCCGCCGTAGTGCACTGAATATGCGTATTCCTTTATACACTACTGTTGCAGGTGCTTTAGCGATGAGTGAAGGTGTAAGCCGTTTATCCCGTACTGATGTTTACAGTATTCAGAATTTACATCAACGCATAAAGACAGCTCTGCAAAACTAATTATTTCAAGATAAAAAGCTGCCGGTTGCATAATTAGCAACCGGCAGCTTTTTATCTTAATAATATATTGAAAAATTAATTTTAAATGGTGAGAAATTAATAGTTTTAGTTTTTTCTGTAATCAAATATCAGCAAGATTAAATATGGCTATTCTTAATGATTTTGGTCTGTAACTACCTTACTGTGCTGATGGATATAATCCAGAATACGGTTATTATTTTGAATGAAGCCCAGTTGAATTTCCGGATGATCAAGTAAACTTTCATTGTGCTTATATACTTGAATTAATCCATCAACAAAATAGTTCTGGCTTACTGGTGGTTTATATTTCCCATGTAGAAATCTCGAGGAATATACAGTGTAAGCAACACTAAACTCTTTATCTAAAACAGAATAAATATCAATTTGATGCGGAAAAGCATCGTATTCATCCTTAACATCAAATGGCCAGAAATCAATTCTTAAATCTTGTTGATTGGTTTCGGATTTATTAATAAACATAGTTTGTTTTCCTGAAATACCAATATAATACAATTCCTGATTATTTTTCTTTTCTTTTAATCGGAATCGGTAATTTTCCCGTTTGAACCAATGATTTCCATATTCCAGTTTTTCTGCTTTTATGTGGCGAGATAACGGCGCAAAACTAAGACCTACAACAGGCTTAGAAAAATCAGGACATCGATGAATTGCTTCTTCATCATTGGGAAAACCTGATAAAGTAGGTAAGGCAAATATAATTGCTGCTCCAATTTGTTCGACTGTACCATCAATAATTTTATTTTTTATACTAAAGCCAAACATGCAGCGCGGCAGGGTAATTTCCAGTTTTTTACCCGATACTTTTGACGGAATGCGCACAGTAATCTCTGTGGTGTCTGTCATTATCCGTTGTTCCTCCATTTTTTTAATTTTGTCCTGTTCACTGCTGCCATTAAAGCAGCCGGTTAAGCATAAAAGCAGTATACAAAGCCAATATTTCATATTTTTATCCGTAATAATATAATTTTATTAATTTATTTTGCTTTAAGACGTTTGAAATAAAATCTGAAAATTTTAAAAATTTTTAGCTAATGCACTAGCTAATCAACGACTTTACTGTGCTGATGGATATAATCCAGAATACGGTTATTATTCTGAATGAAACCAAGTTGAATTTCCGGGTGATCAAGTAAGCTTTCATTGTGCATATATATTTGAATTAATCCATCAGCAAAATAGTTCTGGCTTACTAGTGGTTTATTCTTCCCATGTAAATATCTTGAAGAATATATCGTATAACTTAAACCAAACTCTTCGTATAATACAGAATGTATATCAGTCTGATGTGGATAGGAATCATCTTTATTATTCGAGTCAAAAGGCCAAAATTCAATGCTAATATCTTGTTGACTACGATCAGATTGATTAGCAAATATGGCTAATTTCCTATCAATGCCAGCACGATATAGTGCCAAATTATTTTTTTGTTCTTTAATAGAAAATCTAAAGTATTGCTGTTTTAACCAGTAATTTCCATATTCCAATTCAGTTTTGCCTACTATGGGAAACAATGGGAAAATACCTAATGTTGTAATTGGTTTAGAAAAATCAGGACATTGATAAATTGCTTCTTCATTATTAGGGAAATCGGAAAATGTAGGTAACTGGTACATAATGCTAACAGCAATTTCTTCAACCTTTCCATCAATAATTTGATGTTTCAGATTTGTACCAAAGAAACAGCGAGGAAGTGTAATTTCTAACTTTTTATCCGATACTTTTGACGGAATACGGACAGTAATCTCTGTGGTGTCTGTCATTATCCGTTGTTCCTCCAATTTTTTAATTTTGTCCTGTGCACGATCATTGTTGCTGTTAAGATATCCGCATAAACTTAAAATTAATAACAAAAACAATGTTTTCATTTTGATATTCCAAAAAATCTGCGAGCTTTTAAATTTAGTACTACATTATTTTAATGAATATTAACATAAAATAACATTTATTTAGTTAATCACAAAGCATATAAATATTTTTATTTAAAGATAATGATTTTTTATAATTTCATATTCACTCAGCTGTATTCAGACATTTTCAGCTTTCTCCCTGTGCTTGTTAGTATAATGACTTTATTGTAATAAGAATAAAGCTATGTATTAACAATGCAGACTGCTATATCTTGCACGATTAAAGGAAATTTATGGCTTTCAGAAAAGAAATTTTAGACTGGTGCGCTCAGGAGCTGGCGGTTGCTCAGTTTCGCGATTTCAGCCCGAATGGATTACAGGTAGAGGGCAGGGATGAAGTTAGTACTATTGTTTGTGCCGTCACTGCCAGTCAGGCTGCTATTGATTTTGCCGTAAAGCAGCAGGCAGATATGCTGTTGGTTCATCATGGTATGTTCTGGAAAAATGAAGCGGCTGTAATTACAGGCTGGAAAAAACGCCGTATTCAGACATTATTAGCCAATAATATTAATTTGGCTGGCTATCATTTACCGCTGGATGCGCATCCGCGTTGGGGGAATAATGTGCAACTGGCTCAGCGTTTAGGCTGGCAGATTACCGGCTGTGGCGGTGAACAGAATTTAATTCAGTACGGTGCTTTAACCTATGAGCAAACTGCAGAACAGCTGGCTCAGGAGATTGAGCTAGGCCTGAATCACAAACCCATATTGCTATGTGCCGATAAACAACAACCAGTACGCAGACTGGCCTGGTGTACCGGCGGCGGCCAGAGTTTTTTTCAGCAGGCTATTGATGCGGGGGTGGATGCATTTATCACAGGTGAAATTTCCGAACCGCAATACCATCTGGCGCAGGAATGCGGAGTGGTATTCATCGCGGCAGGGCATCATGCTACCGAAAGATATGGTATTCAGGCACTTGCTCGTACATTAGCCAGTGAATTCGGGATTACTCAGCAGTTTTTTGATGAGCCTAATCCGGCTTAAATCAATTTTGTGTGATTGGTGGAAATTTATATAATAAAAATTTTAATAAACATAAACTTAAGCTATTTTTCTGGTAAAAATAGAGTCATTTGTCTATAATTAGATAATTTTTAAACACCACACTGTATTGATTATACAGTAATTCTGGGAAACTAATTATGATGACATTATATGCGGGTATCACTTGCCCGTTTAGTCAGCGTTGCAGCTTTGTGCTGTATGAAAAAGGCATGGATTTTGAAATTAAAGATGTAGACGTTTTCAATAAGCCGGAAGATCTGGCTGTGATGAATCCGTATAATCAGGTTCCTGTTCTGGTTGAACGTGACCTGATTTTGTATGAATCCAATATTATTAATGAATATATTGATGAGCGGTTTCCGCATCCGCAGCTAATGCCGGCAGACCCGATTATGCGTGGTCGCGGCCGTCTTGTTTTATATCGTCTGGAAAAAGAACTGTTCAGTCATGTACTGGTACTGGAAAATCCTGAATCAAGTAATAAGGAAATGAACAAAGCCCGCGAAGCCATTACTCAGGGCTTAACAATGCTGGCTCCTGCATTTACTAAAAACAAATATATTATCGGCGATGATTTCTCCATGATTGATGTGGCGCTGGCTCCGCTTTTGTGGCGTCTGGATCACTATGATATTAAGCTGCCAAAATCAGCTGCGCCATTGCTTAAATATGCGGAACGTATTTTTCAGCGTGAAGCGTTTATTGATGCCTTAACACCTGCCGAGAAAGCGATGCGTCGTTAAATTATCCTGACAAAGGGGAGGACAATGAGCAAGCTGAACACCAAACCGTATATTCTGCGAGCACTATATGAATGGGCGCTGGATAGTGGTTATACACCGCATATTGCAGTATGGGTAAATGATAAAACTCAGGTACCGCTTCAGTATGTAAAAGACAATGAAATTGTGCTTAATATCGGGCCTGTAGCCGCACATAATCTGAATATAGATAATGAATGGGTTAGTTTTTCTGCCCGTTTTGGCGGCGTTTCCCATGATATATGGATTCCGGTTGGCCATGTAATCAGTCTTTTTGCCAGAGAAACTGGTGACGGCATGGGGTTTGATGTAGAACCTCTTACTGAAAACAGTGAACACCCGCCAACAGGTGAGGATAACACCCTATCTGAAAGCCAGCCTTCTGTGCCAGAGAGTTTACCTGCAGACGACAGTAATAATAAATCTGGTGCGAAAAAAGGTTTGAAGATAGTTAAATAACGATTGTTATTAATAGAATATCTTCTTAGCAAATAAGAAGTAATTTGTTTATTGATAAACAGGGCTGAAACTGACTGATGGTTTCAGCCCTTTTGATTTTTTAAGATTCAGACTGATAACATTTTATTCAAATTATACTTAATAAAGTGTAACAAATAAATCATTTCTTATAGCTAATAAGTATATATAAATTAGATGAAAAATTAGCCATAATCTGAACAGACAGTAAATAAAATTTTTGAGGCTATGCAGTTTTAAAACTATATATATATTTGAATATTAGTTATAAATTAAAAATATTTACAATATGTCATATAAATAAATTAATAATTTTGCGGATGTATATCTGATTAAATATGCGTTAACAAAATTTTTTCAGAGTTATTCTCTTATATCAATTTGTTAAAATAGTACTTCATTACGAGTGTAATACCGGTTAAAATAGCCTTGTCTTGAAATTTGAAATTACAATAATATTCATTAGCTTTACATTTACTGGAGTTTGAACACATGAACCAAACTGCTGAATTTGCAACAAACAGTAATGAACTAAGTGTACAGCTTGCACACAAAGAGCAAAAATTTAAAAGAGTAAAGTTCTATTTTAACGTCATATTTGCTTTGTGTTTTCTGGTATTTGCTTTAGGGTTGGTATGGATGAATACCATGGCAATTGCCAGTTCATTCATTACGGCTATGATGTTTGGTATGGCCTATCTGGGCGTAATTATGATATTTGAAGAAGATATCAAAGAATTAAAAATCAAACTGGAAAAAACACAATCTGTTTCAGCCTGATTATTTGAGCGTTAAGAGATGGCAGCTTTAGTCAAAGCTGCCATGCAAGACTAATCAGATACTTTGCTGTTGTCAGTTGGATCCGATCTGATTTTTACTTGTAATGGTAACTGCGGTTTTAACGTGATGGTCTCCGTAAGTGCCGTTTACTAAAATAAAGATAGATAAGCATGGTGCTGCAACCTATCAGACACCAAAGCATATCTTTCTGTGTATCCCATACATCGCCCTGTGTGCCAAGAAAAGTGACAGCTTCCTGATTACTCAGTATTGCTACCAGCCACTCAAACAACTCGTATATGGCGCTAATCGTCATGCAGACACAACCACTCAAAAATATCACCCAGCCGCGGTAGCGTACAATTCGTAATCTCCATAGTAATTCACTGGCTATAATAGCTGGTGAAAAACCTTGAAAAAAATGTCCAAGCTTATCGTAATTATTACGTGACCAGCCAAATACACCGCGTAGATAATTAAATACCGGTTCTTCGGCATAAGTGTAATGTCCGCCAATCAGTAAAATAACTGCATGAATTAAAACTACCCAGTACATAAGCTGACTGAAACGAAAACGGGAATAGGTGAATACAAGAAGTATCAATCCTAGCAATGCCGGAAAAACTTCAAGCCACCAGGTAGGATAGTCATGCGGCTGATAAGCAGACCATATGAGTACCAGTATAAATATTATCAATTGCAGAATATGCGTTTTCATACCATACATCACCTGCAAATATTCAGTAGCAGAATTAAACTGAAACTAAAAAGTGAAAAAATTTTTTGCCGGTATCAATCTTAATTTGACTTCTTTTTTTATGATAATCTGTATATTAATCTTGATAAATGCACAGGGCAAATATCAGTAATGTGCAGCATACAAGCTGTGACCGGTTTAGTTACAGCAATTTTAGATTTTGGCAGAGTAACTCCCATACAGCTAATGGCTGTTTATAATAGTTTTTATATATGAATTTAGTGTATTTATCTGGTTTGTAAGTTATTTTTATAATCCTGAAAATATAATACATTGTTTTTTATGAAAAATAAAAACTATCGATTACATAAAATCATTTGATTATATTTATTGAGTAAATTTGTGTACTATACATCCATCGATTAATTCAACCTGTACATTCAAGGAGATATTTCATGGTTGCTAATGTTAACACTGAAATCAAACCGTTCAATACCACTGCCTTTCATAATGGTAAATTTGTAGACATCAGTGATGCTGACGTAAAAGGTAAATGGTCTATATTCTTTTTCTATCCGGCAGATTTTACTTTTGTTTGTCCTACTGAATTAGGTGATCTGGCTGACCACTATGAAGAATTGCAGAAACTGGGCGTAGAAGTTTACTCTGTTTCTACCGATACTCATTTTACTCATAAAGCATGGCACGATGCTTCTGACACAATTGCCAAAATTAAATACTTTATGCTGGGTGACCGCAATGCTACCCTGACAACTAATTTTGGTGTACTGCGTGAAGGACAGGGTTCTGCCGATCGTGCTACATTCCTGGTTGACCCGCAGGGTATTATCCAGTGTGTGGAAGTAACTGCAGAAGGTATCGGTCGTGAAGCTTCAGATCTGGTACGTAAAGTTAAAGCTGCACAATATGTTGCTTCTCATCCGGGTGAAGTTTGTCCTGCTAAATGGAAAGAAGGCGAAAAAACTCTGGCTCCTTCTCTGGAACTGGTTGGTAAAATCTAACACACTTAAATACACACATCAAAAACTTACTGTTAAATAAACAGTCATTCAGCCCGAATACCGGCTGCGGTATCCGGGCTTTTTACTAAAACAAAAATACAGGCTATCAAAAACAGAATATCTATAGTTTATTTTTATTAATGTAATGGAGCAGTAAAATGTTAGACGACACTTTGAAAAACCAACTAAAAGCTTATCTTGAATATGTAACCAGACCGGTTGAAATTATTGCTACGCTGGACGAAAGTAAAGGTGCTCGCGACATGCTGGCACTGTTACAGGAAGTAGAGGCGTTAAGTGATAAAGTCAGTCTGCGTACCGATGGTCAGTCTGAACGTAAGCCATCTTTTGAGATCACTAATCCCGGTGTGCATACAGGACTGGTTTTTGCCGGTAATCCGATGGGGCATGAATTCAGTTCACTGGTACTGGCTTTATTGCAGGTGGGCGGTCATCCATCTAAAGAAGCAGAATCATTACAGCAACAAATTAAAAATTTGCAGGGCAGTTATCACTTCGAAACTTATTATTCTATTACCTGTCACAATTGTCCGGATGTTATACAGGCATTGAATCTGATGTCTATTCTCAATCCGAATATCAGCCATACAGCTATTGACGGAGCATTGTTTCAGGAAGAAATTGAAGCGAAACAGATTATGGGTGTGCCGGCCGTTTTTCTGAATGGTGAACCATTTGGTCAGGGCAGAATGGAACTGGCGGAAATTGTTGCTAAACTGGACAGCAATGCCGCCAGTGCGGCAGTTGATGAATTAAATGCAAAAGCACCGTTTGACGTGCTGATTGTGGGCGGGGGACCTGCCGGTGCTGCTGCCGCTGTATATGCAGCACGTAAAGGTATTCGTACCGGTATTGTGGCCGAACGTTTTGGTGGTCAGGTTCTCGACACGCTGGATATTGAAAATTACATATCAGTTTTACGTACCGACGGTCCGCGTTTTGCCCATGATCTGGAAAGCCACGTACGCAGTTATGATGTCGATATTATGAATTTGCAAAGAGTTAGTGCGCTGGTACCGGCTAAAACTACAGGCGGACTGATTGAAGTACATACAGAAAGTGGTGCTGTTTTAAAATCGCGTACAGTTATCCTGTCTACAGGTGCACACTGGCGCTCAATGAATGTGCCCGGTGAGCAGGAATACCGTACGAAAGGTGTGACTTATTGTCCGCATTGTGATGGTCCGTTATTTAAAGGCAAAGATGTAGCCGTAATTGGTGGTGGTAATTCCGGTGCAGAAGCTGCCATTGATCTGGCTGGCGTTGTAAAGCATGTTACTCTGCTGGAATTTTCCGACAAAATGCGTGCTGATGAAGTATTACAGCAAAAATTGCATAGTCTGCCTAATGTTCAGATTATTATGAATGCTCAGACTACCGAGGTAACCGGCGAAAATGGCAAAGTTAATGGCCTGAACTATTTGGACCGGGTAAGCAATACAGAACATCATCTGGCATTGGAAGGTATTTTTGTTCAGATTGGTTTATTACCAAATACCGGATTTTTGCAAGGTACAGTAGACTTAACTGAGCCAATGCACGAGATTGTAATTGATGCTTTTGGTAAAACCAGTGTGCCGGGTGTTTTTGCCGCCGGTGACTGTACAAACGTACCCTATAAGCAGATTATTATCGCTGCCGGTGAAGGTGCTAAAGCAGCATTAAGTGCTTTTGATTATCTGATTCGTACCAGTGCAGCTAATTAATAACTGACATAAGAAACCACTCAAAACCAATCGTTTTGAGTGGTTTATATTTTTATCGGGATATTTACAGACCTGATACGATGACACTTATGGAATATTTTTGAAAAAATTATATATTTTCATGCCAGAATTTCATTGTTTATGCTAATCCGGCTTATGGACAAATATTAGTGACGCAGTTAATTTAACGTTTTATTAATCCATAAGTATTATTAACTTCAGTTTTTAAATACCTGAAAAAATTCAGCTTGTAACGAACGCATATTCAGACAGTAAACCCCAGCATCATCCCGGTATCTTCATGTTCCAGTATGTGGCAATGAGCCATGTAAGGAAAACTGGCTGGCGCACTGTGGTTGAATTTCACCAATACCTTACTTACACCACCTTCTACCCGTACCGTATCTTTCCAGCCTGAGCGATGAGCAGCAGGCGGTTGTCCGTTTTCATTAAGAATGCGAAACTGAGTACCATGAATATGAAACGGGTGCAGCATCATATCGCCTAAACCGGATATTTCCCAGCACTCATATTTCCCTTTACTGGCGGCAAATGCCGGCTTATTCATATCAAAAGTCTGTCCGTTAATCCTGTTGGCATGCATTAAATCTAATGCTTTTTTATCGGTATGCATATTATGCATCATTTCCATATGAGACTGATGCATAGACATATGCTCCATTGGCATAGCTGATTTTCCCGCCAGTTGTTGTAAAGCCTGCATGCCCATACTGTCCAGCTCAGGATCCATAGACAGCTGAAAATGTCGGTGTACAAGCTGAGACAGAGCCGGTAATACAGGCAGAGAGCTGGTAAACTGATCGGGTAAAGATGTATCATTACGCGAAGAAAGTACAGACACACGAACTATCGGGCAGGGCTGATCAAAAGGCGGCAGATTCATGCCCATCTGTTTTACCGGTAAAGTAAGCAAATCAAATGTTTTACCGTTACTGGTGTCAACCATTACTTCAAAACGTTCACCGGGCAATACCGACAGGCTGGACACCGTTACTGGCTGAGGCAGAAAGCCACCGTCACTGGCAATAACATATAAAGGGCGGCCATCACTACAGGCAAAATTCAGAGTTCGGGCATTACAGCCATTAAGCAGACGTAATCGCAACCAGCCACGCGGCGCGTTATGCTGCGGATATATCTGACCATTACACAACAGAGTATCTCCAAACCAGCCCATGGCAGCACTCATAACATCAAGCTGATAATCAATTTGTCCGGCTGTATTAAATTTTTTATCCTGTACGATCAGAGGAATATCATCTAATCCCCAGTTTTTGGGGATAGGCAGACCAGTACTGACAGTATCTTCCAGCAACAGCAAACCAGCCAGCCCCATTGCCACCTGACGGCCGGTCTGCCCATGCTGGTGCGGGTGGAACCAGCATGTTGCAGCAGGCTGGCTTGAGGTAAATTCAATTGCTCGTGCTTGTCCGGCTGGTATACAGGCCTGAGGTCCGCCATCTGCTTCACCCGGTACTTCCAGACCATGCCAGTGTACGGTTGTGGCTTCAGTTAATCGGTTTTGCAGTTTTATCTGTACCGGTTTGCCCCGGTAAATACGTATAGCAGGACCAAGCAAAGCACTATTATAGCCCCATGTCTGCGTCTGATATTTGCCAAAACGGCTGGTGCCCTGCTGAATAGTGAGCTGAATCCTGTTATCTTTACCGGTATCTAATAATGGCGGAATAGCCAATACCGGTAAATCCAGAGTATTCAGAGCATAAGCAGAAAGCGGTAGCGTAGCTGCGGCGCTTACCATGGCCGAATATCTGAGGAAGTCTCTTCTGTGCATAATGATTCTTATGAAGAAAAAGAACAGCTTAAACCTTCACCTAAGTTGAATGTCAAGCCTGTTTTGCTGAAAAGAAAACCAAAGAATATTTAAACAGAAACAGGGCACAGCATTAAATGCTGTGCCCTGCAGAAAGCAGCAGTAACCATATGGCTACTGCCGGATAATGCATTATAACCAGGTATATTTATAACCCATAGTACCTTTAAAGCCTTTGCGTTTATCACTGCCAAAATTTTTCTCGTAACGGATATCGCTGTAGAAATTACTTTGACGGGTGATTGGCAACTGAATACCCAGACCGACTTCGCCCCAGGTTTTGGCATAATCTTCTTTTAGTTTGTCACGACCAATATCAACTGATTTGGGATTAACGAAATCATGCCAGATATTCGCAATGCCATAGAAAGAGGATGACGGCAGGTTATCACGGGTATCACCATTATAGCCGAAACGCATACCTACACGACCGCGCAGTGCAGACGGATCATGCTGGTCAACATGGCGGATTCTGTCATTAAAATCATCCAGAGACAGATACTGGTATACCAGCTGAGCCTGCGGCTCTACGAACCAGTTATTTCCATATACAATAAATGATTTACCTGTTTCAGCTGATAAAGCTGCGCCCCAGCCGTTCTGATGTACAGATTCGTTCGAACGGGCATTGTATTTATTGCGCAGATAAGTTACCTGACCAACAAGATCTACATAACCGCCATTATTGCCGTAGAAGGTACCATAACCACCAACACTTACTGCATCAGTACGGCCTTTGCCCGTGTAATGGTCATCAACGATGTAACCATTCTTAGCTCGGTACTGATCGCGGAAATCATTTTCATTATGGCCATAAGCTACATAGCCGCCAATATGCCGCCGTATTCCGGTTTTCTCATTTTCATCCAGAATAAAATCATGACCAATCTGTAATACAGATTGATTACCGGCGGTATTCAAACGTTTTTTACCATCTTTATCCAGATGTTTAACCAGAACTCTGCCCCATGTCTGCTGCTGATCACTACCAAGAGCAGTATTATTCGAACCAGTGATATTGTAAGTCTGGTTTTCCCCGCGCCGCTCATGTAATGTGCCAATCGTGGTAAAGCCAAGTTCCATATCTGCTGTAGGCATCTGCACATAACCGGAAACCGGTTCTGCATAAATTGGTACTTCTGTTATAGGTGGTGCTGGCAAAATAGGCTTATCAGGAGCAGTAGGTTCGGAAATATTAGGATCAGTAGGTCCAGACACATTAGGATCAGTAGGTTCGGAAATATTAGGATCAGTAGGTCCAGACACACTAGGATTAGTTGGTTCAGGTGTTTTATTTTGTGCAGTTAATGTCCATGCATAATCAGTTCCTGAAGTAGTATCTATTTTTTTAAGCTGAGCTTCACCGGCATTGGTAGTCGGAGCGGAACCGGTAAAATCATTGCCGCTACTCTTACCGGCTACATGCACCACAACTGCAGAATGAATAGGTATCTCTTTCAGGGTCACATCGCCATAGATACCGTTTAATGTCTGCACTGTTGTAGCGGCACCGTCTACATCGCCATGAATATCAACGCGGTCGCTATAAGAAGTGCCATCCTTATTCCATACAGTATTAACACGCATCAGACCGCCACCGGTATAGTTACCATTAACAGTGATAGTATGGTACTGGTCTTTGTCACCGGCATTAACTTCAGATACTTTCGGAAATATAATTGTCCCGGTAGTGTTTTGCAGCTTTGTTAATACAGAGTTTCCGGTATTGTTCCAGATACCCTGATTATCCAGATTTATTTTTCCTGAATCGGAATTGTCTGTTATACCGGTAAAGTTTTTGGTATTTAAGGCAGAAATAAATCCTGTGTTAGCATTAATCAGATTACCTTCGAATTCCTGTGTATTGATAAATTCAATTCTACCTGTACTGCTTTTAGTATTGGTTATATCCGTTTTCATAATACCGTTATTGGTTATACCAATAGTACCATCACTGGCATTGCTGATTGGTCTGTTCAAAGTTTTATTATTGATAATGGTAATCGTGCCATTACCAGTATTCTGAATTTGCCTCAGACTAGTATCGTTAATTCTTACACTGGTATTATTAACTACACTAGCATCTACATCACCATTGTTAGTAAATGTAATTGATCCGGAACCATCATTCTTAATATTGCCGTTTAATACAGCTTTATCTTGATTCTTAATGCTGATATTACCAGCACCACTATTAGTAATATTACCATTAATAAAGCTGTCTTTATTGTTTTCAATATTAATAGCACCAGCCCCTCCATTAAGAATAGCGCTAGCTATCTCACCATCATTGTTCAAGGTGATAGTACCGGCATTGTTATTAGTAATCTCACCGGTAATACGGCCAATACGGCTTATTATAGAACTGGTATCTTTGGTATTTTTAATATGGATATCGCCTGTTCCCTCATTTTTGATAGAGCCGTTTAACTCCTTATTGTTGGTGATCTCAATATTATAGCCATCAGTACGCTTATCACCGGTATTGGTGATAGTGCTGTTTAAGGTTGTGTCATTAGTAATACTAATATTACCAGTATTCTGATTGGTAATAGAGCCGTCAAAGTTCTTTCCTCTATTGGTAATATCAATGGTACCAGTATTCTGATTGGTAATGGAGCCTTTAAAGGTATTTCCATTATTGTAAATATCAATGAAGCCGGTACCAGTTGCATCATTATCATTATCAATGTTACCTAGAAAATCGCCGTCATTATCATTCTTAATGTTAATACTACCACCGGAATTAGTAATTTTTAGAAAGGTATCAGCTTCACCATCTTGACCAGTTTTACCAACCTTACCGCTGTTTTCGATAGTAACCCGGCCGTGATTTTTGTTAGTAATATCGCCCTCAATAGTAGAACTGTATGCCCTGTTGTTAATAGTAATATCACCATTATCATTGGTAATATGGCTATTAATTTTAGTATTTTCTTCATTGTTGTTAACAGTAATCTTACCTGTATTAAAACCATTGTTATTATAAATATTGCCGGTAAAAGAAGAGCCTTCTTTATTGTTGTTAACAACAATACTACCATTGAGATTTTCAATATTGCTCTTTAACTCTTTATTGTTATCAATCCAGATATTATCAATCCAGTTGTTATCAACCACTCTTTGAGTACCGGTATTAGTGATAGAGCCATTAATGGTACCGTCATTGGTTATAGAGATCCTGCCTGTACCATTATTTTCGATATAACCGCCAAAGGTACCAAAGGTATTGTTATCGATGATATTGTTGGTTAAAGAGATACTGCCTGTACCCTTATTTTTGATATAGCCGCCAATGGTACCGGTATTGGTAATCTTAATAGCACCAGTATTCTGATTAGTAATAGTACTATTAACAGTACCCGCCTCCTTATTATCCAGAGCAATAGTACCATTGCCATCATTATTAATAGTGCTGTTTAAATCATTATTGTTTTCAATCAATATATTAGCAGTAGTATCATTTATTTGATCACCGGTATTTGTGATAGAACCGCCAAGGGTACCTTTATCGTTATTGATAATATGAATAGTACCGGCATTACCAGTATTTGTGATAGAGCCGCCAAGGTTACCGTTATCGTTATTGGTAATATTAATAGCACCAGTATTCCGATTAGTAATAGTACTATTAACAGTACCCTTATTATCCAGAGTAATTATGCCGGTACTGGTTGCATCGTTATCAATGGCACTTTGAAAATCGCCGACCGCTGTATTGGTAATGTTAATCTTACCATCTTTGGAATTAGTAATTTTTTTAGAGGAATCAGTCTTACCGCTGTTATTGATAGTGATATTACCATTGTCTTTATTATTAATATCGCTGTTTAAAACACCATTGTTGGTGATATCAATATTGTTGGCGGCGACAGTACTTGCATTACCGGTATTGGTGATAGAGCCACTAATGGTACCATCATTGGTAATCTTAATAGCACCAGTATTCTCATTGGTAATTTCACTATTAACATTACCGTCCTTGTTATTGGTAATGTCAATCTTACCAGCATTGGAATTAGTAATTTTAGAGGAATTAGCCTTACCGCTGTTATTAATAGCGATATTACCATCCTTAGCATTAGTAATATTACCGTTTATAACAGAGCTGGCTGTATTATTGTTAACAACAATACTACCATTGCCTTCATTATTAATATTGCCGTTTAAATTTTTCTTGTTATCAATAAATATATTAGCAGGAATCTCTGCATTGGGATCATTTACTTTTATTTCATCACCGGTATTTGTGATAGAGCCATTAAGGGTACCGTTATCGTTATTGGTAATGCTAATGGTACCAGTATTTGTATTAAGAATATCGTTGTCTATAGTACCGGTATTAGTAATATTTATCAAACCTGTACCGGAATTTTCAATCTTTTTCGGCGGGGTATTATCGGAAATTTCAGTCTTGCTCTGGGTATTATCGGAATTTTCAATCTTTTTCTTCTTGATATCACCGCTGTTCTTGATAATAACTTTACCGTTATCTTTATTAAGAATATCGCTGTCTATAGTACCGGTATCCGTATTAGTAATATCTATCAAACCTGTACCGGAATTTTCAATCTTGTTCGGTTCAGTATTGCTCTGGGTATTATCAGAAGTTTCAGTCTTGCTCTGGGTATTATCGGAATTTTCAATCTTTTTCTTCTTGTTCTTCTTGATATCACCGCTGTTATTGATAATAACTGTACCGTTATCTATGTTAGTAATATTACCGGCAATAGTACCATCGTTATCAACATTGATAATACCATTTTTATTATTTTTTAAAACTGAATTTTTATCAGATTCAGCTGAATTTTTATCAGATTCAGAAATTAATTTCCCAGAATTAGTTACTTTTAATATTCCAGATGAATTATGAACAATTGTATCAGCGTGACTCGTTGTAGTCCCGCCTGCGTTGTTTGTAAAAGTTGCTTCTTCACCTGATTCTAAATCAGTAGCAATTACAGTATTGTCACCACCATTTACCGTTAGAGTACCATTATTTATAAAATTTCCTTCTTTTCCAATGATTACTCCTGCAGCACCTTTAAAGTTTTCTTCATCATTATCTTTAATGTTAATATCAGCTCCACCGTTAGCTTTATAAGTTCCGTCTGTAATAGAAATAGCAGAGACTTTTTCAGGGTCATCGATAAAGTCTGGATCGACATGAGTGTTAATGGTGGTTTTACCTGTGACTTCTATTTTTCCGCCTTCAATCTTAATCGTAGAATTTCCCTCAGGAATATTTCCGGATGTAATGTTTAAATCATTTTTAACAGTTATAGATGATGCTTCTGATGTTTGATGAATTGCATAATTTTTATCTCCCTGAGTTATAGTTATGTTATTGGCTTCAATTTCACCACCGTCTGTATTTTCTATTGATGCGTTTCCTTTATTACCCTTCGAAGTAATATTAATGTCTCCTGTAAGCTTTATCTTACTATTATCTTTATTTTGTATACCATCATTACTGAAATTTGCATCCGAAGCAATCGTAATATTATTAGCAGTTATCTCACTGTTATCTTTATTTATTATACCGTTATTGAAACCTGCTTTCGAAGTAATATTAATGTCTCCTGTAACCCCTATCACACTATTTTCTATATTTTGTATACCGTTATTGAAACCTGATTGACTACTATCATCAAGTTTCAGATTGTTTCCTACACTTAATTTAGACTTTCCCGAATTCACGATAGTATCCGCTGTGCTCCCCTTATTATATGCTGTCAGATCTTGTGTAATTGTTACTGTTGAACCGCCTGCAATAGCTAAAGCATTAGTACCTGCTGAATTAAATTTATTTGTAGTCGTTATATTTGTAGCATTCAGTTTAGATCCATCTACATTAATTACTTTTTTGACTTTAGTTGACCCAATGACATTAATATCTCCACCCGTTAAATCAGCGTTAGCTGATCCAGAAATTTCAGCATAAGGTTTGCCGTCTGGTAACGGAGGTAACGAACATGTAGTTCCTGAAACTACAACACTTCCTGAGTTATTGTCACAGGGAACAATATCATCAGCATATGAGCCTAAACTGGTTAAAGCAAGGGCAACAGCTGCAGCAATTTTGACACAGTTATTTTTAGTTTTACCACGTACCAGTTCCGAGCAGGCTACCCATGTCTGTGTTGCTTCACTCCATTTGGATTTATAAATGTTATTCATCAGTTTTCCTTGATTATGCAGGTATTTAAAAATATACAATAGCTATAAATTTACAAATTTGTTTTATTTGCACGTTAATTGCTAATTAACAAATAAAAATAATCCTATACAAAATAATTATAGAAGATATGTTATATCCTATTTAAATAAGGTTAACTTTATGATAACAACATTAGCAGATAGCAGTTCCGGAAAGTTGATCAAAATATTTTAGAAAAATAAGTGTTTTCATAAAAATACAAAGCAAATATGCTATATGATATTCTGATGTGTAAAGAAGCAGGTTTTATATTTCATAAACTAATATTTTCCAGAATGATAACGCTGGATGTTACGGGTAGGATTATAAATGTTAATAAAAGTTTTTGTTATTTATTAGTTTTTGTGTTTTATGATTAACTAATATTACCGGTTTTAAAGCCAGTACTGACGTGAGATTTATGGATAATTAAAAAAAATATAAAAATCAGAAATAAGTGTATTAATTGTGCAACTATATGCATGTAAAAAGGATTTTATTCTAATATTTATTATTTTTATGCATATTTTTAAAATATGATTAGTTCATTTGCCAAAGCTAAATACTGAGAAATGAGACTGTTATACAGAATAATTAACCAACGGCTTTTTTATGATAATTAAATGTTAAATGAAAGTTACTGTTTTAGTGTAAATGTATCATCCGGCCTGAAATACATTCAGCTATACAGATGATAAAAAGCATAATTAAATAATTATTTAGTAGCTATAGTTTAAAATATTGTTTGCAGAATATTATAAATATAATTTTTAGCTCAGGGTTTTTACAAAGTGTGTTTTCAGTGAGTATTGAATGAAAATTTGTGCCTGTATAATAAAAATTATAGTATTTATTATTTATGCAGATTATTTTAATAAGCAATAAAAAAGCCGCTAAAAGCGGCTTTTTTGATAAAAACTCTGTTTTCTGATACAGGATTTTATGGGTTATCTGGTGGGTCCAGTGGGGTTCGAACCCACGACCAAGGGATTATGAGTCCCCTGCTCTAACCCCTGAGCTACAGACCCGTAAGCTGCGTATTGTAACCAATACGGATGGGTGTTGCAAGGTTTTACATAAAAAATCATCCGCTCCTGGCGGATGATTCTGGTTTTAAACTAAAAAATGTTTATTGTTTGTTTTCGTCACTATCAAGAAAGCTTTTCAGCCGGTCAGAGCGGGTAGGGTGGCGCAGTTTGCGCAGGGCTTTTGCTTCAATCTGACGAATGCGCTCACGGGTAACATCAAACTGTTTACCCACTTCCTCAAGTGTATGATCGGTATTCATGTCGATACCGAAGCGCATGCGCAGTACTTTGGCTTCGCGCGGAGTCAGGCTTTCAAGTACATCTTTGGTTACTTCGCGCAGACTGGAGTACATGGCCGCATCAGCCGGTGCGACGTTATTGGCGTCTTCGATAAAGTCGCCCAGATGAGAATCATCATCATCACCAATCGGAGTTTCCATTGAAATAGGCTCTTTGGCAATTTTCATGATTTTGCGGATTTTGTCTTCCGGCATTTCCATCAGCTCAGCCAGTTTGGCAGAATCAGCTTCTTCGCCGTTTTCCTGCAGATACTGGCGGGAGATACGGTTCATTTTGTTGATGGTTTCAATCATGTGTACCGGAATGCGAATGGTACGCGCCTGATCGGCGATAGAGCGGGTAATTGCCTGACGGATCCACCATGTGGCATAGGTGGAAAATTTATAGCCGCGGCGATATTCAAATTTATCTACGGCTTTCATCAGGCCTATGTTACCTTCCTGAATCAGGTCGAGAAATTGCAGACCGCGGTTGGTATATTTTTTGGCAATGGAAATCACCAGACGCAGGTTGGCCTGAATCATTTCCTGTTTGGCTGCGGCAGTTTCCTGCTCGCTTTTCACCATGTTTTTGTTAATCTGTTTAAGCTCATCCAGTGAGATCTGGGCAGACTGCTCCAGATTGGCCAGTTCGGTCTGTTTTTCGATGATGGCATACTGAAAACGGCGCAATGCTTCATTCCATACGCGGTTCAGGGAGAGTTCTTCATCTACCCAGCCCAGGTCGGTAGTGCGATTGGTAAAGCTTTTAATAAAATAGTCGCGTTCCATGTGGACGCGGTTCAGGGCAATATCGCGAATCTCGCGTTCAAGCTGTCTTACCTGATTAACGCGCATACGCAGATTGTCGCACAGGCTTTCAATCTGACGGGTAGCGAAACGCACCTGTAGCAGTTGTTCGGCAATTTCCTGCTGTAATTTCAGGTAATCGGCATGGTGACTGCCTTTTTCCTGTAAGGTGGCAACCATGGTATCGTACAGACTTTGAATACCATCGAAATGTTCGAGTGTTTTCTGGCGCAGTTCTTCAAGGTTGGCTGAAGCGGCCAGTGCTGCACTCTCTTCATCATTTTCTTCATCATCAACGTCTACACTGTCATCACTGTCATCAGTAATTTCGGTGTCTTCGTTTTTGGTATCCAGACCAATGCCCAGTTCATCCAGCAGCTCTTCATGCGGGTCGACAATGGCTTCGACTATTTCGTCTACTTTGATTTCATCTTTGCGCACTGCATCAATCAGAGCAAGTATTTCTGCTACTGATCCCGGACATGCGGAAATGGCCTGAATCATGTTACGCAAGGCATTTTCGATTTTTTTGGCGATGATGATTTCATCTTCACGGGTCAGCAGGTCTACCTGTCCCATTTCACGCATATACATGCGTACCGGATCGGTGGTTCGTCCGAATTCATTGTCGGCATTGGATAGTGCTGCTTCTGCTTCTGCTACTGCATCGTCGTCGGTCATGTTGGCGGTGTTGTCGCCCATGAGCAGACTTTCGGCATCAGGAGCTTCTTCTGTAACCTGAATACCCAGACCGGAGATCATCGATACAATGTTGTCAATCTGATCGGCGTCAGACATTTCGTCGGGCAGGGCATCATTGATTTCGGCGTAGGTAATATAACCACGCTCTTTACCCTGAATAATCAGCTGACGCAGGCGGGCACGCTGTTCTTCTGCGGTTAACGGGCGAGTATCATCCTGTTCCTGACTGGTATCAATAGTGGATTTCTTAGGTGTGGAGTTTGCCATATTTTACTCGATGTATTCACAACGACTTTGTCGCTGCAAGCGTTTACAATAACCGCCGGTTTATACTGACGGCATTTTGGACGGACTTAAAAGTAGCAGTAGTAACTGTTTTTCGTCGGCACTTAGTCGCTCATGCTGGAGTTTGCGCTTCAACGCATCAATCTGCTGTGTTTTAAGGTTGTCCAGTAATTTTTGCATGCCCTGTCTGAATGTGGTGCAGTCATCTTCATTGCCTGGCTGCATGACATCCGGTGAGTCCATATAATCATGAATAATCTGCCGGATAACGGGTTCAAATTCAGTATTACGCATCAGTTCCAGCACGGCACCACTGTTTAACGGGGTAACGGAGGCTTGAATACGTTCAGCCAGCGCGGCGAGGCATGCATAATCGCCGTGCAGGTCCAGATATTCTGGTAGTTCTATATATACGGCCCATTGCGGATTTATCAATAGCGCGCGTATCTGCTTTTGCACTAATGACATGACTGGCGGCTGCCGGAAAGTATTGCGGGGTAATTGATAACTTTTCTGTCTGATAGTCTGAGGTCTGGGCAGTTCCTGCCCGAGCAGTTGTGCCAGATTGTGTTCATCAATACCTACTTTCTGACTAAGTTCCTGACGCAGCAGAAAAGAAAGTGCCGGTGCTTTGATTTGCGCCAGTAAAGGACTGGCGGTTTTAATCAGCTCCGCTTTGCCTTCCTGTGTATCCATATCAATATTTTCTGTCAGTACCTGCCAGAAATAGGCTGATAATGGCAGACTCTGATTGAGTAATGCATCTTCAAATGGTTTTAATCCATAGCTGCGTACATAACTGTCAGGATCGTGTTCGGCCGGTAAGAACAGAAAGTGTAAAATTTTGTCGTCTTTTAACTGCGGTAAGGCATTTTCTAAAGCCCGCCAGGCTGCTTTTTTACCTGCGCTGTCGCCGTCAAAGCAAAAATAGATATGATCGCTTTGCCGCATCAGTAAGCGCACATGTTCGGCGGTGGTGGCTGTACCGAGTGCGGCTACTGCATAGCCCAGACCAAACTGTGCCAGGGCAACTACGTCCATATAACCTTCTACTACCAGTACACGCTGTGCTTCTTTAATGGCGGCACGTGCTTCATACAAGCCATACAGATTACGCCCTTTATCAAACAAGGGAGTTTCAGGTGAATTAAGATATTTAGGTTCGCCTGAATCCAGAATGCGCGCACCAAACCCGATAATCTGACCGCGGGTACTGCGGATTGGAAACATAATACGGTTACGGAACCGGTCGTAATGGCGGTCGTCTTTGGTAATGACCATACCGCTGTTTACCAGTGCATTGCTTGGATAGGGCTGGAATACTTTTGCCAGTGCCTGCCAGTCATCAGGTGCATAGCCCAAACCATAATGAAGAATGATTTCATCGCTCAGGCCGCGCTGCTGTAAGTAATTCTGAGCACTTGGCGAGGTTTTAAGTTGTTGCTGGTAAAAGGTGGCGGCATCAGCTGTGGTTTGTTCCAGTGTCTGCTGTTGCTGTTTAAGGGCTTTATGTGCCTGTGAGTTGTTGTTGCCAATCTGTCTGGGTACGGTCATTCCGATCCGGTCGGCCAGAAATTGCACAGCTTCCTGAAAGCTTAATCCTTGATATTCCATGATAAAGCCAATGGCTGAACCATGTACGCCGCAGCCAAAGCAATGATAAAACTGTTTGCTGGGGCTGACAGAAAAGGAAGGAGATTTTTCTTTGTGAAAAGGGCAGCAGGCCATGTAGTTGGCACCGCTTTTTTTTAACGGTACAAACTCTTCGATTACATCGACGACATCAATTTTATTTAATAATTCGTCAATAAATTCACTGGGAATCATTCCAACTATGCCTGCTATCTTCAATATGAAAAATTGGAAAACGGTCTTTCTGATCTGCTGTTATGGTTAATGCAGATAACTTTTAGTTTAAAAGCTGTTTGATTTTTTTGCTGACTTCACTCATGTCAGCTTTACCGGCCAGTGTTTTTTTCAGTACACCCATAACTTTACCCATATCACTTGGCTGCGCAGCGCCTGTGCTGGTTATGGCTTCTTTAATTGCTGCGTCAATTTCAGCTTCGTCGAGCATTTTGGGCAGATAATTCTGCAGCAAATCGATTTCTGACTGTTCTTTTTCTGCCAGATCAGTTCTGTCAGCCTCGGTATACATGCGTACAGACTCTTTGCGCTGTTTAACCATTTTGCTGATAATAGCTGTGAAGCGTGTATCGTCTACTTCGATTCGTTCATCTACTTCGATCTGTTTTATTGCAGCCAGTGCCATTCGAATGGTGGACAGGGTAGCTGAATCATGATTGCGCAAGGCAGTTTTCATATCTTCTTGCAGTTGTTGTTTCAGGCTCATAATAATGCTCGCAATAAATAAAAATTAAATTAGTTTAGTATGATACTGCTAAAATTGCGGTGCTTCAGATAGTTATTTCTGTAAAATGCAAATACCGCAAGCAATAGCCTGCGGTATTGTTTTCAATTGTATTTATTTCCGGTTACCAGAAAATGATAAACCGGAGCTACCAATTAATAGAATTTTGGTGGCAATTGCTGGCTGCGCAAGCGTTTCTGTAAACGTTTTACGGCTGCTGCTTTTTTACGCTTACGTTCAGTAGTTGGTTTTTCGTAAGCTTCACGAGCACGCAGTTCGGTCATTAGACCGGTTTTTTCAACAGAGCGTTTAAAGCGACGCATCGCAACTTCAAAGGGTTCATTTTCTTTTACACGTACAGAAGGCATGTTTTTTCCTGAATAAATGAGTTCTGATGCTGATTACTATTAATCAGCTAAATATTTAAATGTTGCCACTTAGGGCCAGGGCGGTGTTTACGGTACCGCATAACCGTTTACAACATCACCTCCTAAGGTGTAAATAATGGCTATATCTGTAATAAACAAAGTAATAACAGACATAGGTTTATTTTAAAAATAAGGCAGAATTATGTCTGATTAAATATGGTTCGTCAAGATGATATTTAACGGATATATATATGAATATTTATCAGGAAAGATTGTTCAGACGCGGTTTACGCGGCGAATCTGAGGTACAGAGTGCAAATCCCGGGTAATCTGGTTCAGCTGGTCAAGATCTTTTACCTGTAAAACAAAGCGAAATTCGATAAATCCCTCAATGCCTTCAAGCTTTTTCGATGTTGTTTCAACCGACTTGATATCACCGCCATTAGAGGAAATCGCCTGAGCAATAGTGGCCAGTAAGCCATGACTATCGATTGCATTCAGACACAGTGTTGTTTGATAGTTGCTTGCCTGCATAATATCCCAGTTAGCATCAAGCTGAAGCTCAGGATCTGTTTTCAGAATGGTATTGCAGGTATCACGATGGATGATGATTCCCTGATCTTTGATTAATAAGGCTTTAATAGTATCACCGGGAATAGGGTGGCAGCATTTAGCCAGATGAATATGGGTAGATTCATTGCCGGTAAGATTAATGGGTGCCAGTTTAATGGTGTTGTTAAAGTGTTCTCCGGCCAGCTCTGCGATGTGCATGGCTATAGAAACCGGTTGCAACAATCCCATACCAACTTCGCACAGGATATTTTCAAAGGAAGTATTTTTCTGTTGTAAATCGGCCAGATATTTATCTTTCAGGCTGTCTGAAAGTAAAACGTTTTCTGGTAACAGGCTGGAGAGTGCTTTTTGTAATAATTTCTCACCCAGACGGATAGCATCTGAGCGATTCATTTTTTTAATCTGACTGCGAATGGCGCTGCGTGCATGGCTGGAAACGGCAAAGTCAAGCCATGCCGGGGTAGGATGACCGTTGCTGGAGGTAATGATTTCTACTGTGTCACCAGTGTGCAGCCGGGTACGTAATGGCATGAGATTGTGATTAATACGTGCTGAAACAGTACGATTACCAATGCCGGTGTGGACTGCATAGGCAAAATCCACTGGTGTGGCACCTTCCGGTAAGGTAATGATTTTGCCTTTGGGGGTGAAAACGTAGACCTCGTTTGGAAATAGATCAGTTTTTACGTGTTCAAAGAATTCAATGGCGTTAGCACTATGTGCCTGAATATCAAGTATGCTTTGCAGCCATTGATTAGTACGCATCTGAGCCTGATCAAAGCTATTCTGCTCACCATCTTTGTGCATCCAGTAACTGGCTATACCCCGTTCGGCAATGGTATCCATTTCATGTGTACGAATCTGTACTTCAATTGGCAGACCATACGGACCTACCAGTATGGTATGCAGACTCTGGTAACCATTATTTTTAGGGATGGCAATATAGTCTTTAATTCTTCCCGGCTTAGGCTTGTAAAGATTATGCAACACGCCTAAAGCGGTATAGCAGGCGGGTATATTATTAACGATAACTCTGAATGCATATATATCCATTACGTCGGCAAAATGGAGATTTTTCCGGCGCATTTTTTCATATATGCTATAAAGGTTTTTTTCTCGGCCTCTTACCTGTGCCTCGATATTGGCACTAACCAGACGCTGACTGAATGCGCGCAGTACTTTTCCTACCACGTCACGCCGGTTACGCCGGGATGACTGAATAGCTTTGGCGAGTACTTCATAGCGATGCGGATACAAATGCTTGAATGCCAAGTCCTGTAATTCGCGGTAAACATGGTTTAATCCGATGCGATTGGCCAGCTGCGCATAGATTTCCATGGTTTCCTGTGCAATACGTCTTCGGCTGGCTGGTTTTTTTGCAGACAGTGTGCGCATATTGTGCAGCCGGTCTGACAGCTTGACAATGATTACCCGTACGTCCTGAGTCATTGCCATAATAAGCTTGCGGAAACTTTCAGCCTGTGCTTCCTGCTGGCTGTTATATTCCAGTTTTTCCAGTTTAGATAGACCGTCAACCATATTGGCTATGGTTTCTCCGAATACGGCTATAATTTCTTCTTTGGTGGTACCGGTATCTTCCAGTACGTCGTGTAATACACCTGCACATAAAGCCTGAATGTCTACATGCCATTCAGCCAGTTGTGTCGCCACCGCTATAGGGTGGGTAATATAGGGCAGGCCACTATTGCGAAACTGTCCCTGATGTGCAGTTGCACCGAATTCGCAGGCTTTGCCAAGTAATCGCAGATCATCTTTTCCGAGGTAGGATGCGGTGTGCAATAATTTATTCTGTGCCTCGGTAATAATGGCATGATAGCTGTTTTCTATTTGCTGCTCACAGCATTTAAGTTGTGAGGCAATATCGGTATATGCTGAGGTATTAATTTCGTTTAAAATTTTCATCCCCACCTGTCCTAATGCATGGCTTGGCAGGTGAGAATCTGAAGTACCTAAATCTTCAAAAGCAATTTTGATTAAAACGGCAGCAAGAGCCTGTACTCTGTGCAGATTTTGTGCAAGAGATGTAGTAATGGCAAAACTGCGTTCCAGTAATGCAGTTTTGCCAGTTTTGTCTGCAAGAGAATATATATAGGCGCATGCCTGTTCCAGCAATTCCCAGCGTTCCTGTTTATTCAGATATTCTGTATGCGCGAAAAGATTATCCCGCCATTGATTTACTGGTGGTTTATAAGGCATGCTGGGGGGGTACATGGCTGTTTGCCTGTATTATTTCTGCTGGTTAAGTAATTCTGTTCCGATTTGTCCGCCGGCAATTTCGCGCAAGGCAATGACAGTCGGTTTATCATGATCTTCTTCGACCAGTGCAGTAGCGCCGTTGGCAAGCTGACGGGCGCGTAAAGCAGCTATCATGGTCAGGTCAAAATGATTCGGAATACGTCCGATACAATCTTCTACAGTAATACGAGCCATAATCTGAGTTCCATTCCTGATATCAGGATAAGTAATAAAAGGTAAATAAATTATTTTTCGGATAAAATTTTTATAATAGTCTGGCTTTGTGCTTTGGCACGCAAGCCAACCGAGCGAATAATCGCCAGCAGGTCATTTTCTGCCTGTGTAATCTCTTCATTAACAATCACATAATCGAATAACAGGCTTTGCTCTATTTCTTCACGTGATTTTTCCAGCCGGTAGGCTATTACATCTTCACTATCCGTGCCTCTGTTTCGCAAACGTTCGTTCAGTTCGGCCATTGACGGAGGCAGAATAAAAATGCTGGTGGCTTCCGGTAATAAACGGCGGATCTGTTCAGCACCCTGCACATCTATTTCCAGAATAACGTTATAGCCCTGTTTTGATAATGACTCAACAGCTTTTAAACTGGTGCCATAATAATTACCATAGACATTTGCATGTTCTATGAAGGCATTGGCAGCAATCATTTGCTCAAATTCATCACGGCTGACAAAATGGTAATGAATGCCATTTTGTTCTCCATCTCGCGGCATTCTGGTAGTGTGAGAGATAGAAATACGGATATCAGGCTGACAGGCACTCAGGCGTGAAACCAGAGTGGTTTTGCCTGTTCCGGAAGCGGCAGAAACAATGAAAATATGTCCAGATTGCAACATAATAAAAATTTAGCGGTTACGGTGATTAATTATGCCACAACCGTGATTATTGCGCCAATCTGGAGTTAATATTCTTACTCTTTATGCGACCGGGCAGTATCTTTCATTTCATGCTGTTTTCGGCTAAAATGCTTAATTCAATTTCCTGCTGATTGTCATGACCAAGTTTATTTTTGTAACTGGCGGTGTGGTCTCTTCACTGGGTAAAGGCATTGCCGCTGCGTCTACTGCTGCTATTTTAGAATCCCGTGGTTTAAAAGTAACCATGCTTAAACTGGATCCATATATTAATGTTGATCCGGGTACAATGAGTCCTTTTCAGCATGGGGAAGTATTTGTTACTGATGATGGTGCTGAAACAGATCTGGATCTCGGGCATTACGAGCGCTTTATTGATGCTACGATGCAAAAGCGCAATAATTTTACATCCGGCCAGGTGTATGAAAGTGTAATTCATAAAGAACGCCGTGGTGATTATCTGGGGGGCACTGTTCAGGTTATTCCCCACATTACTGATGAAATCAAACGCAAAATTCATGAAGGTGCTGCCGGTTTCGATGTGGCGATTGTCGAAATCGGGGGTACGGTAGGTGATATTGAGTCTTTGCCTTTTCTGGAAGCCATCAGACAAATGCGCAGCCAGCAGGGACGAACCAATACCCTTTTTGTTCATCTTTCCTATGTACCGTATATTGCGGCCGCAGGTGAGATAAAAACCAAACCGACTCAGCATTCCGTTAAAGAATTACGTGAAATCGGCATTCAGCCGGATGTGCTTATCTGCCGTATGGACCGGCCGATGCCGGAAGAAGAAAAACGTAAGATCGCTTTGTTCTGTAATGTTGAAGAGCGTGCGGTTATAAGCTGTTATGATGTTAATAGCATTTATGAAGTGCCGGCAATGCTTCATGATCAGGGTATTGACAATATTATCTGTGAGCAGCTGCAACTTAATGTTCAGCAGGCCGATCTGACTGCATGGAATAAGATTGTTTATTTAGTACAACATCCGAAACATAAAGTAAAAATTGCCATGGTCGGCAAATATGTCGATTTAACTGAATCATATAAATCTTTGTCGGAAGCTTTAAAGCATGCCGGTATTCAGACCGAAACTGAAGTAGATATTCATTATATAGATAGTGAAGCTCTGGAAACAGAAGGAACGGCCTGCTTAGAAGATATGGATGCCATACTGGTTCCCGGTGGTTTCGGTACGCGTGGTGTTGAAGGAAAAATCGCTGCTGTTCGTTATGCGCGTGAAAAGCAAATTCCTTATCTGGGTATCTGTCTGGGCATGCAAATCGCGCTGATTGAATATGCACGTGATGTGGCTAATCTGGATGGAGCCAATTCAACTGAATTTGATCTGAAAACCCAGCATCCTGTTGTTGCTTTGATTAGTGAGTGGCAGGATAGAGACGGGCAGATTGAAAAGCGCGATATTAATACTAATCTTGGCGGTACGATGCGTTTAGGCGCACAAGAAGTAAAACTGGCTGACGGCTCATTGGCGAGAAACATTTATGGTAATGAGTTGATTCGCGAGCGTCATCGTCATCGTTATGAAGTTAATAACTATTATGTGCCACAGTTAGAACAGGCTGGTTTGGTTATTGGTGGTGTATCTACCGGGCATGAGCATTTGGTTGAAACAATTGAATTACCGAATCACCCTTGGTTTTTCGCTTGTCAGTTTCATCCTGAGTTTACTTCAACACCAAAAAATGGCCATCCTTTGTTTACAGCCTTTATTAAAGCAGCATTAGCTTATAAAAAATAAATTATTATAGTTTTTATTAGAATCAGGCTATCCGGATTTCCAGATAGCCTGATTTTTTATTTATATTAACATTAATTTTGCTATCACTGATTACATTTTGTATGATGAATTAAATTGTTACTAACTGCACATCAAAATTTTTACTTATGAAGAAAGTTATTTTGCTGGTTATTGTGGCACTGGGATTATGGTTGTGGTTGCAAAGCACAACAGACGAGCGGCCAAAAAGTCAGGCACAGGAACAGGTAATTAATTCTTTTAAATCTATGCGACATAGTTTTACTGCTGCACCTGTTGCAAGTAATCCAAAGGAAAGTGTGTCGATTGAGCAAGCTCAAAAAGAAAATCTTGATAAAGTACAAGTATATGGAGAAGGTAAAGTTATTAAAACATTACCTGATGATAATAAAGGCAGTCGTCATCAGCGTTTTATACTGCGTACAGGCACAGATAGTACGGTTTTAATAGTGCATAATATTGATATAGCGCCGAGGCTGAATGATTTGCAGCGTGAAGACACAGTTGGCTTTTCAGGTGAGTATATCAGTAACAACCGTGGCGGATTAGTCCATTGGACACACCATGATCCAAAGCATCGTCATCATGATGGCTGGCTGTTATATAAAAATAAGCGTTATCAATAGCAATCGTTTATTGATATCTTATCCATTAATATTTTATCATTTAGAAATGGACATTTAATTAAAGGAAATATTGTGAATAATTTTACATTTCGCAGTCCGTTAGCTAATTTACTTTCAAAAAATTGGTGGATAGTACTTTTACGTGGGATTGCTGCATTGATTTTTGGATTGCTAACGTGGTTCTATCCATTCATCACTATAATGGTCATGGTTATATTCTTCGGTGTTTATGCTTTAATAGATGGTGTAATGGGCGTAATCATTTCTATTAATGGTCGAAAAAGTCATCAGGATTGGTGGTTAATGCTGATTTGGGGTATTGTAAGTATTCTGGCCGGTATCCTGACATTTTTTGTTCCGGGAATTACCTGGCTGGTTTTGATTACATTTATTGCTGCTTGGGCTTTGATATCCGGTATATTCCAAATTATAACTGCAATACGTTTACGCAAAGCTATTCAGGGTGAATGGTGGATGATTATTGCCGGTATCTTATCGGTTTTGGTGGGTATTATTCTGCTTATTGATCCAGTACAGGGCGGTATAGCATTAACTTGGGTAATTGGTGTTTATGCAGCATTATTCGGCGTCATGAATATTGCATTGGCTTTCCGGTTACGCCGGTTTGCTACTCATCAAACCAATTAAGAAATTTATTTTGTAATTGAATTTATTGTGTTGGTAATACAAATAATGAAACTGGCTGGATTAATTGATAATCAGCCAGTTTCATTGTTCAGATACTAATTACTTCAATACAGCAACCATTGCATTGGCTACGTATTCTATATTACTGCTATTTAATCCAGCCATGCACATACGACCATTTTCAACCATATATACACCAAATTCGCTTTTCAGACGTTCAACCTGCTGCGGATTCAGACCAGTGAAGCTGAACATACCACGTTGTTTTACAAAATAGCTGAAATCGCGCTCTGGGAATTTTGCTTGTAAGACTTCATGTAAACGGCTGCGCATAGCGCGAATACGATCGCGCATCATATAGACTTCCTGTTCCCATTGCTTGAATAACTGATTATTGTTCATTACACGGTCAACGACATGACCGCCGTGTGCAGGAGGGCTTGAATATAAACGGCGTACAGTAAATTTAAGCTGACTTTGTACAAGACGGGCTTCTTCAGTTGTCGGGCAGACAATACTCAGACCACCCACTCGCTCGCCGTACATTGAAAGATTTTTAGAAAAAGAGTTGCTGATATAAACGCATAAGCCTAAATCAACAGCTTTACGAATAGCATAGGTATCGGTTTCTATATCGTCACCAAAGCCTTGATATGCTATATCCATAAAAGGGATAAGTTGTTTTTGTTTGATAATCTCAAGCAGCTCATCCCATTGTTCTTGGCTTGGGTCTACACCGGTGGGATTATGGCAGCATGGATGTAACAAAATAATATTGCCTGCATCCAGTTGCTGAAGGAATTGTTTTAATTCTGTGAATTTAATGCCAATTGTTTCAGGATCATAGTAGGGGTATTTTAGTACTTCTATGCCTGCACCCTCAAAAATACTGATGTGGTTACCCCAGGTAGGATTGCTGACATAAACTTTTGCCTGAGGAAACCAGCGGTGAATAAATTCAGCACCGACGCGCAGTGCACCAGAACCACCAAGGCTGGCAATGGTAGCAACTCGTGCACTTTTAATAGCTTCATGTTCACTGCCAAGTAATAATTTCTGGCAGGCCTGGCGATAACCGGGCAGTCCGTCCATAGGCAGGTAATCATGTGGTAAATTTTCTTTAACCAGTTGCGATTCTACGGTGCTAACGCATTCCAGTACCGGGACATGGCCGGTATCATCATAATAAACGCCAACACCCAAATTTACTTTCTGATTACGTGAATCTTGTTTGTATTGATCCATCAGACCCAGAATGGGATCGCCCGGATAGTATTCGACATTCTGAAACATCTCAGTTCCTTAGAAGACAGCAATATTATTTAACAGAAAAAAGAATTGCCGCAATGCAATCAGGTTGATTGTACCTTAAATGTCTTTACTTTTTATTAATTCTTGATGTTATTTTTTTACAAAAATCAAATCCCACACACCGTGTCCCAGACGTTTTCCGCGTGCTTCAAATTTAGTTTCCGGACGGTAGGCCGGAGTAGCAGCAAAATCTTCAGCAGTATTTTGTAATTCAGGGAAGCCGGATAGCACTTCAAGCATCTGATCGGCATATTCCTGCCAGTCGGTAGCCAAATGGATATAGCCGTTTTGCTTCAGTTTGGGAAGTAATTGGGCAATAAAAGGTATCTGAATCAGACGTCGTTTATTATGGCGTTTTTTATGCCATGGATCAGGAAAGAAAATATGAATCCCATGCAAACTATTATCATGGAGCATGTAATTGACGACTTCCACCGCATCGTGGCGCATCACCCGTATATTCTGAATATTTTGTTCCTGAATCAGCTTTAGCAGATTACCTACGCCCGGGCCGTGTACATCAATAGCCAGAAAATCACACTCAGGCAGGTTTTGGGCAATTGCAGCTGTTGCTACTCCCATCCCAAAGCCAATTTCCAGAATTTTTGGTGAAGGACGATTGAAGATGGTATCTAAATCAATTTGATTTTGGTTAAAATCAATACCAAACAGTGGCCATTGAGTATCAATGGCACGCTGCTGGGCAGCTGTCATATGGCCTTGACGAAGAACAAAACTGCGGATGCTGCGCTTATGATCGTGATTATTTTCCGCCTGGAGATCGGATTGATTAGTCATACTTTATCTTGTGTTTAATGTAAAAGTCGATGATAGAATTAGGCGCAGATTCTAACATGCTTCACAAGATATAGGGTTTCAGAGTTGTGGCTAGTGTTTCGGTTACAATATCATCAGCTATCATTGCCTGCCCAAGTTGTTTGAGTGCAACAAAACGTAATTTTCCATCAATTACTTTTTTATCATGGCTCATATGTCCAAGCCATGCCTTAAGTGACATCGCCGGAGGGAGAACGGGTAGCTTGGCCTGATTTAATAATGCAATAACACGCTCCGTATCTTTTTTGTTCAAATAACCCAGTTGCTCAGATAAACGGCAGGCAAGTACTGTACCGGCAGCCACAGCTTCTCCATGCAGCCAATTACCATAACCCATTTCTGCTTCGATGGCATGGCCGAATGTATGTCCCAGATTTAAATAAGCACGGATACCGGCTTCTTTTTCATCGGCACCCACAATTTCAGCTTTCATCTGACAGCAACGATAAACGGCTTCAGCTAGTATTGATGGATTCTGTGCCATTAATGCGGTGATGTTATTTTCCAGCCATTGAAGAAATTCGATATCACCTAATACGGCATACTTGATTACTTCTGCTAAACCGGCAGAAAACTCACGTGCTGGTAATGTTTGCAAACTGTTTAAGTCAATAAATACGGCTTGGGGCTGATAAAACGCTCCAATCATATTTTTTCCTAAAGGATGATTGATTGCTGTTTTACCGCCAACAGATGAATCTACCTGACTGAGCAGTGTTGTAGGAATCTGGATAAAAGGTGCGCCGCGCTGATAGGTCGCAGCGGCAAAACCAACCATATCCCCAATTACACCTCCTCCTAAAGCCAATAAAGTGGTTTGGCGTTCTGCACGGTTTTGCATCAAACCATCATAAATTAAATTGAGAGTTTCCCAATTTTTATACCGTTCTCCGTCTGGCAGAATAATACTGAAATAATCATAACCTGCCTGATTCATGATTTGCTGCCACTGAGGTAGATACAATTCAGCAACGGTTACATTGGTAACAATGGCAATCTTATGATTTAAATAAGGAGCAAGAATATTTTGTGCGGATTTCAGCAGATCACTGCCAATAAATATCGGGTACTGGTGTGAAGCAGTTGCAACAGAAAGGGTATACATGATGGGTTATAAAAGAGAGAGTTGTTGAGAGGGGTATCGTAATAATCGAATTAATCGATTAATCGTCTTGGAGCTATAAGGACTGTCTACATCTATTATGGTATGGGCTGTTGCACGATAGATAGGATCACGTACGGTATATAGTTCTTGCAATTTTGCCAGAGGATCAGAAACTTGAAGTAGTGGTCGGTTTTTGTCGTGCTGAATTCTACTTAACAGTATTTCTGGTTGTGCATGTAGATAAACAACGTGGCCATTTTGTTGCAGTTTAAGTCGGTTTTCGATTTGTAAAATAGTACCGCCACCAGTGGCAATAACAATATTTTTTTGCTGCACTAGCTCGCTGATAATGGCCGCTTCCCGAAACCGAAAACCGGCTTCTCCTTCAACTTCAAAAATAGTGGGAATAGATACGCCAGTACGTTCACATATTACTTGATCGCTATCATAAAAATCGCGATGTAATTTTGTTGCCAGTTGTTTACCAAGAGTAGTTTTACCTGCTCCCATCAAACCGATCAGAATCAGATTGCCAGCTATATTATCCATGTCTGTTATTGTAACTGAGAGCTGTAGTTTATGCATTAGTAAACTGATGCAGATACTTGATGAGTAGTATAATCTGTAAATGAGTATATTTCTGTTTTTCTAACTTTAAAAAATAATAGCGAGAAAAGTAGTTATATTTGATAAATAGAAAAAATATAACTTTAATAAATGTTTTTTCCTTATTGATATTTAATAATTAAAAAGCCAGCCTGTTTTACAGGCTGGCTAAGTTTTTGGTGAAAAGGTTAATTAATATTTCAAAGGTGCGCTGGCAGAATCAACTACCCGAGGTGTAATGAAAACAAGTAATTCATTACGTTGCTGGGTATTCTTTCTGTGTTTAAATAAATTACCAATGCCCGGAATATCACCTAATAAAGGTATTTTATCCACACTGTTTTCATTATTTTCATTGTAAATGCCACCAATGATTAATGTTCCACCATTTTCAATCATGGTCTGGGTAACAACATTGCGTTTTTGCATACAGATATCGCCTGAACGAAGTACATCCGGTGCGACATTTGAACAGGCAATCGGACGATCATTCTGTACATTCAATGTCATAATGATATTGCCGTCAGGAGTAATCTGTGGTGTTACTTTCAACCCCAAGACAGCATCTTTGAAACTGGTTGAGGTGGCGCCACTTGAAGTAGCTTCCTGGTACGGAACTTCATAACCTGATTCAATTTTGGCTTCTTTACGGTCCTGAGTTAATACACGGGGTGAAGAAATAATTTTGGTTTTACCTTGAGCCTGAGATGCTGAAAGTTCCAAAGCTAACGCACCTGAAGCAAATTTATGTACCCAGGATACAACGGAAGTAGGATTAGTTACACCTAGATTAATATTTGGAAATCCAAGTTCAAAATTCGGATTACGGGTCGTACCTTTATTATCATCCTGAAGAGAAACTGTACCGCCAATATCAGTATGGGTAGTTCCTCTAGTATAACCGAACTTAGTACCTAGTTCACGCGCGAAACTATCTGTAGTTTCAACAATCCTTGCTTCAATTAATACTTGTTGAGAAGAAATATCAACCTGAGCTATCAGTTTTTCAAATTTTTTAATTACACTACTAATATCAGTAATAATTAAAGTGTTAGTTGCCGGATCGAGTAAGGCACTCCCGCGAGGGCTCAGAATACTTTTACTATCGCTTGAGCTACCGTCATCTGACAAATGCAATATTTTCTTAAAATCCTCTACACTGCGGTATTTAAGCTGGAATGTCTGAGAAATTAACGGACCTAAATCATCCAGTTTCCTTTGTTGTTCAAGAGAGGCAGTATCTCTGGACATGAATTCATCACGCGGAGCAATGTTGATAACATTTCCTTCACGGCGCATATCAAGATTTCGTGTTTCCATAACCAGGTTCAGAGCCTGATCCCATGGAACATCTTTCAATGAAATGGTCATTTTGCCTTGAACGCTGTCACTGGCGACAATGTTCATGCCAGATTCTTTTGCCAGAATTTGTAAAATAGTGCGGACATCAATATCCTGAAAATCCAGAGATACGCGTTTACCTTTAAATGATTTATTATTAGCTTGTATTCCCTTATTTTCTACATCAAATTTGCGTGAAATCTGCAGGACAAGATTATTGCCGCTTGTCATTTGAGTATAGTCCCAGTCGCCCTGCATCTGAATACTAACCTCGGTATCGTTTCCGATTCTGCGCAAACGTATGGCTCGTACCGGTGTACTGAAATCGGTAACATCTAAGTTACGTTGCTGTTCAGTTAATAAAGGAACATTTTTATAGGTTAAAGTAAGAGTAGCTGCATTACTTTTAATGGTAGGCTGTGCTTTGCCATTCAATCCGATAATGGAAACCACACCATTACCGTTTTTACCTTTCTGGAAATCTATATTAACCGGCACCGGATCAGCAACATTGTAGGCATTATCAGCTGCACTGGAAGTCTGACGGTTAACTACTTGTTCAGTTATATTAGATGCCGGATATGGTGCATTGAATACCGGGGCAGGATCGGCAGCAACAGAAGCTTGTTTATTTTTTACTTTGTTTTTAACCGGAAGCGGGTCTTGTACATAAACCCAAACTTCATTACCTTTTATGGTTGCATTATATTGTGCTGCTTTTGATAGTGACAGCATGATGCGTGTCCGATCAGCTGTCTGACCAGCTTCAATCTGCTGTAATACAGAATCATCAAATTTAAGCAGATTCTGCGGTACGGTTAAACCTGTACTTGCAAAATCTAGGGCGATACGTGCAGGATTTTCGGTTGTAAAACCCCGTGGTAGTGCCGGGTCTTTATCAAAATGAATTTTTATCAATCGTTGTTGATTTTGCAGTGCACCAACATTAATAGCAGTAATATTTCCTGCCATTATACTCTGACTCAGTAAACCCAGACCCAGAGTGGATAAAATAGATATGGTTTTCATTTTCATAATTGGTACCTTTTATTCTTAAATGGGTTACTTGTATCAGTCGTCTTGTTCGGATGTTTCCGTGGAGGTGCTGTCTGCAGCCTGTAAAGGTAAGCTGGCACGATGTGTTGTCCAGTTACCGTACGAATCTTCAACTAATTCTGAAATAACAATTTCATCTTGCGTTATTGCCGTAATACGTCCGAAACTTTGTCCGAGATAATTTCCCACATTAACGGTATATACATGTCCGTTTACAGCAATAAATGCGGAAGGAGCTTTACCTGCACCCTTTATCAATCCAACGTAATGTAATTCATCTAATGAAAAATTTTCCAGAATTTGTTTAGGCCGGTTTAAATCTGGTGCATTCGAACCCTGAACCCCGGCTTTAAATCTTGCCGGATCAAAAATATTTAGTTTTGGTTGTACAGGTGGCGTATAAGTAGGCTGAATATTTAACTTGGTTTCATTAGGTTTAACATTCTGAGTTTTTACCTGCTGTCTGGTATTTTGCATCCATTCATGTAAATCTTCATTTGCTGAAGAACAGGCACCTAATGCGAAAAGACCAAGAAAAAGTAAATATTTATTCATAATTTATCCGTTGCATATATGTTATAAAGTACTGTTTTGCAGAAACTAGACCTATTTTTTATCATTGTTCTGTTCTTTTATTTCTGCATCGGTTAGCGCTTTATAGGTATTGGCAACCGCGTTCAAAGTAAGCGTATTATCTTTTTCATTCCGTTTAATAACAATTGAGTTCAACGTTACGATTCGTGATAATTTTCCTACATCGCGGAGAAACTGACTAATCTGATTGTAATTTCCAGTTAGGGTGATGTTATAAGGTAATGTCTGAATTACCTGCTGTTCAGATTTTTTGTCAGTTTGATTATCTGATTCAGTATTTTGGACCTGGGCAGGTGTTACACTGTCCATATTCAGTCCGTTTTTGGTTGCGCATTCATGTAATTCCTGAATCAGATTCGGAATTTCAGCCTGAGTTGGCAGCTGCTTTAATAATATATTAAATGAACCATTAATAGAGTCCAGTTCTGCTTTTAAAGCATCAAGATGAGCAGCCTGTCGGCTTTTTTCTGTATATGTCTGTTTCAGTTTTTCCTCTTCCTCACGCAGCTGGCTGATTTGTCCATTTAAACCACTGTAAACAAAGAAGTAGGCGAGAATTAGAATAATAACAATGATTGATCCGGCAATACCTAATTGTACAGGTTTACTTTGCTGAGGTAAGGAGTTTAAATCAATTGCTTTCAAGTCAATATTTTTTGCCATGTTCAACTACTCCTTCAGTTTGATGCGGCTGCTGCATCAGACGCTGACTCATTTTGATCTGCAGTATCTGTTGAGATTGGATTAGTATTCTGATTTGCCTGAGTCATGTCATATGGTTGCCCAATGTTGCTATTCAGAGGAATACGAATACTGAATTCTTGTACATTATTTACCCGTTTAATATTGAGTAATTCCGGAGTGCTGAATAATTGTCCCGGTATTGCATTCATGAATGCAGCAGTTTTAGCATCACTGAATGCTTTACCATTGACTATGTATGTAGAGGAATTCTGAGCTTCAATACTGGTTATGTACAATCCCATAGGTGCTACAGTATTTAATGTATCCAGTATACGCGCAGCTTCAAATCGTTTGTTTGATAGTTCTTCAACTTTTTCCTGTCGCGCGATAAAGTTCTTACGTTCTTCCTGCAGCTTGGAAATTTCTGCTATTTCTGAATCCAGTTTTTTAATACCGTTCTCTAACACCAGATTACGGCTTTCCTGGCTGCTTACTCTACTTTCAACAGCCAGATAGCCGAGGAAAGCTAGACCGAACCCAATTAGAGCAGCTCCGGCTAATAATGTCTGAAATTGCTTTTTTTGCTTGGCTTGTAATGCTTCACGGTAAGGCAGCAGGTTAATTTTTAATAAAGGTAACATCTTATAATCCTCTTATAGCCAGACCAAATGGAACGGTTAATAAACTGCTGTCTTGAAGTAATTTCGCCTGTGGGATGTTATCACTTGGCTGTGCCAGTAATACAGGGTTGATTTGCTGTGCAGGTATTCGTGTCTGCTGAATAATACTTTCAGTAAATTCATTAGCACCTTTGTTGCCGTAGCCGAAAATCAGGATTTCATCAATTTCGTTTTCCTGACTGGCTGAAGTAAAGTAAAACTGCAATACCCTCTGTATTTCCTGAATAAACTGTTGCTGGAATGGCTGTGCCACAGCTGTATTGTAATCTTCAGGTTTGGAAGGATTATAAAGCATGTTCCATGCTTCCTCTTCGGTTAACTGATAGTTGCGTCTTAAAGACTGCGTTAAATGATCATAGCCAAGATTAATTTCCTGTTTGTAGAGTAATTTACCATGGCACATGATAATTGCCTGGGTTTCACTGTAATCAATGTTGAAGACAGCAACACATTTATTGGTAAGTTCAGGTTGTCTGAAATTGATCCAAGTGATGGCACTATTCATTATCGCCATTAAATCTACATCCATCTGGCTGGGTATTATTCCGGCATCAGTATAGACATCCATCAGTATGTTTACATCTTCCCGCTTACCATTAACCAGCAACAGACATTCTTTCCCCTGATCGTTTGCATCAATCTTCTGATAATCATAACTGACTTCATCCAGAGAGTCATATTGACTCAGTTCAGCCATAATTTGTTCTTCTTCGGTATACTCTGTATCCAGATCACGGTCGAGGAATTGGACTGACACCTGCTTTTGTGAAATTGCCGCTGTAATATTCCGGCAATTACTTTGTAGTTTTTGTTTTGCCTGTTGTAGGTAAGCAACAAGTTCTTCATGATTTTCTATACTGCCATTACCTACAATATTTTTTGGTAGAGGGACAACAACGTATTTTTCGAGACGAAATTGATTTAAACTGCGTGCATTTAATAGCACCATATTAATGCTTTTATCAGTAATACTGATACCAAGACTTTGTCTCGAGGATGTTGTGGCCACCTTCTTATTCTTTGAATTTATTTTGAAATTATTCAGTTTCATGAAAGGGCTTTCTGTCTGTTTATCAAACGGGTAATGTCGGGTGTTGAAAATTACTGTTCTGTGTTGCTAACAAATTTAAGACCAAAGTTTACTTTATTTTGGATATATTTCGCAGCCTTAAATGAAAATTAGTTGATTATGATTAGAAAATTATTACTTTCAACCGTAGGTTTGCTTGCCGGGCTGGCGCTTTTTGCTGTCGGTTTGCTGGCAGTAGCGATTATGGTTACTTATCCGAAGCTGCCTTCTCTGGAAGCGGTGACGCATTATCAACCCAAACTGCCGCTTACAATTTATTCGGCAGATAATAAACTGCTGGGGCAGTTTGGAGAGGAAAAACGTGCTTTTACAAGAATCAATGACTTTCCTCAGGTGCTGAAAGATGCAGTTGTAGCCGCTGAAGATAAACGTTTTTATGATCATGGCGGAGTCGATTTTATTGGTGTAACCCGTGCTTTGATTACAAATCTAACTGGCGGTGTGCAATCTGGTGCCAGTACGATTACTCAGCAGGTAGCACGTAATTTTTATCTGACTAATGAGCGCACCTATACGCGTAAATTCAATGAAGCGCTTCTTGCTTACAAGATTGAACAAAAATTAAGTAAAGATCAGATTCTTGAGCTTTATTTTAATCAGATTTATCTGGGGCAGCGTGCTTATGGGTTTGCTGCTGCTTCTCTGGTTTATTTTAATAAGCCGGTACAAAAACTGGACTTGGCAGAGGCAACGATTTTGGCTGGTTTGCCTAAGGCTCCTTCCACCTTTAATCCTGTTGTAAATCCGCAACGGGCTAAAATGCGCCAGCGTTATATCCTCAATAATATGGTGGAAATGGGCAAAATTACACCTGCTCAGGCTGATGCTGCTTTTGCAGAACCATTAAATTACGTTCATTATCAGCAGCCTATAGATCAGAATGCGCTCTATGTTGCTGAAATGGTTCGCCAGCAAATGTATGAAAAATATGGTGATGCAGCCTATACGCAGGGATTTCGCGTTTATACAACAGTTAATTCACAGGATCAGGCTGTAGCAACAGAAGCATTGCGTAAAACATTGAATAATTTTGATAGGGGTTCGGCTTACCGTGGGGCGGAAGGATTTTTTGACCTGAGTAAAATCCCGGAAGATATTCGTGATGAGCAGATAGAACAGTATCTGGCAAATCGTTCTGCTGTAGACGGTATGTTGCCGGCTGTAGTAACTGAACTTGGTTCAAATTCAATTGTGGTGTACATAGGCGGTGTAGGTGAAAGCAGAATTAGCGGTAGTAGTTATAACTGGATTAAACGAACCATTAATAATGCGAAACTGGATGACGCTGCCGTACGTGTGGGCTCAGTAGTACATGTACGAGGTGATGGTAAGAGTTATCGAATTGTACAGCAGCCGGAGCTTCAGGGGGCGATTGTTGCTCTGGATGCTCAGACTGGAGCTGTAAAAGCTTTGGTAGGTGGTTATGATTTTTATCGTCGAAGTTTTAACCGTGTGACTCAGGCCAAACGTCAGCCTGGTTCTTCTTTTAAGCCTTTTATTTATTCAGCAGCTATTGCTAAAGGCTTCACGCCGGCGACAGTGGTAAATGATGCTCCGATTGTTATGCCGGGAATGGGTGCAGGCGGGCGTGCTTGGACACCTAAAAACTCAGACGGTCGTTATGCTGGGTTTATCACGTTACGTCAGGCCTTAACTGCATCCAAAAATATGGTTTCAATCCGTATACTGATGGCTATGGGTGTTGACTATGCCAGACAATATATCCAGCATTTTGGTTTTCGTTTGGATCAGATTCCGAATAGTCTATCCATGGCACTTGGTAGTGGTGAGGTAACGCCAATGCAGATGGCTGAAGGTTATGCTATTTTTGCTAATGGTGGTTTTAAAGTTTCCAATTATGTGATTGACCGGATTTATGACAGTCGTGGTAACCTGCGTGCGCAAATGCAACCATTAGTTGCTAAGCAAAATGCGCCACAGGCTATTGATCCGCGCAATGCATTCATTTTATATCACATGATGATGGATGTAGTTAATCATGGTACTGCTTATAGTGCACACGCACTTGGGCGTAGCGATATTGCAGGTAAAACGGGTACAACTAATGATAATAAGGATGCTTGGTTCGTAGGCTTTAATCCGAACATCGTTAGCGCAGTTTATATAGGATATGATCGTCCGCGCAGTATGGGGCGTTCAGCCTTTGGGGGTACAATTGCTGTACCGGTATGGCTGGAATATATGCGTTATGCATTAAAAGGCAAACCTATTGTGAATACACCTGTTCCGGCCGGTATTATTCAGAAATCCGGAGAATATTTTCTTAAAGAACATCAGACAACTAATCCTGATTTACCATTGGATAATCGTGCTGACGGACCGGTAACAGCCAAAACGAATGGTAAAAGTGGTGATGCTGATGATGCCGGAGAAGTACCAGTTGTCCCGCAATCTGGTACTAATAGTCAGTTAGACTCATTATTTTAAAATTTTGTATTAATAAAATTGTAATTTACTAAAATGGGCAATCATTCGGATTGTCCATTTTTATTTACTATTGAAATATAAATATATTAAATCATTAATATTTAATTAATTAATAATGTTCTTAAAATTCAATGTGTAAAATATATTTTTAAATATATAAATTTGAATTTGGGAATAGTATGTCTATAAATATATAAAAATTATATCAATAGTTTATTTTAAATTTGTCATATTGTTTGGTGTAATTGCATAACATTGAGTTACAATGTTTAAACGAATTATCACAATCTTTAAAATAAATTTTATGCCTGATTTTGGTTTAAAAAGAAAGGAACAATATGAGTGAGCAACAATCACAGACTGAGCAGTCTGATGAAATTAGTACGAATGATAAAGAAGCAAGATTGAAAGTTTTTGAGAGAAGTGTATTGGAAGGCAGGCATACTGATGAAGATTCATCTACAGCGCCATTACCTTCAAATTATCCTTATCGTACCCGGATGAGACGTTCAACATATGAGCGAGAAAAAGCCAAATTGCAAATTGAACTCTTGAAAGTGCAAAACTGGGTTAAGGAGTCGGGTCAGAAAATTGTATCTTTATTCGAAGGCAGAGATGCAGCGGGTAAAGGGGGAACGATTAAACGCTTTATGGAGCATCTTAACCCTCGTGGTGCACGGGTAGTGGCTCTTGAAAAGCCTACTGAGACTGAAAAGGGTCAATGGTATTTTCAGCGTTATATTGAGCGCTTGCCTACAAGTGGTGAAATGGTATTTTTCGATCGCTCCTGGTATAACCGTGCCGGTGTGGAACGTGTAATGGGCTTTTGTCAGCCTCATGAATATTTGCAGTTTATGCGCCAGACTCCGGAATTGGAGCGTATGCTGGTAAATAGTGGTATTTATTTGTTTAAATTTTGGTTTTCTGTTTCCCGTGAAGAGCAGTTACGTCGTTTTATTTCACGGCGCGATGATCCTTTAAAGCACTGGAAACTTTCTCCTGTTGATATTCAGTCTTTGGATCGCTGGGATGATTATACCGAAGCTAAAAACGATATGTTTTTCCATACTCATACCGGCGATGCGCCATGGACAGTAATTAAATCTGACGATAAAAAACGCGCACGACTCAATTGTATACGCCATTTCCTCACTGAACTTGATTATCCGGGCAAGGATATTGCTGCAATAGGTGCAGTAGATAATTTGATTGTATTAAAACCTCAGACTCAGTTTAAAGATTCAACAGATACGCATATTGATTAATTGTTTCGTTGTAAGACAATTTCGAAAGAGGATTTAATTAACATATCATATAATTTTTAATGGGTATGCAAGGGTTGTTTTAGTTGGGTAAATGTATCTTGTGTGATTTTATATGAGAATACGAATGATTTTTGTGTTGTCTTTGTAGAAAGTAGATTTGCGTGGAATTAACCAAGTATATTACTGAAATGGCTAAAGCAGCCAAAGATGCTTGTTATGCTCTTAATATGGCATCTACTGCACAGAAAAATCAGTTATTGTCATTTATTGCATCGGGTCTGTCTGCTGAACGAAATAGGATTCTTGCTGCTAATGAAACTGATATAAGTGCAGCACGAAAACAGGGAATAGATACTGCTTTACTTGATCGGTTGCAACTTAATGAAAGCAGGATAGCGGCAATGATTGATGGTGTACATCAGGTTGCTGCATTAGCGGATCCAGTGGGTGAAATGGATGAGTTTCGTGTACTGCCTAATGGTATTACGCTCGGTAAAATGCGTGTGCCGTTAGGTGTAATAGGTATGATTTATGAATCTCGCCCGAATGTGACTCTGGACGCAGCCATATTATGCCTGAAAACAGGTAACAGTTGCGTGTTACGGGGTGGCAGCGAAGCAATCAATACTAATAAGGCAATCGCTTCGGTCATTACATCATCATTAAAGAAAGCTGGCTTACCGGAAACTGCTGTTAATCTGCTGACTGATACTGATCGTGCCGGTGTAGATATACTGGTGGGTTTATCTGAATATATTGATGTAATTATTCCGCGGGGCGGTAAAGGTCTGGTGCAGCGGGTAAATGAAAAAGCACGTATACCGGTTATCAAACATTTGGACGGTATATGTCATGTGTATATTGATGCTTCTGCAGAAGCAGAAATGGCGATTAATATTGCTGTAAATGCTAAAACATCGCGTTACGGCACGTGCAATACTATGGAAACTTTGCTGGTTCATGTTAGTCGTGCAGCAGAGTTATTACCTGTACTTCAACAAAAATATTCAGAAAAAGGTGTTGAGTTACGAGGCTGTCAGCTTACTCAGAAAATTTTGCATAATGATATTATTCCAGCTTCAGAAATTGATTGGTCAACTGAGTATCTGGCTCCGGTTCTTTCAATAAAAGTAGTCAATGATGTCAGTGAAGCCATCAGTCATATTAATTATTATGGTAGCCATCATACAGACAGTATTATTACAAATGATTTATCTCATGCACAGTTATTCCTGCGTATGGTAGATTCATCCAGTGTTATGGTGAATGCGTCAACTCGTTTCGCTGATGGGTATGAATATGGCTTAGGCGCAGAAATTGGAATTTCTACTGACAAAGTCCATGTACGCGGTCCGGTGGGTTTATATGGTTTAACCAGTCAGAAATGGATCGTTATGGGGCAGGGGCAAGTACGTCTTTGAAATTTCAGCGCTATAATATTATTCAAGCATATATTTATATGTCATTATATGCTTATTATTATAATTTTAGGTTTTGATTTCGAAAACTTTTAAATAATTGGTTTATGAACTTATAAATAAAATATCAGTTTTCAGATTAAATGAAAACTGAATATTATTAGTTTTTATGTCACTGATATTATTGTACTGATGAATTTTTACAGAAATTAAAAGGGCATAATGTGAAACGTATTGTATTGTTTATTGCTACCAATCTTGCAGTCATCATTGTTATTAATGTTGTTCTGAATATTCTTTGTGCACTTTTAGGTATTAATATTTATAGTAACGGCAATGGTATTTTGTTATTACTGGCTGCTGTTGTTGGTTTTACCGGTTCTATTATTTCTTTGCTAATGTCCAAAACGCTGGCACTTAATTCAGTTAATGGACAGATTATTGGTCAGCCACAAACAGCTGCAGAGGCCTGGCTGTTAAATACAGTTGCCAGTCTGGCCAGTCAGTGGAATATTGCTATGCCCGAGGTGGCTATTTATGATTCTCCTGAACCTAATGCTTTTGCTACCGGAGCTACACGTAACAGCTCACTGGTGGCAGTAAGTACTGGTCTGCTGCATAGTATGTCGCAGGATGAAGTAGAAGCCGTGCTTGCTCATGAAATGGCTCATATTGGCAATGGAGATATGGTGACAATGACATTGTTGCAGGGAGTGGTTAATACTTTTGTTTTTTTCTGGGCTAACCGCATTGCTGATGTTGTAGCCCGAAAAGAAGATGGGGAGGTATCTCATAGTATTTATTATCTGGTAAGTATGATTTTGCAGACAGTGTTCGGTTTTCTGGCAAGTTTAATAGTTATGTGGTTTAGTCGCCAGCGCGAATATCGTGCAGATGCGGGAGCAGCACGTCTGGTGGGTGCGCCTAAAATGATAGCTGCCCTGCAAAGATTAAAAGGTGAAACCAGTCATTTACCTGCTGGTATGCAGGCTTTTGGAATTGCCAGTGAAACTGCTGATGCTCTTTTCAGTACTCATCCGACACTGGATAACCGGATTAATCGCTTACGTCAGATGTGATATTAATATGATTGAAGTAGTTTTTATTTTGTCAATCTGACAAATCTGAATTTTAATCAAGACTGATTTTTAAAACTCCAAGTTAATTAATGGATTGTGCTTGTATCTGTTTTAGTGAAAAGAATTTCAAATTTAATTATTAAGCGGCAAAAAATATTGATATATTTTGATTAAATAGCATACATATTTGAATTTATTATTATCTAAGTGGTAATCTTGTATTGTTTATACAAAATTTAGTTGTTTTGTGGCTATATTTTAATTCATCAGACTTTAATTCATGATTGCTGTAACAATATATAATTTTACAAATCAAATTATGTTTTTATAATAAATAGAGAGAAAAATGCACAACTATTTAACCCCGAATTTTACTTTTGCACCTATCCTGCCGGATCATGCACAGGGCAGTCGGGTGTGGGATGATAATGGTCAGGAATATATAGATTTAGCCGGCGGTATTGCTGTTAATGCACTGGGGCATTGCCATCCTGCATTAATTCAGGCACTGACTACACAGGCACACAAGCTTTGGCATATTTCTAATATTTATACAACACAGCCGGCACAGGATTTAGCAAAAAGACTCGTAGAAAATACCTTTGCTGAGCAAGTATTTTTCTGTAATTCCGGAGCTGAAGCAAATGAAGCTGCTTTCAAGCTGGCTCGTAAGTATGCACGAGATCATTTTGCCGGAACTGAAAAACATGAAATTATAGCTTGTGTAAACGGATTTCATGGACGTACTTTGTTTACGGTATCAGTAGGAGGGCAACCTAAATATAGCAATGATTTTGCACCTTTACCTACCGGAATTAAACATATTCCGTTTAATGATTCCTCAGCTATTGTGGCAGCTGTTAACGATAAAACCTGTGCAGTTGTCATTGAACCTATTCAGGGGGAAAGCGGAGTATTGCCGGCAACTGAAGAATTTTTGCAGGCAGCCAGAGAGGCTTGTGACCGGCATCAGGCTTTATTGATTTTTGATGAAGTACAAACAGGTATGGGACGAACAGGAAAACTGTTTGCCCATCAATATTATGATGTTCAGCCAGATATAGTTTCCAGCGCCAAAGCTTTGGGTTGTGGTATTCCTATTGGTGCAATGCTGACCACAGCTCATATAGGGAATAGTTTTACGCCGGGCAGCCATGGCAGTACTTTTGGTGGTAATCCGTTGGCTTGTGCTGTCGGCTGTGCTGCATTTGATATTATTAATACACCGGAAACGATGAAAAATGTGCTTCAGCAAGGGAAAAAATTAAAGGCAGGATTGCAAGAATTGGCTGAATCAACTGGTGTATTTTCTCAGGTAAGGGGCCAGGGATTACTACTTGGCTGTGTTATGTCTGAGACATATACCGGAAAGGCTGCTCAGTTAATGCAATTGGCTTTACAACATGGTTTGCTGGTTTTGGTTGCCGGTAATAATGTCTTGCGTCTGGCTCCGAGTCTGTTATTGAATGATGCTGATTTACAGGCAGGATTACAACGACTGAAAGCAGCGATTACGGCTTTTATACATATCTGATGATGGAATTTATGCCCAACTCAAACAGACAGCATATTGTTGTATTAACCGGATCCGGTATTAGTGCTGAAAGCGGTTTACAGACTTTTCGTAATCAGGGAGGTTTGTGGGAAGGTGAGCGTGTAGAGGATGTGGCAACACCGGAGGCATTTAAGCGTCAGCCATTATATGTGCTTAATTTTTATAATCAACTGAGACGTCAGCTGCTAAAAACCGAACCCAATTCTGCTCATGTTGCTCTGAAACGTCTGGAAGATGGTTATGATGTAGATATAATTACTCAAAATATAGATGATTTGCATGAGCGAGCCGGAAGTACTCATGTTTTACATTTACATGGTGAGTTGTTAAAAGCCAGAAGCTGTGTTGATGAAAATTATATTGTGGATTGCCTGGGGGATCAGAACGTAACAGATGTTGATGTTAATGGTTTTCCGATGAGGCCGCATATTGTCTGGTTTGGTGAGGCGGTGCCTATGATTGAACAGGCTATACAAGTGATGCGTTCAGCTGATATTGCAATTATCATTGGCACTTCCTTGCAGGTTTATCCGGCCGCTGGTCTAATCCGGTATATACCACCGAACGCTGAAATTTACCTTGTTGATCCCCAGCCGATTGATGGCTTGCAAAATGTACAGATTATTCGCGCCCCGGCTCAGGCTGGTGTATCTGGTCTGGTTAATGAATTACTGCAACGTCCTGATGCACATTCTTTATCCTGCTGATACGGGTGGTATATCAAAATCAAATTTTAGTTAGTGCTAAAATTTCTGTTCTGATTTTCTTGATTCTTGTAAATTAATATGACAAAAAATGATTTAGTCATTGCCAGCCGCGAGAGCACTTTGGCTATGTGGCAGGCTCATTATGTACAGCAATGTCTTCAGACTGCATATCCGGGGTTATCTGTTGAAATTCAGGGTATGACAACCCGGGGTGATCAGATATTGCATCAGTCTTTATCCAAAATAGGTGGTAAGGGATTATTTATAAAAGAGCTTGAGTTAGCCTTGCAAAAGGAAACAGCAGATATTGCTGTGCACTCTCTTAAAGATGTTCCTATGCAACTTCCGGATGGCTTTATCTTGGCAGCAATAACTGAGCGGGCTAATCCGTTTGATGCATTTGTTTCTCATCAGTTTAGCTGTTTGGCTGATTTACCGGCTAATGCCATAGTCGGAACTTCAAGTCTGCGTCGGGAAGCTCAGATTAGGTTGCTGTATCCTGATTTGCAGGTAAAGCCTCTGCGGGGTAATTTGCAAACACGTCTGGAGAAACTTGACAGACAGGAATATGCTGCAATTATTCTTGCTGCAGCCGGTCTTGAGCGACTGGGTTTAGGGCGGCGAATTCAGTGTATATTATCTCCAGAAATATTGCTGCCAGCTGCCGGTCAGGGGGCTCTGGCTATAGAGGTCGCCGCTCATCGTGAGGACTTACTGACTTTATTACAACCATTACACGATCCTGTTACAGCAGCCTGTGTTACTGCAGAACGTACTCTGGCACGTGTACTTGGTGGTAGCTGTCAGGTACCGCTGGCAGCATATTGTACTGAAAAATCCGGCATGCTTGAGTTACGTGGTTTAGTGGCATCTGTAGATGGTGTAACAGTGTTGCGAGCCAGTGAAAAGGCAAATATTAGTGAAGCAGAGCAGCTGGGTTTGATGGTTGCACAGCAGCTAGCTGATCAAGGTGCGCAGCAGTTAATTAATGATGTTTTATCTACCCGATGAATACTTTACCATGTCTGGTGCTAATGCGTCCGCCGCAGGCAGCCACTGCCGATATAGACTGTTGCATTCATTATGGCTGGCAACCTATTTTACTTGAATATCTTCAATTACAAACACAATCAGCGGCTTTAAACCGGCTATCTTGTCAAAGCCAGAGTCAGAATATTATTTTCTGGGTTAGCCCGAGTGCCGTACATATTGCTGCAAATTATGTTTCACGTTCTGATAAATTAATACATGTAGCAGTGGGTGCTGCTACGGCATCAGCATTATCCGGTTATGGATTTAAACAGATTGTTTATCCGGAAAACGGACATGATAGTGAAGCAGTTTTACATTTGCCTGTATGGCAGCAGCGTAAAGGTAAATTGCTATTGATTAGAGGTATAGGTGGCCGCGACTGGCTGATTAAGCAACTGCATCAACTAGGATGGCAAATTGAGGTAGCAGAAGTATATCAGCGAAATCCGGTACCTATAAACTGGTCAGTTATTTCAAAACAGGCCGAACAGGGAAATTTGAAGGCAGTGTATATGACGACAACTGCCGCAGTCCGGGCGTGGTTTACTCAATTACCTCCGGATTTGTACGTAGTTAGCAAAAGCTTGTTATACTTAGTTCACCATCCGCGCATAGATGCTGCGTTAACCGGATATGGAGTCCAGACACTTCATGTTCCGAACTTATGTCGCGGACTGGCACTTTTGCATTCACGCAGCACCTGATGATATTTTCTTCAGTAGTGCTGTTAACCTATTATATAAAGTAGGGAGTATACCGAATGAGTGAACAACAGAATGCACAGGCTGGCCAGCCTCCTGAACAGGAAAAGCAGCCATTGCTGGTGAATAAACAAGGCGAAGTTAGTGCTCCGCCCGAATCGGCTACTTCTGCGATTACTGAAGCTACCAATAAAGATCAAAACACGACACATCAAACTATGAATTTCCATAAAAACAACACAGTATCAGATGCTTCTACATCTAGTATTCCTGTTCAGCCATCCCCGGTAAAACAGTCGCAATCCGGCTCAGGTAAGGGAATTGCTCTGGGTGCACTGGTATTATCATTACTGGCTCTGGGAGCCAGTGGGTTTTTATTTGTTGAAGGACAGAATCAGCTTAAAAACCAGCAGCTACAATTTGATCAGAAAATCGACAATGCTGGGATTAGTGCCAGCAAAACAGCTGTTTCGATAGAAACCAGCCTGACACGTATTGATGAGTTAAGTCGTCAGTTGCAGGAAATTCAAACCCAACAGAAAACTCAGGGTGATAATGTAGACCGGCTTACCCGTGCCTATCAGGAGCTGGTAAAAAATCGCACTGACTGGCTGGTTGATGAAATAGAAGCCACATTGAATCTTGCCTCTCAGCAGTTGCTGATTTCCGGTAATGTTCCTGTTGCAGTAAATGTACTTGAAAGTCTGGATGGCAGGCTGTCCCGCTTTGACCAGCCGCAATTACTGCCTATCAAAAAGGCTATAAGCAGTGATTTGGAAAATCTGAAAAACCGGCCTTATCTGGATGTTGCCAGTGTTTCATTGCGTCTGAATCGTCTTGAGTCTGCTATAGCAGGTCTGCCGTTAGTAGTTGAAAGTCAGTTACAGCCCGGAGTGACAAGTAATACACCGGTGAATCCAAATGCTTCATGGTGGCAGCGTACATGGCAAAATACTTTGCACTCTTTACGCAGTATGGTAGAAGTGCGTCACATTAATCACAATGATTCAATGCTAATGTCGCCTGAACAGATATATTTTGTACGTGAAAATCTGCGGCTGCGATTGCTGGATGCACGTATTGCTCTGATTCAGCGTCGCGGAGAAGTTTATGTTGCTGATTTAAATGGTGCAGAAACTGCTGTTAAGCAATATTTTGACGGTAGTTCAGCAGCAACGCAGTCGTGGCTGAAAGAATTAACTCAGTTAAAGACACTTAATGTGCAAACTAGTCAGGACAGTAGTCTGTCAGCCAGCCTGGCTGCTGTGCGTGAATACCAGAATCAGTCTGGAATGGATATGTCAACGGCGTTGCCGGATTTAAGTGCATCATCTGCCAGCAGTGTACCGGTACATACCGAACAACAACTGGCTAGCCCTATAAACAGTAATAATGCTTCTGCAGCGTCCTCTTCCAGACAAGGAGACCATTCATTATGAGATCTCTATTATGGTTGATTGTTCTGTTTATTGTTGCAGTGGGTGTCGTACTGGGTGCGAAATATTATAGTGGTGATGTGTATATTGTAGTTGAGCAAACTCTGATACGTATCAATCTGCAGCTGTTTATTGGTCTTGTGCTGCTAACGGTAGTGCTGTTGTATATATTTTTACGCATTGTTATGGGTTTTGTGCATTTACCCGGTCACTGGCATCACTGGCGTATCAATCATCAGCGCCATCAGGTTGAAACAGCATTAAATCATGCTGGTTTAGCCTACTTTGAAGGTCGCTATCAGTTTGCTGAGCGTGAGGCTGAGCGGGTCTTACGTAATAAACAGGGGCAACACAGTCGTGCTCTGGCCTTATTACTGGCTGCGCATAGTGCTGATCAGATGGATGACAGTACAACACGAGACCGTTATTTAGATGAAATTGCAAAGTTGCCGGAAAAACAGCAGCTTTCCCGCTATTTGCTTCTGGCTCAATCAGCTTTATCACAGCACAATGATCAGCAAGCCAGAAGTGCACTGGAAGCAGCAGCCAAAATCAATCCGAATTTAACCCAGCTTGTTAAGCTGCAGTTACGATATGACTGGGAAAAGCATGATGCTCAAGGTGTTTTGGAAGCAGTTGGTAAATTAAGCCGCGCAGGGGCGTTAAGCGAAAGCGAACAGAATAATTACCAATACTGGGCTTATCGACAGTTACTGGCAAATGTTAAAGAGCCGGGTGAGCTGAAAAGCAATCTTAATTTGATTCCGGTAGATGAACGTGAAAGTACACTTAGTGCAAATATTGCAGAAAAATATCTTCAGCTAGGTATGTATACTCAGGCATTGAAATGGGTAAAAAAATATTATCCGCGCACTCATGATGCTTCACTATTACCTGCATTTAATCAGGCCAATCAATATCTAAGTAGTAAAGAACAGCAAAAAAATATGGTAACCGTCGATAAGTGGTTACAACAAAATCCGCAAGACCCGGACTTACTATTGTTGATGGGTGAGTTAAGTTATCAGCAACAACTGTGGGGAAAGGCAAAAACTTATCTCGAAACCAGTTTGCAGGCCAGTAATAATAATGTAACCAGATTGTTATTAGCTAAAGTACTGGAGCAATCGGGTCAGAGCGAGGCTGCCGAGCAGCAGCGTAATGAAATTCTGGCCACAATTGGTAATAATGATGAGTTGTAATTTTTAGTTCTTATTTAACAGGCAGTTGGTACTGTATGTACTAACTGCCTGAGGTTAATTATGGCAGTTTTACATAACGATACTTTTTTACGTGCTTTACTAAAGCAGCCGGTTGAATATACGCCGGTATGGTTAATGAGACAGGCTGGACGCTATTTACCGGAGTACAGAGAAACACGGGCGAAAGCCGGCAGTTTTCTCTCACTTTGTCATAATCCAGAGCTGGCTACAGAGGTGACTCTCCAGCCATTGGAGCGTTTTGCACTGGATGCTGCTATTTTGTTTTCCGATATTCTTACTGTACCGGATGCAATGGGGCTGGGTTTGCATTTTGTCGAAGGTGAAGGACCTAAATTTACTCATCCGTTGCAGCATGAAAACGATGTGATACGTTTACAGGTTCCTGATATGAACCGTTTGCGCTATGTGTTCGATGCTGTTCATAGTATACGTAATGCTTTGAACGGTCGTGTACCGTTAATTGGTTTTTCTGGCAGTCCGTTTACATTAGCCTGTTATATGGTTGAAGGAGAAGGCAGTCGGGATTTTCGTTTATTGAAAACCATGCTTTATCAGCGACCGCAATTGTTACACCGGATACTGGATATTAATGCACAGACAGTAACTGCTTATTTGAATGAACAGATAGCTGCAGGTGCACAGGCCGTACAAATTTTTGATACGTGGGGCGGAATTCTCAGCGATAAAGCTTTTCAGGAGTTTGATTTACGCTATTTGCAACAGGTCGTTTCAGGCTTACAGCGTGAAGCAGATGGTCGTCGGGTACCAGTCATTATATTTACTAAAGGCGGTGGCCAGTGGCTGGAACAATTAGCTGCACTGGGTGCTGATGCGTTAGGCGTGGACTGGACTGTCAATTTACAGCAGGCACGTCAGTTGGTCGGACAGCAGGTGGCATTACAGGGAAATCTTGACCCGCTGGCTCTATTTGGTGATTCAGAAAGTATTACAGACGAAGTTAAACGTTTACTTGCTGCTTACGGAGCTGGCAGCGGACATGTATTTAATCTGGGTCATGGTATCAATCAATATACTAATCCGGAAATGGTGAAATGTGCAGTAGATGCGGTACATCGCATTTCTGCAGACTATCATCAGAATTAATTATTTGTATTTCAGAGAATATCAATCAATTCTGAAACAAATAATTGATGTGAATAATTACTTGCTATTTCTGGCAGCTACAGACTTAGTTTTCTGTACCTGCCAGAATTTTTTATCTGATATTTATCTCTATTCATTATATAGATTATTTATCCATTTATAATCTACTATATTCTAGACATTAAATAATTGGTTTACTTATATGTTACATGATATACCCTGGGCTGAAATTCTTGTTGTATTACATGTGATTGTGGTTACTGTTCTGGTAGTGAGAGTGTTATATCATCAGCGTAATACGGGAGTTTCCGTTGCTTGGATTCTGATGTTAATGGCTTTTCCTTTAGTCGGGGCTGTAGGCTACTTGTTAATTGGCGAACCCAGACTGGGTTCACGCCGGCTACGTCGTCAGAATGAACTGGTGAAATTTTATCAGGGATTCAGTAATAAATATCTGCATAATTTCAATCAGCATGCTTGTAGTGGTCTGAATGAGCGTTATCATGGTATCAGTTTGATTGCAGCCGATAAAACCGGATTTGAGGCTACCGAATACAATCACTTAAAGCTTCTTACCAATGATGAAGAAATTATTGCCGCCATTCGTTATGATATTCAGCATGCGAAAACAAGTTGTTTACTGGCTTTTTATATTGTTGATCCGCAGGGAGAAATTATTAAACTGCTGAATGATGCTATTGCAGCAGCACAACGAGGTGTGGTTACCAGTATGCTGGTTGACAGTATTGGTAGTGTAAAATTCTGGCGTAGTGACTGGCCTCAGCGTTTACGCAATGCAGGTATTACATTGACTGAAGCTTTACCCGTTCAATTATGGCGTACTTTTCTTGTACGCGCAGATTTACGGAATCATCGTAAAATTGCGGTTATAGATCAGAAAATTGGTTATACCGGCAGTTTTAATCTGGTCGACCCGCGTTTTTTCAAAAAAAATGCCGGTGTCGGACAATGGGTTGATGTGATGATGCGTTGTGAAGGAAGTCTGGTACAACCTCTGGCAGCAGTATTTGCCGGTGATATGGCAGTAGAAACTGAATCTAATTTAATGCAAGTACAGCAATGGGTAGACAGTTATGGTAAACAGGCGCTCATGCATAATCTGCAAGTTGCACAACAGGAACAAAGTGGTGTAGTGGTACAAGTGATTCCTTCAGCACCTGAGCAAGGCAGTCCGGTTATTTATGACACTATTGTTAATGCAATCCACGCCGCTACACGACGTATTATTATTACGACGCCTTATTTTGTTCCAGATGATGCTTTGCTGCTGGCTTTAACTACGGCTGCTACCAGGGGAGTGGATGTTACTCTGATTGTACCGGAAGCAGTGGATTCAATGCTGGTGAAATATGCTTCACGTGCATATTATCCAAGACTATTACAGGCTGGGGTAAAAATTGCTTTGTTTAAGGGTGGGCTGTTACATGCTAAAACTTTAACTGTAGATAGTGACTACACTTTGTTTGGCACTGTAAATATGGATATGCGCAGTTTTTATCTCAATATGGAAATTAGTCTGGCTATTTATGATGAAGGTATGACTGAAACTGTAGTGGCATTACAGAGTACTTATTTGAAAGCTTGTGAATTTATCGAACTGAAAACATGGCAGGCTCGTTCAAAGTGGTGGGGGCTGGTGGAGAATACAGTGCGTCTGGTGGGTCCGTTGTTATAAATTTTAATAGTGAAAAACTGCCGGCTTAAACCGGCAGTTTTTTTACCTGATTATTTTTCTATCAGCGTTGAAAAAAGTATTTTCAGAATGTGATATTTTAAAATATTAATAAGATAATATTATGTTTAGGAAAATATAAATTAATCTACAAGCCATATTTTTAATAGTTTATTGACAGTAAATATTCATAAATGTTATCTGTCACGGTTGGTTAATTTTATAATAATTTTATATTAATATTTTTAATTTTAAGAATAGTAGTTATGATACACACACATCTGAAAATATTAGCTTTGTCACTGACAGCGCTGCCATTTATGGCTTATGCCAATGATAAAAAAGATGAAGCAGATTTGCCGGATATCGAAGTCACTGCTTTACGCACTAATTCAAAATGGCTGGATACTACAGCTTCTGTTTATACTGTAAATGCAAATACACTCAAAAATACGCCTAAAACTAATATCTCTGATGCTTTGAAGGCTATTCCGGGTTTACAAGCTCTCGAAAGAGAAAATTATGCTCAGGATATGCAAATATCCATGAGAGGTTTTGGTGCCCGTTCGACATTCGGTGTTCGCGGAATCAGGATTTATGTTGATGGAATTCCGTCTTCTATGCCCGATGGACAGGGGCAGACATCCAATATCGATTTAAATTATCTGGAGAAAATTGAGGTACTTGGCGGACCCTTTTCTTCTTTATATGGTAACTCTTCTGGAGGAACTATTCTCGCGACAACCCATGAGGGTACAGGTAATCCGAGTGTCAGTGTTGGTTTTAACACAGCGCGTTTCGCTAAGCAGCAAACTTCATTTCAGTTACAAGGCGGAAGTAAAGCGGCGAGTTTACCGGCATATAATATAAGTTCAAGTTACTTTGATACCAATGGTTATAGGGAACATAGCGACGCAAGAAAAGTCCTCAATAACGCAAAATTTACTTGGGATTTAAATGATGGCAGTACATTGAATTGGGTACTTAATCAGGTTCGTATCCGTGCTGCTGATCCCGGAGGACTGACACGTAAACAGTGGCAAGAAAATCCACGTCAGGTAGCTCAGAATGTCAGAGATTATAATATGCGTAAAGAAATTGACCAGAGTCAGACCGGTCTGACGTGGGATAAATCAATTAATGAGCATAACAGTTTATATGCTATGGCGTATGCCGGCCGGCGTCACGTTGTGCAGTACCAGTCAATTCCGGCCAAAGCTCAGACAGCTCCTAAACATGCCGGAGGTGTTATCGATTTTACCCGTTATTATTATGGAACTGATATTCGCTGGCTGAATACAAATACAATACCTAATCTAACTGTGATTGGAGGTGTGGCGTTTGATAAGGAAAATGAGGACCGGCAGGGTTATAATAATTTTAGTGGTGCGCATTTAGGGATTAAAGGAAAATTACGCCGTGATGAGGATAATACCTTATGGAATTTAGATCCTTATATTCAGTTTTCATGGAAATTTTTACCTGAATGGCATTTGGATGGCGGGTTACGCTATAGCAATGTGCATTTCAGAACACGTGATCATTATCTGGCTAATGGTGATGATAGTAGTACTATGCGATACCATAAACTGTTGCCCGGTATTTCACTAGGCTGGAACTTTAGTAATCAGGCAGCAGCCTATGTTGCTTATGGTAAAGGTTTTGAAACACCGACATTTACTGAAATGGCATACAGACCGGATGGACAGGCTGGTTTTAATCGTAATCTTAAGCCTTCTAGCAATGATACAGTTGAAGCAGGACTAAAATTTGAACAGCTGTGGGGCCAACTGATAGCTACAATTTTTCATACTGAAACTCACAATGATATTGTTTCTGCGGTTTCATCTGGCGGCAGAAGTACGTTTCGTAATGCTGACCGGACGAAAAGATATGGTAGTGAATTAGCTTGGCAAAAGAAGTTGTGGCAGGATTTACAAGTGCAGGCGAGTTATTCCTATGTGAATGCGAAGTTTGATAGTGAAATAGCAGCACAAGGTAAAGCAGCCGCTGTTAGCAAAGGTAATAAAATTCCGGGAGTTGCTCAAAACCAGTTTTATTTAGGATTTCAATGGCAACCTAAGCAAGGATGGCAGGGGGGTATGGATATCCGCTATATGGATAAAATATATGTTAATGACAGTAACAGTGATTATGCACCTGCTTATGCTCTTACTTCAGCGAATATCGGCTATGAATGGGCTCATCGTGGCTGGACAGTAAGCAGCTATGCACGTATAGATAATATATTTAATCGCCGTTATGCTGGATCTGTGATTGTCAATGATAGTAATGAGCGATATTTTGAACCATCACCTAAACGTACATTCAGTACCGGAATTAATATTCGTAAAATGTTCTGATTGAAAAAAGCACTGATATTTCAGTGCTTTTTAATATTTAAATATAATTGCTAGTTAAATATGTGCAAGTGAGAATTAATCCTGCTGTATACCTGCAATCAGCCAATCCTGCTGACTACCCATAGGTTTAACAAAATGCCATACTTCACTGAATGGTTGCTGTGCACTACCCAGCTCTTCACTCACTAAACCACTAAAACGTACACTGGCAATATACTGACCATTTTCCTGAGTGCTGTCTACCAGTTCGGCATTAAGATTACTGAATTCAGCAGTTTCATGATTATTTATAATATCATTACGGATATCTGCGAACATATCTGAAGTAAAGTAACGGCGGATTTCTTCCAGATTTGAGGCATTGTTCATTGACTGAACATGATTAAAACGTTGGCGTGCGAAACGCAGAAATGCGTCTGGATTACTTCCGTCTGCCATGCCAGATAAATTGTTTGTAATTAAATTATTATTGCTTCCAATATTTTGTCCGAAAATATTGGTACTACTACTGTTGCTATTATTGTTTAATGAAGTGAAATTATTAGGCTTGGTATTTCCGGCATAAGGTATATTTGACTGATTATTCCTTTTAGCGGCAAAACGACGGTAAAGATAAACACCACCAAATACAATAATAAGTAACCATAACCAGCTAAAGCCACTTTTAGGTTCCGGTTGTGATTGTTGCTGTACCTGTGGCTGATCAGAATTGGTAGATTGAGTAGCGGCTGCATTATTACTATCAGTAGCATTCTCACTATAATTACCATCAGCATTTGTCTCAGGTGAATTGGTTTGTTGCTGGTTATGATTAGCCATTGCATGACCTGCAAGTGCCCCAATAGCGGCACCAGCTACACCTGCACCAATTACCCGACCGGTATTGCTACCGCGCGGCTGTGTCTGACCAGAATAATTGTTCTGATTATCAGAGCGATAATCATTACGTCCGGAGTTAGAGTAAGAACGTGACATACCTGCATTATTGCCACCGCCAAGTCGGCTGGAAGAAGAGTTTGCATAGTTGCCGCGATTGGATTGGTAGGATGAGCCAGAATAAGAGCTGGAGTAACTTGAGCGGGACATTCCACGGTTACCGCCACCGCCAACTCTTTTGGCTTCAGCCAGTGGACTCAGTGTCAGGCTGAGAATAACTGCAGAAGCAATATAACGTAATTTTCTATTTTCCATCACTTGGATACTTTCTTATCTATAATATTAAAACTAACTTTACCGTACATAGCGCTGAAAAATAAGATTTCAAGCAAAGAAATAGTTATTATTTAATCTCTTTTACGGTTTTATGGTTGCTTTTGCGAATAAAAGACGGCATTGTAGCGCATGAAAGAATGATAGTCATATTGGGTTATCAAAATATTTATCATTAAATCATAGTATGAGTTCAGAAGAAGATTAATAAAATAGTGATAATTTATCAGAACTAATATTTTGTTTGTATTTATCAAAATACAAAATAGCTTCTTCTATCGGTAGAAATGACTGATAAAAATTGCAGATAAAAAGAACCCTCTGTGCCAAGGGGAGAAGCAGCAGAGGGCCAAAATAATGTTTCGACAAGAGAATACTGAAAAACCATTTTAAATCTTTAATTTATACGCTTGTAGCTGCGTATGAACATCATCTTAATGACTTAGACTGTTTTTTGCAGCGAAAGTTCTTGTAGTTTTGTTATATTTTGTAATTTTTCTTCTTTTGAAATCCCGGCAGGGTAATGTTGTAATGATAAGCGAGTAAACGGCTTAGTACACCACCAATAAACAGCAAATTAATACTTAATGGTGTAACCATTTTCCAGTGATCCAGCAGGCACAGAAGTAAGCCAAGTAAAATAGCAATGGTACCGTAAATATCACTACGTAAAATAATGGGTACTTCGTTTACCAGTATGTCGCGAAGTATCCCACCGCCTACAGCTGTTACAAATGCCAGTGTAATTACACCAAACCAGTTTAATTCAAGATCCAGACCAAATTGCGCACCAGTCAGACTGAATGCTGCCAGCCCAAGAGCATCTGCAACAACAAACCATACCGCGAGTACACGATGACGATGATATTGTAAATGGCACACCCATGATATTACTAATGTAATAAAAATAGTCCACAATGCTGTATTACTTTTAAAAATCATAGGAATGTGACCGACCAATGCATCACGCATCATGCCGCCGCCTACCGCAGTAAGTAAAGCTACAATGACCACCCCGAGAATATCAAGTCTTTTGCGAAAACCAACCAGATAACCTGATACGGCAAAAGCGACTGTTCCGATAATATTGATTAGTTGGAAAATAATATCTGTATTAAGCATGTTACATTAAGCCGGACTCAGGTTGAAAAAAACGCCATCCGCCAGCAGGTAGATCATCAGTCTGCCATAGTCCGAAAGCACTGCGATGCAAGGCAGTAACACGATTGCCGGCTGCAGCTATCATCCGTTTTACCTGGTGGTATTTACCTGAAGTAATGGTAAGCTGTAAGGTATGCGGATCAATTAACTCAGCGGTCTGTGCAGTTACCGTTTCGTTATCATCGTGTAACAAGACCCCGTTTTTTAAAATAATACATAGTTTTTCGTCTGCAGCATGCTTCAAACTAACACGATAAATTTTTGGAAGTTTATGTTTTGGTGACGTGCAACGGTGATTAAACTGACCATCGTTAGTCAGGATTAATACGCCGGTTGTATCTGCATCCAACCTGCCTACAGCCTGCATGTCCAGATGACGCAATGGCTCTGGTAATAAACTAAAAACACTCGGGTAAAATTGTGGTTTATGCGAAGTTTCATAATCAGCGGGTTTATTGAGCAGAATATAAAAATAAGGAAGAGGTACTGGAATCAGACTCACATCATCAATATATAAACTGCTTACCGCTTTCGGGTCGATATCCATTTGAGCATGATTGCAGAGCGTATCATTAATTCGTACGGCATCGTCGTCAATTAATGCCTGACATTGCTTGCGACTGCCCAAACCTTGTGCTTGCAGGTATTTCAATAATTGCATAACTAAATAAACCTTAATGGCCGGCTATTCCGATAAGTTAAAAAAACAATAAAGTATCCAGTAAAAAAACCGGAATAAGCAGAGTAACAGACCAACCCATGTAGCCAAAAAAGCTTGGCATAGTAATTCGGTGTTGCTCGGCAATAGATTTAACCATGAGATTAGGAGCATTACCAATATAACTGAGCGCTCCCATGAATACTGAACCCATAGAAACCGCCATTAATGTAGAAGGTAAATGTTGCATAAGTAAAGCAGCATCACCTCCAGCAAGATTGAAAAACACCAGATAGGTAGGCGCATTATCCAGGAAGCCAGACAATAAACCACTTAGCCAGAAATAGAGAGTGTTTACTGGTTCTCCATTTTGCTCAATTAAATTTATCAGTATTCCGAAACTTCCTGCCTTTCCGAGTTGTAATATAGCCATTACAGGAGCAATAGTTATGAAAATTCCGATAAATAATTTACCTACTTCAACCATAGGTGCCCAGTTAAAGTCATTTTGTCTGCGTAATTGTGCTGGTGTTAATTTTAGTGAACACAAAGTAATGATAAGCAGTAAACCATCACGTATCCATGCAACTAAATTGGTTTCGATTCCGTAAATATTCCATACCGGTAAATTTTTACATAATCCGGAAACCAATATTACTCCAGTAACTGCAAATAATAACAATAAGTTGGCTTTACCCTGAATAGACCATGAAGAAATACTGTTCTGAACTTTATCATTGGTAATAATTTCACGTTGCCATAAATAGTAATCAATACAAAAGAAAATAAATAGTAAAATCAGAGTATTGATAATTACGGGTAAAAGCATGTGAACGAATGTCCACTGAAAACCAACACCTTTCAGAAAACCCAGAAATAATGGCGGGTCCCCAAGCGGGGTTAATCCGCCACCGATGTTGGCCACTAGAAAAATAAAAAATACCACAAGATGAGTTCGATGGCGTCGCTGAGCATTGGCCCGCAATAAAGGGCGGATAAATAGCATGGCAGCACCAGTTGTACCCATGATTCCGGCCAGAAGTGTACCTGCTGCCAGAATCAGTACATTGAGTTTTACACTGCCATTACCATTATGCTGAATAAGAATACCACCGGAAAGTGTATATAAAGCCAGTAGTAAAAGCATAAATGGAATATATTCCTGTAACAATGCATGTATGGTAATAGATAAACCAGCTGAAACATTATAGTAGCAGCTCAGAGGTATCAGAAATGCAGCACACCATACACCGATAATTTTTCCACTATGACTATGCCATGTTTTAGGTATCAATATCGGACACAAAGCTATAGACAAAAGCAAACCGATAAAAGGAAAGCACCACCATAAACTCAATTCATGGGCAGGTAAGCCGGCAGCCAGTACAGGAAATGGTAATAAACTAACGATAAATAAAAATATTAATTGCAGTATTCGATTGCCTTGCTTTAATAAAGAAAAGGCAAACTGTACAACAGAAGGGTTAACTGGCGTCATTCTTGATAGTTTACTATTTAAGCAAATAGAGATTTTAACAATAATTTCGTATGGTGTTAAAAAGTAAACTCGATAAAAAGTGAGCTATTAATAAAAGATTTAGCATGATAGTTCAGAGGAAAGATTCGAATTTTACAATTTGATATGAAGTTTAAGATTAATTTATTTTGATTTTTGCAACGGGTATTCGATTGCTAATTTTGTCCAGCTTTCCATTCCCATTTCACGTAACAATGCTTTGTTACGTTCATATATGGTTGCAGCATCAGGAAATGCCGCAATCGCTTGATCAATACTACTTTCACGTATCAAGTGTAAAATAGGATAGGGACTGCGATTAGTATAGTTACTGATATCATCCTTAGGTTCATCAGCAAACTGAAATTCAGGATGAAAAGGGGCTATTTGTATGATGCCATTTGCTCCAATCTCCTGAAGTACATCTTCTGCTAAAGTTACAGCATCCAGAAACGTCTCAAAATCTGTAAATAATGAAGGTTCGACAATTAAAGTGGTTTCTGTTTCGTGTGCCGGCGTTTGTAACAACAACTGAATTTCCTGCTCTATGAATTCCAGAAATGCATCAACATGTCTGGCATGGCTTATGCTAAACCGCAATCTTTTTAAATTGTAAGGTTTTCTGGCAAAAGGGCAAAGATTAAGTCCGATTACTGCCTGTTCCAGCCAGTGGCGGCAAATAGCAATAATTTCTTCATCCTGATTATAAATGACAGACATATGTATTTATCTATGTAGATAACAGACGCTCAAGCGTAGCATGAATTCTTAAACAATTAAAACATTCTTTACTATTAGTTTATTAAAACTAATTTTGAGTTTTTTAGCCTACATTTAAATGTTCCAGCGGTAACGAAGTAGTTGTTTTAATCTCTTTCAGTACAAAGCTGGATTTGGCATCTTCCACTCCCGGAGTTGCCAGTAAAGTTTCCAGTACGAAGTGCGAAAAAGCATTCATATCTGAGAAAAAAGCCTGAAGAATGTAATCAGACTCCCCAGTGAGTGCAAAACAATTAAGCACCTGAGGCCAGCTTTGAACAGCAAGAGTAAACTCATCACGGGACTGTTTACTTTTATTAACTCTAACCCGAATAAATGCCTGCAAACCCAGTTCTACATGATAAGGGTCCAGAAGAGCTGCATAACGGCGAATAATCCCCGATTCTTCAAGCTGCTTTAACCGGCGCAGACATGGCGATGGTGATAAAGCTACTCGCTCGGATAGCTCAACATTAGTAAGACGACCATTATCTTGTAAAACTTGCAGGATTTTCAGGTCGGTTTTATCTAAAAAACTTATTGCCATGATACAAGGATCCTGAGGATTATTGTCGCAGCGATGAAACAGGCGGCGATAATAAATTAAAGTTAAAGTTTATACAATTTATAAGATTGCACTTAATTACACAAATTTATTTTATTTTGACATTAATTTAAAATTAATACTAGTTATTCCAAATGCTTTTTAAATATCTAATCCCCTTATTACTATAAAAAATGTTGATACTATTCTACTTTCTTGAAATATATTATTCAGTTTAAAGTTGTAATATCTGTATATTATTGCTAATTGAAGTTTACACGGATAATAACCATTAAATGCAATAAATAAAATGATATTGTTTAATTAGTTGATTGATATAAATATTTTTATATAGGTAATATTTATTCATATTTTTGTAAGCGTATAAACTCAATTTATTAACGGTTTATTTTTTAAGAAATTAATAATTAATAATAACTATATAAAGAATAAAGTGATATTATCCAGAAGTTTAAATTACTGCAAATCTGAAAAGCTATAATTACATTGAGAGGTATAATAAATAAAATACATAATATAACAAATTTTAAAATATTTTGTTTAACCATTATTTGAAATAATCAGATTAATTATTATATGTTATTCAGATAATTCTAATAAATAGTTTGCATTATAATGAGTAAACCACTTACACCTTCAATCACTCCAAAACTGAATCTGGCCTTAATTATAACAGTGCTGATTACCGGTGCTCTGGCTTTTATTCAGGTTTACGCTATCCAGTCAGTATTACCTGTATTGATGCAGGAGTTCCATGCCAGTGCTGCCGCAATAGGTTCAACAGTAGGAGCGACAATTTTGGCCGTCGCATTAACGTCTCCGTTTTTAGGAATGATTTCAGATGCTTTCGGACGCAAAGCTTTTATCGTAGGTTCGGTTTTTTTTATTGCTATTCCTACTTTAGCATTGTCTTTTGTGCATAGTATCAATTGGCTATGGTGGTTACGCTTTGCTCAGGGTGTCGCAGTACCCGGCATAACTGTCGTTTTACTGGCTTATTTAGGTGAAGAATTTTCTGGTAATACACGTATCAAACTGATGAGCTTTTATGTTTCCGGTACGGTATTGGGTGGTTTCCTTGGCCGGTTTCTAATGGGATACCTCACAGACTTTATGGGCTGGCGTCAAGCTTTCTTAATAATGGGTATTATCAGTATATCTGGAGCGGTTCTGGTATGGAAAAATCTTCCTGCATCGCAAAAATTCGAGGCTAAACCACAGATTTCAACAGCATTAATAACCTTATGGCATCATTTACATAACCGGTATATTCTTGCAGCTTGTGCATTGGGTTTTTGTGTTCTGTTTTCTCTGGTTGGTTGTTTTACCTATATCAATTTGTATCTTGATCAGCCGCCATATAATTTAAGCAGTTCACAATTAGCTAATATTTTTGCCGTATATCTGATTGGTATGATTATTACTCCATTATCAGCTCGGTTAATTGTCAAATTTGGTACCAATCTAACTGTATTAATAGCTATGAGTTTATCCATTTTTGGTGTGCTGATAACCCTGATGCATCCGTTATGGGTTATCGTACTGGCACTGGCTATTATGAGTAGCGGTATTTTTATTACTCAATCGTCTACTATTACCTATATCTCTGCCAATGTAACAGAAGGCCGTTCACTGGCTTCCGGTCTGTATTACATGTGCTATTATGCAGGCGGTTTTGCCGGCTCATTATTATGTGGTCATGCCTTTGAGAGTGGAGGGTGGTTTATGACTGCTGTTGTATTAATTAGTGTACAGTTGCTGGCAATGCTGATTGGTGGTGTATTGATGCGAAAAAAAGCATAAACAGAAACATTGAAACCATATAAAGCACCATTTTTATAATGGTGTTTTATTTTGTATATTTTTCGATTTAGTAATTGTATCTGTCGAAATAAATTTTATCAATTTATAAACTATTAAGTAAAAGAGTAATATTTATTTCATTATCAGGCTGAAGAAGTTGGAGTAGAACTTTAGTGCTTGAAAAAAGAATTACATATTAGCTTAGCAAGAATTTTATTTAATCTGACTGGTAAATAAGATTTATGTTTCTATATGGATAAATTACGTTAGAATTTGACTGTCTTGATTAAGAGTACTGCTTATGCAGCCATTATCACATTATCCGTTTATTATTATCGGTGCAGGCCCTGTTGGCATGCTTACTGCTTTGTTGTTAAAACAGCAGAATCAATCGGTTTTATTACTGGAGGCCAGAGCTGCTGACAGTAATCTGAATGATCAGCGTACTCTTGCTTTGTCATATCATAGTATCCAGACTTTCCGGCAGGCCGGAGTATATCTGCCTGATGAAATGTTGACTTTTATCCGGCAGGTACATGTTTCACGGCAGCATCATTTTGGTCGTGTACTGATGTCAGCACAGGATATAGGATTACCTTATCTTGGAGCGACGATTGATTATGTCAGATTATTACAGGCTTGTGAAACAGCATTACAAAAAAACAATATATCTGTGCAATGGCAAACAACTGTTGAACAGGTACAAAGTACAACTCATTGGGCTTCAGCACAGTGTTTTTATCAGCAACGAAGGCATAACTTAACTGCACAATGGCTGATTCTGGCAGAAGGAGGTGAACTGGCTGCCGGTTTGCCGAATATAAAAGTACACACCCATGATTACCGGCAGCTGGCTTTAGTTAATACTCTAAAGTTCGAGGCAGGCAATCATGCTATTGCCTATGAACGTTTTACTGAAAATGGACCGCTTGCTTTATTACCTTATAGAAATGATTTTCGACTGGTCTGGACATGTACTCATGAAGAAGCATTGCAACGAGAGCTGTGGAATGTGGCTGAATTTAATCAGCAGTTACAGTCTGTAATGGGAGATCGCTTAGGTCATTTAGAGCAAATGGGAACGCCGGCAACTTTTCCATTGAAATTACGTCAGCTTAACCAGGTATATAGCCAGAGAGTAATTTGCATTGGAAATGCTGCCCAAACCATGCATCCAGTTGCTGCACAAGGATTGAATCTCGGTGTTCGTGATGCCGAAATGTTAAGTGCAACATTTGGTAAGACAGATAAAATTTCTCTTAATGATAGTTCTTTAGCCGGAAAATATGCACGAATACGTGCTTATGATGCTCGTGCAGTTGTAGGCTTTACGCATATTCTGGTACAACTGTTTGATCATGCTCACAGCGGGCTGGCATATGGACAAAGTATGGGTATGAGTATTTTGGGATCAGTGCCTGTTTTGAAGCATAAGTTTACCAGGCAGCTGGTTTTTGGAGTAACTCCTCATCCCGATATCTAGAATAAATACTATTGTTTAAACGATATGGAAAGCAAAATGAGCATAAACACACAATATGATTTTGATGTCATTATTCTAGGGGGAGGGTTGGTTGGTGCAACTTTAGCTTTAGCTTTACATCAGCAGGGTAAAAAGATTCTTATCATTGAAAAAAAGCCACCTCAAACAGATTTGCTCAGTCTTTCTCAGTCTTGGGATGCCCGTATTTATGCCATTAGTCCGACTAATCAGCAATTTTTAAATAGTTTAGGCGTTTGGCCGGAAGAAAGAGTACAAAAAGTAAGCCATATGGAAGTTTATGGTGATGGTAATGGATGCATTAGTTTTGACGCCTCCAGTGTAAATGTACCTTGTTTAAATTCTATGGTTGAAAACCGCTATTTACTGGCAAAATTGTGGCTAGCATTGGAGCAAGAGGGGATAGCAATAATCAGTAGTTGTCCTCAATCGGTGATTACCGATGTATGGTCGGCAAAGATAACTCTGGAAAATGGTCAAACCTATTGCAGTCAGCTAGTTGTTGGTGCGGATGGAGCTAATTCTTGGTTGCGTGAGCAGGTTGGCATTGAAGTAACCGCTTCTCCATATCAGCAACAAGGTATTGTTGCTAATTTCAACACGGAAAAACCACATAATGGATGTGCTTATCAGTGGTTTCGTGGTAGTGATATTCTTGCTTATTTACCTTTACCACAGCAGCAGATTTCTATCGTATGGTCGACATCTGACCCAGAAAGTCTGACGAAGCTGGATAAAGAAAGTTTTGTACGGGAAGTTGCTTTGGCAGGTAATCAAAAGTTAGGTGAACTAACACTAACCACTTCTGTGTTCAACTTTGACCTGATAATGCGACAGCCTAAAAAAATTGTTAGCCAAAGAATTGCTCTGATTGGGGATGCAGCTCATACTATTCATCCATTGGCCGGACAAGGCGTAAATCTGGGTTTTGCAGATGTGCAATGTCTCAGTAACTTACTGACAAATGCCAGTGATTCGGGTACGTGGTCTATTCTCAGACAGTATCAGCGATCAAGATTATTAGCAGTACGGCTGATGCAATATAGTTGTGATGGTTTATTCAAATTATTTGCCAATGACTATTTTCCTGCCATTGGCTGGGTTCGTAATCAGGGATTGAATCTGGTGAATTATTCAAGCTTAATTAAAAAAAGAATGATTCGGGAAGCAATGGGTTTATGATTTAATAATAAAGATTTGTTGCTAAAGATAGAGTAATAATGACTGGATTAAGCAATAATGAAATTATTTTTATATTCTCAATTTATATTTCAATTTATAGCTAATCATAATTGAGAATATAGATTTGTATGAAAAATTTTGCTTTATACGATAGTAGTATTGAATAAAACATTTATCTAACATTGGAATTTCGCTAATTTCATTGTTACCAATATAAATTTGATAAATTTGCTGGCTTTTTATCTCTGTAGTTCTTTATCAGTTTTGCTATTGGCTGCGCATGCCTAAGGTATTAGCTACTTCGAATTCAGTGCCTGTTTTAAAGTTCTATACACTTCACCCAGCTTTAAATTCATGTTTTTTAAAATGCATGGTTATTAAAAATACTAAGTATAGTTTGATTACTGCTTTTCTAAATTTTATAAAATATGTTAGAGCATGTTCTTTATGTATAGGAGTATATGTAAGAGGTAGAAAATCATCAATAGAATTTCAGGTATCAATTTAATGTTTGTATGTCACAGAGCAGTTGAAGAAGCAAAATATACAAGTGTGTATTTCTTAAAATATAAATGTAATGAATCCAGATACATTTAAGTGTATCTGGATTCATTAAATGGTGCCCGGAGCCGGAATCGAACCGGCACGGCCGTTTTAAGAGCCGACGGATTTTAAGTCCGTTGTGTCTACCAATTTCACCACCCGGGCGGGTAGTTTTTAATGCACTTTTGTGCATATTTGTGTGCTGTATGGAGGCGGGGGCACGGATTTAAACCGGCCTGCACAGCTTTGCACACTGTGGCATAGTCACTCTGCCACCCCGCCATGAAACTCTAATATAATCTGGAGGCGGGAGTCGGAATCGAACCGGCGTACACGGATTTGCAGTCCGCTGCATGACCACTCTGCCATCCCGCCTTATATATTTACTCAATCGGGTAGAGTAACTAATACATCAAACTTGGAGCGGGAAACGAGTCTCGAACTCGCGACCTCAACCTTGGCAAGGTTGCGCTCTACCAACTGAGCTATTCCCGCAAATTCACTTTATACATGTGAGCATGTTTTTTGGAGCGGGAAACGAGTCTCGAACTCGCGACCTCAACCTTGGCAAGGTTGCGCTCTACCAACTGAGCTATTCCCGCAAATTCACTG
>NZ_JACFRP010000001.1:553953-1777221 GCF_016100875.1 Snodgrassella sp. W8124
ACTTTATACATGTGAGCATGTTTTTTTGGAGCGGGAAACGAGTCTCGAACTCGCGACCTCAACCTTGGCAAGGTTGCGCTCTACCAACTGAGCTATTCCCGCGTTGTTCATTCGTACTGAATGAAGAAGCAACATTATATCGATGAAAAAAAATGTGTCAAGATTATTAATACATCTGATGAAGTATTTTTTGCTTTCACTATGATTTTTTAGGATTTAAATTCTTTCGTTGCCATCTTTAAATAATACAGCATTGACCAGATAGTAAGGATACAGGCTATAAGCATAAGAATATTTCCAAATATCCATAACAAATTGGGTTCTGCTAATGGTGGAGAGGTGAGTAGTAAAAGAAAAATAGCTGCCATTTGTGCCGCGGTTTTAAATTTTCCCAATTTGGCTACGGCAACACTATTTCGTTTGCCAAGCTGAGCCATCCATTCCCGTAAAGCAGAAATGGTAATTTCACGACCGATGATAATCATGGCAAATATGGCATAGGTGCGGCCGGTTGCTACAAGTAATATCAGAGCAACAGCTACCATTAGTTTATCCGCAACCGGGTCAAGAAAAGCACCAAAATTAGATGTTTGTTTCCAACGACGTGCCAGATAACCATCAAACCAGTCAGTTATTGCAGCTACGGCAAAAAAGCCTGCTGCAAGCCAGTTAATGATCTGGCGATCACTAATCCAGTCTGCTGGCAAATAAAATAATAAAGTAAATATTGGAATGATAAGGATACGCAACCAAGTGAGCAATATCGGAAAATTCCATGGCATAACGGGGTGTCCCTGACAAGTTATGATTTGGTTGCTTATATGATACCGCTTTGAGCGCTTTAAGGTGATTTTTTATTATTGATTGATGAATGTATCTCTGGATAAATTGTTGTGATAATTTTATATTTTTATTTAAATATTTAATTATTAATTATGTTTTGATAGTAATTCATACTATTGGAAACTACAGCATCGGACAGCAAAGATAGTTTATATATCCTGTCCGATGCTGAAGAAGTTACTTCACCATGTCTTTATAGGCAGCATAGCCGGCAGCATCCATCTCTTCATAGGGAATGAATCGTAAACTTGCTCCGTTGATGCAATAACGTAATCCACCACGATCTTGCGGACCATCTTTAAATACATGTCCTAAATGTGAGTCTGCATGCTGACTACGCACTTCAGTTCGCTGCATGCCATGACTGTTATCTTCATGTTTACTCACTGCTTCGGATTGTATTGGCTGACTGAATGCCGGCCAGCCGCAACCGGAATTGAATTTATCCCGTGAGCTGAAAAGTGGCTCTCCACTGACAATATCTACATAAATCCCAGGGACAAACAGTTCATCATACGGATGACTATACGGACGCTCAGTGCCTGCATTCTGAGTAATTTGATAAGCTTCTTCACTCAGTTGCTGGTGTAAAGTGGCTGCATCAGGTTTGTGGAAAGCATTTGCATCATATAATGTTGTGGAAGTCTGCGATGGTGGCAATTCAGGCAGAGGCTCTCGGGCTTTTCGTAAATCAATATGACAGTAGCCTTGTGGATTTTTGTCCAGATAATCCTGATGATATTCTTCAGCGGGGAAAAATTGTTGTAAAGGCAAGTCTTCTACTACGATAGGTGCAGTATAACGCCCTTGTTCAGCTTTAATCATTGCCTGAATGACATCATGGTCAGTCGGATCTGTATAGTAAATACCGCTGCGGTACTGGGTGCCTGTATCGTGTGCCTGACGATTTAGGGTAGTAGGGTCTACAATCCGGAAAAAATGCCGCAGGATATCAGTTAAAGAGATGATATCTGCATCATATTTAACCTTTATCGTTTCAGCATGGCCTGTGTCCTGATTGCATACTTCTTCATAGCTTGGATTATCAGTATGACCGTTGGCATATCCGGCCTCGGTTTCAATCACGCCATTTAAACGCTTAAAATAGCCTTCCATACCCCAGAAGCAGCCGCCAGCTAAATAAATAGTTTTTAGATTCATGATGTTATTCCATATATTTGTGTGGTTTATTTGTACATGCTAACACCAGCATGTGTTGAATAAAAGATGTTGTTTTGCTTAATTATGTTTAAGTGATATAAAATCTCTGACTTATTTTGATAAATTGATGCATTGTCATATTGGTTAAAGATCATATGAGTATTATTACTTATTTACGTCCTGCGAGACCGGAAGACTGTGAAGATATTTATAATGCTCATCGCTATGCTGTTCAGTATACCTGTGCACGTAAATATGATGAAACAGTATTGAAAGCATGGTTGTCATTATTAAATATACAAAGCTATTTGCATACGCTGGCAGATGCTAATAAAGCTTTATGGGTGGTTGATTATAAAGGCCATATACAAGGCTTTTTTCAGATGGATTTAGTAGAAGCTCAACTGGATGCTTTATATATCCATCCTTTCGTACATAATCAGGGTTTGGGAACTGCTTTGTTGCAGCGTGCTGAAGATGTTGCCAGTCGTGCAGGGCTGGGTATGCTGAAGCTCTATGCATCGCTTAATTCCGTAAAATTTTATGAAATTAATGGTTATACTTCATTAGGTGAATGTGCATTGCCACTCAATCGTGAAGTTACCGTTAACTGCTTACTGATGCGCAAATATTTAATTGAGTGATGTGCTATAAACAATATTTAATACTTAATACAGAAAATGAAAATTTAAAATTAATGGTTTGAATAATTATTAAATTTATTTTTATAAATTGTTTGTTTAACTAAATTGTTGATAGTAAATTTCTATTTCTCTTTTTTTGAGTGTGTTGGATTATCCAATAATTATAATGTGCCTATTTTTTAATCAATAAAAAATAATCAATATAAATCAATATTATATTGTAGTTATCCCCATATTTTACCTAAAGTTTTGCGCTGAATTTTGTGTACAGGTGGATAAGTTATCTATAATTGATTAAATCATTTGAATTTACAGAACAAAGAAGCTTGCCAGCAGTGGTACTGCCTGCCACAATAGCTATTCAGTTTAATATTTATTTTGTATTTATATGAAATGTCCTTTTTGCCAGCATAACAATACACAGGTAATTGATACACGTCTGAGCGAGGGTAATAATAGTATTCGCCGACGTCGTCGCTGTCTGGCTTGTGATTGTCGGTTTAGTACGTTCGAAGTAGTTGAAATGCGGATGCCATTGATTATCAAACGTACCGGAGAAAAAGTTTTGTTTGATCCGGCTAAGTTGTATACCAGTATCAGCAGGGCATTACATAAACGGCCAATGGATAGGGAAAGTATTGAAAATGCAGTGGCAGAAATAGAAACTAATCTTTATCACATGGGGGTTAAGGAAGTTCCCAGTCAGATGATTGGAGATATGGTCTTGAGTTTACTGGCTAAGCTGGATGAAGTTGCTTATGTGCGCTTTGCTTCTGTCTATAAAAGTTTTCACGATGTTTCGGAATTTACTCAATTAATTGCTACTTTAAAAAATACCAATTAGTTATATCAGCCCTTGAGAAGAGTATTGTTTTGTTCGCTGCATTCGGCGCTAATTCTTGTTATACTTTGTAACTATTATGCCTTGTCATGAAAGCTTAAATATATCATGTTGAAATCTCGTATAGGGTTGTGTGCAATACTTTTTTTATTGGGCTTATCTGCTTGCACGAAACAGGATACTTCTGTAACTATGGATGCAAGTGATACTCAGACTGCCAGCAGTAGCGCAGCATCTGCTGATGAACCTGCTGTTTCTGCTACTCAGACTCTGACCAGTAAAGACAGTAAACTCAGTATAATAGTAGACGGAGATTTTGCTGATGTACTGGATAGTGCAACAGACTGGGTAGATCCGGCACAATTAAATAATCTAACTTTATTACAGCATGATGACGGTAGTAATATCACTTTGGCAGTAAATAACTTAGGTACATTAAAAATTAAACCAGATGAATATTTTAAAAATCTGGCTGACAGTCTCGAACATAATAGTAGTATTAGTAATATCAAAGTAGGTGCCGCTACTGTAAACCGTATGAATTATCGTTTCAGTCATCAGCAAAATGGTACGTTGCTAAATGAAAGCTGTGTTGCACTGATTGTGGATAATAATCTTTATTCAGTATGCGCCAGCAGTGAAAGTGCCGACTATAATGCACTTGCTGGTACTTTAAAAACCATAAATGTACAGAATAATTAAAAAATGAGCTTTTCTGAGCTTGATGCGAAATTTATGCAAACCGCCCTTGAGCTAGCCTGGCAAGGGCGGTTTTCTACCAGTCCTAACCCGCGAGTAGGCTGTGTTATTACTCATGGCGAACAAATTGTGGGTCAGGGATTTCATGTCTGTGCAGGACAGCCTCATGCAGAAATTCACGCATTACATCAGGCCGGATATCTGGCAAAGGCTGCTACTGCCTATGTAACCTTGGAACCGTGCAGTCATACAGGTCGGACAGGACCATGTGCTCAGGCATTGATTGATGCTCATATTAAGCGTGTTGTTGTTGCTATGAGCGATCCAAATCCATTGGTAAAAGGTAATGGGTTACACATGCTGCAAAAGGCAGGAATTCAAGTTGACAGTGGTTTGTTTGCACAACAGGCGCGTGAACTGAATTCTGGTTTTTTATCCAGACAGGAAAGAAATAAACCTTATATCAGATTGAAGATAGCAGCTAGTCTGGATAGTAAGACAGCTCTAAGTAATGGTTTAAGCCAGTGGATTACTGGAGAGGCAGCGCGTGATGATGTGCAGACATTACGTGCTGAAAGTTGTGCCATATTAACTGGTGTTAATACTATACTGGCAGATGATCCTCTGTTAAATGTACGTCGTTTTTCGACATTAAGACAACCATTGCGCATTATTCTGGATAGCCGCTTACGTCTTACACCTGAGTATCAGATAATTCAGGACACTAAAAGTCCTACACTGATCATTACTACTGTCACAGACAGCGCTAAAAAAGCCATTTTTGTATCTTATCCGCATGTTTCTATTCTTACTGTACCTGCAAATTTGCGAGGACAGATTGATTTACAAAAACTTTGGGTGATTCTGGCTAAACGTGATATTGGTTCGATATTGGTGGAAGCAGGTTCTATATTGAATTCAGCATTGCTGACAGCTGATGCAGTTGATGAAATCATTTACTATCAGGCTCCCAAAATACTCGGAGCTAATGCGCGCAATGCTATTGAAATATCAGAAAATCCAAATGCTTTAACAGAGCGGAAATGGCAGACTGTTGATGTAAAAGTTTTAGGTCAGGATTGTCGCTGGTTATTGCGTCATCGTGAAAGTGCCAAATGGTTAGCGGGTAAAACTGCTTCAGAAGCATAGTTAGCTGCATATCAAATCAATTCTTCTGAGTAAAAATTTTTTGGTGCTGAAAATAAACTTTCAATATGTAACAATAAGCTTATTTTATGTAAGCATAATTTTTAAGCGTGATTTAGCGTTATTGTTGTAAATATATTCATTTTTCTATTGGCAATTTAAAATAAAAGGTTTCGCCATGCGTATTTTATTAACAGGTTCAAAAGGTCAGGTAGGTAGTTGTTTAAGAGACAGATTGCCGGAAAGCTGGGAGCTGATTGCCAGTGATTCTCAGACACTGAATATTACTGATGCACATAATGTGCTTAATATGGTGAAAACTTTTGAACCGGATGTGATTATTAATGCGGCAGGGTATACCAAAGTTGATGCTGCGGAAGCAGATATAGACAGAGCTTTTGCTGTAAATGCAACAGGAACACTGAATCTGGCTCAGGCTGCGCATTCCATTGGTGCACGTCTGATTCATATATCGACTGAGCAGGTATTTGATGGTCATCGTCATGTCATTCTCACGGAAAATATGGCACCTAACCCTTTGAATGTATATGGGCATAGTAAACTGGCGGGTGAACTGTTGGCTTTAAATGCTCATGTAGATGCTGTGGTTATTCGTACTTCATGGGTTTATAGTGAATACGGACATAATTTTGTGAAAATTATGTTACAAAAAGGATTAGAAACACCCAATATGCGGGTTGTTGATGATCAGATTGGTTGTCCTACTTATGCCGGTGACTTGGCTGAAGCCATTATACGTCTTGCAGCATTACCTCATTCCCCGCGCGGTTTATTACATTTTGCAGGAAGTCAGCAGATGAGTTGGGCAGAATTTGCTCAGCGTATATTTACTGAAGCGGCAAAAATTGACGAGAGGTATAATCAGGTTAAGGTAGAACGTATTGCAACGGCTGATTACCAGTCAGCTGCCAGAAGACCTGAGTTTGGTATTCTGGATAGTCGTACCTTGCAAAATATGCTTCCGCAACCGGTTACTGATACACCTTTAGCACATATTGTTGAAAAATTGATGAGATAAAAGTCATAAAGAAAGCGGGTTAACTGATAACCCGCTTTTTTGATAACTGCTACTTTTAGTTTTGCGTCCTCATATCGAAATGCTCAACTTTAAATCCGGCACTCCGATAAGTGCGAAAACGTTGCCGTGCAGCTGCAATTTCATCCAGATCATTACTTACCAGTTCTAATACACGTTCTGGTTTCCGGGGGGCATTACACCAGTATGCATCTGCAAGATTAATAACAACATAATCTTTTTCTATTACTGGTAAATCTTCACCATAAGCCAGTAATACTGCCTGTAAACCAATTGGTTGAACATGTTGTGGTGACCAGATTTCATGTGGAATAAAACTTGCAGGTTGAAATGACCATAAAGCATGATCCAGTTGATTAACACGGCTTACATCATCACACCAAATCAAAATATTTGAACCACTTTTAAATACTTTTTGTGTCAGCCGGCATGTAAATGAAACGGGGTCAGTAATGTGAGTATAAAAAGTAGTTGTGGCCATATCTTTTTTCTCAGGATTGCTGAATCAGATACTCAAGCAGAAGTGGAACAGGACGACCTGTCGCACCTTTATTATTGCCGGAATTCCATGCCGTACCGGCAATATCAAGATGTGCCCACGAGTAAGATTCAGTAAAGTATGAGAGAAAGGCAGCAGCCGTAATCGTTCCCGCAGGACGACCGCCAATATTTTGTAAATCAGCAAAGTTGGATTTTAATTGTTCTTTGTATTCCTCAAATAATGGTAGTTGCCATGTTTTATCATTAATACTGTCTGCTGCCTGTAATAACTGATCGATTAATTGCTGATTGTTGCCTAATACACCTTGTGCAACATGTCCTAAAGCGATGATACAGGCACCAGTAAGGGTGGCAACATCGATTACTGCTTTAGGCTGGAAGCGTTCGGCATAGGTAAGTGCATCACATAATATCAGTCTGCCTTCTGCATCAGTGTTTAAAACCTCAATATTTAAACCATTCATAGCCTGAACAATATCGCCTGGTTTAACAGCATTGCCTGAAGGCATATTTTCACAAGTTGGGATTATTGCAACGAGGTTTAATGGTAGTTTGAGTTTTACTGCAGCTGCAAAAGTACCAATAACCGAAGCTGCACCACACATATCAAATTTCATTTCATCCATGGCAGCACCCGGTTTAAGAGAAATACCACCAGAATCAAAAGTAATACCTTTGCCAACCAAAACTACCGGCTTATCTTCGTTATTCGAAGCTCCATGATATTGCAATTCAATAAGATAAGCTCCGGCCGTGCTTCCCTGTGCAACAGACAGTAAAGCATTCATACCCATTTCCTGTATTTCGGTTTCGTTTATGATTCTTGTACTGGCACCTAAATCATTGGCAATCTTGGCAGCAGAAGAAGCCAAATAGGCCGGAGTACAGATATTTCCCGGTGCATTGCCTAAATCTTTACAGATATTCATACCATAGATGATAGCTTCGGCCTTGCTAAGGTGGTTATTGACAGGGTGAACAGTCTGATAATTGATTTTTTCAAGTAATACTGGCTTAGAATCTTTTTTGAATTTATCAAAGCAATAGACCGCTTCGCCAACAGCAATTGTAAAAGCCTGTACCCATTTCTGGGCAAGTATTTCCGGTAATTTGCTTAAATCTATATTGAGTGATGATTGCTCTTTGGACCAGCTGGCAGCTTTTGCGGCCAGTTTCTGGATACTGGCATAATCATCTTTATCGATATTTACTACAGCTAAAGCCTGTAAAAATTCATCTTTTACGGTGTGTGTCGCAATAAAATCCTTTTGCTGCTGTTGTAATTGAGTTAACAAAGTATTAGCCAGATGTTGTTCTGGTTTGCTTTCTTTGCAATACACAAATAGTAAAGAACTGTTGTTTTGCGGCTGCAATTGTTCCGCATTTATGCTAAATTCCATATTTTCCTATCCTATTTTATAAGGGCATTATATATATTCTGTACGAATCATGCGTTTAAGCAGAACCGGATGCACTTATTGTAACGCAGGCTGCCGCTAAAGTAAGGACAGTCGCAAATGTGTTTAATTATCTTATGATTTATCAACGCCAATTTATTAAAGAATTATCATGGACTGCCGTAGGCATATTCGTGATCTTATTGGTAGTACTGGTAGCTACACAGGCAATCAATCTGCTGGGTCGTGCCGCCAGTGGCCGTGTAGCCATTGATGCAGTGTCTGCGTTAATTGGATTCTGGACAATTGGCCTGACACCTGTACTGCTTATTCTGACAGCTTACATCAGTATCATCACGGTACTTACACGTTATTGGCGTGATAGCGAAATGGTGATCTGGCTATCCAGTGGCTTATCATTAAGAAACTGGATTATTCCTTTAATGAAATTCGCTATTCCGTTTGCAGTTTTGGTGGCAATAGTTTCCATGCTCATTCAGCCTTGGGCAGAGTGGCGCAGCCGTGAGTTTGCGGAGATACTGAAACAAAAACAGGAAATGTCATTACTGGAACCCGGGGTATTCAAAGAAATTGGCAAAAGCCATCCGCGAGTTTATTTCATTGAAACATTTGACCCTGATAGCGGTCGTGCCAGTAATCTTTTTGTTCGTGAAAAAGAAAAAAATGGCAAGGAAAGTTCGATTTTTGCGAAAAAAGGCGAATTTAAACAGGATGGAGAGAAACGTATTCTTACTCTTGAAGACGGTTTTCGCTACTATGGAAAGCCTGGACAGGCTGATTATCAAAGAGCTTCTTTTGATAAAATGACACTGATTATCAGTGTTAATACAACCGTTATTGATCCAAAACAGAACCGGCATACTATTCCTACTTCTGCATTATTTGCCAGTAACAAACCCATTTACAAAGCAGAACTAATGTGGCGCTTATCATTACCGATTAGTGTTATTTTACTTGCTTTAATGGCTTTACCATTATCTTATTTTAATCCCCGTACCGGACATACATACAATATTCTTATTGCAATTGCAGTATTTTTAATTTATCAAAATGGCCTGACCTTTTTGCGAGATCTGGTAGAAAATGGTCGTATACCTTTCTGGTTAGGCATATTTCCAATGCATCTAATGATGTTTATGCTGTTTCTATTCTTATTACGCTGGCGTGACTTCCCATCAGCTTCTTTTAAAACAGCGTTTACATCATTACTGGGAGGACGGTCCTGATGCGTTTGCTTAATCGTTTTGTCATCAGCCAAATGACTGTTTATACTTTATATGCATTATTGGCACTGGTAAGCTTATACAGTTTTTTCGATATTATGGGTGAAATCAGCCATGTTGGTGACGGACGTTATACTGCCGATAAAATGCTGTATTATGTTCTTATGCTGATTCCGACACATGCTTATGAGCTTATGCCTCTGGCTGTACTGGTTGGTGGTCTTGTTTGCCTTAGTCAAATGGCCAGCAATAGTGAATTTACTGTAATCAGAACATCCGGAATCAGTTTGTCTAACATTATTAGTATGATGCTGCAATTTGGACTATTCTTTGCAGTCATTGCTGCGCTGCTTGGTGAATATGTCGTACCTAGAATAGGTCCTTATGCAGAACAGTATCAATTACATGCACGTCAGAACAGCATCAGTGCCGGGGACAGTGGTATATGGTTAAAACAAGGAAAAGACATTGTAAACGTAGCTGAAATGCTTCCGGATGGCAGCTTAAGAGATATCAATATTTATCGACATGATGAAAATTTTCAACTGACTGAAACTTTACATGCTTTCAGTGCTAAAGTGGATGTTCATTCTACTGAAGGTAAAAAATCTAAATGGCATTTGAATCAGGTAGATCAGTCACTATTGGGAAAAAATCAGATATCTGTAAATCATATTGAAAATCTGGATTGGAAAATGTCTGTTAATCACCAGCTTCTCAATATATTGCTGGTAGCACCAGAACAAATGTCAGCTATAGCACTTTCAACTTATATCAAGCATCTGAAGCATAATCATCAACAGACAACACGCTACGAACTTGCCTGGTGGAGAAAGATTGCCTATCCATTGGCGTGTATGGTTATGGCTTTGGTAGCGCTGGCATTTACGCCTCAACAAAACCGGCATGGGAATATGGGTTTGAAACTATTCTATGGAATATGTTTAGGACTATTATTTCATTTTTCTGGAAGACTGTTTGGATTTACCAGTCAGTTATATGGAGTGCCGACTATAATTGCTGCATTTTTGCCTACACTTCTTTTTCTGTGTCTGGCTGTTTATCTGATTCGAAGACAGGAAAAACGTTAATATCCATTTTTGTATTTAAACTTTATACGCCTGAACCGTAAAATGTTAAGTGATAGTTACTAATTTCAATAAGAAAATTAAATGGATATTGTTTTTATGGTAAGTCTCATTAAACAATTTATTAATTGCTAAGAAAAATATTGATGAATTAGTTTCTAAATATTATTCAATAGAATTTCAGCAAATAATTGACGGTAAAAAATTTGGTTATAGTGAGTTTATTTCACATATAAAAATTCTAAGCAAATGAGGAAATTATATTTATATTTACCATTTTGTAAAAAGTTACCATACCTGAAAATAGCTTTAGTGAATTTGAGATTTTTGCTTTATTTATAATCGAAAATAAAAGATTATCGCCTGTAAAGAATTGACTCAACAATTAATAGATAATTTAAATGATTGCGATTTTAATTCAATATATTAAATTTTAGGAAACTCTAAAAATTAAATAATATTTTTTATTTAAATAAAAATTGATTTAACATAAAAATGAAAATTCAAATAAAGTAACAAATTTTTCTTAAGTAGCTATCAATAAAATATCAGAGAAATTGATAGCTACTTAATCTAAGGTACTTAATAAGATTAATTGATGTTAAATCAATATTTAAAATAATTATAATTATTTAAATGAATAGAATTACCTAATACAGCAATTTATGTAATTTTTTTTGTTCTGCGGGTTGAGTCAAAATCCCTGCGCTTTGCAGAAGCTGAATATACGTTGTTATATAACCATACTGTGCTTCGGCTAATTTTTGCTCAGCATCAGCCTTAGCCTGTAAAGCCTGTAATTCATCCAGATTACTGCGTATACCTACTTTACGACCTAATTGGGTAGCTTCTAGTTTTACAGAATTCGCTTTTAATAATTGTTGCTGTGCCTGAATCTGATAAAGATTGCCTAATGTAGTCTGATAAGCCTGATTAACATTAAGTTCAATTTTACGTTCAGTAGCAATTAATAAAAATTTATTTTGTTGCTCTTTTGCAGCTGCTTCTTTAATTTTACTGTGGATTAATCCACCAGTAAATAAAGGCATTGAAAGCTGGACTGTAACAATCCCGCCTTTACTGCGAGTACCATGATCCAAACCATAAAATTGTTGAATCTGATGATTGTCCTGATAACCGCCATTAATCGTTAACTTCGGCCAGTTTTCTGCTTTAGCTGCGATATAAGCTTGTTTAGCATTTTCTAAAGCCAGCTTTTGCTGCTGCCATTCTGGATTATTTGTTTGTGCTGTATTTATCCAATCTGCTTTGCTTGTTTTGCCCAGTAAGTCGCCAAAATCTGTATGTCTTAAACGTTTAATTTTCTTCGGATCAAGGCCGGTGATATTAGCCAGATTATTTTGAGCTACCAGCAGATCGGTCATTGCACTAACTTTTTTTGCACGCGCTGCTTCATACCCAGCCTGAGCTTCGTTTGTATCCAAAATGGTGGCTGCACCTTTTTCGAATAGAGCTTTGGACTGTCTGATTTGCATTGCATAGGCTTCTTTTTCTTTTTCAATTGAAACCAGTTTATCTTCAACGAGTAAGACCTGAAAATAAGCCTTAGCAACATTAAATAGCAAATCTTCTTTTACATTCTCCAATTGCCAGTCAGCCATATTGGCAGTAATTTTACCTTGCTGGTATTGTGCCCATTTAGTTTTATCAAACAGAGCCTGACTTGCCTGAACATTCCAGCCATGAGTCTGGGTTGTACTAGATAGAGAGGGGGGCTGCTTCTGATAGATATAATTGCCATTTACCTGCGGGAGCAGAGCAGCACGTGTTTGTGCCAGTTGTTCTTTTTGAGCATCGCGTTCACTTTGGGCTGCTGAAAAATCTGCAGAATAGTTTATTGCAGCCTGCCAGGCATCAAATAAATCGAATGCCTGTACAGGAGCAGAAATAACACTGTATCCAATACAAATACAGAAAGCTTTCCAAATAGTAAAAGTATATTTTTGCATCAGCGTTCTCGCATACTTTCATCAACTTTAGTTTGCAGCGGGCTTAACAAATAGGTGATAACGCGACGCTTCCCGGTTTTAATTTCTGCGGTTACATTCATACCGGCTGTTAAATTCACTTTTTTACCATCTATCATCAGATAATTTCTGTCCAGAACAATAGTAGCAGCAAAAACCAGGCCCAACTTTTCATCTTCAATTGCATCAAAGCTTACATTTTTTACTTTACCGGTCAGGTATCCGTAGCGAGTATAGGGAAATGACTCAATTTTAATAATGGCACTTTGTCCTGCTTTAACAAAACCGATATCTTTATTTGGAACAAGTGCTTCGATTTCCATCTGATCCTGATCCGGCACGATAACCATAATTTGCTGAGCAGCTGTAACGACACCGCCTATAGTATGTGTGGCCAGTTGCTGCACCGTACCGTCGACAGGTGATTTCAATGTCATTAATTGTTTGCGCTGTAACGCTTTATCAGTTGCTTCTGTTAGTTGTTGAATTTGTTCATTGGCCTGACGCAATTGATCGAGTGTATCGCGTCTAAGGGTATTAGTCTGTAACAGTCTGTTTTGCTCAGCTTCGCGTATGCTTTCCTGAATTTGACGAAGCTGACTACGCTGGCTGGCTAAGTCATTTTTATTTTGAATAAACTTGCTTTCCTGCTCGTAATAAGCATGTTTGGATACAAAATTTTGTGCCAGTAAGTCCTTATAATCAGCTGTACGACGTTGCTCAATGGCTGTAGTTTGTTCAAGTTTACTTACCTGTGACTGGGTTCCCTGTAACTGTGCCTGATGTTCTCGCAATACAGTCTGCAATTGGGCATCCTGAGTAAACCATGTTTGGAACTGATTTATAGCTAATGATTGTGCTTCCATAATCTGATCAGGAGTCAACTGCCATTTTGTTGCTAGTTCATGATCCAATACAGGAGGTTGATGTGTATCAACAGCACGAATAACCGCTTCCAGACGTAATTTATTTAAACGTGCGGCCTGCAAGGATTTTTCTGACTGAGCATAATCACTGTCAGAACCAATACCACTTAGCTGAACTAATACTTGTCCGCTTTTTACATGATCACCATTTTTGACTGCAACTTTATCGACAACAGATGTTTCAAGCGGCTGGATAACTTTACTGCGTCCGCCTGGGGTAGTTTTCCCCATTGCTACAGCAACAATATCCAGTTTGCCAATTAATGCCCATAATAGTGCCAGCACGGCAAACAGAATAATCAGTCTTGCTGTCCATTTAGGTGCGGCAGAAATAGGTGTTTCAGTTAATTCAAGATGCGCCGGTAAAAAAGCACGTTCGTCTTCATCTCGTTTAGGCGGATCCAATTGAAAGCGTACCGCCCAGACATTTTTCCAGACCGTGCTATATCGTTGTAAAAAATCTTTAAAAGCTTGAAAGCGAATGCCCATATCTTATTTTCTTATTTTAAATTTAATGTCAGCTGTTTTGCAGTTGATATAAATAGCGATAGTAACCATTTGGTTTTTCCAGTAACTCCTGATGAGTACCTTCTTCTACTATGCAGCCTTTATCCATGGCTATAATACGATTGGCCATACGGACTGTAGACAGACGATGTGCAATAATCAATACAGTACGTCCTTTGCAGATAGCCTGCATATTTTTCATAATAGCTCGTTCGGATTCATAATCCAGAGCACTGGTTGCTTCATCAAGAATCAAAATACGCGGATTGCCTACCAGAGCCCGGGCAATTGCTACTCGTTGTCTTTGACCTCCTGAAAGGCCAGCGCCCTGTTCTCCAACTATAGTGTCATATCCTTCCGGCAACTCCATGATAAATTCATGTGCGCCGGCCATTTTAGCAGCATACATTACTCTTTCCAGCGGCATGCCCGGATCAGCAAGCGCAATATTGGCACGGATACTCTGATTGAGTAGAACGTTTTCCTGAAGCACCACACCTACCTGACGCCGTAACCATGCCGGGTCAGCCAATGCCAGATCATTACCATCAACTAAAACCCGCCCCCGCTCCGGTGTATATAAACGCTGTACCAGCTTGGTTAGAGTGGATTTACCTGAACCAGAACGCCCGACAATTCCCAGAATTTCTCCGGGCCGGATATTTAAACTCAGATCCCGTAATATTTCTGCACCATCAGGCCGGTAGCGAAAAGAAATTTTTTCAAATTCAATTTGTCCTTTAATATTGGGGAGAGCCATGCGCGAAGTTGGATTTTCCGTCGGAGTATTCAGAATATCTCCTAACCGTGATACCGATATCCCCACTTGCTGGAAATCCTGCCATAGCTGTGCCAGCCGGATAACAGGAGCCGCTACTTGTCCTGCAAGCATATTAAATGCAATTAACTGACCTACAGTCAGATCGCCCTTAATTACCAGATGCGCACCGAGCCATAATGTAACAACTGTAACCAGTTTTTGAATAAACTGCACACCTTGTTGTCCAATAGTAGCCAGCCGGGCAACACGGAAACCGGAATTGACATAAGCGGCCAGTTGCTGATCCCAACGTCTGGTCATCTGTGGTTCAACGGCCATTGCTTTAATGGTACCGATAGCAGTGACTGATTCCACCAGAAAAGACTGATTATCGGCATTGCGGGCAAATTTTTCATTTAGGCGAGCGCGTAAAATCGGGCTGATAGTTGCAGACCAGATAGCATAGCAGGGCAGGGAGATAACAACTACCAATGTTAGCCAGCCACTATAAAACCACATAACCAGCAAGAAGATAAAAGAAAAACATAAGTCCAGAACAGAAGTTAATGCCTGTCCTGTTAGGAAATTCCGGATTTGTTCCAGTTCACGCACCCGTGCAACAGTATCTCCCACTCTGCGATGCTCAAAATAAGCCAGAGGCAGACTTAACAGATGTCTGAATAATCGTGCACCTAATTCAACATCAATACGTGATGTGGTATGAGCAAATATATATGTACGTAATCCGCTTAGCACGACATCAAAAATAATGATCACCAGCAATGCAATAGTAATAACATCAAGTGTTGAAAAGCTGCGGTGAACCAGAACTTTATCCATTACCACCTGAAAAAACATAGGTGTAACAAGTGCAAAAAGCTGAATAAAAACGGATACAACCAGTACTTCCAGAAAGATACGCCGGTATTTGATAACTGCCGGAATAAACCATGTGAAATCAAACTTAGCCAGTTGACCAAGTATTGATGCACGGGAAGTAACCAATATAAGCTGTCCAGAATAGCGTTGGGTAAATTCTTCTTTCGTAAGGATAACCGGTTTACCCTGTTCAAGATCCTGAATTAAATAGCGATCACCATCTATTCTAGCCAGAACAAAATGCTGTCCGTCATCCCGCCAAACAACTGCAGGCAAAGCCACAAGATGCAGACGTTCAACATTATGCTTTACCAGCCTGGCTTTTAATCCCAGTTCTTTGGCTGCCAGTAGCCATTGCTCACTGTTTAAATCCCCTTTTTCAGCATATTTATGGGTAATATCGGCAGGGTTAACTGCCAGACCATGAAAATGAGCAATAAGTACCAGTGCAGTAACCGCAATATTGGGTTTTCGAAAATTATCTGATTTTTTTAAAGAATCAGGTTTTGATGGCAGAGACTCAGGTGATAATGGCATAAGTATTGAAAATATTTTAATTTAAGATGACAAATTAACATAAATAATAACAAATATATACTTAAAAAAACAATATAATTTAATTGTTTAATACTTAATTATATTGCATCAAATTTAATATATATCTTCATAAAATTTATATTTATTTGACCTTATACTACATAGTGTAAAATTTTGTTGATATTGATCTTGAATTTTAGTAGTCTGTTTTAAATCAGGTTTTGTTTATCTTAATATAATAAAAATAACTAAGTTCAGATAAATTTTTTAAAATACGAACTAGTATTTTAGTCCTTATTAATATAAAAAAATGATATTCAGATTATTTTATTTAAGAAATTAAATGTAGAGTTGTATTTATTGTTTTGTTTATAAAGTAAAGGGGGGGGTTTATATAAATAGAAATTAATTATTAAAATGCAAATATTAAATTTAACTTTTGTATTAATTTTTTTAATTAAGGATTAGCTATATGAATGCGTTAATAAAAGAATACCAATATCAGAATACCAGCTAAATATTTTCAGATAATGTGAACTTAATTGAAGGAAGTGATAAAGATGATATTTTATCAGGAACAAGTCAGGATGATACTCTGATAGGAGGTTCAGGGAATGATAAGCTATACGGAGGTGCAGGTAACGACACTTATGTTTTTGCTAAAGGACATGGTAAAGATCTGATAAGTGACGAGGGAGGTGAAGCGGATACAATTCAGTTTTTAGATGTCAATTTTGAAGAAGTGAAATTCTGGAAAAAGACAATACACTGTTTATTTATGGTTATAACGAAGAAGATTCAGTTGAAATACGAGATTTCTTTAATTCTAGTGGTAAGTATGCGATAGAAAATTTTGTATTCAAAGATAAGACAATTACGCTGGAGCAGTTTCAGAAAAAAGGAATGGTGATACACGGTACTGCTGGCAAAGATGAAATTTCGCTTAATACAGGCAGAGCAATATTATTCGGAGAAGATGGAGATGATATTCTCAGTGGAGGAAAATTTAATGATGTTTTAGTTGGTGGTAACGGAAATGACGTTTAACAAGCATTTGAAGGAGATAATACATTAATAGGAGTACAGGTAATGATGATTTAAGAGCAGGTGATGGGAAAAATATATTTGTGGGCGGATCTGGTGATGATTATCTTTCCGGCAGAGGTGGTGATGACATATATATTTTTTCAAAAGGACATGGAAATGATTTTATCTGGGATGGAAATGTATTATTACAACATAATAATAGTAAAGAAGATACTATAATATTTACAGATGTGAATATGAATGAAGTCATATTTAGAAAAAAAGGAAATTCATTATTTCTTTTAGGTTATAATCAAGGTGATTCCATTGAAATAAGAGATTGTCTTTCTAAAGGTGCTGGAAATTTGGCCGGGGTTGAGAAGTTTGTTTTTAAAAATCAATTAATTACACTGTATGAACTTTTTGCTGTTTTTGAACGAAATGAAAATAAAGATGGTGATTGCTATTTTTATACTGGAAATAATGTAAATCATAACGACATAACTGGTCATCTTGTTGTCACGCAACAAGTTCAACAGCTTGTTAATGCAATGGCAGGATTAAATACAAATGCAATAGATGATGTGCAAATGTGTGAATTATTAGAACAAAACAGATTACTGGGTAATATTGCAACCAGTTTTGATAAATAATTGAAATTTAATTAATAAAACTAATTAAGATAATCTTTGATTATTGTAAATCAAAGATTATCTTAAAGACATTATTGAAATAGGTGTTGTTATTTTAAATATTTATGTATCAGAGTGTTTTGGGGTAAAAATTAATTTTTATTATTATATTATTAATAAATATAATAATTAAGATAGCTGTGAATTTGAAAAAATGCCTGTCTGAAATTTAAATAAACAGATAATTTTTATTTACTATAAATTGGTTAATCAAAAATAAAATCTTAATTTTTGCAATTTTATGCTTTATAAATATTCAAATTATATTAAATGTTATATTCGGATTAAATAGGAAAAATTATTTCAATTTAAAGTTTTAAATGCGTAATATTTTATTGAATAAAATTTTTGCTATTTATCTGATTAAATGTTATTTTAAGGTAAATTTTATTAAAATAAGGAAATTTAAAATAAATATTTAAATCAGACAGTACAAGGAAAGAGATGAAATATTGGCTTTGTATACTGCTTTTATGCTTAACCGGCTGTTTTAATGCGAGCAGTGAACAGGAAACAATTAAAAAATTGGAGGACCAACAGATAATGACAGACACTACAGAGATTACTGTCCGTATTCCGTCAAAAGTATCAGGTAAAAAACTGGAGATTACCCTGCCGCGCTGCATGTTTGGCTTTAGTATAAAGAATAAAATTATTGATGGTACTGTCGAGCAAATTGGAGCATCAATAATATTTGCCTTACCCACTTTATCAGGTTTTCCCAATGATGAAGAAGCAATTCATCGATGTCCTGATTTTTCTAAACCTGTTGTAGGACTTAGTTTCGCGCCGTTATTTCCCAAAGTAGGAACAGAAAAACTCGAATATGGAAATTATTGGTTAAAACGGGAAGGCTATCAATATAGATTAAAAGAAAAGAAAAATAATCAGGAACTGTATTATATTGGTATTGGAGGAAAACAAACTATGTTTGTTAATAAATCTGATAGTAATCAACAAGATTTTAGAATTGATTTCTGGCCGTTTGATGTTAAGGATGAATACAATGCTTATCCGCATCAAATTGACATTTATTCAGTTTTAGATGAAGAATTTAGTGTTGCTTACACTGTATATTCCTCAAGATATCTCCATGGGAAACATAAACCACCAGTAAGCCAGAACTATTTTGCTGATGGATTAATTCAAATATATAAGCAAAATGAAAGCTTACTTGATCACCCGGAAATTATTCAAGGTTTTACCAATAATAATAATAATATTTTAGATTATATTCATCAACATAGCAAAGTAATTGATTAAATAGGGAGAGATTTATGAATTGTTTTATTAACAAAGGTGAAGGTTTTAATGGATACTTACCATTGCACGATTATATATTGGAAAAAAATTCTTATGATTTAACCGATGATCAAAAAAATGAATTAATATCTATTTTAAATGATGTCCAAGGGAAATTAGTTAATGGTGAGGATGCAGATTATTCCAAAGCCTATGAATATTTAAAATCAACCATACCATCAAGTAATCCGGACGCTGCAGGCTTAAATTTATGGTTAGACGTGGCGGTAGCCACTAATAGCCGCGGAAAAGCTGGTGGAGATGCAGGTAATACTATTGATGGATTTTTGCGTTTTGTTACAGATGTAATTTTGCACGCCAAGAGGCATAATAACTATAAACAATTTTCTAATAATATGTATAACCAATTTTCTAATGAAATGGCCCAAGTTTTACTAAGCCATATAGCAGTATCGGGGCAAGTTTCATTAGACGGAATTCTAAAATCTGACGCACAGGGTTTTACCCGATTTGACCCAGAGTTTTTAAAACCTTCAGATTGGCCTGGTTCTGCACTGGACTGGCATAATTTAGATGCTTGTCTACCATTCGATCGAGAAGGTTTATCAATTCTTCTAAATCATATGATCCATGGAGTTATAAAGTTAATAAGCGATGGTGATTACTGGAGCATCTGGATATGTGAACGTATTAATGATTGGTTAAATTTGAATCGTGACGGTAAATACTATATCTATGATCCTCTGGTGCTGGATCTTGACGGAGATGGCATTGAAACAGTTGGTTCCAGAAAATTAAGCGGGGCTGTCTTCGATCATGACGGAGATGGTATCCGCACGGCTACCGGCTGGGTAAAGGCTGATGACGGTTTGCTGGTTGTTGACCGTAATGGTGACGGTATTATTAATGACGGTTCTGAACTGTTTGGTGACAGTACTTTGCTGGCTGACGGCACTAAAGCAAAAGACGGTTACGCTGCATTACATGAATTTGACAGTAATGGTGATGGTAGAATAGATGCGCAGGATAAACATTTCAATCAGTTACGTGTATGGCGGGATCTGAATCAGGACGGTATCAGCCAGACTAATGAATTGTTTACGCTGGAACAAGTTGGTGTTAAAGCATTGAATCTGGAGAATAAAAATACAAACACTAATCTGGGTGGCGGTAATACTTTAGCGCAAAGCGGAAGTTATGAGACTACAGACGGGCGTACCCATGCAATGGGTGATGTCAATTTTGAGCATAAGCCAGTTTTCAGTGAGTATACCGAAGAAGTTAAACTGACAGAACAGCAAAAACAGGCCCCGAATTTAAAAGGTACAGGCCGGGTGCGTGACTTACGCGATGCAGCAGCGCTTTCAGATAAACTTACCGAACTTTTAAATACTTATTCGAATACAGAAACGCGGGCCGGGCAATTGTCGTTACTGGATCAATTATTGCTGGAATGGGCAAAATCCGATCCTCAGTTTGATGAGAATACTAAATATTCTCTGGGCACAGACTGGAAAAAAGCTGGTTCAGGCAGTAGTGGTACAGGTTTCATACCTTCACAAGAAAATGGCTTAAATGATAGAGATCCGGAATGGCTCAAAAAATTTGATACTTACAGCAATAAGCTGAATATTCTGAATGCTTTTACAGGTGAATCATCTAAAGTGTTTTATGCTGGCACCGCAAAGCAGCGTCAGGAACTTCTGGATACTATTGATGATACTTATCACAGTATCCGTGAAAGCCTGTATACAGGTTTGTTGTTCAAGACACGTCTGAAACCATATCTGGAGAAGTTAGCTTTCAAATATGAAAATGATCAGATATCTATAGATTTTTCAGGTACTACTACAGCTTTTAATCAGGTTTTCCAGCATAATCCTGAAAAAGCATTTATTGACCTAGGGGAATTTCTTGCTTATCAGTACGATGGCTTCTGGCCGGAAGGAGTTAAGCTTTTTAATCAGTATATTGATTATGCTAAGACTCATGGTGTATATGAACAATGGTGTGATCATCTGGGGCAGACAGCGCAGGATAAACTGAGTGTACAGTCAGGCAGCGATGGTAATGATATTCTGATAGGTACCAATCTTCTGGGTGATGGCAGAGACATTATTAAAGGTGGTGCCGGAGATGATATTCTTATCGGCGGAATAGGCAACGATGAGCTGGATGGAGGTGCCGGTTCAGATATTTATGAATTTGCACGCGGATTCGGTCAGGATGTTATTCACAATCATGATACCGGTACGGATAAAACAGATAAGATACGTTTTACTGACGGTATTTTAAGAAGTGAAGTGATATTTGTTCGCGAAGGTAATGATTTATGCCTGAAAATCAGAAATACTACCGATCAAATTAAAATAGAAAATTTCTTCACTAAAGATGGTCACGGCGGATATGAAATTGATCTGATTGAATTTTCTGATGGAAAACAGCTTAATGTAGAGGAAATCAAAGCACTATTGTTACAGCCGACAGATAGTAACGATATTATTCATGGTTATGAAACAAATGATTCACTGAAGGGTCTTGCTGGCAATGATACTTTGAAAGGTCATGGTGGTGATGACCTGCTTGATGGCGGTGATGGTGATGATAACCTTGATGGCGGTACTGGTAATGATGTATTAATCGGTGGTGCCGGTAATGATATTCTTTATGGCGGTGATGACGATGATATTATTACAGGTGGTACCGGTAATGATTATCTGGAAGGTGGTGAAGGCTCAGATCTGTTCATCTTCGACAAAGATTTTGGCAACGACAAGTTACTCGAATTCAATCCCTCAGGTAAGGATATTAATACTGTATACTTTAATAATTGGATAAAAGATGATTTTATCTATTATCGCAAGGGTTTGGATTTTTATATTGTGGCTAAAAATTCAGCTGATTCATTACAAATTATCAACTTCTTCCGTGCTTCCGGTGAAAATCAGCTAGACTATATTAAATTCTCAGATGGCAGCCAGCTGGATATCTCAGATATTCGTACCCTTACTCAAACCGGAACTGATGGTGATGATGAGTTGTATGCATATGGTACAAAAGATACATATCTGAAAGGCGGGAAAGGCAATGACAAGCTTTATGGCGCAAAGGGTAATGATATATTAATTGGGGGTGATGGTAACGACCGTATTTATGGCGGTGCCGGTAATGATGTTCTGACCGGCGGCACGGGAAACGACTATCTGGAAGGTGGTGCCGGTTCCGATATTTATATATTCGGCAGCAATTTCGGCCACGATACAATTCATAATTATGATGCATCCGATAATCGTGAAGATATTATCCGCTTTACCGATAATATCAGTCAGAGTGATTTAATTTTCCGTCGTACCGGTACTGATCTGGTTATCAGAACCCGTGTGGGCGATAACAGCATTACTGTTCAGAATTATTTTCTGACTGTAACAAATGGAAATTATCAGGTTGATTTCATTGAATTTGCTGATGGTACCCGGTTAAATGTGCAGGATGTTAAAAAATTAACTCAAACCGGAACTGATGGTAATGACGAGCTTCATGCTTACGGTGATGAATACACCGTACTTAATGGCGGGAAAGGCAATGACAAGCTTTATGGTGCAGACGGTAATGATTCATTAATTGGCGGTGACGGTAACGACAGTATTTATGGCGGTGCCGGTAATGATGTTCTGACCGGCGGCACGGGAAACGACTATCTGGAAGGGGGCGCCGGTTCCGATATTTATATATTCGGCAGCAATTTCGGACATGATGTTATTAATAACTATAATTCAACCGGTAATTGCGAAGATATTATCCGCTTTACCGATAATATCAGTCAGAGTGATTTAATTTTCCGTCGTACCGGTACTGATCTGGTTATCAGAACCCGTGTGGGCGATAACAGCATTACTGTTCAGAATTATTTTCTGACTGTAGCAAAAGGAAATTATCGGGTTGATTTCATTGAATTTGCTGATGGCACCCGGTTAAATGTGCAGGATATTAAAAAATTAGTCCAAACCGGAACTGATGGTAATGACGAGCTTCATGCTTACGGTGATGAAGACACCGTACTTAATGGTGGTCTTGGTAATGATTTACTATATGGTGCAAGCGGTAATGATACATTGATTGGCGGTGACGGTAACGACCGTATTTATGGCCGTGCAGGTAATGATACATTGATTGGTGGTGATGGTAACGACAGTATTAATGGCGATGACGGTAATGATACATTGATTGGTGGTGATGGTAACGACAGTATTAATGGCGGTGCCGGTAATGATGTTCTGACCGGCGGCACGGGAAACGACTATCTGGATGGTGGCGCCGGTTCCGATATTTATATATTCGGCAGCAATTTCGGCCACGATACAATTCATAATTATGATGCATCCGATAATCGTGAAGATATTATCCGCTTTACCGATAATATCAGTCAGAGTGATTTAATTTTCCGTCGTACCGGTAATGATCTGGTTATCAGAACCCGTCAGGGTGATAACAGCATTACGGTCCGGAACTATTTCCGGGGTGAAGCAAAAGAAAATTATCAGGTTGATTTCATTGAATTTGCTGATGGTATCCGGTTAAATGTGCAGGATATTAAAAAATTAACCCAAACCGGTACTGATGCTGATGACGAACTTTATGCATACAGTGATGTAAACACCGTGCTTAATGGTGATCTTGGTAATGATTTACTTTATGGTGCAGACGGTAATGATATATTAATTGGCGGTGACGGTAACGACAGTATTTATGGTGGTTCCGGTAATGATGTTCTGACCGGCGGCACGGGAAACGACTATCTGGAAGGGGGCGCCGGTTCCGATATTTATATATTCGGCAGCAATTTCGGACATGATGTTATTAATAACTATAATTCAACCGGTAATTGCGAAGATATTATCCGCTTTACCGATAATATCAGTCAGAGTGATTTAATTTTCCGTCGTACCGGCAGTAATCTGGTTATCAGAACCCGTGTGGGCGATAACAGCATTACTGTTCAGAATTATTTTCTGACTGTAGCAAAAGGAAATTATCGGGTTGATTTCATTGAATTAGCTGATGGCACCCGGTTAAATGTGCAGGATATTAAAAAATTAGTCCAAACCGGAACTGATGGTAAGGACGAGCTTCATGCTTACAGTGATGAAGACACCGTACTTAATGGCGGGAAAGGCAATGACAAGCTTTATGGTGCAGACGGTAATGATACATTGATTGGCGGTGATGGTAACGACCGTATTTATGGCGGTGCCGGTAATGATGTTCTGACCGGTGGCACAGGAAACGACTATCTGGATGGAGGTACCGGTTCCGATATTTATATATTCGGCAGCAATTTCGGACACGATGAAATTAATAACAATGATGTATCCGGCAATCGTGAAGATATTATCCGCTTTACCGATAATATCAGTCAGGATGATTTAATTTTCCAGCGTAACGACTGTAATCTGATTATCAGAACCCGTCAGGGTGATAACAGCATTAAGGTCCGGAGCTATTTCCTGAATGAAGCAAAAGAAAATTATCAGGTTGATTTCATTGAATTTGCTGATGGTACCCGGTTAAATGTGCAGGATGTTAAAAAATTAACTCAAACCGGAACTGATGGTAATGACGAGCTTCATGCTTACGGTGATGAATACACCGTACTTAATGGCGGGAAAGGCAATGACAAGCTTTATGGTGCAGACGGTAATGATTCATTAATTGGCGGTGACGGTAACGACAGTATTTATGGCGGTGCCGGTAATGATGTTCTGACCGGTGGCACAGGAAACGACTATCTGGAAGGTGGTGCCGGTTCCGATATTTATATATTCGGCAGCAATTTCGGACATGATGAAATTAATAACAATGATGCATCCGGCAATCGTGAAGATATTATCCGCTTTACCGATAATATCTGTCAGAGTGATTTAATTTTCCGTCGTACCGACAATGATCTGGTTATCAGAACCCGTCAGGGTGATAACAGCATTACAGTCCGGAACTATTTCCGGATTAAAGTAAAAGAAAATTATCAGGTTGATTTCATTGAATTTGCTGATGGTACCCGGTTAAATGTGCAGGATATTAAAAAATTAGTCCAAATCAGTACTGATGGTAATGACGAGCTTCATGCTTACGGTGATGAAGACACCGTATTTAATGGCGGGAAAGGCGATGACAAGCTTTATGGTGCAGACGGTAATGATATATTAATTGGTGGTGACGGTAACGACAGTATTTATGGCGGTGCCGGTAATGATATTCTTATCGGCGGTACAGGAGACGATAAGCTATACGGAGGAGATGAGGAAAAAGATCGTTATGAATTTGAAGCCGGGCATGGAACAGATATAGTTTATGATAAAGGCAAGCAAGATATTAATTTTAAAAATCAACGTAATGATCTGATATTTAAAGGCGCTAAACTGGCAGGAACGAAGTTCCTTTGTGTTAATGGAAAAGACCTGATTATTCAGGCATATGGTACTAAAGATTCGGTGACTCTGCCTGACTATTTTGTTGCTAATAGCTTTGGAAGCAGAGAATTTAACTTTGTATTTGATGATCGGAGTATTACATATGAAGATCTTTATGAATATCCTTTGTTGGGAAGTAATAAAGATGATGTTCTGAATGGCGGAAAAGGTAATGATATCCTGAATGGAGAAGAAGGCAACGACATCCTTTATGGTAACGATGGGAATGATGTTTTAGCTGGCGGAGACGGAAACGACATACTAAACGGGGGAACTGGTAACGATAGCCTGAACGGAGGCCGAGGTAAAGATTGTTATGAATTTGAAGTTGGGCATGGTCATGATGTAATTAATGATGAAGGTTATATTGAAGAAATATCCAAACGTAATAATGTAGTGTTTAAAGGAGCTAATTTTTCTGATGCCCAATTTTTCCGCTCTGGAGAAAATCTGGTTATACAAGCATATGGATCAGAAGATTCTGTGACGATCTTAAACTATTTCGGTTTCGGAGGCAGCTACTACCGCTCATTTAATTATATATTTGAAGATATAACTATAACGTATGAGTATATTACTGATAATTATATTTTTACTTGTATCGGAAGTGATGAGGACGATAGTCTGTACGGATCAGATGGAAATGATATTCTTAACGGGGGAAAAGGTAATGATTCCATATACGGCGAACTGGGATACGATATTTTGATTGGAGGTGCAGGAAATGATCGTTTATTCGGGGGAGGTGGTCATAAAGACCGTTATGAGTTTGAAGCGGGGCACGGGAATGATTTTATTTATGATTGGGGAAGTTACAGCAACATAAACTTTGAAGAAGATAATAATGATTTAGTATTTAAAGGAGCAAAGCTGACAGATGCGGAATTTACCCGTTCCGGAAGTGATTTGGTTATCCGGGCATATGGAGGTGAAGACTCGGTTACTTTATCGGACTATTTTATGGGTGATTCTAGTGTATATAATAAATACAGATCATTTAATTTTATCTTTGAAGATGAAACTATTTTAAGTAAAGATATTAAAAAAAGATATTCTTTCAATCAAAGTGGAGATGAAAAAGACAATACTATTTCTGGATGGGATGGAAGAGATATTTTGAACGGAGGAGCGGGTAATGATACTTTATGGGGAGGCATGGGTGACGATATATTGTATGGGGGTGATGGTAACGATATTCTGAATGGAGGTGATGGTAACGATATTCTGAATGGAGGAGCCGGTAATGATATATTAAGTGGAGGAAATGGCCATAGAGATCGCTATGAATTTGAGGCTGGTCACGGACATGATATAGTTAATGATTTAGGTGGGAGCAGCCATATTTTGAGATTTAACTTTAATGATTTAGTATTCAAAGGTGCGCAATCAGCAGAAGTTGTATTTATTCGATCTGAAAATAATTTGATTATTCAGGCTTACGGTTCAGAAGATTCAGTAACTTTACCTGATTATTTTGATTTCAATAACCAATATAGTAGAGAATTTAACTTTATATTTGATGATAAAACTATTTATGATTACAATCTTTCTTCTTATCCTATCATTCAATATACAGATGATAAGAATAATACTATTTACGGATGGGATGGAAAAGATATACTAAAAGGAGGAGCTGGTAATGATATTCTGAATGGAGGTTCAGGAAACGATGTTCTGATTGGAGGAGCTGGTAATGACATTTTAAATGGTGGTAACTGGGAGAATGATTGTTATGAATTTGAAGCCGGACATGGTCAGGATGTGGTGAATGATTTAGGAAATATGGGTAAAAAATATCAGTATCAGCGTAATGATCTGGTATTTAAGGGGGCTAATCTGACAGATGCTGAATTTATCCGTTCTGGTAAAGATTTGGTCATTTATGCCTATGGATCAGCAGATTCAGTGACCTTACCTGATTATTTTGATACTAAAAATAAAAATAGCCGGGCTTTTAATTTTGTGTTTGAAGATAAAAGCGTTACCTATGAAGATATGAAGAAAAATCCTTCTTTTGGCGTAATTAAAGCTAAAAATGGAAATAATATTGCTAATCTACGGAAAATTGCTTCCAGAGATTTGGCAGATAACACACCACTTAAAGGTAAATTTATTTCTACTCATAGTAATGATCCTTCAGCACAGATTCAGAATTTACTTTCAGCCATGGCAGGATTTACTCCCGCTATTGATGACAGATTAAATTCGGTGGAGCCGATACAGCAATCTATGCATTTAACAAGTGCCCCTGCTTATTGAATAAATTGGTTTATTTATTAATTAAGCCTAGGTAATAAAATACCCGTAATTGCTGATTACGGGTATTTTTATTGTGCATGAAATTATCTGTGGAAAATTTAGAATAAAGATAAATGTTAATTTAATGCAGAATTTGAAGGTTTAAAATAAGTCGATGATCGATGAATAGTCATTAAAGAAATTCAGGTAATTAATATTATGAATTTTAAATATTAAAATATTTTGATACATTTTTATGTTGTAGTTTAAGTTATAGTTTTTCATTCCCTTTATATAGAACATTTTTCTGATTAAATTATTTTAATGTTTTAGTTGTTTATGAATTCGGATTAATAAAGATTTTAGTTTTAATAAATTATCTAACGGAAATATATTTCTATATAAAAAAATCCTTAAACGTTATTGTTTAAGGATTTTTATCAATTAATGATTAAGTTTAAATCAGAACAGCGCACCCTTGTGCCGGGTCACTGCTGCGTGCTGCTATGGCTGCTTCTACTGTCATGCCCAGTGCTTTGGCTACGCCTGCACCATAGTCCGGGTGGCAGGCATTGCAGTTACGAATATGTCTGTATTTGATAAAGTCAGGTGCATCACCCATAGCTCGTGCTGTGTTTTCAAACAGTACCTGCTTCTGGTTATCATTCATTAAATTAAACAAGGCGCGGGGCTGGCTGAAATAGTCATTATCGTCTTCGTGGAAATTCCAGAAATCAGCATCACCATGTATTTTGAGCGGAGGTTCGCGAAATTCAGGCTGTTCCTGCCATTGATGGAAGCTGTTAGGCTCGTAATGGGGCAGACTTCCATAATTGTCATCTACCCGGGTTGTACCATCACGATGGTTACTGAAAACGGGACAGCGTGCTTTATTAACGGGTATCTGATGATGATTGACCCCTACACGGTACCGGGCAGCGTCTGCGTAATTATACAGGCGTGCCTGTAATACTTTGTCAGGAGAAACGCTGATTCCCGGCACCAGATTACTAGGAGCGAAAGCAGCTTGTTCAACGTCAAGATAATAGTTATCCGGGTTGCGGTTTAGTTCGAATTCGCCCACCTCGATAAGCGGATAATCGCCATGCGGCCATACTTTAGATAAATCAAACGGATGATAGGGTACTTTTTCTGCATCGGTTTCCGGCATGATTTGGATATACATTGTCCATTTAGGAAAATTACCGGATTCGATAGCATTGTAAAGATCGCGCTGATGGCTGTCGCGATCTTGTCCCATGATAGTGGCGGCCTCTTCATCGGTAAGGTTTTTAATTCCCTGTTGAGTGCGGAAGTGAAATTTAACCCAGAAGCGTTCTTTATTAGCGTTAATGAAACTAAATGTATGTGAACCGAAACCATGCATATGCCGGTAACTGGCTGGTATGCCTCTGTCGGACATGGTAATGGTTACCTGATGAAATGATTCCGGCAGTAAAGTCCAGTAGTCCCAGTTATAAGTAGGGCTGCGCAGATTGGTACGTGGGTCGCGTTTGACGGCTTTATTAAGGTCTGGAAATTTACGCGGATCACGCAGAAAAAATACAGGTGTATTATTGCCTACCAGATCCCAATTACCCTGCTCGGTATAAAAGCGCATGGCAAAGCCACGGATATCGCGCTCAGCATCGCCACCACCGCGTTCAGCTGCTACTTCAGAAAAGCGTACAAACATTTCGGTTTTTTTGCCAATCTGGCTGAATAGTTTGGCACATGTATATTGGGTTATATCGTGGGTAACTGTGAAAGTACCAAATGCACCTGAGCCTTTTGCATGCATCCGGCGTTCAGGGATAACTTCGCGGACAAAATTGGCCAGTCTTTCGTTCAGCCATAAATCCTGAGCCAGTAAAGGACCGCGTGGTCCGGCTGTGAGACTATTCTGATTATCAGATACAGGCGCCCCCTGATCTGTTGTGAGATGGGTTACCGGGCATTTTTTTATATCATGGTTCATGGCAAAGCTCCTTGTTAATTTATTATTAAAAAAGGCCTTTACTGCTTTTGGCTACCCAGATGATTATAGGCTTAAGTATAAAATCGAATGTTAACTGTTTGTTATTTTTACATTTTATTGTAAATGACAATTATTTTTAAATTGTGTGAAATTTTTAATGTATTGAGTTTTAAAGTGAACAATTTTTGGTTATCGCTGGTTGTTGCCCATAAATAAACCAGCCTGCTTTGGCTGGTTTAGAAAATTAATTCAGTTGTTTGAGTAAAGAAATCTTGCTATATAGTCGATTCACTTAAACAGAGAAAGACGAGCCACAGCCACAGGTGGTAGTTGCATTAGGGTTACGGATAACAAATTGTGAACCGTGCAGACTTTCAGAATAATCGATTTCAGCACCAACCAGATACTGATAACTCATTGGATCGATCAGAAATGTTAAGCCATCTTTCTGGATTTCAAAATCATCATCATTAACGATTTCATCAAAAGTAAAACCGTACTGGAAACCTGAGCATCCTCCCCCTGTTACAAATACGCGCAGTTTCAGGTCCGGATTGTTTTCTTCTGCAATTAAATCTTTTACTTTGGTACAACAGCTTTCAGTAAAGATAATCGGTGTTTCAATATCGGTTTCTGACATGGTGTAGTCCTTTTAATAATATGTGCATACTTGATTGTCTATCCTGCTGACCGGTTATGGCAAGAGGGGAATAAGATTTAATCCGCTTTTTTCATCAAGCCCGAACATGATATTCATATTCTGTACAGCTTGTCCGGCTGCACCTTTTACCAGATTATCAATTACAGAAAGAATAATCCAGGTATTATTCTGCGGCGCAGGTTGTATACTGATGCGGCAGAGATTTGCTCCGCGGACTGAGCGGGTTTCAGGTGTGCTGCCAGCAGGCATGACATCAACAAACGGGCTGGATTGATAATAATCGGCAATCAACTGATATGGGTTGCAACCTTCTTTTACCTGAATATATATGGTGGCATGCATGCCGCGAATCAAGGGCGTCAGATGAGGTACAAACACCAGACTGTTACCTGAATTAGGTTGTAAAAGATTCAGTGTTTGCCTGATTTCCGGTAAATGTCTGTGTCCGCTGATACCATAAGCTTTGAAATTATCGCTGCATTCTGCGAACAGGTTACCGGTATTTGCTTTGCGACCTGCACCAGATACTCCTGATTTACAATCGGCAATAAGCGGCATGTCATGAATCAGACATTGTTGCTGCAATAACGGTAATAAAGGCAGGCTGACACAAGTCGGATAGCAGCCCGGATTGGCTACCAGCTGCGCCTGAGTAATGGCAGTACGGTTCAGTTCCGCCAAACCATAAACAGCTTTTGCGATCCATTCGGGGCCGGCATGAGTAAACGGATACCATTTTTGCCAGACTGCTACATCTTTGATACGGTAATCTGCAGACAGGTCGATTACTTTAACTCCCTGTGTCAGTAATATTGGAGCCTCATGCATGGCTACACCGTTAGGTGTTGCAAAAAATACTAAGTCACATTTACTTAAGTCGGCCTGATCGGGATGTTGGAAAATCAAATGATCATAGATGCCGCGCAAACTGGGAAAATAATCGCTTAGCGTTGTTCCGGTAGTGCTGCGGCTGGTAACGGTGATGATTTCAGCTTCCGGATGCTGTGCCAGTAAACGTAATAGTTCTACACCAGTATAACCTGTGGCTCCGACTATGCCGATTTTAATGCTCATATGGATCTCTCATGAATTTTTTGCAATTGCTGTGTAGTTAAATCACGACCTGAGCGCCGAGTTCGACGACGCGGTTAGCCGGTATATGATAGTAATTACCGGCTGAAGCACTGTTTTTATATAACCATTTGAAAAGGCGTGCACGTAACCGCCCCATATTGCCATGTTTGGTTTTGGCGGCAACAACAATGCTGTCGTGTGACAGAAAAAAAGAGGTATCCATGGTATCAAGTTTAATTCCTTGTTCAGCCATCAATTTCAGAATATGGGTGATATTGGCTGTTTCCTGAAAACCATAATTGGCGATGACTCTGGTAAAGCGGGGACCAATCTGTTTCATGGCAATACGGTCATTATCGGCTACATAGGGTATTTCTTTGGTTTTGACGCTGAGCAATACATTATAGCTATGCAGTACTTTATTGTGTTTCAGATTATGCAGGAGTGCTCGTGGAATGCTGAACGGGTCGGAAACCATGAATACTGCATTGCCGGAAACAATCTGAGGCGGGTAGTCGTGCAGGTTTTCAACAAAATTATCCAATGAAAATTCCTGATTTTGCTGTGCCTGTAGCAATTGTGCCTGTCCGCGACGCCATGTTGAGAATAATGTAACCACAATCAGGGCTACCATTACCGGGAACCAGCCGCCATGAATTAGTTTTAGCAGGTTACTGCTGAAGAAAACCAGATCAAAACACAGAAAAACCGAAGTAAGCAGTAAGGCAAGCGGGATTGGCCAGCGCCAGTTTTTAATCATTACTACGCAGAACAGACATGAGGTAATAACCATGGTACCCGTAACTGCAATACCGTAAGCTGAAGCCAGATGTTCTGAATCGTGAAAAGCCAGTACTACTAATGTGACTGCTACCAGTAACAGCCAGTTAACCAGCGGCAGGTAAATCTGACCAACTTCTTCATTATTGGTATGGATAATATTCATGCGTGGGGCAAAGCCAAGCTGTATTGCCTGACGGGTAAGCGAGTAGGCTCCGGCAATAACGGCCTGACTGGCAATAATAGTTGCAAAAGTAGCCAGAATAATTAATGGAATCAATAGCCAGTGCGGTGCGCTGAGAAAAAACGGGTTATTAATTGCATTCGGATTATGCAGAATCAGGGCACCCTGACCCAGATAATTGATAATCAGACTAGGTAAAACAATTTTTATCCATGCTGTCTGGATTGGTTTACGACCAAAATGTCCCATATCGGCATAGAGGGCTTCTGCACCGGTTACAGCCAGTACAACGCAGCCCAGCCCGATAAAACCGTCCCAGCCATGATTAATGGCAAAATTAATTGCATAGAAAGGGCTGAAAGCAAGAATAATTTTCGGAGCCTGAACTATCTGATACAGACCTATCAGTGCAATAGCACTAAACCATATCAGCATAACCGGACCAAACAGTGTACCGATTTTGTGTGTACCTTTTTTTTGAATGAAAAAAAGTCCGAACAGGATAATCAATGCTATAGGCATAACATAAGGGCGGAAGTTTTCACTGATTACCGTTAACCCTTCTGCAGCGGATAAAACCGATACGGCCGGCGTAATCATGGCATCACCGTAAAAAAGGGCGGTGCCGGTAAGCCCCATCATCATCACAATCCATACAGGTTTACCCTTAAGATGCTGCATTGCCTGCTGCATCAGTACAACAACGCCGCCTTCACCATTATTATCGGCTCGCAGAATAAACAGAACATATTTCAGAGTAACGATCAGGAGTAATGACCATACAATCAAAGAAACAAAGCCCAGTACATTAGTTTCTGTGGGAGCGATTGTAGAAGCGCGGAAGCTTTCTTTTAAGGCATACAGAGGACTGGTTCCAATGTCACCGTAAACAATACCCAATGCAGCCAGTGTCATTGCGGTATTGGCAGAAAACTGTTTACGCATTTATTTACCTCTAGTGATTATAGGGGAGTGCAGTTTAGTCTTAACGTCAACTTTAGCCAATCCCTTAAGTGTGAGTTTCTTTAGCTTTTTATTCAATAGTCATAGTAACTTATAATTAATTCATATTAATTTTGTGCTTTTGGATATGATGCAGATGCATCATTTATCAGTATATCTGAACGAAACGGTAAATTGTTGACATTATTTCATAATTTGTTATGAAAAATTTACATAATGTTAATTATTATGACTGATTTCAGACAGTGATTATACAGTGCCGATGACGCAATTAATTGATATGTTTGTGCTAATCGGTATTAATTTTAAATTTGAATAATGGCAAGTGGTTTCTTTTTTTTCAACAATGAGTTAAAATAAAGAAATTTTTCGAATTATTGAGAAATGGCCCTAAGGCCATTTTTTTGTTTTTATGGAGCACAGATGGATATTCAGGGCATTTTAGAAAAAACTTTGCCGGGTCTGGGCTATGAGCTGGTTAATTATGAGCTGACTGCTCAGGGGGATTTACGCGTCTTTATTGATAAGGCAGAAGGCGGTATTTCCCTGGATGATTGTGTTGCGGTCAGTAATCATTTAAGCCGGGTATTGGCTGTAGAGGATGTGGATTATCAGCGTCTGGAAATTTCCAGCCCGGGCTTAGACCGTCCTTTAACCAAACCGGCAGATTTTACGCGTTTTACCGGGCAACTGGCCAAGATTAAGACACGTTTGCCTATAGACGGGCAGAAGAATTTTATTGGCCGGATTAATGGTATTGATGAAAACGATTTAATCAGTATTACGCTGGAAGAAATTAATGAAGCGCGTCGGGCCAAACGTGCTGCTGTGGCAGCCGGTAAGACAGTTTTAATAGAATGGCAGAATATTGATAAAGCACGTTTAAAACCAGAATTTGATTTTTAAATTGAAATTTCATATTTTTGTAAGCAAAGGCTTACAAGGAGAATTAAATGAGTCGTGAAATTTTACTACTGGCCGAAGCTTTGGCGAGTGAAAAAAATGTAGATACAGAAGTAGTATTCAGCGCGCTGGAATTTGCTCTGGCCAGTGCGGCAAAGAAAAAAACTGAGCGTGAAAATATGGATGTGCGGGTGGTGATTAACCGCAATACCGGCGATTACAGCAGTTTTCGCCGCTGGCTGATTGTGGCTGATGAGGATTATACCTATCCCGATATTCAAAAAACCATTGAAGAGATTCAGGAAGAAATTCCGGGAACTACGCTGCAGATTGGTGAGTATTACGAAGAACCAATCGAAAATGTGGAATTTGGCCGGATTGGCGCACAGACAGCCAAACAGGTTATTTTGCAGCGCATTCGCGATGCAGAGCGTGAACAGATTTTAAATGAATTTTTACAGCGTAAAGATAGCCTGGTTCTGGGTACGATTAAACGTGTGGAACGACACGGTGCAATCGTGGAAATTGGCCGTCTGGAAGCACTGTTGCCGCGAGATCAGATGATTCCGCGTGAAAACTTCCGTAATGGTGACAGAGTACGGGCTTTGTTTTTACGGGTAGACCAGATTGGTAACCGCAGTCAGGTTATTCTGACACGTACTTCGCGAGAATTCCTGTTAAAACTGTTTGAAATGGAAGTGCCGGAAATTGAAGATGGTCTGCTGGAAATCAAGGAAGTAACACGTGATCCGGGTTTACGTGCCAAAATTGCGGTGAAATCCAATGATGCACGTATTGATCCGCAGGGTACTTGTATTGGTGTACGCGGCTCGCGTGTCAATGCAGTAACGGAAGAGTTAGCAGGTGAGCGTATTGATGTAGTGCTGTGGTCGCCTGAAACTGCACAGTTTGTGATTAATGCGCTGAGCCCAGCAGAAGTAACTCGTATTCTGATAGATGAAGATCATCATTCTGTTGATGTGATTGTGGCAGAAGATCAGCTGGCCCTGGCAATCGGACGTGGTGGACAGAATGTACGTCTGGCAGCTGAACTAACAGGCTGGCAGCTGAACATCATGACTGTGGATGAGGCTCAGGAACGCCATGAAGCTGAAGATAAAGCTGTACGTGAGCTGTTTATCAATAACTTGGGTGTTGATGAAAACGTAGCTGAGGTACTGGTTCAGGAAGGCTTTACCAGTCTGGAAGAAGTGGCTTATGTTCCTGTTCAGGAAATGCTGGAAATTGAGGGTTTTGATGAAAGTACGGTAGAAGAATTGCGTAATCGTGCCCGTGATGCCATTTTAACCCTGGCCATTGCCTCTGAAGAGCAGTTAGAGCACATGGACGAAGATTTGAAAAATCTGGAAGGTGTTGATCAGGAAATGCTGCATGATCTGGCCAATGAAGGAATTAAAACCCGTGATGATCTGGCTGAATTGTCAGTAGATGAACTGATTGAAATTACAGGCATTGATGAGGAAACCGCCAAGAAAGTGGTGATGGCAGCACGCGCCCACTGGTTTGACGAAGTATGAGGGTACGCGAATGAGTAATCAAATAACTGTAGAACAATTTGCCTCGGAACTGCACTTATCAACCTCAAGGTTGCTGGAACAGTTAGCAGAAGCAGGAGTACACAAACAGGCGTCGTCGGATAAACTGACAGCTGCAGATAAAAAACAGTTGCTGGTTTATTTAAAGCAGTCTAATGGTAGTCAGTCTGCCGGTACTATCACACTGAATCGTAAAAAACCAGCTGAAAAAAGTACTGTTGGCGGTGTTGAAGTTGAAACCCGCCGGCGGCGGCGTATTGCTGTACCGCCGGAAGAACAGGAAGCCAGACAGGCAGAAGAAAAACAGAATCTTCCGCAGCCTGAATCCGAACCGGTGAAAACAGTAGATACTGAGGCTGAAGAACTGGCAAGAAAAGCTGCTGAAGAGCAGGCTGAAGCGCGACGCAGAGAAGAATCTGCTGCGGCAGCAGCTGCAGAAGCAGCGCGTCTGAAAGCAGCAGCGGCGGCCAGTAAAACCGAACAGAAACCTAAAGTGGAATCTGTGCAGACAGAAGTGGTAAAACAGGAAGTGAAACAGCAACAGAACGCAGCAGCTCAACCTGCAGAAGTACCTGCTGATAAAAAGCCAGCAGCAGACAAAACTGAGCAGCCTAAATCCAAGCGCAACAACCGTAACCGGAATGCGAAAAAAATTGATTTGGCTGCCCTTAAGGCTGAAGCAGCCAAGCCGATTATCAGTCCTGAAGAGCAGGCTCAGCGTGATGAAGAAGCTAGACGTGCTGAAGCCATGCGAGCCCATCGTGAAATGTTACTAAAACAGAAACAGGAACGTCAGGCACGGCGCGAAGCAGCTAAACAGCAGGCTAAGGAAGAAAGTAAAGCAGTTAGTGAGCAGAAAACTGCTGAAGTACGTTCGGCTAAGCCAACTGAGAAAAAGCCAGTGAGCAGTAATGTACCTAAAGCGGCAGAAAATGTGTCTGAATCAGCAGGCCGGCGTAAAAAGGATGAACAGCGTCATCAGCGTGAAGACGATATGCCAAAAGGTAAATCAGCACGCGGTGGTAAAAACCGGCGTTCGGTAGATGCGGCTAACTCTGAAGAGGGACGCAGCAGCAGACGAGGCAGCAAAAAAGGTGGTAAGAAACAGCTTAAACTGGAACCAAATCAGCATGCCTTCCAGGCACCTACTGAACCTGTAGTACATGAAGTGCTGGTGCCGGAAACCATCACGGCTGCTGAGCTTGCACATAAAATGGCTGTAAAGGCTGCAGAAGTGATTAAAACCCTGATGAAGATGGGTATGATGGTGACCATCAACCAGTCACTGGATCAGGAAACCGCCCTGATTGTTGTAGAAGAAATGGGGCATATCGGTAAGGCTGCTGCAGCTGATGATCCTGAAGCCTTTCTGGATGAAGATACTACCGTTACTGAGGCTGAAGAATTACCTCGTCCGCCGGTGGTTACTGTGATGGGTCATGTAGACCATGGTAAAACATCCTTACTCGACTATATTCGCCGTGCCCGTGTTGTGCAGGGTGAAGCAGGTGGTATTACACAGCATATTGGTGCCTATCATGTGGAAACACCGCGCGGTGTAATTACCTTCCTGGATACTCCGGGACATGAAGCATTTACTGCTATGCGTGCCCGCGGTGCACAGGCTACCGATATTGTGATTCTGGTGGTTGCCGCTGATGATGGAGTAATGCCTCAGACTATTGAAGCCATTGCACATGCTAAAGCTGCAAAAGTACCTTTAGTGGTGGCTGTAAATAAGATTGATAAAGAAGGCGCCAATCCTGAACGTATTCGTCAGGAACTGACAGCACATGAAGTCATCCCTGATTCATGGGGTGGTGATGTACAGTTTATTGATGTTTCAGCTAAACAGGGCACCAATATTGATGCATTGCTGGAAGCAGTATTGCTGGAAGCAGACGTTCTGGAGCTGAAAGCACCTGTAGATTCTGCTGCTAAAGGTATTGTAGTCGAGTCACGTCTGGATAAAGGGCGTGGTGCGGTAGCAACCTTGCTGGTACAAAGCGGTACGTTGCGTAAAGGTGATGTTGTGCTTGCCGGTACGACTTTTGGTCGTGTACGTGCCATGGTAGATGAGAATGGTAAAACCATTACTGATGCCGGCCCGTCTATCCCGGTAGAAATTTTGGGCTTGTCAGACGTACCTAATGCCGGTGAAGATTTTATTGTACTGGCCGATGAGAAAAAAGCACGTGAAATTGCTCTGTTCCGTCAGGGTAAATATCGCGATGTACGACTGGCTAAACAGCAGGCCGCCAAACTGGAAAACATGTTTAACAACATGGGTGAAAATCAGGCGCAAAGCTTGCCGATTATTATTAAAGCAGATGTTCAGGGTTCTTATGAGGCCTTAGCAGGAAGTTTGCGTAAACTGTCTACTAATGAAGTACGGGTTGATGTATTGCATAGTGGTGTAGGTGGTGTGACAGAATCTGATGTGAATCTGGCTATCGCCTCTGGCGCAGTTATCATCGGCTTTAATGTACGTGCTGATGCCACTGCACGTAAACTGGCTGAACATGAAGGTATTGAGATCCGGTATTACAATATCATTTATGATGCTATTGATGATGTGAAGGCAGCTTTAAGCGGTATGCTGGCACCAGAACAAAAAGAAAATGTGATTGGTACAGTAGAAATTCGTCAGGTTATTAACGTATCAAAAGTGGGTAATATCGCTGGCTGTATGGTAACCGATGGTTTAATCAAGCGTGATTCTCATGTTCGGTTAATTCGTAATAATGTGGTTGTGCATACAGGTGAACTGGCTTCATTAAAACGCTTTAAAGATGATGTTAAGGAAGTACGTCAAGGCTTCGAATGTGGTCTGATGCTGAAAAACTTCAATGAAATTATGGAAGGTGATCAGCTGGAAGTCTTTGAGGTAGTTGAAGTTGCCCGTAAGCTTTAAAATGATTTAGGGTATAACAGGCAGCCAGAGAAGTTTCCGGCTGCCTGAATTTACTGGCCTGATCACAGAAAGGAATGATTATGCGTAAACCTCAGCGTGGTTATGCTCGTCAGGATCGTGTCAAAGAGCAGATTATGCGTGAACTGGCCGAACTTGTGCGTGTTGGTCTCAAAGATCCGCGTGCCGGTTTTATTACAATTAATGAAGTAGAAGTAACCCGCGATTATAGTCATGCTACTATTTATTACACTGTGCTGGATAACAGTACCCGTGATGTAACCGAAGAAGCACTGGAACATGCTAAGGGTTATTTGCGTAGCGAACTGGCTCGTCGAATAATTTTATTCCGTACACCTGAGCTGACGTTCATTTATGATGACTCGCTTGAACGAGGTATGAGTATTTCGCATTTGATTGATAAAGTTTCTAAAGAAAAACCGGTTGAAGATTAAATGAAGCTTAAAAAAAGAGGTTGTCCAAGATTGGACAACCTCTTTTTATATTATTTAACCTGATTTATATTATGAATTTAGCGTCCATAGTGAACCATTACTGAGGCTTTGGCAATGGCATGACTATTCACTACAAAACCCGTATAACTAGTAGTTGCATCCTCGGGTAAATCAATTTTATCAGTATTCAGAGCATAAACAGTAAAAATATAACGATGGGGCGGATGACCTTCTGGCGGATAAAAACCCGAATAACCTAAAGTTCCGCTATCGTTACGTAGCTGACGTGTTCCGGCAGGTAAATTCTGCCCACCTTTTGCACCAGCATTTCTTTTCAGTTCAGTTAAGTCTTTTGGCAGATTAATCGCCATCCAGTGCCACCAGCCTGCACCTCCTGTAGGGGCATCGGGATCATGGCATTGAATTGCAAAACTTTTGGTTTCAGCTGGTGCATTTTCCCAAATTAAAGCAGGAGACTGGTTATCACGATCACTTTGATAAGAGGAATCAACAGTATCGCCGTTTTTGAATTCAGGACTGGTTAAGGTAAATGTATTTGGCATTATATTTCTCAATGTCATTAGAAGATAAGATAGTGGTGATTTAATTTTGCTGGATAAGGTTGATTAAGTCAACGCAATGTAAGAATAATAAATAATAATGAAATTAGTTAAAAGGGTTTTAGATTGGTAGCAAAATAATTGCAAACATTAATTTGGCTGATTGATAAACTGTTATAGAATATCTGTCCAGTGGTTTGCTCTATTGAGACTATCAAGATGAAAGAAATATTACCTTGGGTATGCATTCCTGGTTTTATGCTGGATGAAACATTATGGGATGATATGAAAGCTAATTTGGCTGAATCCCAGCCGGTATTATGTGCATCACTGGCAAGCGGAGACAGTATTGCTGCTATGGCAGAAAATATTGCTGTTTCTGCTCCTGAACGTTTTGTGCTCATTGGTTTTTCGCTTGGCGGCTATGTTGCAAGAACACTGGCCGCCCAGTATCCGCAGCGGGTTGCTGCCCTTGTCTTAATTGCTACTTCATTGCGTGAGGATACACCACAGCAATACGCAGCAAAGCAAAATACTTTAAAAATTCAGCAGCATCTAAATTTTCGTGGTTTGGGACATAAAGCTATAATTCAGACGTTGCGACCTGATAATCAAAATAATCAAGAGATGATTAGCAGAATCCGGCAGATGAGTGAACGTTTGGGTTTTGATGTGTTAAGCAGACAATCTTTGCTAAACCGTAAAACTCCGACAGGTCAGAAAATTTCCTGCCCGACTTTGATTATTGCTGCTGCGCAGGATCAGATGCGCTCTATCGATGAAGCTAAGGAGTTGCAGGAATTTATACCACAGGCTAGTTTGAAAATAATCGAAAATAGCGGGCATATGTTGCCACTGGAGCAACCGGAAATATTGGCTGAAACGATATCCGGCTGGCTCAATCAGCTTTGATGTAATTAAATTTAATTAAAAATATTTTTGGTTTTATCAGTTAAATATATTAAGTGTGCTTACTGATGAATAAAGCAGTTAATTATTGCGGATGGCATTTGAATTTTGTGTATTCTGTTCCAGCCATTTTTGCGCTGTAGCTGTATCACTAAAGTATCTGGGTCGTTGCAAAGTTAGTAAATTAGCAAGACGTATACCTATACGAATCCAAATATCGTCAACGACAATAGCAGTGCGACCAAAATCATGGGCATGCTGACGCAGAAATCTGAGATGTTCTAAAGCCATATCTATAGTGAAATCTTTCATCTGGCTCAGATCAAGTAACAGATTAGGTAAATGAATGTGTTCAATGGCTTTTAACAAAGCATTTTCCAGCTGATAAAAGTCTTCTAGTGTAAATTCATTGTATAGTACAACGTCTAAACCGTAACTTTTCTGATGGATAGAAATCATATATTTGCCTTTAATGCCCAGAACAATTTATCTTACCTGATTCAGCAGATTTTAAAATATCATACTAATTGATTAATATATTGGCTATGATTCTTTTAAGTCTATTCTGATATTGATTAGAAAATTTTAAAAGCTGTGGTATTGATACAACCAAACTATAGGTTGATGGATTTTATTAGTCAAATTAAATCATCTGGTGGAAACAGAATATATTGCAATTTATTGCTATAAAATAAAACCAGCGGTTTTTGGTACTAAAAACTGCTGGTTTGGTAATGTCAAAGTGTTTTTCTTTATCTTTGAGGAATATTATTTTGATTATTTGTAGTAGTTACAAGTGTGCCTGAAGGTACAAAACGATAGAAAACTTCGCCATCCTGTATATAACCCAGTTTATCCCGGGCCATTTCGTTTATCGCATCTTTTCCATCGGCGAGATCTTTAATTTCGGCGGTAAGAGCACGATTACGCTGTATCAGGGTTTCATTACTGGCATTCTGATTTATGACGTTGTTCTCCAGATTCCACATGTCGTGCCAGCCGCCATGCCCCATCCACAAGTCGTATTGTAAACCGGCCAATGCAAATAACAGTACCCAGGTTACCCACTTCATTTTATTTGCCTATAATATTCCATATCAGAATTAGCTAAGCTGATAAAAAGCTTTTTTACCGGGATAGTAGGCTGCAGAACCAAGTTCTTCTTCAATTCGCAGCAACTGATTATATTTCGCAATACGATCAGAGCGTGAAAGTGAACCAGTTTTAATTTGCATGCAGTTTGTACCTACAGCCAGATCAGCTATGGTGCTGTCTTCGGTTTCGCCGGAGCGATGGCTCATTACACTGGTATAGCCAAAGCGTTTGGCTAAATCTACCGCTTTAAGTGTCTCGGACAATGTACCAATCTGATTGACCTTAACCAGAAGTGAGTTAGCCAGACCCTTGGCTATACCTTCGCTTAAAATAGCCGGATTGGTAACAAACAGATCATCACCAACCAGCTGTACTTTTTTACCCAGACGTTCTGTCAGAAGTTTCCAGCCTTCCCAGTCGTGCTCGCTCATACCGTCTTCAATAGACACAATAGGGTATTTGTTAACAAGGTCAGTCAGGTAGTCAGCAAACTCGGCACTGGTCAGGCTCAGATTTTCTGCAGTTAATTCATAATGCCCGTTTTTGTAAAACTCACTGGAAGCGCAATCCAGAGCCAGTACGATATCTTTACCGGGAATATAGCCTGCTGCCTCTACAGCAGACAGAATCAGCTGAATGGCTTCTTCATGACTGGCTAAATCTGGCGCAAAACCGCCTTCATCACCAACACTGGTAGACATACCTTTATCATTACATAATTTTTTCAGATGGTGAAATACTTCAGCACCACAGCGCAATGCCTGACGAAATGATTCTGCGCCCACCGGCATAATCATGAATTCCTGAATATCAAGGCTATTATTGGCATGTGCACCGCCATTGATAACATTCATCATCGGAACAGGCATGGACATTGGCCCGGCACCGCCTATATAACGATATAGTGGCAAACCGGCATCTTCTGCTGCAGCACGGGCAACTGCCAGTGAAACTGCCAGCGTAGCATTGGCTCCAAGGCGACCTTTATTATCAGTACCGTCCAGATCAATCATAATCTGGTCGATATAGCTTTGTTCACTGGCATCAATGCCGATAAGTGCCTGTGCAATTTCATTATTAACATTCTCTACAGCCTGTAATACACCTTTGCCCAAATACCGCTGTTTATCGCCGTCACGCAGTTCCAGTGCTTCTTTTTCACCGGTAGACGCGCCGGAAGGCACGGCAGCTCTGCCCATTACCCCAGATTCAAGCAGAACATCACATTCAACTGTCGGGTTACCGCGTGAATCCAGTATTTCACGCGCAAAGATGTCAATAATTGCACTCATGCAAGTCTCCAGAATTTTAAATTTTATATTGTTATGCGATAAAGACTACAAACAATAATTTTGCCAGTCATCGGGTTGACCAGATGGTTAAACTTTGTATTATACCGGAGGCTGAGTATGAGAAAAGGGTAATTTACACTTGATTTTTTGAGCAGTAAATTAAATAGAACAATCAGGTAGCATATGTTTATTATATAAAGTAAACAAATTGATTTCTGTTAAAGGTGCTTTGGAGAATCAGCTAAAACTCTCAGGAACTTATGGTGGCTATATATCAACTTTATCTGAGACCTGAATTTTAGTATAGCTCAGATTTGTATCCATCGGTGGTTTATAGGCGTAAAGAAAATGTTGTTTACTGCTATAGTGTTAGCAAAAAGGGCATCATTTCGGAGTTTTTTTTGTATATTTTTGTTTGACAGTTAAGAGTTGATTAGGTATAGTTCGCAACTTCTCTACGGAGAGTTGGCCGAGTGGTCGAAGGCGCTCCCCTGCTAAGGGAGTATACGGGCAAAACCTGTATCAAGGGTTCGAATCCCTTACTCTCCGCCATTTTACAAAAAATCCCTGAATTAAATTTCAGGGATTTTTTATTTACTGGTTTTAAAATGAGAGTATGTATCGCTATTAGTAAATCTTATTTTCAAATCATTTAGTTATGTCATTACTTGCCATGACATAATACCTACGCCAACTCAAATGGTATTCTTTTTTATATTTTGTCAATAAATCTGATGCTTTTTAGGTATATTTATGTTAAATTATATAATGATTACTATTATCATTTAAATGAATTTAACTAAATAATTTATTTAAATTTTATTAAAATAAATTCGTCAGAGGTCCGTCTTCATTATGCGTAAACTGATTCACCATTCGTTTTCACTGGCATTACTCCCAACTTTAATATCTCCGTTATATGCTGCAGAAGCAGTACTGGATGATGTAGTGGTAACAGCTTCGGGATTTAAACAACAGGCAAAAAATGCAGCAGCATCAATTACTGTGATTAATGCCAAAGAACTCGAAACTAAGGAATATCACGATGTCACTGATGCTTTGCTGGATGTACCAGGAGTGGTAGTAACCGGTGGCGGCAGTACGAAAGATATCAGTATCCGTGGGATGTCGGGTGCTTATACTATGTTGCTGATAGATGGCAAACGGGTCAATTCGCGCGGGGTTCGTCCTAATTCCGATGGTCCGGGAATTGAGCAGGGCTGGATGCCACCAATTTCAGCGATTCAGAGGATTGAGGTGATTCGTGGTCCTGCTTCAGCTTTATATGGATCCGATGCAATGGGTGGGGTGATTAATATCATTACCAAAAAAACAGCTGCTGACTGGACTGGTTCAATTAAGGCAGATGCTACTATACAACAGCATAGTAATAGCGGTAATACTCTGCAAAGCAGCGTTTATCTTTCCGGTCCGTTAATTCAGGATAAATTAGGTATCCGTGTTAATGCAGGATATTCTCACCGCGATGAAGATAAATTTATCGGCGGCTATAAAGAACAGCGTATGCGCAACGGTGATCTGGTTCTGTCCTGGACACCGGATGATAAAAATACAATTGATTTTGAATTAAACCGAAGTTTACAGAATCGCAATGGTAAAGTAGGTAAAACAATTGATACAGCACCGCGCAGGGGTGTAAAACCTACAGATGATTACACGCTGTATGATCGCAATCAGTATAGTATTACTCATCGTGGCTACTACGATAAAATTGATACTCAGACATATGTTCAGCGTGAGGAAAATGATAATCCATCACGTGATATGCATGAAAAAAATACTATTTTTAATACCCAGACTCAGTTTCGCCTGAATAAACATACTTTGAGCATCGGCGGCAGATGGCAACGGGAAGAACTGAATGATACGGGTAACCAGCTTGTTATTAACGGGCGGCGGTTAACTCATCTGGAGCGTGATTCTTGGGCAGTTTTCGGACAGGATGAATGGCGTATCGTACCAACATTTGCACTGACTGGTGCAGCACGACTGGATCATGATGAAAATTATGGTTCTGAGATCACTCCAAAGTTTTATGGTGTATGGACGCCTAATAAAGAATGGACAATAAAGGGTGGTTATTCCCGTGGTTATAAAGCACCTGCACTGCGTGCAGCATCAGATGGCTGGGGGCAGGTAACCGGTGGTGGATATTCTAATGGTATTATTATAGGTAACTCAAATCTGAAACCGGAAAAATCAGATAATTTCGAAATCAGTTTCAACTGGGATAATAACCGTAATCTTTCTGCTGGTTTAACTACTTATTATACAAAGTTTAAAAACAAAATAACGGAAGTACGTACCTGTCAGGGTAAGGCCGGTTCAAATGCCTGTTCTTGGCGTAATGAGTATTTTGACTTTATCAGTCAGCGCGAAAATGTGGATAAAGCAGTTTTACGCGGTATAGAAGCAACATTTGGCTGGAAAATTACACCAAAAGTAGACTGGTCTGCGAATTATACCTATACACATAGTGAGCAGAAGAGTGGTCAGTTTAGTGGTAAGCCATTAAATGAAATGCCGAAAAATATGTTTAATACCACGCTTAACTGGAATGCGACGGAAAAATTATCTACATGGGCCAGATGGAATTTCCGCAGCAGAACTTCAGATTATCTGTCACGGACCTCAATGGCAATTGGTAAGCCATCATATGGTTTTGTAGATACAGGATTGGTATTTAAACCGAAAAAAGATCTGATTTTAAGTGGCGGTATTTATAATATATTTGATAAAAGAGTTGATCAGAAAGATTATGGTCGTACTCTGGATGGGCGCCGTTATAGTATCAGTGCACAAGTTAATTTCTAATCCGAAGTTATTGCTGTTTCAAAATAATTTCTTATTATTAATTTTTGAAAAAGTATAAATCTGCCAGCTTTCAATTATTGAAAGCTGGCAGATTCCTAATGATGAATAGTTATTTAAATTTCTGTATATGAGTACTAAGCAAAAAACATTCTAGTATTATTCATGCCTTTCACCAATGATTCTTTCAGTTAATAAATAATACTGAGACTAAGTTTTTTGTGAAATAACTTGAAACGTATTTTTGCTAGTAATGGAAGCTATATCCTGCCAGTGACTATTGCGCAAGCCGGCTATGATTTCAGCAATCTGGCGTAAATTATCAGGAGTGTTATTCTGATGCGGCAGAGGAGACATATAAGGTGCATCAGTTTCGATTACTATATGTTGTAAAGGTAGCTTTTCGGCAATGTGCCGAATTTTTTTTGCCTGTGTTCGTAATAATAAAGAACCAACACCAATAAAAAAACCATGCTTAATCCAAGCCTGTGCTTCTTCCATACTGCCGGAAAAGGCATGAGCAATCCCGCCAAAAGTAAATTGGCAATGTTTAATACTGTGTATGCAAGCATCGGTAGCATGGACGTTATGAATAATGACAGGACGCTGCAGAGATTTGGCCATTCTTAGTTGGGCTTCAAAACAGTTAATCTGCAAATTTTTGTCTGCTGTGTTATTTATTCGTGCAAAATCCAGACCAATTTCTCCCATCATAATATCTGGATGTGTATGTAGTAATGATTCGAGTTGATTGAGTGCAGAATCATTGTGACTGTTGATATACCAGGGATGAATGCCTATTGCCGCATATATGCAAGAATAAGCTTCTTGAAGTTCGATGGTTGTCAGCCAGTCAGCAGGACTGGTAGCGGGTACGAGAAAATGACCAATATGTTTATCAGCAGCCTGTTGCAGTACTTGGGTTAAATTTTCTGTCAGGGGGCTGTGATTGAGATGGCAGTGGCTGTCAAATAGCATGAGAATAAAAAACACGAGCTTGAGGGCTCGTGTATCTGCTGGTATCAGTTCTGTGATGATTCTTCGCTGCTACTGCTATGATCAGTTTCAGCTTTTGCAGAGGGGATTTCTGCGACTTCAGTTGCTGAAGCCGGTTTTGCTGTCTGCATAGAGGGATGTTGTTTAGCAATAGCCTGCTCTTCTGGTGAAACTTCACCTTTAAAGCGGTTATTCAAATCAAAACGCTTTCCTCCGCGTGCCAGAGATTTGATATATCGCGGCCGGCGGCAGTGATTGGCCAGAACGCGTGCTATAAGAGCAGGATCATATTGTGGTAATGCAGTAATTAAATCCTGATCAATGCCGATTGCCAATGGTTTAAAATGCTTAAATACATCATATTTGCGATAGATATGTTCGGCAATCATATCAGTTTGCTTTTTTTTGCTCATGGTCTGTACAGCTGATTTCAGGGCTGCACCCAAAGCGGTTTCTTGACTCATAAAGTTACTTCCTTGTGGGTTTATGGCCATTTCAATGAAATAATAATGAATTAAATCATTGATACAGATGATAACTTTGCAGTTATGGCTATAAAAAATATTCAGATATTAGCTTCATCAGATAAATAATGAGCAATATCAGGTGTATCTACGTGAATATCAGCATTTTGTGCACGCTGGCGTAAAGCATGATCCATGAGAACCAAAGCAAGCATTGCTTCGGCAATTGGCGCTGCGCGCAGTCCGACACAAGGATCGTGACGACCTTGGGTCGATAGTAGAACCGGCTTGCCATGAATATCTATTGAATGACGAGGTGTGGCAATGCTGCTGGTAGGTTTAATGGCCAGATTAATGTGTATGTCCTGACCACTGCTGATGCCTCCTAATATACCGCCGGCATTATTAGATCTAAATCCTTCAGGTGTCAGCTCATCTCCATGTTCACTGCCTTTTTGGCGTATACATTCAAAACCTGCACCTATTTCTACGCCTTTAACTGCGTTAATGCCCATCATGGCATGAGCTATATCGGCATCAAGACGATCGAAAACCGGTTCACCCAGTCCGACTGGAACATGACGAGCAGTAACATGCAGTTTGGCTCCGATGGAATCACATGCTTTACGTATGCTATCCATATATTGTTCCAGTTCTTGAATCTGGCTTTTATTAGCGACAAAAAAAGGATTATTGTTTATATAGGCATAATCTTCAAAAGAGATATTTTTTTCACCAATCTGGGTGATATAGGCAATTATTTCAGTATTAAAATGCTGACGTAACCATTTTCTGGCTACTGCGCCTGCTGCTACCCGGGCAGCTGTTTCACGAGCTGAGCTACGTCCGCCGCCGCGATAATCTCTGATACCGTATTTATGCCAATATGTGTAGTCCGCATGTCCGGGGCGGAAACTCTGAGCAATATCACTATAATCTTTACTGCGCTGATCAGTATTTCTGATTAATAAAGCTATCGGTGTGCCGGTGGTTTTTCCTTCAAATACGCCGGAAAGAATTTCGACAATATCTGCTTCACGACGCTGAGTAACATGGCGGCTGGTACCGGGTTTACGTCTGTTCAGATCATGCTGAATATCGGCTTCATTTAAAGCCAGTCCCGGCGGACACCCGTCTATGATACAACCAATTGCAGCACCGTGGCTTTCACCAAAGGTGGTAACAGTAAGGATTTGTCCGAAAGTATTGCCGGCCATAAGTTTTACTCTTACATTTTCAGTATCAGAAATAATTTTGCTGTTGAGTTTAGCATGGTTTATACGGTTTAGGCATAATTTGTCTGGCAGTTCGTTTGTTTTTGGCGCAGATGCTTTGATATGGTTATAAATTTACCTTTTTTACCAGAAATTTTTGTCTCTTATCAACAGAAATAAGGATGTGATAGGCCTGATAAGTAAAAAATATGTTAAATGGATAGTAAAATTTAATAATGAATCAAATGTAATATTTTTATTTATTGATAGGCTGTTTTTTCTGATCGGTTGTTTTTGCTGCCGGTTTTTCAGGCTGGCCGGATGGTTCTGTACCGGCTATAACGGGTGGTTCTGATGGTACGGGCTTGGTTCTAATCGGAAAGTTAATTGTCGTACCAAGACCAAAATTGTGATTGCCACCACCAATACCGACTGCCACATTAGAAGGCATGCCAATACTGCATGCTCCAACTAGAAGTAAAGCAATAAGGGAAACGAGTTTTAATCTCATAATTCTCTTCGGATAGAAATATTGTTTTATTATAAATCTTTCTGGTTATCTGGCGAATTAATTTATGGTGTCATTAGTGTAATTTTGTTATCTGGAGAGTATAGAATAAAAAATCATTTAGCTGAAAGTATCATTATTAATATAGAGAATATCAATATTTTTACTGATTTATATTATTGTTTTATCTATATTTATTAAATATGGCATTAAAAGAATAATTTTTTATTATTATAAATGATGGGGTATTGATAAATTCCCCATCATAGCTCATCTCATCTGCATTTTCATTTACTGAATTGCCATCTTATGCACTTGAATTAGTAACGGTATGTCCCGTTTAGAAAAAAATTGTCAAATGTGCTTATTAGGCCAAACTGCGATCCTGGTTAGTATTGCAATAATTAATTATATGGAGCAATGCTTTTGGCTACATTACTGAGTCCTTGAGCCAGAGCATTAACCATATTATTGTAGCCATTGCCTTGCTGAGGTAGCCGGACATTAAAGTTCTGACCTTGTTCATTATTAATACCCTGCCAGCTGCTGTAACCACTGATGTAGATATAACCATCATAGCTACCTTGAAAAGACTGTATATATACAGTTAGTGTGGTTTTAGTTTTATTTTCAGGAGTAAACAGATAGCGAATACTTTGTTTATTAAGTTCATTGGCCAGTGTCTGACTAATTTCATCGCCAAGATCATCAGCCCATAGATGCTGCTGGGCAAAGTGCAGAGTTGTCGGACTGTCCTGATAAACTAAATTCCCCTGATTAAGGCGCTCAGCCAGTACCACTTTAAGTTGTACCGGAATTCTCTGGCTGCCGGCCGGTAATTGATAGTTACTGCCGGGTAGCTGATAGTAGGTAATCGGATTACCGGCACATGCACCAAGCGTCAGACTGACAGCACAGACAAGTGGTAACAAAATTTTCATTATCTGGCTCCTTTTGGTTCCGGATCATGCCCGCGACGATTAAAAATCAGGGCATTGGGTTGTTGTTTCAGGGTTTTCAGTGTTGGCTGTGCATCTTTCAGGGTGCTGTCAATACTTTTCAGGGTTTGCTGAATATCACCATATAGAGGTGAGGTGCTGGATACACCTTGTAATGTAGTCCGTAATTCTTTCAGAGTAGCCGCCAGCTCAGCAGGTAGTTGCTGAGTTTTATTTTGTGACAACAAGCGGTCTGCACTAGCCAGAGTCGTTTTTAATTGTGCCAATGTCATATCCAGCTGTTTCATGGTGTTTTCTATAGGCAGCTTATTCATTTTGGCTAATAGTGCAGTCAATTGATTCTGGATCATATCAAGTCCGGTATGGGTGCTGCTGATAACGGTATATCCCTGATATTGTGCTACGGGTTTAAACAGTGATTCTCCCGCTTGCGCCTGAGATAAACTAATATACTGATTACCAGTAATCAAATTGTCTTTTTCCAGAGATGCAGATAACCCCAGATTAAGTGCCTGCTGGATTTGCTGCTGCCAGATTTTATCATCTTGTTTGCCAGCATTTATTTCCATACGTCCCGGCTCAATACGTAAACGTACTGGTATCCAGCCATGCTGGAAGAGTTTATGGCTGTCATTCAGGGCAAAGTAAGGTACATCTGCAACAGAACCGATATTAATACCCTGATATTCTACCGGAGCACCAACGCTGAGTCCGCGTACAGACTGCTGGAAGAATACAACATAGTATTGAGCACGGTTTGTCGGCAGGTTATCCAGCTCCCGTTCGCTATTGTAGAGAGTAAATTCAGTGTTGTTGGCAACAGGATTGCCTTTACCTTCAAACATGGTTTTGAATACGATTGCACCCGAGAGCAGTGCGGGTATGGGCGCAGAATCAATATGTACACCGCCGCCAGAAGCAGTAATCTGCAGGCCGGTCTGCAACCAGAATTTAACTTTGTCGCCTATCAGACTGTCATACGGACTATTGATGTAGACCTGATAATGTACACTGTTGTCTTTAGGGTCAAAATAGGCTTTTTCAATTTGTCCGGCACTGATATCTCCGTAAAGCACCGGGCTACCCGGATTAAGCAGCTTGTCACTGTGACCTTTCAGACGCAAACGTATACCACTTTGCGATATGGCAGTAACCGGAGGTAAATCAGCAACTGTAAATGTTTCTGCTCTTTCTTTGCTGTGCCCCGGAGTAAAAGCGATATATGAACCGGAAACTAAGGTATTCAGGCCGGTAATACCACTCTGATCTATGCGTGGTTTAACAATCCAGAACTGAGTGTCTTTACGTAGCATATTTTTGACGTCAGCTGTCATCTGCGCTTTGATTTGTACGCCTTTTTCATCCGGGCTGATTCTGATTGCAGTAACTTTACCGACGGTGACGTTCATGACTTTAATGGTAGTCGTGTTAATTTCAATCCCGTCCGCGTCTTTTATATACAAAGTAATTTCCGGCCCTGTATGGCGCAGATGCTGAAAAAGCAGCCATGCCCCGGTTAATAATGCCAGCACCGGAATAATCCACACCAGTACGTTAAAGGGTGGATTACGTTTTACTGTGGCAGTTGCCTGCGGCGTCTGATTATCAGATTGGCTCATGATGAGAATGCCTTTTACTGCTGTTTTTATAATGAGGTTTATGGTGTTTTCTTTGTTGTACTGCTTCATCCCAGAGTAAACGCGGGTCGAAACTCAGTGCAGAAACCATGGTCAGGATGACAACTGCACAAAAGTAAATGGTGGCAGCACCCGGGGTTACATTAGCCAGTGGTGTGGAAAATGCCGACATGAGAATGATAACGACAAATATATCAATCATTGACCAGCGCCCGATTGATTCGGTAATACGGTAGAGTATGGTTAATTTGTGTGCAGACATTAATGGCCGGTAAGCAGCAGAATACAGTAGAACCAGCATAGAAATAATTTTCAATATGGGAATGGCCATACTGGCACTGAATATAACAACTGCAATTAAAACGTCACCATCATTCCACATGTATTCTATACCATCAAGAATGGTACTAGAAAGATTGGTGCCCGGCGAGCGGGTAATCATCATCGGCAATAAATTAGCCGGTATATAGAAAATAATGGCTGCCAGCAGAAAGGCCATACTAATGCTCAGACTTAAAGGTTTACGGCGGCTCAGATACGAACCGCAGACGCTGCATACATTCAGGCTGGCTGGTTGCTCAAAAAGACAATAATTACAGTTGATGGTATCAGCACTATTGTTCTGTAAAACAGGATCATTGCCGGTAAGGCGCTGTATCTGATAAAAAATCCAGTGTTCAGGTACACCCTGAGAAGTGCGGATAAGTAAAATGGCCAGTACCATCATCAGCCAGAAAGCAAGTCCGAAATGAATTTGTGCCATACCACTGATTTTAATATAAGCTACCAGTGTGGCAATATAAAATACATCGACCATAATCCAGTGGCGCAGACGAACCAGTGTACGGGTAGCGTATAGCATACCGGGTAATATCTGCCGGTAGCGCAAACCTGTGTATACGTACAGACACAATAACAGAAACAGTACCGGCGAACCAAAAGTTAACAGGAACATGACTTCCGCCAGCAAAGAATAATCCTGCTGGGCCAGTGTCTCAACCATATACGGAATAGTTAGCTCTACATGTATGCCAAGTAAATCTATGCTCATGTATAACTGTGTATACACAATTAACATGATAATTAATGAAGCAATAGCATAAGCTGTTGGCGTATCCAGTGGATGATGTTCAATTCTGACCAGATGCTGCCTGCAACGGGGGCAATGAGCATATTCGCCGGGAGTCAGCGAAGGAATAGACAGAGAAAGACCACAGCAGGGGCAGCCAACATGATGTGCCGGCAGGCTGCCATCTGGCAAGTCAGTTAATGAAGTTTGCGCCTGTTGTGTGGAACGGTAGCTCAAGATATCAAATTTCAATTATAAAAATAGCTATATAAAAAATAACTTAACAGAGATATAAATTCTCTGTTAAGTTCAATATACGTAATTTAATGATAATGTGCAATTATCTTATAACGCAGCAAGTACGACATCACCCATCTGGCTGCATGAAATACGCGTACAACCTTCTTCAAATATATCACTTGTCCGCAAACCTTGTGCCAGCACTTTGCCTACAGCTGCTTCGATTCGCTGAGCTGCATCTTCGTTATTCAGGCTGTAACGTAAAAGCATCGCTAAAGAAAGTATAGTAGCCAGTGGATTAGCCAGATTCTGACCGGCAATATCAGGAGCAGAACCATGGGAGGGTTCATACATGCCCTTACCGGTTTCATTAAGAGAAGCGGAGGGCAGCATACCAATAGAGCCGGAAAGCATTGAAGCCTGATCAGAAAGAATATCACCGAAGATATTGCCTGTTACAATAACGTCAAATTGCTTAGGTGCTTTAACCAGTTGCATGGCGGCGTTGTCTACGTACATATGGCTGACGCTGACATCAGGATAATCTTTACTCATTTCTGTAATGATTTCACGCCATAACTCTGTTGTTTCCAGTACATTGGCTTTATCGACGGAACAAAGTTTTTTGTTGCGTTTTTGTGCTGCTTCAAACGCAATTTTACCGATACGGCGAATTTCACTCTCACTGTAACGCATGGTGTTGATACCTTCGCGTTCACCGTTAGCTAATGTATGAATTCCGCGCGGTTCGCCAAAATAAATATCGCCGGTTAATTCACGCACAATAAGAATATTCAGTCCAGAAACTACTTCCGGTTTTAATGTAGAAGCATTGGCCAGTTCTGGATAGAGGATTGCCGGACGCAGATTGCCAAAAAGATTGAGGTCTTTGCGTATGGCCAGCAGACCGCGTTCGGGGCGTAAAGAACGTTCCAGTTTATCGTATTGAGGACCGCCGACTGCGCCAAGCAATACTGCATCTGCCTGACGACAGATATTCTGAGTAAATTCAGGGTAGGGATGTCCGTATTCATCATAGGCTGCTCCGCCCAATGGTGCATACTGATAATCTGCATCCAGCCCCTCTGCAATCAGTTTATCCAGAACGCGTACGGTTTGTCCGATGATTTCCGGTCCGATACCGTCACCGGGAAGAATAGCAATATGTTTGCTCATTTTATTCTTTCTGCTTATCGATTAATGACTGATAATTTTGAGTTGTCAGTTAGTTTTTCAGATTATAAATGATTGAAAATTTATGATTCAGTCAGGACTGATACAGCCATGATTGTTGTTGCTTATGTTTATTTTCATATGCTTTGATAGCATCAGCGTGTTGTAATGTCAGTCCGATTTCATCCAGACCGTTGAGCAGACAGTGTTTGCGGTGTTCAGTAATCTCAAAATGATAATGTTTTCCGTCCGGCGTGTTAACAGTTTGTTCCGGCAGATTAATATTTAGCTGATAACCTTCGTTAGCTGTCACATCGTGAAATAAGAGATCAACGATTTCTTCAGGCAGAACGATAGGTAATAAGCCATTTTTGTAGCAGTTATTGAAAAAGATATCAGCAAAAGAAGGTGCAATAATGGCACGGAAGCCATAATCATCCAGAGCCCAGGGAGCGTGCTCACGGCTGGAGCCGCAACCGAAGTTTTTCCGTGTGAGCAGAATATGCGCGCCCTGATAACGTGGCTGATTAAGCACAAAGTCTGGATTTAGCGGACGTTTACTGTTATCCATACCTGGCTCACCATGATCCAGATAACGCCATTCATCAAATGCATTCGGCCCGAAGCCGCTGCGTTTAATGGATTTAAGAAATTGTTTGGGAATGATTGCATCAGTATCTACATTAGCGCGGTCAAGAGGCGCTACGAGTGCAGTAAGAGTAGTAAAAGATTTCATGCGGTATTTTAGTATTTTGTAGTTTATGATTGAATTTTATGCAAGCCCTTTCGGGCTTGCATGCAGTTACATTTCTGAACGTACGTTGTCAGAAGCATTACTTACAGCCTGACCGCCGGCAGAAATATCGCGGCCTACACCGGAAACAGTATGACAACCGGCCAGAAAACCAACAATAGCGAGACTCAAAAGCATTAATTTTTTCATGATTTTATCCTTGTATTGTTATCTGTTGGCAGCATTGGATAAATGTTGACCACCAGCTTTGACATCCTGTCCCACACCGTGAATTGTGTGACAACCAGTAACTACGGCCATAACCATTGCAGCAATTAACAACATTTTTTTCATACCGTACTCCTTCAACAAAGATAAATATTAACAAATTCAATCAGAACTACATGCTTATCATGCACGTGCTGGCTTAAAACTGCAAGTTATTCACTTTATATCTGTCGCACATCGGTAAAATGTCCGGTAATGGCAGCAGCCGCTGCCATCGCCGGACTAACCAGATGAGTACGTCCGCCGTTGCCCTGTCTGCCTTCAAAATTCCGGTTAGACGTTGAGGCACAGCGCTCCTGCGGCTGTAAGCGGTCTGCATTCATGGCCAGACACATTGAGCAACCCGGTTCACGCCACTCAAATCCGGCTGCTGTAAAGATTTTATCCAGTCCTTCTGCTTCTGCCTGCTGCTTAACCAGACCGGAACCGGGTACAATCAATACCCTTTTTACATTATCTGCTTTGTGATGTCCTTCTGCGACACTGGCAGCAATACGTAGGTCTTCAATTCGTCCGTTTGTACAGGAACCAATAAAAACAACATCTACCGGAATCTCGTTAACTGGGGTACCGGCTGTTAATCCCATGTATTGCAGTGCGCGCTGCATACCTTCCCGTTTAACCGGATCAGTTTCTGCAGCCGGGTCTGGTACCTGCTGATTGACTGCAATCACCATTTCGGGTGATGTTCCCCATGTTACCTGTGGTTCTATATCAGCAGCATTAAAGTGGTAGGTTTTATCAAAATGTGCGCCTTCATCGGATACTAAAGTGTGCCAGTAGCTGACAGCCTGATCCCACAGCTCACCCTGAGGTGCAAAATGACGGTCTTTAATATAATCAATAGTTGTCTGGTCGACGGCAACCAAACCAGAGCGGGCACCGGCCTCTATGGCCATGTTGCATAAGGTCATGCGACCTTCCATAGAAAGATTACGTATAGTCTCGCCGCCAAATTCGATTGCATAGCCTGTACCGCCGGCTGTACCAATTTGCCCGATAATATATAAAGCAATATCTTTGGCTGTGATACCTGTTTTTAGGGCGCCATCGATTTTAATCAGCATGGTTTTTGATTTTTTCGCAGTAATACACTGTGTTGCCATCACGTGCTCTACTTCTGATGTGCCAATACCATGAGCAAGCGCCCCGAATGCACCATGTGTAGAGGTGTGTGAATCACCGCATACTACAGTCATCCCGGGTAAAGTTGCTCCCTGTTCAGGTCCGACAACATGCACAATACCCTGATTGATATTTTTAAACGGATAATATTTCTCTACACCGAATTCGCGAATATTTTTATCCAGTGTATTGACCTGAAGTTTGGATATCGGGTCAGTAATTCCTTCGTCCCAGTGATCGGTCGGTGTGTTATGGTCAGCAGTGGCCACAATGCTTTGTTCACGCCAGAGCGGACGGTGAGCAAGTTTCAGTCCCTCAAAAGCCTGCGGACTGGTTACTTCATGTACAAGATGGCGGTCAATATAAAGTAAAACTGTACCATCAGCCTGTTCTTGGACAATATGGCTATTCCACAGTTTTTCATACAAGGTTTGTGCATTCATTGTAGTAGCTTTGTTTTGTTATGTTTTATGTGTGATGCATCTTAATACTGTTAAGGTAGTTTTACAAGTATTTTGTCTAAAAAATAAATTTTTGGACTAAAATAAATAAAATTATCGAATATTTTAGACTAAATGTCTAATTGTATGTTTAAATTCTCTATAAATCATTTGATTTGAGCTAATTAATCTGAATCATGTGTGGTAAAGACTGTAGATAATAGTTTCTGCTCTATAAAGATTAGAAGTTATTGGTTTCAAGCTGGCTGGCACTTTTTCAAATAATAGTAAGCGATGCTTTTATCTGGATATCTGTGTTAACTTAATAAAATGTGTTTATATATTCGGTAGTAATCAGAAAAAAGTATGTACAAAGGATAGTTTATCTGTTGATATCTAAATTTTTATATTAAAAAATTAATATTTTCATTGTGTTATATTCTTATGACTGGTTTGGTTTATATTTATGGCTGCCTGCTTGAATCTGTCTGAAAATAAAACCTTTAGTTCAGCCAAACTTAAAAAGAATACCCTCTGAACCGGCAAAATTATATAGAATACCGCATGTGCAGCAAAAATGCTGGGTATGAATGTAGAAAGGAATGAAATATGAGTTTACCTGATGTAGCCTCAGCGCATCGTGAAGAATTGCAGGATTTTGAACGTGCAATTTTAGCCAGTCAAACACAGATTGAATCATGGTTTCGTGCTCAATGGCGACATCACCACGCTCCTTTTTACGGTTCTGTGGATATTCGTAACAGCGGATATAAATTAGCCAGCATAGATATGAATCTGTTTCCGGGCGGATTTAATAATCTGAATCCCGTTTTTCTTCCACTGGCATCAGTAGCAGCACAGGATGCCGTAGAACGTGCCTGTGCAGATGCACAATCAGTTTTACTGATCCCCGAAAATCATACGCGCAACACTTTTTATTTACAAAATGTCTATGCGCTGTATTCTATCTTGCGCCATGTCGGATTAGATGTTCGTATCGGAACCCTGAATCCTGAGATTACAGAGGTTACCACGCTGGAAACAGCACTGGGTGATCACATTACGCTGGAACCGGTACAGCGACAGGGCAATCTTTTACAGCTGGCCGACGGTTTCACCCCTTGCATGATTCTCCTGAATAATGATTTATCTGGCGGTGTGCCGGAAATATTGCAGGGTTTGGAGCAAACATTATTGCCTCCGTTAAAAGCAGGGTGGACTACAAGGCGTAAAAGTACACATTTTCAGGCCTATAATCAGGTAGCTTCTGAGTTTGCACAATTAGTAGGTATAGATGAGTGGACAATTAATCCCTACTTCGAAGTATGCAGTGGTCTGGATTTTACCAGTCATGAAGGAGAAAACCGGCTGGCTGAAACTGTAGAAAGATTATTGCAGCGTATTCAGCACAAATACGATGAATTAGGTATTCAGGATAAACCATTTGTTATTGTTAAAGCCGATGCCGGTACTTATGGTATGGGTGTCATGAGTGTGCATTCTGCTGAAGAAGTACGCGGTTTAAATCGTAAAAAACGCAATAAAATGGCTAAAATCAAAGAGGGCCTGGAAGTAAGCGAAGTAATCGTACAGGAAGGAATTTATACTTATGAAACGCTGAATGGCGCAACAGCCGAGCCAGTGGTATATATGATGGACCGGTTTGTTATTGGTGGTTTTTACCGGGTACATCAGGATCGCGGACCGGATGAAAATCTGAATGCTGTTGGTATGCATTTTGTACCATTACAATGCAATATTGCTTCTCTGGATACTCAGAGCGCGGAAGAAGCAGCCAGTAAACGGGAATTTAAACCATGGGAACAGCTGGGCATACCGCAAACAGAAAATGTCACTCAGGCCAGAGATTGCGAAAGTATCCGTTTATATGTTTACGGAGTGCTGGCCAGACTGTCACTTCTGGCCGCTGCCATTGAGTTGGAAAATATGTCTGAACCGGTGGTTTAATTTATCCGGATTGATTATATGATTTGCTGAATGTTAAAAGTATGAAAACCGGCTTCAGTATTAATAAAAATTTATTTTTAAAGTAAGTGTTTATAATGAAAAAAATTCGTGTTTTAACTGGTGTAACACCAAGCGGAGTTCCGCATCTGGGTAATTATGTAGGGGCAATTCGTCCGGCAATACAAGCAAGTATGAACTCAGAAGTAGAATCTTTTCTGTTTTTATCTGATTATCATGCGCTGATTAAATGTCATGAACCTGAAAAAGTACATGAATCTACCAAAGCAGTAGCAGCAACCTGGCTTGCCTGCGGTCTTGATCCGGAACGGACAACTTTTTACCGTCAGACGGATATTCCTGAAGTAATGGAATTGAACTGGATACTTACCTGTAATACAGCCAAAGGTTTGATGAACCGGGCACATGCCTATAAAGCTGCGGTACAGGAAAATGCAGAAAAAGGGCAGGAAGATCCGGATCACGGAGTTGAAATGGGGCTGTTCTGTTATCCGATGCTAATGAGCGCGGATATCCTGATGTTTAATGCGGATAAAGTACCAGTAGGACGTGATCAGATTCAGCATCTTGAAATGGCGCGCGATATTGCCGGTCGGTTTAATCATCGTTATAAACCGTTATTTACGTTACCGGAAGCTCAAATTGATGACAACGTTGAAACTCTGGTAGGGTTGGACGGCCGGAAGATGAGCAAAAGTTATGGCAATACCATTCCATTGTTTGAGTCTGAGAAAAAGTTGCAGAAAGCTGTTAATAAAATTGTTACCAATCTGAAAGAACCCGGTGAAGCCAAACAACCGGATGAAAGTCCGCTGTTTGATATTTATAAAGCATTTTCGACTCCGGCAGAGACTTTACAGTTTACTCAGATGCTGGCTGACGGGCTGGCCTGGGGTGAGGCTAAAAAAATTCTGGCTGCAAAAATTAATGAAGAACTGGCTGAAAAACGTGAACGTTTCGAGCAGCTTAACGCACAACCATCCTTAATTGAGGATATTTTGCAGGCTGGAGCAGTAAAAGCACGTCAGACAGCAAAACCTTTGCTGGAAGCGGTACGTGAAGCTGTGGGTATCCGCTCACTTAAATAAATAATGTGGTAATTATCCGGACGGGAATAATTTTATCCTGACCGGATAAAAATTCTAACAGGTAAATTCAATGAAAATCTTATTTATTGCAGACCCGATGGCGAGTTTCAAGACTTATAAAGATACGACTTATGCCATGATGCGCGAAATGTCTCAGCGGGGCTGGAAACTGTTTCACACCTTAGCCGGTGATTTGAGTGTGCAAAATGAGTATGTGACAGCAAAGGCAGATGAATTTGATTTTATTGGAGCAAAAGATAAATATGACCATGCATGGTTTAATGTTTTATCTCAGCAGCAATATACCTTAAATAGTTTTGATGCAGTAATCATGCGTACTGATCCGCCTTTTGATATGCAGTATCTGTACGCAACTCATTTGCTGACACTGGCTGCTACTCAGGGTGCGCACGTATATAACAGTGGTCAGGCTATGCGTGATTTTAATGAAAAACTGGCTATTCTGAATTTTCCTGAGCTTACCGCACCAACACTGGTTACTACCCGCGCTGCAGACATACGTGAATTTTTAACCCGGCATCATGACATTATTATTAAACCTCTGGATGGTATGGGAGGAATGGGTATCTTTCGTCTGACGCTAAGTGATCCCAATATCGGCAGTATTCTGGAAATGCTGATGCATCTGGATAGTCGAACTATCATGGCACAACGTTATATTCCGGAAATTGTGCATGGTGATAAACGTATATTGGTTATTGGCGGAAAAGTCGTTCCGTATGCGCTGGCTCGTATTCCGCAGCAGGGTGAAACGCGCGGAAATCTGGCTGCTGGTGGAAAGGGTGTGGCTCAGCCATTGAGTCAACGAGATCAGCAGATTGCAGAAACACTTGCTCCGGAACTGGTACGCAGAGGGATTTTACTTGCCGGTCTGGATGTTATTGGTGATTACCTCACTGAAATTAATGTAACCAGCCCGACAGGTTTTCAGGAAATTACCAGTCAGACTGATTGTAATGTACCGGCACTTTTTGCTGATGCAGTGGAAGAAGCCGCCCGCTTATATGGCTCTCCGGTTTGAAACCTAAAAACTCAGTTAAAATTTCGATATAACAAGGATAAGATCTGATCATGCCTGAAAATAATCAATCGTTTGCAACATCGATTAAAGGTAAAAAGGGCTTACGCCGTATATTCAATGCCTATGGTTATTCTCTGGCGGGTTTGAAGGCAGCTTGCAGTGAATCGGCTTTTCGCCAGCTGCTGGCATTAAATAGTGTATTGATTGTACTTGTATTTGTACTGGATTTTGGTAGCCTGACACGAATGGTATTAATCATGGCATCGTTTTTAAGCTGGATTGTGGAATTATTTAATACTGCTATTGAAGCTGCGGTAGATCACACTTCGCTGGAAAAGCATCCTCTGGCAAAGCGAGCCAAAGATACAGCTTCAGCCGCTCAATTGTTAACCATGTTATTGCTGGCTGTATTATGGTTAATGGCATTGTGGCGCGACTATTTTGTAAACTGGTTTTAAGTCACAATTAAATTTAGGATCAGGGCAGAATAATTACATAATAATGACAGCCTGATTCTGAAAAATATTGCCAAACTATTTACATTTTCTTCATATAGCAGAATATATATATATCTGGCAGATATACTGAGAAGGAAAGGGCAGACAATGCATTTTTTGCTGATTTTATTACCGGTGTTTGGTATTTTCGTCACTGGTTTTATCGCTCAGAAGACATTGAAATTTGATATTGCCGGTTTATCAAAAATGTCTTTGTATATTCTGTCCCCCTTTCTGGCTTTTAAAACTTTCTATAACCACCCGCTAACCAGTGCTTATGTTTATTATGCTTTCTATGTTCTGGCATTGTGTGTCGGGCTGATTATACTGGTTTATCTCTGGTCGGCATTTTGTCATTATAAAAATCAGGATAATTGTGCTCTGATTCTGGCTTCATGCTTTATGAATAACGGTAATTATGGCACTCCGGTAATTCTGGTATTTTTTGGTAGTGCCGGTTTTGATATTGCTGTTATTCTGATGGTATTACAGCAATTTATTATGAGCACCATCGGCACTTATTATGCTGCTAAGGGCAGTAGCGATGTTGATGGTATTAGCCAGAATACCGTACTGAAAAAAGTCTTACGAATGCCGATTATTTATGGCGCATTGTTCGGATTAATATTTCAATTACTGCATATTCCTTTAAGTAAGGAAATTATGCTGGCAGTGGGCATGATCGGGGATTCATCTATTCCGGTAATTATGCTGATTCTGGGCATGCAGCTGGCTACATTGCATATCAGGCAGATTGAAGCAGCCAAAATCAGTTTTGCGCTGGTTATCCGATTACTGATTTCACCTCTGTGGGCAATGCTGCTTGTATATTTTATGCCAATAGATCTGATGGCTAAAAAAGTGCTTATAGTGCTGGCGGCAATGCCTACCGCGGCTAACACAACATTACTGGCTGTCCAGTTCAATACCAGACCACAGCTTGTATCTACAGCTACCTTTATCAGCACGGTTTTAAGTTTAATTACTTTGCCTGTTGTTCTGATGCTGGTTCAGCCTCCGGTTATGCATTTATAAATAATATAAATAAAATTCTTACAAATGCTTCTGGTTGAGATATCTGTATTTAATAACAGTTATTACCTGATGTAATAACTGTTATTACGGCTGCTGTAATGCACTTTTACCTGAGAACTGCTATAAAAATAAAAAATTTAATACTGAATCAGGTTTAATGATATGAAAGTCAGTCAGCTGCAAAATTATAAAAGTATCTTGTATTTATTAATCACGGTTGCAGGCTGGGGAATTATGTATCCTGCCTCAAAACATGCTGTTTCTTCTGGTATTGATGGTTATTATCTTACCTGTATTCGCTATGTGCCTGGTGCCCTGCTGGTTAGTCTGGTATTGATTATTCAGGAAGGAAAACAGAGTTTTCGAACAGAAAATAAAACTTTGCAGCTTTGGTTTTTCGGTAGTATCGGTTTTGCCGGATTGAATTTTTTTACATTTATCGGTATAGGATTCTCATCAGCTGAACATGCAACGATTATTCTGGCTTTAATGCCTTTATTATCCCTGATTTTATTTTCAATAATTTATCGCATTTTGCCGGATTTTCGCACAATCATCTGCATGCTAATGGCTTTTACTGGTATTGTTCTGGTGATTACCGATGGAAATTTTAACCATTTACTTGCCTCATCAAGTTTTATCGGCGACATATTATTACTCACAGCAACTGTTTGCTGGGTAATATATACTTATTTTGCCAATACGATGATTTCAAAATATGATTGGAGTGCATTGCGTATAACCGCTCTGAGCTCTTCATTAGGAATGTTAACCATCATAGCAATAACTATGATTGCGACTTTGCTGGGATATGCCGGCAGACCGGAAATGAAAGCCATATTAGCAAGCAGACTGGATATTTTTATACTGATTATCACTGCGCTGGTTATCATTAGCTGGAATGCCGGTATTAAAGGTTTGGGTGCAGTTAATGGTATTTTGTTTGTTAATCTGGTACCGGTTATTTCGTCTGTTATCGGAATTTTTCAGGGGCATAAAATTTCTGTAGTGGAAATGTGCGGTATGGCTATAACTTTGGTCGCGTTGGTGCTGAACAATATTTTTATGCGAAATAATCAACAGACTAATGATTAGATTCAAATGATTTAAAGCATTATCAGAATGAAAAAACGTTTAAAAAGCATGCATATAGCTAGTCTTGAGTTATTTTTGACGGCTGCTGAAAATGAAAATTTTTCTACAGCTGCACAATATCTGAATATTACACCGGCAGCAGTCAGTCGTTCAATTAAGCGTCTTGAGGAAAGAATAGGGGTTGAATTATTTAGTCGCAATACCCGTAAAACTAAATTAACGCCAGAAGGACGAATTTATTATACAAAATGTACCGAAGTTCTAGAGTCATTAATCAGTACCGAAAAGGCATTGAAAGTAAACAAAGAGGCAATTTCCGGTAGATTGAAAATAAGTATTCCGGAAACTTTTTTTAATTATAAAATAATACCCTATGTAAAATGCTTTTGTGCTCAGTATCCTCAGCTTAAGCTTGACTTTCATGTAACAAACCGCAATATTGACTTTGTAACTGAAACTTATGATGTTGCTGTAAGACTGATTCAGCCGGATACCAGACTGGAACCATTTTTAGTTAAAAGGAAATTATATTGTGCCACATCCGGTTTGTTTGCCAGTCCTGAATATTTGTCTGAGAATAATATAATATATGAACCGGCTGATATTCAAAATCATAAGTGTATCAATTTCAGTATCAGCCAGAATAATAAAAAATTTTCATGGAAATATATAGATAAAAGCACAACATACAATAATGGAACTGAACAGATACACGTATTTGATAGTATGCTGGCAACAAAATTTCTGGCCATTAATGGCAATGGTATTGTTCAGCTTTTTCGATTTGCTGTTCAGGAAGAGTTACAATCCGGCAAGCTGGTCGAAATATTACCGGAATGTTCTCAGGATAATCAATGGGAGTTTTGTTTTCTTTATCCGCAAAGCAATAAAAATTCGGCAAAACTACGGGTTTTTATTGATTATTTCAGTAAACAAATAAAATAATCAGTTTTTCAGCATAATTTATATAAACAGATTTATTTATCTGAATAGGTTCTGTTTGATAAATTACCAAAATCTTTTGCTGCTGTTTTCTCTTGCCGGCAAAATAATCGGGCTATTCAGGTTAATTGTAAATAAAATAGCTGGTTTAGTGATCAGTAACGCCTGTTTTCAAGATAATTGTATTTTTTCCGGATAAAGATATTTGCTAATTAGTTCAGTGCAGAACTTATCGTTACGGTGATAAATCGGTATCATAGCTGCTTAAACCAGTTGTGATGACAGACTGAATGGCATATGACTAAACTAAAATTTACTAAAATGCATGGTTTGGGTAATGATTTCATGGTGATAGACGGAATTAGCCAGAAATTTTATCCGGATACAGCTCCAATCGCTGCATGGGCTCAACGCCATACAGGAGTGGGATTTGATCAGCTTCTGCTGATTGAGGCACCGCAGACACCGAATGCTGATTTTCGTTATCGTATTTTTAATGCAGATGGCTCCGAAGTAGAGCAATGTGGTAATGGTGCACGCTGCTTCGCCCGTTTTGTTTATGATAAAGGATTAACCAGTAAAAAACAGATTGTGGTAGAAACTGCCGGTGGAATAATTGTGCCGCGATTGAATGAAGATGAGCTGGTAACAGTGGATATGGGTATACCGCTGTTTGCACCGGAACAGATTCCGTTTGCGGCAATTGATGAAAATGATGCCAAGAGTATCAGCCATGAACTGGTTGTCGGAGCTGATACCGTTAGTGTGACCTGTATCAATATGGGTAATCCGCATGCAGTGGTGGTTGTAGAAGATATTAATCATGCGCCCGTGCACCGGCTTGGTGCAGCCATTGAAAGTCACAGACAGTTTCCTCAGCGGGTTAATGTCGGATTTATGCAGATAAAAGCCCCACGAGAGATTTATTTGCGTGTGTTTGAACGAGGTGTCGGAGAAACACAGGCATGCGGTACCGGTGCCTGTGCTGCGGTTGTAGCCGGAATCAGTCTGGGCTTACTGGGTGATGATAAACCGGTACAAGTGAATTTACCCGGCGGGCAGTTATCAATAAGCTGGCAGCAGAAACCTGATGCGCATGTCTGGATGACCGGGCCGGCAGAGACTGTATTTGAAGGAGAGATAAATTACTTATGAGTATTAAGGATGCTGAAGTACTGAAATTTTTACATGCACAGCCACAGTGGTTATACGAACATGCTGCTGAATTTAATCTGCGCCCGATTGAAAGCAAAATATTGTCATTTCATCAGGGCAAAATGCAGGTAATGCAGCAGAAGACTGAAAAAATGGCCTCACAGCTTATTCAAATGCTGGGTGATGCTGATGCTAACCATACATTAATGGCCAAATTCATGGCGTTTACTCAGCGTCTGCTTATCGTCAATACTCTGGCACAATGGCAGCGAGCCATCAGTGATGGATTAAACAATGAATTTACTTTACCTTATCATGCACTAATCATCACTGCAGATATTCCTAAAAATGTTCGTGTACCTGTAAATTTACATGTGAATGAGAAATTTAAGGTTATTGGTAAAAAATTAACTGCTCCTGCATGTGGCGCTTTACCGGTTGCTGCTTTACTGGAATTATTGCCTGAACAACCGCGACTGGAAAGCTTTTTGCAATTACCTTTACGCTGGAAAGAACAGACGCTGGCTATTCTGGTAATTGGGCATGAAGATGAAGCACATTTTTCCCCTGATATGTCTACTGAATGGGTTGCTGCTATAGCTGATAATATGGCGGCTGTGCTTGCACGTTTGCTGAAACTGGTGCGTTAATGGGTACGCTAATCAGTTATGCAGTTGTATTGGTATATACAGGAGTATTTGTCTGGCAATGCTATAAATACCGTATTTATGGCTGGCTGGTTGTTTCACTGGTACTCTGGATAATTCTGGCCGCAATGAGTAGCCTGATATTACCGGGTATTGCTGATTTATTTAAGCCACTAAATCTGTATTTGATGCCAGTGTATATCTTACTCGGTTCATGTTTTGCTCTGCATCGGCGCGATCAGTTGAAACAAAGTGCATATTTAACTGCGTTGCTGTATGGTGGCTGGTTGCAGTTTAGTGCCTTGGTTGTTTGTTTGGTTTTGGTATTATGCTTAGTGAAAAATGTTATCTTGCAAATTCCATTACTGGTCACTTTATTCCAGATGTTTGTCTGGCAACCGGTTTTCTGGATAGGAAGTCAGTGGATAATAATGCTTCTGCTATTTTTACGCAGTACAGAAACTGAAAAACCTCTCTGGAGTGTACGAACTGTATTATTTTTCTGTTTATTTGAACAGTTGTTATATTTGATGATGAGTTTCAGAGGCAAACTGTAAAAAAATCTTAATCAATACTGGTTGCTTGTATAACTTTATTATATTACTCGATACGATTAAGCAACAAAAAAGCCAGACTTTCCAGTCTGGCTTTTTTGATTTCTTGTGCTTAGTTAGAAGCAGCAGAAGCTTCAGAAGCTACAGCAGGAGCAGAAACTTCAGATGCCGGAGCTGGAGCAGGTTCAGAAGCCGGAGCTGCTTCAGAAGCTGTAGCAGGAGCAGAAACTTCAGATGCAGCAGACGCAGCCGGAGTTTCATTTTTATCATTGCAGGCAGCCAAGAACAAAGACATCAGAGCTGCAGCAACTAATAAAGATTTTTTCATGATTATGTACCTTAACTTGTATCAAAAAGTATTACTTTAGTGATGGAAATCCAGTTTTTGCACACTATATCATTCGTCAATAAACAGCTATAGTGCGCATAACTTGTGCAAAGCGAATTATGCCCCGCCTTGCAAACTAATGCAATCAGCCAAGTGTGTATTTTCGTTAAATAAGTAGTTTCTTTGATACATGTATATAGTTGAAAACATGGATTGATAGTGTATTTACTTCTACCCGCGCCCATGGAAAGGTGTTGTAATTTAAAATATAAAGTATTGATAAATTTTAATAAAAATAAATATTAAGCAACAATATTGTTATTAAAAAGTAATTATGTGATTAAATTATTAGTAATCGAAAAAGTTGCTTTTTTACAACAAATTTACATGTTTGTTGTTTTATATACTCAATATCTGATTAGCATTTACTAACAGTGGTGATATTTGATGAAAAGTAATAGAAAAAATCAGCTATATTTTACTGATGGGTTTAATTTATACATAACTATATAATATATATATTTTTTATTTAAATATAAATTATTAATATCGTTGTGACTGTAATTCTACGATGGATAATTTACATAGATTGTTGAAGAGCATATCTGATAACAGATATATTTTGTTTCTTTCTTGAAGGCTTGAAGGGCTGATTAATTTCTTGCTGTTATATTTATAGTTTTTACGGTTTTTATTGTGAAGTATTAATAGTTAGCAATGATGCAAGTCGTTTAAACTTTTTTAAGTAGAGTGAAAAACGGCTCCAAATCAACAAAATTTACATTAAATACTTTTATAAGATAGTGGTAATTACGGGTAAGTTTAATTTACCTGCTTTCATCAATATTTATTATTTGATCAAAAGTGTTCGAAATTAATTCTATATATAATATTTTATCTGTTTGATTACTAAATTAATATATAAATTCGTTAATCAGTGTAGTCGATATATCCAGTCATTGTTCGATATAATGCCAGTTTTTATTATACGGTATATATATATTGTTTATGTCTGCCGTAGATTTAATTATCATTGTTTCAATGCAGGAAATCGACCATGACAGAATCCATAGAACGTGAAAGCATGCATTATGATGTAGTGATTGTTGGTGCCGGACCGTCTGGATTAGCTGCTTCCATACGATTAAAGCAACTTGCAGCTAAAGAGCAACGTGACATTAGTGTATGCATTGTCGATAAAGGTTCTGAAGTGGGGGCGCATATTCTTTCGGGAGCCGTCATTGACCCGCGTTCATTATCTGAACTGATTGAAAACTGGCAAGAAAAAGGCGCACCTTTAAGCTGTGCAGTTAAAGAAGACCGGCTGCTGTTTCTGACTGAAAAAAAAGCTTATCGTTTACTTACTCCGTCCAGCTTTAATAATCATGGTAATTATATTATTAGTCTGGGGTTGTTTTGTCGCTGGCTGGCACAGCAGGCTGAGGAAATGGGGGTAGAGATTTATCCCGGTTTTGCAGCTGCAGAAGTTCTTTATCATCCTGATGGTTCCGTACGCGGCATTGCTACCGGTGATATGGGACTGAATAAAGACGGACAACCGGGAAGTAATTATCAGCAGGGTATGGCGTTACTGGCAAAACAGACCATATTTGCTGAAGGATGCCGGGGCTCGCTTACCAAAACTTTAATTCGGCAGTTTCAGCTGGATAAAGATTGTCAGAATCAGACTTATGGAATTGGTATCAAAGAATTGTGGTCTGTTGCCCCGGAAAAATCCAAACCGGGCACCGTCATTCATTCAATTGGCTGGCCGCTAGACCGGAAAACTTATGGTGGTTCATTTCTTTATCACTTAAATGATAATAAAGTTGCTGTTGGGTTTGTGGTCGGACTGGATTATCAGAATCCGTATATGTCACCATTTTCTGAAATGCAGCGCTATAAAACCCATCCGGCTATCCGGGAGGTGCTTGAGGGTGGTACCCGTATTGCTTATGGGGCACGTGCATTAAGCGAAGGTGGATTGCAAAGTTTGCCTAAACTGACTTTTCCGGGTGGTTTGCTTGTCGGTGATACTGCCGGTTTTCTGAATGTTCCCCGAATCAAAGGCATTCATGCTGCAATGAAGTCAGGTATGCTGGCAGCAGAAGCTATTGCTGAGGTGTTAAAAGAGGAACATGTCAGTGATAATAGTAATACTGAAGCAGTGAAATATAGTGAATTGTTTCGAGACAGTTGGCTGTATCATGAGTTACATAAAGTACGAAACATCCGGCCGTCATTTAAATGGGGGCTGTTTGGCGGTCTGGCCTATAGCGGACTTGAAGAATATATTTTCAGAGGTAAGGCACCGTGGACGCTACGTCATCAAAGTCCGGATTATGCATCTTTACGAAAAGCACAAGAATGCCGGCCTATTGATTATCCCAAAGCCGATGGTAAATTAACCTTTGACCGTACGAGTAGTGTTTATCTTGCCAGTATCAGCCATGATGAGAATCAACCCGTACATTTAAAATTGAATAATCCTGAGCTGGCGATATCTGTCAATTATCGTGAATATGGCAGTCCGGAAACACGCTATTGTCCGGCTGGTGTTTATGAAATTGTAGATCAGGCCGGTGAACCGCATTTACAGATTAATGCGCAAAACTGCGTGCATTGCAAAACCTGTGATATTAAAGACCCTGAGCAGAATATTAACTGGGTTTGTCCTGAGGGTGGAAGCGGACCCAATTATGCAGAGATGTAAGAAAATAATAATTTATTTTATCTGAATCTATCTAATTAAACAGGCTGGCAATTATACTATTGCCAGCCTGTTTAGGTTTAATGTTCACGTTCGTGAAAAAATGCATAAGTGGCATCGTGAAATAATTCTACTTGCGGATTTTCCTCATACTGTAATTCCGCAATTTCATTATCAAAAGCCGCGCGTATGGACTCAGTAGCCAACTCAGCTATGTCTGCAGGCAGCGCACGCAGCAGACCTTTAATTGCGGTGGCCAGCACCCGGTTTTGCATAATCAGAGCCTCGTTGCTTTCTTCCAGAAACTCTATTCGCTGTTCAATGGTACTCATGTGTTATTCCTAATTTAATTGAACACTATGTAGTTTATTTTAGCATTTTAACCTATAAAAGTTGCTATAATTACTCAGATATGGCTTACATAAAAATATGCATAGCCAGTTAAAATATACCGGACTGATCAGAAGTGGGGGCATGGTGAAAAATCAGTATGAACAACAAAACCAATTTGTTTTTACTTTGAGTGATGATCTGCCTGAACAGCAATCTGTCGCTAATTCAACTGTCAGCTCTGCAAAAATGACTACAGAGACTATGCCCGAATGGGAGCGCAGTCTTGAGCAGTTGCGCCAGCACAAAAAAAAGCAAGATAGCCGGTCAAACCGTCAGGAAGAAGTTATATCAGATGCACCGCCGTTATCTATACCTAAAACCAGAAGACGTTCGCATGATTTCAATGTGCCTCCGATAGTTACCAATACGATAAAAAATCGTAATAGACAAACTGAGCCAGAGCCGAAAACGGTATCCACATCCCAGCCTGCTGAAGTTTTACTTGATCCAGTACAGCGTGAGCGAGTTTATCGGGCTTATCTGAAACAATGGCAGCAGCAAAGTACACTAGAAGCGCAAAAGCAGGAATCTGCATTAAATGATACAGCCTTGCTTATTCAGGAAGACTGGCTGGCTGCACAAAACTGTTTACAAAGCGCTCCTGTTGATGAAAATCTGCCTTCAAACTGTACTATCCAGCTAAAAGGCAAACAGTCTACTGTTATACCAACAGAAGTAAGCCGGCAGAAAACAGAAGATGAGCTTTCTGCTACCAGCGATAATGGACAGCCAATCATTCATGTACATATGCATGTCATAGAACCGCGTGGTACAGCTAACAGGGCAGTAACCTGTATTTCCGAGCAGGCTTTACTGCAACAGTTAACTGAAAAATTACGTCCGCATCTTACTGATGTATTAGCAGGTATGGTTCGTGTTGCAGTACAAAAGCATACAGCCGGTTTGGTAACCACATTACAGCGTGAATTAATGGCCGAAGTACCCGGAGCAGTAGAGGATGTACTGCAGCATAATCTGACACAGGTTATGAATAATTTTAAGAAAAAACAGCGCTAAATCAGGCCTTGCTTAGATGTAATATAGATAATGTTATTGAGTACACTAGCCATTCGAGTGTACTCAGTTTTATATGCCAGTTAGAAATCCAGAAAATTTAAATAGTTGCACCTATAAAGTATATACATAAGTATTTATTACTGTTTTACTAAATCAACTATTTTATTGCTCAAATAAACGCATTGCCAGCAAACCATGTGCCATGATTGTGCCTGCTTTTGCAGAAGCTGAAATTGAAATTAATTCTGCTAATTCTTCTTCACTTACTCCTGCTTATTTTACTCCTTTAATATGAACATAAATACAATATGCGCATTGCGTAGTAAGTGCTACGGCTAAAGCAATTAACTCTCTTGTTTTTATTGGAATATTTCCTTCTCTGCGTTTGATGATTTTATGGTCAAAATCTATAAATGCCTGTGTTTCTTCGGGTGCATATTTTAATAATGCAGCAGTGTATTTAAAATCATTGCTTGATTGATATTGATTAGTCATTTTATCTCCCAGTTTAAATTTAAAACTAACATTCCTGATAAATTCTCTGCGAAAAGAACAAAGCTATTATGTTGTCTATAAATTATTGAATTTAAATTTTTATAAATTAATTTTTTCTTTTACCATTAATCTGGCACGGTGTAAGCGACTTTTAACTGCCTCAACTGTGATGCCAAGCTTTTCAGCAACTTCCGGCGTGGAGTACTCCTGAATATCCCGCAAAATCAACACCTGCCGGTAAATCAAAGGTAAAGAAATAATTGCATTAGTTAGATCTATTTTAAGGTCGATATCTGCAGAAGATGCAGACAGCTCATCAATATCTACCCGGCCTTCAATGTTTTTGGATTGTCTGACTTTAAATAAACGATAACATTCTCGTTCTATAATTCGAAATAACCAACTTGTAAAAGAAGAGATAGTTTTCAGCATACCGATTTTTCTATGTAACTGCCATAATGTGAATTGCACAGCATCTTCAACATCTTCTGTTGTAGCACATGTTCGTCTGGCAAATCTTCTGATGTCTGGCTGATATACTAACAATAACTGATTAAGTGCATGTGTATCACCCAGACAGGCATATTTAATAAGTTGTTCTTTGTTTTGTTTCATTTTTTATCCACTGCTTCCGGCTTAAAATTAATGCTGAATAAACCTGAATAAATATCTATTTTTATCAATATATCTGTATAGAGTGCTAAATAAACAGAATGGATTCAAAAATTTTGATTAAATTTTTAGAACGAAGTTTATTAATCAAGCTGAATTAGAAAAATCTAATATTGAATGAACATTGATTATTAAAATTCTTTTATAAATATCTGATTAAAAATAAATCTAAGAGAAGATAATTGATTATGTGATTTGACCGAAATGCGGTTAATATCAATTTTTGAATCTTCTATTAATTTTGAGATAAAAAAATTAATCTCGAAGAAGAAAATAAAATATAAATTATTTTAGATAAAATCTGAATATTTTTAATATTCAATTCAATTATTAAAAGCCCGATTAAAAATTTCAGGTATAAAGCATAGAAATAACTCGAGGCTCAATTGAACAGATATTATATTTATGAGCAAAACTATTATATTAACAAATAAATAAAATTGGATAGCAATGGTGAGTATAGAGCGATTATGCTATACTGCGCGCCATTCAGAGTATTCTGAATTGGAAGCCAGTATAGCTCAGTTGGTAGAGCAGCGCACTCGTAACGCGAAGGTCGTAGGTTCGATTCCTATTACTGGCACCATAAGATAAAATTAAATCAATTAGTTACAAATATTTTGTTCCTAATCCGTGACTATCAGTCTATTCACAGCAGCTACTTTTAAACCTAATTGTTTCAGCTTATGGTATACCTATATTTTTGATTTATGCCATTGTATCAAAATCAAGTAAATACCATATTTGCAGCATTATTGAGTGATTTGATGTAAATAGATTAAGTACCAGCAAATCTTATTGCTGGCACTATGATATAAAGATTATAAAAAACCAAATAGCAAGCTTTATTAGAAATAAAACCTACACTCGAAGGTAATCTATTCCGTTTTATTCAAACGTGCATAGCGTTGTGCCAGTACTGCACAGATCATTAGTTGTAACTGATGAAAAATCATCAGTGGTAATAGCATAATGCCTACTATGCTGGCAGGAAAGAGTACATTGGCCATGGGTACGCCATTTGCCAGACTTTTCTTAGAGCCGCAAAAGACAATAGTAATTTCATCAGCACGGTTAAAGCCCAATGAACGGGCAACCAGTGTATTAATGCTGATAACCAGAAACAGAATCAACAGACTCAGAATCACAATCATACCAATTGAGCCTAGATTAACTTTGTGCCATAGTCCTTCAACAACAGCATCACTGAATGCTACATAAACGACTAAAAGAATCGAGCCCCGGTCAGTACGGTTTATCCATACTTTATGTTTATGAATCCAATTTGCAATTAATGGTCTGGCCAGATGGCCTAAAACAAACGGCAGCATTAGCTGTAATAAAATCGATTCGATAGCAGCTGTTGTGTCCACGCTGTTGCCACTGGTGGGCATCATTAGACCAACCAGTACAGGTGACAGGAAAACGCCCAGAATACTGGAAGCAGATGCACTGCATACTGCTGCTGCAACATTTCCGCCGGCAACAGAAGTAAAAGCAATTGCGGACTGTACTGTAGCCGGTAATGCGCACAAATACAGAAAGCCCAGATACAGTTCGGGAGAGAGCCAATGGGGAACCAGTATACGCAAACCTAAACCGATTAGCGGAAATAAAATAAATGTGCTGCAAAATACAACTAAATGTAATCGCCAGTGTCTGATACCTTCTGTAATCGCCTGCCGTGACAGCTTTGCACCATGCATAAAAAATAGTAAGGCAATGGCAACTGTGGTCAGATAACTAAAAAATGTTTTTGTGCTGCCCTGACAAGGTAAAACAGTAGCTGTACCTACAACCGTTAACATTGCCAGCAAAAAGGGATCTATATAAAATTTTTTAAGCAGGTTATTCATTGGCAACAACCAGTTTGTGCTGAGTTTGTGACAAAAGTCATCATTTTAGCTTAAATGGTTGAATAAAAAACAGCCAGCGACTAAGTTAAAAAGATTTAATCTGATTTTAAAATTACTTTGTAAATTTAAGAAATACGGAAAAATAGTATTAAACTAAATTTAATACCGACTATTTGTAGTGTCATTCAAACCAGGGTTAAATTTATTCTATAAAATCTTTGAAAATTTACATTAGACAATCGCTTTAATTATAATGAAACCGGATAAGCATATTTATCCGGTTTCATTATGATAATTGTTAATCTAAAAAAATGAGTTGAGTCCCAAAAATATCAATACAGATAAAACTGCAGCAGAGGGCAGGGTAATCACCCAGGCCAGTGCAATTGGTTTCATCAATTTCCAGTTGGCATTACGATTAACCAGTCCGATACCCAGAACAGCCCCAACCAGAATATGTGTACTGGATACCGGCAGCCCCATCAGTGTAGCCAGCATCACAATAGCTGCAGAGGAAAGCTCTGCTGTGAAGCCAGAAGCAGGGTGCATTTTGGCCAGATTGGTACCAACAGTTTGGATGACTTCTTTGCCGATAAACCATAAACCAACAATCAGTGCCACACCAAATGTTATCATCACTGGTGCCGGAATCATGGCATTGGCATCTATACCAATATCACCGGTACGGATAATATCCATAATGGCGGCAAACGGGCCAACTGCATTGGAAATATCATTAGCGCCGTGACTAAAAGCAAAGCCGGCAGCAGTAAATACCTGCATCCAGCTGAACATCAGAAAGGTTGATTTGCTTAAATCTTTGCGCCTTAAGGTTTTGGCGTAAATGAATGTGGCCATCCAGATTAATGCGCCAATCATGATGATTAACAGGAAATTGGTAATCACAGATAAACCAAGATGCAGATTAGTCAGCCCTTTAAATAACATCATAGCGGTAATCATCATGCCGCCACAGGCTGAAATTAAGGGTACCCAGCTATGCAGTGCCTTAAATGCGTCGATGTTATTTTTACGGCTTTCGATATCTGCCAAACCTTTATAGTAATCTGATTCGAGCTCTTCGACGCTATAATCAGGATCACTGTAATTTTCGGCATCACGGGCTATAGCAGAGGAAATGCGAATTTTCTCGGTTTCACTTAGCTTTTCAAACCAGATTTTGTATTTTTCTTTATATGCTTTTTTTTCCTGCTTAATTTCTTTTAAAGCTATAACCATCCGGTCATTGTAGTCCAGTACATGCTTTTTTATCTGGCTGAACAGGATATAAGAAAATGCACCTCCTAAAACAGGTGAGATAACCCAGGACAGACCAATTTCTCCCATTTTGTTCCATTGAATTAAATCCAAAGCGCTGCCATTACCCGTTATCAAATAGCCTAGACACAATCCGCCACCCACCAGTCCACCTATCAGCGAGTGTGTTGTTGAAACCGGTAAACCTTTTTTGGAAGCAATTAACAACCAGATTGCCGCCGCCAGTAATGCTGCCAGCATGACATTAATGCATTGTGAAGGTGTTAAATGCATGGCACCAAGGTCTATAATGCCGTGACGAATTGTTTTTGTTACTTCGCCGCCGGCAATAACCGCACCAGAAACCTCAAAAACAGCCGCTATACCCAATGCCTGCGGTATTGTAAGGGTTCCGGCGCCTACACTGGTACCAAAGGAGTTGGCAACGTCATTGCCACCGATGTTAAATGCCATGAAGGCGCCAAACAGAGTGGCAATAACAAATAATAATGGAGAATGATGGTTGGTATATCCAAGCCCCCAATAAATAAAGTATGCAATTGTGCCGAATAATAATGCAGCAAAAGTATAATTAACCCGGGTGATCAGGGGAGAGCGAACAGAGGATGCGTCTGAGGCCATAATATATTTGTAAAAGTGGAAAATTCAGTACAGACATCTGCAAACATTATTGTGTGTATGCAGTGCTGCGTGAAAAAACTATCATTATAAAGATTTTTATTTCAAAAGGAATATTTTATGTATGCAAATTCGTTTTTACCTATAGTTGCTCCGCTGAAATTCTATGCTGTTGTTCCTACTGCGGATTGGGTAGCGCGGATGGTCGATGCAGGGGCCAATACTGTGCAGCTGCGTAATAAAACTCTGATTGGTTCAGCATTGTACCGTGAAATTCAACGCAGTGTCGCTTATGCAAAAGATACACCTACACAACTATTTATCAATGATTTCTGGTGGGAAGCTGTAGATTGCGGTGCGTATGGGGTGCATCTCGGACAGGAAGATCTGGACAGTGCTGATTTAGTAATGATTCAGAGTTCAGAGTTAAGGCTGGGGGTAAGTACACATTCGCCAGCAGAACTGAGTAAAGCATTAGCAGTTAAACCAAGCTATGTAGCCTGCGGGGCAATTTTTCCTACTACAACCAAAACTATGCCTACTGAACCTCAGGGATTGGACAAATTAAAGCAATACGTGATTCAAGCCGGAAATACACCTACAGTTGCTATTGGTGGAATTGATTTAAATAATGCACGCGATGTACTGGCTACCGGCGTAAGCTCTCTGGCTGTAGTTCGTGCTGTTACTGAATCAGCTGATCCTGAAAAAGTAGTAAAAGCCTTTCAGGCGCTTTGGGATAAATAAAGATTTACCAGTCTTTTGTAAACTAAAGTAGTTTTATTAGGGTGAGCAGGGGATTAGGTTAAGCACAGATAATCGCTGCATCAGGTCTGTTGCAGAGGTAATGCCTGATGTCAGTAAAGTATATAACTGGTGAAATTGCTAACAAGCAGAAGATATAGGCTATACTCGCAGCACTTTTATCTGATTGACTGATAATCGATTGCTGCCAAAAATTATGTCAAAAATTTTTCTTTCTGAACCAAAAACTTCTAAACCGGCAATTGGTGTTTTATTGCTGAATCTCGGTACACCTGCTGCACCTGCACCTCAGGCTGTACGACCGTATTTACGCGAATTTTTATCCGACCAGCGTGTAGTCGAATTACCGCGTTTTTTATGGCAGTTAATACTACGCGGGATTATTTTGCCTGTTCGCGGGCGTAAAAGTGCCCACGCATACAGCACCATCTGGCAGGAAGACGGCTCCCCTTTATTGACCGGAACACAACTGCTTAGCACTTCTTTAACCAGTGCTATGCCAGACGGTGTTATTACCCGTTTTGCTATGACCTACGGACAGCCCAGCGTAGTTAATGTTATGCAGGAAATGAAACAGCTTGGCGTGCAGAATTTGCTGGTGTTGCCGTTGTATCCGCAATATGCGGGTTCCAGTAGTGGTGCTGCACTGGATCAGGTATGGCGGGTAATGCTTAAGCAACGTGTACAAATGGCAGTACGAAGTATCACCAGCTTTTATGCAGATGACAATTATATAAAAACACTGGCCAGACATATTCAGACATACTGGCAAAAGCATGACAGAGGACAGTGTTTATTAATAAGCTTTCATGGTATACCAGAGGCTCAGCATCAGGCTGGCGATAGTTATGTTGAGCATTGTAAAACCACGACCCGTTTACTCACAGAAGAACTTGGGCTGCAAGAAGATGAATACCGGCTGGCATTTCAGAGCCGCTTTGGCTATGCACCCTGGGTCGGACCAAGTACTCAGGATTTACTTATCCAGCTTCCTCAGACCGGAATCAGCAGACTTGATGTCGTATGTCCGGGTTTTGTTACTGATTGTCTGGAAACACTTGAAGAAATCAATATTCGTGGTAAAGCAGACTTTCTGGCGCATGGCGGAAAACAGTTTCAGTACATTCCCTGTATGAATAGTGAGCATGAATGGGTTGAAATACTGGCTCCGCTTGTGAAGCAGCATTTACAAGGCTGGCTGTAAAGTACACAAATATCAGAAACGGATAATAAAAAAGCCATAGTGTAATATCACTATGGCTTTTTCAGCAGCTTATTTAATTGGCTTCCGCCTGGGGAATAATGCGTGCAATCAGTGCATTATCTTTGCCGAGCATCTGCGGAATTTTTACTTCAATTCCGTTTCCGGAAGCCACTTCTACCGGATAGCCCTTACGTGTCATTGCTTCAAGGCGGATAATCTGATTGCCGCCCGGATGAATAATTTCCAGCTGGTCACCAAGGCTGAATTTATTTTTTACCTCAATGGTTGCCCATCCTTCAGAATCAACAGCCGTAACTTTGCCTACATACTGACTTTGTTTTGATAAAGAATGTCCGGAAAGGTAATTCTGATACTCTTGTGTCTGATGCCGTTCCAGAAAACCAGTGGTATAACCCCGGTTGGCCAATCCTTCGAGTTCTGCCAGTAGGCTATAATCAAAAGGTTTACCTGCAACTGCATCATCAATAGCACGTCGGTATACCTGTGCTACCCGCGCTACATAATAGACTGATTTAGTCCGTCCTTCTACTTTTAAAGAATCTACACCGATTTCTGCCAGTTTGGCGACTTGTTCTACCGCGCGTAAGTCTTTGGAATTCATGATATAGGTGCCATGCTCATCTTCCATTATAGGCATCATATCACCAGGCCGGTTTGCTTCTTCAATCAGATAGACTTTATTTGCCAGCGGGTGACGTTGCTGGTCATTTAAGCCATATAATGCATTATCAGCCAGACTTTTCGCCTGATTAAAGTTAAAATCGGGTAATAATTGAGCATCGCCGCTGTCGCTATCAGCCGTATTGTGTACTTTATAATCCCAGCGGCAAGCATTAGTACAAGTACCCTGATTAGGATCACGATGATTAAAATAACCGGAAAGGAGGCAGCGACCTGAATAGGCAATACACAAAGCTCCGTGAACGAATACTTCTAGCTCAATATCCGGGCATTGCTGCCTGATTTCGGCAATTTCATTAATACTGAGTTCGCGTGACAGAATAATACGTTCTATGCCGATACTCTGCCAGAACTGTACCCCCCATGCATTGGTGGTATTAGCCTGGACGGATAAATGAATCGGTATTTCCGGCCATTTTTCACGCACTTTCATAATAAGACCCGGATCTGCCATAATCAGCGCGTCTGGCTGCATAGCAATAATCGGTTCCATATCGGCCAGATAAGTTTTCAATTTTGCGTTATGTGGCAAAATATTACTGGCCAGAAAAAATTTTTTTCCGCGTGCATGTGCTTCAGTAATACCCTGTTCCAGTACTGGCAGATGTGCAAATTCATTATTACGTGCGCGCAGAGAATAACGCGGTGTGCCGGCATAAACAGCATCTGCGCCATAATCAAAGGCTGTGCGCATCCGCTCCAGTCCACCAGCGGGCAATAATAATTCTGGTGCTTTCATGGGTATTTAAACTTTCCTGATTATTTCGAATACATTCAGGCAGCCGGCTTTGAAATAGCCGGCTGCCTGAAAAATATAGTCTATATTGTTAACAGAATTATCCGCTTTTTCCTGTATATGGTCAATTGCATGCCATAACCGGCTATAATTGAAAAATCTACATCTGACATAAAACGGCTATGTCTAATAATCGCATCAATCATCAACCTGCTTTCTTGCTTACCTCCCGTCCATGGAGTGAAAGCAGTCTGCAAATTGAAGTATTTTCCCGGGATTATGGCAGAGTAGTGATGCTGGCGCGCAGTGCGAGGCGCCGGCAAAGTGAATTGCGAGGTGTACTCGTTCCTTTTGTGCCGCTACAGCTATCCTGGTATGGGAATAATGAATTGAAAACTCTGCACCGGGCAGAATGGATAGGCGGCTGGCCTCAGCCTCAGAATCAGGCGTTATTCAGTGCCATGTATGTAAATGAGCTGGTACTAAAACTAACAGCCCGGGAGGATCCGTTACCTGATGTTCACGCGGCACTACATACCGTACTACAACATATTTCAAACGGTGAACACTTATCTGCACTGCGTTATTTTGAGTGGTCATTACTGCGTGCTTTAGGTATTGCTCCTGATATTAGTCAGGATAGTCAGGGGAAGGAGATCATTAATCATGAACGCTACTGGCTGCGCGCCGAACATGCCCCTGTTTTATTGATGCAGGCACAGATGTCAGCGCAGGAAAATGGTATTGTTGTTCACGGACACACTCTGAATGCATTAAATAACCGCTCACTAGCTGAACAGCCTGAATGGCATACCGAGGCCATAAGGCTGACACGTATGCTTCTGGATTTTCGTCTGCCTGAAGGTATCCTTAGCCGGCGTGTATTAAAACAATTGCAGCAATATACCGTATAGGAATAAAGAAACCTGGTTTGAAAAATAAAAAAAATGAATTCACAATTAGATTATAGTTTTTTTCTATAAAATTTTATTTTATGATCAATAAAATAATTATATTTTTTTGGTTAAATTGAATAAAAAATGTTCAGAACATTATCAGCTGAAAATTATATTTCATTTAAAAAATAATTATTTACATATATTCAATAAAAGAAATCTTTACAATAATTTTAAAAATTTAATATTTATTATGGCTAATATTTAACCAATTTTTTTCATAGATAAAATTTATGAAAAAAATTGGTTAATAAACGACAGATAAAATGATTTTTGTAATCAATATAGCATTAAATTTTATAAAATTATTTACTTGGTAACCAAAATAAGTCAAAATAAGTTAAAACATGTATATATGGGCAGAATAAAATTTAATTTAACTTCCAATTAATTTAAAGCTGTTGTAACTTAATTATTATTAAATTTTTAAAACAAAATTTATTGAAAATTTTCATTTTGCTATATATTCCGTATCAAAACGCAGTAATGTAATGACTCTGATCTGTTATCAGTATTCAAATTTCAACAAGGAGTAATCATGTCAGAAAGTTTTCAGAACGAAGTACCACCAGCACGTGTCAATATTAAACTGGATTTACATACAGGAGGTGCTAAAAAACAAGTTGAATTACCTTTGCGTTTATTAGTGGCTGGCGATTTCAGCTTCAAAGAAAGCGATACTCCGCTGGCAGAACGTGAAAAAGTTTCAATTAATAAAAACAACTTTGATGCAGTGCTTGCTGAAATGAATCCAGCCGTAAAACTGTCTGTTCCAAATGCTCTGGCTGATGATAATTCCGAAATTCCTGTGAATCTTGAATTCAAATCAATGAAAGATTTTCATCCTGAACAGATTGTTCAGCAAGTACCTGAACTGAAATCGTTGCTAGCTATGCGAAATCTGCTGAGAGATTTGAAGTCCAATATTCTGGACAATGCAGTTTTACGCAAAGAACTGGAAAAAATTCTGCAGGACAAAAACCTTTCTGATGAGTTGCGCAAAGAACTTGAAGCAATCTCACCGATCATTTCTAAAGAATAAATACCGCAGAGGAAAATAAGTATGCAAAAAAATGTGCAGAATGCTGGTTCCGTTAAAAAGGGAAATGCTGTTCAACAGTCTGTTTATGAATCATTATTTGATAAAATAAATCTGAATACCGTCTCTACAGCTCCGACTTTTGACCATTACACCAATAATACAGCATTATCTGAATCTGCTACCAATGAACGTATCTCAGTAGCGATAAACGTATTCCTGAAAATGATTCAGGACAGTGCCCAAACTGTAGACAGATTGGATAAATCCTTACTGGATTTCCATATTGCCAAGCTGGACAAATTAATCAGCAATCAGTTAGACAATATTCTTCACCATCCTGAATTTCAGGCAATTGAAGGTACATGGCGTGGTCTGAAATTCTTAGTTGACCGTACCGATTTCCGTCAAAATGTCAAAATTGATGTACTTGATGTTTCAAAAGATGCTCTGATTCGCGATTTTGAAGACTCACCGGAAGTCATCCAAAGCGGTCTGTATAGCCATACTTACATTAACGAATATGACACCCCGGGCGGACAGCCTTTTGCCTCAATCATTTCGGCTTATGAATTTGACCGCTCCCCTCAGGACATTGAGCTGCTCAGAAATATTTCAAAAGTTTCCGCTGCTGCACATATGCCATTTATTGGTTCTGTAGGCCCTCAATTCTTTGGTAAAGAAACAATGGAAGAGGTTGCCTCAATCAAAGATATCGGCAACTACTTTGACCGTGCTGAATACATCAAATGGAACAGCTTCCGCAATACTGATGATGCCCGCTATATCGGTCTTACTCTACCGCGCTTTCTGGCACGTTTGCCTTATGGCAGTGAAACAGTACCGGTACGGAGTTTCAATTACAGTGAAGAAGTTAAAGGCCCTGATCACAATCGTTATTTGTGGGCTAATGCCACCTTTGCATTTGCAGCCAACATGGTAAGAAGCTTTATTAAAAATGGCTGGTGTGTTCAGATTCGTGGCCCGCAGGCCGGCGGACTGATTGAAAATCTGCCGATTCATTTATATGATCTGGGTTCCGGCGCACAAATGAAAATTCCGACGGAAGTATTAATTCCTGAAACACGGGAATTTGAATTTGCCAATCTGGGTTTTGTGCCATTATCGTTCTACAAAAATCATGATTTTGCATGTTTCTTCTCTGCAAATTCAACACAAAAACCAGCCCTGTACGATACTAAAGAGGCGACAGCCAATAGCCGTATCAATTCACGTCTTCCTTATATTTTCCTGCTGTCACGTCTGGCTCATTATCTGAAACTGATTCAGCGCGAAAATATCGGTATGACAAAAGACCGGCGTGTTCTGGAAGTGGAAATGAATAACTGGATACAGAATCTGGTTACAGAAATGACTGATCCAAGTGATGAGCTGCAGGCTTCACATCCGTTACGTCAGGCAAAAGTGGTAGTAGAAGATATTGAAGATAATCCGGGTTTCTTCAAAATTAAACTATTTGTCATTCCGCACTTCCAGATTGAAGGTATGGATATTAATCTTTCATTAGTATCTCAAATGCCAAAAGCTAAAAAATAATCCGGTATAAGCGAAAAATCTACCGATAGTTCCCTATCGGTAGATAACCATAAAGGATTGCTAAATGTCACGCGCTATTATTTGTAAGGGAGATACCACTACACATGGTGGGGTAGTACTTGAAGGTGATCCTATCGCAAAAATTGAAGGAAGACCGGTAGCACGTAAAGGCGATAAAGTTAGTTGTCCGAAATGTAGTGGTACTCATTACATTGTAGAAGGTGATCCCAAGCTAACAGTAAAGGGGCGTCTTATGGTTCTCGAAAACATGAAAACCAGCTGTGGTGCTCGATTGTTATCCAAACAATCATTAGCTAAATGTGAATAATCTATCTAATTTAGAACAGGTTGTAAGTTGAAAATCATCAATCCGATTTGGTACGAAGGTACCTTACTGCTGCCACAAATTTTCCAGCAACAGGAATTACTGCAACAGGCAAATGCCTTTAGCATAATGCAGTGTACGCGAATTATGCCATGGGGCGTAATGCGTATGGAAATAGACACTAATAGTCTCACTCTGAAAAAGCTTAAATTATCGGATTGTGCAGTATCATTTCAGGATGGTACTTGGTTTGATTCACAGCAGATGCAGTTTCTGCCGCCTGCCCGTGACTTGTCACAACTACCGGATGACATACTCGAAACAACAGTATATTTAACATTACCAGAACTAAATACCGTAGGCAGTAATCTGCTTGAAAACAGCAGTAATGCACCATTACGATTTTCTAAACAGTTTGTTTCGGTTACTGATCTTTACGGTAGCCAGCAAACAGAAATTGCAGAAAAAAGATTGAATTTCAGCCTGAAATTCTCTCATGAGAACCGTCAGAATTTTTTGGCAATACCCATTCTTCGTCTGATTAAAAATCAAAATAATATCTGGCAGCTTGATGCACAATATATACCGCCAATATTCTTTATTGGCAGCAATATTTTTCTAATGGAGATGCTGTCAAGACAGATACAAATTCTGCTTAATAAAAGTCAGCGTCTTGGTTCATTACGAAAAGAACGTAATCAGCAATCAGCAGACTTTCTTGTATCCGATATTTCATTATTCTGGCTGCTGAACATACTCAATCAGTCTATACCGGAAATGGTGCTGTTACAAACACATAAAAATATTGCACCAGAAAACTACTACATCTTACTGGCACGTTTGGTTGGAAGTCTGCTGTCGTTTTCAATTGAATCCAGTATCAAAGACATACCGCAATATGATCCGTTTAATTTAGGTACAACATTCATCCGGTTAAATGAAATGCTTATAGAGCTGCTGGATACAGTTATACCTACAGTACTGGTACTGGTGGATCTTGAAAAAGTTGGTAATACCCGCTGGATTGGTCATCTGTTAGATGCACGTTTGGATGAAAACACAGATTACTATATTTCTGTTCGTGCCAGTGTTCCGTTATATGAACTTCAGGAACGCTTTCCGAAACTATGTAAGATTGGTTCTCCTGATGATGTTGAGCGAATTCTGCCGTCAGCATCCAATGGTATTCCATTAAGAATGATGCAGCGTTTACCCAGCGCATTACCCATGCGTTCAGAAGCTACCTATTTTGCATTAGATAAGTCGCACCCGGGCTTTAAAGCCATGATAGCAGCCAGATCATGCTGTATTTATTCACCTAATTCATTTGATGGATTAAATATCGAATTATATGCGGTGCCAAATGAAGAATAACGAAATTCCAGATTACGTACGGGAAAATTTACGTAATTATATTTTATTTGTAACGCGGTTAAGTTTAGGGCATGCCATTCAGGATATGGATGAAGTGCAGTTGCTTGCTATTCATTTTGTTTCAGAGTTTGATCAGAAACTGAGTGAAAATCACCTGCCTGAGCATGAGCGAAAACAGATAAAGTATGCATTGTTTGCACTTGTTGATGAGCTTGCCTTACGCTTTTTAGATAGCAAAAGTAAATCAATTTGGGAAAACAGCCCGTTACAGGTATCCCAATTTGGTGAGTATGATGCTGGTATACAATTATTTGAAGATATTCAAACTGAATTGCATAAACCGGATCCGTCATTCTGGCTTTTAAGTGTTTGGCAGCTGGTATTTGCTCTTGGATTTAATGGTAAATATTTATTTGAAGAAACACATGCTCGTAATGAACTCATTACCAAAATTGATTCGCATTTGCCTGAAATAATCATTCCTTCACTTCAGACTAATCGAAGATTGCGCCCGATTACTATACGTTCTTTTTCGACAGTGAGCTGGTGTTTAGCTTTTCTGGTGTTCACTGTGGTTATATATCTGGTGCTGAATAAATATCTCAGTAATCTGGTTGCCAGTATTGGATAAGGTACCAAATGAGTAAACGCATTTATTACACATTACTGCTTGTCTGGATTGTTTGCCTGTCGCTATATTTTATCTGGCAAATTTGGGATATATACTGGGTAATCAAAATATGCTTGAGTATACTCATAGTACTGGCATGTGGATTTCTGTGGTATCAGAATCAATTTTGGTTTCGTAAGCAAAGTGCAGCAAGTCTGTACAATATACCTAAATCCCAGCGCATCATTCTCGTAGCAGGCGATGATATATCTGATTGGATAGAATCTTCTGAACGTTGGAGACTGTTGCGTGATTCAATGTGGATCAGGGTAGAAGACTGTGCGCAGTTAATCAGCATTTATCAGAATCTGGATGAACAGAATAAAATAGCTAACGGTATATTTCTGATACTTAATCCAGATAAATATCCTCATGTGGCAGCATTAGAGCAGCGTATTTCACAATGGCGGCAAGAAATCGAAACTATTCAGGCTTCATACAAACGCTGCCTACCGCTGACATTGGGTATCCATACCGATCTGCTTAATGAAAATCTTGATTACTGGCCTGAAAACAATAGTAACCATTTGTGCAGGGAGCGTACAGATGTGCAAGAGTACTTTTCCTGTTTACAAAAACAATTGGATAGCAGAGCAGCATTGAATGCCCGACAGCCGGAACATCTGGACTATACAACTACATCCACACTTTATCTGAATCAGCAATGGCTTAGTAAATATGTGATTAAAAATTTGTTACCGGAAAAATCATATCGTTATTCTCTGTATATGATGTCATGTGTCTGGTTAAACAGTTTCAATACTAATCAGCAAGCAGGCTGGCGTAAATTTGAAATTGAAAAAACAGGATTTGTTAGTCCGACTCATGTTTTTACAGTTAACGGTCTGAAAAATTTTCCGGTTATTGAGAATAGCTTTGTTCGCCAGCATTATTTAAGTAAAGGTGCAAAATATCTGTGCTACGCAATTGACTGTTTCCTGATGTTCATTCTTATTGGTACCGAGTATTCGTTTGTTCAAAATAAAAAATGGCTGCAGGAAGTTATTGCTGCTCATCAGCAATATATAGCAATACCTCAGCACCTTGAAAATGAACGTATAGATAGTATTAAAAATTTAAAAATCATTCAGCAGACCTTACAGGATTATAAGACATTCGGTGAGCCCAGAAGAATGGGATTTGGTTTATATCATGCTACTGAATTATTACCAGTTATCAATAAAGACATAAATTCTTTCCAGATAGAGAAGCAGAAAAAACAAATTATCCGTTTAGATACCACAGCATTGTTTGACGTGGGTCAGAGTCAGCTTAAAGCGGATGCGAAACTGGTTTTACAAGGGGTTTTAACCTGGGTACAGGCAAACCCGAATAAAAGAGTACTAATAGATGGTCATACCGATAACACCGGAAATGCCGCCAGCAATAAAACTCTGTCATTTCACAGAGCTGAAGCTGTACGTGACTGGCTAGTGAGTGCATCCACCTTTCCGGAAGACCATTTTACTGTACAGGGATATGGGGATAGTAAACCCATAGCAACCAACGACGACCCGCAAGGGCGTAGTAAAAATCGTCGTGTCGAAATTACCTTGGTTGATATGAATCATACCGACTAATGTAATATTTATTAACTAATTAAAGGATATTCATATGGCAATTCCTGCTTACTTATGGATCAAGGATGACGGTGGTTCAGAGGTTAAAGGCTCTGTAACTGTACAGAATCGTGAAGGCACAGTAGAAGTATTGGCATTCGATCACGAAGTTTATATTCCTACTGACGGCAATACCGGTAAACTGACAGGTACTCGTGTACACAAACCTATTTCTTTTGTAAAAGAATATGATGCTTCTTCACCATATCTTTACAAAGCAGTAACCAATGGTCAGAACCTTAAATCTCTAGAATTTAAATGGTATCGCATTGACGATGCAGGTCAGGAGAAAGAATATTTCAACACCCTGCTTGAAAATGTGAAAGTAGTGGCTGTGCGTCCTAAAATGCACAACATTAAAGAAACCAGTAAAGAACGCTATAACCATCTTGAAGAAGTGGAATTGCGTTACGAAAAAATCACCTGGGCTTACAAGGATGGCAATATTGTTCATTCCGACAGCTGGGTTGAGAACCGTTAATTTTAATTAACTCAAGGCGCACGCATCTGTGCGCCTTTTTAAGTATTTAGTCGGAGCCGTAATGAAAGATTCAATGCAATTATTAAGAAAACTCAATGAAAATTGTGCACGGGCACTGAATGAGGCTGCTAACTTCTGTTTAAGCCGTGGTCATCATGAAATATTGCCTGAACATTTTCTCGTCAAATTACTTGAAACAGATAATAATGACCTGAATCTCTTATTACGCCAGAACGAAATCAACATCAACCGGTTGTGGGATGATTTGCTGGCCGGACTGGATAAATTGCCCTGGCAGCGAGTACCCCAGAAACCTGAGCTTTCACGCGCATTACTTAAATGGATAGAGCAGGCATGGATGCTGGCATCTATTGAACACGGACAGGAAGAAGTCCGCTCATTGCATTTGCTTGAAGCTATCCAGAAAATTCCTAGCATCTTCACACTTACAGATTTATGGCAGTTACTGATATTTAGAGCAGGACAACTGGCTGAAGCAGGACGATGGCTTGATAAATACTCAGTTGAAGCAAACACAGACAATGATGCGATCTTCACCAAGAGAATAGATACCGATAGTAAAGCAGCAGAACCTGCTGAAACACCAGTCACACAGAATATACTTAATACCAGTAACTTACAGGATAAACAATCGCCGGCAGAACAGGAAGCCTTGTCACGTTTTACCATCGATCTTACTCAAAGAGCCAGAGACGGATATATTGATGCAATTTTCGGACGAGATGAAGAAATCAGCCAAATAGAAGATATTTTGAGCAGACGACGTAAAAATAATCCAATATTGGTAGGTGAACCGGGAGTAGGTAAAACAGCACTTGTTGAAGGGCTGGCATTGAAAATCGCCAATGACGAAGTGGGCAGCCATCTGAAAAATACCCATATTCTTGCTCTTGATATGGGGCTTTTACAGGCAGGTTCCGGCTTGAAAGGTGAATTTGAGCAGCGCCTGAAAACGGTAATCGAAGCCATTCAGCATGCTTCCGAACCAACCATTCTGTTTATAGATGAAGCTCATACCATTATTGGTGCCGGTAATCAGGCCGGAGGGTCTGATGCAGCCAACTTACTCAAACCTGCACTTGCCCGTGGTCAGTTGCGTACAATCGCAGCAACAACCTGGTCTGAATACAAACAATATTTTGAAACCGATGCTGCTCTTGAGCGCCGTTTTCAGCCGGTAAAAGTAGATGAACCGGATGATGAAAAAGCCTGTCAGATGCTGCGCGGTATTGCTAAACTCTATGCAGAACATCATCAGGTACATATCAAAGATGATGCGATTAAAGCCGCTGTTACATTGTCACGTCGGTATTTACCGGATCGTCAGCTTCCTGATAAAGCTATCGATTTACTGGATACCGCTGCAGCTAAAGTTAGACTTGGTATGCAAACATTACCACTGAATCTTATTAAAAAAATCTCCCTGCACAGCGCGCTTCAAGAAGAAATCGACCGTCTGCAACAGGATATTCTTCTCGGACACCAGATAGATAACGAAAGAATGGAGCAGTGCCGGCAGCAGTTACAGCAATTAGAGCAAGAAATAGAAGAAGAAAAACAAAAATTTGTTCAGGAGCAGGAAGCTGCTCAGGCAGTACTGGATGCGCGTACAAAAGATGAGCATGAAAGCAATCTGCATACACATAATCAGTCTTTTCAGCAATTGCAGCAAAATATTAGCCTAGATGTAGATCAGCAAGTCATTGCCAGTGTAATTAGTGAATGGACAGGCATTCCTGCCGGTCGCATGCTGGATGATGAAATTGAACGTCTGATGACTTTATCTGAGCAACTTAACAGTGAGGTAATTGGTCAGGAAGACAGCGTTAGTAGTATTGTTAATCATATTCGTACCCAGAAAGCCGGACTTGGCGAACCCAATAAACCACTTGGTGTATTCCTGCTAACAGGTACATCTGGCGTTGGCAAAACCAGAACAGCCAAAGCACTGGCCAAATCACTTTTTGGTAGTGAAGACACAATGATCACCATCAATATGTCTGAATATCAGGAATCACATACAGTAGCTCAGCTTAAAGGTGCGCCTCCGGGATATGTGGGCTATGGCAAAGGCGGAGTCCTGACTGAAGCAGTACGTAAGCGTCCTTATTCAGTAGTACTGCTGGATGAAATAGAAAAAGCCCATCCGGATGTGCTTAATATTTTCTATCAGGTATTTGACCAGGGTGTTATGCGAGACGGAGAAGGGCGCATCATCAACTTCAAAAACACCATTCTGCTGATGACATCCAATCTAGGCAGCGAAGCTTTACAAAATGCTCCTGATGCCGATTTACCAACCCGACTGGAACTGGTCGATCAGCCCATCCGGGAAGTTCTTGCTCCTGCTTTGCTCGGGCGTATGAATGTACTGGCTTTTCGTCCGTTATCAGCTGACGATATGCAGATTATTATCCGTCAGCAACTAGACCGCATTGCAGCCAAAATTGCAGCTCAATTTGCTGTTATCTGTGAGTATAGTAATACACTGGTAGAGGCGCTGGCGCAAACAACAGCCGGTCATGATTTGGGCGTACGCTATTTTGAACAGATGTTGCAGCAGCAAATTGTCCCCGAACTGGCCAGACAATTATTGCTGGAAAAGCAGCAAGGCCAGAATAGTGCCTATATCCAGCTTAATTTGGGTGAGCAGGGCGTAGTCATTACATTGAGTGATGAACCAATGAAAGAGGTGGCAGCTGAAACAAATAGCGAAAATCAGCCAATATAACTGTTAATCACTGAACATAGTAAAAAGGGCAGACTTAAATAAGTATATGTCCTTTTTGCTATTTATATATCAGCATATTAGTTTTAATTTGGCCATACTTTAAAACTAATCAGCCACAGATTGAATTATTATCGAATAAAAATTGTGTTTGAATTAAAATTACCCAGATTCTTTGCTTATACTTTGTTTGTAAATATATGAATTTATATTTGCCAAAATGTGTACTAGAGCCATCTGGGCATCAGTATTTGCAGACGGTTTTTATATATTAAACGTGTAGAGTAGTTTATTATGAATAACAATAGAAAATAGTTAAAGTATACCCTGCGTGATTAATTCAGTCTTTATCCATTTTTTGACATAATATTCAGTAAAAAAATTATCAATATAAAATAGCCAGTATGCTTTAGTATACTGGCTAAAAATACTTGAAACTGATAAATTGAATTTTAATTAATTGAGTTCAGGTCGAGACACTATATCAATTGAATTCTGCGGCGTAGGTGGCTGCATAGTAAATTTAGGGTTTGTTGTGTATTTTAAGTGGATTTTGGTATCTGTTTTTACTGTTCCAGCTATACTTTCTACCTCCTTAGGAAATGCTAGCTGTTCACGCATACCTATAATTCTTCCTTTTAAATCAAAGTAATAATTATATTGTATAGGAATTTGATTATTTTTGAATTGCTTTATAAGTCCAAAATAGGGATTTTTAAAAACACCGCTGTCATCATCAGAATCATGTTCATCAAAAAAATAAGAATTAAAAGTAGAAGTGAATTCGTCAATTAGATTTTGTAATGCAGCATAATCCTCAGGTTTATATTTACTATTCTGATCAGCTTTGTCTGCAGCCTCTTTTAAAGCCTTTGAAAGGCTTTCAAGCATTGTATTATCAATTTTCTGCATTAGAGCGTAGTCTACATTCAGGTTAACCTGATACTTTGCTTTCAGGGTTTTTCCATACTCATCAACGGTTACTTTTTTGAATGCATCCGGCTCAATTGCTGCATAACCATCATCAATTGATTTTGGTAAGCTTTTTAACAGATCGGATAAAGGCATATTTTTTATTTGAGATTTTGGTACAGCTAATTGTAAATATTTGTCACCAATTACCATTCTAGTATGAGGTATTTTATCTAGCAAATGTGTAATAGCTGAAACATCTGCGTATAGAGATAGATTTTTGAAGTCTATATAGGTAGGAAATTTAAAAGAAATCAGCACATTTTTGTTTTCATAACGAACTTCTGGAATTATTTCCATTTGCCCTTTTCGGATATCTATTGCGCCAGTAAAGGGTACTGAAAATGATTGACTGAATTGCTCAAAAAAAGGTGCCAGAGAATTTTTTGGTTTTGATTCATCATCATCATCATCTGCTTCTGTTTGAGGTAGTGATTTTGATGCAGTATTTAGAAGCTTGTTATGTGTTTCATTAGTTTTGTTTATTTCAGATGTATCGGAAGAAATTTCATCTTTATTGTTTGTATTAGGATTAATATGATATTCTCCTTGAAAAGAACCACTGAAGTTCAAGCGGTTATCTTTTAAAATCATTTGCTGGACACCAGTCCGCACCATTTTATCCGGCGAATTGTCATTTATGTGGCTGCATGCTGAAACTATTCCTGCTAGAGTCAATGTTAATATTATTTTTGTAAAATTTAACCCCATAAAATTCCCTTTAAATTAACCGATTTTTTGTTAGATGTTATTTTATTTGTAAATATATTAACTTATGTTTACCTAATATATACCGTTGAGCTTATGGTATCTGTATTTGCAGACAGTTTGGTATATATCAAATGAGTAGGTAGTTTGTTATGACAGGACTATAAAATTCACTCAAGGTATACTTGTCGTGATTCATTCTGTCTGGATTTATGTTTTTGAATTAACATATAATAAATAACTTATCAATGAAAAAAGCCAGTATGTAAAACATACTGGCTAAAAAATTTAAATCAGATCAGATAAGAAAATTAATCATTACCAACCAAGACGAGCCCCTATATTGATTGAGTTTTGTGGTGTAGGCTGCATAGTGAATTTAGGGCTTCCGGTGTAATCCATCCGAAATTTATAATCTATTCTGATTGTTCCTTTTGGCTCTTCCCTACCTGTTATTGCCATTGGAATATCAGTCTTAATGCGAATACCTATAATGCGACCTTTTGAATCAAAGTAGAAATTACCTACTATTAGATTAGATTGATTTTTGAGCTGCTTCATATAAGCACCCATAGGAGTGTCTGCAAGAGCATTATCACTATCGGAATAAATTGAAGCTAAAGCGTCAATTATATTCCCCAGTAAAGCGTAATCTTCTGGTTTATATTTATTATTCTTATCAGCCTTGGCTGCTGTCTCTTTTAGAGTCTTAGAAAGACTTTGTAGAAGTACAGTATTATATTTAAGGCTTGAAGCATAGTCTGTATTCAGATTAACCTGATATTTTGCTTCCAGTGTTTTTCCAAATTCGTCGACATTTACTTTTTTGAATGCGCTCGGATCAATTGATGCATAACTGTCATCTACAGATTTAGGTAAGCTTTTTAATAAATCTGCTACAGGTATGTGTTGTGCTTTATCCTGCGGTACAGCAAATTGCATATATTTGTCACCAATTACCATTTTATTGTAAGGCATAGTATCTGACAGATGTGTAATTGCAGAACCATCGAGATATAAGGACAAATTATTAAAATCTAAATAGGTAGGAAATTTAAAAGAAATCAGTACGTTTTTATCTTCATAACGGACTTCAGGAATCACTTCCATCACCCCTTTTTTCATATCTACAGCACCAGTGAAAGGTACGGAAAAAGATTTACCGAATTGTCCTAAAAATTGCCCTATAGATTTGTTATACAAATCCATTTGTTTGCGGTGATACTCTGTTAATTCTGAAGTATCATCATCATATTCTTCTGATGCAGATACTTCTGATGCAGATACTTCTGATGCAATTATTGGCTCGGTTATTTCTGAAGAATTTTTATCTTCATTATTCTGAATAATAAATTCTGTCTGATAAGAACCACTAAAATTAAACTGATTGTCTTCTGTCATAATGCGCTGAATACCAGTGCGCACCATTTTGTCAGGGGATTTTTCAGTTTTATTACCACATGCCGAAATCATACCGGCAACAGCCAGCATTAATATTATTTTTGTAAATTTCAATCTCATAAGAGTCCCTTAGTTTAATAAGCAAAATATATTGTTAATAATTGTATTTTAATTGTAATAAAATGACCAGAAAAAATTAATAAATTACAATTCTAATCAGATATTATAACGAGAACATTATCTATTTCAAGGTTTTAAGCCGAGCATCTGTTAAAACCATTTTAAAAAAGTTATTGCAAAAATAAATTAAATTAATGATAGTAAATATAAATTATAAATTGTTTTGTTGAGAAAAATAATTTATAATTCATAAAATTTTTATAAATTTGGTTTAAATTTTGGAGTTTTTATGAAAGAATATAAAGTTGTTATTTATCAGGAAGGTGCTCTGGCTTCTATGTTTCTGGGCGCGGCAAATGCAGATCCTGTAAAATTTTCCAACTTTCTAAATCGAAATGCTAAAGAAGGATGGCGTGTAGTAACAATGGAAAAAGATATGCGTCGTCTATTTTTACTGTGGAGAAGAGAAGCTTATTTATTAGTAATGGAGAGAGATATTGGTTAAAAAAGCCGGATTAGGATGCCTTTATATTTTCATATTCTGGTGTGTCTTATTGATGCTGGAATTATGGTGGGACATTTTTCCTGCTGAAATTTTTCTAAAAATATCTATATCTTTAGGAATTTTATTCTTTGCTTTGTTGGCGATAGCCGTGGTTCTTGATCAGTTGAACTCAGATAAAAAGCTAAAAGATAAAAATTATTTAGAATAATATTTATTTTGTACTTGAAAATCCAAGTTTAATATTAAATAAACTAGTTAAAAATTTAAATGATTTCGAATTTTTTAAATTAAGTATAAATATTAGGTAATTTATTATTTCACTTGGTTTATCTTTTTTCTAAATGGTTGATATTTTTGTTTTATGATTGAATAACTTTGTCATTTAATTTGATAAAGTTTATAAGGTATTATTCATTTGTGCAGCATATATCAAGTTATGAACAGGTTTTTATTACATCTTCAAAAAATAATAACAAAATTTCAAGATTTATAATCTTTTACTCTAAACATAGCAGAATAAACAAATAATTTTTTATCCGCGCGGATGATGCTGAAGCACAATTTGTTTCAGGCGTTCATTGGCAACATGTGTGTAAATTTGTGTTGTGCCGATATCAGCGTGTCCCAGAAGCAATTGCACTACACGTAAATCTGCACCATGATTCACAAGATGCGTAGCAAAAGCATGACGCAAACCATGCGGGCTAAGATGATGAATGCCGGCTACAGTAGCATATTTGGTCACAATCATCCAGGCCAGCTGCCGAGTGATGGCTGTTTTTTTCTGACTGACAAATACGGCATCACAAGCTCGTCCTTTAAGTAAAGCAGGGCGGGCATCCGTAAAGTAACTTTCCAGCCAGTCGGTTGCTTCTTCCCCTAATGGAACCATACGCTGTTTATTTCCTTTTCCGATGGTACTTAACAGGCCGTTTTGTAAATCGATTTCATTGATTCGTAAGTTAACAGCTTCGCTAACTCTCAATCCAGTAGCGTACATAAGTTCCAGTAAGGCTTTATCACGCAGACCCAGAAAGGTTTTGGTATCCGGGGCTGCTAATAGAGCATCTATCTGTGTTTCGGAAATAATATCCGGCAAGTATTGGCCTTTTTTAGGCATTTGCAGCTGCTCGGTAGGTATATCCTGACGGCGGTTATATTCATGCATCCAACTGAACAGACGTTTACAGGCTGATAATGCCCGTGCCTGTGAAGATGGTTTTTCACTGGGGATAAATACAGCAGATGCAAGTGACAAGGGATCTACATTCAGCCAGTTCAGATGTTCGGCTTGTATGCGACGAGCAATTTTATTCAAATCCCGCCGGTAACTTTCCAGTGTATTGAATGCCAGCTGCTCGCTAAGCCAAAGATGTTCGAGCAATGACTCGATTGGTTCGAGTAGTTCTGCCGGTAAAGTATCATTTACCATGTTGCTCCTTCGTGTTTAAGCAGCCAACGCTTTATATTTAGTTCAAAAGCATTGGTACTGAGGCTGAACCCTCCCAGACCACTGGCTGATACAACCCGATGACAAGGAATAATAATTGGTAACGGGTTTTTACCACAGGCCTGACCTACGGCTCTGGGTGAACTGTTTAGCACACGCGCGATATCTCCGTAAGTGGCAATCTGACCATAGGGGATATCGGCAATAACCTGCCAAACTTTTTGCTGAAATGCAGTGCCGTCAGTGGAAGGAGGATAGTTAAATTTTTGCAGGCTGCCATTAAAATAGGAGTCAAGCTGCTTTGCCCAGAATCCAGTCAGGTCAGGTAAGGCTTCGGAAAAGGGTGTTTGCCAATGGATAGCCTTTAATTTTTGCTCAGGACTGAATTCCAGTTTTAATGAGCAGCAGGGCGCTTGATATGAGTAACTAGGCATGCTGTTGCAGTGTATTTAATACGATCTGGGCGTGACCGGCCGCTTTAACTTTACGCCATTCCTGTGTAATTTGCCCGTCCTGATTCAGGATAAAGGTACTTCTTTCAATACCGAATACTTTTTTACCATACATGTTTTTCTCTTTAAGTACATCAAATTGTCTGCATACTGTTTCTTCACTGTCTGAAAGTAGGGTAACGTTGAGTTCATATTTGCAGATAAAATTATGATGGCTTTTCATACTATCACGGGAAATACCAATCACGTTATAGCCCAGTTGTTTGAATTGGGGCAGTAAAGCACTGAATTCCTGTGCTTCGGTTGTACAGCCCGGTGTGCTGTCTTTCGGATAGAAATAAACCACAGCTGGTAAATGTTCTGCAATATTAAAGTTATTTCCTTCGGTATCCGGAAGTGTAAACAGCATAGATTGAGACATTATTTATTTTCCTTTGTATATATTGATTACCTTGGATTAATCGCGAATAAAAGCAGTAATCAGAGGTACATCGCCAATTAGACGGCTGCAGTGTCCATGAATATTTGAGTCGAAGGTAATGCCTTCAGGTAAAGTATCGGCAGAATAAAAATGTTCTCCGGCACTAAAGCGGCGGGTACTACCATCGCGCAGTCCGATTTCCATCACTCCTTGCAATACTATCAGCCATTGTGGTTTACCAGTGCAGTGAAAATCACTTTTAAAACCCACCGGACTGTAACGTAATTGTAACCCTTCTGCATTAAACCAAGGTGATAACTGGCTTTTTTCATTACCTTCGTTTAATTCAATTTTTTCTTCTTTGAATCGGGCAAAACCATCACTTCCGGTATATAAAATTACTTTAGTAAATGTTGTCATAATTTCTACTCATAGCCTAATGGTAAAAAAATCAGTGCAGAGATGTGTATCTGCACTGAAAGAATAATAAATCAGCCTATAACGCCAAGATTGTCATCATTGGACGGGGTATTATTGTGTTTGGGAAGCAGCCATAAAGTGGCAATGATGTCCAGAAGGTAAATAGATGCCAGCAAGCATAAGGCAACATAAAATGACCATTCTTTGACCAGAAAACCGATAACCAGCGGCCCTAATCCGCCAATGCCACGACCCAGATTAAATAATACATTCTGGGCAGTTGCACGCACATGCGGGGGGAAGTTATCAGAAATCAGTGCTCCATAGCCGCCAATCATGCCATTGACAAATAAGCCCATAATGGCACCGCATATCAGTAATGCAGTGGGGTCCTGCAACTGTGCATATTGTGCCACCATGATAAAAGAACCAATCTGGTAAATCAGAAAGATTTTCCAGCGGGCAAAATGGTCGGCCAGAAAACCGAACAGCCAGATACCGATAATCATGCCAATAACGGTGACCGCAGTCCAGTTGCCGGAATCTGTAAGGCTGAATCCCAGTTTTTTGGCAAGATAACTGGGCATCCAGATCATTAAACCGTAATAACCGAAATTTTGTACGGCGCAAAGGATAAATATGCCCAGACTGGTTTTAGCTGTCTGACGGTCTTTAACCAGTAATTTAAGACGCGCAGAAAATGACAACTCACCATTTGCTTTATGTTCGCGGGTAAATTGTTCCGGTTCATTGGTATCATGACGAATAAAGTAGGATACGATAGCCGGAAATAATCCTACAACAAACATGCCGCGCCAGCCGATATGCTGAAGCAGAAATGGTGTAATAAAGGTAGCCGCCAGTACGCCCAGCTGCCAGCCGATACCGACGAAGGCTGATGCGCGATTACGTTTTGATGCAGGCCATACTTCTGCAATCATAGCCATACCGATACCGAACTCTCCGCCCAGCCCCATACCTGCCAGAGCCCGGTAAATAAGCAGGTCGTAATAACCTTGTGCAACCGCACACAGACCAGTAAAAACGGCAAACATGAGAATGGTTAGCGATAACATGCGTATCCGGCCGAAGCGATCACTTAAATGTCCGAAAACGATACCTCCGACAACAGAACCGATTAATGTCCATGTTACCAGTGAACCTGCCTGAGAAGGATTCAGTCCGAGATCAGCACTGATGGCGCTGAGCATAAAACCGAGTATCAGCAGGTCAAAACCATCCATGGCATAGCCACTGATAGCGGCAACCATAGCTTTTGCAGGAGTTAATTTTTTTCTTGGTTGTTTCATAAGGGGACTTACAATCGAGAATCTAAAATGTTAATAACAGTTTTGCCTGCACCGGCAGGCTGATTAATATCACCGGTCTGTGCTGGTGTTGTAATTGGAGAAAAATGTTCACGGTCAAAGGCAATATCGCCGCCATGTGGCAGTTGTTGTCCACGTTGCAAGCCGGCAAAATTGAATAAATGATAATCAGCCAGATGCGAGGGTACGATGTTTTGCATGGCCGAAAACATGGATTCAATGCGCCCGGGAAACTGTTTGTCCCATTGCCGGAGCATGTCTTTGATAACCTGCCGTTGCAGATTGGGCTGTGAGCCACACAGGTTGCATGGAATAATTGGAAATTCCAGCATTTGCGCATACCGGATCAGATCTTTTTCTTTAACATAGGCTAAGGGTCTGATGATGATATGTTCACCGTTATCTGACAGCAGTTTGGGCGGCATGGCTTTAAGTTTGCCTCCGTAAAACATGTTCAGAAACAGGGTTTCCAGAATATCATCGCGATGGTGACCTAAAGCAATTTTGGTACAGTTATTTTCTTTGGCTACCCGGTATAAAATACCGCGTCGCAAACGGCTGCACAGGCCACAGGTAGTTTTGCCTTCATCTATTACCCGTTTGACTACGCTATAAGTGTCTTCTTCAATAATTTGAAACGGAACGCCAAGACTTTGCAGATAATCCGGCAGTATATGTGCAGGAAAACCAGGTTGTTTCTGGTCGAGATTAACTGCAAGAATTTCAAATTGTACTGGTGCAGATTTTTGTAATCTGAGCAGGATGTCCAATAATGCATAGCTGTCTTTACCACCGGAAAGGCAAACCATGATTTTGTCGCCGTCTTCAATCATCTGAAAATCATTAATAGCAGCGCCAACCTGATGACGAAGTCTTTTAATCAGTTTATTGTTTTCGTATTCGCGTTTTGGTGTATGAGACATGGATACAGCACTAATTTATGCAAATACCTGCAATTGTACAATAATTAAAGGCCGGCAGATGTGACTTAGCCGGCCTGTGTTAATTTTTACATGAATTAAAAAGGAGTTTTCAGCCTTTTTTTACTGGTTCTTTATCAAGCTCAAACACTTGGTGTAGTACACGGGTGGCTAGCTCCAGATATTTTTCATCAATTAACACGGACACTTTGATTTCAGAAGTAGAAATCATCTGGATATTGATATTTTCTTTAGCCAGAGTACGGAACATGGTAGAAGCAATGCCAACATGTGAACGCATGCCCATACCGACTATTGATACTTTACATACGGTATCATCGCCGCAGACTTCACGCGCTCCTATTGTTTTCTGCACTTCATGAAGAATATCCAGCGTATTCTGATAATCACTGCGTGGTACGGTAAAGGAAAAGTCTGTGGTTCCTGCTGAGCCGACATTCTGAATAATCATATCCACTTCAATATTGGCATCGGCGACAGCTCCCAGTATCAGTGAAGCCATTCCCGGCGTATCCGGTACCCCGCGCACATTAATTCGTGCCTGATTTTTATCAAAAGCAATACCGGATACTGCCGCATGTTCCATCATATTCTGATCCTCTTCAAATGTGATTAATGTGCCATTACCGCTGTTTTCCAGACTGCTTAATACGCGCAGCCGCACTTTATATTTACCGGCAAACTCTACTGAGCGGATTTGTAATACTTTACTGCCCAGACTGGCCAGTTCCAGCATTTCTTCAAATGAAATGGTATTGAGACGGCGCGCTTCCGGTACGACACGCGGGTCGGTGGTGTATACGCCATCCACATCAGTATAGATCTGGCATTCGTCTGCTTTCAGTGCTGCTGCCAGTGCTACTGCTGAGGTATCCGAACCGCCGCGACCCAGAGTGGTAATATCATTGTTGGCATTAACACCCTGAAAACCGGCTATGATAACAACTTTGCCGGCATTGAGATCTGTGCGGATGCGTATCTCATCGATCGCATCAATGCGTGCTTTGGTATGAGCACAATCGGTTTTAACGGCTACCTGCCAGCCAGTATAGCTCTTTGCGTCTACGCCAATACTGTGCAAAGCCATGGCAAGCAGACCGATAGTGACCTGTTCACCTGTTGATAAAACAACGTCCAGTTCACGCGGATTGGGCTTTTCCTGAATTTCATGTGCCAGTGCAACCAAACGGTTGGTTTCTCCGCTCATAGCGGATACAACCACTACTACATCATCACCATTGGCTCTGGCTTGTGCTACACGACGAGCTACATTTTTTATACGTTCAACTGTTCCAACTGATGTACCGCCGTATTTCTGTACGATTAACGCCATAATACTGCTTGCTTTCCGGGTTGTTATAATGTCAAAAAAGGACAGGTTGTGTTAACCCTGCCTGCTTAAATATCCTGTCGGATATTCTTTTTAGCATTTTTATCATGCAAAAACAAGCTGCTGAGTTAGTATTTTGTCAGGTTCAGGCAGCTTGTTTTAAATAGTGTTTAAATTCGGAAAATAGGTGATTGTATTTTTGTGAATTAATTTTCAGCCAGTGCTTGTTGCTGAGCAGCAAGAATTTGTTTAATTCCTTTTTGTGCCAGGGTGATTAAATCATTTAACTGACCGATACTGAAAGTAGCTCCTTCGGCTGTACCCTGAATTTCAACCAGCTGCTGTGAGGCGGTCATCACTACATTAATATCCGCATCACAGGATGAATCTTCCGGATAATCCAAATCGAGCAGGAGATTACCGTCAATCATACCGACAGAGATAGCAGCTACAGCTTCACGAATCGGATTTTCTCTGATCAGGCCTGTTTCCAGTAATTTTCTGACTGCCAGAGCAAGAGCAACATAAGCGCCGCTGATGCTGGCGGTGCGTGTGCCTCCGTCGGCCTGTATAACATCACAGTCAATCAGTATCTGGCGGCTGCCCAGTTTTTCTAAATCTACGACTGCCCGTAAGGAACGTCCAATCAGGCGCTGAATTTCCTGAGTTCTCCCCGATTGCTTTCCTGCTACTGCTTCGCGGCGCATACGGCCATTGGCAGAGGCGGGCAGCATGCCATATTCTGCTGTTACCCAGCCACGGCCCTGATCTTTTAAAAAGCTGGGTACATTTTCATCAATAGTTGCTGTGCAAATTACTTTAGTATTACCGCAGCAAATCAGTACAGAACCGTCTGCCTGTGCGAGGAAATCAGGCACGATACTAAGATGACGTGGCTCATCGTCAGCACGTCCGGAACGATTGGATATAGGTGTGTTTTTCATACTTAGAGACTTTGTCGGGAGATGAATGCAGAATTATATAACCAGTGTGTTGCGATTCATATCAATTAAACCTTTTAAGGATTAAGCCGTTTTCGTTATACTTGATTTAATTGCCAGTTTGAATATAACCCGGCAGGAATAAACGGTTTAAGGAAAAATATATATGTTATACAGTATGACTGGCTATGCAAATGCTTCAGAACAATGTGGAAATCGCCAAATCAATGTTGAGCTCAGAGCAGTTAATCATCGTTATCTGGATATCCAGTTTAAAATTGCAGAAGAATTACGTCCGTTTGAAGGCAAGATGCGTGAATTAATCAGTTCTCAGGTGGCACGGGGTAAACTGGAATGCCGTATTCAGATTCAGACTCTGCCCAGCGAAAGTACTGATGATTTACCGGTTAATCACAAACTGGTAGAACAACTGGCATCATTTAATCAGCAGTTGCGTCGCAAGTATAAAGATCTAGGTAAATTAACTGTTGCAGATATTTTGCATTTCCACGGTGTCATTGTGGCGCCAACGGAGGACGAGGAAATATTACATAACGGTGTACTGACTTTACTGGGACAAGTACTCACCGAATTTAAAGCAGCGCGTGCTCGTGAAGGTGAAAAACTGCAGCAGCATTTGCTGGATCGTCTGAATGATATGACAGATATTGTGGCAGCTATGCAGCAGTTGTTCCCGCAATTATTGCAGGACTATATGAATAAGGCTGAAGCCCGTTTGCGCGAGGCAGTGGCTCAGGTAGATGCAGAGCGCCTGAAACAGGAATTCGCATTGTTTATGCAAAAAGCCGATGTAGATGAAGAACTGAATCGTTTAAATACGCACATTGCCGAAGCACGACGTCTGATAGAAGAACATCGGGGCAGCGTGGGTAAACGTCTGGATTTTCTGATGCAGGAACTAAATCGCGAAGCCAATACACTTGGCAGTAAAGCAATCGCCATTGAATGTACGCAGGCATCAGTAGGGCTTAAAGTACTGATTGAACAAATGCGCGAGCAGGTACAGAACGTAGAATAAACAATAGCTGTTTATGCCATACTATTAAAAACCAGAATTGCTTTTAAAATTGAAACTGGCAATTCTGGTTTTATTTTAATTCCAGTATCTGTTTGAAACCAATTCTAAAAAGCCAGTTTGACCATACGATTGGCAGCTTCAACACATTCTTCGACACTGGATACCAGTGCGATCCGCACAAAGCCTGCTCCGGAGTTACCGTATGGTGTATTACGGGCAAGATAACGTCCCGGTAATACACGAATCGCTGCTTTTTGCCATAATTTCTGTGTAAAGGCCAAATCATCACAATCGGGAACATTCAGCCACAGATAGAATGAAGCATCAGGTTTATGCAGGGCAAATTTTTGCTGTAATATCGGAATCACTTTATCAAATTTTTCCCGATACAGATTACGATTGGCAATGACGTGTTCTTCATCATTCCATGCTGCAATACTGGCGTATTGTGTGGGCAGACTCATGGCACTGCCATGATAGGTGCGGTAGAGCAGAAAATCAGCCAGAAGTTTACTGTCACCTGCTACAAAACCGGAACGCAGACCGGGTGCATTAGAACGTTTTGACAGGCTGGTAAACATAATCAGACGGTCGAATGTCCGGCCTAACTGACTAGCCGCCTGTATTGCACCCAGAGGCTTGTTATCATCATCAAAGTAAATTTCTGAATAGCATTCATCTGACGCAATCACAAATCCGTATTTGTCCTGTAAGGCAAATAGTTTTTTCCATTCATCCAGATTCATTACCGCGCCACTGGGGTTGCCCGGAGAACAAACGAAAACCAATTGTACCTTTGGCCATGTATTCTGATCGATTTCCTGCCATTGCGGCATAAAATGCGGAGCGCGGCAATTGACATATTCTACCCGCGCGCCAGCCAGCAAGGCTGAACCTTCATATATCTGATAAAAGGGGTTCGGGCTGACAACTACAGGCTGATATTCAGTACTGCTGTCAATGATGGTTTGAGTAAATGCAAATAATGCTTCCCGGCTGCCCAACACGGGTAATACTTCAGTATCAGGATTAATTTTTACCCCTGAGTAGCGGCGCATAAGCCATTGAGCACAAGCCTGACGAAGCTCAGGAATGCCGGCAGTAGCCGGATAGGCTGCAAGTCCATCCAGATGCTGAATCAGTGCATCAGTTAAAACCGACGGGGTAGGGTGTTTGGGTTCACCAATATGTAATGATATAGGCTGGAGATCAGCCGGTGGTTCCAGACCATCCATTAATTTACGTAATCTGGCAAAAGGATAGGGCTGTAACAATTCCAGTTTCGGATTCATAATCGTAAATACAAATTATTGTAAATGCTTTGATACTACCACCATTCAAATTACTGCGGCAGTAAGTATTCATTTTTAGCTCCAGAAAATACCGGTTACAGACAAATAAAAAACCACATGCATGCATGTGGCTTATGAAATTATTCAGCATTTTCAGGCAGATTTCTGGACAGCCTGAATTTCGCCGGTCAGTAAATATTCAATGGTTTCTTTAACAGTGCGCATCGCTGAACCGAATGGCAGCGGATCTTTACCACGGAAAAATAAACCTTTGTCAGTTTCTCCGCGCCAGGCTGCAGCAAGTTTCAGATCAATACAGAATTGTCCGACTTTTTCCAGACCATCACGTAAGCCGCAAACGGACAAACAGTTAATCCCCTGCGTACAGCGCCGCGGGTCTGCTTTGGCATTAGCCTGTAATACGCTTTCACGTTTCAGATAGCTATCCAGAAATTTAGTTTTAACGCCACGTGCCGGCAAGCCGGCTACCGACATGAATTCTACAATTTGTTCGCCTTCGGCACCGGCGAGAGTTTTTTTGAAATTGATATGTGCATCACCTTCCTGAGTCACAGCAAATGCTGTACCGATTTGTACAGCAGCTGCACCCCATTCTTGTAAGGCTACAGTGATTTTCTGAAAATTAGCCATTCCGCCAGCAATGATCAAAGGAATTTTTTCCCGTTCCAGATCAAGTTTTTTAAATAATTCGAATGTTTCAGTCAGTACCCGTTTAAATTCAAAACGTTCATCATTAACACTGGCAACAGTAGCTGCACCAAGATGCCCGGCAGCATGGGCGGGATGTTCGATTACAATTGCATCAGGCAGACGGTTCTTTTTCATCCAGCGTTTAAGCACAATGCCAATACCGCGTGATTCAGATAAAATAGGCAATAAAGCTACATCAGGAAAATTTTCAGTCATATCCGGTAAGTCCAGCGGCAGACCGGCTCCCATTACAATTGCGTGTGCACCGGATTCACAAGCCTGCTGTACCATCGCATGATGGTCTTTAACCGCTTTCATCACATTAACGGCGATCATTCCGCGCCCCTCAGACTGGGCAAGTGCGGATTTAATTTCACGATCAAGTGCAATCCTGTTTAAGGTATCGTATTTTTCTTGTGTAGGATTTTCTTTGGACTGCTCAAGTAAATCGGGATGCAAATGACGTAAATCCACGCTTGCAATCGTTCCTACCCCATTTTCCCGCGCTACTGCACTGGCCAGACTTGAGGCGGAAACACCTACGCCCATACCGCCCTGAACAATCGGAATGAGATGATGATTGCGAATAACTAGTGGTGCAAATTCCTGCATATTGCTTCCTGTATTTTGTTTAGTAAGCGATGCTTTAAAGTATTGCTTCGAATAAAAGCCTGTAATTACAGTAAAAAACGTTGGAAAGCATTTTAATTCAGCTGGCTTTTATCAATTAGTGCTTCTACTCTATTCTTGCGCAAGGACACTGTCAAGAGATTAAAACTTCTCAGAGCGATATGGCTTTCTCAAAATGGTAAAATTTGTATGATTTGTACGACAAGGTTAGTTAATGTAATGATTGTCATTTAAGCCTTAATGCTTAGAGCAATTATTACCAACTCATGTTATATTCACTGAGTAAGCATGATTCAGGTAATCACAACAGGGCAAATAACTAATGGTTACATGTAATGCACAGCGGCGTGCTGTTTTAGGTGCGCTTGTTTTATTTCTTTCTGCTTGCAGAAGCACTAGTCGAAAAATAGTTCAGTCTGGTACTCAACCCCGTCTGGCTCCTATTCGAATTACTAAAGTCAGTCATCAGGCAGGGAGTCAGGAATTGCTGTTGCATAGCATGAGTCTGATAGGTACACCCTACCGTTATGGCGGCAGTAGCCGGGGTAGCGGATTTGATTGCAGTGGTATGGTGCAATATGTTTACCAGCAGGCATTGCAGGTAAATCTGCCTCGTACCGCACGTGATATAGCAGCTGTTTCCGCCCCGATCCGCACAAAAGATTTACAGGTTGGGGATTTGGTGTTTTTCAACACTTCGGGACAGGCTTATTCACATATGGGGCTGTATATTGGCAACGGTGAATTTATTCATGCGCCTTCCAGTAGCGGTGTTATTCGCACTGCCAGACTGGACCAGCCCTATTTTAGCCAGCGTTTTACAGGTGCACGCACGCTGTTTGCCCGCTGAATAAAATTAATTATTCATTTTGAATTTAATAATCACGATATAACAGGACAACAACATGAGTGAGCAGGATTTAGTATTGGTACTTAACTGTGGCAGTTCTTCAGTAAAAGCCGCAGTAATGGATTTAGCCGAAAAAGAAGTTTTAATGAGCTGTCTGGCTGAAAAAGTAGGTAATACTGATGCTTTCATCACCTTTAAAATCAATGGTGAAAAACATAAACACGCCTTAACCGGCAATCATGATCACGTTGCAGCTGTAATGGCTTTGCTGGAACAGTTAAAAGATCTGGGCTTATATGACCGTGTTAAAGCTATCGGCCATCGTGTCGTACATGGCGGCGAACGATTTACCCAGTCTACAGTGATTACCCCTGAAGTAATGCGTGATATTGAAGCCTGTATTGTACTGGCTCCGTTGCATAATCCTGCTCATATTCTGGGCATTCAGGCAGCACAGCAGGCGTTTCCTGAGCTGCCGCAGGTAGCAGTATTTGATACAGCATTCCATCAGACTATGCCACCGCATGCTTATCATTATGCTATTCCGTCAACACTGTATACCCGTTACGGTGTACGCCGTTATGGTGCGCATGGTACCAGCTACCGTTATGTTGCTCAGGAAACCGCAGCATTTTTGCGCCGTGATATTAATGAAATGAGCATGGTGATTGCTCATCTGGGTAATGGTGCCTCTATTACCGCTGTTAAAAACGGTCGTTCACAGGATACCAGCATGGGGCTGACTCCGCTGGAAGGTCTGGTAATGGGTACCCGTTGCGGCGATATCGATCCGAGTATTTTCTCTTTCCTGGCCGCGAATGCCAAAATGAGCATTGATGAAATTACCGAAATGCTGAACAAAGAAAGCGGTATGCTGGGTTTATCCAATCTTTCCAACGATTGCCGTATGCTGGAAGAAGCTGCTGCCAACGGACACAAAGGTGCCGAGCTGGCTCTGGATGTATTTGCCTACCGTCTGGCTAAATATGTGGGCGGTATGATGGTTGCCTGCGGCAATCTGGATGCATTGGTATTTACCGGTGGTATTGGTGAAAACTCAACTACAATGCGCGAAAAAGTAGTTAATTATCTGAATGTATTTGGCATGATTCTGGATCATGATGCCAATATGGAAGCCTGCTTCGGTACACCGGGAGTAATTAGCACAAAAGACAGTAAAGCAGCAGTTTTGGTTATTCCGACTAATGAAGAGCTGATGATTGCTCAGGATACTGCCCGTTTAACAGGGATGCATGTGTAAAGAAATGAATTCGAAACAGTGAAATAACTGTGAGATATTCTTAAGACTTTTAAAACAGGCTTTGTATGATTACAAAGCCTGTTTTTGTATAACATTTTATTTATTTAAATAAATACTTCAATATTTCATAAAAAATATAAAATCAGATATCAACTAATAATGAAAAAGGAATCCGTAAGATGGATTCCTTGAGAAGCAGATATTATAAATAAATAACTATTTATAAATTAATTTCCCCAATATGAAGAAATAATTGCCTGCTGATTAAATTGCATTTTTTGATTATCTGTCGTGGCAATATCATGAGTACTCGCAGTAAAACTCGACATGGCATTTACTAACTGTTCAACTTGTGAAGCATAAATTTCCTTACCATCAGCAGTGGTTATACTATACTGACGGTTATATTCAGAAACAAACCAGCTTTTTACAGTAACCTGATCAGAAGTACCGATATGACTGATAATTAAATCATTTCCGTTTTGACTAAACCATAATTCTCTGCTGCTATAGTCTTTGAAGGCAAGAATATCGCCTTGTTGTCGGTTTATTGCTATATCTTCAACAACATCTCTGCCATGATTAGCGTTGAAAACATATAAATCTTTTTCAAAGTTACCGCCGAAAAGATAATCATCGCCGGCACCGCCATTCAGTATATCGTAACCTTCTTCTCCAAAAAGTGAATCATTACCTTCTTCACCATAAAGGGTATCGTTACCCTGTCCTCCATAAATGTAATCGTTGCCCTTACCGCCATAAAAAATATCATTTCCTTTTTTACCATTGATAATATCATTACTGTCCCAGCCGGTAAGTACATCATCATTATCAGTACCCTCTAGTACAAATGTCATTTTTGCAATATCAATTGTAGTTATTGTTTTATCTTCAAAGATAAAATTAAATGCACGTGTATTTGCATAACCGGAGATGAAGAAATCAGTAAGAGTAACTGAATCATTATTGCCATAAGCCTGTATGACTAAATTGTTTCCTGAACGGCTGAATCTGGCATCAGCAGCAAAAGCTTTTTCAAATTTAACATCATTATAGTTATTGCAATCGGAAGATAAGCTTTTATCATTGATAATGTCATTACCGTGACCTGTCTGAAAGATATAGAGGTCTTTTCCTTCACCGCCAGCCATAACATCATTACCAGTACCACCAATCATAACATCGTAGCCGTCTCCTCCCAGCAGGATATCGTTACCATTGCCGCCAATAAAAATATTATCTCCCTGGGTGTCTTCCAGGTAATCGTCACCGTCGCCGCCATTAAGAATATCGTTACCATTGCCGCCGTATAGCTTGTCATTGCCGGCTTCGCCGTTGAGTATATCGTCGCCGTTACCGCCATACAGAATATCATCACCCAGCCCGCCATTAATAATATCGTTACTATCCCAGCCATGTAGTACATCATTACCATCAGTACCATTCAGAACCAATGTCATCTGGGCAATTGCTTCCGCCGGAAGAGTGATATCCGCAAAGATAAAGTTAAAAGCGCGTGTGTCTGTACTATCTGGTTTAAAGAAGTCTGTAAGAGTAACCGAATCCTGATTACCATAAGCTCTGATAATTAAATTATTTCCTGAACGGCTGAAAATGGCATCTTTGATGAACGCATTTTCAAATACAACATCGTTGTACTTTTCATGATTTCTGTCTTCATAACCTTTATCATTAATAATGTCCTGACCGTGTCCTGACTGAAAAATATAACGATCTTTTTCCCAATCACCGCCATTTAGAATATCATTACCTGTACCACCGTCAAGAATGTCATATCCGGTATTGCCAATCAGCGTATCGTTACCATTACCGCCGATAAGAATGTCATTTCCATCTCCGCCATCGATATAATCGTCACCGTTTCCGCCATCTAAATAGTCATTACCATTATCACCGCTAAGAAAGTCATTTCCATCGCCGCCGTTAAGAATATCATTTCCATATCCGCCGTACAGCCTGTCATTACCCAGTCCGCCATTAATGATATCGTTGCTGTCCCATCCCTGCAGTTCATCATCACCGTTAGTACCATTTATGATAAATGTCATTTTTGCAATATCGACTGCAGTTAATGTTTTATCTTCAAAGATAAAATTAAATGAACGTGTATATGAGTTATGAGTGATAAAGAAATCGCTAAGAGTAACTGAATCATTATTGCCATAAGCCTGTATGACTAAATCGTTTCCAGAACGGCTGAATCTGGCATCTGCAGCAAAGGCTTTTTCAAACTTAACATCATTATAACTATTACTATCAGAGGACGAGCTTTTATCGTAGATAATGTCATTACCGTGGCCTGTCTGAAAGATATAAAGGTCTTTACCTTCACCACCAGCCAGAACATCATTACCAGTCCCGCCAATCAGGACATCATAGCCATCATCACTACCAAGCAAAATATCGTTACCGTTGCCGCCTATAAGTACATTATCACCATGTTCGCCAACGATATAGTCGTCGCCATCGCCGCCATTAAGAATATCGTTACCATTGCCGCCATATAGTTTGTCGTTACCGGTACCTCCGTTAAGAGTATCGTCGCCGTTTCCGCCATACAGAATATCATTACCAGCTCCGCCATTAATAATATCGTTACTATCCCACCCATGCAGGACATCATCGCCATTAGTGCCATCCAGTGTGAATGTCATCGCTGCGATATCATTGCGATATAAAACTTTATCGGCAAAGATAAAATTGAAAGCACGGCTATCAGCATTATCAGTGTTAAAATAATCCGGCAGGATAACAGCATCTGTTGCACCATATGCTTTGATTACCAGATCATTACCGGAACGAGTGAAAATAGCATTAGCTGCTTTAGCCTGCTGAAAAATAAGATCATTGTACTGAGATACATCATATTCATTACCTTTATCTTGTATGATGCTCTGTCCATGACCCGGCTGGAAAACATAGCGATCTTTTGTCCAGTCGCTCCCGGTTTGTATTTTTTTAACAGTTTTAATCATTTCTAGCTCCATATAGGTTTTCAAAAATAAATATTAAAATTATTTGTATGTAAATATTTTATAATTTAAATAATATGTTTTTTTTAAATATAAATATTAATAATTTACTAATTTGTTGCGGTAGATAATAAACTATAATATTTATATATTAAAGTTTATTAATTTATAATTATATATTTTGATTTATATTTTGTCTGTATCTGTTTAAAACTGTTGTATTTTTATTTACTTTGATATTGTTTCAGGTTCATATTTAATTGTGTATTGATAACCATAAAAAGATAGGTTGATTTATATATTTATGAATTTTGTTTTTAAATTTTCTACTGTTACTATATCTAAATATAAGGAAATTTACTTTAAAACATTTAGGTAAAATATTTTTAATACATTAAAAATATTTAAATATAAAATCAATATAATGTCAGAACGTATAAATATAATTCAATTGTCTAAATAATACCGATTAAATATTAAGTTCTAAAAAATATTTATTTGAGATTTTTTACATGAAAATAATTTAAAATTAAATTTTATATATAAAAAATGATATTATTAAAAATAGTGAATTAGTAATCAGTATTAAATTTAAATTTCATAATACTGAGATTTTTATAATCCATTATTTATAGTCTTTTAATTAAAAGATTAGATTTAGATAAAGCAAATATAAGTATTTATATAAATACTTATAAGAATATGAGTGTTAAGCTGATCGAAACGGATATCAATTTTTTGTGGATAATGCTATTGTAATGTTTTATAACTTGAGTACTTCTTCACCGAAATTCCGTACCTTTTGCCAGTCGGTATATTCAATATGGGCATCCAGATGGGTTTCACCTTTATTCAGTTTCATAACCAGACGCATCATGTAGCGGTCGAGCAGGTTGTATTTGGCATAGTGCAGCTCTCCGGCAAAAATTCCAATTAACTGAGGGCGCCATGGGCTTTTGGTAAAAAATTTACGTGTGTAGGTATGTGTTTGCGGTGTACTGCGATGAGGTTTGTTTGCCAGTATGCTGACGCTGAAAAAGGCACTTAGGGTGTTGTTGAGGATTTGCTGATGGCGTTCTATCCAGGGTGCCAGCTGAGAAGCGTAGTGTCCGTACCGGATAGAGGCACCAATAATAATTTTATCGTATTCTCCCTTCTGAATAAACGGCTCATCTGCCAGATTAACCATATCAACCGTGATACCGGCAGCAGTCCATTGCGCTTCAAGTGTCTGGGCAATTTTAAGGGTATAGCCAAAACGGCTGCTGTATACAAGCAGATATTTCATGGTGCACGGATTCAGATAAATAAGACTTATCATATCACGTCTGCCGGTTTTTACTCAGGGTAATTATTTAAAGCTGATTTTGTTTATTCAGGTACAAGATATTGGCTTTTTTACTGCGCGGAGGCTGGTACAATGGCGGCTGTTTTTGGAGATATATATGAAAGCCAGTCAGTTTTATATTTCAACATTAAAAGAGGCTCCGGCCGAAGCGGAGTTGGCCAGCCATAAGCTTATGCTGCGTACCGGGATGATCCGGCGTCTGGCCAGCGGATTGTATACATGGATGCCGATGGGGTTACGGGTACTGCGCAAGGTTGAACATATTGTGCGGGAAGAGATGAATCGTGCCGGTTCGATTGAATTGCTGATGCCGGTAGTTCAGCCGGCTGAATTGTGGCAGGAAAGCGGTCGCTGGGCATTTTATGGTAAGGAATTATTGCGTATTACTGATCGTCACGAACGTGAGTTCTGTATGGGGCCGACTTGTGAGGAAGTAATTACGGATATTGTGCGCAGTGAAATTCGCAGCTACAAGCAGCTGCCACTGAATTTTTATCATATTCAGACTAAATTCAGGGATGAGGTACGGCCACGGTTCGGGGTAATGCGTGCCCGTGAGTTTGTTATGAAAGATGCTTATTCATTCCATACTTCATTTGAATCATTGCAACAGACTTATCGGGATATGTTTGATGCCTATTGCCGCGTTTTTGACCGGCTGGGACTGGATTATCGTCCTGTGGCAGCAGATACAGGCAGTATTGGCGGAACGGGTTCGCATGAGTTTCAGGTTCTGGCGGATAGTGGTGAGGATGTTATTGCCTATAGTGATACATCTGACTATGCAGCTAATGTTGAGCTGGCTGCTACTTTACCATTATCAGGAGAACGCCGGAGTGCAGGGCAGGCTTTAAGCAAAGTTCATACGCCGAATGTACGCAGTATTGAAGATTTAGTGGCATTTTTAAACATTCCGGTTGAGCAAACTCTGAAATCGCTGGTTGTTGAGGGTGAAGAAGAGGGAACGGTAGTATTGCTGCTGGTTCGCGGAGATCATCATCTGAATGAAATCAAGGCTGAGAAGCTGGCAGGGGTAAAAGCACCGTTAACTATGGCTTCTGTGGCAGCTATTGAAGCAGCTTTCAATGGCGCACATGGTGGCTCGCTTGGTCCTGTGGGCTTTAAGGGTAAGGTATACGCCGATTTTGCTACTGCAAAATCGGCAGACTGGGTAATTGGTGCTAATGAAGACGATCATCATTACACAGGCTTTAATTTTGGCCGTGATGCAGCAGAACCGGAATTTGCTGATTTACGCGAAGTAATCGCCGGTGATCCTAGTCCGTGCGGAACCGGAAGTCTGAAGCTGGCACGCGGAATTGAGGTTGGCCATGTGTTCCAGTTACGGACTAAGTATTCTGAAGCTATGCAGGCTACTGTTCTGGATCAGAACGGTAAAAATGTTGTGCTGGAAATGGGGTGTTATGGTATCGGGATTACGCGTGTGATTGCTGCGGCAATTGAACAGAATAATGATGAACGCGGTATTATCTGGACAGAAGCTATGGCACCGTTTACGGTGGTGATTGTGCCGATGAATTATAAAAAATCAGCTGATGTAAAAGCTGCTGCAGATAATTTGTATGCGCAATTGCAGCAGGCCGGAATAGATGTGCTGCTGGACGATCGTGATGAACGTTCCGGTGTATTACTGCATGATTCTGAGTTGATTGGTATTCCGCACCGGATTGTGATTGGTGACCGTGGTCTGAAAGCAGGTAAAGTAGAGTATCAGGCACGCAGGGATACTGAAGCTACTGAGCTGGCCGTTGATGCAGTAGTGCCGCATATTTGTGCTTTATTCAGCCATAATTAATATTTTAATGTGTATAAACCGGACATTGTGCGTCTGGTTTTGGCTAATTATTATTAGAAAATAATAATCTGATTTGATAATGTAATTATGGTTGCAGTTTGAAGATTAACGAATAAAAAACCAGATTTTGCAATCTGGTTTTTTTTCTATTATTTAAGTAATTCGTCCGGAATCTTGCATACTGGAATCGGGTTGATTTTATGCTGCATGGCACGATGATAACGTTCATAAATAGCAAATACTTCGCGCTCGCGGCCAGTAAAATCGTCTATTTTATGGGTATCGTAGACACTCATAGCCCATTCGAGCTCAGGATAGGTTGCACCAATCTGTTCTTCATCGGTTTTATCGGCATCCCATAATCCATCCGTAGGCGGGGCATCAATAATATTCTGATCTATGTTCAGTTCTTCAGCCAGTGTATATACCTGACTTTTAAGCAGATCAGCAATCGGGCTGAGATCTACGCCGCCATCGCCGTATTTGGTAAAGAACCCGACGCCGAAATCTTCTACTTTATTACCGGTTCCGACCACAAGCAGGCCGCGTTCCTGAGCGTAGTAATATAGTGCAATCATGCGCAGGCGGCTGCGTGCATTGGCCAGTGCCAGCTGGGTTTGTTCATCTTTATTGTCACCAATGTCTACCGCCATGGTAAATGAGTCAAAGGTGCGGGTAAGGTCTACCCAGTGTTCTTCAATGTTGTTATAACGGCTTTTCAGCTGACGAATATGCTCCTGTGCCCGTGCTATCTGATTAACTTTCTGATGAATAGGCAGTTCCAGTACCAACGTGGGCAAGCCTGTTCTGGCGGCAAGAGTAGAGACTACGGCAGAATCGATACCGCCGGAAACGCCTACAACAAAACCTTTGCATTTTGCCTGAGTGGCATAATCACGTAACCAGTTAACAATATATTCAATGATGGCTGCTGTTTGCATGGTGTATTCTTTCGCTGATTATTGAGCAGGATTAATATACTTCTTTAAGCTTTGCCTTGCAAAGGGTCTGTTGCGACTGTTGCTGCCGGCTTATGTATTTAATCTGATTGGGCAGTAAGTGGTATATTAGGTTAGAATAGGTATAGTTTGTTAATGTCTTGTGACGGAAAAAATAGTTATATGCAGGATATGGTGCCAGCTGAAATCCGCTTAAGTCAGAACCGGCAGAGATTACGGCTGGTTTACGGAGCAAAAACATATGAGCTTGAGGCTGAGTTTCTGCGAGTATTTTCACCCAGTGCTGAAGTGCGCGGTCACGCGGCGGGGCAGGAAGTATTACAGACAGGTAAGTGTGATGTAACGATTACTGCTTTGTCTCAGGTTGGTAATTATGCTTTGCGTATTGCATTTTCAGACGGACATGATACAGGGTTGTACGACTGGGATTATTTGTATGATCTGGCTGTTCGTCAGGCAGAACTCTGGGCTGGTTATGAAAAGCAGTTACTTCTTGCCGGCGCCAGCCGTGACCCCGACTGATTTGCGGTTATTCGGATGCAGGCAGCCGGATAAGTTTATTTGGGCAATATTTAATTCTGAAAGTGTGGTATGAGCGATCACAAAACTCATTTTGGTTATCAAACTGTTGATGAAGATGAAAAAGCGGGTCGTGTTGCCGGTGTATTCCATTCGGTGGCCAAAAACTATGATGTGATGAATGATGTGATGTCCGGCGGTTTACACCGGATCTGGAAGCACTTTACCATTACCACAGCTCCGGTACGTAAAGGCGATAAGGTACTGGATATTGCCGGTGGTTCAGGTGATTTGTCGCGCGGCTGGGCCAGACGGGTAGGACGCAGCGGTGAAGTCTGGCTTACTGATATTAATTCTTCTATGTTGACAGTGGGCCGGGATCGTTTACTTAATGAAGGGCTGATATTGCCGGTGGCGCTGTGTGATGCAGAAAAACTCCCTTTCCCGGATAATTATTTTAATCTGGTGTCGGTATCGTTTGGTTTGCGTAATATGACGCATAAAGAAGTGGCACTGGCTGAAATGTATCGCGTTTTACAACCCGGCGGTACTTTGCTGGTGCTGGAATTTTCGCATGTATTCAAGCCGCTCAAGCCGGTTTATGATTTATATTCATTTAAGATGCTGCCGCTGATGGGTAAGCTGATTGCTAAAGATGCAGACAGCTATCAGTATCTGGCAGAATCAATCCGTATGCATCCTGATCAGGAAACGTTAAGAAAAATGATGCTGGATGTAGGATTTGATAGTGTGAATTATCATAATTTAACCGCTGGCGTGGTGGCTTTGCATAAAGGGGTTAAGTTTTAGTTTGTCAGTTGACACTGTGTTCAGGCTGCCATATGGTGGCCTGATTTGTTTTATATGTGACTGGGTAATGTTATGAGTGAAATTGAACAATTACAGCCGCAGCCGGTATGGCAGTGGTTTGCGCGTTTGTGTGCGGTACCGCGTCCGACATTTCATGAACAGGCTGTGCGGGAAATGCTGGTTAAGGCAGCACAAGAATATAGTCTGAAAACAGATATTGATGCTAAGGGAAATTTGCGTATTTGCAAACCAGCCACTGCGGGTATGGAAAATTGTGTGCCGGTAGCCATTCAGGCGCATATGGATATGGTGGCACAAAAAGGTGCTGATTCGCAGCATGATTTTCAGCGTGATCCGGTGCAGACCCAGATTAAAGAAGGCTGGGTTTGGGCTAATGACACGACCCTCGGTGCTGATAATGGTATCGGTCTGGCTATGGGGCTGGCAGTAATATTCAGTGAAGATATTGCGCATCCTGAATTAACGCTGATTGTTACGGTTGAAGAAGAAATCGGTATGGGCGGAGCAGAAGCGCTAAGTGCGGATTGGTTGCAGATGCCCTATCTGATTAATCTGGATACCGAAGAAGCGGGTGAGATTTTTATTGGTTGTGCAGGTGGTCGTGATGCCAGTATGACCTTACCTCTGAACTGGCAAGCCGGTAAGCTGTCTGCATGTACTGTTCGGGTGTCCGGTTTGCGCGGTGGTCATTCAGGCGTGGATATTGATAAAAATCATGCCAATGCTAATGTATTGCTGGCACGGGTGCTGTCCGGTTTGTATGCACAGAAACCTTTTGCTCTGGGTTCATGGCAGGGTGGCGAGCTGCGCAATGTAATCACGCGTGAGGCTCAGGCTGTGATTGGCCTGGACGCTGATACAGCACGTACAGCTGTTGCACCAATTGCTGCTGTTATTGCTGAAGAATGGGCAGAAGAAACACAGTTGGATATTGAAGTTTTACCGGCAGAGGATCTGACTCAGGCCGCTACTTTGGAAAGCACTCAGAAAGCGCTTGATTTGCTGCTGGCTGTGCCCAATGGTGTAATGCGCATGAGTGAGCAGTTTAAGGGGATTGTGGAAACTTCTTCTAATATGGGGGAAGTGAAAACCGGAACCGATGGTTTACTGATACATTGTCTGATGCGTTCGCTTCTGGAAACACCTAAAGATGAATTCAGTTTGCGTCTGGCTGCATTAGCGCGAATGGCCGGGGCAAATCTGGAGTTAACAGCAGATTATCCGGGCTGGGCACCGAATGCAGACTCTTCTTTACTGAAACTAACCAGCACTATTTTTGCCCGTCACTATGGTAAACAGCCACCGTTGCAGATTATTCATGCCGGACTGGAATGCGGGATTCTCAGTGGTAAAGCACCTCATCTGGATATGGTGTCATTCGGACCGACAATACGTGCAGCACATTCTCCTAAAGAACGGGTAGAAATTAAAGCTGTGGCTGAATGCTGGTCTGTTTTGCTGGATTTACTCAAATCTATACCGCCACGGCAGTAATCTGGTTGCCGGTTGGTACTGAAAAGGCATGGCTGTGACATGCCTTTTTGCTATTTTTTTGCTGCTATTCTTCGTAAACAGGGATATAGTAATCCTTAGCCGGTTTGTACCGGCATAAATAATTTCGGTTTTGATATTGTTAATCAGAATGAATTACTTTTACAATGGCCCATATATTTTTGTCCGGACAATCTGCCGGATCAGGAAGTGAGTTTTATGGATACTCAACAAAATAGCCGTCGTAATTTTCTGCGTGCCGGCGCTGCTTTTGCTGGTGCCGGTCTGTTGCAGGCTTGTCGCAGCAATCCGAAGCCTGACGTCAAAACAGCATCAACACCTAAAGTACCTGTGCAAACCAATAATAATCTTAATACTATGCGTATTTTTGCCTGTTCTGGATTTGGTGAAAGCGTCAGCCGAAGTGAGCTGGCAGCCCAGCGTCTGGCTATAGCCGGTTTTGCCGTGAGTAATCAGCAGGCGTTTATGCGTCGCTATCAGCGTTTTTCTGGCAGTGATGCTGAGCGTGCTGCAGATTTGCAGGATGTTGCTATCGGCCGGGTACCTGTACCGAAGGTGCTGATGGGGCTGCGTGGCGGATACGGGGCGATGCGTATTCTGCCTCTGGTTAACTGGTCTTCTCTGGGTGCAAGAATGCGTGAGCAGGGTACATTACTGTATGGCTACAGTGATGTTACTGCTGTGCAACTGGCATTGCTGGCTCAGGGGAAAATGTGCAGTTTTGCCGGGCCAATGCTGTATAGTGAGTTTGGTAAACCACAGATGAGTTTATTTACCACCCGTTCTTTTATTGAGAACAGCTGTAATCCGAAAATGTCAGTTACAGTTGCCGATATACAGAATTATCAGATACGGGCTGAGGGTATTTTGTGGGGAGGCAATCTGAGTGTGTTGTCTGCGCTCGCCGGCTCTCAATTTATGCCACAGGTGAATGGCGGTATTTTGTTTATTGAAGATGTGGGTGAACAGCCATACCGGATAGAACGCATGCTTCAGACATTGTATCTGAGCGGAGTACTTGCACGACAGCAGGCAATTATTCTGGGTAATTTCCGTATGGGTTCGATTCGTGATGTCTATGACAGTAGTTATACTTTGAATTCTGTGATTCAGACGATGGCAAGGCTGACAAAGGTTCCGGTACTAACTGGATTTCCTTTCGGGCATATTACCGATAAGGTTACCTTTCCTCTGGGCGCTAAAGCAAGTTTGTATTCTACCAGTAATGGTGGTTATCAGATTGATTTCAGTGATTATCCGGTTTTGAATCCTTCTGTACTGGCTTTAAATACGCTGCTTCCGCAACCGCCTGCCGTTGAGGGACTACTTAACGGATCTGCTGCGCCTGCTAATGATTCTTCATCTGAAACCGAAGATACGATGTAATTATTCTGGCAGTAATTTGTCAGCTTGAGTTTTCAGCTGATTTATTCTGGCTGCTCCAGCCATTTGATAATTGCCTGATTGTCAGCCGGAGCCCTGAGCTGACTGAGGGTATAGCGGTTCAGGGAATGATAAAAGGCTTGCTGCGCTTCGCTGAATAGTCGGGGAAGATAGCAAAACTCTGCCATTGAGCATGGGGGTTGCCGGCAGTTGATTAAATGAGGGGTCTCTGATGAGGCCAGCTCCAGTGCCTGAACAATATCACCCAGTTTAAGCTGATAGCTGGAGGCAGCCAGTTTTATACCGCCTTTTCTACCCTTAAAGGAATCAATCCAGCCGCTCTGTGCCATGAAATATACAATTTTTACCAGATGATTTTTAGATACGCTGAGCTGTCTGGCCAGACTTTCTACGGTAGAAAGTCTGTTCTCAGGCAGGTATTGTAAAGCTAATAATACGCGTAGGCCTAAATCGGTAAAACGGTTTAATTGCATGGCAGACTGTCAGACTAATGGAAGGTCAATTTTGCCTGTTTTCAGCTGCCATGAAAAGATTTCGTTTAAATAATTTCAAAATGGTTATTATGCTGCCAGCTGGCTGAATCCGCCTGTACCGAACAATTCCATGAAAATCTGACTTTGTGGTATTTGTAAATCACGCAGAGCCTGATATTGTGCATGCATAAATTCTATCGGGCCGCAAATATAATAGTCTGCATCAGCAGGCAGTAGTGAGCTGTCCAGTTCGGATAAATTCAGACGACCAGTTTTATCTGCTGCTAATTCTTTACCCGGATTTTCACAGGCCAGATAGCTGTGCAGATTAGGCATGCTTTGCTGCAATTCGGTGATATGCTGGTACATCGCCAGTACATTACTGTTGCGGCAGGCATGAATAAAACTGATTTGCTGATGCGGATTTTTTTCTGCGGCAAGGGTATTCAGAATAGCAATCATGGGTGTGATACCAACACCTGCGCTAATCAGAACAGTATTTTTATGCGGATGGTGGAGTATAAAAGTACCTGTCGGGTTGGTTACTTCCAGTTCATCACCGATCTGGTAATGCTCATGCAGAGTTGTAGACACATAACCTTCAGCATGTTGTTTGTCACCAATTTCTTTTTTGACGCTGATGCGGAAATAGTTCGGGTGATTGCTGTCGGAAAGTGAGTACTGACGCGGTTGCCGGATGCCTAGCTGAGGTACCATAACCCGAACGGAAATATACTGACCGGGCTTATACTCCGGCAGCGGACTGTTGTCTGCCGGTTGCAGATAAAAAGAGGTAATCTCGCTGCTTTCAATCTGCTTATCAACTATTTTAAATTTTTTCCAGCCATTCCAGCCGCCTTCAGTTTTATCTTGTTTCTTATATAGATTTGCTTCTGTGGTAATAAGAATGTCGGCCAGTTGCTGATAAGCAGCAGTCCATGCTTCTATCAGTTCGCTTTCCATGGGGACGTTCAATACCTCACTGATGGAGTGCAGCAGATTGGTACCAACAATTGGATACTGATCCGGCTGAATATCCAGACTGACATGCCGGTGAGCGATCTGACTAACTGCATCGCCGAGGTTCTGTAATTTGGTAATGTTTTGAGCATAAGCCAGTACTGCACTGGCCAGTGCATGTGGTTGCGCATCATTGCGCTGGTTGCCAAGGTTAAATATTTCTTTCAGGTCGGGGTTATTAGTGAGCATCCTGTTGTAAAAGTAGCGGGTTAGTTCAACACCGTGTTCCTTTAGAGTTGGAATAGTAGACTGAACCAGTTCGATTTGTCTGGTAGTAAGTTGCATGATTGTTCTCCCGAAAATTTTGTATAATTTAATATGTATATAAAATACATATTTTATATTAGGCTGCTTAATAACAGCTGTCAATAAATACTGAATCAATTAAATGAATAATTTTTCTATTTCAATCTGTTCGGTATTGCTATCAAGGGATGAAATGCGGAAAGTGGCGCATAGATTGGCTAATATGAGTTAAACTGTCTGTTATTTTGGTTGTGGTATTTCTGGTCATTCTGGTTGTTATCCAGAATAGGGTGACAGGCTGTTGTGACTGATGAAATAAGCAGGATATCTGAGGAATGCTAAATTTATGATGATCCATCCGAATTTTGATCCAGTACTGATACATCTGGGTCCTTTGGCCATTCGCTGGTACGCATTAAGTTATATTGTTGGTTTTTGTTTGTTTATCTGGCTGGGACGCAGACGGATTAAAAGCGGGCAGACCATATTTACCAATGAATTGCTGGAAGATTTATTTACCTGGGGTGTATTCGGCGTGATACTGGGCGGGCGTCTGGGATATGTGTTGTTTTATCAGTCTTCGTACTATTTCAGTCATCCGCTGGATATTCTGAAAATCTGGCAGGGTGGTATGTCGTTTCATGGCGGCTTTATCGGAGTGCTGGTCGCTATGTGGCTGTTTGCCTGCAAACACAAGGTTAAATTCTGGGCAGTAGCCGATTTTGTAGCGCCGCTGATACCGCTCGGACTGGCATGCGGTCGTATCGGTAATTTTATTAACGGCGAGCTGTGGGGGCGTGTTACCAGTGCTGATGCTTTCTGGGCGATGGGTTTTCCGCACGCGCATGATGATGATGTGGCGCTGGTGAAGCAGGATCCGCAACAATGGCTGCCGGTATGGGAAAAATTTCAGATGCTGCCGCGCCATCCTTCACAGTTGTATGAATTTATGCTTGAAGGAATTGTGCTGTTTGTGATTATGTGGCTGTTTACTAAAAAACCTCGTCCGCTGGGGCAGGCATCTATGCTGTTTTTACTTGGCTACGGTGTATTCAGGTTTATTGTTGAGTTTGCACGTGAACCTGATGACTATCTGGGTTTGCTGGCGATGCATATGTCTATGGGGCAATGGCTCAGTCTGCCGATGATTGTGATTGGCGCAGTCGGATTCGCTTATACTTGTAAAAAAGCAGCTTAAACTGAATTTATAAAGCTGTTAAAGCCGCAATAAAATATATTTATTGCGGCTTTAATTACTGGCAGACCGAGAAAGGTAATTAATCTTTACAGGCTGTCTTTGTGTGCCAGAATCCGCCGGCTACCACCCAGCTCAGCAGGTGAAACGATACCTGCGGCTTCGAGTGCTTCCATCAGATTTGCTGCACGGTTGTAACCAATGCGCAGATGGCGTTGTAAAGATGAAATAGATGTTTTACGGGTTTCCAGTACAAAGGCTACCGCCTGGTCGAATAATTCGTCACTGTTGGCGTTCGGATTAACCTGATTAACATTGGTCTGAGCAGCCTCTCCTGATAATAAGCCTTCTACGTATTGGGCAGGAGCCTGCTGTTTAATGAAGTTAACGATGGCATGAACTTCATCATCGGAGACAAATGCACCATGCAGACGGGTAGGTTCTGCCTGACCGGGCGGTAAAAACAACATATCACCTTTACCCAGGAGGTTTTCAGCACCCATCTGATCCAGAATGGTACGGCTGTCAATTTTACTGGATACCTGAAATGAAAGCCGGGTGGGAATATTGGCTTTAATCAGTCCGGTAATCACATCAACACTCGGGCGCTGTGTTGCCAGTATCAGGTGGATACCGGCAGCACGGGCTTTTTGTGCCAGCCGGGCAATCTGCTGTTCTACTTTTTTGCCTTCTACCATCATCAGGTCAGCCAGCTCATCAATAACAACAACGATATAAGGCAGTTTATCCAATGGTTCCGGATCGTCCGGATTGGTACTGAATGGGTTAACCAGTGGCGTTGATGCTGCTTTGGCAGCTGCTACTTTGTCATTAAAGCCGGTAATGTTGCGTACTCCGACATGCGCTAACAGCCGGTAACGTTTTTCCATTTCGGTAACACACCAGTTGAGTGCCTGAGCTGCTTCTTTCATATCGGTAACCACCGGAGCAAGCAGATGCGGAATGCCGTCGTATACACTTAATTCCAGCATTTTCGGGTCTACCATGATAAAGCGCACTTCGTCCGGCTGTGCTTTGTATAAAATCGACAGAATCATGCAGTTAACACCGACAGATTTACCAGAGCCGGTAGTACCGGCAACCAGTAAATGCGGCATTTTCGCAAGACTGGCAATCACGGGTGCACCGGCAATATCTTTCCCCATAGCCATGGTTAATTTATCAGTGGCTTCATGAAAGATTTTTGCGCCCAGTATTTCTGACAGCAGAACGTTTTGGCGTTCTTCATTAGGCAGCTCAATGCCCATTGTGGTTTTACCGGCGATGGTTTCTACAACACGTACGCTTTGTACTGAAAGGGAGCGGGCCAGATCTTTATTAAGATTGACTATCTGGCTGCCTTTTACTCCCTGTGCCGGTTCGATTTCATAGCGGGTAATAACTGGGCCGGTAGTGGCACTGGTCACTTCTACTTCAACACCGAATTCTTTCAATCGGGATTCGATGTGTGCAGCCGTTTGCTGCAAAAGCTCGCTGTTAACCACAGCAGGCTGACCGGAGGGTTTGCTGAGTAATTCTGTATCCGGTAAATGAATCAGACCATTATCACTTTTTGCTATAGGTTCAGATACCGGTGCCGGTTCTGTTAAATCCTGTGCGACGGGTACTTCTGTACGTACAGCCACGGTTTTACGGTTGCTGGTGGTAAGCTCGGGCGGTTCGATATTTTTTGCTGTAATATTTTTAGCCTGTCTGACTACACGCCGGACGGTTTTGTTGTTAGGAAATTCGGTAATTAACCGCTGCGGCCGGCGCAGTAATTTGCACCAGAACCATTCAAACTGTGCACCAAGTTTTTCGATTACGGTTAACCACGATACCTGCAATAACATTGACAGCCCGATCAGCATCATAAATATACTGATAATCAGACCGCCGGTCATACCGAAGAACTGATGTAATAGTTTTCCGAAACTCTGCCCGGTTAAGCCTCCTGCACCAATAGGCAGAGCATTCTCAAGCATACTGGTAAATACCAGATTTTCCAGGGCAGGGCTGAAAACCAGAAGTACAGCTAAACCACTCAGAGCCAGCCAGCTGCTGTAGGGTTTACTGTCAACGCTGGTGTTAAGAGAGCGTGCATTGAGCGGACGAATGCTTTTATACAGGGCGATAATGGCAGCAATAATTAACCACCAGACAGATAAACCGAAAATGTAGTAGCCGATATCAGACAGCCATGCTCCGGTAAGACCAGCCAGATTATGAGTTTTATTAATTTGTGCAATACCGCGCGACCATGCCGGATCAGCCATATCAAAGCTGGCTAATGACAGTATGACAAACAGGGTAATCATCAGTGCCAGCAACCAGAAAATATCATTAATGAGGTTCATTAACCATGGCTGTCTGGGTTTGCTGATTTCCTGTGGTTTGAGTTCTTTCGGTAACTGCTTGCTCGGAGCAGTTTTTTTTCGTGTTGTGGCCATAAATGTTGCAGCTTAATTTGGTATTTTTATCAGAAATTAACTGGTTATTATACGTTCTGTCAGGCTCTGTATCTGATATTAGTAACAGGATTTAACGGTTTTTTGCGGAGTATCAAACCCAGTAACCGCAGCCGGGTATACGTGCACCATGAGCACCCGTAGCATGATGAGTGGCTACAGGCTGACGCTGATACCAGCATGCAGCCAGCCAGGCAAAGGCAGAAGCCTCAACCAGTTGTGCCGGAAGTTGTAAAGTATCGGTGCTGTATAGAGATATCCGGTGTAATTCAAGTTGCTGTGCCAGTGTTTGCATCAGAAGCAGATTTTGCGCCCCGCCGCCACATGCATATACGCAGCCGGCATCAGGTGCGGCATTTATAATGGCATTTACTGCACTGTGTGCGGTTAGTTCAAGCAGAGTGCGTAATACATCTGCGGGATTTTCCTGTCCGTTAAGATACTGGCTGAGCCAATCGAAACTGAATAAATCACGGCCGGTGCTTTTGGGATAAGGCTGGCTGAAATAGGCATGGCTGAGCATGGCTTGCAGCAATGGCTCAATTGTCCGGCCTTGTGCGGCCAGTGTGCCGTTAAAATCAAATTCTTGCTGCCAGTTTTGCTGTACCCATGCATCCATCAGCATATTGGCCGGACCGGTATCGAAGCCGAATGCCGGCTGGTGTGGTTGCAGAACACTGATATTGGCAATGCCGCCTAGATTCAGAACCACACGGCATTGCTTTTCATCAGCAAAAACTGCCTGATGGAAGGCCGGTACCAATGGCGCACCCTGACCACCGGCAGCCAGATCGCGACTGCGAAAATCACCTACTGTTGTGATGCCGGTAAGTTCGGCCAGTAGTGCCCAGTCCATTAGCTGAATACTGTAATGCTGTTCCGGTACATGACGTATGGTCTGACCGTGACAGCCCAGTGCTGTCACGGCTCGTGCTTCGGTTTGTGCTGTACTGAGCACTGTACTGACAGCCTGAGCATTCAGGCGTGCCAGCTGCTGTGCCAGTACCGCTGCCTGTGCCAGTTCGTTCTGCTGTGGTATTTGTAATGATAATAGCTGCTGCCTGAGTGTTTCCGGGTAGGCGACGAATGCATGTGCACAGACACCCAGCCATTGAGTACCGGAAAGTTTGGCCAGTACGGCATCAATACCATCCATGCTGGTGCCTGACATCAGGCCGATATAGTATTGAAAAGAAGGTGTGCTGTTCATCAGGCGAAAGTAGCCATTACCGGTGCATGATCACTAGGGCGTTCCCAGCCGCGGGCTTCGCTGTCTATCTGTACTTCACGCAAAGCCGGCAATAACGCATTGCTGATCAGTATATGATCTATGCGTAAACCAAGTTTGCGTTTAAACATATTCATACGGTAATCCCACCATGTATAGTTTGTGCTGTCCGGATAAAGATAATACAGACTGTCTGTTAATCCCAGATTCAGCAACTGCTGAAACCAGCTGCGCTCCTGTGCTGAACACAATACTTTGTCCTGCCATTTTACCGGGTCATAAACATCTGTATCGTGTGGTGCGATATTAAAATCGCCCAGCAATATGGTTTTAGGATGTTGTGCCAGCTCAGTGTTGATATAATTATTCAGTGCCGCAAACCAACACTCTTTATAGGCAAATTTTTCGCTGCCTACAGCCTCACCATTGACGCAATAAGCACAGATAATTCTGACATCATTAACCGTTGCCGCAATAATACGTTTTTGCGGTTCATTCAATTCGGGGATATCAACTGTTACGTCCTCAAGAGGCTGTCTGCTGAGTATGGCAACGCCATTATAGGTTTTTTGCCCGTTCCATGCTGCATGATAGCCAATTTGGGTAAATTCAGTTTCCGGGAATTTATCCTGCTCAAGTTTCAGTTCCTGCAAAGCCAGTATATCCGGCTGGTTTTCTTCGAGCCAGCGCAGCGTATGCGGCAGACGCACATTGAGGGAGTTGACATTCCAGGTGGCAATTTTCATGATGGATTCTGTTTCAGCAAAACGGGTATTGTATGCGTAAAGTTTGGTGAGTTCCAGAGCAGATACCGCTATCAGTTAATCCAGCTGGGCAATGGTCACATTCAGATTACGAAAGCCGGATAACTGCTTATCCCAGTGATGCTGTTTCTTTTTGAAGTCAGCCAGTTCACGTGCATTCAGTGTGCGGGTCGGCAGGGCAACGCTGGTCGGATTTACCGGCTGTCCGTTAATCCGGACTTCGTAATGCAGATGCGGGCCGGTAGAAACGCCGGTACTGCCTACGTATCCGATAATATCACCAGCCTGTACATGCTGACCAACACTTAGATTAGCAAAAGCACTCATGTGTCCGTACAGAGTTTGCATGCTGTCGTTGTGTCGCAGCACAACTGCATTGCCATAGCCCCCTTTGACACCAAAGCTTTCAACAGTACCATCCGATGGGGCATGTATGGGTGTTCCGCTGGCAACAGCATAATCGATACCGCTGTGCATGCGCAGAGTTTGCAGTATCGGATGAAAACGTGTACCAAAGGGGGAAGAAATCCGTGCACCATCGACTGGTACACTGGAAAATCCTTTGCGCAAAGGTTTACCGTTTACATCATAGTACTGGCCGTTACCATCATTACCGGTATCGTAATAATAGGCATGATAAATATTGCCATTGTGGCTGAATTCTGCTGCGCGTATATCACCTGTTGCCAGTTCCTGACCGCGATAATACAGGCTGTCGTAAATCAGGCGGATAGTATCGCCACTTTGCAGCGAGTTAATATCAATTTTGTCTTTGAAAATTTCACGCAGTGATTCTCTGATTTCTACCGGAATACCTGCTTGTGCCAGTGCTCCTCGTGCAGAGGTTTTAACGACAACGGCTTTAAATGTCGGCAGAGTTTCAGTATCCACTGCGCTGATATCGGCATTCCAGTTATTACCGGTTTTTTTCAGTGCCACCAGATTTTTTTCGCCATTATCATCATCATTAAAAAACTGGATATCGGTAAGGAGGCCATTGTTATCGGTGCGGATACTGAAAACCTGATTGACCTGTAAATGCTGTACCTTATTTTTGATGATGTTAAGACTGGTAATGCGCTGAATTTCATCTGCACTGATACCAAAGCGGCTTAGTACCATGTTAATCGTATCGCCGGGCTGGACGATTTCGTCCCGCCAGAAATTCTGTACAGGTGCCTGGGTTTTAATGTTAACCGGTGCCAGTTTAAGTGTTATATGCTTTGGCTGATAACGATCTGAATTGTATTTACGGCCGGATATGAGTACAACCAGTATAACCAGAAGCAATACGATTGCCACGGCAATACCACACCAGAGTTTTGGTTTGGCGGTTATTTTCTGTTTGAACTGCTTTAACAAGGCTGATGATTGAGTTAACAGGGACATGGTTGTGTATCGGGCAATCCATCCTAAAACAGGTAAATGTAAAACTATTTATCTGAAATTACCAGTGTCAGAATAATTTTTATGATTGATTTTGTGTTTGCTGTTGTAGTTGTCTTGCCCATCGGGACAGACTGATATTCAGTTGCTGTAAACATGGCTGTAGCAGGGTGTTTACGGAAGTAGCTACGGCTGAATTGTGATTAGGCTGATAAATAAATAGTTGATACAAATCTGACAACATGATTTTATCCGGATCTTTTTGCAGTATCCAGCCGTCACTACAGTAAGCAATATAATGCTGCTTTTCGAGTTTAGAAAGTATCTGGTCTAAATGTTTATCACTGATTCCGAGCTTTTGCTGCAACAGATAAGATTTGACAGCCTGTCCTTGTTGCTGAGCTGTTACCAGCTGATACAACAGATCAAGTGCATTTTCAAATGGCTGATACTGACGCAGATGGCGGAATCTGTCCTGATGCCAGTAGGGCAGAGAAGAGGTAAGTACAGCACCGGCAAGTAACAGTAACCATAATAAATTCAGCCAGATTAAAAATACCGGTATTGCTGCAAATGCACCATATACTTTCTGATAATTGCCGAAATAGGTAACAAAAATAGCAAAGCCGCGCCGCAATAAATCCAGCCCCACTGCTGTGATGAAAGCACCCAGCAGAGCATGCTGCCATCGAACAAAACAAAATGGTACCAGTTTATATAATAAAAACAATAAAATGGTGAATAGCGCCAGATTAGTGATAATTTTAAAAAGTGTGCTGTAAAACGGTATCTGATTGGCCATATTGGCCGGATTAGATAATAAATTAATAAAAGACAGACTCATTCCCAGCACGACCGGTCCCAGGGTTAGCAGTGCCCAGTAAATCAGAATACGAATCCATAGTGGTCGCTGATCGCGTGCTTGCCAGATTTGATTAAATGCATGCTCGATTGTCTGTATCAGCATCAGTGAAGTAATAATCATAAAACTGATACCGACAGCGGTTAATCCGCTGGCTTTATCCCGGAAGTCATACAGATAGTCACTGACAGAATCGGCACCGGCAGCCGGTACAATAATATGAGTCAGAAACTGATTAAAGCGTGTGGCCATATCTGCAAACATGGGAAACGCATTAATGACAATAACAGTAATAGTAAAAAACGGTACCAGTGCCAGCAGCGTAGTAAATGTCAGGCTGGCGGCAATAAGCGGCAGCTTGCAGCGCTGATAGTTCTGCGCAACAAACAATAAAAACTGTGGCAGGCGCTGCTGTAAATATTTGCTTTTAAATAATTGTATATTCATGGCGACTCCTCACATGGCTGATTGTAACCAAAAAGAGCAGACGGCGCAGACTTTCCGTGCAGGCTGGTCAATTTATGACACTTACGGCACAATAATAGCCTTCAGACAATCTTCAAGGAGCAGTATATGGCCGATTTACCTATTCTGGTGGTGTATTACAGCCTGTCAGGCAGTACCCGTAATCTGGCACTGGCACTGGCTCGAGGTGCAGATAGTGTAGAAGGGTGTGAAGCTTTGTTACGCACTGTACCGAAAGTATCGGCTGTATGTGAAGCAACAGCAGCAGAGATTCCGGATGAAGGAGCGCCTTATGTTACTCTGGATGAAGTTCAGAACTGTGCCGCGCTTGCTCTGGGCAGTCCGACGAGGTTTGGAAATTGTGCTGCACCAGTTAAATATTTTCTCGACAGTACCAGCAGCCTGTGGCTGGCGGGTAGTCTGATTGGCAAACCAGCCTGTGTATTTACCAGTACCACCAGTTTGCATGGTGGTCAGGAAAGTACGCTTTTAAGTATGATGACTCCGCTTTTGCATCACGGGATGCTGTTGTGCGGTATTCCGTTCAGTGAACCACAGCTTAATGGTACCCATAGTGGCGGAACACCTTACGGTGCCAGCCATGTGGCCGGTCATAATAATAATATCCAATTGAGTGCCGAAGAAGAGGCACTGACGTTTGCGCAGGGTAAGCGGCTGGCTGAACTGGCGCTGCGTCTGAAACGCTAAAATTAATATCAGGAATAATCATGAGTTACCACACCAATCTAAAGAGTGAAGCTACTTTACCGACTATTTACCGTCATCGCTCCATCCGTAAATTTACTGAAGAAGCTTTAACGGATGAGCAGCGTGAAGCGATCTGGGAGGCCGGTCGTGCTGCTTCTTCATCCAGTTTTATGCAGAGTACCCATATTATTCGCGTTACAGATGCGGAAAAACGTGCGGCTTTATGTGAAGTTGCAGCTAATCAGAAATACGTACGTACTGCTGCAGAATTCTGGGTATTTTGTATTGATTACACAAAACACAAGCAGGCTTTTCCTGAAGCCCAGCTGGACTGGACTGAAGGATTAATTCTCGGTGCTGTGGATGCCGGTATCATGGCACAAAACTGTCTTCTGGCAGCGGAATCAATGGGCTTGGGCGGTGTGTATATTGGTTCTCTGCGTAATGATGTCGCCCGTGCGGCAGAAATACTGGCGTTGCCGCCATTAACTTTTCCGCTGTTTGGCATGTGTATCGGGCATCCGGCTCAGGATCCGATGTATCGTCCCCGTCTGCCTTTGGAAACACTAGTGAGTGAAAACCGTTATAAGGCACTTGATGCAGCCAAACTGGCTGCTTATGATGAACAGCTCACTGCTTATTATAAAGAGCGCAGTGGTCTGGATCTGAACTGGAGTAAGGCTGTGGCTAATAATTTTTCTCAGCCTTTACGTCCGCAGATTCTGCCATTTTTGCATCAGCAGGGGCTGGCGAAACGCTAAACAGACTGAATAAAAAATAACCGGTTTTGCAGGATATAATTACCCGCAGAACCGGTTTTTTTATTTAAATACAGAATTACCGCTGCTGACGCATGGATAAAATACTTTCACCCAGTGCCTGACCAAGCCGCTGGTAACCTTTTGAGGTAAAGTGAACACCATCATTCCGGGCCAGTCCCTGATTAATCCATGGTTTCATACTGCATTCACCACCCATTACTGCCTGCCAGTCCCAGAAAAATACCTGCTGGCTTTGTGCCACTTCTTTTTGCATTTCCTGTAATTCAGTGAGTTTTTCCGGTCGTACACCGCATGAGCCGGCTGTACTTTTCAGGCTTTCCGGTGCACCAAGAATCATAATGGCGCTGTTGGGTGAGGCCGCACGAATGCGGTTAATAGTTTCAATCAGATTTTGTCTAACGGTTTCAATCTCAACTCCGTTATAGGCTTCGTTGGTACCGTAGGCAAGAATAATCAGGTCGGGAGCAGTAACATTCAACTCCTGCTGCCATGCCTGAGTATTCCAGCGTTGCCACTGAGTAAGCTGGGCTCCATTAATTCCCAGAGCAGAAAATACCACACCCTGACGGTTTTGATTACGTACCCACCAGCCGCCTATGGCTGTCTGAAAATTCATACCGGCGGTAACGGTAATCGGAAAACGTGCATTAAACTGACTGAAATGCCATTGATTGTCTTTGGGTTGTGCGCCAAGTTCAATCTGTTTACCATTACTGTCGGTAATCGTTAAATCTTCATCATTCGGTCCCTGACGGATAGTGACGGTAACCGTTTGTTCGGCTTCGGGCTCTCCACGTGTTTTGATGGTCATCACAGCCCCCACAGAAGGAACAGCTACCAAACCGCCAAGTGCATAATTTTGGCTGGTATCGGTACGGCTGGAGATAGCCTGCCAGCCCTGATTCTGATAGGTAAAACGCGCCAGACGTAAACCCGGAAACTGAGTCGGCATAGCCCAGCCGGGACCGCCATTGCCTAATTGCTGCTGTAAGTACACACGGGCAGCATCAGTAAGGTAATCAGCTGCTGTATGTGAATCACCAATTTGTACTATATTGATGCTTTTTTTCTGTAATGCTTGGGCAATCTGTGCAGCATGATTATTCTGCGAAGATGCTGATACCTGTTTGCGGCCAGATTTTGCCGGAACCGGATCTGCTGAACAGGCCATGATCGATAGGCAGCAACTTAAAATGACAAAATGTTTTTTACTGTACATTTGTTGAATCGTTATCCATAGTTTGTGCTGGCAGGTTAAAGCGGTTAAAAATATTTTGGGCAATAATTTTTTGCCCGGTCACAGTAAAATGAATCCCGTCTGAACTGCGGGTTTTAATTTTTTTTCCATCGGTTTGCGTTACCGTATCATAAAATTGATCACCATTACTACCCAGCATTGCGCGGGTATCTACGACATATCCATGATTTTTGCTTACTTCATCGGCTGTAATCTGACGCAGATAAATCATTTGCTCATTCAATTTCTGTTTTCTCATACTTGGCGGAGTCAGCCACAAAACGGTGACCTGATGCTGTCGGGCACTATCCATAATCGTTTTGATGTGGTTGCGGTAAATACTTTCCCATTGAGGAGATGCGAAGCTGACAAATCTGCTGCCGTTATGCGGATCAGGAATATCCCATGGATCATTAGGACCAAGAAACATAACCAGTATTTTGATATGCGGATTATTATCCAGCGTATTTGCAATAGTTTGCGGCCAGTTAAAAAAGCTCGGATAGGTTAATCCGGTACTCTGTTTGCTGAGATTAATGGTTTTAATACCATAAACATCACTGAGCCATTTTTGCACATGCGGTGCCACTCCCTGCATTAATGAATCACCGGCAAAAAACACTTCATCAGCAGCTGTAAGCGTAAAGGCTGCTTTCATATCATTTTCTTTTGCTGCTTTTTTCTGGGCTAACCGATGCTGTTCCTGTGCAAGTTTTAGTTGTTGCTGCAATTTGGCTTTATAGCTGTCCGTATAGGCATAATTATCATTAAAAGCAGTGATGATGCTGAGGTTAGCAGACTTGATATACTGATTAAGCTGGCTGAAACCGTTATTAAGTGCTTCACCTGCACGGCTGCCTGTTTGCCACCATGTCTGCTGTTTCAGGTTCGTTAAAATACTATTGCTGTGGTAAGTTTGCTGATAATAGGCGATGACAGAATTTTGCATCAGCCAAAGTGAAATAGTTGCAGTGATGAGAAAGAATAGTAAAACAAAACGAAATTGTTGTTTATTACTTTTCTTTGGGCGCTCTCTGGTTTCTGTTTCTTCACTTGCAACGACAATAGGTACGGTCGTGATGGTTTTTACACTAACATCTGTTATTTCCCTGAACTGGGAAAACTTTTTTTTACTTCCCTTTTTGCGGTAAGAAGGCACGCGGCGATATTTAGAAATTGGCATAGATAAATCCCGGAATACCAGCCGGCGCACAGATTAATACCAGAACCACTAACAGTAATAAAGGAAGAATCAGACGGTATCGTGGCAAAGAATCCGCGCGCTTGTATAACATATTGGTAAATTTTGCCAGAAATGGATACAGTGTCCATGCCAGCAATAACAAACTAAAAAAATAAAACGGATTGGTACTCAGAGGTACATTAATATTGTTGTAAAGCAATGCGTGTAACAAAAGCATAGCATCGTTAAGTGTAGGTGCGCGGAAAAAAATAAAACAAAAACATACAAAATGTATAGTCACAACTATGCTGACAATTTTAGCTGGCCGGCTACTTTTACTCAAAGCGTCGCGAGCTTTATTCAATTCACAATGACGCAGACGACTGTACAGCCAGTCGCCCAGATTAAGCAAGATCATCCCGGCTGCATGCAATAAGCCCCAGATTAAAAAATGCCAGCCTGTCCCGTGCCAGATTCCGGATAATGCCATCGCTATCAGCAGGTTAAGCTGAGTGCGAGCCATTCCATGTCGGCCGCCGCCCAACGGGATATAAATATAATCCCGTATCCAGGTTGATAAGCTGATGTGCCAGCGCAGCCAGAATTCGCGGATATTGTGTGCCAGTAATGGTGTGCGGAAATTTACCGGAAGGCGAAATCCCAGTAGCAGCCCCATCGCAATCATCAGGTCACTGTAACCGGAAAAATTAAAAAACAGCTGAACAGTATAGCCATATATGGCAGCCAGTATTTCCAGACTATGATATTGCATGGGATTGGCAAATACCGGATCTACCCAGTTGTCGGCAATCCAGCCGGACAGCCACCAGTTTTTCATTAAAGCCATTACAATCAGACACAATGCCAGAGTAGGTGCCAGAATTCTACGGCGTTGCGGAGTATAGATTTGTGTTGCCATGCCGCAGGGCTGTTTATATATATCCGTTAACCCGCGTGCATCGTAGGCGCGTGCAATCGGGCCTGCAGTAATAGTAGGGAAAAAAGCCAGATACAGGGCTAGACCCGGTAATGTAAAAACTTTACCGGCAGGCTGATTGTGGCATCGCTCCTGATAAAGCGAAACCAGATAGCTGATGGCCTGAAATGAGTAGTAGGATAGTCCCAGCGGTAATATGATACCCGATAGCCAGTCGGAACTCAGTTTCAAACTATCCAGGCCATAGCTGACAGAGGTGCGGAAAAAATCAAAATACTTCCATAATGCCAGATTCAGAATAGTGCATATGATTGCAGTTATCAGCCATATTCTGGGTTTAGCGGCATGAACTATTCGTACAGATGTGGCATAAATAAATACCGTAAATAGCAGTAATGCAATTAGTGCCTGTATTTTTCCGCACAAATAAACAATCAGATAACTGGTGCACAGTAAAAGCAGATTTTGCAGTTTCGGTTTGCTGCCCAACAGCCAGTAAAGACAGAAAAAGACAATAAATGAAAGGCCGAATTCAATAGATATAAAACTAAACATGAAACAGATAAACAGTCAGAAAGTAGTGATTGTTAAACCATGCCAAACATAAATAATAAGAAAAGCAACAGTTGAGAATCAGTTAATTCATGTTTATGCTTAAATCCGGATTATTTCCGGCAGCTAATATATGCATACAATATTTGTTTTGTAAAAGCATATAATCAATCAATGATCCGGTATTATGAATAAGCTTACAAAAAATCTCACATTACCAGAATAAACAAGTATTCTCAGTGTGAATGAAAAATACATATTCATAAAATATAAACACTGCAAACCGGAATATGTATTCTTTTCGCTTAATCTGAATTGGCTGTCAATTCTCAAGTCTATTAATGATTCAGTAGCTCACTGAACATGACTTGTACATACAAGTATTTTACCTTGATATGTGAAACAATGTAAGGAAATTAATAAATAAAAATTTATTATTTAAATAATAAACATATTAAAAATATTTACTGCTTTTGCTGATATCAATATTTCTTCGCACGAAGCCAGAGTAAACACCGGCAAAATTTCTGTGTTTTCTGCTATTATCAACTTATGTAAAAAATTTATTGCCGGTATGTATATAAATATTAACTATGGATTCCAGAATGATCTGAGCTGAAATCTGCTGATATTCACATTTGACTTTTACCATATGTCAGGGTTTAACGTATTAAATGGTATCAGACAATATTTAAAGGAATACTATGCACGACCACGACCATAACCATACACATGAGCATAAACATGATGAAACTCATCATCACCATCATCACCTTGGTGCACATAGTGCAGATAAAAAAGTTTTAAGTATTTCACTGCTGATTATCGGTGCATATATGGTGGTAGAGATTATTGGCGGCTGGTTAACCAATAGTCTGGCACTGCTGTCGGATGCTGGTCATATGTTTTCGGATGCACTGGCGCTGGCGCTGTCTTTAATCGCATTTCACCTGAGTGAGCGGCCGGTAAACGGTCGGCAGACCTTTGGCTATAAACGCTTTGAAATTATTGCGGCGGCAGTAAATGGCCTGGCACTAATGGTAATTGCAGTTATGATTGTTTATGAAGCCATAGGCCGTTTTGTTAATCCGCCAGATATTGCTACCCGGGGCATGCTGGTTATCAGTACGATTGGTTTACTGGTAAATATTATTATTGCCTGGTATATGCACAGCAGTAGTGAAACAGAACATAATGTAAACATGCGCGGGGCGTTTTTACACGTACTGGGTGATTTACTAGGTTCGGTGGGTGCTATTGCCGCGGCTGTACTGATGATGCTGTTTGGCTGGCGCTGGGCTGACCCGGTAGCAAGTATAGTGGTAGCCTGCCTGATTGCTTACAGTGGAATCGGAATCCTGAAAACCACTTTGCGTATTCTGATGGAAGGCACACCGGATGCAATTGAGCTGGAGCAGCTGGGTAAAGTGATTGAGAATATGCCGGGAATTAAAGCTGTACATGATTTACATGCCTGGACCATTACCAGCAATATGAATGCTTTGTCCTGTCATATTGTTGTTGATGGTACATTAACGATAACGGAAGCAGAGAAACTGGTTAATGAGCTTGCAGAAGTATTGCTCAAACATGATATACATCATGTTACAGTACAGACAGAAAGCGCAGCTCATAAACACAGCAATAATCTTTTATGCTGTATCCCTTCTGTTGCCGGTCAGCATGTTCATTAATACAATATAATCAGATTATCAGACCATATTTCAGGTAGAAAATCATGATTAAAGCTGTGTTATTTGATCTGGACGGTACCCTGGCCGATACGGCGCCGGACTTAGGGATAGCCCTTAATAATGTGCTGCAAAAGCAGAATTTACCGCCTAAAACTATGGCAGAGATTCGTCCGGTTGCCAGCCATGGTGCAGCAGGACTGATTAAACTCGGTACAGGTATGCAGCCTGATAATCCTGCGTTTGCAGCTTTGAGGCAGGATTTTATGGCTGAGTATGAACTGCATTTTACTGATCAGACTGTTTTATTTGGCGGCATAAATGAGTTATTAGAAAAACTGGCTGAACAGAATATAGTCTGGGGGATTATTACCAATAAGCCGCATGTTTTTACTGACCGTCTGGTACCAAAGCTCGGATGCAGTATTGAACCGGCTGTAATCGTAAGCGGAGATACCACCAGTGCGCCGAAACCCAGTACCGAACCCATGTTTTATGCCTGCCGTCACATTGGCGTAGCTCCCGAAAATTGCCTGTATATCGGTGATGCAGAGCGTGATATGCAGGCAGGACGTAATGCCGGCATGATTACAGTGCTGGCGAACTGGGGATATATCGGTGCAGAAGATAACATATCGCAATGGCCAGCCGATTATATTGTTGAGCAGCCAAAAGAAATTCTTCAACTATTAAATAAATAATTTTTTAAACTAATAAGGGGAAAACATGAAAACCATTGGGTTGCTCGGTGGCATGAGCTGGGAAAGTTCTGCTGAATATTACCGCATGATTAATGAACAAGTACGTGAGCGTCTTGGTGGTACGCATTCAGCCCGCAGCATCATGTTATCTGTAGATTTTGCCGAAATCGAAGCTTTGCAGCATCAGGGACGATGGGATGAACTGGCTGAAAATATGTGTACAGCTGCACGTCAGCTGGAGCAGGGCGGAGCACAGTGTATTGTAATTTGTACCAATACCATGCATCGTATGGCTGAACAGGTACAGAATAGTATAACAATACCTTTGCTGCATATCGCTGATGCAACGGCTAAGCAAATTTGCAGCCAGAAACTGCAAAAAGTTGGCTTACTTGGTACCGAATTCACTATGAAGCAGGATTTTTATAAAGGCCGGCTTACAGAAAAATTCGGTTTAGAGGTATTGATTCCTGACGATAAAGATTGTCAGACAGTACATAAAATTATTTATGAAGAGCTGGTATCAGGTATCATACGTGAAGAATCACGCCAGCAGTACCGGCAGATTATCCGGCGTCTGGCTGATAAGGGCGCTCAAGCCATCATTCTTGGCTGTACCGAAATTATGTTACTGGTTTCGCAGGATGACAGTCCGGTACCGGTATTTGATACTACGGCAATTCATGCTACTGCAGCAGTAGACTGGGCTTTAACAGATAAATAATGCAGTTTCCGAAATATAAAAGCGGATAAACTGATAAAACAGATGGCTATCTAACCATCTGTTTTGTTTTTCAGACAGATTCACTTAAACGGTTGCGCAGCCAGCGTGCAGCTGTAGCTATTTCACCGGCGCATAAACCTATAGGGCCGGTATCATTGGCAGCAAGAATATCTGCTGCAGCACCATGTAACCATACTCCGGCTGATACTGCCTGCTCCGGTGGGATTTGCTGAGCCAGCAAACTGCCGATTATGCCGGCTAAGACATCACCGCTACCTGCTGTTGCCAGTCCCGGATTGCCGGTTTCATTTTGCTGTATCTGGCCATGAGGTGAAACAATCAGACTCTGGTGACCTTTTAAAACTATCCAGGCTGAATATTTTTGCGCCAGCTGGCTTGCGGCCTGATAACGGTTATTCTGAATTTCACTAATACTGCATTGCAGTAAGCGTGCAGCTTCTCCCGGATGTGGCGTTAAAACAACATTTTGATTCTTTTGCCTGCCAGTCAGCAAAGCAGGCTGCTGAGCAAGTAAATTCAGTGCATCGGCATCGACTACCATCATATGCTTCTGTTGCAGGCATTCAGTCAGTGTTGCCAGTGCCGTAGTTGAGGTGCTCAGACCACAGCCAATCACCCATGCGGTAATATCGGAACGGTGTAAAAGCCGCCCAGCGGTATTTAACATAATTTCTGGCTGCTGGCTTAGTATCGGCATTGGTAATGCCGGTTGCTGAAAACCAAGCCATACTTTACCGCAGCCACAATGCAGTGCAGCTATTCCGGCCAGAATAATCGAACCGGCCATGCCTTCTGAACCGCCCAGAATACCCAGCGTGCCAAACGTACCTTTATGGCTCTGAGACGGACGCTGCTGACACAATGCAGGAAACTGTCTGTTCGCCTGCCGTTGCCACTGGCTGAGAATATTTTTATCAATCTGAAAACTGTTCATTATCTGTTTCCCGTTATCACTGCTTAGCGCAGTAATTGATCCAGAAGGGCATTTTTAAGCTGCAATTGCTGTTGAGTATCGGCCAGTTGAGGCGCATATACCAGAAAACTGTCTTCTACCCGCTCATCCAGAGTAGTGATTTTGGCAAAGCGAATACTGATATTTAAATCGGATAAAACAGCAGCAATGTTGGCAAGTAAAAAACGCCGGTTTGCTGTAATAATGTGCAGGCTGTACCAGCCGGGATTATCTTCTTCATCAATACTGATTCTCGGTGCAATCGGAATATGACGGCTACGCCGGCTCAGACTGGCCGGATTGCTCGCAGACATCGGCAATTTACCATTTACAAACTGATTAAGCGCCAGCTCGGTTTTATTCTGAATGGTGAGATAATCATTCGGGTTGAGATTCGGCGGAAATTGCAGAATAAAAGTATCCAGAATAAAGTTGTGTTCGGTGATATAGGCGCGGGCTGTCAGAATATTCATTCCGGCTTCACTGAAAACCGAAGCCAGCTCAGTGAAGAGTTTCGGGCGGTTAGGCATATAAACCATCACCTTCAGGGTATCATTATCCGGCAGCATCTGGCTGTGTGCCTGAGCCTGCTGTTCGTAATTAATAATTTTTGATAAATGCCATAAAATATCCTGCCACTCATGGCGGGCAAAATAAGCCTGACCGAGAATATGCCACAATTGGCGCTGCTGTGATTCGCTGATGTGATATTGATTTAACTCATGCATTGCCTGTTGCCGGCGGTCAAGAATAGTCGTGTGCCGGTTACTTTGTTTACCATTGAGCTGATGCAGCGTGGCTTTATATAAATTTTCCAGCAAACTGGCTTTCCATGAATTCCAGATTTTCGGATTGGTGCCCCGGATATCTGCTACGGTCAGCAGGTATAAAGCAGTGAGCCGTTCAACAGTTTTAACCTGTTTGCTGAATCGGGTAATCACTTCAGGGTCCTGAATATCTTCTTTCTGTGCTGTCATTGACATCAGCAGATGCTGTTCTACCAGCCACGCCAGTAAATCGCTTTCTTCACTATCCAGAAAATGATCTTCGGCAAAGGAGCGGGCATCGGCTACGCCTTTTTGTGCATGGTCACCACCACGGCCTTTGGCAATATCATGAAACAGTGCAGCCATATACAAAATATGTTTGCGTGCAAAAGTATGCATTAATGTTGCGGCAAAAGGCAGTTCATGGCTGTGCTGTTCCATAGCCAGACGCCGCATATTGCGTACCACCATTAAAATATGATCATCTACCGGATAAATATGAAATAAATCATGTTGCAGCAGACCGACTATTTTTCCCCATGCCGGCAAATACCGGCCGAGCACACCATACAGATTAATGAAGCGCAATAAATGAGTCAGGCCCTCCCCGTGTTTGAAGCATCCGGCAAAGCATTCGCGATTTGCCGGATTCTGATAAAACTCTTCATTCACCAGCTGGTGTGCAGCCGCCCACCATACACGCAGGGTTTTTGGTGCCAGACCAATTATGTCATTGTGTTCCTGAGCAACACGTAAAATGGTAAATATATGCTCAGGCTGTTGCGAGAAAAGTTCAAGATTATGCACTGCCAGCATATTACCTACCTGATAATAATGCTGATCCAGATTAACCACTACACGCGGCAGAGAAGCATAGACGCGGTCGCGCAGCATAGGTACCAGAATACCACTGAGTTGTTTCACGCCTTTTAGTGCACGATAAAAATCATGCATTAGTTTTTCACTGGCCCGGGAATTTGCATCATCGCGATAGCCAAGATTCTGTGCTACCTGAGTTTGTAAATCAAAAATCAATCTGTCTTCAGCCCGTCTGGCAGTCAGATGCAGCTCAATACGGATTCTGGCCAGCTGTTTCTGGCAGCTCAGTAACAGCCTGGCTTCAGTTCGGTTCAGAATAGCATTTTTCATCAGCTGATGAATCTGAGGGGGTAATCCCTGAACTTTTGCCAGCCACAATAAAGTATGAATATCGCGTAAACCGCCCTGAGTAGTTTTTACATTGGCTTCCAGCAGACTGGCTTCACCGGCTGCTTTAGTATATCGTTGCCGCTGTTCCAGTATTTTACCTTCGATAAAAGCAGCCACATCCCGCTGTAAATCAAGCTGATGAATCAATTCAGCAGCCAGATCCTGCCGGCCGCATAAATACCGGCTTTCCAGTAAGGCTGAATCACCCGTTAAATCAACCCGGGCACTTTCACATAACTCATTAATTGTTCCCACCTTAGGGGCGGGCTGTAAATGGATATCCCATAATATTTGAATAAAAGCACCAATTTTTTGCTGAATATCGTCATCAATCGGATTTCTGCTGACAATAGCAATATCCATATCCGAATACGGATACATTTCGCCGCGTCCGAATCCACCTATTGCCAGCAGACACATTTCTTCGCCGGCAAACAATTCCTGCCACAGTGTGGACAGCACATCAGCAATTATTCCGGTATGCTGGCGAAAATACACAAACGGATGCCTGCGCTGCCGGTATATTTCTGCCGCTTGTTGTTTGTGCTTGTGTAGCTTATCCGACAACTGAGTAATAAGTGCTGAAGATGACATAATTAATAGCCGTGTGGTTGAGATTGACAATATGCATTTTGTATCGGGCGAATCTGATTCAGCCTTGCCTGATCGATTGCCTGAGCTATCTGCTGCGGTTCAGCCACTGTCCGGGCAATTGATGCTGCATCAATTGCCATTGCCGCAGACTGTAAATTTAGCCAGTGCTGTTGCTGAGGATATGGCTGATGTTCAAATCTGAGGCGTCCGCGTATATCAGCGAGGCATACACGCAAAATTTGCCTGAATCGATCCGGACGGCGCAATGCATCGGTTTTTTTCAGAATATCCAGTGTCGTTTTGGGCTTAAGCTGGCTGACACTATGTAACCTGATATGATATTCACATACCAGTAATGCCAGTTGCGCACAGACTTTGGGTACCTGCCAGCGCCGGTTTACCGCTTCTACGGGTTTTATTCCGGCATAATCATGTCCGGGGTGGCGTGGTAATTTATCTGCCGGCGTCAGCGCTTTGCCCAAATCATGAGTGAGAGCAGCATAACGTTCTTCCAGTGAATAATCATTTTCAGCAGCATACTGCAGACACAGTAATGTATGCTCACCGGCATCTATTTCAGGGTGAAAATCAGCGCGTTGCGGTACGCCGAATAACGCATCAACCTCCGGCAAAATTATTTTCAGCGCACCACAGGCACGTAAAACATCTATCATCAGCCGCGGATTTTTTTCCATCAGCCCTTTAGCCAGTTCCTGCCATACCCGTTCGGCAACCAAAGCATCTACTTCACCATTATTTACCATCCGGCACATCAGTGCCATAGTTTCATCGGCTACTTTAAATCCATAACGCGCTGCAAAACGGGCAATACGCAAGATACGTACCGGGTCTTCTGCAAAAGCAGGGCTGACATGACGTAATATACCGCAGCGTAAATCAGCCAGCCCGTTATACGGATCAATCAGATTACCCGATGCATCTTCGGCCATAGCATTAATGGTTAAATCGCGTCGTTGTAAATCCTGCTCCAGCGTCACATCTGCCGCTGCATGAAAAGTAAAGCCATTGTAACCGGCAGATACTTTACGTTCGGTACGCGCAAGCGCATATTCTTCATGAGTTTGCGGATGCAGAAATACCGGAAAATCCTTGCCTACGGGCTGATACCCGGCTTCCAGCATTTTTTTTGCATCTGCGCCAACCACTACCCAGTCGCGGTCGACCACCGGCCGCTGCAGATACTTATCTCTTACTGCACCACCAACCAAATAAATTTGCATATAAAATATAAAAAAGTATTAACAGAAAACAGATGATTATTGTGCCGTAGTCTAATCAGCTTGTTAACTGGTTTTTTTGCAAACGGACAGCTGGCTCTTCTGACAGCCAGCGTTAATAAGCAAAACAGCTTATTGGAAAAGAGCAGACTGAATCCAAATCATCTTAAAGAATATTCAACAGGCAGATAAATATCTGCTGTGCAGAAATATAAAACGCTCTGCTTTAAAGCGGAGCGTTTTTAAATAATATTGATATTACATCATCAGCGCCGGAACAATCATAGCCAGCCCGGGAAAAAACGGTACTGTAGCAAAGGCAATAATCAGTAAACGTTTAAACATCATTTCCTGCTGTTTTTCTTCGGTCACACTTACCACAAGAGTACCGGCAATATGAATCGGGTTAACGACACTGAGCATAGCTGGTGCCGCACAGGCAGTCAGAATCAAAGAGATTTGCGGAGAATCGCCAAAAATCGTAAATACCATCGGAATCATCAAGCTGATAACCCCCAAAGTAGAGGATTCAACATTACTCAGGAACGTGGTCAGGTAAGCGAGCATAAACAATAAAGCAATTTTACTGCTGGTCATACTGAGCAGTCCTTGTTCTACCGCTTTCATTGTATCTACCTGCATCATGGTACCGATAAAAACCAGCAGACCACTAATAACCACTACAGCATTCCATGGGATTTTTTTCACAAAATCTTTACTTTGCTGCGTAAAAAACAGCATCATAATTACCGCCAGCGTCAGAGCAGTCAGACCGACATTGGCTTTAGCAAATATCACTAATATCAGAAAAATCAATACCGCAATAGTAGAACAGATTGCATAAAATGGCTGTAACTGATGGTTATCACCATTTTCCTGTTTAATTGGTTTCAGCAGTACAAAGCCTTTTTCAGGCGCTTTAGCATCACTTGTTTCGACTACTCTTTTATCCTGAAATACAATTTGCAGGGCAATAACCAGCACAAAACTGATTAACATTCCCAGAAACCAGACCAGCCACGGACTATACTCAACATGTGCTTTTTTTGCTGCATCCAGAATAACCTGACCAGTAGGATTAATAGGTGAAAGTGCACCAGTATTGGCACCAATAATTGCTGCCATTTCACAGATGAAAAATAATCTGGGATGTTTTCTGCCTAAAGCAGCAATAAACGGAACCAGCAACGTTATCGATGCCGTAGAAAAGGCACCGGCTGTCGAAATCGCAAATCCGATAAAATAGCCAATCCAAGGAACAATATTAGTGCGATGCCCCATTTTTGCGTAAATCTGATCTGTAAACCAGCTTAAGCCACCGCTTTTTTCCAGATGAGCAAAAAGTAAGGACACACCGATTAACAGCGTTACAATGGCTCCGGGAAAATGACTGAGTACATCCTTGCTGCTTAAGACTGTATTTGTATCAGAACCATCAGCAATTGCAGTTGTTGCCATAACCATTATCGCCGCAGCACTAAAACCTAAAAGACCAATATTGACATGTCGCCAGACTGCCAGAACCAAAATCACAACCAGTAATATAAGCGATAAAATTTGTGGTAAGTTCATAAAGTGTCCTGAATGGTTATTGTTTCAGAATGAATATGCTGAAAATCGCACAATAAATAACATTTGTATTTATTTCGGATTCAGAGAACTCTTCAGCCTACAGCTAATATACGGATATCATTAAATTGTCATATAATTAGATTTAAAAAATATATATTCTTTATAAAATAATATAAAAAATCACTTTTTATGTAAAGTAAAGTATAAGATATCTTTTTTAATGTTAAATCAAGGAGAATAAATCTGTATAGTCTGAATTCAGATATCTATATACAGTACTGCCATGAGAATCCTGTAACCCGCCTGAACAGGAGCCAAACGGCAGCATTTAACTTAAAGCTAAAGCATCACTGCCGGCAAAATCATTGTTAACCCCGGAATAATCGGAACAATGAAAAAAGCAATGGTTAGCAGGCGCCTGAACATTGCATCCTGCTGCTTTTCATCGGTATAACTTACCACCAGCGTACCGGCAATATGAATCGGATTAATCACACTGAGTAAAGCCGGTGCTACACAGGCAGCCAGAATCAGCGACATATGCGCTGAACCGCCGAATATCGTAAAAATCATAGGTGTCATCAGACTGATCACACCAATAGTAGAAGATTCAACATTACTCAGACTGGTAGTTAAATACGTAATAATGAACAATAAAATTATCTGATTAGTAGTCATACCGAGTAAACGGTTTTCTAAAGCATCCATGGTATGTACCGACATCATCGTACCAATAAACACCAGTAAACCACTGATTACCACCACAGCATTCCAGGAGATATTTCTGGCTAAATTTTTACTATATTCCGGAAACAGTAACAACAATAATACAGCCAGAGAAATTGCTGTTGAACCCACGTCAGTACCTGCAAATACCACCAGAGTGATAAAGAACAATACAGATAATGTTGAGCAAATTGCATAGGCAGGATTCAGTTGTCCTTTATCATTATTATCAACAGCAACTGGTTTCAGTAAAGCCAGACCACGAGCCGGTTTTTTTTTCCATTCGTACTGTCCTGTATGCGACTAGGACTAAAAATTATTTGCAATACCAATACAGTACTGACACTAACTATTGTGCCCAGTAACCATAACTGCCATCCATTAAAACTGACCTGGGCATGATTTGCAGAGTCACGAATAACCGTACCTACCGGATTAATCGGAGATAGAGCACCGGTATTGGCACCCACAATTGCAGCTACTTCACTGATGAAGAAAATTCTTGGCATACGTCTGCCTAAAGCCGCAATAACCGGTACCAGTAATGTAATTGTTGCAGTAGAAAAAGCGCCGGCAGTAGAAATAAACAAACCAATCATGTAGCCAACCCACGGAATCAGTAAAGTATGTTCACCAATTGCCTTATATACTTTATCCGTTAGCCAGCTCAGACTTCCGCTGCGTTCGAAATGCCCAAAAAGCAGCGATACACCAATGAGTAAAGTAACAATTGAACCCGGAAAATGCCCGAATACTGATTTAAAAGTCAGTAGCAGTGCCGGGTCTGGTGCTGTCGCTGAACCAGTTACCGCATAGAATTGTGTTGCTGTAACCATTATGCGGCTGCACAAAAAACCAGTAAGCCAATATTTATATGTCGCCAGATTGATAATACCAATATCAGTACCAGCAATACTAAAGATAGTATTTGTGGAAACTCATAACAAAATCCGTAACTTATAATTTTATTAAATAAATTAAATCTTTAAAATGTTTAAGTTTTAATGGATCAGATTAATCATGTACTGTGTTTCTTCATGGATTAATACCTTCGATGTATGTGAACAATATATTATTTTTTCTTTAACTTTATAACTATTATCCATAACAAATATTGTTCTCTATTAATTAGCTTTATCCAGCCAAAATAATAATGATAAAAACAATATTGATGCTTATAGTTAATATAGGTATTAAATATCTGTACAGCCGTAAAGTAAAGTAATTTATCAGACAAACTTAAAAATTAAATTTTGATTCAGATAGTATTTGAAACTGAATATTAATATTTATTAATAAAAAACATAAACTAAGCATAAAAATAAAATAAAGTACATCAGTTTCGGTGTTGTATATTTATGCAGAACGTTTATCCGGATTCAGAGCAAAACCAGTTTAGTTTGTCTGTTTTAAGCGGAAATATTGAATCAGAGAATAAAAATAGCTTGATATTCAAAGAAGATTTGATGATTCAGACGGAACTTTGATAAAACAAAATAAACAGATTAATATCAAAGTATTCCATCAATTCGTACTGTTGTAAGATTTTTTTCTGAAAAAAGCGGCAAATAATATCAATTGATATAAGACTGATTTTTCTAATCAAGTAACATGATCAGAATTAAATCAAAGAAAGCTGCCTGATTACATTGATACAAGCTGTAAATATAGTTTATCCGAAAAAATACATATATGTAATCAGACAGCTTAATAGCAGAAAATATTTAATGTTTACCGTCAGGAGTCCTGTTTTTTAATTTCCAGGTATTACCCGGATGCTGGGTTGGAGGTACTTTTTCATGGTCTTTAATCGTGGCAAAATTATCCAGCTCATGGCCATGCTGATCAACTTCCTGATAAATCCCGCCATTGGTTCCAGAGTTATCGCCGGGTTTCAGATTGCTCATATACAACTCCTTTTCAATAATTACCGTGAATCTACGGTAGCTTTATTATTCTTTTAAATTTTAAATAATACAAGTACTTAACTATAATTTAATTAGCCAGAATTAAATTAACACAGTAAATTCCATTAAGGTAATGAAAAGTAAATTGCTTAGTGCCAATACTGCCATAATAATGTCGGTTCTGCTTATACCGGATAAAATGAATAAAAAATATAAATTGCTTTAAAATGCTTGAGCTTTTGCTATCCGGTATCTGCATCGTTTTCGGTTACAATACCTGTTTGCAAAGAAAAAAGTAAGGAAGTGTATGACATGCGCTCAGGTGCGTGATTACCTGCAAACGCAAGGATTGAAATTACCAGAGCAGGAAGTCCGGATGGCAATGCTGGTTGCGCAATCTGTACTGGAGCTTGCTCAGGCAGAAATCGACATGTCTGTGCTATGGTATGAAGAAAACGGATTTAGTCTGGCTCGTAAATTCAATTTAAGTCCAGATTCACTATACCAGATTTATCCGGCAGACTTATTTACAGCCAATGAGAACAGTGCATATACCTTGCGCCAGCTATATCTGGCTTTCGATTCAATAGCAAGCCGGCATCATAATGATGTATTTGCTTTATATTTATATGAAGGAAATAATGAAATAGGGGAGTTATGCCGGCTACTGGCACGCGGGTATCATTTTCCCGCTGTAATAAACTGCGATCAGCAGCAGGTAAATCAGTATTTGTTTGCACGTACAGCTTCTACTGGCTGGCTGAACCAGATAAATAATGTACAAATGTGGATTAATGACAGCAGTCTGACAGGAGAACAAAGCGGGGCTTCACAGCTGGCTGTTCCTGTTACTGGTGAAGAAGGGCAAGTACTGGGTGTATTGTTTGCCGCTCATCAGCAGCAAGATGCCATTTCCGATACGGAACTTATCGACTGGATTGCCCTGGCAATGGTAATTACACCACTGATGCATAATTTGCATAACGCTGCCACAACACATACCAAGGGATAAATATTATGTCAAAAATATATCAAAACCAAATACAAGATAATAGTCCTGTACGTTTTATTGCTTCCTGCCGTTTACCAACGCAATGGGGTGAATTTACCATGCACGGATTTGAAGATGTACGCAACAGGCAGGAACACATTGCTCTTACTGTAGGTGATATTTCTACAGGAGAAGATATACTCGGACGAATTCATTCTGAATGTCTTACCGGTGATGCTTTATTTTCCAAACGCTGTGATTGCGGCCCCCAGCTTGAAGCTGCGATGAAAGCAGTACAGGAGGCAGGAAAAGGTGTAATTATTTATTTACGTCAGGAAGGCCGGGGTATAGGCTTACTGAATAAAATCCGGGCTTACAAACTTCAGGATGAAGGGCTGGATACCGTAGAAGCAAATCTTGCTTTGAATTTACCCATCGATGCCCGTGATTTTTCTTTGGCCAAACACATTCTTGATCATCTTGGCATACAGTCTGTACAGTTAATGACCAATAATCCGCAGAAAGTCGATACACTAAAAGCACTGGGTATTCATGTAACTAATCGTGTTCCCTTACATGTCGGACAAAATCCTGAAAACCGGCATTATCTGCATACCAAAATGGAAAAACTCGGACATTTTGCGGATTAATCTGATTAAATGACATCAAGGATGTTCTCCATAATATTTTTGCAATTAGTTAAGTATTATGGATTAAATTTAAAATCTTAGAAAACAGTTACTGTGAAAACTGCAATTGTATGCCGGAAAATGAAATAAAGCCAAAAATTGCAGCCGAACGTTTTCAACAGCTTCAAATATCATGTGAATCACAATCTGAATTATTTTTGAATGTAGCATATCATTCTGTTATTACTCTTTGATTCACATCTGGTGATATCACCAAATACAATCAACTCGTCGGTATCAACCCATAAATAAGAAATTATCCCCTGAAATTTTGTACAGATAAAATTTCAGGGGATGAGTGTAATGTTTATGTTCAGATGAAGTTTATGAATATTCCTAGCTTAAATAACCAGTTTTAATTTCTCTCCATGATAAACGATTGATACTGACGGGACACATAACAACCCCCTGAATCTCAAATATTTCACCTTTATCATTCATCCCAAAAGGTTTTTTTCGAAAACAATTATTTGGTTGTCTTCGCTTTTTAGGATCTTCCTCTTTACCCGAACCTCCGGCATCCAAAGCATCAACAAATCCATCATTTGTATTTGAAACCATCATTCCAATAGCTTCATCCATTTTAGAACTGTTAGCAAGTGAAAAGTCTGAGTTTACTACAATGTGTGCGTCGTTTTCGGTTAATGCTCCGCCTGTAAGTGCATTAAACTGAGTAAGACGACTAACAAGATTTGTTTTTTCAACCATTGTTGAATCTTCACAAGGATCATTCAATTTACCATTTTGGCTAACGGAGTATGATCTTGTCATTACAATACCTGTTGTTATTAATTTTTGTACTGACTCTGTTACGCGTTCTCCGTCTTTATTCAGGTTAAAATACCAACCCTTATCTTTTTCTGATGAAAAAGGTTTGTTGGTCAGATAACTATAATCATCCTTATATGTCATAACCTGTTGCACTAACGAACTTTTGTTAATTAACATATTTGTTTGTTCGTTGTAATTATCGTAAATTCCATACATGGTTTGTTGCTGCAAACTATCACGATCAGACGGATAAATATCACTTCCTGTTCCAAATACAATGACCAGTTTGTTTTTTGCTAAGGGATCTTTCAGGTTTTCGGCAGCTCGATAGACAGCCGGAGCAACCGTTATAGGTGCATTAGCTGAAAAAATCTTTTTTACAGTCCATTTGTTTGGATTCGGATTTCTGAAATCAAATCTATAAAGATTCCCTTTATAATCACCAGCATATGCAAGGTCGGTAATCCCGTCACTATTGATGTCCACAGCTGTAGGGCTGGACAATCCGCCACCATCTTTTGATGCAATCATTTTACTGATTAGTGTACCTTTAGGATCACCTGTTATTTGATAACTCTCTACGCCTACATCAACACCTAATGCATCATAGATATACAATGCGGATTCATCATTAGAATCTTTAGAGTTATAACCACTACTGATTAAAGCTGTTTGACGAAGATGGTCTGTTATTGTTGTATCTGATGCATTTGTATCTCTGTTAACCCTTATTCTCGCAATCGCCGGCTTACCAATAGTATAGCCGAACTGATTATTTGCACCGCTTGGTGTCTGAAACAGCGATACATTGTTATACCAGCTCGCACTGCCAATATTATCTGCAGCAATATTGTTACCAGTAACGATATCCTGTCCGCCAATATTAATAGCAAATGCTCCGCGCCCTGCCTGTCCCATTGTTGATACCATAAATATTTGGTTTACGCCTGGTTTGTCTTCTCTGTCGGAGGTTTCTCTTACTACGATCCCCCCGTTTAATAGATATCTGTGAGGATGTTTAGAATCTTTACCATAATCATTATCTAGCATATCCTTATAATAGTGACCAACTATATCACTTCCATCACTACTGTCCCGTTCAATAGACATTGGCATATAATTAAATTTAAGATCATACGGATGATTCGAATTATCTGCTGCACGGAAAACATATACCATTCCATCATTAGCCGAAGTGACGAGATATTTCTGTTTATTAAACTCAATTCCGCCTGCTGTTACAATAGTATTATCAATAATATCACCCATATTACGGGCATTATCCGGTCGCTGACGATAATTTAAAGTGAAGCCATCCTGATAAATGTCTTTATCTTCTTTGGCACGGCTCAACCAAGTGAGCAGACCATCAAGCCATTCTTTTTTATTTTTATCAGCATTCGTACTAATTTCAAATGAGTTATTATCCAGGCCTTGATCTGGTGTCAGATTTGAATATAAATAAGTAGTCTTGCCATTATTAATTAATAGCTTTCTATTAGTAAAAGATGGTTGCACTTTACAATCATTTTTATCGACTGTTTGTCCTTTGTCTTTTGAATTTTTATTAGTTAAATCATGTATGCAAATCTGGCTACTCCAGTTACCGGTTTCAATTTTAGCTGTAATGCCCAGATCATTTGTTGATGAGCTTGAAATACCCATACTTGGAGCATTTGTCGTTACATTAATTGCATTAGTTTTTACTTCCCCATTAATTTTGTCAAAAATAGTTTTAAACGCCTCTATGATTTCATCTCTAGAATTTGCGTTAAAGAAATTACCTTTAGGATGAAGTCCTTTTGGTGTTGCACCATTTTCGAGATAGAAATAAGCACGATCATCTCTATCATCATCTTTTATATTATCATCCGGATCGATGTTAGCAAGTGCAAATCCGATAGTATATGTTTCAGCAATTTGATAGAAGGGTTTCTTTGTAATATTATCTATTGAATTCCACGGTTTGCCTGCATCATCAGTTGTGCGCAAATACTTTGAAATCCCCGGCGTTATAGTACCACCACTTCCTGAATAATAATCTTCGCTATATATATACGGACCAAAACCAACTGGAATTCCATCTGGCTTTCCAGTGTCTGTATGAGCTTTTGGGTCTGCTAATTTATCTGTATAAAAACCCAGTCTGTCTATCATCTGAGGCGCATCTCTTTTTCTAAAAAAAGTATCTCTCTCATCACTTGTAGCGAAGTTTTTGTCAAAAAATTCATCTAAATCTTTGTTTGGTTTGTTAGTAAAGTTTTTATCTGAAGCTGAATATTCAGCAGTAGCCAGACCATCACTTAAGAGGATAATATAAGATTTCTGACAACGGTATTTCAATTGATTCATAACCAGATTTCTTGCAACTACAGGGAACTGTCGAGTAGTTGGGGTACCGCATGGCGCTTTTAACTTATTTATTTCCTCAATCATTTTTTTAAATTCTGATGGATTAGAAGTATCATGAAAACTATTATTCCATTTGTTTGTTTCGCTACATAAAGGACGTAATGCGAAATACATTTTATCCCGATTGTCGGTAACTATAGTATTAAGAATTTCTTTAGCCGCATCTATTCTTTTGTATCTCTTACAATCCCATCCTTCTTTTTTAGCAAGAAGTGCTTCTTTTTGATCGAAAGTTAAATTCAATTTCCAGCCAGGTCTGCCGTCCCATAAAGATTTCGCTGTTCCTTGAATACATTTATAAAAATAGCGTTTTTTAGCTGGTTTTATAGACGGATTATTTACTAATCCTTTCGTCATACTAGAAGAATCATCAATAAATAAAGCAATATTAGGCTTTACGTTGTAAGCTTCCTGAGTAATAGATTTTTGCTGAAGTCGTAATGGCGTATCCGCGAAAGAATTTGCTGTAGCATAAGTATATGGTGCCATAAAAATACCTAAGGCTCCAGTAACAGCTGAAACTAAAACTTTTTTACCTTTAGGAAATCTGGTTTTCCTGTTATTTTTAATCGCAGTATTCATGCTTTACCTTGCTAAGCTGAAAATAGATTTTGGATAGATTCTGGCGAAAATTAAATTTCGCTGAAATCAGCGTACAAATTTTAATGTTAAATTGTTTGATAATATAAGTAAAAATAATCTTTAAGTCAATAAAATTGAAATGTATTTCATTGTGTAATGAAATCTGTGGTTTATATGTATAATGTTTTTCTTAACTGGTTTTATATAATTATTTATATATTAAAAAGTAAAATTTATATAAAAAATATAAATTTATTTGGCTTCATAAAATCAAAATTTTCTGTTTAAATTGAATTTACTGGTATTTATGTTTATTTGTCATAAAAATACCGGTTAAACTATATAGTTTAACCGGCAAAATAAATTAAAATTAATTAAAAATTGTAATTAATATAAGTTTGGTTAAAGATAACCTTCTTTTATTTCACGCCATGAAATCCGGTGAATTATGATCGGACAACGCGGGACATTAATAGTTAATTTATTTCCGTCTGTTGTCGCTGCTATCACGGCGGCACGCGAGCAGTTTTCCACCGGAGGAGATTTTTCAGTTAATGGCTTCTGGGTATATGAGCCGCCGATATCGATATTATTATTGCCTGAAACGGTAAAACTAAAAGGTCCTTCCGTACTCACGCTACTGCCTGCTGGCGCTGCTTCATCAAATACAAAATTCGGATCTGTGCTTTGTAATGCGCCCCCGGTTTTTACATTAAACTGAATTTTACCGGTAGTAACGGAGTTACGCTGGACGACAGAAGTAATCTTGCATGGATCAGGCAGTTTATTTTCTTTTTCTACATTATAAGTGCGCGATAGCACTGCGCCAGCATAAGAAACAATTATCGGTTTGGATACAATGCGCTCACCGGTGTTTTCTTTGAGATGAAAATACCAGCCTCGATGAACAGCTGGGTTTAGCGGATAGTTACTCAGTAAACGGTAATTGCCGGCTTGGATAAATTCTTGTTTTACTAGACTGCTTTTGCTGATTTCGTGCACTTCCGGCTGGCTCAGATCATCATAAATGCCGTATACACTTTGCTGAGCTTTATTTGTCAGGTCTGACTGATAAATATCGCTGCCTGTGCCAAAAGTAACAATTGCTGTTGGTATTTCACTGTTTGTATGCTGTGCTCCTTTTGCTTTAAGAAGAAATACTCCGGGTGCTGAAGTGATGGGACCATCAGCAGTAAAGATTTTATACACTTTCCAGTTTGACGGATTAGGGGCACGTAAGTCAAACCGATACAAATTACCATGATAATCACCCGCATAGACAATATCAGCTACGCCGTCTCCGTCTATATCGATAACTGTCGGGCTGGAAAGGCCGCCGCTGCCATTAGGAGCAACCAGTTTGGCGATTAAATCTCCTTTTTTGCTGCCGGTATGAATATAGGCCTGAGTGCCTACATCTATTCCCAGTATGTCGTAAATATATAAAGCTGATTCAGGTGAGAGTTTGGCTGCGATATCCTGAGCCAGAGAGGGGGAGTAGTTATAGCCATTGCTGATAAATGCAGCTTGACGTATATGGTCTGTAATAGATGAATCTGAGGCATTAATATTTGAATTGACCCGCACTCTTGCAATGGCAGGTGTACCGACAGTATAACCAAACTGATTGTCTTTTCCGCCAGGTGTCTGAAACAGGAAAACATCCTCATACCAGCGGGACGACTGCATGTTGTCTCCGGCTAATGGCCTGCCGGTAATAATGTCGTTTCCGCCGATATTGATGGCAAATGCGCCTCGTCCCGCTTGTCCGAGGGTAGAAACCATAAATATCTGCTGTGGCCGCCCGTTGCTGCCGTCGGTCTGCTGTACCACCATGCCTCCGTTAAGCAGGAAACGATGGGGAAAATTATCATTAGTGCCATATTTTTTGCTGGTTAAATCCTTGTAATAGTGAGCAACCAGATCAGAACCGTCATTACTCTGCCTTTCAATACCCATTGGCATGTAATTAAATTTTAAATCATAAGGAAAATTGGAGTTAGTGCTTGAACGGAAAACATAAACCATTCCGTCATTAGCTGATGTAATCAGATACCGCTGGCGGTTATTTTCTATATTGCCGGCTGTAAGAATCGGATTATCTATAATATCTCCTAAATCCCGCGTATTTCCGAAGTCTGGCAGAGAGCGGCGGGTACGATAATCCAATACAAATTCATTTTTTTTCTGAGTATCAGCAGTAAGCGAACGATTTAGCCATGCTAGTAAGCCATCGTGCCATTCATTACGATTTTTATTATTGTTACTGATTTTAAATGTGCTGTTATTAAAGCTGTTCAGGCTTTCGTTAAAGAGATGTGTATATTTACCATCATTAAGCAATAATTGCCGGTTGCTGTATGTAGGTCGCATCGGGCATGAGCTGCTGTCATTTTTGGTATTGATATCGTAAATACAAATCCTGCTGCTCCATGAACCAGTTTCAACCTTGGCGGTAATCGACAGATTACCCTGGTTGGTATTGGAAATGGCTACAGTCGGAGCTGTTGTAGTAGTCTGAATGGTTGATGCGGTCATTTCTCCTTTGATGGTTTTAAATATTTTTTCAAAAGCGCTGATAATTTCATCACGGGAATTTGCGTTAAAGAAACGTCCGTTAGGGTTGGTTGTTTCATTGTATTCGCCACTTGGCGTTGCGGCATTTTCCAGATAAGGAATGGCGATTTTGGCTTCGTTTGTATTGCGCTGCCCGAGTCCTACTCCGATGGTGAATGTTTGTGCAGTTTGGCGAAAACGTTTTTTTGTTTTTGGATCAACTTCATTCCATGGCTGACCCGCATCATCAGTTTTTTTTCGCACTGGTGAGGCATTAATGGATTTACCGGTTGAGCTATAGTAATCACTGGTGTAGATGTAGTCACCAAAGTTATAGTTATTGAGCCTGTCTGTATAGTATTTCAGACGCAGTGGTTTATTGGTATTGTGATTACGGGCAAGAAAATTTAAGCGATCGTTATTAGTTTCAAAATCCCGATCAAAGTAGCTATCGTAGCGTGAATCTGTATTTTTGTTGAAATTTTTATCTGAAATAGAATATGTATTATCAGCTTCACCATCACTTAGCAAAATAATATAAGATTTTTGGCAGCGATATTTCAGTTTGTTTATTACCAGATTGCGCGCAATAACAGGAAACTGGCGTGTAGTGGGGGTGTCGCATGGTGTTTCCAGTTTTTTGATGTTATTTAGCATGCTTTCATAATTGGCCGGATCAGAAGTGTCATAAAATTTATTGAATTTTTTCTGGTCACCGGTGCCGCACATCGGGCGAAATGCAAAGTACATATCATCATGATATTTTTTGATGATATCTGTCAGTACTTCTTTAACGGAATCAATACGCCGGTAGGTATCACAGCTATATCTGACTTCTGAGGTATTTTTGGGTTTTTTTGTAAATCCGTATTCATAACTACCAAATGGCGGCCATTTGCCCCCTTTACCATCCGGATTGGGAATCCATTTACTCACCCGACATTTATAGGTAATCGGTACGATGTTCATAGACATACTGCCTGAATCATCAATGTAAAAGGTAACATTGGGTTTAACGCTATATGACGAAGTAGTAATGGATTTACTTTGCAGATGCAGCGGAATATCAGCAAAGATATTTGCCGCAGCCAAAGCTGACGGAATAGCAAAAAGATTAAAAAAGCCCAGGACTGTACAGCACAAAGTTCGACCGGATGTGATGTGTTTTGTTCCGGTAATTTGGAATTTATATTTTTGTTTTTTCATGGAATTCCTTGTTCAGTAGCTTCTGTTGCTTACTTTTAGTAAATTCTTAGGCAATTAAGCTTTTTATGTGACAGACAGAAAATAAAATATGAATGTGCAGCTGATTGTCAGATAAAATATAAAGATTCAAATAGAGGGTTATATTTAACTTTCCGGTGATAGTTACTCAGGAAAAATCTCTGTCATGTTTCTGATTCAATACCGACGGCATTAATATGCTAAATAACTTATTTAGCAATTTTATGCTATTAAAGTTTAAATCTGAAAAATTAAAATCTATAGTTTATTTTAGAAGAAGATTGATTAACTTTGATTAGTTTATGCTGATAAGTTAGCGTAAAATTCTTAATTATTGCTCTTTATCTATTTTTATTATTATAAATTGCTATTTAATTTTATATAAATAATTTTTTATTTTTATTTAATAAATATTTAAAATCATTATTTCAATGTGAATAATTTATTTTAAAATTAATTTTATAGATTTTTAGCAATTTTATTGCTTGGAAGATGATAATAAGTGTTTATTGCTGTAAATATTGTATTTGGTTTTAGATATTTTTTTAATTTTAAGTGAGTATGGGAATATTGTTTAATATAACAAAAGTTCTATATGCCTGAATTTGTTTTGCTGGCATATAAAACATCATTTTCCTCTTTCAATATAGAGATAATAGGGAAAGAAGCAGAATTTTATATATTGAATGTCTGAATCAAACAGGGTATCCAACCCCTGCTATTGGTTAATCAATAACAAGTTTCAAGTACCCTAAAATTTAAATTTAAAAAACAGTAAACTAAAAAAAATGTGCAACATTGCGATAAAAAGGGCTTGCTGTGTTTCTTACTCTGTGATTAAATACGCGCCTCGACAGCACAGGGTGATTAGCTCAGTTGGTAGAGCGTCTGCCTTACAAGCAGAATGTCGGCGGTTCGACTCCGTCATCACCCACCAGTTTTCTGTTTTATGCGTTGCATAAAACTTGCGCGGTGGTAGCTCAGTTGGTTAGAGTACCGGCCTGTCACGCCGGGGGTCGCGGGTTCGAGCCCCGTCCGCCGCGCCAATTTCATATTTGCTGTTTTCTCTCTTAGGGGTGATTAGCTCAGTTGGTAGAGCGTCTGCCTTACAAGCAGAATGTCGGCGGTTCGACTCCGTCATCACCCACCAATCTATTTTTCTCCTGATTTCTGATTTAATTAAACTCTTGGTTGTTAGTGGACTATTTGTTTGCTGTTTTTTTGTATGCAATCAAACTATCTGTGCTGGTGGCATTCATAGCCGATCATCAGTTTGTGATATTCAGACTATTATTACTTGGTATTGGGCAATAAGAAACTCCACGGTATTTATGCTTATTCACAGCTCATTTGCATCTGTCTGTATATGCTTAAGATATTTCACTTGGCACAATTTGCAAACTAACCTATAATTCATCGCTCAATCTTTTGCTGATTGATTGCGGATATGGCGAAATTGGTAGACGCACCAGATTTAGGTTCTGGCGCTGAAAGGCGTAAGAGTTCGAGTCTCTTTATCCGCACCATCGAATTTTAAAGATATCTTGTAAGCTAAGATATCTTTTTTTATTTCTACTCAGTGTGTCTGAACACTAACTAAAAACTATTTAGAAATTTGTTTTATCTGCTTTCAATTTTGTATTTTAAGTATAATTATCTTTAGTATGATATTCGAATTTACCTGAATTCGTAGTTAAATTAATTCTATATATTCTGTTGTAAGCTTTTATTGACAGGTATTTATGCAGATATATAGTTTATGCGTAAGGTATGATTTACGGATAAATGATATTTATCAATAGGTAAAAAACAGGTTATCTGACTGATTTTGAGCTTATTTGTCAGTGGAAATAAAAAATGCACCATTATATAAATTTAAATGGTGCATTTTTTGCTGATATGTTTGTATTAGTTACATGGTTTCAAGAGTATCTATACCTAATAATGCCAGACCTTGTTGTAAGGTTTTGCCGGTAAGGCTGGTGAGTTGCAACCGGCTATTGCGAGTGGCTTCGTCTGCTTTCAGTATCGGGCAGGCTTCATAAAAGCGGCTGAACAGGGTAGCAATCTGATACAGATAAGCGGCGAGATAGTGCGGATAAGAGGTATTGGCAACACTATTCAGAACATCTTCAAATTTAAGTAATTCTACAGCCAGTTGCTGTTCCATGGCTTCGTTCAGAGTGATCGCAGCATTGTTATCCCAGGTACCTGCTTTGCGAAAAACACTTTGTACACGAGTATAGGCATATTGTAAGTAAGGAGCAGTATTACCTTCGAAAGAGAGCATGCTGTCCCAGTCGAATATGTAATCACTGGTACGATTTTTGCTTAAATCTGCATATTTTACGGCTCCTATGCCTACGACTTCACCTATATGCGCGATTTCATCGGCGCTCAGTTCAGGATTTTTGCTGGCAACCAGAGCAGATGCACGTGTTACAGCTTCGTTTAGTAAATCCATTAATTTTACTGTGTCACCGCTACGGGTTTTAAATGGTTTGCCGTCTTTACCCATCATGGTACCGAAAGGTACATGTTCCGCATGCACGGTATCAGGCAGCCAGCCGGCTTTACGGGCAACTGTAAATAATTCATCAAAGTGCAGGCTTTGGCGCGCATCCACAACATATAACAATCTGTTGCCGTGCAAGGTGTTGATCCGGTAACGCAGGCAGGCTAAATCGGTGCTGGCATACAGGAATCCGCCATCTTTTTTCTGAATAATAAATGCTGCCGGTTCATTATCCTGATTTTTAAATTCATCCAGAAAAACAACTTTAGTGCCATCACTGTTAACGGCAATACCTTTGGCAAGAAGTTCATTCACTGTTGATTGTAATTGGTCATTGTAAAATGACTCGCCGGTTACATCGGCTGGTAAGAGTTTTAGGCCAAGTTTTTTATAGACCGCCTGAGCATGTTGCAAAGAGGTCTGTACAAACTGTTGCCACAATGCCAGTACGCTGGCATCTCCGCTTTGAAGTTTAACTACGTAATCACGTGCTGTGTCGGCAAAGTTTTTATCTTCATCAAAGCGTACTTTGGCATTACGATAGAATTGTTCTAAATCCGCCAGTTCGAGATCTGCACGCCCGTTTTGCTGTTGTTCTATCAGGTAGGCGACCAGCATACCAAATTGTGTGCCCCAGTCACCTACATGATTTTGGGCAATAACTTTATGTCCGAGAAAAGTAAGTACCCGGTTGAGGCTGTCTCCTATGATGCTGGAGCGTAAATGACCTACGTGCATTTCTTTAGCCAGATTGGGTGAGGAGTAATCTATAACTATTGTTTGTGGCTTGTTATTTCTGGCAATGCCCAGATGCTCATCCTGTAATGAGTCCTTAATATATTGTGCCAGTTTTTCAGGGCGAAGTTTTAAGTTAATAAAACCAGGGCCGGCAACTTCTGCCATGGCAATCAGTGAGTTCTGCTGTAATGCATTGGCAACTTTTTGTGCCAGTTCGCGAGGGTTTTGTCTGGTTTTTTTGGCGGCACCCATGACGCCGTTAATCTGATAATCGCCAAAGTCACGATTTTTGGCTGGTTGCAGAATAATTGGCTGGTCTGTGAGCCCGTTTGCACTGAATGCTTGTTCAACTTCAGCTGCAACTAGTTGATGTAATTTCATGTTGATCTGATAAATAGGAAAATGGCTAATTTTCGCATAAATAAGCGTAAATCGCATTAGCGCAGCACAATGAATAAACAGACTTGACGGGAATATTGCCTAAATTAGTTAAGAAAATTTTTTTGTGGCTATATAAGAATACTATATAGATAAATGGATTGGTAATTATCAATCAGATTAGCTGATTTATGCTGAATATGATTTGTGCGTTTTTAGTGTGTAAATGGATAATGTTGTTAAAGTATACCGGATACCAGCCGGTATACTTTAACTGTGTGATGATCAGCCTACGCGATAAAAGGCCAGACTACCAAGCAAGTTTGGCCAAAGAGAAATGCGTTTATTTCCACTCATCACCGCACGTTGCAAAATTTTTAAATGATTTTTGGCACATAATTTATCAAAATCCTGAAGGGTGCACCAATGAATGTTCGGGGTGTTATACCATTGATAGGGCATCCGTTCGGATACCGGCATATGTCCGCCCAGTGCGATTTGCAGGCGGTTGCGCCAGTAGCCGAAATTGGGAAAGGTGACAATAGCTTCTGCGGCGACTCGTTTCATTTCCTGCAGGATGTTTTCCGTATTTTGCATAGACTGAATGGTTTGACTCAAAACGATGATGTCAAAGCTGTTATCATTAAAATGTTGCAAACCGGCTTCCAGATCAGCCTGTATTACGTTGATGCCACGTTGCATAGCAGCTAATACGCTATTGGTATTAATTTCTAATCCATATCCCTGACAATTTTTGTGTTTGACTAGTGCGGCCAGCAGTTCTCCGTCTCCGCAGCCTAAATCCAGTACACGACTATTGGGTGTAATCCAGTCGAAAATCATCTGCAGGTCATCACGCAGTGGTACTGATGATATGTTCATTGTGTTAGTTCAGTGGCAATATTGTTGAAATAAATGCGGATAGCCGCCTGATAATCAGCATCTTCCATTAAAAAGGCATCATGTCCGTGAGCTGATTTAAGGGCAATATATTGCACGGGTTTGTTGGCTGCTACCAAAGCATCCAGTAATTCCTGTGAGCGTCTGGGTGAAAAACGCCAGTCGCTGCTGAAGCTGGCTATCAGTATTCTGGCCTGAATTGCCGATACTGCGGCTACCAGATTACCATCATAATCACGCGCCGGATCAAAATAATCAAGTGCTTTTGTCATCAGTAAATAGCTATTGGCATCGAACACTTCAGCGAATTTATCGCCCTGATAGCGAAGATAGGATTCAACTTCAAATTCAACGTTGTAATCATACTGGTAGTTTGGTTGTCGCATCTGGCGCCCGAATTTTTTACCCAATCCGTCTTCTGCCAGATAGGTAATGTGTCCCATCATACGAGCGATACGCAAACCTCGTCGCGGAATTTTCTGCTGTTGCGCGTATTGTCCCTGACAAAAATCCGGATCGGTAAGAATGGCTTGTCTGGCTACATCATTAAAGGCAATATTTTGGGTAGATAATCGTGGAGCTGAGGCAATAATCAATGCATGTCTCAGGCGTTGCGGTTTGTCGATTGCCCATTGTAATGCCTGCATTCCGCCCAGACTTCCGCCCATAACCGCAGCCCATTTATCAATGCCGAAGCGGTCGGCCAGCATAGACTGACTTTCTACCCAGTCTTTTACAGTTACCATCGGAAAATCAGCACCGTAAGCTTTTCCTGTGTCCGGATTGATACTCAACGGACCGGTGCTGCCGTGACAGCCGCCCAGATTATTTAAGCCGACAACAAAAAAACGATTGGTATCAACAGGTTTTCCCGGACCAATCATATTATCCCACCAGCCGGGGTGTTTATCATTTTTACTATGGTAACCCGCTACATGGTGATTTCCTGACAATGCATGACATATTAATACCGCATTACTTTTGTCTGCATTAAGTGTGCCGTAGGTTTCAATCATTAATTCAAACCGGGGCAGAATACAACCGTTTTGCAGGGTGAGCGGGCTGTCAAAAGACCACTTTTGCGGGGTTACAATGCCAATGCTGTCTATTTCTTTCATAGGATTAGTTAAAAGAATAGAAAACTGGCATTATAACGACTTTGTCTGGTTTGCACAGATATAACGTGTTTTGGAAAATAAATGATAGGCCGTTTGCTGCGTCTGTTTCTTTTTGTAATGTTATTGGGTGTTTTGCTTAAGTATTTACTCGGAAGGCAGCAAAAACAGACGCTCGGATACTGGGTAAACTGTCTGGCACTGGTGTTGATAGTAATTAGTTCGCTAATATTGCTGATATTTGTATTTAAATCTATCTTGTATTAATCAGCATTAATACAAACAGGTGATAAAAAAGCCGGTCTGATGTTTCAGGCCGGCCAGAGATATTTTCAGTATTTAAAGTAAGCTGCTCACTTCTGCTTTTTCTTCTTCAAGTTCAGCCAGTGTCTGATTAATACGCTGCTGACTGAATTCATCAATAGGTAAATCCTGGACAATAGTGTACTCGCCATTTTCACAAGTCATGGGAAAGCCGAATACTATTTCTTCCGGGATGCCATAAGAACCGTCTGAGGGTACGCCCATAGTAACCCATTCTCCATTACTGCCGATTACCCAGTCATGAATCTGATCGATAATTGCATTGGCGGCACTGGCAGCAGAAGACAGACCACGGGCTTCAATGATGGCTGATCCGCGTTTGCCTACTTTAGGCAAATACTCTTTTACATACCAGTCCTGATCATTAATCATTTCTGCTACGTTTTCATTATCTATCCGGGCAAAGCGGTAATCAGTGTACATGGTAGGACTGTGATTTCCCCATACACACAGCTGTTTTATTTTGCTTACTGGTTTATTAATTTTTTCTGCCAGCTGACTAAGTGCGCGGTTCTGATCCAGACGCATCAGTGCGGTAAAATTTTTTGCCGGTAAATCAGGGGCAGACTTCATGGCGATATAAGCATTGGTATTGGCAGGATTACCTACAACAAGGACTTTCACATCGCGGCTGGCCACTTTATTCAGTGCTGCACCCTGTGTTTTGAAGATTTCGGCATTGGCCTGTAATAAGTCGCTGCGTTCCATACCTTTACTGCGCGGACGTGCACCGACGAGGATAGCTATATCTGCATCTTTGAATGCCACTTCAGGATCATGAGTCGCAAACATATCGGTGAGCAGGGGAAATGCGCAATCCTGTAATTCCATCATTACCCCCTGGGCAGCAGTTTGCGACTGAGGCAAATCAAGCAATTGCAGGATAACCGGAGTATCAGCTCCCAGCATATCACCGCTGGCAATCCGGAACAGTAAAGCATAACCAATCTGACCGGTAGCACCCGTCACGGCAATGCGTACAGGTTTTTTCATAACATATCCTCTTAAAATAAAAACACGACTATAAATATTTTTTCTTGTCTTAAAGGTATTTAATATGTCTGTACTACAAGAATTTGGGCTGTATGATAGCAAAATTATTTTCAAAATTAAATTAATTGAAGTAATAGATTGATGCTTTTTTGAGAATATTAAGTGAGTTTTTCTGTGTTATCTTATGTCTTATATAAGACTTTATTTACATGAGTTTGAAATGTCGTACAATAGATTTAAAATCAGTTCGCTTAAAAGACACATTCCTTTATACCAGTCTGTAATGCAGCGGGTTTTTCATTTGCTTGCTGATGGTGATTTCAAGCCTGGTCAGCCTTTGCCTAGTGAATGGGATCTGGCCAGGCAGTGGAATGTAAGTCAGGGAACCGTGCGTAAAGGTCTGAGTGAACTGGCCGCGCGGGGTATTCTGCAGCGTTATCAGGGGGTAGGAACCTTTGTTACCCAGCAAAACTGGGACTGGGGATATTATCCTTTTACTGAAATTCCGGTATTGCAACAAGCTAAAACTGAGCAGGTTTGGCCGGTAGCTGAAGTTCTGAGTGTGACTGTTGCTGTTGCGGATGAAGAAACTGCTATGCAGTTAGGTATAAAAATCGCAGAACCGGTATGGAAAATTATGCTGCTATGGCGTACCGGTTATATTGAAGTGGCGGTGGATGAATTATTTTTACCTGTTGCGTTATTGCAGGATTTAAATGTACGTTTTATGCGCCGCCGCCGTAGTTTTTATGCTTTTTTGTTGCTTGAGTATGATGTTTTGATGGATACTTCGCGACAATGGCTTTGGCAGACAGTTCTGCGTCCTGAGATTGCCAGACTGTTGAAGGCAGATATGGCTTCGCATGCCCTTTGTATCGGGCGTTTGAGCCAAAGTGTCGACGGTGTTCCTTATGAATGGCGCCGGCGTTATTTACAACTTGGAAATCAGTCTTTGCAATTAAGTGGCAGCTCTGCTGAGTACTGATACCGGTATTGTAAATAATTGGTGTGTAGTAATGTTGCCTGTTTGTTAAAAACTGGGTCAATTGCAGTAAATTTCGGTTGGGTGCGGCTTTGTCCGCTGGTTTTGAGTTTATATCTTCTAATAATACAAGAGGAGTCACCGATGCAAAAAGAAAGGCCAGTGTATCTGGATATACAAAAGATACGATTACCCATTCCGGGTCTTGTGTCTATTTTTCATCGTTTTAGTGGTATCGCGCTATTTATCTGTATTCCGCTGTTTTTATGGCTGTTTTCAGGTACGCTTTCCCATGAATCTGCGTTCAATACTTATCAGGAGCTTGTGCATCATCCTTTGGTGAAGTGCATTCTTTTTGTTCTTTTGCTGGCATATGTTTACCACAGTCTGGCCGGTGTACGTTTTTTGTTTATGGATATTCATAAAGGTACAGAACTAAAAACGGCACGCGCTTCGGCTAAAGCGGTGGTTATTTGTGCAATTGTATTGTCCGTTATTATTTATGGAGCGTGCTTGTTATCATGATTGATCGTAAATTAGCCGGCGCGCACTATGGTCTGCGCGATTGGATTATGCAGCGTATCACGGCAGTAATCATGCTGGTGTACTCAGTCTTGTTTTTAATTATGATTATCTGTCTACCGCATAGTTATCAGGAATGGCAGTGTTTCTTTGCTCAGACGTGGGTTCGTCTGATAACACAGATTTTTGTGCTGGCACTGGTATTGCATGCATGGGTTGGTATACGTGATTTGTGGATGGACTATATCAAACCAGCAGGTTTGCGCCTGTTTTTGCATGTTGCCACTATCCTGTGGCTGGTTGGCTGTCTGATTTATTCTGTTAAAGTGATTTGGGGGGTAGCATGAATATGCCCAAGAGTTTGCCGGTACGTCGTTTTGATGCCGTAATCGTAGGCGGCGGTGGTGCAGGGCTTCGTGCCGCTCTGCAATTATCTAAAGCAGGTTTAAATACAGTAGTGCTGTCTAAGGTTTTTCCAACCCGTTCTCATACGGTAGCTGCCCAGGGCGGGATTTCTGCTTCGCTGGGTAATGTACAGGAAGACCATTGGAACTGGCATATGTACGATACCGTTAAAGGTTCCGACTGGCTGGGTGATCAGGATGCAATCGAATTCATGACACGCCGCGCTCCTGATGCTGTAGTTGAACTTGAACATATGGGTATGCCGTTTGACCGGGTTGAATCCGGCAAAATTTATCAGCGCCCGTTTGGCGGACATACTGCTGAGTTTGGTAAACGTGCTGTAGAACGTGCCTGTGCAGTGGCAGACCGTACCGGTCATGCAATGCTGCATACCTTATATCAGCAAAATGTGCTTGCAGAAACTCAGTTTTTTGTGGAATGGGCTGCTTTGGATCTGATTCGGGATTCAGAAGGTGTGGTAATTGGGGTTATTGCAATGGAAATGGAAACGGGTGAAGTTTTCATTTTGCATGCAAAGGCTGTACTTTTTGCTACTGGCGGTGCCGGACGTATCTATGCTTCTTCTACCAATGCCTATATGAATACTGGTGATGGTCTGGGTATGGCTGCCCGTGCAGGCATTCCTCTGGAAGACATGGAGTTCTGGCAATTCCATCCTACTGGTGTGGCGGGTGCCGGGGTGCTGATTACTGAAGGTGTGCGTGGTGAAGGCGGTATTCTGCTCAACAGTGAAGGCGAGCGTTTTATGGAACGTTATGCGCCAACTGTAAAAGATCTGGCCTGTCGTGATGTGGTGTCCCGTGCAATGGCTATTGAAATTCATGAAGGCCGTGGTGTAGGTAAAAATAAAGACCATGTACTGCTGAAAGTGGACCATCTTGGCGCAGAAAAAATTATGGAAAAACTGCCAGGTATCCGCGAGATTTCCATTCAATTTGCCGGTGTGGATCCAATTAAAGATCCGATTCCGGTGGTTCCGACCTGCCACTATATGATGGGCGGTATTCCTACTAATTATCATGGTCAGGTGGTAATGGCCAAAGGTGATGATCTGGAAGCTCCGGTTCCCGGTTTCTATGCAGCAGGTGAATGTGCATGTGCTTCAGTGCATGGTGCAAACCGTCTGGGTACCAATTCTTTACTTGACCTTGTGGTGTTCGGGAAAGCAGCCGGCGATCATATGATTGACTACATCAAAAAGCAGGTAGCACATCGTGAGTTGCCGGCAGATGTTGGTGAAAAAACACTTGCACGTCTGAGCCGTCTGGAAAATCAGACTAATGGTGAAGAGGTATCTGAAGTACGTAATGATTTGCAGCGGTGTGTACAGTCACATGCCGGGGTATTCCGTACAGATGCTCTGCTGAAAGAAGGAATTGAAAAAATCAATGAAATTGCCGAACGTGTAGCCAAAACCCAGATTCACGATAAGAGTAAGGTTTGGAATACTGCACGGCTGGAAGCGCTGGAGCTGGATAATCTGATTGAAGTGGCTCAGGCGACCCTGGTTTCTGCTGAGGCACGTAAAGAATCACGCGGAGCACATGCTTCCGATGATCATCCGAACCGTGATGATGAAAACTGGATGAAACACACATTGTACTACGCTGAAGATCAGCATCTGGAATATAAACCAGTACACACTAAACCTCTGAGTGTGGAATACATAAAACCAGCTGAACGCGTTTACTAAGGAACTATCAAGATGGAAAAAATCCGCTTCCAGGTGTACCGCTATAATCCCGATGTGGATGATAAGCCGTACATGAAAGATTATGAAATCGAAATTGAACCGACTGATGTAAAGCTGTTGGATGCGCTGATTAAACTTAAAGCGCAGGATGACAGTTTGTCATTCCGCCGTTCCTGCCGCGAAGGTATTTGCGGTTCTGATGGTATGAATATTAATGGTAAAAATGGTCTGGCATGTCTGACTGATATTCGCAGTCTGAAACAGCCGATAGTGTTAAAACCGTTACCTGCTTTGCCGGTTATCCGTGATCTGATTGTTGATTTTACTCAGTTCTTCAATCAATACCATTCAATTAAACCCTATGTGATCAATGATACAGCTGCTCCGACACGTGAACGTCTGCAGTCACAGGCTGAGCGTAAAGAGCTGGATGGTTTATATGAATGTATTCTGTGCGCCTGCTGTTCTACTTCATGTCCTTCTTTCTGGTGGAATCCTGACAAATTTGTTGGTCCTTCAGGTTTGCTGAATGCTTACCGCTTTATTGCTGATACTCGTGATACGCGCACCAATGAACGTCTGGACAATCTGAATGATCCTTACCGTCTGTTCCGTTGTCATACGATCATGAACTGTGTGGATGTTTGCCCTAAACATCTGAATCCGACTCGTGCTATCGGTAAGATTAAAGATTTAATGTTGAGAAGAGCTATCTGATGCAGGATTTTGATGATAATGCCAAACGCCGCATACGCTGGCTAACCCGACGCGGTTTACTCGAGCTGGATATTATTCTGGGCCGGTTTATGATTCATGCTTTTGATCAGTTATCTAACAAAGAGTTAGCTGTGTTTGTGGCATTAATGGATTTGCCTGATCCGGAAATTCTGGCGTTAATCAATCAGTCTGAGGGTTGCACTGACTCTGAATTTGAGTCTGTTCTGGCTAAAATCAGGCAGGCTCAGTAGCTGTAAATACATTGCTTTTGTTAATGTATTTAAGTTTAGTTTATTTAAATAGAAAAATTGAAAATTAAGGAGTTATGGATGACTAAGAAAGCTATACTGAGCATTGAGGGGCAAGAGCCTTTTGAGATGCCGGTTTTGTCTGGCAGTTTGGGTCCGGATGTAGTGGACATTCGTAAACTGTATGGTGAAACCGGGACATTTATGTTTGATCCCGGGTTTACTTCAACCGCATCCTGCGAATCCAAAATCACTTTCATTGATGGTGAAAAGGGGCAGTTATATTATCGGGGATATCCTATTGAGCAGCTGGCTGAACACAGTGATTATCTGGAAACATGCTATCTGCTGGTATATGGTGAATTACCTGATGCAGTCGAAAAGCAGAAATTTGAACTGGGTGTTTTGCGCCATAATATGGTGCATGAACAATTAACCTGGTTTTTCAGGGGTTTTCGTCGTGATGCTCATCCGATGTCAATGATGGTCGGGGTAGTAGGTGCACTGGCTGCATTCTATCAGGACAGTCTGGATATCAATAATCCTGAACACCGCCGAATTGCGGAATACCGCATGATTGCCAAGATTCCGACTCTCGCAGCTATGTGTTACCGCTACTCAAAAGGATTGCCATTTAATTATCCGCGGAACAATCTGACTTATACCGGTAATTTCCTGCATATGATGTTTGCTAAACCAACTGAGGATTATGTTGTTAATCCTGTGCTGGAACGTGCTTTAGACCGGATTTTCATTTTGCATGCGGATCATGAGCAGAATGCATCTACTTCTACAGTACGCATTGCCGGCTCTTCCGGGGCCAATCCGTTTGCATGTATTGCTGCCGGGATTGCCTGCCTGTGGGGACCTGCTCATGGTGGTGCCAATGAAGCTGTATTGAAAATGCTGGATGAAATTGGTGATGTGTCCCGCGTTGAAGAATTTATGCAGGGAGTTAAAGAAAAGCGTTATCGTCTGATGGGTTTTGGACATCGCGTGTACAAAAATATGGATCCGCGTGCCAAAATCATGAAGCAGACATGTGATGAAGTGTTAAAAGAACTGGGATTGCATGATAGCCCTAAATTCAAGCTGGCAATGGCTCTGGAAAAAATTGCGCTTGAAGATCCTTATTTTGTTGAACGCAAGCTTTATCCGAACGTGGATTTTTACTCCGGTATTGTGCTGAGTGCTTTAGGTATTCCGGTAACTATGTTTACCGTGCTGTTTGCACTGGCACGTACAGTAGGCTGGGTATCACACTGGCACGAAATGATAGCTGATCCGAATCAGAAAATCGGTCGCCCGCGTCAGCTGTATACAGGCTCCGGTCGGCGCGATTATCTCCCGGTGGATAAACGCTAGTTATTTATGTATTCAGGCAGCTTTATTGCTGCCTGAAGCATACTGATGCTTCATCACCATGCTTATGCGTGGTGATCTGGAATCGGTATGTTGATATGCGGTAATCTGGAATCGGCAATCGATTCTTTATTGGTAGGGGATAGTGATATTCCTGTTTTATTAGTTTGAGGTAAAAAGGATTTTTACCATGATGGAAGAACAAACCAATCTTTCTTATTTATATGGTGCCAATGCTCCTTACATTGAGGAGCTTTACGAGAGCTACCTAAAGGATCGTGATTCAGTTGACGAATACTGGAAAGATTATTTTGACAAAGTAGCTGCATTACCGGGCTATGTTGCCAAGGATATACCGCAATTACCGATTCAGGAATCTTTTGTTAATCTGTCCAGACAGCATGCTGCTACTCAGGGTAGTGTTGATTTAAATGTATTGCAAAAGCAGGTATCAGTATTAAATCTGATGAATGCTTATCGTATTCTCGGTGCGCGTAATGCAAACCTGGATCCGTTAAAACGCCGTCCTAAAGAATATCTGGCTGAACTTGATCCGGCGCAATACGGGCTGACTGCAGCAGATATGTCTACTAAATTTTATATCGGCAGCGATTTTGGAAGCAGTCCTAAACTGCCTTTATCTGAAATTATTAACCGCCTGGATCAGACTTATTGTGGCACCGTGGGTGTGGAGTATATGCACATTACCCGGCCGGATGAACGTAACTGGGTGCAGGAGCGGGTGGAAAAAGATTTATCAGTTTCCAGTTATACGCCTGAACACAAACGTCGCATTCTGAAACAGCTGACTGCGGCTGAAACGCTTGAACGCTATTTGCACACCCGTTATGTCGGTCAGAAACGCTTTTCGCTTGAAGGTGGTGAAAGTACAATTGTCGCCCTTGATTATCTGATTCAGCACTGTGGTAGTCAGGGTGTTGAAGAGGTTATGATTGGCATGGCACATCGCGGCCGCCTGAATGTGCTGGTAAATATTCTGGGTAAAGAACCCCGTGATTTATTCAGCGAATTTGAAGGTAAATATACAACTACTCTGCCAAGTGGTGATGTGAAATACCATATGGGTTTCACTTCTGATCTGGCTACAGGTAACGGGCCTTTACACGTTTCACTGGCTTTCAATCCTTCTCATCTGGAAATTGTTAACCCAGTTGTCGAAGGGGCAGTACGTGCGCGGCAGAAACGCCGCGGTGAATCCGGTCGTAATGCGGTATTGCCGGTATTGATTCATGGTGATTCTGCATTTATTGGTCTGGGTGTCAATCAGGCTAATTTCAATCTGTCACAAACCCGCGGCTATACTACCGGCGGTACTATCCATATTGTTATCAATAATCAGATTGGTTTTACGACTTCTGATTTACGTGACACTCGTTCTACAGTTTACTGCACAGATCTGGCTAAAATGGTTGATGCGCCGATTTTCCATGTGAACGGTGATGATCCTGAAGCTGTTAGCTATGTAATGGGTCTGGCAATGGATTACCGTAAGTCTTTCGGTAAAGACGTGATGGTGGATATTGTCTGCTTCCGTAAACTGGGTCACAACGAGGGTGATGATCCGATGCTGACTCAGCCAATGATGTATAACAAAATTCATCAGCATCCGGGCACTCGTTCTCTGTATTCTGATCGTCTGGTAAGTGAAAATGTCATTACCAAAGAACAGGCTGAGGGACTGATTCAGGCTTACCGTGATGCACTGGATAAAGGTGAGCATGTTGAGCAGACTACTCTGACTGATTATAACCATAAGTATGCAGTAGACTGGACACCTTATATGGGTACCCACTGGAATCATCCGGTTGAAACCGGTATTCCTGCTGCTGATATTAAACGTCTTGCTGAAAAATTTACTGCATTGCCGGAAGGGTTTACTCCGCATAATACGGTGAAAAAAATGCTGGCCGGTCGTATGGCGATGGCAGAAGGTACGCAGCCGGTAGACTGGGGTATGGCAGAAACTCTGGCTTATGCCAGTCTGGTAACTAATGGTAATGGTGTACGCATTTCCGGCGAGGACTCCGGTCGTGGTACTTTCTCACACCGTCATGCAGTACTGCACGATCAGAAACGTGAAAAAAGTGATGCCGGGGCTTATGTACCATTGCGTAATCTGAGCGAAAATCAGGCTTCTTTCTTAGTAATTGATTCTATTCTGAATGAAGAAGCTGTATTGGCTTATGAATACGGATTTGCCTGCAGTGCGCCTGACCAGCTGGTTATCTGGGAAGGGCAGTTTGGCGACTTTGCCAATGGTGCTCAGGTTGCCATTGACCAGTTTGTCACTTCCGGTGAAACCAAATGGGGGCGTTTATGCGGTCTGACGGTTATTCTGCCGCATGGTTATGATGGTCAGGGTCCGGAACACTCTTCTGGTCGTCTGGAACGCTGGCTGCAATTATGTTCTGAAGAGAATATTCAGATTGTCATGCCGTCTGAGGCTTCTCAGATGTTCCACCTGCTGCGCCGTCAGGTATTACGTCCATACCGTAAACCACTGGTTATTTTCATGTCTAAACGTCTGCTGCGCTTTAATGAATCCATGAGCCAGCTCAGTGACTTTACTGAAGGCCACACTTTCCGCCCGGTTATCGGCGATCAGGTTGAAGGTAATGAAAATAGTGTTAAGCGTGTGATTTTGTGTGCCGGACAGGTTTACTACGATATCAATAAAGCACGTCTTGAACGTGATCTGGGTAAAGACATTGCGATTATCCGCGTAGAACAGTTATATCCGTTCCCGTACGAACAGCTGGCTGCTGAACTGAGCCGTTATCCTAATGCAACTGAAATTCTTTGGGCTCAGGAAGAACCGAGAAATCAGGGTGCCTGGTTCCAGATTCGCCATCGCATTGAAAAGATTGCTGGTAGCAAGCAAAAGGTTATTTTTGCAGGCCGTCCGGCTAGTGCCTCACCAGCAGTGGGTTACATGAGTAAACACGTTGCCCAGCTTAAACAGCTGGTTGATGATGCGTTGGACTTGAAGTAATCCGAATCTGTTATGAATAACTGGCCACTGTAGTGGTGGCCGATACCCTTTTTTTAGGAGTAATCCATGATTATTGATGTAACCGTTCCTATGCTTCCGGAAAGTGTGACCGAAGCTACCCTGATGACCTGGAATAAAAAAGTGGGTGATTTCGTACAGCGTGACGAAAACCTGATTGATCTGGAAACAGATAAAGTTGTACTGGAATTACCGGCTCAGCAGGCAGGTAAACTGGTTGAAATCATTGAAGCAGATGGTGCTACCGTAACTGCCGGTCAGTTACTGGCAAAAATCGATACTTCAGCTACTGCTGAAGCCGCTGCTCCAGAAGCAGCCGCTGCTGAAACTGCTCCGGCAGCTGCTGCAACTCAGACTGCCGCTCCGGCTAATCAGTCTCAGGCTGGTGTTGCAATGCCTGCTGCTGCCAAACTGGCTGCAGAAAAAGGTGTGAATACTGCTAATATTCAGGGTTCAGGCCGTGACGGACGTGTACTTAAAGAGGATGTTGCCGCTGCTGCTTCAGCTCTGGCTACTGCTCCGGTTATGGCAACCGGTAAAGCCTCTGCACCTTCTACAGCCGGTGAACGGGTGGAACAGCGTGTACCTATGTCACGTCTGCGTTCTCGTGTTGCTGAGCGTTTATTACAGTCACAGCACGAAAATGCTATTCTGACAACATTTAATGAAGTGAACATGAAGCCGGTTATGGATTTACGTAACCGTTATAAAGAACAGTTCCAGAAAGAGTATGGTGTTAAACTGGGCTTTATGTCTTTCTTTGTTAAAGCTGCTGTTGCCGCATTGAAAAAATATCCGGTTGTTAATGCTTCTATTGATGGTACTGATGTTGTATATCATGGTTATTTTGATATTGGTATCGCGATTGGCAGCCCGCGCGGTCTGGTAGTACCGATTCTGCGTGATGCAGATCAGATGAGCATTGCCGATATCGAACAGGCTATTCATGATTATGCAGTTAAAGCGAAAGACGGTAAGCTGGCTCTGGAAGATCTGACTGGTGGTACCTTCAGTATTACCAATGGCGGGACTTTCGGCTCTATGATGTCTACACCGATTATTAATCCTCCTCAGTCTGCTATTTTAGGCATGCATGCGACTAAGGAACGTGCTGTAGTAGAAAATGGTCAGGTTGTTGTACGTCCGATGATGTATCTGGCTCTTTCTTACGACCACCGTTTGATAGATGGACGTGAAGCCGTACTGACTCTGGTAGCTATTAAGGATGCTCTGGAAGATCCTGCCCGTCTGTTGCTTGAACTGTAAGCAAATAAACTGGCTGCTATAGTTAGTATTTTTATCTGGCAGGCAATAATAACAACCGTAATGATGGCCGCCACACATTATCAAATGGCGTTTGTGCCGCATTACGGTTTATTTTATCAGTCAGAAATATTCATGATTGAAAGGAATTTTAATGTCTCAATTTGACGTTGTGGTAATTGGTGCAGGTCCTGGTGGTTATGTCGCTGCTATTCGTGCAGCTGAACTGGGTTTTAAAACTGCTTGTATTGATGCCGGCTTGAATAAACAGGGTGATGCACCGGCATTGGGCGGTACCTGTCTGAATGTTGGCTGTATTCCTTCTAAAGCTTTATTACAGACCAGTGAAAATTACCATGCAGCGCAAACTGAATTTGCCGAACATGGTATTGATGTTCAGGTTAAAGGCTTTGATGCCAGAAAAATGATTGAACGTAAAGATGCCATTGTAAGTAAACTGACTAATGGTATCGGTTTTCTGTTTAAAAAAGATAAAGTAGAAAGTATTTTTGGCCGGGGTTCTCTGCAAGGGCAGGCTGATGGTTTATGGCAGATTGAAGTTGATACTAATGGTAACAAGCAACAGATAACTGCCAAACATGTAATTGTGGCGACAGGATCTTTACCTCGCCCGCTGCCTTTAACTGAAATCGACAATGTTAATGTACTGGATAATGAAGGTGCGCTGAATCTGGAAGCGGTACCGGCTAAACTGGGCATGATTGGTTCCGGTGTCATCGGGCTTGAAATGGGTTCTGTTTGGAATCGTCTCGGTTCAGAGGTGACTATTCTGGAAGCAATGCCGACATTCCTTGCTGCAGCAGATCAGCAGGTAGCGAAGGAAGCCTTCAAAATCTTCACTAAAGAACAAGGTCTTAATATTCACCTTGGTGTAACAGTTAATGAAATTGTTAAAGGTGAAAACAATGTCACTGTTAAATATACAATTGCTGGCGAAGAAAAAACTGAAACTTTTGATAAACTGGTTATTGCTATCGGACGTGTTCCCAATACTAACGGTCTGAATGCTGAAGCTGTTGGTCTGCAGAAAGATGAACGTGGCTTTATTATCGTTGATGATGAATGCCGCACCAGTTTGCCAAATATCTGGGCAATTGGTGACGTGGTTCGTGGTCCGATGCTGGCGCATAAAGCTTCCGCTGAAGGCGTTGCTGTGGCTGAACGAATTGCCGGTCAGAAACCTTTTGTAGATATGAACACTATTCCTGCAGCCATGTATACTCATCCGGAAATTGCATGGGTTGGTCAGACCGAAGAACAGCTAAAAGCTGCCGGTGTAAAATACAAAAAGGGTCAGTCCAGCTTTGCTGCCAACGGCCGCGCCCTGGGTATGGGTCAGGCTAAGGGATTTGTGAAAATTCTGGCTGATGCAGATACTGATCGTGTACTGGGTGTGCATATTATTGGACCTGTTGCATCAGAACTGATTGCCGAAGCCGTTATGGCAATGGATTTCAAAGCTTCCAGCGAAGATATTACCCGAATTGTTCACGCTCATCCTACTTTATCTGAAGTGACCCATGAAGCAGCATCTTCAGTTAAATAAGTTTTAAATAATGTCCAAAACAGCCCGTATCCATGAGGATACGGGTTTTTTAGTGGATTATTTTGCATTGCTTGATTTATCTATTTGTACTATCTATTTGTATTATATAATTATTTTTGTGGGTTTTTGTTTTGTTTTATTGTAATATCTGTAATATTGCTATTTTATTCATTAGAAAAAACTAAATCAGGGAAGAAATATGGCGCATAATTACAGTATTTTTCATGTTGAAGAACCGTTCAATGAGCTATCTGCGGGTGCTTTAGCTCAGAAGGACTATTATTATTATAATCAGTTAAGAACATGGAAATTTAAGGATGAACTTTTTCCTTTTAATGATATTCATCATAAAAAATATGATGTCCGTGACGGTAGCGACTGGGACAGTGTGTTAAAACCACGTATTAAAGAGCGTCTGGACAAAGCTGATAATATAATTTTGTTTTTGAGTGAAAATACTTTTCAGTCCAGAGGGGTAAAAGAAGAATTGGAGTATGGTATAGGATATCTGAAATTACCGGTTATTGTGCTGTATGCAGACATACAGGATAAAAAACTTATGATGGTAGAGGGGAAAAAAGACATGAGTTTTAAGGTACATTATTTTATAAATAAATTACCCTTATTCAAACAATTGAAATCGCAAGTTCCTGTGTTGCATGTACCGCTAAATAAAGAAATGGTATCTAAAGCCTTAAAGAAAAATAATTTTGTTAAAAATAGTCATCTCAGTCCGAATAATTATATGCTAAATGATTAAAATATAATTATATTTAATCGTTATAAATTTTAATGTATTTTAGAATCTGAATATTATTACCTATTAAGGTTAAGGATTTATTCCTGCCAGTGTTTTTTTATTTTATCAAGTGCTCTGCGATCACGTTTGGTGGGTCTGCCGTCCGGATATGCAGCAGTTATCTGACTTGCCTGATTTAAAGCCTTAATCTCTTCACGCTTAGCGATGCTGTTGTTGTCTTCGCTATAAAGTAAACGGGCTTCAGGAGCAGGGCGGCGCATATGATTTAATCGTTTTACCTGAATTTTGTAAGGAAGAGAATTTAGAGTTAAATCAATGGTATCACCAATCTGAATATTCTTACTGTTTTTGACTTTGGCGCCGTTGACCTGTACCCGTCCCAGTTCAATGTGTTTTTGTGCCAGTGCGCGGGTTTTAAAGAATCTTGCAGCCCAAAGCCATTTATCCAGACGCATTGCTACTGTGCTGATATTGTTGCTGTTATTCATATAATTTATATATTCCTGCTTGTAATCTTTATTTATTTTAGTTGCTGATAATTGTTGGATTAAATAATTTAGCTTATTTAAAGCAGATTTTGCGCGAAATGTATAAGTTTAATCCGGTTTAACAGAAATTTTGTCGGTTATATTGAAAACCTGACGTAAATAAGCCAGAAAAGTGCTGTTGTCTGTCATGGTTTTACCTGGCGAATCCGATATTTTGGCCACAGACTGGCCATTACATTCAACAAGTTTTAATACGATATTCAACGGGGTTAAGCCCATATCATTGGTAAAATTAGTGCCGATACCAAAGCTGGTTTTGAAACGGCTGTTAAAATGAATATATAAATCCCACGCGCGTTGTAAATCCAGACTGTCGCTGAAAGTCAGCATTTTGGTACGGGTATCTATTTTGAGTTTCTGATAATGGGCATAGGCTTTTTCACCCCAGATATACGGATCACCGCTATCGTGGCGCAGTCCATCAAATAATTTGGCAAAATACAGATCGAAATCACACAAAAATGCATCCATACCGACTACATCTGTTAAGGCAATACCCAAATCACCACGATACTCATGTACCCAAGCTTCCAGTGCCGCTTTTTGAAAATCACGTAATCGGACATCTAAAGCCTGAAAAGCCTGCAAAAATTCATGAGCCATAGTGCCAATCGGTATCAGATTAAGTTCTTTGGCGATATGTACATTGCTGGTTCCTCTGAAAACGCCGGGAGCCGCCTCATGAAGGGTTTTAATCACATGCTTTTGCCATGAATAACGATAACGTCTCCGGGTACCAAAATCGGAAACAACAAAAGGAGAGTTGTAATGGTGCTGTTCATTAGCATAGTGATGAATCAGTTCGGCCTTTGCTTGCAGACGACGCTCTCCCTCTGCCAGTATTTCCGGAGATTCTAGCCGATGAAAGTACAATTCGTTAACAATAGACAGCACAAATATTTCGAAAAACATTGCCTGAATAATCGGTCCTTCAATGCGGATATTCAGGTATTGATTATCATCCACAGATGTTTTGATAAAACGTCGTTTTAGCTGAAACAGCTCCATATAGTCGACGAAATCACTTTTAATAAAGCGCAGGCTGCGCAAATATTGCAATTCATCTTCAGTGAATTTCATCTGGCATAGTCGGTCAAGCTCCCAGTCAAGTTCTTCTAAAATTTCACCAAGCGGGTAGGCTGTTTCATGATTGTTACGGCAACGAAACTCATAGACACCGGTTGCCTGAGGGAATTGATGCAATACTACCTGAAGCATGGTGAATTTATATAAATCTGTATCCAGTAAAGACTGGATAATGGGCGGACGGTTGGTATCTATGGTCATATTGCTGGAGCAATTCATAAAAGTAATTAATATGTACTATGCGGAAATATATGTACTGAATTCTGTTTCAGAATTGTTACAGAGTTTTTATCCGCATTTCAAAATTTGAGCTCATTCATTTAACAATCCTCATTTATTCGGGGCTAAACTTTCCGCTCCTGTTTCATTTGAGAAATGGGTTTTATCAGCATAGTTGTAATCTTTACCCGGCTGCTGTGCAGTTCGTTTGAATAACTGTAACATGATTTATTATTACAGTTGCGTTGCTTGAATATAATTTACTATCAGTATTGTTTCTGATCTGCTTTGGATTTGCTTAATGGGATTGAACTTAATTTCATGTTCAGCCGAGATTTAATACTGTTTACTTTTGAAAAGCTTTTTATCAGTTAGCCACTGCCGGCATTTGCAGATGTGCCCGTGCAAAAGCAATGGGTTTATCTGACTGATCCTGCCACATAGTTGCAGTAACATGTGAAATGCGCTTTCCGGCATGCATAATTTCACATTGTGCATAACTGTCTACAGGTTTACCGCTTAATAAATAATCCGTTGAGTAGTCAATAATCCGGGCAGATTCTTGCAGGTTTTGCTGCTCCATCAGATATAAGCCGATACAACTCTGTAAAAAGCCGCCAATCAGCCCTCCATGCAGTGCAGGCAGGAAAATGTTACCAATATTTTGTCTGGCAAAAGGCAAGCTGTACAGACGTTTATTAAGACTATCCGTACCAATTTGCAGATTAATTGCTGCACAGTACGGTATGCGCTGATGAGCTTGAATAGTCAGCTGTTCATCCGGTTGAAAAATTGTTGAGTTCATTTTGCCTGCTCCTGTTGCAGATACGCCTGTAATGCTTGCTGTTCTGCTTGGGTTAACGGGTTATGAATAAAAGTAGACATTCCCAGTGCAAATGGCCGGGTTTCATCATTTTGAAAGCAGTGGCTGCGGATAAAGGCAATTGAACCTTCCTGCCGGTAACAGTGTGCACGTACATGTATAGGCTGATCAGGCACTGGCTGCATCAGATAATCTATGCGCATATCCAGTGTAGCAGTCGTTTCAAACTGTTGAAACAATGCTGCTAATGTACAGGCGGAAGCCATATCTACCAGAGTAGTAATAATGCCGCCATGAATATTGCCGGTTTTCGGACTTTCCAGCAATTCGTCGCGCCAGTCTACCGAAATAACAGGTTCATCAGAACTACTGTCACCGTAGATTTTTAACCAGCGGCAATGCGGAATATTTAAGTAATGATTAAACAGAGTTTGAAATAATACAGGGTTAGCAGGCATAAGATTATCCTGATTGGAATATTAACTGTTATATTAGGGTTTTTTACAGTTATTGTCACTAGAATGCTGGTTTTTTAATCAATTCTTGATTGTTGCCGGATTCGATACCGGCAGTCTGGATAGAGATCGGATCTCCGGTACTATGCTGGGTAATAAATACAAGCCCTTCTTTGGCCAGTTCCAGTAATGCTATGAAGGTGGTGACAACCAATGCCATACTGTCGTTATGCTTAAAGAGTTCTGTGAAATAACAGTGCTGCCGAGTTTGCAGGAAGCGCAGGACAACGGTCATCTGGGCGCGTACTGATAATGTTTCTTTGACCACATTATGGCTACGATTGTGCTGAGAGCGGGCAAGAATCGCCAGCCATGCCCGGGATAAATCAGCTACTTGTACATGCGGTGGTTGCGTTACGGCTACCAGTTCAACTGGTAACCATGCCCAGCCGAAATCACGTCCGGCACGCGGTAAAGCATCCAGTCCGGCTGCAGCCAGCTTCATTTGCTCATAGGCAAGCAGACGGCGTACCAATTCAGCACGCGGATCGGCTACTTCTTCTTCGCTGGCGGGCGGAGCAGGGAGAAGTAAACGGGTTTTAATTTCAATCAGCACCGCAGCCATTAGCAAATATTCAGCGGTTAAATCCAGCTCATGCTGTTGCATCTGATGAATATAGGATAGATACTGCTCAGTAACAGTAAGCATAGGAATATCCAGTACATCAATATTTTGCTTACGAATCAGATACAGTAATAAATCCAGCGGACCTTCAAAGCTTTGTAATACCACTTGAAGTGCATCCGGGGGAATAAACAGATCCTGTGGAATTTCGGTAACAGGCTGCCCGAAAAGCATAGCAACGGTTTTATCCGCTATACTTTCTTTACTCATGTTATGGTTCAGTGTTTGCACAGATATTCCAGACAAGCCTGAGCACAGCGCAAACCGAAGCTGGCTGTTACTACCATAGAGGCACCATAACCGGCGCAGGAAAGACCTTGCGGAGCAGTTTGTTCTGTTAGGCAGATACCGGACTGAGGCAGAGTTATAGTCTCGCTGGAATAAATACAGGGGATGTGCATTTTATCTGCCGGCTGACGGCTAAAACCATAGTGTTTACGTAATGTATAACGCATATTTGCCAGCATGCGGTCATGGGTTACTCTGCTTAAATCAGCGCATTGAATCAAACCGGCATTTTTTTGTCCGCCTGCTCCACCGGAAACAATAAAAGGCTGGTTTCGGGAGGTAAAAAATGCAGCCATGGCCGCTTTTACGCGTACCTGATCAATAGCATCTATTACGAAATCAAACGGCCGGCTGAATATATGTTCGATATTATCTGCTTCCACAAAATCTTCAATGCAGTTAACCTGACAATCTGGATTAATATCAGCAATACGTTCGGCCAGAGCTTCGACTTTGGGCTTGCCAATCAGGCTGATTAAGGCCGGAAGCTGGCGATTGATATTTGATTCGGCTACATTATCCAGATCAATCAGGGTTAGATAACCAATACCACTTCGTGCCAGAGCTTCTACTGCCCATGAGCCGACGCCGCCCACTCCGACTATACAAACATGAGCCGAGGCAAAACGCTGAAGACAATCTTCACCGTACAATCTGGCAATGCCGCCGAAGCGACGTTGATAATTTGCAGAAAAAGTGAGTATTTGCGACACGTGAATTAAATCCGTAAAGCTGTTTTAGGCAGGTAGTGGTATTATACTGTATCTGCCAAGTGATTCGAATTGCTAAAAAGATAGGAGGGTTTCATGTATAGACATTTACTGGTAGCGGTAGATGGCAGCCATACTTCAGAAAATGCTTTAGATCATGCTATTGGTCTGGCTAAGGGGGAGGATGCAGAATTAACTGTCGTGAATGTTGCCAATCCGACTGAATATATGGCTTTGGCTCCTGAATTTCTGCAACATGAAAGTTATGAAGCTGCTGCGTTGTCAGAAGGCAATACTGTACTGGATGCAGCAATCGAAAAAGCAAAAGCAGCTTTACCGGAAAATAAAGTTCACCGGCATTTGCTGATTGCCAATAAAGGGGCAAGAGAAATGGCTCAGATGCTGGTTGATTACGCTGACGGACATGGCAGTGATCTGATTATTCTCGGTACTCACGGACGCAGTGGCCTGATGCATTTATTAATGGGTAGTTTTGCCGAAACTGTCATGCGTGAAACTAATCTGCCGTTACTGATTATTCGCAGTGAATCCAAAAGTGAAAGTTAAATAGTTTGATTTTATGAATTAAGTATAAAGTCACAGATGAAAAATAAAGCTGAATCCGTATCAAATCGGGTTCAGCTTTTTAGCTATTTATCTGAATTGCATTAACCGCACAATAACTTAAAAGTATTCTGGCAATTTAGCGAATATATTTTTTATGAATGTCTCTGAATAGCGGGTTGTTGGCACTACACAGCCATTCAAATGCAATCATCTCACGGCTGACAATTTCACAACCAGCCGCCTGCATTCGTGCCAGACCTAATTTAACGTCTTCCGGTTTGCGAGAGCTGACAGTATCAGCAACCACAAAAACCTCATAGCCATGTGCGCGCAGATCCAGGGCTGTCTGCAGCACACAGATATGAGCTTCAATGCCGGATATGATGATTTGGTTAGCCTGTTGCAGGCTGTCTTCATTCAGCACACCGGCAGCATATACAGAAAAACTTTGTTTCTGAACGATTCTTGCTTGTGGTGCAGCAGTGATGATTTCTTCACGAGTTGCACCGATTTTATCAACACAATGCTCACTGATTAGGGTAGGAATCGCCATATCATGCGCCAGACCGGCCAGCCAGATATTATTGGCCAGCAATTCTTCAGTGTTGTTTAAAGCAGGCAACAGGCGTGTTTGTAAATCAATCATTAATACTGCGGAACGTTTACTGTCTAACAACATAATGTGCTTTCAGAAAGGTTAAATAATCTGCATGTAAATTATGCAGTATTTATATGTAGCTTAAGGTAAACACAGGTTAATCAGAGCAATGATGCTCACTGGCTGTACTAGCGGGCGGGGACGGTACCCATGCGTTCTGTAAGGGTGGTTCTGGGTTCACCAAACAGATTGGCGTAATAAGTGGTATTGGCCATTACATTTTTAACATAGGTTCGCGTTTCATCAAAAGGTATCGTTTCCGCATAAATTGCTCCTTCAAGAGGCGTATTAGCCTGCCAGCGACGAGCACGTCCGGGGCCGGCATTGTAGCCGGCTGTGGCCAATACTTCATCGGCAAATTGTTTACGTACGCTACTCATATACCATGTACCCATACGAATATTTCCGCTCATGGTATACAGCTCGCTACTGTCCATGCCCAGACGTTTGGCTATATCGCGAGCTGTAGCCGGCATGACCTGCATCAGTCCGGTCGCGCCAACACTGGATCGTGCACCAATCATGAAACGGCTTTCCTGCCGGATTAAGCCATACACCCAGGCAGGATCGATGCCGACTTGCTGAGCAAACGGAACAGTCAGTTCTTTAAATGGTGCCGGATAGCGCAATTCATAATTAAGCTGGTTATCAGCCCGGTCTGCACTATAGATACTCATTTCATAAAAACCATTGTTTTCGGCTAATGTTGCAGCAGCAATTAAGGTGTCATCATTGAAATTACGTGTCGCATAGCGCCATTCCTGCTGAGCCTGACGCCGCATTGTCCAGTTGTTTTCAGCCTGTGCAGTTTTAAATAAAGTCAGAGAGCGGTCAATATTGCCATCAGTTGCTATTTTGCTTTGAATTTGCTGGCTGCTTTTAGCAACAGTGTTTTGAACACTTGCTTTGCTCCCGAGTGCTTCTTTTGCAAGCAGAGAATAAAAGTTGTGTCCGCGTTTGGCAGTTTGTTCGAATATTTCCCGTGCCTGATTATTTTGCCCTAAAGCACGGTAGCTGCGTGCCAGCCAGTACTGCCATGTAACCTGTTGCTGCAAAGCTTCCGGCATGCTACGAATAATATTATTCAGTTTCTGCCAGCGTTGTAACCGCAGCGCAGAACGGGCATACCATTCCCACATTTCATTATTCATCTGTGCCGGATCGGCACGGTCGAAATATGTCAGTGCATTTACTGAATTCAAACTATAAGCCTGAGCTAATCCCAATTGCCCCCAGCCAAAACCGATTTGTTCTTTAGTCAGATTGGCTGATATTTGCATTAATGTGTTTGCAGCACTGTCTTTACTGCGGTTTTCTTTACTGGTTACCTGATATAACAAAGCTTCCTGAGCGCCCTGGCTGTTTCCTGCGCTAGCATTCAATGGATCTGGTAAAGGACTGCCCAAAGCCTGAGCCAGATTACGTGCATTTGTAATTTGATTCAGTGCAAGTAGATAGCGTACACGCCGCCAGCCATTTTGTGCATTAATTTGCTGGCTGGCAGCAGCTTGTACAAGCAGGCGATTGCATCCTGTCGGCAGATTACCCGTTTCCTGGCTCAGACTAGCGATCAGGCTGGAATCACTTTCTATACCACCTTGTACCGCATAGCAGCGGGTTTCCATATCACGGGCATTTTTATCCAGTAAAGCATATTGCTGACGAAAAACAGCCCAGTTTCCCCGTTTCCCCAATTGCTGTAACCAGTTATTACGAATACTGTTACTCATTGCACTATCCGGCTGACGGGCCAGAAATTGTGCAGGTAATATATCATCTCCGTCTTTAACTGCCTTAAGGGCATTCTGATATTGCTGGTAGCTGCTAATAATTTTATCCGGTGTTTCGCTAGCCTGATTTCCGGGCAGAACCGCATTACCTGTATTAGTATTGATTGGCTGGACAGCTACTTCATGCTGATTGCTGCATGCTGTTATTAAAAGCACAGTACCAGAAATCAGACGATGCCGTTGAACTAATAATTTTGATTTCAGCATCATTAAATGTTTTATCAATTTTTTTCCTTCACTTTTTCTCATAATATAATTTATTTTTTCCAGTAAGCTGGCGTAAAGAGTATAAAAATAGTAAAAATTTCCAGACGGCCAAGTAGCATAATCATAATACATAACCACTTTTGAATGTCTGAAAGAAACGCAAAATTATTGGCCGGTCCTACAGCACCCAGTCCGGGGCCGGCATTAGTAATACAGCTTACGGAAGCGGTAAATGCAGACAGAAAATCCAGTCCGCTGATCATCAGTGCAAAGCTGAATAAAATAATAGTCAGCACATATACAAATACAAAGGCCATTACTGTCAGTGCACGCCGGTCAGGAATATTGCTGCCGTTTATTTTAACCATACTGACAGCATTAGGATGCAGCATCAGCAGCATTTCTCTCAGACTGAATTTAAATAATACAATAGCTCGTACAGTTTTGATACCGCCACCGGCTGAACCGCCGTTAGACAATATATTGGACAGAAAAAACATCCATAATGAAGCAATTAAAGGCCATTTAGCAAAATCTGTATTTGAGTAACCATTTGCCAGCCCGATTGAAATCAGATTAAAACTGGTGTAGCGAAATGCTTCTGAAAAAGAATAAAAGCTATGCCACCACAGATACAGGCTGATACTGACAATGCTGAATAAGAGAACACATAATAAAACTCTTACCTCTTCATCACGCCAGTAATAACGTAATGAGCCTTTCTGTAATGCATTAAAATGATTACTGAAATTGATTGCGCCTAATAAAGTGGCAATACTAAGAATAATTTCAATCGGAACGGAATGAAAATAGGAAATACTGTTATCGTGGGTAGAAAATCCGCCCAGTGAAAAAGCAGACATGGCATGACAGACCGCATCGAACCAGCTCATTCCGGCCATACGCAGTGCCAGTAAAGTGACTATAGTAAATAAAACATAGACACCCCATAAGCGCTTAGCCGTTTCAGAAATGCGTGGCGCCATCTTACTGTCTTTATTTACACCGGGTATTTCTGCTTTGAATAGCTGTGTTCCTCCTACGCCGAGCATTGGCATCACCGCAACAGCCAGTACAATAATACCCATGCCTCCCAGCCAGTTAAGCATGTGTCGCCAGAAATTTAATGATGGCGCAAGTGAATCCAGACTGGTAATAATAGTAGCACCGGTAGTAGTCAGCCCTGAAATAGCTTCAAAATAGGCGTTAGTAAAGCCTAGTCCGGGTAAATAAATATAAAAGGGCAGACAGGCAATCAGCGCAAAGCCAATCCACAGCATAAATACCAGTGTATAACCATCACGCGGTCGCAATTCACGGTTATAGCGCATGGTTAATAACCATGCCACTACACATACACTCATGCAAATACCAGCAGTGAAAGCAAATGCCGGAAATACATGATCCATATAGATTAAAGAAACAATCGCCGGAGCAAGCAGTAACAAGGAAAACAGAAAACCGGTTTTAGCCACAATATGAGCCGTAGGCGCAATTTTATTTAGAAAACCTGATTCCTTGTGATGCAAAACAAAGCGATTGGTAAAATGGCTCATAGTCTGGCAGCCTTAAGCAAAAAAGCCCAGTTTGACCTGAATCATTTTTTCCAGATCCTGAACAGCCTTACGCCGAGCGATAAAAAATATAACATGGTCTCCATCTGCAAGAACTGTATCCTGATGATACATAATTATTTTTTCATTGCGAATGACTGCGCCAAAATAACAGCCGGCTGGCAGGCGCAGTTGAGTCATGGTACGACCGATTAACTTAGATGTATGGCGATCACCGTGCAGCACTACTTCAATCGCTTCTGCAGAACCACGGCGTAGCGGATAAACTGCCATAATATCGCCCAGATGTACATGAGTCAGGATAGAACCAATCGTAATTAAATGCGGAGATATCACAATATCAATGGCACTTCCCTGCAATAAATCAACGTAGCTGGAGCGATTAATAATCGCCATTACTCTTTTTGCACCGAGATTTTTAGCCAGCATTGCCGACATGATATTATTTTCATCATCATTAGTAAGCGCACAGAACACATCTATTTCATCGATATATTCGTTTTCCAGCAGACTTTCATCAGATGCATTACCTACCAGCACAAGAGTATTGTTCAGATTTTCAGCCAGCCATTCAGCACGATTTTGTTTCCGTTCAATAATCTTGATATCCAGCTGAGTTTCCAGTTGTTTGGCAACGCGATAGCCAATATTTCCGCCACCGGCAATCATTATCCTGCGTGTGCGTTTGTTAATCGGGCGCAGCTCACGCATAATATTTTCTAGATAGGCTGTGGGAGTAAGAACAAAAACCTCATCATCTTCCTGTATGACTGTACTTCCGGTGGGAACGAGCAGATGATTATTGCGGTAGATAGCACAAATCTGACAATCTACACCTTCTTCCAGATGCTGTTTCAGGTTACTGATGGGCTGATTGACCAGCATACCGCCATTCTGAGCACGAATTACCAGTAAACGAATTTTATCGTGAGCAAATCGTAGAATTTGCAGTGCACTGGAATGTAGTAATAAATTGACGATTTGCTCTGTTACCAGTTGCTCAGGACTAATGGCTTCAGTGATATTGAATAGATCCAGACTGGTTTTATAATTATTATTACCGGTTTCGAATTCAACAAAATCGCTGTAGCGAACCCGGGCTATACGGTTAGGTGTATTGAATAGAGCATAGGCAATCCGGCAGGCTGCCATATTGGTTTCATCATTCTGAGTTAATGCTAATATCATGTCTGCATCTTGTGCACCGGCTGCGGACAATACAGAAGGCCAGGCACCATTGCCTACAATAGTTTGTACGTCAAGGCGTTGGTTAATTTGCTGCAAGGCACTCTCATTGATATCAATAATAGTGACATCATTATTGGTCATTCTGGCCAGATTACTGGCAATAGTTGAACCAACCTGCCCGCAACCGAGTATCAGGATTTTCACGTTATTTACATCACCTCAGTGGTACCTTCATTATTGTAGCCGTTGTGCTGAATGGTGAAAATATTGGTGTAAAACTACGACACTTATGATAATTGAATATTAAAGATAGCAGAAAATCCAAATAGATTTAAAACTAATAAGAAAAATATTTAAATAATTGAATCTATGTATTAATAATAATTTAGACGAACACGGATGGCGGTTGAAAATTGCAGTATGGAATTCTTAAATGTATTATTAAGTTAAATTAATCATATGTAAATTAATGTAATACAATACAATAAAACCCATTATTACATTTTTAGCTAAATGTAAGACATTTAAAAGTGTTAATTTTCAATTTACTTTTATACTTGGATAAATTATGAATTTAATCAGGCTTAAACCGAAATTAATTACTCTGGCATCTGTTTTAATGGCTTTGAGTGGTTGCGCTCAGGTTGCAGAAGTAATGGGTTATGATACTCAGACATTAAATGCCGCTGCTGCCAAAAGTTATACTCAGATGATAGGGGAGGCTAAAGCCAACGGTGAAGTTGAAACCAATACTCCTGTTGCGAAGCGTGTAAATACAATATTTCAGCGATTAGTACCTTATGCTAATGAAGCTAATCAGACAGGAGTTCCATTTGACTGGCAGCTTAATGTAATTAATAGTGAAATACCAAATGCCTTTGCAATGCCGGGTGGAAAAATGGTGGTTTATACCGGTATTGTTAATCGTCTGAATCTGAGTGATGATGAAATTGCGGCAATTATTGGTCACGAAATGACACATGCTCTTCAGGAGCATAGTAAAAAAGCTGCCGGTCAGCAAATTTTGACTAGTGTTGCTCTTGAAATAGGTAGTTCTGCCTTACAGTCAAAAACAGGTGCCAGTGCCAACAATGTAGGCATTTATAAAGATGTTTTAAATCAGTTTGGGCTGACTCTGCCTTTCTCACGTCATCAGGAAAGTCTGGCAGATGCCGGCGGGCTGAAACTTATGGCACAGGCCGGATATGATCCGCATGCAGCCATTACGGTATGGGAAAAAATGAATAAAGTTATGGGTAACAACCGTGGCACAAGCTTACTCTCTACTCATCCGAGCAATGATGCCCGTATTAATGCACTGAAGAAAATGCTGCCAGAGGTATTACCTGTTTATGAGCAGGCCAGACAAAATAATTTAGCAATAAAGACACAGTCTGTTACTGCACAGAATATTCAGGGAGCCAATAATTTCCGCAAAGGAACAGTTAAAAAGAAAAAGCGTTCCTGAAACTAACTGATCAGGATGTAATTTTTTATCCTAATTCTTGTTTTTGTTTTTAGCGCAGCCTATCTAAGGCTGCTTTTATTTTAATCTTTACATTTTCTTATCTTGACTACATTCGACTACAAATTGTTTCAATCGTCCCTGTTTTCGGTTATCATTCAGGTTATTGCATTGGGAATGCATAATAAATTTACAAGAAAAATTTAAAAAACCATTACATTAAGGACATTCAAGATGTTAGAAGCCTACCGCGCAGCCGCTGCTGAACGCGAAGCTCTGGGTATTCCGCCATTGCCGCTTACAGCTAAGCAAACAGAAGAGTTGGTTGAATTGCTGAAAAATCCTCCCAAAGGAGAAGAAAAATTTCTGGTTGAGCTGCTGTCGCATCGTGTACCGCCGGGTGTAGATGATGCATCTAAAGTAAAAGCATCCTTTCTGGGCGCAGTTGCAGAGAAAACAGTTACCAGTCCGTTAATTACACCGACTTTCGCCGTAGAATTGCTGGGTACCATGCTGGGTGGATATAACGTCCAGCCTTTAATAGAATTTCTTGATAATGAAGAATTGGCTTCTACTGCAGCCAATGCCTTAAAACATACCTTACTGATGTTTGATGCATTCCACGATGTAGAAGAAAAAATGCGTGCTGGTAATCAGTATGCAAAGGAAGTGATTGAATCATGGGCTAATGCAGAATGGTTTACTGCGCGTGAAAAAGTTCCGGAAAAAATCACGGTCACAGTATTTAAAGTAGTAGGTGAAACCAATACCGATGATTTATCACCTGCACCTGATGCGTGGAGCCGTCCGGATATTCCTTTGCATGCACTGGCTATGCTTAAAAATCCGCGTGAAGGTATTCAACCCGATAAACCGGGTGAGGTGGGACCAATCAGACAACTGGCTGAGCTGAAAGCCAAAGGTAATCTGGTTGCCTATGTAGGTGATGTAGTTGGTACAGGTTCGTCACGTAAATCAGCAACAAATTCCGTAATCTGGCATACCGGTAAAAATATCCCTTATGTACCGAATAAACGCTTCGGCGGCGTATGTCTTGGTGGCAAAATTGCTCCGATTTTCTTCAACACACAGGAAGACTCAGGTGCATTGCCTATAGAAGTTGATGTATCCAAATTGGAAATGGGCGATGTAGTTGATATTTTGCCTTATGAAGGCAAAATTATTAAAAACGGCGAAACAGTTGCTGAATTTGAATTGAAATCACAGGTAATTCTGGATGAAGTTCAGGCGGGTGGCCGTATTAATCTGATTATTGGTCGTAGTCTGACTGCTAAAGCCAGAGATGCATTAAATCTGGGGCATTCAGAAGTTTTCCGCTTGCCACAGTCTCCGGCGCCAAGCACTGCCGGCTTTACTCTGGCACAAAAAATGGTTGGCCGCGCTTGTGGTTTGCCGGAAGGTCAGGGTATTCGCCCGGGTACTTATTGTGAACCACGTATGACCACAGTCGGTTCACAGGATACTACAGGTCCTATGACCCGTGATGAGCTGAAAGATCTGGCCTGTCTGGGATTTAGTGCGGATTTGGTGATGCAATCTTTCTGCCATACCGCCGCTTATCCGAAACCGGTTGATGTTAAAACCCATAAAGAATTGCCGGTATTCATGTCTTCACGCGGTGGTGTGGCACTACGTCCGGGCGACGGCATTATTCATTCTTGGCTAAACCGCATGCTGCTACCCGATATGGTAGGTACTGGTGGTGATTCACATACACGCTTTCCGTTGGGTATTTCATTCCCCGCTGGTTCCGGTCTGGTAGCTTTTGCTGCTGCAACCGGTGTTATGCCGCTGGATATGCCGGAGTCAGTACTGGTACGCTTCTCCGGTAAAATGCAGCCGGGTATTACTTTGCGTGATTTGGTTAATGCTATTCCCTTGCAGGCTATTAAAGAGGGGTTACTTACCGTTGCCAAGGCAGGTAAAAAGAATATTTTCTCTGGCCGAATTTTGGAAATCGAAGGTTTACCGGATTTGAAAGTTGAGCAGGCCTTTGAGCTCACAGATGCTTCTGCTGAGCGTTCAGCTGCCGGCTGTACGGTAAAACTGCACAAAGAACCTATTGAGGAGTATCTCAAATCCAATATCGTATTGCTGAAAAACATGATTGCCAATGGTTATCAGGATGCACGCACACTGAAACGCCGTATTGAAAAAATGGAGCAGTGGCTGGCAGAACCGAAATTACTTGAAGCTGATGCTGATGCAGAATATGCTGCCATTATTGATATCAATATGGATGAGATTAAAGAGCCTATTCTGGCTTGCCCGAATGATCCGGATGATGTGAAAACCTTGTCTGACGTGGCCGGTACCCATATCGATGAAGTATTTATCGGCTCATGCATGACAAATATTGGTCATTATCGTGCCGCCTCTGCATTACTGGATGGTAAATCTGATCTGCCAGTCCGGCTGTGGGTAGCTCCTCCTACCAAGATGGATGCTAAAGAACTGTCTGATGAAGGGTATTACGGTATTCTTGGCCGGGTAGGTGCGCGTATGGAAATGCCGGGCTGTTCTTTATGTATGGGTAATCAGGCACAGGCAAGAGAGGGATCAACTGTCGTTTCAACCTCTACCCGTAATTTTCCGAACCGACTGGGTAAAAATACCAAGGTATATCTAAGCTCAGCCGAACTGGCAGCCATCTGTTCAAAACTGGGACATATTCCGAATATCGATGAATATCGCGAAAATATCGCCATTATCAATGATAAAGGTATTGAAATTTATCGTTATATGAACTTCAATGAAATTCAGGAATATGTAGATGTAGCGGCTAAAGTGGATGCCTAAGATGTAACATATATACTGATTGCTGTACAAAAGGCTGCTGGTGACGGCAGCTTTTTTATTGGCTGAAATTTTTATGACAATATCAAACCTGCATAAGCTTTCTAATTGAGTAGTTTTCAAAATGTTAAGATTAAATAATTTTTCAGATTACTGTTATAATAATTGCTAGCATTTTAGCAATAATATTAATATTTTAAGCCTATATTATATATATTTAGTACGCCTATATAAATATTAATTGTATCTATCCGCATATAAATTATTTAGGCTGGTCATAATTTTCATCTAAGATAACAAAGATAGTTTCTCATGACGAAGGATAATAAATGAATATCGCCTCTAGCATCACCGATTTAATTGGTAATACACCACTGGTACAGTTGAATCGTCTAAGTGCGGGTTTACCGGGTAAAGTTGTAGTCAAACTGGAATTTTTTAATCCGGGCAATAGTGTTAAGGATAGAATAGCAGCCAGTATGATTGATGCTGCAGAAAAGGCCGGTAAAATTCATTCTGATACAGTGATTGTAGAACCGACAAGCGGTAATACCGGTATTGGGCTGGCCATGGTTTGCGCTGCACGCGGATATAAACTGATTATTACCATGCCGGAAACAATGAGTAAAGAACGGCGCATGTTATTGCGTGCTTTTGGCGCTGAGCTGGTATTAACGCCCGGAGCAGAAGGCATGTCTGGTGCCATTGCCCGTGCACAGGCTTTCGTTGATTCAGACCCGAAAAAATATTTTATGCCGCAACAGTTTGAAAATCCAGCTAATCCGGAGATTCACCGTGAAACTACTGCACAGGAAATATGGCATGATACCGATGGCAAAATCGATATTTTCGTAGCCGGTGTCGGTACAGGAGGTACCATAACTGGGGTAGGTGAAGTATTGAAAGAGAAGAAACCTGAAGTAGAAATTTATGCAGTTGAACCTGAAGCTTCTCCGGTATTGTCCGGTGGTTGCAAGGGGCCGCACCCGATTCAGGGTATTGGCGCAGGTTTCATTCCCAAAACTCTGAATACCAAAATATATGATGGTATTATTGAAGTGCCGAACGATGTTTGTTTTGATACTGCACGTGCCATGGCATCTAAAGAAGGTATTCTGGTCGGTATATCTTCCGGTGCTGCTGTATGGGCAGGCCTGCAGCTTGCAGCTAAACCGGAAAACAAAAATAAACTGATTGTAGTTTTAATTCCTTCTTATGGTGAGCGTTATCTTTCTACACCACTATTTGCAGATCTAGCCTGATAATTTATTTGCCTGAATAATGCCGAACCAGAAAACAACTGGTTCGGTTTTTTATTACAGTCATGGCTGTGTTACAATTGTAAACGATATATGTACAGCCACACGCTTAAGCTAGCTGGCTTTTAATTTTGTTTTAAGCAATATTTTCAAGCAATATACTGAGTAAACAAATGATGAAAAAAACATTAGCATTATGTGTCGTTGCAGCCTTTTTGGGTGGTTGTTCATCTGTTAAAAACCCTTTAACGGCTAAGAATAATAAAGAAGTTAAACCAGTACAGGTGGTAGATGGTACTGGAAGTAACGAATTTCATTTAGCCAGCAGTCATTGGTCTGATGTGGCACGAATCCGTGATGAAGCTACCCGCCTGAGCTTTCAGGTTTCACAGGGAAGCATGACCAAAGTTCAGGCTGCACAATTACTGGATCAGTTTCGCATTGCTCAGGTAGGGCATAACATGGTAGATGATGACATGTATGCCATTTATTTACGCAGTGTGGTTGAAAGTCAGCAAGGTTCAATCGATACAGCACAATCAAAAGCTTATATTCAGAATGCTTTATCAGGCTGGCAGCAGCGCTGGCCGGTAATGCGCTCCAAACCGGCTAATCCGGCATTCACCAACTTCCTGATGGAAGTGATGAATATGAAGCCACTTCAATAAATCATTTAATGTTATAGCTAAATACCCTGCCAAAATAGTTTAGCAGGGTATTGTTTTATTCATAGATACAGTTTCTTTGATAGCATAAAAAAGCAGCCTTTAACAAGACTGCCTGCTGTGAAAATATGGACTTAATTACTTAATAAGTTAGGCGGGATTTTAGCAGCTTGAAATAAAGTAAATTCTAAATCAACAAGATCATAAACACAGAATGGATCTGACTTCATAATGTTTTTCGCTTCTTCAAGTGAATCACTCATTACTATGCCGCAACGCTTTTAATGGCTTTATATAAAAATTTAATGAAAAGCTTTTGTAGTCCTTCCCTTAGGTATAATAAATTCTTTTTCAAGATAGTTATAGTCTGCACACTATTTGGATAAGTACTTAAGGCCTTAAAAAAGAAATTACCAGCACCTAAACTCTGATTCCTAAATAACCTACACCTTACTTAAGTCAACTATTCAACATTGCCCATAATGCACCTCATTGCCGCATAGAAATGGCAAGTCTGTTCATTCCATTCATCAGCGATATTGCAAATGTAAGGTCAGATATCTCTGTATCATTGAAGAAATTTTTTAATAACTCAAACGACTCATCATCGGCGTGGCTTGTCGATATTAGCGTTAACTGTTCTGCCCAGTTCAATGCCGCTTGTTCTTTTTTAGAAAATTGATCACTAACACGCCATCCGGCCACTTCAGATATGCGGCGCTGCGTTTCACCAGCTTTTAGCAAGGAATTTGTATGTAGATTCAGGCAATATGCACATCCATTAATTTGAGAAACTCTGAGATAGACCAACTCAATAAGATTCTGTTCAACAACGCTTTTCTCAAGGGCGACTTTCACGGCTCTAAAACCACTCATGAGTTCTGGCGATAAGTCAAAATATTTCATTCTAAGATTTTTCATGTTCTCATCTCCTTATTATCATTATTGTCTGCTAAATATATTAATAATGCAGCGGCATAACTAACTATAACATTAAAATTAATCATCATTCTTACCACAAATAATATTAATATATTTGCAATATTAATGATTTTGTTCTTTACGTTAATAATAGCACCAGTTTTATTGTCTAAAGGACCTGATGCTATTAACTTATTTTAGCAAAATATTAATCTAAAAATTTATTATGTTCTTCAAATTTAGCCAGTAATTCTTCCAACCGTTTTTTAAGTTTGAAAGTTACTATATTCATTAAGTCTTCCTTGTATTTTAATTATTGAAGTAAATCTTTAGCAAAATTTTTCATTGCCGAAAAATTTTGCTTATGAAGACTTCATTAATTATACAAAAAAGAGTTAAAAAAGCAGTTAATTGCTGTTTTAAAATGCATCAGGATTATCTAATGCATTTATTTTAATGTTATTTAAACAATTTCAGCTTTTTCAATAATTACATTTTCAACTGGTACATCCTGATGCGGGCCATGATTACCGGTTTTGACGCCTTTAATCTTATCAACTACATCCTGTCCTTCAACTACCTTACCAAATACAGCATATCCCCAGCCGTGTAAATCCGTTTTAGTATGGTTCAGAAAATCATTATCTTTTACATTGATGAAAAATTGTGCGCTGGCTGAATGAGGCTGCATGGTACGAGCCATTGCAATAGTATAGCGATCATTTTTCAAACCATTATTGGCTTCATTTTCAATCGGTTCATGAGTGGGTTTTTGTTGCATATCTTTATCAAAGCCGCCACCCTGAATCATAAAATTATCGATAACCCGGTGAAAAATGGTGCCATCATAAAAGCCTTCACGAACATAGCGTTCGAAATTTTCAGCGGTTTTGGGTGCTTTCTTATGGTCAAGCTCAATACCGATAACACCAAAATTCGTAGTTAATTTAATCATTAAAATCTCCTGAGGGGAGTAAAATAAAAAAATTGCAGAATGATCTGCAACGGTTAGTCTGCATTATGCATAGCAGTAACGTAGTCTACTTCTTCCTTGCTGCCAAGTACAACGGCTACACGCTGATGCAGGCCTTCTGGCTGAATATCAAGAATGTTTTGACGAGTGTTTGTAGCAGCCCCTTGAGCTTGCTCAACCAGCAAACTCATAGGATTTGCTTCATACATTAAGCGTAGCTTACCAGGTTTATCGGGATTGCGATTATCCTGCGGATAAGTAAAGATACCGCCGCGAATAAGAATCCGGTGCACCTCGGCTACCATCGATGCCACCCAGCGCATATTATAGTCTTTTCCGCGACAGCCGCTTTTACCTGCCAGCAACTGAGCAATATAATTTTGCATAGCCGGCTGCCAGTGCCGCTGATTAGACATATTAATAGCAAATTCAGCTGTAGATACAGGTATCTGCGGATTTTCCTGAGTCAGTTGAAACTGGTTATGTACATTCAGAGTAAACATGGCAATACCATGTTTCAATGTCAGTACCAGAATGGTTTGCGGTCCGTACAGCACATAACCACTGGCAAGCTGTTGCCGGCCGGATTGTAAAAAGCTTTCTGTAGTAAGCGCACCATCCGGTTTAGCCAATACCGAAAAAATAGTCCCGATGGATATGTTCACATCAATATTGGAACTTCCATCCAGTGGGTCGAATAACACCAGAAACTGTCCATTCTGACTGGCTGTAACAAATGAATCCTCTTCCTCGCTGGCCAGTCCGGCAATAGCTGGATTAGCAGAGAGGGTATCAATCATAATCTGATTGGATAAAACATCCAGTTTTTTCTGCTCTTCACCTTGTATATTACCTGTATGAGCACTGCCCAGAATATTATCCAGAGCGCCCAGACGTATTTCACGATTAATGTGCAGACAGGCCTGACTAATGCTAGTAATCACATCAGGCAAATGCGGTGTAACAGCATATTTTTGCTGCTGCTGTTGCAGATAATCAGACAGTAAAACAGACATGCGAATACTCCCTTTTAAAACTCACTATTATTATACATTTCTTAAGTATTATTCAGCTCGTTTAATCACTATATACATTAGATTGTATTTATCTTTGAATGATTTTTTTCAGAAAATCAATGAAATTATTCAGCGATAATGATTGAGGATTTCAACTTTAATCCGACCTTATAATTTCTTTATTACAGGCCGGATACACTCCGCATGAAAGCTTACAGAATAGCTTTAACTTTTCTCGACTAAATAACAGACTCTGCTAACCATAAATTATTTATATTCAGGCAATCACAGAGTTAAGAACGAAATGTGCACTGTCATCCTGAGCCAGTAACCGAGTCATTGCCGGTAATACCTTTTCCAGTATCCCGGGCAATGTGTACGGCGGATTGATAATAAACATACCACTGCCGTGCATACCAAAACCATCCGGGCGTGGTGCGTGTACATACAATTCTGCCTGAACAAAATTATCAGGAGCCAGTTTTTGCAGATTTTGGGGTAATTTCAGACTTTCACCACGGCTCAGACATGGATACCATATTAAATAACAGCCACTAGCAAATTTTTTCAGGGCGGTCTTAAGCGTGTCTGTTACCTGTTGGTAATCTTGCTTCAATTCATATGGGGGATCAATTAATACGACTGCACGCCGGCTTGGCGGGGGTAGCATAGATAGCAGACCTTTAAAGCCATCATCGCAAAACACTTGAGCACGATTTGGCTGTTTAATATTACGCATATTATTACGCAATAATTCTGCATCCGCGGGATGTAATTCAAACAGGCGCAGACGATCCTGTTCGCGAGCCAGAGCCTGAGCCAGCCATGGAGAGCCGCAATAAAGATTTGTATCATCTGGCAGGCAGGAGACAACAGCCTTACGGAATTGTTCTAAACTATTATCCAGATTAGTTGCAGCCAGAAGCCGCCCGATTCCCTCCCTGTATTCACCAACCTTCTGAGCTTCTTTACTGATTAGATTATACAGTCCTGCACCTGCATGAGTATCAACATAGCAAAAAGGTTTGTCTTTCAGTTTGAAATATTCCAGTACTGTCATCAGACAATAATGTTTAAGAATGTCGGCATGATTACCGGAATGAAAAGCATGGCGATAGCTGAGCATGTGCAATAACTGCTGTAGGACTGATTAATTTAGCCTGTTATTGTACCGAATTTACCGGCACGGGCAAAAAAATCTGTATTAAAGCACTTTTCTGATTTATCTTTTCCTTGAGCTAGATTACACAAGATTAAGCTGATACTATGCTTAATCAATTATAAAATATGTCTACTAAAAGAGAAAAGCGAATGAATTACACACTTTATATCGGCAATAAAAATTATTCTACCTGGTCAATGCGGCCATGGGTAGTCATGAAGTATTTTCAGATAGATTTTACTGAGCATCTGGTACGCTTTGACAGTTTTGCACCCGATTCGGTTTTTAAACAAACCATACTGCCGCTCAATCCTTATGGTACCGTGCCTGTATTAACAGATGATGATCTGATTGTCAGTGATTCTCTGGCAATTTGTGAATATCTGGCTGAGCAACATCCGGAACTGGCATTATGGCCGCAAGACTATAAAGCCCGTGCCAGAGCAAGAAGTATAGTGGCTAAAATGCATAATGGTTATAATCATATACGCCGGCATTTACCCATGAATATTGAGGCAGTGCTGCCTGAAATCGGCCAGATTATCCTGCGGGATTTTCCCGCAGTAAAACAAGAAATTGATTTCCTTGATCAGCATTTGTCATCATTTCTGGCTGTATCTGAAGGACCGTTTCTATTTGGTAAATTCAGTATTGCCGATGCTTTTTATGCACCCATGTGTTTAAGATTAAAAGGTTTCCAAATTCATACTTCAGCAATACTGACTAATTATATAAATGCATTATGTGCCAATGAAGCAGTAGCAGCATGGATTGCTCAGGCGCTTGAAGAAAAAGATTTTATTGCTATGGATGAACCTTATCGCATAAAGCGATGAAAAAGTTCTGAACATATAAAGCAGACAGCCTGATCAACTTCCGGCTGTCTGCTTTTATATTATTTATTCAGACTTTTCTTAATTTCTATAGCCAGCTGCGAATTCCACATGGCACCAGTAGCACTCATCACAGCATCAGCTCCGGCGGCACGGTAAGCCTGATAATGTTCAGTACAGCTTACACCGCCAACACCAATAATCGCAAAATGGTTTTGCAGACGGGCTCTTAATCTGGCCAGACGTTCTACCATTTCTAATCCGGCCCAGCGGATGGCATCACCACAAACACCACCGGTAGGTCGGTCTGTACCTAAAGCAGGTTTACCATCTGCATCAACCGGTCTGGCTGATAACGTATTTATAGTACTGTAGCCGTCAACTACTCCGTCCAGCTTACTTAATAAGGGGAAGATAGCATTATCATCTGCAAAATACGCTAGTTTCAGAAACAAAGGTTTATCCGGAACAGCATTTTTAATTTCTTTAGCTATCCGCTCCACTTTGTCAAAATCAAAGCACAATAATTTATTTACCCCTTCATTCGGACAGCTTAAATTAGCTTCCAGTATCGGTGCCTTTGTTTCATTTACTAGAACGGCCGTTCGGGCATAATCTTTTTCTATACTGGATTCATTACCCGGTGTTCCCTGAAAGCTGCCGATAACATATTGGCCTTTCTGCGCAGCCTGAATTGCTTCTGCCATATCAGCCTGCCAGATATCCGGATTATAAGAAGGTACGCCAAAAGAATTTGTTATAGATAAAGGCTGAGTGTACTGATTATCAGCCAGAACAGTATCCACATTAGCAGAAAGCTTACCGGCAGGATGAATAGATAGAACATTAGGCAACGGGTGGCTGGCCTGAGCTCGGCTTCGGACAGTTTTATAAACACATAAATCAAAACCATGCTTAAATGCAGCCCGAATAAAATTTGCATTTAACAAAGGGCCGGCAGGAATACCAAAAGGTAAATTAACCTTCATATTCAGAAAACGCTCAGGCTGGCTTTGAATATCAGCAGATACATTTAAATTTCTGAAATCACCGAAAGGCCCTTGATGATAATTATCTTCATAGCTTAATAAAGGGTTATAAAACGGAGTCGGGCTATTTTGCATTGTTATTCCTGTAAGTTTAAATTATTTTCTGTGGCATATTGAGTAAATATTTAATACGCACACTTATCCATTGCCTGCCTGAAAATATATATATAATTCGCTGGCGCAAAAAAAGCTACAGGTAACTTGTAGCTTTTTTCAATTGTCTCAAAAACTCAGATTTTGTTTGATAACTTGTAGTGTACACCACGTTTTAAAACAAAATATTGTTTTAAATTAATTTAACTCGGATGTGCAGTTCGGGCAGCGTTTTGCCTGAATCGGAATATCAGTACAGCATTGCGGGCACTGTTTTGTGGTGGCTTTTGGTGCAGGGCTTTTATGCAGTTTGTCGATTCCTTTGACAACCAAAAAAATCGCAAATCCAATGATTACTAAACTAATAACAGTATTGATGAATAAACCAATATTGAGTGTTACCGCACCAGCAGCCTGTGCCGCCCCCAATGTTTCATACGGGCCCGGATATTTAGAGCCACTGCGTAAAGTAATAAATAAATTGGAAAAATCTACCCCGCCAATCAGCAGGCCAATTGGTGGCATAATGACATTATCTACCAGTGATTTCACCATATTAGTAAAAGCAGTACCCACTACCATACCGACAGCCAGATCAATGACATTGCCTCGTAATAAAAAAGCTTTAAACTGTTCAATAAATTTCATGTTTGCCTCCATAGTTGGCCTGAAAATCAAGTATTTGGCTTTTTCATAGTAGCGCGATAAAGCAGGCAGTCATACCAGAGCTAAGTTATTCAATGTAAAAATAATAAAAGAAATAACTTAATTAAGAATAAATTAAGCTGGCTAAAGAGAATAGGACAATTAAAACAGATAGCTGCAACTTAAATTGTTAATCTGATTACTTTATATACAGTTTGCTAACCAGATTAGTAGCATAATAAAGCAAGTCAGGTTTTGTTTATTAGCTTGGTTTAATTTTCAGATTTCTTAATATCTGAATATTTAAGTTCAATAATAGAATATTCGCACATATCCATATAATGCATACAATGGTCAATCGCTTCATCCATGACTTTTCTGTCAGTTGCATGCGTTGCCTTCATAAATGCCCGGAAATTTTTCTTTTCCATTTTACGCAGAGCAGATGCATTACAGATATTTAATTCCTGACAATAATCATGCTGTACCTGCTGTTTAATAAATTGTTTTACTGCTTTTTTCTGTTTCTGAGAACCATCGTAATCCATCGGATGAATAAATTCAGCCTGTACCAGTGCTGAATATAATAAAATTAAAAAAAGTATGGTTTTCTTCATTATATTTTTGAATTTTATACACGAATGAATTGTCGGGATGAGAGGAGTTACATCTGGCATCAGCTCTGTTGCCATTATAAATAGAAATAATAGAATTATTCGAAATTATTATTAATAAATAGACTTTAGTGATTCAAAGCTTACATTACAAAAGCCAAACCCGAAAAAAGTTTGGCTTTGCATATACTGAGTTTTATATCAAAACGGCTGATACATAATATTTTATATACTCTAAATTAAGTTTGTATTAATAAAACTATTTACAATTTAGCTGTGATGAGTACTTACCAGATCTTCCGGTACGCCCAGAGCATTGATACTGTAACCGCCATCAACATATGTGATTTCGCCTGTGATACCTGAAGCCAGATCTGATAACAGGAAAGCAGCAGTATTTCCAACTTCATCAATAGTGATATTACGACGAATAGGATTTTGTGCAGATACATGTGCCAGCAAACGGCCGAAATTGGCAATGCCTGAAGCAGCAAGAGTTTTAATCGGGCCTGCTGAAATACCATTGCATCGAATTCCTTCCTCTCCGAGGCAGGCTGCTGTGAAGCGGATACCTGCTTCCAATGATGCTTTAGCCATACCCATTACATTATAGTTAGGTATGGCACGTACTGCTCCAAGATAGGTCAGGGCAAGAATAGAGCTGTTATGGCCACTCATTAACGGACGGGCAGCTTTAGCCAGTGCAGGCAAGCTATAAGCAGACACTTCATGTGCCGTCATAAATGCTTCGCGTGTAATACTATCCAGAAAATCCCCGTTTAAGGCTTCTTTTGGTGCAAAAGCAATAGCATGTACCAGACCATCAAGCTGTGACCAGCTTTTCCCCAAATCAGAAAACAACTGGCTGATTTCATCATCACTTTGTACATCACAGCGATATACCAGTTCTGAACCCAGTTCGGCAGCCATTTTGCGTACCCGGTCTTCTAGTTTGTCTACAACATAGGTGAAAGCCAGTTCTGCTCCCTGTTCACGACAGGCTTTGGCAATGCCATAGGCAATAGAGCGTTCAGAAATCATACCGGTGATGAGGATTTTTTTGCCTTGCAAAAAGCCCATAATTATTATCCTTGAACGTGATTTGTGTTTAGCTTAAAGGTCGCATTATAACTAATATTTACTTTTACGCGAAATATAGCGCTAGAGTAGAAACTTTAAAACCGGCTGATGTGATGACATTCAGCCGGTCAGTTTATAACAATAAAAAATTATTCAGTTAATCCGGATAAATAATGGTCTGCATCCAGTGCAGCCTGACAGCCTGATGCTGCGCTGGTAATGGCCTGACGGTATATGTGGTCTTTCACATCTCCTGCGGCAAATACGCCGGGAATGTTTGTTGCGCCGACATTGCCATCATTACCACCTTTGGTAATGAGATAACCTGTTGCATCCATATCCAGCTGGCCTTTGAAAATTTCGGTGTTGGGCTGATGGCCAATAGCAATGAATATGCCGGTTACTGCCAGAATTTCACTTTCATTATCGGCATAATTGATGCGTACTGAGTTTACTCCTTTGTCATCACCAAGAATTTCATCAACTATGGCATTAAGTTTAAGAATGATTTTGCCTTCTTTTACCCTCTCCAGTAATCTGTCAATCATGATTTTTTCAGCACGAAAGTTGTCACGGCGATGTATCAGGGTAACGGTACGTGCGATATTTGCCAGATACAAAGCTTCTTCAATCGCTGTATTACCCCCGCCGACAACAGCTATATCCTGATCTTTGTAGAAAAAGCCGTCACAGGTAGCACACGCGGAAACGCCTCTGCCGGCAAAAGTTTCTTCACTGGGTAATCCCAGGTACTTGGCAGAAGCACCTGTTGCAATGATTAATGCATCACAGCTGTAACTTCCCATATCACCAACAAGAGTAAACGGGCGCTGCTGTAAATTCACCTGATTGATATGGTCAAAAATCATATTGGTACCAAAGCGTTCGGCATGTTCCAGAAAGCGCTGCATCAGTTCAGGACCTTGCACACCATTGACATCAGCCGGCCAGTTATCTACTTCAGTTGTTGTCATCAACTGACCACCCTGTGCCATACCGGTAATCAGTGTAGGTTTCAAGCCTGCACGGGCTGCATAAACCGCAGCTGTATAACCGGCAGGTCCGGAACCAAGGATAATTAATCGGCTGTGTGTGAGTTCGCTCATGACATTTCCTTATTATTTGGGCAATACTAGGTAGGATAAATGGAGGTAACTGTACCACAATATCAAAAAAGAATTAAATTCTCCAATTTCGATTTAATAGAGTAGTTATTGGTTTGTGCACGCCTGAACAAAGTTAGTGATGATTGTCAGCAATACCATCCAGATGATATTGTTTGCCACAATAGGGGCATTCAATACTACTGTTAGATTGAATGGGTAAAAATACCCGGGGATGGCCATTCCATGTTTCATGTTCCGGGCCGGTACATATCAATGGTAAATCATGCGGTGTAATGGTTGTAACTGATTGGGCAGTATTACTCATAATTATTTCCCTTGGTTGAGCTGAGAGCTAATCATACAAAACAGGCCTGATTACAGCAAATATTGTTGTAATCAGGCCTTTTATTCAGATAATTAAATGATATAAGTCAGCCAGGATTCATATTTGGTATTTTTGCCATGAACAATGTCAAAATATCGCTGCTGAATCTCTGTAGTCAACGTTCCGCGGGAGCCACAACCAATTACGCGACCGTCAACTTCACGGATAGGTGTGACCTCAGCTGCCGTGCCTGTAAAGAATACTTCGTCTGCGCAATAAACTTCATCACGAGTAATATGCTTTTCAGTAACGGTTAAATTCATATCAGCTGCGATAGCCATTACTGTACGCCGAGTAATCCCATCCAAAGCTGCATCCAGAGCCGGTGTGTAAAGTTTGCCATCATTGACGATAAATATATTTTCCCCAGATCCTTCAGCAACAAAACCGTTTGAATCCAGCATAATTGCTTCATCATAGCCATTACGGGTAGCTTCGGTATTAGCCATAATAGAATTCATGTAGTTGCCATTGGCTTTGGCTTTAATCATAGTGATATTAGGGTGGTGGCGGGTGAACGAGCTGATTTGCACGCGAATACCCTTTTGCATACCTTCTTCGCCAAGATAGGCTCCCCATGGCCAGGCAGCCACAATTACCTGTACATCATTTTGATCTGGTGCTACACCCAGTTTGTTTGAACCATAAAAAGCCATAGGTCGAAAATAGCAGGAAGCCAGTTTGTTGGCTTTAACTACTTCAATGTGAGCCTGATTGATTTCTTCCATTGTGAATGGCAGATGCATGCCAGTAATTTTAGCGGAGTTAAACAGACGTTTAGTATGATCCTGTAAACGGAAAATAGCTGTTCCGTTTTGCGTTTCATAAGCACGTACGCCTTCGAAAACCCCCATACCATAATGCAATGTATGAGTTAAAACATGAGTTTGAGCATTTCTCCACTCAACAAGATTACCATTAAACCAGATAAAACCGTCTTGGTCGGCCATAGACATAATAAAACTTCTCCAAAATAAGACATTAAGCTGCGGTGGCCGGAACCCTGTGTTGCAATGGATAGGGCAAGGCAGGATTGATGACTAGGCAGTACAAAAAATAATGGTAACAACAGCTGTTGGACTTATCTTTAGCCGATAGCCGCTGTTACTTTATATAAAAGTAAATATTATCACTGCCTGTTTTGCTTGCCAATGCTGAAAGCTGGGGGCAGTTTTTGCTAAAAAGGCGTGAAATCGTTTAAACTGTGTTGCTTCCTCAATAATCCGGCTTGTATCTGACGTCTGATTAAATCTTCAGAAAACAGTACAGTGTAAGGTGAATAAGTATGAAAATTATTTATGCATTAATAAAAATAATGGTGTTGCTGATATTGTTGCTGCTTGCTGTAAGCAATACACAAATGACTGCATTCAATTATTTACCCGGACAAACTGTCAATTTGCCATTAATTGTCCTGTTACTGATATTTTTTATTATTGGTGCTGTTTTTGGTGTGTTTGCCATGTTTGGGCGGTTATTACGTCTGCGCAGTCAGGTCAATCAGTTACAGGCTAAGCTCGATAAACAAATTAAGGCAGCCGCTCAGGCAGTACATACTGAAAATCTTGCCACTACTGCTACTCAGTCACAATCCGGTAATTCTGATCAGAAGAAAGTAAATAATTAATATGGATAGTAATGATTTCTGGATGTGGCTGGCACCGGTTATTTTGTTACCTGTATTTTTTGCTATGGGCTGGTTTGCTGCCCGGGTAGATATGCGGGCAGTGCTGAAACAGGCGAAAGCCATTCCGGAAGGATTTTATAAAAGTCTGGATGCTCTGGCTGAGAATAAAAGTGCGGTTGCAGTACGTGAACTGGCTGAGGTTGTCGATCAGCAAAATGATGCCCGTCAAAGCACGTATGAGCTGCATCTGACATTAGGGAAGTTGTACCGTCAGCGTGGTGAAAATGATAAGGCCATCGCTTTACATCAGAAATTACTGGAGCTGCCGGAAACTATTGCAGAACGTCGTGATATTGTCGCTTTCGAGCTTGGACAGGATTATCAGGCTGCCGGTCTGGTAGACCGTGCTGAGCAGATTCTGGTTGGTTTGCTTGATGGCAGTAAAGCCAGACAGGCACGGCAGATATTGCTGAATATTTATCAGCAGGATAGGGACTGGGAAAAAGCCATTAAGCTGGCAGAAGAACTCAGTACCGGAGACCAGACTTATCAATTTGAAATTGCCCAGTTTTATTGTGAGCTAGCTCAGCTGGCTTTGTATCAGTCTGAGTACAATAAAGCACGTGAGTATATTTTTCAGGCTCTGGCAGTCAATCGCAAATGCAGCCGGGCTAATATGATTCTGGGTGATGTTGAACTGAAACAACAAAATTTTCAGGCTGCTGTAGATGCTTATAGTGCTATTGAAAAACAGAATTATGAATATCTCAGTTTGGTAGGTGAGCGTTTATATGATGCTTATGATGGTATGAATAAAGCAGCAGACGGTCTGGAAGTTCTGATTGGTTTTGCCCAGACGTTTCCGCAGCTGGATTTATCTGGTGTGATATATGAAAAGTCTTTACCTGTATATGGTGAAGACCGAGCTACCGAAATTGTTATTGATCTGGTGCGGCGTAAGCCTACTCTGACCGGAACTTACCGTTTACTCGGCGTTTTACAAAATACTATCAGTTCGAAGTGGAAAGCCGAAGTTGATATGATGCGTTCAGTAGTGGGCATGCAGATGCAAAAATCTGTGATGTACCGTTGCCGCCATTGTCATTTTAAATCTCAGGTATTCTTCTGGCATTGTCCGGCTTGTAATAAATGGGAAACATTTACGCCAAATCGTATTGATGTGTAGCTGGCTGATAAGTCTTATCAGTTGCTGAATATTTGGTTTGATGTACAGAAATTCTGCACACAATCAGTTACAGATGATTTTTTAAAATCATAATTGCCTTTTAAAAATAATATGATATTAAATTAGAGTTTAATATCATAATTAAATGATTTCTATGAATAAGTCTTTAACAATATACATATATGTATATTGTTAAAGACAATATTGAATGATGACTTGCGGAATATGAATCCATTGATGATTGATACTACTTTAATGAATCAGAAAGCTAAACCTGTCATTGTGGCACTGGATTTTGCCAATGCTGAAACAACGCTGGATTTTGTTCGTCAGTTGGACCCGGATTTGTGCCAGCTTAAAATAGGTAAAGAACTATTTACTGCTACTGGCCGCTATCTGGTTGAGCAGCTTGTATTACAAGGCTATCGGATTTTTCTTGATTTAAAATACCATGATATTCCCAATACCGTAGCCTCTGCCTGTAAAGTGGCTGCTGATATGGGCGTGTGGATGGTAGATATGCATGCATCGGGCGGTCGAAGAATGATGGAAACTGCTGCTGAAGCTGTTAGTAATTGCAGCCAGCCGCCATTATTAATTGCAGTAACGGTATTAACCAGTATGACTCAGAATGAACTGGCAGAAACCGGTATAAATTCACCTATAGATGAAACAGTTATTCATCTGGCTGAATTAACCCGGCAATCCGGTCTTGATGGGGTGGTTTGTTCTGCTCAGGAAGCATCTTTATTACGCGGACAGCTCGGGCAGGATTTTTTACTGGTTACGCCCGGTATCAGATTACAAAATTCAATTACAGATGATCAGCGGCGCATTATGACCCCAAAAGCAGCTTTAGCTGCAGGCAGCAGCTATCTGGTAATGGGCAGACCGGTAACGCAAAGTCAGAACCCGATTGAGTTGTTGCAAAAAATTAATAACGGTCTGATTTAAGCAGAAAAGTTTTGATAAAAAATAGCTGCTAACACATATATAGTTAGCAGCTATTTTATTGGTTGTATAAATTGGATTATCCGGTTAACTGTTTGCTAATCAGTTTTTTCACCGGAGGCAGATTATTGCTGATACGCAATACTAGTGAGCGCATCAGTCGGGCAGGGTGGCTGTCGTTAGTAAATAAAGACACCATAGCGTTAGTTCCGTGATACAGAATCCGGGTATGAGGCATATGCTGTCTTTGGTATTGAGCCAGTAATGTCTGACTGCCAATATCTTTTCCTTTAGAGACGGCTTCGTTAATCAGTTTGGACAATATGCCTACTCCGCTTAGTCCAAGATTAAAACCATGAGCTGTTACTGGGTGCATACCAACTGCCACATCTCCAATAAGCGCACTGCGCTGAGCATAAAATGCATTGGCATGGACGCCGACAAGCGGGTAATGATGAACAGTGCTAACCAAATGCATCTCACCTAGTTTACCTTTGAGCTGTTGGGTAATATCTGCGGCCAACTCAGCAGGAGACATGGCTAGAATGTCTCCTGCATGTTCATTATTAATAGTAACAACACAATTAGTGAGATTTTCTTCAAGTGGCAGCAGAGCAAGAGTACGCCCGTAATGGAAACACTCCAGTGCAGTATGCTGATTACTCAATGTATGCTGCATTCGGAAAACAATTACTGTACGCCCGAAATCATGAATCTGAGCCGAAACACCCAACTGGCGGCGTGTGTTGGAAAAACGGCTATCGGCAGCAACAAGTAATTTCCCTTTGATTAGCCGGCCATCATCCAGCTTGGCTTCAATTTGATTTGCATGATCATTTTTTACATCAATAATACTATGGCCAGTAATAATATTTACATTATTAAAGGCCTTGACTGCTTCGTATGCAGCACGCCGGATATTATGATTACTGATTAAAAAACCCAGTGTATTGGCCGGTTTGCCGCGAGCCATTGTTGGCTGTTCAAAATGGAGCTGATAGTTAGAATAGCCGTTAATTACTTTAGCATCGCGCAAAGGATAAATTTCATCTGGTGCAATTTTGTCCCACATATCCAACTGCTGCATTAATTCCTTTGAATAATGTGTCAGAGCAATTTCCCTGCCATCAAAAGGCGGGTGCGCCAGTACAGCCATTTCCTGTTTTTCAACTACAGTAATTGAAAGTCCTGATGGAGCTAAAGCGCGTGCCAGACTTAAACCAGCAGGTCCGGCTCCGACGATAATGACATCAGTTTCTTTATCTGAGTGTGAAGACACATTATTTGCTGCCATAAAATCCATTCCTGAATGAATATATTCAATACAGCGTTAGAATAACTGAAAATGAACTTGAATCCTATATCCGTTTGAAAGAAAGTTAATAAACGTCAAGCTTAACCCTTAAATTATTGCTCTGTTAAAATCATGGTAATAGGATTTATATATGAATGATTATACAAATGGTTAAAAACTCATTTCAGGATCAATTGCAGCAACTGGGTAAACAGGCTAAAGCGAAACGTCTGGCAGAAGAGCAGCAGGCAAAAGAAGTACAAAAGCGCCAGACAGATGTCAATTTTGCTGAAGCGATCGGAAAAGATATTACGCCATTAAAGGCAAGAAATCAGTTTCAGCATCCGCGTGATACCAGCCCGATTAAATTGCGAACCCATCAGGAAGAATCAACAGACGAAAGCAGCTATTTTTATGTTGGTGAAAATCAGAATGATACTGCACCGCCAGTGTTCAGTAAAAGTGGTCGCGGTACGGCTGATATTAAGCGCTTGCAGGCGAAGCAATGGCCTATCGTAGCTTATGTAGATTTACATGGCTATCGTCAGGATGAAGCCCAGGAAATATTGAATGAATTTATAGATTATATTCAGCAATATGGAGTAGTAGGTGAAATAGTCCATGGCAGCGGACTGGGATCAAAGGATTATCAGCCTGTATTGAAAACACTTGTACGCCGCTGGTTAATGGCACACCCCGAAGTGCTGGCTTATGCCCAGCCAAATGAGCGTAATGACGGTGCAGTATATGTGCTGGTTAAAAAGAAACATCGTGCGTTTGAACGGGAATAAATTTGTATTTAATTACCTGCCTTAATCACTCAGCATAAAATAAAAGTGAAAATCAACAGAATCAGGTTAAACCGGATATTAGTATTAAATTATTATCATCGCAAATGTCTGATTTTTTTGTTTGATTTATAATTAAAAAATTAGGTTATGTTTTTTAGTATGGTAATCTGTATTGGTAATTTTCAAATTTGGTCTCGGCAAGATGATAGATAGAAGCCTAACCAAATGGATTCAGTATATGCGGCAAAAAATGCCAACACAGGCATCATTATTTGCTTCTCCATGGTTTAAACCATTTGCACGCTGGTTTGACAGGCCATATTACTGGCAGCTCAATCGAGAACGTGCTGCCTCTGCTGTAGCTGTTGGCATGTTTTGTGGTCTCATGCCCGGACCTACCCAAATGCTTACCGCTCTGATAGTGGCTTATGTGGTCCGCACACATTTACCCGTGGCACTTTTAACTACACTGTATACAAATCCGCTAACTTATATACCCTTATATTACTGTGCTTATCAGATTGGTGAGGGTTTATTATATGGTCAGTGGGGCAAAGCCATGCCTGAACTGCCAGAGTTTAAATTAGGTCATCTCGGGACTGAATTATGGCAATGGTTGATTCAGTTTGGTAAGCCTTTACTTTTGGGTGTGCCAGTATTGGGCATGATACTCGCAACCCTCGGATATATTGTGGTCTGGAATGGCTGGCAGTGGTTTGCCCGCAGACAGGTGACCACCATTCAGAAATAAAGACATGCAAAGATCATTAACGGATAACGAGTTGAGGTTGGTCAGAAAGTTTCTGGGTAATGCAGCAGACTGGACAAAAGTGCAGATAGTATGTGATGCATGGTGGCTAGTACATCCGCATGCTGCCATAACGTGCGGAAATCATATTATTTTTCCGGCGGCATATTATGTTGATGATTTTACTCAGTTAGATTTGAGTATGCAAGGCTGGCTGATGCATGAGCTTATGCATGTCTGGCAAAGCCAGCATGGTTTTCCAATTTTATTTGCCGGAGTTTGTCTTGCACTTAAAGCAGGCTACTATCAGGCTCGTGCCTACCGGTATCCACCGCCAGAAACAATTATCAGCCTTAATCAGCTGAATATGGAGCAACAGGCGAATATAGTACAGCATTATTTTCTGGCATTGAGCGGTGATAAACGGTATCAGCATTCACAGGTGGATTTTCGTCGCTTGCTTAAACCGCTTATCAGACATCCGGATAATCGTAGTCTGTTACCGCATTATTAACAGCCGGCTTTGGCCGGTTATTTTAGATAACTCTTAACTGTTATAATCCACACTTGTTTTATTGCCGGAGTGATACATGTCTGTATTTGAAGCAGCAGCGCAGCAACTGCAAACTGTACGTGATTTTTTACGCTTTACTGTGAGTCAGTTTCAAGAGGCAGAATTATTTTTTGGTCATGGAAATGATAATGCCTATGATGAAGCTGCCTACCTGATTTTACATACCTTACATTTGCCACTGGACACATTAGAGCCGTTTCTTGATGCCCGTTTGCTCGACACAGAAAAGTCACTGCTGTTACAGCTTGTTCAACGCCGTACCAGTGAACGCATACCAGTGGCTTATCTTACCCATCAGGCATGGCAGGGAGCGTATGAATTTTATGTTGATGAAAGAGTAATTGTGCCGCGTTCATTTATTTATGAGCTTTTAGGTGCACCGCTTCATCCATGGATTGAATATGATGAGCTGGTACACAGAGCACTGGACTTATGCACGGGCAGCGGTGCACTGGCTATTCAGATGGCACACATTTATCCGGATGCGATGATTGATGCTGTAGATATCAGTCTTGATGCGCTTGAAGTAGCAGGTATGAATATTGAAGACTATGGATTAGAAGATCGAATCAATCTGATTCATACCGACCTGTTTACCGGTATTGATACAACTTATGATTTAATCGTGTCAAATCCGCCCTATGTAGATGCCGAATCAGTCGCACAATTGCCAGAAGAATATCTGCATGAGCCAGAGCTGGCATTAGGCAGTGGGATTGATGGTCTGGATGCTACTCGGCAGATTATTCAGCAGGCTGCCAGATATCTTAACCCCAAAGGGGTATTGCTGGTTGAAATCGGGCATAATCGCGAAGTACTGGAGCAGGCATTTCCGGAATTGCCATTTACCTGGATGCCTACTAGTGGCGGAGATGGGTTTGTCTTTTTGCTGACACGCGAACAATTATTAGGTGAAGCGTAGATTAACTGTGATATATCTGGTTAGATTGTTCAGAAGTCTGCAAATTAAGAATTATGCCACGATGTAAAAGGCTTTCTGACCAGATTATTATTGTAATATCTGGGATCATCCGATACTTCCTGTCCTATCCAGTCAGGAAAAATAATATGCTCATCAGTGTGGTTTAATTCAACTTCAGCCACAATCAGGCCTTGATTCACACCTAAAAATTCATCAATTTCCCAGATAAGTCCATTTAAAGGTATGCGGTAACGATATTTTTCAATTATTGGCTGTTCTGCCATATGAGTGAGCATATGTCTGGCATCTGCAACCGGAATTGAATATTCAAATTCGGTACGGGTAATGCCACGATTTGTGCTTTTAATCGTTATCCATGCTTTATCATCACAAATACGGATACGTACGGTGCGTTCTTTAACCGTCGATAAATAGCCCTGACAAAGATGCTTAGCTGATGCCAGATTCCGCCACGCATTGCCTACTACCAGAAATTTACGTTCAATTTCCTGTGCCATAATAAAATCTTGTGAATTAACCTATATGCTAAAAAGCACCAGAAACTGTTTGGCAGTTAACTGGTGCACAGATTTGTGTCAGGCTGAATAATAACAGTTATGATGCAAGTCTGTTAGCAATTGCATTAAACATTAAAGATGCTTCCAGTGGCTGCTCTAGAAAAGAGGGCTCAGCTTTAGGCCAGGTAGACCATTGTACAATAACCAGCTTCTGTTTCTGATTAACCATAATAATCTGTCCGTAAATTCCTAAAGCCCACATGCTGTCCTGACTGTTCAGCCCTGTTTTTGGAGAAACATCATTTACACTAGCCGGTACACTATTATTCCACCATTCATAGCCATAACTTCCTTCCGGATGCAGTTTGCTGACTGAATTTTTCGCCTGATTCCAGTTACGGGAATCTTTAACCCAGTTTTTAGGTAATATTTGCCTGCCATCTGGCAGCGTACCATTATTCATTACGAAGAGGCCAAATTTACCCCAGTCTTCAAGCGTGGCATTAAATCCGTGTGCACCCACATCATGTTGTCCCACGGTATAACTGTGCCACACACCATCTCTGTTCATACCGAATGGTTGCCAGATTTTATTCTGTAGATATCGGGCAATACTTTCACCAGTTGCTTTTTCCAGTGTGTCTCCTAGCAGCCATGCACCACCGGATGAATAAGACCATGCTTTACCGGGCTTAGCATATGATTTGCGGCCGGGTGCTTTTACCAGACTGTTAACGCACGTATAAGTATTAGGATTGGCCTCACATTGAGTAAGTTGTGAAAAATCAGATTTCGGATCAGTGTAATCTTCGTTCCAGTTCACACCAGAAGTATGCTGAAGCAGTTGACGAATCGTCACGTGCTCCCATGCTGTTCCTCGTACATCTGGATTATATTTAACTATCTCATCATTCAATGATTTGATTTTACCTTCTTTCAGAGCAATACCTACTAGTGTAGAAACCACCGATTTACCCACTGAGCGTGATGTCCAGAGTGTAGTAGGATTATTACCATTGGCGTAATAATCCCATACTACTTTGCCATCTTTAATTACCATCATTCCGGTTACATTATTACGCTTTAAATAATCTTTTAGCAGATATGACTGACCGTGAATCTGATAATTTACATTAGACAGATTTTGAGGAGCTCTGGGCAGTGGCAGGCCATGAGCAGCATGAAAAACATCACCGGGATAAGAGCGATAGTCATTACGAAAGCCAATTGCCCGTTGTTGCTGATTCCAGCTTAACATGTTTTTGACATCCGGTAATTTTTTATCCAATGGGGCAGGGCAATTGTTGAGACCTAATGATTTACAGCTATTTGGCGTAGTTGCTGCATGAATATTAAAACTGGTAGTTAAACACAGAGTTAATAAAGCAGTTTTAAAAGTTTTATTTATCATTTTCATAAAATATTCTGTATATCATCTAAATTATTATCAGGTATCTTAGAAGCTTATAAATGCCACCAATATTTAATGTAATAATTTCAATGATTTTGGTTTATTAATTTTATAAAATAAAAATATAAGGTTGATTTGAAATTAAAAAGAAACCTGCTGTAAAGCAGGTTTCTCAATTAATAATCAGGCAAAAGTCAAAATACCATCCTGAGCCGTTAACATAATTGTACTGTTAGGAGCATAGTCTCCAGCCAGTAATTCTTTAGCCAGTGGATTTTCGATTTCGGTCTGAATAGCCCGTTTCAGAGGACGTGCGCCATAGACCGGATCAAATCCCACCTTAGCCAGTACATCTAAAGCGGCATCATCAACCTGTAAATGTAAATCCATTTTTTCCAGACGCTGACGCAGACCGGCAAGCTGGATATTAGCGATAGCACGAATATTGGACTGGTTAAGACTATGGAATACAACAACTTCATCAATACGGTTAATCAGTTCAGGACGGAAGTATTGTTTAACTTCATCCATTACTACTGCCTTAATCGCAGCATAATCATCGCTTTCCATTTTCTGAATTTCCTGACTGCCAATATTGGAAGTCATAACGATAACCGTATTTTTGAAATCAACTGTACGTCCCTGACCGTCAGTTAAACGACCATCATCCAAAACTTGTAACAAAATGTTGAATACATCCGGATGAGCTTTTTCAACTTCATCCAGCAAAACCACACTATAAGGATTGCGACGTACCTGCTCAGTTAAAAAACCACCTTCTTCATAACCAACATAGCCGGGAGGCGCACCAATCAAACGCGCAACGGAATGTTTTTCCATATATTCCGACATATCTACCCGAATCAGATGGGTTTCGCTATCAAACAAAAAGCTTGCCAGAGTTTTACACAACTCTGTTTTACCTACACCGGTGGGGCCGAGGAACAAAAAGCTGCCATATGGTTTATTCGGGTCTGATAAACCGGAGCGTGAGCGGCGGATTGCATCTGCTACAGCGCGTACAGCTTCATCCTGTCCCACGACACGTTCATGTAATACTTCTTCAATTCTCAATAGTTTTTCCCGTTCACCGGCCATCATTTTGGATACCGGAATACCGGTCATACGCGAAACAATTTCGGCAATTTCTTCTGAACCTACTTTAGTGCGTAACAGCTTGTTAGGCTGATTATTCTGTTGCCCATTGTCAGCAGCCTGTAACTGTGATTCAAGCCGGGGTAATTCTTCATATTGCAGCTTAGCCACTTCTTCCCATTTACCATTACGCTTAAGCGCATCCATCTTAACTTTTAGCTGATCAATCTGCTCTTTAATTGTAACGCTGCCTTGAGCTTTGGCTCGTTCTGCTTTCCAGATTTCATCCAGATCAGCAAACTCACGCTTAACATTATCCAGCTCTTCATCCAGCAGTGCCAGACGCTTTTTGCTGGCTTCATCATCTTCTTTCACCAGAGATGCGCGTTCAATTTCCAGCTGTATTTCACGGCGTTTAAGCTTGTCCATACTTTCAGGCATAGACTGGCTTTCAACTTTAATTAATGATGCAGCCTCATCAATCAGGTCAATGGCTTTATCTGGTAAGAAACGGTCGGTAATATAACGATTAGATAATTCAGCAGCAGCTACTATTGCCGGATCAGTGATTTCTACACCATGATAGATTTCATAGCGTTCCTGTAAGCCACGTAAAATGGCAATGGTATCTTCAACTGTCGGTTCTTTTACCAGTACTTTCTGGAAACGGCGTTCCAGAGCAGGGTCTTTTTCAATATATTGACGATACTCATCCAATGTTGTCGCGCCGATGCAATGCAATTCACCCCGCGCAAGAGCCGGCTTGAGCATATTACCTGCATCCATAGCACCATCGGCTTTACCGGCCCCTACCAGTGTATGTATTTCATCAATAAAAATAATGGTATTGCCTTCGTCTTTAGCCAGATCATTAAGTACTGCTTTGAGACGTTCTTCAAACTCACCCCGGAATTTTGCACCAGCAATCAAACTAGCCAGATCCAGCAAAAGCAAACGCTTATTTCGCAAAGAATCCGGAACTTCATTATTCACAATTCGTTGAGCCAGACCTTCAACAATGGCAGTTTTACCTACACCCGGTTCACCGATAAGTACAGGGTTGTTTTTAGTACGCCGTTCAAGCACCAGAATAGTGCGCCGGATTTCATCATCTCGCCCGATTACGGGATCCAGCTTACCCGAACGTGCTTTTTCAGTCAGGTCAGTTGTATATTTTTTCAATGCTTCACGTTGATCTTCTGCGTTAGGATTATCCACACTTGCGCCTCCGCGAACGGCATCTATAGCCGAATTCAATTTATCTTCTGTAACACCAGCCTGTTTAAGAATACGTCCGCATTGTTCGTTTTCCTGAACAGCGCCAAGCAAAAACAACTCGCTGGCTATATAAGCATCATTACGTTTAATAGCAGCTTTATCCATCAGATTGAGAATGTGCTGCAATTCAGTACTGGGTAGGATTTCACCCCCCTGACCGGATACTCTGGGTAAACCATTAATAGTAGAGTCAACCTGCTGTTTAACTTGTGCAACATTTGCACCAGCCTGAGTAAGTAAAGCAGCACAGCCACTATCATTATCATTCAGTAAAGCCTTCAATATAAATACGGCTTCCAGATAACCGGCATCCTGTCCTAAAGCAAGACTTTGTGCATCTTGTAAAGCTTGCTGAAACTTTGCGGTAAGCTTATCGAATCTCATCAAAATTTCCTTTAGTTATATTTTCATTAACAGATATATTGGTATCAGAAAATTAATGTCAAGTACCAGTATGAATAAATATTTTGATTAGATTTAAATTATTGATTTATAAAAAATAAACCTAAATGTACTTATATTTTTTTATTTATGTTCATTGAGGAATTTAAGTCTAAATTTCCTTTTTGGTAGGATTTATAGTGCATCATCAATGTTATTGAAACAAAATCTATACGAATAGAAATTGTGAGCGTTTGTCAGGATATTTTTAATTCAAAACATCTAAAGTTACTGAACTTGAATTTCAATTATGTTGTTTTGCTTTTTCAATTTACTTAATCAATTAAAAACGTTTTAAAACATATATATATGATTGGTTGTTTTGATTATTCAGCCTTTACTATCATTTTAAATTCCTTCAGAATTTCACAATTTTTGTGAGTATATCTGTGGATAACTATAAAAAAACAAGGTGAATCAATCCAATTTAAGCGTGATTAATTTTTGTGCAATTGCTTTGCTTATATCTCTAATATTTTAAGAAAAAAGTACTTGAAATTTTGATTCAGAATTTTAAATTTCTCTATTCACGTATTTGTGAGAATAAAGATAAATTTTTTAACGAATGTAATATCAGATATTTAGATTAATAATATCTGAATAACTTAAATATTAATTCAATTTCTCAATGCTAATTTCTGTAAATGGTGTAAAATTTAGATATTGAGATTTTTTTAATATATATGAGCCATGAGAACTGAAGAGTTTAATAAATGCCGTGAATTTCTTGAAGGGCAAATCATGCGAACTCCTGATAATAAAGAGTTGATTGCTACTTATCAAAAATTGCTCGAACTGAAAAGCATTTATGATACAGAAATTCATATATCAATGCTGGATAAAAAAGCCCGGAAAATGGAGTTTCAGCAACATGTTCAGACAAGTTTATCTTCAGGATCCAGTAGTACTGAAGATAATCCCGAGCTGAAAGATGGTAATTCCAAATATACTGAACTACAACAAAATCAACCTAATTCGATGTCAAATCAAACAAACTGGTATAACTATCAGCGAATCAAGCATCATGATTTCGGGAATAGTTAATTAGTTTCACATGGTAGAGTATAAAAAATATGTCTATGATATGTATGTTAAAATTGTAAAATAAAAGTTTCATGATATCGACGCAAAACTTTTATTTTACATATCACAATTATTTGCTGTATCTTTTAAAAACTATAGTAAGAATTTAGTTTTTTTATAAGTAGATAATCTTTCGTATAGAGTAGTCATTTCTACTAATATTTTCTAGCTAAGACAGTCTATGCAGTTTTCTGCTATTTATCCCATTAAAGCATTAATATCAAAAATTTTTTTGATAATTGGCAGAAATATTGCCAACCAAGAATAGTGAAATGAGTGGTAAAAATTATTTATTTCATTATGCAATTTACTTAGACTTATTCTTATAAAATATTCTAATATTTTGGAAATAACTGTGATCAGCAGGTTAAAGGTTTTGCTTAAGGCTTATCAGTCTTTATCTTAGCTTTTTTACAATCTACTTTCCTTTTTAATGTGTAATTCAATGCAGTATTTTATTTTTTATCTTCGACTTTAAGCTAGATAAATGAAATTTGAATAAAATTATCGTAGTAATATATCCGTTTTATAATTATTTAGTCTGTTAAAGTTGATTAGCATAGGACGGCATGCCGTAAACGGTGCAGAAAGACAGTTTCTGCGCATCGTTGGGAGATTCTGGGTATAAGTGGTGCGCGTAGCTGACGGACATGATAGAAAGACAATGGCAAGTCTATAGTGCATCGGTAGGGAGAACGACTAGGCAGTTAACCTGAAGTTTCGTTGATCGAAGCTCGCGACAAGACCTGCTAACTTTGTAAATAAGTTTGGAGCGGTATATCGACCCATCGAACAGAGAAACAAGACTGCGAAGCCTTGCGCATTCATTAATCGAAGGTAAAGACGTTCCGCGAATGCGCCCTAGTCGTGATTGTGAACGATTCGCGCGAACCCAATTACGCATGCAATGGAAATCGAAGCTTCAAACCTACGCTTAACCGATTACTGTCGAACCTATCGTAAAAATATTATGAAGTCCGATGTTATCACCGTGCTTAAATCTATATGGCAGACGAAGATTAAAGAGAGAACTACCTTCACGGGTGCATCGAAACCATCTTGGATTATGCAAAAGCGATGGAATACTGTGAAGATGACAACCTCGCCGCATGGAAGAGAGCGCTAGAAACAATACTTGGTAAGGTAGGTTGAGAAGTGAAGGCGCAACCATCTTTATTTTACCGCGAAATCAGCACGTTCATTGTCGAACTGAGTAAGCATGAAGACGTGTCACAGCGCGCCAGCCATGAAAGCGAAATTCGGAATATAGCCGCGAACAGGCGAAGCAAGCAGGCCGTCCGGCGAAGGTGCGTGCGGCGATGCTCGAAAGCAATGACGTTGCCGGTGTCATCTTTCATTCGCGCGGCTTCCTTGTTTGCTTCAATGCCAAAACCCATTCGAAGTTTCGTTACGATACGATGAAACGTTGGTTTTCAGACGTCAACAAGCGGATGACAGACAGCATCGCGCTTGGGGAATTTATACCGAAAGTCAACAAGGCTATCGGCAGCATTTACAGCAGCTTATAAAATAGGCGTTTGTTTCGAAAGCTTTAAAGCGCGTTCGCATGTGAATTCACAGTACCAGAAGGACTATGCCCGACCTTCATACCGGCTTTTTTTCGTTTAGCTGCGGCTGTTTAGCCCCAAATCGCTTTCTTGGCTGATTCGGTCAGAACGTCTACAACAATATCCCGAACACCGGATGCGATAGACTTTCCGACCTTGCCCATTACCTTCTTGAAGCGAAGCGACGCAACTTGCGTCTTCGGACTGTCTTTCGTTAGCTCTGTCAAGTCGGAACGGAATTGTTGCATTTCTTCGGGGGATAGATTCGCCCCAACTTCGACCAACTCAATGGCGCTTGCAATCTTTCGTTCAGTCCAAGGAAACGGTTCACCGCAGTTGTGGCAGAACGCAGGGGGTTGGTATTTGCCGAAGGTCCATATTCCGTATTCACTCTGATAGCGGCCCCGAATAAATACGCTGCAGTTAGGACAATTGGTGATGGTCACTTCGCCACACTTCGAACAGAATGCTTCTTGATGTTCGGGCTGTACATCTGCTAAGGCTGTTACAACATGCCCGTTCAGGCAGACCTGCGCGACTCGATACGTATCCATGTCCTCCCTTCTTGGCAATGTCTGCTTCGTTATAGATTTTTATGTGGGATAATATATGAGATAAAACTAACATTAATTAGTCATTTGTTTATTTTATTTATTATTTGGCGGAAGCGGTGAGATTCGAACTCACGGAGGGCTATCAACCCTCGACGGTTTTCAAGACCGTTGCATTAAACCGCTCTGCCACGCTTCCGTCTTTGAAGATGCGCATAATAGACGATTAATACGGATTTGCCAAGTGTTTTGTATAAGCAAACAGCGAATTTCTGGTTAAATCGTTCATTTTATTTTTGATTAAATTTAGTGATGGCTGTTTTCGTCACGCAGGAATACCCACTCTGATTCACTGGATGAAGCTTTATCATAATAATAGCCATCATAATCGAATTCTTTTAACTGTTCCGGATCTGTTAGCTGATTTTCTGCTGCAAAGCGCATAAACAAACCTCGCGCACGCTTGGCATAAAAGCTGATAATTTTATATTTACCGTTTTTTTGATCTTTAAAAACAGGTGCAATAACAGGTACAGATATTTTTTTAGTATTTATTGCTTTGAAATATTCTTGTGACGCGAGATTAATAAGTACTTTATATTCTTCTGACTGTATATTCTGTTCAATGGTGTTGGTAATGATGTCTCCCCAGAAAGTATATAAATCTTTGCCGCGAGCATTTTTAAGTTTAATACTCATTTCTAAACGGTAGGGCTGAATTAAATCTAAAGGTTTAAGAACACCATACAAACCTGACAGAATAGACATATGTTGTTGCAAATAATCTAACGCAGATTCAGTTAAATGCAGCGCATCCAAGCCATCATAAACATCACCATTAAAAAGATATACAGCCTGTTTGGCGTTTTCAGGTGTAAAAGGGGGCTGCCAGTTATAGTAGCGTTCGGCATTTTGTAAAGCGAGTTTATCGGAGATACTCATAAGAGTAGCAATTTCGTGGGGAGCCAGTTGTTGTAGTAATGGCATCAGTAGTTGTGCCTGATCCAAAAGTTTAGCTTGCGTATACTTTTTGGTAGGAATTTCTACTGATTCATTTAATTTTTTTGCTGGTGAAATGACAAAATACATTTTTTATCCTTATTTTCAATTATTTTTTCCAAAATATATAAATTATCAAAATGCATGATAAACATATACTGAGGCACTGCTATTTGCTTGATGTATGGGGCTTGAAATAAAGAATACTATATTCTTAATTTATAAAAGCCGGTTATTTGCACAATTATAAAAAAAGCGGCACAATTCTTTACTCAATATTTATAGATAAATTAAACAATCATGTCTACTTTACAATTGCATCCTGAAACTATCGCCATCCGGGGTGCTAAGGAACAAACTCCTTTCAATGAACACAATTCTGCACTGTTTCTGACCAGTAGTTTTATGTTTGAAAATGCAGAAACTGGCGCATCTTTATTTGCCGGTTCTACACAGGGTTATACTTATACACGTACTAATAATCCTACTGTTGCGGCTTTTCAGGCAAGGGTAGCTCAGCTCGAACAGGGAGAGGCAGGTCTGGCAACGTCTACAGGAATGGCTGCAATCAATGCTACTTTTCTTGCTCTGTTAAAAGCTGGCGATCATTTGGTAGCCAGTAAAAGTTTGTTTGGTACTACGATTGGATTACTGAATAATATTTTGCCACGTTTTGGGATTGAAGTGACTCTGGTGAGTCAGACTGATATTACTGAATGGCAGGCCGCTATCCGTCCTAATACCAGAATGCTTTTTGTTGAAACGCCGTCTAATCCGCTGAATGAACTGGCTGATATCACTAAACTTGCAGAAATTGCACATGATAATCAGGCTATACTGGTTGTTGATAACAGTTTTTTATCGCCGGCTTTGCAACAGCCGCTGCGACTGGGGGCAGATTTATCAGTAGAGTCTGCTACTAAAGCGATTGATGGTCATGGGCGTGTAATGGGAGGAGTTATCTGCGGCAGTGCTGCATTGGTAAACGAAATTTTTTTACATGTCCGTACTACCGGTGAAGTGTTGTCACCTTTTAATGCATGGATACTCCTAAGTGGTTTGGAGACTTTGTATATCCGCATGGAAAAGCAGTGTGCTAATGCGCTGGAAGTAGCTCAGTTTCTTTCGACGCAACCACAGGTAATAACAGTACATTATACTGGTCTGTCTAATCACCCGCAGAAATCACTGGTGCAAAAGCAACAGCAAGGTGGCGGAATTGTTGTAGCTTTTGAGGTTAAAGGTGGTGAAAAAGCTGCCTGGCAGGTAATTGACATGTTAACTCTGTTTAGTAAAACCGGAAATCTGGGCGATGTTAAATCAACTGTCACTCATCCATGGACAACTACACATGGCCGTATGCCTCCGGAAGCCAAGCTGGAAGCCGGAATTCAGCCCGGCCTGATTCGCTTATCTGTCGGTTTGGAGCATGCCTCTGATTTAAAAGCTGATTTGGCTAATGCATTAAGTAAGATAAATATTTGATGTATTGAAAATAATTTTCAGATTAATTTAAACAGCTATTAGTGTTTTGTGTATATGGTATCTAATATCATGTAATCACTTAGTTTTATTTTACTATTGCATTGATAGCTGATTAGCTATATTTTATATAGAAACCCGATAATAAAAGGAAACCATAATGAGTAGCGATTTAATTGTTCATGTAGGTGATGGCAATTTTGATAAAGAAGTTTTGCAGGCGAATGTGCCGGTACTACTGGATTTCTGGGCTCCCTGGTGTGGGCCATGCAAAATGATTGCGCCGATTCTGGACGAATTGGCTTCGGCTTATCAAAGTAAGCTGAAAATTGTGAAACTTAATGTAGATGAGAATCAGGATACTCCTGCTAAATTTAATGTTCGTGGTATACCCACATTGATGATATTTAAAGATGGCGCCAGTGTTGCTACAAAAGTTGGAGCTTTGAATAAAGGACAACTGGAAGCATTTATTAATGCATCTATTTAATAATTTCTAACTAAATTAAGAATTATTTCGTGCTTTTGAATAAACTGAATCATATATAAGCCAGATAAATAGCTTAATATGATTTAGTCTTTCAAAAGCATAATTTTTTATTATTTGTTTTTATCTATTATTTTGTAGCTGGCTGGTTTTTCAAAATTTTCTCTAATCCATTAACTGCAAGTTAATTTGTATAAACTGAATAAATATTCTTATAATAAAGTTTTTTACTAGATTAATATAAAAAATAGATTTAATGTCTTATAATTTTATTATTTATTGAATTTAAATAATAATTAATCCATTACCAAAACATATAATACTATCGCTATCAATATTTATAATTCATAAAATATTTGTTTATGTATTAATCTTGAGCTTAATTAAAATTGTGTTTATAAAACTTCATTTAATACTTTTGTTCATGCTATGATGTTTTTTGTGTCCTGTGTAAATATGGTGTAAATCAAAAATCCGATAATTAGTGAAATATAGTTATATTTGTAAAATTGAACAGAATATTTTATTAATTTGACATTTTGAAAGCATAATATTGTTCTAATAATGCTTAAGTTTGATTAATGTTTTATTTTTTGTTTAAATTAATGTAATTTAATTATATTTTTTCTTATTTTAAGTATTTGGGAACTTTATTGTGTACGTAACACGGGTTTTGTTAGAATGATTTTGTGATATTTCATTCGGAATTAAACGAAAGCGAGTACGCTATGAATCATAAATCCAATATGTCAGTTTCTCCACCAAATGCTGATCAATCCAGTGCATTAAATAAAACGTTTATAATTGCCTGGTTTATTTGTGCCATTTTTTATTTTGTACAATATGCATTGCGCTCGGCCCCAAGTATTATGCAGGCTGAAATTATAGACACTTTGCATATTTCTAAAGTTGAAATGGCTGGCATTATCGGTCTGTATTTTTATTCATATGCTTTCTTTGCGCTGGTATCAGGTGTGATGCTGGATCGTATCGGGCCGCGTTTTACTGCCTCGTTGGGTATTATTTTAGTTGCTATTGGTTGCGTGCTATTCTGTTCCGGAACAGTTATTACTGCTCAATTCGGTCGATTTCTGCAAGGTGCAGGCTCCGGGCTTGCTTTTACCAGCGCGGTATTTCTGGCCACACGCGGCTTTCCGAAAAAATGGCTGGCAACTGCTGTCGGTATGACTCAGTGTTTCGGTATGCTTGGCGGATTTATGGGACAAGCTGTTGTATCGCCGATTATTAAAAATCAGGTGCTGACATGGCAGATGTTCTGGATAGTGGCTGCTGGTATACTGGTTGTGGTTTTCTTTGGCTCAGTGTTATCTACACCACGTACTCGTGAAGGTAAAATTGACTGGAGTGGTTTGAGCCATCCTTATATTGTGGTATTGAAAAATCCACAGTCTTACATTTGTGCTTTCATCGGTGCCATGATGTTCCTGCCTACCAATGTTGGTAATATTGCATGGGGAAATCAGTTTTTACAGGACGGACTGATTGCTAAAGATGATATAGCCTTACGTTTGGCAATGGTTCCGCTAGGCTGGGTAATTGGTTGTCCGATTTTAGGTTATTTATCTGATGTAATTGGTCGCCGTAAGCCAGTTGTGATGGGTAGCCTTATTGCTATGGGCATTACTGGTGGTTTTATTGTTTACTTGCCTGATGTTATGCCGCCTTTTGTGATGGGTTTATTATTCGGTATTGCTTCCGGTGCGGCAATGATCCCTTATACGATGATTAAAGAAGTGAATCCTGATGAAGTTAAAGGTACAGCTACTGGTGTGATTAACTTTTTCGTATTTGTGATTAGTGCAATTATGACCAATATGTTTAATATTCTGATTGACCATCTGACAAAAGCAGAAGGTCAGCTGAATTTGAAAGTTTTCCAGACTGCTGACTATGTTTTTGTAGGTGGTTTGATTCTTGCATTTATCATGACAATGTTTGTTCGTGAAACCGGCAGTCAGGCTAAAAAATAATGTTTGAGCGGATATAATAATCGGCTTTAAATTTAAAACGGCTACTTTATGTAGCCGTTTACTTTTATATATTCTAAGTCAGAAAATTATTGGACTAAAGAAAATTCAGTCCCAGTTTAAGTCCGGATTTTGAGCAATAACTGCTTTGAACTGAGCGATAATATTGGCTAAAGCTTGCTGATTATCAGCTTCAAAGCGTAATACTAGTACAGGAGTGGTATTGGAAGCTCTCATCAGGCCGAATCCATCTTTAAATTCCACACGCAGTCCGTCTATAGTGATGCGCTCAATCTCATTTTCAAAATGTGCATTTTGTGCCAGACTGGAAATAATTTCATGTCCGGTTTGTCCGGCCGGAACAGCAATATTCAGTTCTGGTGTAGAAACTCCTTCAGGTAAATCATTCAAAACAGCAGAAGGATTCTTATGTCTGGATAAAATTTCCAGCATACGTGCACCGGCATATAATCCGTCGTCAAAGCCTAGCCAGCGTTCTTTGAAGAATACGTGACCACTCATTTCACCGGCTAATAATGCATTGTGTTCTTTGATTGCTGCTTTGATAAAACTGTGACCAGTTTTGCTCATGATAGCTTCACCACCATGCTGTTCAATCCAGGGTTTTAATAATCTGGTGGATTTTACATCATAGATAATTTTTGCTTGCGGATTGCGTGCGAGAACATCAGCAGCAAAAAGCATTAGCTGACGGTCAGGATAGATAATCCGTCCATCTTTTGTTACAACACCAAGACGGTCACCATCTCCATCAAAAGCTAGTCCGATTTCGGCATCGCTTTTTTGCAATACCTGAATTAAATCCTGTAAATTGGCGGGTTTAGCCGGGTCAGGATGATGATTGGGAAAATTGCCATCTACTTCGCAAAATAATTCCTGTACTTCACAGCCCAGAGCACGATATAAATCGCCGGCATAGGCTCCAGCCACACCGTTTCCGGCATCAATAACAATTTTCATTGGTCGCTGGAGCTGAACATGATTAGTTATATAATTAATATATTCTGATGCAATAGGTAAGGGAACAACATTACCGGTATGTTCAGATTGAGCGGCAAGCTCGTCGGATTCGATAATTTTACGTAAAGCCTGAATATCATCTCCAGCCAGAGTAGTTCCAACCAGCATCATTTTAAAGCCATTATAGTCGGGCGGATTGTGACTGCCTGTAATCATGATGCCGCTGCCTTGGCAATGTTCAACAGCTGCAAAATACAGCATTGGTGTGGCAACCATACCTATATCGATTACATTGATACCACAGGCAGTAATGCCCTGAATCAGACTTGTTGCCAGAATCGGACCGGACAAACGGCCGTCACGTCCTATTGCAATCTGATCAACTCCTTTGCTGAGGGCTATTGTGGCAATAGCACGGCCAATCAGTTCGGCAGTATCTTTATTCAGTGAAACATCTACGATGCCGCGGATATCATATGCTTTGAATATGCCGGCATCTATCTGTTTGGTATTCATGTGTTTTTTCCTTGTTTGTTCCTGTATTTGGATCGAGGTATGTTTATATTTTATTGGTATTTGAAGATAAAACCGGAATATTGGTGCAACAATTAAGCTTTATTGCCGGGTGTAGGTAAACCAAAATGACTATAACTTAATTCAGTGGCCATGCGTCCTCGCGGCGTGCGCTGTAAGAATCCTTGCTGAATTAAATAAGGCTCGATAACATCTTCGATGGTATCAGTTGATTCACCAATTGCTGCGGCAATATTATCCAAGCCGACAGGTCCGCCTGAAAATTTGTATAAAATTGCTTCCAGATATTTACAGTCCATAACATCCAGTCCGGACTGGTCAATATCCAGCATTTTTAAAGCCGCATCTGCTGTAACAGCATTTATTTCACCCTGATGTTTTACTTCTGCATAATCTCGTACGCGTCTGAGCAGACGATTAGCGATACGCGGTGTGCCGCGACTGCGTCTGGCTATTTCTGCCGCTCCGGTATTATCAATTTTGAGTTGCAGAAGCTGAGCCGATCGGCTCACAATCGTAGTTAAATCTGCATTATTATAAAATTCCAGACGTGAAACTATACCGAAACGATCTCGCAATGGGTTTGTTAACATGCCGGCGCGTGTAGTTGCTCCGACCAGAGTAAATGGCGGAAGATCGATTTTAACTGAACGCGCAGCGGGTCCTTCACCAATCATGATATCCAGCTGATAATCTTCAAGTGCCGGATACAATATCTCTTCTACTACAGGATTCAGCCGGTGAATTTCATCAATGAAAAGTACATCATGCGGTTCCAGATTGGTAAGCAGTGCGGCCAGATCGCCTGCGCGTTCGAGTACAGGTCCCGATGTCTGACGTAAATTGACGCCAAGTTCATGAGCAATAATATGTGCCAGAGTGGTTTTACCAAGTCCCGGCGGACCAAACAATAAAGTATGATCCAGAGCTTCGTGCCGTATTTTTGCTGCCTGAATGAATATTGAAAGCTGCTCTTTGGATTTGTGCTGACCTATATAATCTGATAACGCACGCGGACGCAGAGCTCGTTCGAGTAGCTCTTCCTGTGCTGAAGCTGTCTGCGGGCTGATGACGCGTTGTGGCTGTGCGCCTGATAGTTGGTCTGTTTGTAACATGAGTAAATAAAAAAATAAATTATATCAATATTGAACTGAAACCTGAGTAAATAGAAAACAGACTAAGTAAAGTTATGATTTTAAACAGGTGTACACATGCTGGCAAAAACCTGAAAATATTCTGGGAAGGTCTTATTGACACACTGCGGATCATCAATATAAACAGGTGTTCCTAGTAAACTGATAAGTGAAAAACACATGGCCATTCTGTGGTCATCATAAGTGCTAATATGAATATCTGAATGTAATTTTGCCGGTGGTGTAATACTGATGCTGTCTTCAGTCTCTAATACTGTGGCACCTAGTTTACGTAATTCGCAAGCCATGGCATTGATTCGATCAGTTTCTTTAACACGCCAGCTGGCAATATTGCGAATATGACAGGTACTTTTGCTGGCAAGAGCGACGATAGCCAGTGTCATAGCTGCGTCAGGGATATTATTAGCATCAATATCAAAAGGCAGAATGTTCCGATGTGGGGCACGGGATATTTCAATAAATTGTTTACCCCAGTGTACAGTTGCTCCGATTTTTTCAAGCTCTTGCACAAATGCTACATCACCTTGAATACTTTGATTGTCTATGCCGTTGACACGAATAGGTTTTCCTGAAATTAAGCCGGCAGCAAGAAAGTAGGAAGCACTGGATGCATCTCCTTCCACATAAATTTGAGCCGGAGCATGGTAACGTTGTCCTGCATTCAGTCTGAATGTCTGATAATGATCATGTTCAACGTCTACTCCAAACTGTTTGAGCAGATTCAGAGTAATTGCGATATAAGGTTTAGAAATTAATTCACCTGTAACTTCGATAGTATACTTTTTACCTGTTAATGGTAGAGCAATGAGTAATGCAGTTAAAAACTGGCTGGAAACATTACCTTTAACACTAATATGATCAGTATTCTGTTGCCGGATTTCATGAATTTGTAATGGCGGAAAGCCGTTTTGTCCTTTATACTCAATCTCGGCGCCTGTCATTCGCAATGCATTAACCAAATCGCCGATAGGACGTTCATGCATACGATTTACACCATGTAAATAATATTCACCGCCTGTTATCGCCAGTACTGCTGTTAATGGTCTGAATGCAGTACCTGCATTACCAAGAAATAAATCGGCTTTCTGTTTAGGAAAGTTACCCTGACAACCATATATTCTGATATTTAAACCAGAGTTAGTACTGTCTACGGGAAGATGTTCAATTCTAACGCCAAGTGTTTTCAGTGCTTCCAGCATATAGCGGGTGTCATCTGAATCAAGTAAATCATAAATTTCACTGACATTATCTGCCAATGCAGCAAGGAGTAAGGTGCGGTTGCTAATACTTTTGGAACCGGGCAGATTAATACTGGCAGGATGACAGGTACAGGCTTTTAAATGCAAGGTCTTCATGTATAAATTGGTAAATTTGAGGTATTTGATTGAAAGTTTATCAGTTAATTGTACTGTGGGATATGCATATCAATCGCAAACAGGATAAATATACATAAAATCGGGAACCATGAAGGAGTATAATTTAGCTGAGCAGCAGTAATATTGGTTATAATAGCAAATATATTAATATATTAATTTAGTAAGTATAAATATGAATTTTGATTGGCGCTGGTCTAAACCCAGTACAGTTTGGTTATTAATGATACTGGCTGTTCCTTTTGTTCAGCAATTACATATCAATCCTGACTGGGTATCCTATGTAGAAAATACACAAACCATTTTTCTGCTATTTTGTTTTTTATTTACTTTACTTTCAACTTTATGCAGTGGTTTAAAAGGAAAAGAAAAAGCATTCTGGCTCTGGGCATCATTATGGTGGCTGGTATTGCTGGGTCGTGATCAGAACTGGGGCAGGCAAACTTTTTCCGGATATTCTCATGCTGTATATCATGGAATTGCTGCTGTACTGATTTTAGGTCTGATTTTAATGTTGCTGTGGCCGCGGCTGCGTGCAGGAATCCAGTATTATTATCATCAGCCGTTTCCTGTATGGAATTTCCTTTTGGCTGCAGCCGGCTTTCTGCTGGCTGATGCAATTGAGCGTGGTCGCTGGATTGCACAGTTTATTTTGTTAAATCCGGTTTATGATGATATGCTTGAAGAATTGTATGAATGTCCGTTTATGCTTGCATTATTTACTGTCTCTGCAGTATTGCAATGGCGAACAATTATGCAGAAGAAAAGATCTTTAAAGCAGGTTAAGGTGTAATATTTTATTGATACAGATAAAAATTGAGCCATCAGAGTTTGCTAACCAGTCTGATGGCTCATTAGTTTTTGATATAAATGATATCAGTTTGTGTTTAGAACGAATTTTCTGATATATAAATATAATTCAGGACAATCTATAAGGCTGAAAAGAGCTTGTTAAAAGGTACTAATATGGTTGCAATACAATCAGAACCGCGATTAAAGGTAATTGCAATTGATGGTCCCAGTGCATCTGGAAAAGGAACGGTAGCAGCACGGGTAGCGACTATTTTGTCCAGAGATTATCTGGATTCCGGGGCGCTTTATCGATTAACTGCATTATATGCGCAGCAACGGAATATAAACTGGCATAATGAACATGATGTGGCTGCTCTCGCACAAGAACTTCCGGTAGTTTTCAAGAATGATTCGATCATTCTGAATGGTGAGGATGTAACATCAGCTATACGGACAGAAAGTATTGGCATGGGTGCATCAGCTATTGCGGCACTGCCTGAAGTACGGACTGCATTGTTACAACGTCAGCGAGATTTTTTAACTCCAAGAGGACTGGTTGCTGACGGAAGAGATATGGCTTCTGTTGTTTTTCCGCAAGCCGAACTCAAAATATTTCTTACAGCCAGTGCGCAAGTACGGGCGCAGCGGCGGGCTTTGCAGTTAGGGTTGGCTGTTGATGGTCCGGACTTTATGCAAATTCTTACTGATATTGAAAAACGTGATCAGGCGGATCGTCAGCGTACTGTGGCACCGCTTGAGCCAGTCAGTGATGCAAAAATTTTAGACACTTCCTCTCTTAATATTGAAGAAAGTGTGAAAAAAGTACTTGATTGGTATCGAAAAATCTAAAATTAGGTTATAATTAAACTTTTTGTACTAGCATTCTTAGCATTTCAATATTTGAAAATGTTTGAATTTTGTACTAAATAATTGTTTTACATGTTTTATGCTGACAGGCTTGTAATAGATGCCGGCAGTAATTATATGGTTTGACTGGCACAGTCAGGGTGTGCCGGTTTTGATTAACTAACTTTTGTATCCCCTGACGATACCTGTTTGAGAACATAAATATATGACTATGGAAAATTTTGCCCAGTTGCTGGAAGAAAGTTTCACCTTGCAAGAGATGAATCCCGGCGAAGTCATCACCGCAGAAGTTGTTGCCATAGACAATAATTTCGTCACTGTGAATGCCGGTCTGAAGTCAGAATCTCTGATTGATGTGAGCGAGTTCAAAAATGCAGCGGGCGAGATTGAAGTTAAGGTTGGCGATTTTGTTACCGTAACTATTGAATCTGTGGAAAACGGTTTTGGTGAAACCAAGCTGTCACGTGAAAAAGCCAAACGTGCTGCTGACTGGATCAAGCTGGAAGAAGCCATGGAAAATGGTGAAATTCTGTCTGGCGTGATTAATGGTAAGGTTAAAGGCGGTCTGACTGTGATGATCAACAGCATCCGTGCATTCCTGCCCGGTTCGCTGGTTGATGTACGTCCGGTTAAAGATACTTCTCACTTTGAAGGCAAGGAAATTGAATTCAAAGTAATCAAACTGGATAAACGCCGTAACAACGTTGTGGTTTCACGCCGTGCTGTTCTGGAAGAAACTCTTGGTGAAGAACGCAAAGCCTTACTGGAAAACCTGAAAGAAGGTTCAGTAGTGAAAGGTATTGTGAAAAACATTACCGATTACGGTGCTTTCGTTGATCTGGGTGGTATCGACGGTCTGCTGCATATTACTGATCTGGCATGGCGCCGTGTTAAACATCCAAGCGAAGTGCTGGAAGTTGGTCAGGAAGTTGAAGCTAAAGTATTGAAATTTGATCAGGAACGCAGCCGCGTTTCTCTGGGCTTGAAACAGCTGGGTGAGGACCCGTGGAATGGTCTGGCCCGTCGTTATCCGCAGGGTACCCGTCTGTTTGGTAAAGTTACCAATCTGACTGATTATGGTGCATTTGTGGAAATCGAACAGGGCATCGAAGGTCTGGTACACGTTTCTGAAATGGATTGGACTAATAAGAATGTTCATCCAAGCAAAGTAGTTCAGATGGGTGATGAAGTAGAAGTGATGATTCTTGAAATTGATGAAGATCGTCGCCGCATCTCTCTGGGTATGAAACAATGTCAGGCTAACCCATGGCAGGAATTCGAATCCAACCATGAAAAAGGCGATAAAATCAAAGGCGTTGTGAAATCCATTACTGACTTTGGTGTATTTGTCGGCTTGCCTGGCGGTATCGATGGCCTGGTTCATCTTTCTGATCTGTCATGGACAGACGGTGGCGAAGAAGCTGTACGTCAGTTCAAGAAAGGTGAAGAAGTTGAAGCTGTGGTTCTGGCCATTGATGTTGACAAAGAACGTATTTCTTTGGGTGTAAAACAGCTGGCTGGCGATCCGTTCAGTAATTATGTCAGCGTAAATGACAAAGGCAGCATCGTAACCGGTAAAGTGAAATCACTGGATGCTAAAGGTGCTGTTATTGCATTGGCTGATGATGTTGAAGGCTATCTGCGCGCATCAGAAGTTTCAAATGATCGTGTTGAGGATATTCGCAACGTCCTGAAAGAAGGCGATGATGTTGAAGCTGTGATTACTACGGTAGATCGTAAAAATCGCAATATCAATCTGTCTATTAAAGCTAAGGATGCTCAGGAAAGCAGTGCTGCTATGCGTTCGTTGTCTACTAACAACAATGCTTCAGCCGGTACTACCAGCCTGGGTGATTTGTTAAAAGCTAAATTATCTGGTGAAAGCGAATAAGCGGTTATGACGAAGTCGGAATTAATGATTCGCCTGGCGGAATTATATACTGCTAATAATGATAGTACTGTATTAAATGCTAAGGACGTTGAGCAAAGTATAAAGATTCTTGTTGATACGATGACTCGAGCTTTAGCTAAAGGTCAGCGAATTGAAATTCGTGGATTTGGTAGCTTTGATTTAAATCACCGTCCAGCTCGTGTTGGACGTAATCCTAAAACAGGTGAAAAGGTGTCAGTACCGGAAAAATATGTACCGCACTTTAAACCTGGTAAGGAATTACGTGAACGTGTTGACAAAGCTCTCGTATCTAAAGATAAATAATTCTGTTTTATTTTAGATAGACGTTAACGCCGCAGTTTCTGCGGCGTATTTTTATTTTATGGTGGTCGGATGTTAAGTAGGTGTGCTAAGGTTACGTCTTTTAACTTTTGCTAAATACAATTCTGACATCCAGAAGAAATCAATCATATGACCACATCAGTCTTTGTTGCTCCCGAATTTAATAATCAAAGCCCTCTTACTTGGTATCAGGCTGCAGAACAGCAACCCGGATTCATACATGATGCAGCTCAGTTACGTGCAATTAAACAACTGGACAGACTCTGGACAGAGTTGATGATGTTCAAACGTAAACGAAACCGCTTTCTCGGGCGCAGTCTGCGTTCGCCGCGCGCACCGAAAGGCTTGTATATGTATGGTGGAGTCGGGCGTGGCAAAAGTTTTTTAATGGATATTTTTTTTGGATGTTTACCATATCGGCGTAAACGCAGAGTCCATTTTCATGCTTTTATGGCAGAAGTGCAGGAACGATTAAAAGATCATCATAGTCAGACTAATCCATTAAGTGCAGTCGCACAGGATATTGCTCGTGAAGTAAGAGTGTTGTGTTTTGATGAATTTCATGTCAGTGATATCGCTGATGCCATGATTCTGGGAAGATTACTTGAGGGCTTATTTGAGCAGGGTGTGGTTATGGTGGCTACGTCCAATTATGCTCCGTCTGAGCTTTATCCGCAAGGTCAGAATCGTTCCAGTTTTTTGCCTACTATTGCACTAATTGAAAAAGAGCTGACTATTTTAAATGTAGATGGCGGTGAAGATTATCGAATGCGTACATTAAAGCCGGCAGATATATTCTATATACCAGCAGATGCAAGCAGTGAACAAAAATTAACAGAGTTATTTCACAAAATTAATGGTGAACAGGAAATTACTGGCGGAGAAATTGAAATACTTGGGCGTAAATTACCATACAAAGCAATTTCTGATACAACAATTTGGTTCGACTTCAATACATTATGCTGTGGTCCGCGCTCACAAAATGATTATCTGAAACTGGCAAAAAAATTTCGCGTATTAATTTTGTCAGACATACCCAAAATGGGATCTAGTCAGATGGCTGAAGCTCGACGGCTTACCTGGTTAATTGATGTTTTGTATGATTATCGTATCAAGCTATGTGCCAGTTGCGAGGTCGCTATAGATGATATCTATACAGACGGCGATTTCGCCAACGAGTTTACTCGTACAGCCAGCCGTCTTACAGAAATGCGTTCAGAAGAATATTTAACTTTGCCTCATTTAACACTTGATAGTGAAAATGCAAGTATAGGAAAAGATATTAAATAAGACTGAATTTTGTTAAAATGACAAGATATGTTTTTTGAAGCAATTTTGCGGCAAAAAATTAGTATATTCAATATTTATGGAAACAAATATGACTATCGAGCGCACATTATCTATTGTTAAACCTGATGCAGTTGCTAAAAACGTTATCGGACAGATTTACAGCCGTTTTGAAAATAACGGGCTGAAAATTATTGCTGCTAAAATGAAACATTTGTCTCAAGCTGAGGCTGAAGGTTTTTATGCTGTTCATAAGGAACGTCCGTTTTTTGCAGATCTGGTAAATTTTATGATTAGCGGACCAGTGATGATTCAGGTGCTGGAAGGTGAAAATGCAGTCGCCAAGAATCGAGAATTAATGGGTGCAACTAACCCTAAAGAAGCCGCTGCAGGCACAATTCGTGCTGATTTCGCTGATTCAATTGATGCCAATGCTGTTCATGGCTCAGATAGCCTTGAAAATGCAGCTATTGAAATTGCATATTTTTTTGCAGCCGATGAGCTATGCGCTCGTTAATACTGTAAATAAATTTGCTGAACTTAGTCCACCTGTACAGGTGGACTAATTTGTATAAATACAAGTAGGAGAAATAAAATGTCTGATTTTTTTAATTTATCTGTTTTGAAATCGCTTCCGGTTCAGAAATTTAATGAAACCAAACCATTTCCAAATCATTTGTTTAAAGAAATATTATTACCCGAAGCATTTAATGAATTGTATAACAATTTTCCCAGTCTGGATCTATTTGAAAAGCATGTGAACAGACCGCGCGGAAAAAGCGGGCAGCGGCCTCATAATCGATACTATCTGGCATTTGAAAAATCTATCTATCATAAAAATGATCAGGCCGGACTTGGTGTAACCAAAATTGAGCAGTTGCCGAATGTATGGCAGGAATTTGTACGTGAGGTACAAACATCGGAGCCTTATCTAGAATTTTTAAATCGTTATTTGAATCTTAATGAATATACTATTCGTTACGCATGGCATGTAGGTGAAACTGGTTCTGAAGTTTCACCTCACTGTGATAGTCTTGATAAAATCGGTACACACATTTTTTATTTCAATACTTCAGCCGACTGGGAAATTGAGTGGGGCGGTTCTATTTTAGCTCTTGGCGGTAAAAAAACAGATAAAACGAATCCTGATATCAGTGATTTTGAAACGGTGGAAGGTTTTGATATCCGCGATAACAGCAGTTTTTTATTTAAAAATACTTCCGACGGATGGCATGCTACTGAAGTTTTGACTTGTCCTCCAAACCACTATCGTCGTTTATTTAATGTCATTGTTCAGAAAAAGAAAACGGAAACACCACTGAAAAAAATATGGCATTATCTGTCTGGTAAAAATTAAAGAATTGTATAGATTGTTGAATAAAGTTGTATTATCAGCATAATAGAATGACTGAAAACCAGTTATTACTATTTATTGCTTACTTAATGTATTACCCTGATGAAAACCAATTTGCTAAATTTTGACTTACCCGGTTTAACTGCCCATTTTGCTCAGATGGGAGAGAAGCCTTTTCGTGCCAGACAAGTGATGCGCTGGATGCACTTAGGCGGGATAGCCGATTTTACAGATATGACTGATCTGGCTAAATCTTTGCGTCATAAATTACTGGATAATGCTGAAGTGAAAGTACCGGATTTACTGATTGAGCAAAAGTCAGCTGATGGTACATGCAAATGGTTGCTTGATGTTGGTACTGGTAATGGTGTGGAAACGGTTTTTATACCGGAAGATACCAGAGGTACGTTATGTATTTCTTCGCAAATAGGCTGTGCATTGGAATGCATGTTTTGCTCTACCGGCAGACAGGGTTTTAACCGCAATCTGACCACAGCAGAGATTATCGGGCAGTTATGGTGGGCTAACAAAGCCCTTGGTGTTACGCCTAAGGATGAAAGAGTAATTTCCAATGTGGTTATGATGGGAATGGGCGAGCCATTAGCCAATTTTGATAATGTGGTGACTGCATTAAGTATCATGCTGGATGACCATGGCTATGGTTTATCACGTCGTCGTGTAACTGTATCTACTTCGGGTATGGTACCCCAGATGGATCGCCTGAAAGAAGTTATGCCTGTAGCATTAGCTATTTCACTGCATGCTTCTAACGATCAGGTGCGTGATAAACTCATTCCATTGAATAAGAAATATCCGCTTAACCAGTTAATGGCTGCATGTCAGCGTTACTTGGTAAAAGCACCGCGTGATTTTATTACCTTTGAGTATATTATGCTGAAAGGCATTAATGATGCTCCCGAACATGCGCGTGAATTAATCGCTCTGGTTAAAGATGTGCCGTGTAAATTTAATCTGATACCGTTTAATCCGTTTGCCAATTCGGGGTTTGAACGTTCAACAAATGAACGTATCCGTGTATTTCGTGAAATTTTGCAGGAAGCAGATTTTGTAGTAACAGTCAGAAAAACCCGTGGTGATGATATTGATGCAGCATGTGGTCAGCTTGCGGGAAAAGTAAAAGATAAAACGCAGCGACAACAAAAGTGGCAACTTGTACAGGGATGATTCGATGAAAAAATTGGGGTTAACTCTATTATGTGCACTGGTATTATCAGCCTGTGCTACTCAGACTATGAACAAAAAACCGACAGCGGCACAGCGAGCCAGAGAGGTTGCACAGATTAAAACTCAGCTGGCGGTAGAGTATTTGAAAAATCAGAATTACCGTCAGGCTGTTGAAGCAATTGATGAAGCGATAAAAAATAATAGTAGTTCACTTGATGCATGGTTGATACGAGCTCAGATATGGCAGTATTTAAAAGAACCGGCAAAAGCAGAAGAGAGTTTTCAGCGTGCTTTGTCATTAGCATCAGATAGTGCAGAAGTAAATAATAACTATGGCTGGTTTGTGTGTGATGTTTTGAAAAAGCCGAATGCATCATTAGCTTATTTTGATAAAGCTTTGGCTGATCCGACTTATCCTACACCGGAAATTGCTCAGTTCAATAAAGGTATTTGCAGTAGCCGAATGGGGCAGTATCAGCTGGCTAACAGCTATTTTGAACGATCTTTGGCAGCTAATCCGAATTTTATTGCTGCAAAGAAAGAAATGGCTCGTAATAATTTGTTGGCAGGTAATGCTTCGGATGCCAATTATCTGTTTAAGCAGTATCAGAGTCAGATAAATAACTTATCTGCCGATGATTTATTATTGGGGTGGAGAATTGCAAGATCTTTGGGTAATATGCAGGCCGCTTACGAATATGAAGCACAACTGCGTAATAATTTCCCTTATTCTGCTGAGTTAGAGCAGGTTTCTACAGGAAAATTCTGATGAATGAGCAAACCAAAAATCCCGAGTCCGGCCCAAATGCAGCAGTTACTCTGGGAACATTACTTTCACAGGCACGAAAACAGAAAGGACTGTCTGTAGGTGAAGTTGCCGAACGTCTAAAACTGCCGGCGCGGCAAATTGAGGCAATGGAAAGCGGTAGCTATAAAGGTTTGCCAGAAGCTGTATTCATCAAAGGCTTTTTAAGCTCATATGCCCGTTTGCTCGAAGTAGATGAAAAAGAACTGAAGCAATATTTTCAGCAGATTTTTCCTGCTGCCAGTCATTTGTCAACTTCAGACAATAATAAAGTCGTTTCTGCGGATCTTGATTTTAAAGGTAAGCCGCAGCGTCGTCATTTTCCACGCTGGCTGATTGTTGTATTGGTAGTAATTTTAATTAGTGCAGTGGTATATGCATGGCAGACTAAATCTACATCTGAAAATGCCAGACAAACTGCTACGGCGGGTCAGGAAGTATCTGTGCAAACAGCTTCTATTAGTGATATCGCTGCCAGTAATATTCGTGTTGTACCAATGACGGACAATGAACACACCGGTTCCCAGACTGTTACCGAAGTTACTGCCGCCAGTCAGTCTGCTAGTACAAGCACTACTACAGATACACAAGTTTCTCAGCCTGCTGTATCAACTTCAGATACATTGGTAATAAAACTTGAAAACAGAGGCTGGTTACAGGTAAGTGATAAAAATGGCAAGCTGCTTATCAGTCAGGTGGTAGATCCCGGTAGTACACATCAGTTTAGCGGAGCTGCTCCATATAAAGTAATACTTGGTTATACCCCTGGTGCCAGTATCCGGTTTGCCGGCAAAGATATCGCTATTGAACAAAACAAGAAAAGAACCGCAGCAATGACGGTAGGTGGAAATTGAAATGACCTTGGCTGGAGTACGAAGGAAAACCCATCAAGTAAAAATTGATCATGTAGTTATCGGATCTGAAGCACCCGTCAGAGTACAGTCTATGACTAACACTGATACTGCTGATGCTGAACAAACAGCCATTCAGGTAAAAGCACTGGCAGATGCCGGTTCTGAACTGGTTCGAATTACAGTTAACTCACCTCAGGCGGCGGTCAGAGTATCTGAAATTCGCCAGCGTCTGAATGACATGGGCTGTAATGTCCCCTTAGTTGGCGATTTTCATTTTAATGGCGATCGCCTGCTTAAAGATTATCCGGATTGTGCGACAGCACTTTCAAAATACCGGATTAACCCGGGTAATGTGGGTAAAGGTGTGAAGGGCGATGAAAAATTTGCTTTCATGATTCATACAGCAGCAGAGCACGATAAAGCTGTTCGCATCGGAGTAAACTGGGGTTCGCTGGATCAGGCTCTTGCAAAGCGCATGATGGACAATAATCTGGCTTTAGCAACTCCTCAGCCTGCAGAAACAGTTATGAAAGAAGCATTGATTGTTTCTGCACTGGAATCTGCGCAAAAGGCAGAAAGTCTTGGTTTACCGGCTGACCGGATTATATTGTCTTGTAAAGTATCTAATGTACAGGATTTAATAGAGGTTTATCATAATCTTGCTTCCCGTTGTATGTATCCGCTGCATCTTGGTTTAACCGAAGCAGGAATGGGGAGTAAAGGTATCGTAGCGTCTACTGCGGCTTTGGCTATTTTATTGCAACAGGGTATAGGTGATACCATTAGAGTATCGCTTACTCCTGAGCCGGGAAGTGCACGGACGCAGGAAGTAGTGGTTGCTCAGGAAATCCTGCAAACCATGGGATTGCGTTCTTTTACGCCGCTGGTAACAGCATGTCCCGGATGCGGACGTACAACCAGTACCGTGTTTCAGGAACTGGCGCGGGATATTCAGCAGTATTTGCGTGAAAAAATGCCAGTATGGCGGCTGCAATACCCGGGCGTTGAAAATCTCAATGTAGCGGTTATGGGGTGTGTTGTTAACGGGCCTGGTGAAAGTAAACTCGCCGACATTGGCATATCTTTGCCTGGTACGGGTGAAACACCTGTTGCTCCTGTATATGTGGATGGCGAGCGCAAAACTACCTTAAAAGGCGAGCATATGGCTGAAGAGTTTCTGGCCTTGGTGGAAGAATATATTCAGACCAATTATGGTGAGCAGGGTAAAAAGCGGGAAACAGCGAAAGTGATTCCGATTACGGCTTTATAAGATAAATATACTGTTATAGCTGTCAGCAGCTAATATAGTTTAACAGGGATAAACAAATTAATTAATATGGGTCAGAAAATCCAGGCCGTTAAGGGCATGAATGATTTACTGCCAGTAGAGCAGAAAGATTTTAAACTGACATCTGCACTCTGGCAGGCGTTTGAAGACGTAGTGGTCGCATGGACACGCAGTTTTGGTTACAACCAGATTCGGACACCGGTTGTTGAGCAAACTGGTTTGTTTGTACGTTCAATCGGAGAAGAAACCGACGTTGTGGGCAAAGAAATGTATACATTTGCCGATTCCAACGACAAGCTGAGCCTGAGCCTGCGGCCGGAAGGTACAGCCTCCTGTCTGCGTGCAGTTGTGGAGCACAACTTACTTTATAATAGTCCGCAAAAATTATGGTATATGGGGCCGATGTTCAGACGGGAGCGCCCACAAAAAGGGCGGTATCGTCAGTTCCATCAGGTTGGTGTTGAGGCATTAGGATTTAACGGCCCTGATGCAGATACCGAGCTGATTGCCATGACTGCTAATCTCTGGGAACGGCTTGGTATTCGGGAATACCTCACACTTGAATTAAATACTCTGGGTAATCAGCAGGAACGTACTGCTCACCGTACTGCACTAATTGCTTATTTACAACAGCATGAAGCCATTCTGGATGAGGATAGCCGGCGTCGTATGCATACTAATCCGTTACGTGTGCTGGATACTAAAAATCCCGATTTACAGGCAATGGCAAATGCTGCGCCACGTCTTATAGATTATCTGGGTGCAGAATCACTTGCACACTATAATACTTTAAAGAATATGCTGGACGGGCTGGGTATCACATATGTAGAAAACCCGCGTCTGGTTCGTGGTCTGGACTACTATAATCTGACCGTATTTGAATGGACGACAACTAAACTTGGCGCACAGGCAACTGTATGCGGTGGTGGTCGTTACAACGGGCTGATTGAGGAGCTTGGCGGTAAACCAGCGCCGGCTATTGGCTTTGCATTGGGTATTGAACGTCTATTACTGCTTGTACAGGAATTTGGCAAACTGCATTTTAACAATGCGCCTGATGTATATATCATGCATCAGGGAGAAGGAAGCAGTCTGATTGCCATGCAGCATGCCGCATTATTACGTGCAGCAGGTTTGAATGTTTATTTACACTGTGGTGATCAGAGTCTGAAAGCCCAGTTGAAAAAAGCTGATGCCAGTGGTGCTGCAATAGCAGTAATCGTTGCTCAGGAAGAGCAATTAAACAATACACTAACGCTTAAGAATTTGAGTACTCATGAACAACAGACTGTTGCTGCCAAAGCAGCTTTACAGTTAATCCAACAATGGAAGAAAGCATAATGGTTGTACATATTCAGGATGAACAGGAAGTTGCAAATTTCAAATATTTCTGGCAACGCTGGGGACGCTGGATTTTTGCTATACTGGTTATATTGTCATTGGCATATCTGGGTTATGTGTTGTATCAAAGTCATTTACGCAGTAATAATGAAAAAGCAGCAGAAGTATTTGATACATTTATTTCTCAGGCTAGTGCCAATAATTTGACTGAGAGTAAAAAGGCACTTGTACAATTACAGGAAAAATATCCTGATACCATGAATGCAACTCAGGCTACACTGATGATGGCCGGTTCAGCATTTGATGATGGTAAATATGATGAAGCCATCCGCCATTTGCAATGGGTTAAAGCCAGACAGCATGATGACTTATTGCAAACAATCGTTGCGCAGCGGCTGGCTACCGTATATTTACAGCAAGGTAAATACAATGAAGCATTACAGGCGCTGGATGTAAAAGTAACCAATGAATTAAAGCCGGTTCTGCTTGAAACCAAAGGTGATGTTTTACAGGCGCAAAAGAAAAATACCGAAGCCGTTGCTGCCTACCAGCAAGCTTTGAATTTATTATCAAAAGATTCAGTACAACGTGAAGTCATCCAAATGAAAATAAGCAGTTTGAGTTAATCAATGCTTAATAAAACCTGAAATTCCTGCCAGTTTTTCCGGCCGGAATTTCAGGTTTATCAGTTGTACTGAAAAGCTTGCCGCTGGCAGGCTATTGCTGTTTTAAAGCAATAGAAATTATCTGAAAGAATGAATATGAAACCAACGATTGTTCTGGTTGGTCGCCCGAATGTAGGCAAATCAACATTATTTAACCGCCTGACTCGTACACGTGATGCACTGGTTGCCGATTTACCCGGCCTAACCCGCGACCGGCATTACGGGCATGGCAGAGTGGGAAGTAAACCTTATCTGGTTGTTGATACCGGTGGTTTTGAGCCGGTAGTAGATAGCGGTATCTTATATGAAATGGCTCGCCATACTCTGCAAGCCGTAGATGAGGCGGATGCAGTTATCTTTCTGGTAGACGGACGTACTGGTCTGACACCACAGGATCAGATTATCGCCAACCATTTGCGCCAGAGTTCCCGGCCTGTATATCTGGCAGTGAATAAAGGTGAGGGCGCTAACAGACCGATTCTGGCAGCAGAGTTTTATGAATTAAGTCTGGGAGAGCCTGTCGTTATCTCAGGAGCGCATGGCGACGGCGTGTACGGACTGATAGAAACTGTACTGGAAGACTTTCCCGAAGAAGAGGAACCGGTAAACAGTCATCATCCGGTTTTTGCAGTTATTGGTCGGCCGAATGTCGGCAAATCAACTTTGGTTAACGCAATCTTGGGTGAGGAGCGGGTTATTGCTTTTGACATGGCCGGTACCACACGTGACTCAATTCACATAGATTTCGAGCGTAACGACAAACCTTTTACCATTATCGATACTGCCGGAGTACGTCGTCGTGGCAAAGTAGATGACGCTATTGAGAAGTTTTCCGTTATTAAAGCAATGCAGGCTATCGAAGCGGCTAACGTAGCTGTACTGGTACTCGATGCACAACAGGATATAGCCGATCAGGATGCAACTATTGCCGGCTTTGCATTAGAAGCTGGGCGTGCTTTAGTTGTTGCAGTAAATAAATGGGACGGAATAACCGAAGAGCGCAAGCAACAGGTTAAACGTGATATAGCACGTAAACTGTATTTTCTTGATTTTGCCAAATTTCATTATATTTCGGCATTGAAAGAAAAAGGAATTGACGGGCTCTTCAGTTCAATTCAGGCAGCCTATGATGCTGCAATGATTAAACTGCCTACCCCGAAAATTACCCGCGTATTACAAAGTGCGCTGGAACGACAGCAACCTCCGCGCGCCGGCTTAATTCGCCCTAAAATGCGTTATGCCCATCAGGGCGGCATGAATCCGCCAGTTATAGTCATACATGGTAATGCCTTACAGCATATCAGTGATGCTTATACCCGATATCTGACACAAACATTTCGCAAAGCATTTCATTTACAGGGTACACCTTTACGTATTCAATATAATGTAAGCGAGAATCCATATCAGGAAAATGACAGCAAACCAGCGCAGCCATTGCGTCGTGTCAAACTAAGTAACCGGATTGCCAAGCGTGAACAGATAAAACAATCGAAAAAGCAGGTAAAGCGTAAAAATAAAGTCAGTTCAAAGAAAACAAATGCCCATTAATGTGATAGCATTGACACTGCTTTCTAAATCGCTGTACGCAGGTGCAGCTAAGCGATAACATAATCAAAAAAACAGGAGTAGCCAAATGAGCGCCAAAGGACAAATGTTACAAGATCCTTTCTTGAATGCACTGCGAAAAGAGTATGTGCCAGTTTCAATTTATCTGGTAAACGGTATTAAACTACAGGGTCAGGTGGAATCATTTGACCAGTATGTTGTACTTTTACGTAATACTTCAGTAACACAAATGGTATACAAACATGCGATTTCCACAATTGTGCCTGCTCGTGCAGTAAGCTTGCAGCATGAACCGAAACCTGCATCAGCAGAATAATACAGTCATACTGCATTAGCAAAAAACCGTGGATTTCCACGGTTTTTTGCTAATGAGTCATCGATTTGGAAAACAGATTAATCACAATAACACCCATCAGTATCAGACCGATGCCAATAATTGCCGGCATATCCAGCTTTTGTCCGAATTTGATCCAGGCTATGATTGACACACAAACAATGCCCACACCGGACCACACTGCATAAGCAATGCCTACAGGCATAGTTTTCAGAGTTTGTGCAAGCGAATAAAACGAAATAATATAGCCCAGAACAGAGCAAATACTGGGCATCAGCCGGGTAAAACCATTACTCAGCTTAAGCATACTGGTTGCAAATATTTCAGCTAGTATAGCGATGGAAAGAAAAATCCATTGATTCATGTTTATCCTTCTCGTTACTGCATTAGTTTCCTTGTGCAGCTATATTACGTATGGTTGGTATAAACTGAGTACAAATTTATCGAGTTTTACATAATGTTCAACCCAAAATTTCAATATCAGCTTGAATGAAAATGAAGCCATTCCTGAAAATTTAACCTGAACACTTTCCCATATAAAAACGGATTCAAGTCTGAATCCGCTTTTAGAGAGTAATACTGATGAAGTGACTCAGAATACAACCAATGATTAGCAAAAATACTTAGGCCTTTTCTTCAGTACCATAAAATTTCGTACCAATTTTAATGCTTTCTCTGCCATGCTCACGCCGCCAGGCATTGCTGTCACGTAAAGAATAAGCACAGCCACAGTATTCCTGCTGATAAAACTGCTCACGCTTACTAATCTCAATCATACGCTGGCTGCCGCCGCCTTTACGCCAGTTATAATCCCAGTAAACAAGATTAGGATATTTTTCTGCTGCACGTTTGCCGCAATCGTTTATTTGCTGCATATTTTTCCAGCGGGAAATTCCTAAAGAACTGGTAATAACCGAAAAACCATTTTCATACGCGTACAATGCTGTGCGTTCAAAGCGCATATCAAAACACATAGTGCAGCGAATACCGCGTTCCGGTTCAAACTCCATCCCTTTCGCGCGTTCAAACCAGTTGTCCATATCATAATCAGCATCAATAAAAGGAATATTGAATTTTTCCGCAAATGCCTTGTTTTCATCCTTGCGGATTTCATATTCTTTTTTCGGGTGAATATTAGGATTATAGAAATAAATCGTATAATCAATACCAGAGGCCAGCATTGCTTCCATAACCTCACCAGAGCAAGGCGCACAGCAAGAATGAAGCAATACTTTATTTTCCCCGTTGGGAGGAGTTAATTTCGGGCGTTGTATATCGGTAGTCAGTTTTTGTGGGTTCATTGATGTGATTTCCTGTTATTCTAGTTAAATATCTTTATCAGTAGATTTTAACAAAGCTGCCAGCGCAACGACATAGCCCGAAAGAAAAAAAGCGTTCAGATATCTGAACGCTTGTATGAAAAAGCCATTTTAAAGAGCGGCTAATGCCTGCTCATAATCCGGCTCTGTCGTAATTTCAGCCACTAACTGACTGTATAAAACCTGATTATTTTCATCCAGCACAATAACTGCACGGGCACATAAGCCGGCTAAAGCACCGCTGTTCAGTTTAACCCCGTAGTTTTCCTTAAATTCAGGATGACGGAATGTTGACAGAGTTTTTACCTGATCCAACCCCTCTGCACCACAAAAGCGAGCCTGTGCAAATGGCAAATCGGCAGAAATACACAACACAACAGTATTAGAAAGATTGGCCGCAGCTGCATTAAAATGGCGTACAGATGCAGCACAAACACCCGTATCTACACTAGGGAAAATATTCAGTACTTTACGTTTACCGGCAAAATCGGTAAGCGATAATTCATTTAAACCGGCATCAGTCAGCGTAAAAGCTGGTGCTGTACTGCCTGTTTTTGGAAACTGACCACTGACTTCAACAGCGGTACCTTGCAGAGTTACTGTACTCATGACTGCATCCTTCTGATGTTTAATTTGATTAACAATGTGCAGACTTATTGTGGGGGATTGGCAGGGAACTGTCAAAGATTATCTATGCTGATTATATGCAGTAAATAGCAGACAAATATAGCGCCTGCATAAACGCAGAAAACCAACATTTTCCCGACAATTTAAAGAAAAAGTAAATCTTAGAAAATACTACTGAGAAAATTTACATCATCATCAATCAGCCAGTCTGCATTGCAGTCTCTGATTTCAGAGCAATCGGACTGAATACAAACGGGCTTGCGCAATAAAACTTACTCAACACCAGACTGGCGTACATAATGCTGTAAATCATAAGCAATATTATTTTTACTGCTTACATGACTGCTGCTTTCAGTTTGCTGCCAGATATCCGTGTCAATTGCCGGAAAAAAAGTATCTCCGGCAACATCAACATGAATTCTGGTTAACCGCAAATCGGTAGCCAGAGGCATCGCCTGAGTATAAATTTGTGCTCCGCCCATAATAATAATTTCAGGGCAACCGGCTAATTGCCTGAGCGCATCTTCAACACTATGACACAAAATTGCTCCGCTGAATGTCTGCGCATCCTGCCGGCTGATAACATAATTGGCGCGGCCTGGAAGCGGTTTTCTGGGCAGCGACTCCCAGGTTTTACGTCCCATAACAACCGGCTTGCCCATAGTGTAACTTTTAAAAAATTCAAAGTCTTCGGGTACATGCCAGGGAATACGGTTATTTTCGCCAATACAGTTATTATCTGAAAGAGCGGCAATCAGTGTAATTTTATTCTGAGTATTCATACAGCTACAGGTGCTTTAATGTGGGCATCCGGATGATAATCAGTAAGCGTAAAATCTTCAAACTGAAAAGAAAACAGATCTTTTACATCAGGATTCAGATGCATTTGCGGCAATTTTTTCGGTGTGCGGCTTAACTGCAGTTTAGCCTGTTCAAAATGATTACTATATAAATGAGCATCACCCAGCGTATGAATAAATTCCCCCGGCTCTAAATCACATACCTGAGCAATCATCATCGTAAGCAGAGCATAGCTGGCAATATTAAAAGGCACACCCAGAAAAATATCAGCACTGCGCTGATAAAGCTGACAGGAAAGCCTGCCTTCAACCACATAAAACTGAAACAGAGCATGGCAGGGCGGTAAAGCCATCTCATCTACCAGTGCCGGATTCCATGCAGAAACAATCAGGCGGCGGCTGTCGGGATTGTGTTTAATCTGTTGCAGCAGATTACTGATCTGGTCGATATGGCGGCCATCCGGTGCCGGCCAGCTGCGCCACTGATAGCCGTATACCGGCCCCAGATTACCATCAGCATCTGCCCATTCATCCCAGATAGAAACATTATGATCATGCAAATAGCCGATATTAGTATCGCCGCGCAGAAACCAGAGTAACTCATAAATAATTGAGCGTAAATGCAGCTTTTTAGTAGTCAGCACAGGAAAGCCATCAGCCAGATTAAAACGCATCTGATAGCCAAAAACCGAGCGCGTACCCGTACCGGTACGGTCTGCTTTATCTGTGCCACGGTCTAAAACATGTTGCATTAAGTCAAGATACTGTTGCATGCGGATTTATCCAAATAAAAACGACCTAATTGTAACTTAAATCAACTCAGACTGGCTTGCTGCACCGTCTTTTACCGCCTGCCATGCTTCCGCAATCAGGCTGACATCGTTATTTTTTAATAACGAAGCATCAGACAGCATTCTCCGCCATTGGCGCGCACCGGGTAAACCATGCATCAGCCCCAGATAGTGCCGAGCCATATGGCGCAATGAAATATTCGGATTAGCCAGTTGCCGGCGAGCGTAGTCAAACAACTGATTAACCAGATATTCATATTCAACAGCCGGCTGGCGACTGGCGTAAAATTCAGCATCCCAGCAGCGCATCAGCATCGGATTATGATAAGCCTCACGTCCGACCATTACCCCGTCAACATACTGTAAATGCCGGTGAATTTGTGCATTATCAGTAACCCCGCCATTAAGAATAATTTCCAGATCTGGAAATTCCTGTTTCAGACGATAAACATAATCATAACGTAAAGGCGGGATATCACGGTTATCTTTCGGCGATAACCCTTCCAGCCATGCATTGCGTGCATGAACAACAAAAATACGGCAGGCAGTTTTTTCACGTAGCGTACCGACAAAATCAGCCAGAGGCTGATAAGCTGTTTCCTTATCCAGACCGATGCGATGCTTAATCGTAACCGGAATATTAACCGCTTCCTGCATAGCATTTAAGCATCGTGCTACCAGTTCAACTTCACGCATCAGGCAGGCACCAAAAGCACCTTGCTGTACCCGCGGGCTGGGGCAGCCGCAGTTCAGATTAATTTCATCATAGTCATAACCGGCAGCAATTTTAGCAGCCTGTGCCAGAACTGCCGGCTCACTGCCACCCAGCTGCAAAGCAACTGGTTGCTCCTGCGGATGATAGGCCAGTAATCTGTCACTGTTGCCATGGATAATTGCATTAGCATTAATCATTTCCGTATACAGCCACGCATTTCTGCTAATCAGTCTGGCCATATAGCGGTAATGCCTGTCTGTCCAGTCCAGCATTGGCGCTACGGATAAAGTTCTTTTCGGTTTGGCATTTTGCCGGAGCTGGTGTGCATCACTCCCGGCTGAATATTCTGCGGTAATTAACTGTTTATGTTCCTGCATAATCCGGCACTCTTTTAACACTGCCAAAGAAATACCGAACGGATATTTCCGGCCGGTATTTAGTCGGTTAAATTTCTGATACAGGCAGATTATACATGGGATAACCAAACTGCCAGTTTAACAATAGCAGTAAAGCTAAAATTTTAATTAATCCTGCTGTTTTAGCCTGAATCAGCGCAACGGCATTTCAGATTTAATCAGCTTAATTTCTCTTTCACGCCGTTTCTTTTTAAAATGATTTTGCAGCCATATTTTATGCTGCATCTTACATTGCGGCCCCAGATAAATATTATCAATATATTCTTCTACATGCGTATATTCGACATACAAACTGTTAGCAGACTGGTAATCTTGCGGTTCAACAATATTATCATCTGCGATATGGGTAATATAAATCATCCGGCACTCATCTTCATCTTCAAAAGCAGCATGTTTTATCAGGCAGGAAATAGGTAAAACCGCCAGACTGAGTAGTTCGTCCAGATTGGAGATTTTTTTTAACTCAAGATTATTCGAAAGTTCTTCAATTAACTCTTTTATTTTTTCTAAATTGTCACGAATACAACTGATTTTTTCAGTTTCATGTAATGATTTAATATATTTATCCCATTCGCTATCAATAATTTCTGGTGTTTTTTCATTTTTGTTTTCCAGATAAAAAGATTGCTTATTGCGTTTGGCTAATGCCATATATCCTGTTTTCGGATCAAAATACAAGCAACGGTATAAAGGCAAAGGATGAAGATTATTATTACTTTCAAATTTAATTTGTTTATTTTCGAACGGGTTAATTGATTTAATGCTATGTGATGAGATTATTTCGTTATTGATACTACGTTCAGTATCCAGACCAAAAAAATCTTTATTAAAAGCAATACTGACACCGGAACCAACTATGTTATCTTCGTTACCGTATAAACGAAATTGATTCAGACAATTATGATTAAACGAAAAACTGGCTAAAAAGCTTTTGATTTCATTATCAGGATGATTGCTGATATTCAGCCAGCTGGTTAATACCTGATTTTCACTGGGATCATTCATAAAATCTACGATATTAAGCCGGAATTTACTGGGATTTTCCCCTTTAAGCAGATTAAATAATACAGCTGGTTTGGTATAATGAGCGACACGACGTTCTTGCTCATTATTTTCAAATTGATTATAAACTAATAAATTATTTTTAATATCATTAGTTAAAAAACATATATCTTTAATTTTATCGAATAATGTTTCATTAAGCTTTTCAAACTCTTCTTCATTAGATATAAGACTTGAATTATTTTTCATTAATTCAAAAATAAACTGTGTACAAATATAATAACTTGAACTACTACTTGAGTAAGTAGCAACTTTAAAAGCATTGTAAAAACAAGTTTTCGCTTTTGTGTAATTTTTTAGATTTTTGCTATAGATTCGACCTAAATGAAATTGAGCTCGAAAATAACTTTCAGAATCGTCTTTTCTTGTGATTTTTAAATAAAAGAGTTCAGCTTTATTATATTGTTTCCAGTGATGATAATGTAAGCCCATATTAAATTGGGCTTGAGCATAAAGTTTAGAGTTGTTTTTTCTAGTAATATTTAAATAATAAAATTCAGATTTATCAAATTCGAAATCTTCACTATATAAATATCCCAAATTAAATTGAGCTTGGGCATAAAGTTCATAATAGTCTTTTTTATTGATATTTAAAAGAGAGGTTTTGGCTTTATCATAATCTTGTTTTATTTCACTATAAATATATGCTAATTTATACTGAGCTTGAGCATAAAGTTTAGGGTTATCTTTTCTAGTAATATGCAAAAGAAAAGTTTTGGCTTTATCATAATCTTGTTTTATTTCACTATAAATATATGCTAATTTATACTGAGCTTGAGCATAAAGTTCAGGGTTATCTTTTCTAGTGATATGCAAAAGAAAAGTTTTGGCTTTATCATAATCTTGTTTTATTTCAGTATAAATGTATGCTAATTTATACTGAGCTTGAGCATAAAGTTCAGGATCGTCTTTTCTGGCAATATTCAAATAAAAAGCTTTAGCATTATCATAATCATGTTTTATTCGATATATATTTCCTAACATAATTTGAGCATCTGCGTATTTCCTTTCTCCATCCTCACGTGTAATTTTACTTAATTCGTCAATTTGATTATTAATATTATTATCTTTCATTTTATATCCTTACTAAATAACTAATTAAATTTTTTAAATCTCCCAAATACAAGAAATATCAATAGAGACACTATCACTTTATGTTAGAAATTATTAATTAAAATTTTCTATACAATATAAATAGATGATATTTCAGATTATGCTGATTGTAATTATTTTAAGTTAATTAATTGCATGATTTACCTTTTTTTTTATGTATTTTGTAATTAGCTGCAAATATTAGCATTTTCCATTGCTTACCGCTAATTGTCTCTCTAAGATAAACTATTGAAGGATAAGAATTTACTTGTGTTTAATTGAATACTGTTGCATGCAGTAGACATACAGAATGGAGATGGTTATGAGCGATAATGGATTTGTAGATAAAGCCAAAGGCGAAGTAAAACAGAATGTGGGTAAAGTAGTGGGTGATACTAAAACCCAGTCTGAAGGAATGGTTGATAAGGCCGTTGGCGGCGTGAAAGAAGCTGTGCATGATGTGGCTAATGCCATAGATGGTGCAGTAGATTCAATCAAGAAAAAATTTCAGGATTAATTCTGAAAAATGTGCACAAGGCCGCTTATTTCAGCGGCCTTTGATTTGAGTTTATATTTCTTTTAAATCAGACAAATTGGCTACAGCTTAAATTCTTCTGAATTGGTGGTATTAGATATAAAAATGTATAAGTGAAATATATTGGTTTTACTGCACCGGTTTATGCATCGTTTTGCTGATTAGTAACTGCAACAAACTGAATAAAGTGATCAAAGAGGCAATTAAATAAAGCATTTTTATATTGCCGAAATCAATAATTCCCGCTCCAATAATGGCCCCAATGCCTACGGCTCCATTAAAAATAGCAGCATAAATAGCAGAGGCGGGTAAAGCGTTATCGTTTCCTGCCAACCGGATTACCCATGCCTGAATACCAACAAATAATATGGCTACACCCAAACCCCACGCAAACACCAATACCATCAGCATGATTGGATTATGTGACAAGACTGCGCTCAGCAGAATCAGACTGCCACAAATCAGCACTAAGCCTGCACCAAGTATATTTTTCAGATACCTGTCTATAAACAGACCACATAACAGATTACCAGCTACACCGGCTATACCGAATACAAACAGACAAACAGCAATCCAGTTGGCAGAAATAGTCATTTCTTCGGCCATAAATACCTCAATATAGGTAAAAGCGGCAAAATGGGCGATGATGGCAGCAGTAGCAATCAGATAAACTTGGCGTAACTGCTTAATCTGAAGAACTGCTGAAAATTGTTTTCTCCCCATTCGGGAAGTACCGGATACAGCCGGCAGGGTAAATGCTAAAATAATTGCGGTAATTATGGCTAATACGCCCAGTAATAAAAATGATAAACGCCAGCCAATAGTGCTGCTAATCCAGTTAATAAAGGGAACACCAAGTATACTGGCTATTGAAACACCGCTGAATATAATTGCTGTGGCTCTGCCGGTATATTTGTCTGATACCAGTTGCGCCCCCATAGTGCCCACCATCGCCCAGAATGCACCATGTGCAACTGCACCGGCCAGACGAGCGATTAAAAGTACAGAAAAATGCTCACTAATAGCCGCAATACCATTCGATGCAGCCATCAGCAACATTAATACAATCACTACTGGTTTACGAGGCAGATGGCTGAATGTGGTAACTGAAACAAGAGCAGAAACAGCCCCCAGCCATGCATACAGAGTAACAACCAAACCAGTAGTACCGCTGTTTTGTCCCATAGACAAGGCTATAGCGGATAACATACCAATCGGTGCCAGCTCGGTAGCCACCACAATAAATGACGCTATTGCAAGCATGCAAACAGCCATCCAGTTACGCCTTTGTGTCTTATTTTCTGAATTATTCACTAAATTATTTCCTCTTTTGCAATCAATTTTTCAAACAGATAGAGTTTGACCTGATATACGAACCTAAAAGGTCGGCATTTGTTCACAGCCGGATGAAAACAGAAGGTATTGAGTTGTTATAAATCTGCTTTTAAACATAGTTTTCAGCTTGGTGAAATCAGCGTTAATTCAGTATACTTTGCGAAAATAGACAGATATATAGCTAAATCTGGTAACTGGTTTTCCAGAATCGGAAATTAAATATGAACAAAAAACTATACTGGGATGATACTAAAGTATTTCTGGCAATCATACGTGAAGGCACATTGAGTGGTGCTGCAAAGATATTAAAACTTGGCATTGCTACAACTTACCGCCGTCTGGAACGTATGGAAGAGGTACTGGGATATCGGTTATTTATCCGCGATCAGCAAGGGTATAAGCTAACAGATGAAGGCAGAATACTGGTTTCGCAGGCAGAAATACTGGAACAGGCCGGACACGCGTTTGATGCCATGGCTACCGGTGTCAATGCCGGTGTCAGCGGGCATGTGCGTTTGGCTACGGCTCAGGGGCTGGCTGATCATCTTATTATTCCGGCTTTACCCAAGCTATACTCAGCACACCCTGATTTAACCCTGGAACTGGTTACCGGAGTATCAACAATCAATCTGCAAAGAAGTGACGCTGATATGGCCTTGCGTCTGGTTCGCCCGGAGCAGGGTAAAGTAACCATCCGCCGTTTAGGCGAGCTTGGTTTTGGTTTGTATGCCTCTGAAAGCTATTTACAGCGCAAACCGCTAAACAAAGAAGAAACAATGTTAAAAAACGCTGATTTTATCGGCTGGCCGGAAACACACCAGAACTTGCCGGCTGCAAAGTGGATAGAAAAAAACAGCCGTGGCAAATGTTGTCTGAGAGCCGGCAGCATGTCTGCACACATCAGTGCAGTTGAAGCAGGTATCGGAATGGGTATCTTACCGAATTTTATTGCTTTAACCAAAGATCTGATTTGTGTTCGCAACAATGTTGACTGTAATCAACCCATTTGGCTAGTCATCCACTCCGACCTTACTAACTCCGGAAGGATAAGAGTAGTAGCTGATTTTCTGAGTAATTTAGTGCAAGAAAATAAAACTCGGCTAGGTTGAGCAGCTTATCCAGACGATAGATTTATTTCTTCACAACTCATTAAATTAATCAATTAATATTCAAGAATACAAACAATATATCATTGGTTTAGCAAATGCTGTTTACTTATAATAATTAGTAAACTATGTTATATTTTAGGTTAATGCTCTTAACTATAAACGATGTATGGATATTAAACTTGGCAAAAACGATAAGCATTATATAGAAGGTTCAGATGATGTATTCAGCATCATGCAACGCGTACTTCTTCGTGAAAATAAGATAGACAAAGAAAAAGAGCATTTCTGGATTATCGGCATGAACGAAGCAGGATATATCCTCTATATCGAATTAATTGCTTTAGGTTCAGTAAAGGCCGTTAATATAGAGCCTATGAATGTATATCGTGTTGCGGTTATGAAAAATGCGACACGTGTTATTGCTATTCACAACCATCCCTCAGGGCGTCTTGTCCCTTCCAAAGCAGACTTAGATATCACTGACCGTCTTATCCAGGTAGGCCGTATACTTAATATTGCACTAGTTGACCATCTTATAATCAGTACAGAAGGCTATGAAAGTTTCAGAAGCATGGGCATTATGGATGATTTAGAGAAAAGTCTTACCTATGTCCCGACTTATCAGGTGGTTGAGCAGATTAGGAAAGAAGAGAAGAAGATTGCTAGAGAAAAACTAGCTTTGGAGAGAGATAAAACAAAATCTGCCCAAGAAAAAGCTAAATTAGCTAAGGAAGCTGAGAAACTGGCTCAAATACAAGCAAAGGCCCTTGCCAATGCACTGCTTGATAAGGGTGTCGATTTAAAAACAATTGCTAAGATTATGGAAATTACACCTAAAGCAGTTGAAAAAATGATTAACAATACACAATAACTATGTGTATTGTCTCATACTTGATCTAACATCTTTGTTATTCAAGATGTAATCAGATCAGAAAGTCGGCTCTACGCCATAAATGGGCATTGCTAACGCTATAGGTATAATTATCCATGGTAGTAGTCACTCTTGACCTGCCCAAGTATCGATACAACGCGGCCAGTCAATTAAGTAAAACTCAATAATGCTCCTCTATATACCCGTAAGCCTTTTGGAATAGTTCCTTATCTTTACCCAATCCAAATTGGGCCAGAGTCAGCAATAACGCCTTTTGGATTTCACGCGGGCCGCTATTGGAGTTCTGCCAGCCATCAAAGCGGGTGGCTTTGACGATTTTGTCGATTTGTTCAACCACATCTCCGATTAACTTAGGCGTAGACTCTGGACGGGTTTCCAGAAAAAGCTTGGTTAGAGCTTGCTTGTTATCTGCTTCTGTCACTGGGTGTTCACCAGTTTCGCGCTCTGCTTGCACTGTGTCCTTCGCAGCATCCAACAAGCCCTTTAACCACTCAATGGCTTTAATAACACCGGCCTCATAGTCCTGGCGAAGTTTTTCCAGTCGCTCGCCTAACTCCACAAATTTAGGCTCATGACTGCCCCGCAAGCGGCCCATAAGATCAATTTCCAATCTTTTAGCACGTTGCTCTTGCTCTTTTTCTGTCAGGGTAAAAATGGCGTGTTCATCCATGATCAACTCGTCGATATCATCGCGAATTCGATTAATATCAGTATGCTCATGGATCATCTTGATAGTTTCGGGGCCTAAAGCAGCCCAAACAAGCGCCCCCGTCTGGCCTACTGGACGCACTGACTCGTAAATTTGCGCTAACCACTTATAGTTTTGACGATACGGGCTTAAAAAAGGATCGGGGCTAATAGCCGACCATAACTTAGATAACACCCCAAAACAAGCGGCGAATTCATCGCGTTTTTTGTTAGTCGGTAAGCACTCTTGCGCGGCCATAATGCCTTCGAAACCCTCTAAGGTGCGGTCCACATTGGGGAAGAAGGACAAACATTTATCCAGTTGTGCCGGTAATAATTTTTTAAAGGCCTCGATACCCTCTACGACTCCATCAATTTCTTCCGGCTTATAAGCCAATGCGGTACGCAGATTTTCAAATACGCCGAGGTAGTCGATAATTAACCCCATATCTTTGCGAGTATCATCGGTTTCGTACAATCGGTTAGTCCGACACATGGCCTGTAAAAGAGTGTGATCGCGTAAAGGTTTATCCAAATACATGCAATAACAGATAGGGGCATCGAAACCAGTTAACAATTTGGCAGTAACGATGATGAGCTGTAAAGGATGTTTTGGATCTTTGTAGCATTCGATCAGTTCTTTTTGTACTTGGCTTTCCGCATCAATATTCTGCCAGCGCTCGAAATCCTCTTGTTTGATGGGTAGCTTTAACTCATCGTGCCACTTACGCCAATCGTTGTTGACCTTGTCTTTTTTATCGCCCGCTTTGGCTTTTATAGGGGATTGATCAACGTTCATAACCACTTCAACTGCATTAAAGCCAAGCTTTTCACCGAGCAAGTAGTACATTTGCACACAAGCTTCGCGATCATATACCACTACCATACCTTTCATTTTTTTTGGCTTTACGTGGCTGGTAAAGTGTTTGATAATATCGCTGCTAATGGCCGCCATGCGCTTGGGGGCTTTCAACATTAAAGCCAACTTACCAGCACGTTTAGATAATGCCGCTTTTTCTTCATCGTCTAAGTCGTTTTCTTTAACCAGTTGCTCGAACTCGTCATTGATAGCATCACGATCCACCCGCAGTTCAGCAAGGCGCGGTTCAAACTTAACCGGATTGGTGGAGCCATCACGAATTGATTGCTTATAACTGTAACGGTTCATATAGCGACCGGGATCTTCGTCGGCGCCGAACAATTTGAAAGTATTGCGATCGATGCCTGATATGGGTGTGCCGGTTAAACCATAGAAGTGGGCATTAGGTAATGCCCAACGCATTTTCTCGCCTAAACCACCTTCCTGGGTGCGGTGTGCTTCGTCTACAAGTACAATAATGTTATCTCGGCTGTTCAAGCCATTAGGGTTGCTATCGTCAATCTCGACATCTTTAAACTTAAAGATAGTAGTAATTAAAATGCCTCGGCTATCTTGTTCGATATACTCACCTAGCTTTTTGCAGCTTTGCACTTTGACTAGGTTTTTAACATCGGCACCACCAAAAGTTTCGCTGATCTGGCTGTCTAAGTCTCGCCGGTCAACCACAACCAATACGGTTGGATTTTTTAACGCATTGTCAGCACGCAACATTTTAGCTGCATAGAGCATCAGCAATGACTTACCGGATCCCTGAAAATGCCAAATTAGGCCTTTTTTCGGGTAGCCTTTGCGAACTCGCTCAACAATCTGTTTCGCTGCTTCAAATTGCGGATAACGTGGCAGAAGCTTAATACATTTAGGTGGAGTATCTTTACCGGTTTTGACAGTTGAAAATAGCGCGAAGGATTCCAGTAATTGTAATAAAGTCTGCGGATTTAACAGACCCTCGCAGCTGTTAAGTACCGATGCCAATCCCGGCAGAATCTCATCACGAAGCTCAGTATTGTGCCAAGGCCCCCAATCTTTAACGCGGGCATTAATTGCACCATATGCAAAGGTTTTTCCTTCACTAGCAAAACACAGCAAATTAGGAACAAAAAATAATTCTACATTTTTCCAGTAATGCTTTTTGCCACCTATAAAATCGGCGGCACCATCTTGCCAGGTCACACTTGGCCGCGTCGCAGTTTTGACTTCGCCCACTACTAGCGGTATGCCGTTCACATACAGCACAATATCAAAATAGACTTCGGTGGCCGCGATATAATGCACCTGTTGCGACACTACAAAGTGATTGTTCTCTATGTTATCAAAATCAATCAGATTAATGGTGATATGGTCGCCGTTCTCGCCAAAAGGCAAAGTTTTCTCAGCCAATAGCCATTCATGGAAGTTTTCGTTGGCCTTTACTAAACCAGTATGGCGGGCTTCTAACACCACACCGCGCAATTTATAAATTACTTCATCAGCATAATCCGGCTGCTTGGCGATATCGGGATTTAACGAACACAACGCGTCTTTTAGCCACTCATCAACAAAGATATCCTGAGCTTGCTTAGTCAGATTCTCGCCATGGCAGTAAATCCACTTTACGCCGCTTAATCCTTTTAAGCGGTTGATAACTCCATTTTCTGTGACGGTTTGTTCGTTAAACATATCCACTCCTAAAACTAACGATATAAATAACTATTCTTTATATTAAGTAGACTTAATTTCTTTTGTTTTAATAAGTTAATAAAATCATCACATGCATCTAACTGACTAATAATATCTTCTTGTTTAGTAACATCATGAACTCTAAACTTTATTGATTTTATTATCTTTGCACTAAAATTTGGTTGACCTCCTTGAACTAAGTTCATTGCTTCTTTCATTACATACTCTACCAAGTGAAAGAAATAAGAGGGAGAAATACCTATATTTGGTTCCATCGCTAAAATCGCCTGATTTATAGCAGCGCCATCAATTTTATTTATTGCCACTTTGCCAGCAGTAGCACCATACATAGCAACCAAAATCATGTCTTTTTTTATTAACTTCGCAGATGACTTGCTTAAACCTAGCTTTGAGATAAATTCATCTGTTGATTTAATTACTCTATTGTTTATAAGAGTTGACGTAATCCAAGGAATATCACCACCATAATAATCTTTTACCTTTGTAGATGGTGTTCCACCTGAATAGGATGTGCAAGTCTCGCCAATAGTGACAAAATTTTCATTCATATCACTCATTTTATATTTATCTAATGAGAATGCTTCATATGCTAGTGAGGACTTAAGTATTTCAGATGTGGTCAGTAAATCTTCAACTTTTGAAATCGAATCTTCTAATATAGTTAAATTTTTAGTTAACTCTTCCTGTAAATCCCGGCTAGGAAATATAAAGATTTGATTTTCTAGTGTTTTCCATTTAATTGTGGGAGATAACGATCCTTCAGAAATAGCAACTGCACGATTCATAAATACATCAGATTGCATAAAAAATGGTAAAAACTCAGGAATTACGTTTTCAGGGTTAGCTTCCAAAACCATAGCATGAGCTGAACAAATACAATCCCAGTCTGCCACCGCCACCTTACGCTGATATGCACGCCTCTTACCAAAAATAATCTGGCCCTTCTTCACCAATAGCTTTTGTCCTTCAACGTCACTCGGTACACCATGACGTTTAATCTTTAGGCTGTCTGGCTCTAAGTGTTCCAACCCAACATAGATTTCAAGATCGATTTCGCTTGGCTCGACTCGTTTAGAGATATGTTTAGCAATATCGCCAAACTTCATCATCTGCCAGCCTTCTGGTAATTGTTGTTTCGTCATTTACTGTTCCACCTTGCCTTCAACGTTATAACCAAGTTCAGCAAGGCTCTCAAATAATTTGTTAGCCTGTTTTTTTAGTTGTACGCGACTGACTTTCCATGCCTCAATGGCATGTTCAATATCGTGTGCTTTGCCATTACCCTGTGCTTGCACATATAGCGGAATCGACAGGTTATAAAGATTCTCCTTGATTACTTCGATATCCACCAAGGCAGTGATATCACTCTGCTTGTCAGGCGTAAAATAAGCATCACACAACGCCATTAAATCATCATCGGATAAGCGGCTATGGGCGCGTTCACGGGTGACATGCTTAACACCGTTGATAAACAATATCTTGTTTTTGCGATCGACAGACTTATTACAGTTAAGTACAACGACACAAGATTCCATCGGCGAGTTATAAAACAGGTTTGGCCCCAAACCAATCACTGCTTCAATGATATCTGATTCAATTATCTGTTTACGAATGGCTTGCTCAGAATCGCGAAACAAAACACCGTGCGGCCATAGCATAGCGGCACGACCTATATTAGGCTTCATGCTTTTGATGATATGGGTGTAAAACGCATAATCGGCACAGCCTTGTGGTGGCAAGCCATAGAGATTACGGCCATAGGGATCGTCAGCAAACTTGTCACGGTTCCATTTTTTAATGGAATATGGAGGATTGGCAAAAATCACATCAAACTGTTTGAGCCGATCGTTTTCAATAAACTTGGGATCGGCTAAAGTATCGCCGCGCAGCACATCAAACTCTTCAATATCGTGCAGAAACATATTCATACGAGCGATGGCCGAGGTGAGCAGATTGACTTCCTGCCCGTAAAGATGTACCGAACGCCACTCTTTGCCCTGAGAACGTAAATCCATCACCGCGTTAAGAAGCATACCACCGGTACCACAGGTAGGATCGTAAGCTGTTTCTCCGGGCTTTAAGCCCATGATGCGTGTCATCAAATGGACTACAGTACGGTTGGTATAGAATTCTGCTGCGGTATGGCCGGAATCGTCAGCAAATTTCTTAATCAGGTATTCGTAAGCTTCACCAAGGTCATCCTGAGCGACAGATTTAATACCTAGTGGAATTTTACTAAAATGCTCAATCAGATCGCCCAGCAGATGATCGGGCAGGCGTTCTTTGTTGGTCCACTGGGCATCACCGAACACGCCATGCAAGCGCGGATTATTGGCTTCGATTAAGCGAAGCGCGTTCTGAATAGCTTCACCAATGTTTTTGCTGGTGTTGCGTATCTTCTCCCAGCTCGCTTCTACAGGAATATCAAAGCGGTGAAACATGGGCATGGCAGCGTATTCAACGTCTACCTCATGAACCTCCATCGCTTCGTTATATTCTTCCAAATATACGTCCGATAGACGTTTATAAAACATTAGCGGGAAGACATATTGCTTATAGTCTGAGGCATCGATTTGGCCCCGCAAGAACTCAGCCGCTCCCCAAAGCAAATCTTCCAGTTTTTTCTTATGCATTATACTCATATCTCAAACCCTTCTTTGATTAACAGGGCTTCTAGCTCCTCTTCCGCTTTTTCCAGGGCAGCCAGTTTTTGTTGGAAATCTTTGAGTGCCTCTTCTACTGTAATGGTTTCTTCTTCGAGTGGCTTTTGCACATAACGAGCGATATTAAGATTGAAGTCATTTTCTTCTATCTCGTTTAAGGGTACCCAACGTGCAATGCCTTCGATTTCTTGTGCTGCCGGCCCTTGTTGCTTCTGGCTCTGGTAGATGTGGTAGATCTCATCGGCCTGAGCGTTGGACAAGGTATTCTGAGCCCGGCCTTTGGTATAGATTTCTTCAGCATTAATGATGAGTACATGATTTTTGTGTGACGCCGGCCGTGATTTACGTAACACCAGAATACACGCAGGAATCCCCGTGCCATAGAAAAGGTTTGGAGCAACGCCAATAATGGCTTCAATGCAGTTTTCTTGCAGTAATTTAGTACGAATTGCGCCTTCAGCACCTCCACGAAACAGTACGCCATGGGGCAAGACTACTGCCATACGGCCTGTATCGTTGAGTGAGGCAAACATATGCTGCACCCAAGCAAAGTCACCATTAGTTTTAGGAGCCAGACCATACTGCTTACGCCCATAGGGATCATTTGACCACAAGTCATAACCCCATTCTTTTAAACTAAACGGTGGGTTAGCGATAACACAATCAAAAGTTTCTAAACGATCATTTTGCAAAAACTTAGGCTCACGCAGAGTGTCTCCCCGCACAATATCGAAATCTTCCTGCCCGTGTAGAAAAAGGTTCATACGCGCAATAGCCTCGGTGGTTAGGTTTTTTTCCTGACCTTTGATTTTTAGCAGGCGTGGGTCGCCACCGTTTTCTTTTACATGGTGAATGGTTTCGAGCAGCATACCGCCGGTACCGCAAGCAGGATCGTAAACGCTCTCACCAGCTTTAGGATCGAGAATGTTAACCATCAAGCGAACAATAGTACGTGGAGTATAGAACTCACCGGCTTTCTTGTTAGCTTTATCAGCAAAGCGTTTGATCAGATACTCGTATGCGCGTCCCATATCATCGTCACGGACACTAAAAACGCCAAGGTTCACCTTATTGAAGTGATTAAGTAACGTAGCCAGCAACTCATCAGAAAGACGTTCTTTATTGGTCCAACTGGCATCGCCAAAAATGCCATGCAATTTGGGATTTGCTAGTTCTATGCCGCGAAATGAGTCTTTTAAGGCTTGGCCTACATCTTTAGGCTTGGCAAAAACGTCACGCCAATGACAGTTTTCAGGTATTTGAATACGGTGGAACATCTTGCCTTTGGCAAGTTCTTCATCCCCAACGCTCTCCATCGCATCGACAAACTCTTCGTCATACACGTCGCAAATACGTTTGAAAAACAAAATTGGGAAAATATAAGTTTTATAATCTGATGCATCGATAGGCCCAGTGATGATGTGGGCTGCATGCCAGAGATGGGCCTCGAGATCTTTTAGGTTAATCAGTGTCATTAATTTTTCTCTGTACGATTCTGCGATGTTGGAACCTTTTGTAGCAAATCGTTTATGCCACAGTCAAAAAACAAGCAAAGCCTGTCCAATGTATTCAGGTCAACCTTCTGGACAATCTCCCTGTAAAGTAAAGTTATGGTGTTGCAACTAAAGCCGTTTCCCTAACCGCATCGGCTATCCACATTTTGTGTTCGCCCATGAGTCGAGCAAGATGGCAACGGATCATAACAGTCCTTATCGTTGTATCTAATGATGCGAATTTTACATTAGAACTTTGTATCAAACGAACATTTTTAAATTGAAAGATTATTTATACGTATAAAATAGTGCTACAACCTGCAGCGCTATTTTTAAGTTATATCTGATAGATCGCTATTTATTTTTCTCCTTCTTAGCCAAATGCCTATCAATCCAAGCATCAATATCACTCTCTAACCATGCAACAGCTCGTTGACCTATCTTGAACTGCTTATAGATATAACTACTGATAAAAGAAGAATCGGTAAGAAGAAGGTATTATCCAAATTTTTCACTTCAACAAAGGCACAGAAATAACAATATTGGCATTTTCTGAACATATTAAGTTTTTTACCGTTTAATTTACGATAAAAAATAGTAGTGGATATTACCAAGCTTTAATAAATAGAAAAACCAGCTAATCTAATCGATATAACTGGTTTTAAGAAAGAATATTAGGAGTTAATAAAAACTAAATTTCTATTCCCACTCAATAGTGGCTGGCGGTTTACCGCTGACATCATAAACGACACGGTTAATGCCGCGTACTTCATTGATGATGCGATTGGAAACATGGCCGAGCAGGTCGTAGGGGAGGTGGGCCCAGTGTGCTGTCATGAAATCGCTGGTAATTACTGCTCGCAGGGCTACTACGTATTCATAGGTGCGGCCGTCTCCCATTACACCTACGGATTTTACTGGCAGGAATACAGCAAAAGCCTGGCTGGTTTTATCATACCAGGATACACCGTCTTCGTCGCAGGTATTACGCAACTCTTCAATGAATATATGGTCAGCACGGCGCAGTAAATCGGCGTATTCGCGTTTTACCTCACCCAGAATTCGCACACCCAGACCCGGACCGGGGAAGGGGTGACGGTAAACCATATCACGTGGTAATCCCAGCGCAACACCCAGTTCGCGTACTTCATCTTTGAACAAATCGCGCAGTGGTTCCAGCAATTGCAGATTAAGTGTTTCAGGCAGGCCGCCTACATTATGGTGGCTTTTAATAGCATGTGCTTTTTTGGTTTTAGCACCGGCGCTTTCGATTACATCAGGGTAGATGGTACCTTGTGCCAGCCATTTTGCATTTTGGCGTTTGCCGGCTTCTTGCTGAAAGACTTCGACAAATTCGGCTCCGATGATTTTACGTTTACGTTCAGGATCGGTTTCACCGGCAAGTTTGGCGAGAAAATCGGCAGAGGCATCAACGTGAATTACATTGACGCCAAGGTTTTTGCCGAACATATCCATGACCATTTGCGCTTCCTGATAGCGTAACAGCCCATGATCTACAAAAACGCAGGTGAGCTGGTCGCCAATGGCGCGATGAATCAGTGCTGCAGCTACTGATGAGTCTACTCCACCGGAAAGGCCTAGAATAACTTCATCGGAACCAACCTGTTCGCGAATTTTGATAATGGCTTCTTCGATATAGTTAGGCATAGTCCAGCTGGGTTTGGCCTGACAGATATCAAGTACAAAGCGGTTGATTAGTTCACGCCCCTGTTTGGTATGGGTAACTTCAGGATGAAACTGAACTCCGTAAAAGTGCTTGTGCGAGTTTTCAATGATGGCATACGGACAGCTTGGTGTATGACCGATACTTTTAAATCCTTCTGGCAGTTTGCTTACTTTATCGCCATGGCTCATCCACACATCCAGTGTGTTAGGCTGGTTATCAAAAATGCCATTGGTAAACTGGCTGTCTTCTGTATGTACCTGAGCATAACCGAATTCGCGCTGATCGCCACCGCTGACTTCGCCGCCCATGGTATGTGCCAGCCATTGCATGCCATAACAAATGCCAAGAATGGGTATACCGAGATTGAGTATTTCCGGGTTAGCCTGATAGTCTGATTCATAAACTGAATTGGGACCACCGGACAGGATAATGCCTTTAGGGGCGAATGCCCTGATATCTTCAACAGGCATGTCAAATGAATGTAATTCACAATAAACATGAGCTTCACGTACGCGCCGGGCGATAAGCTGGGTTACTTGTGAACCAAAATCGAGAATTAATATTTTATCCTGATTCATGCTAGGCTCTTGACAGGTTTTATGTATGAAGCCAGTTATTTTAACACTTTTCCTGTTTTATTTCTGCAAGTGCTTTGTTCTGGAAAAAACAGTTTCTGAAAAACAGACATCAGGTTTGGATAAAGATATTTAATAAATTGATATATGATTGTATTCTAGGTTATCTGCTCAGAATATTAATGGTTATATTGCTGTACTCACACATTTTAATGATTCTCTTTTTTCTTTTGCAAAAAATTTCAGAATATTGATAAAGTTGTTTTGATAATCGTAATCAGCGATATTTTCTACAATTCCGTCACTAAATTGTATATAAAAGTGTATATCTTCTTTTATGTTTGAGTTTTTATTAAATGTCATAACAAATTCAAAGGCTTTTATATTGTCAGGATAATTTTCGCTGGAGATTAATGGATTAGCTTTGATTATATGCTGAACAAATGCAATAGATTCCAGATAAGATATATCTATTTTTTCATTTTCTACATAGATTGTATCTGGTGTGAAAAGAACCTTTTTAATTAATTCATTAGTTTTTTTGAATTTTATAACTGCAGGGATTACTATACATAGAAGTATTGTTGACCAAAACCAAAAGTATAGCCCAAAGACGAAAGGAATCAAATAAGCACAAAAATAAATAAAGTAAACGAAATAATTAATATGTGCAAAAAGTTTATTAGAGGTAAATTTTTTAGATTCACTTCTCCATTCTTGCATGACTTTTAAATTTTGTGCTTGGTCATTCATAAAATCTCTTTCAGGGATTCTGCATGATTTAAAATTTACAGGATAGATTTTTATAAAGTTTGATGCAATAGGTAAAGTGGTTTGATTTTTAAGTAAAATATGTTGGTAGATATTATTTTTCTTATTCAGATTCTACCAGCATGAATAATTTGTTATTCAGAAATACTAGATCGCTTTACCGGAATCTTTTAGTAACTCTCTTCTTTCTTTTGCTAAAGTTTCCAGTATAGTGATAAAACGGTCTTCAAAGTTATAATACTGATATCTTCGTTGAAATGATTTACCAAATGCCATGTAAAAATATATATCTTCTTTAATTATTGGATTTTCAGTAAATTTTATGCAGAATTTACATGTAGACCATTTATATGGAGAGTAGACATGATTAATAAATGTAATTGATTTAAGATAACAGATGTCTATTTTTTTTTCTTCTATATAAATTGCTTTTAATGAGAAATTAATTTGTTTAATATTTTTTCTTTGAGTTTTATAGAGTTTCAAGAAAATAAAAGTCACTACTGCTGTAAATAAAGCTATTGATATGATAAAAAAATCTTGATCTTTAAATGATATATATGATAGGTATATAAAACAAACATAAGCACTTAAAGCTGTAAAAAACAAATAAATATATGCATAATCATTTGAGCAACAATGCCATTCTTGCATGATTTGTAAATATCTGGATCGGTCATTCATAAAATTTAAGTACTCAGTTTTCTTAAATTAGGTATGGAATGTTAGTAGTGCTTGCTTTTATTGATAGAGCTATATAATTTTAACACAATTTAACTTTTGTATCTGGTTAAATTATTAAATTCAATGTGATTTAAAGTGTATAGGAGCGGTTTTTATGTGGTTTGATGCAATAAGTAAATTAATATGACTTGATTTTTAAGTTAAAAATATGTTGGTGGATATTATTTTTCTTATTCAGGTTCTACCAGCATGAATAACTTATTTTTCAGTAAAATTAGATTGCTTTACAGGAATCTTTCAGTAGCTCTCTTCTTTCTTTTGCTAAATCTTCCAGAATAGTGATGAAACAGTCTTCAAAATTATAATCCTGATACTTCCATCGAAATGGCTTACCGAATTCCATGTAAAAATATATATCTTCTTTAATTACCCGGTTTTCAGTAAATCTTATGCAGAATTTAAATGTAGACCCTCTATTATAAGTAGGGTATTTAAGTTTAATAAATGTAATTGATTTAAGATAAGATATATCTATTTTTTTGTTTTCTATATATATTGCTTTTGGTGTGAAATAAACCTGTTTAATTTTTTTTCTTTTAGCTTTAAAAAGTTTCCAGAAAAAAAAAGTACTTATTGCTGCAAGTAAAGCTATTAATGTGTTTAAAATTTGATCTTCAAATAATATATTTAACTGTTGATCTTTTAATATTATATTTAATAGGTACATAAGGCAAATATAAGCACCCGTAGCTCCAAAATACAAATGAATAAATGCATGATATCTTGAACAACAATGCCATTCTTTCATGATTTTTAAATATTGGGATCGGTCATTCATAAAATTTGAATATACAGTTTTTTAAATTAGGTATGGAATGTTAGTAAGGGTGTTTGCATATATTGATGTATGCAATACTATTTTAACATAATTTAACTTTTTTTGTCTGGTGAAATTATAAAATTCAATGTGATTTAAAGTGCACAAGAGCGGTTTTTATGTGATTAAATGCAATGAGTAAAGTGAATATGTGATTTGATTTTTAAATAAAAATATGTTGGTAGATATTATTTTCCTTATTCAGATTCTACCAGCATGAATAACTTGTCATTCAGAAATATTAGATTGCTTTACCAGAATTTTTAGTAGCTCTCTTCGTTCTTTTGCTATAGTTTCCAGAATAGTAATAAAGCGGTTTTGATAGTCATAATCTTCATTCCATTCAAATAGCCTATTACCAAATGCCATGTAAAAATATACATCATCTTTAATTACTGGGTTTTTGGTAAATTTTATGCAGAACGTAAATAGAGCTTTATTTAAACTAGGGTATGGTTGTTCAATCAATGTAACAGATTCAAGATAAGATATATCAATTTTTTTATCTTCTATATAAATGTCTTTTGATGTGAAGTAAACCTGTTTAATATTATTTCTTTTAGTTTTAAAGAGTTTCCATAAAAAAAGTGTACTAATTGCTGCAAGTAAAACTGTTATTATGCTAAAGTTCGGATATTTAAATAATATATTCATTAGGTACAAAAAACAAATATAAGCACCTACAGATCCAAAATATAAATAAATAAATGCATAGGCTCTTGAACAACAATACCATTCATGCATGATTTTAAAATCTTGTGGTCGGCCATTCATAAAATTTGAATAAACAGTTTTTTTAAATTAAGTATGGAGTCTGATGGTAAATAAAATATTTATTTAATAATTCATGTTTACCGGCATTTTCGCGGACTTTTTCCTTTTAGTTCTTCATTTGTCCTGGTGTCGTAAATCCGGACTGTGGCTTTAGGAAATGCCTTACATAGTACAATTTTTGAGCGATAAATTCCTGTTCCTTGAGCCAGCATTTGTACTTTAGGTGCCAGGTCGTTACCATTTTCATCCAATGCAACGAGACGGTAATCTCCTTTTAATGTCATACAGCCGTTTAGCAATAAAATTATTGATAGCAGACCGATTTTCTTCATCATTACACACCCTGTATTGTTAATAATGCTTGCCTGTATTGATACAGTAATACAAGTTTAACATAATTTAACTTTTTTATGTCTAGTTAAATTTAACTATTTATTATAATGAGAATGGCTATTGAAGGATGATTTATAAAATACTGATTTAATAACAAAATATGATTAATTTGATTTGGCTTATATGAAATGTAATTTTTCTGGAGTTTATTAACTGCTTTATTTTACCAGATGATAAGAAATGCTTTAATTAGTTTAGTTTTATTTTTTATTTATACGGGAAATTAATGAATTTAATTTCCCGGTTTATTATTAATATTTGCCAGGATTTAGCGTGTCTGTTTAAGCAGGCGTTGTTTCTCACGATTCCAGTCTTTTTCTTTGCTGCTTTGGCGCTTATCATGCTGCTTTTTACCTTTGGCCAATCCCATATCGATTTTTACATAACCATGGCTGTAATGCATGTTAACAGGCACAAGGGTATAACCACTGCGTTCTACTTTGCCTATCAGTTTGTTGATTTCTGATTGTTTCAGTAATAGTTTTCGCTGTCGTACGGGATCGGGTTTTACATGATTGGATGCGGTGGGTAAAGCAGTAATGTGACTGCCAACCAGATAAAAAGCACCTTTTTTCCATTGGATATAGCTTTCTTTGATTTGAACTCGTCCGGCACGAATAGCCTTTACTTCCCAGCCTTCAAGAACAATTCCGGCTTCTATCTGTTCTTCGATAAAGTAATCGTGAAATGCTTTTTTATTGTTGATAATGCTCATTTTAGATATCTGCTACATAGTATTTTTATGTGTATTTTAGCAGAAAGATTTATTATGGAAACAGATTAAGCTAACACTAATGTGAATTAATCGCTAAGATAAAAAACCGATTGGTTAAATCGGTTTTTTATCTGTTTTAATTTTCAATTTCCTGTTTATGTGTTTCTGGTAGCAGTAGTACTGCAATCATACTAAGTATACAGGCGGCAATCAGAAACCAGCCTATATATACTGTACCCTGTAAACCATATTTTTCAACCATCCATGCGGCAGCAAACGGGGTCAGTGATCCGCCCAGAATACCGCCAAAGCTGAAGGAGATAGCTGCACCGGTATATCTTACGTTGGTAGGGAATATTTCAGGTAAGAAAGCCGCTAAAGGTGTCCACAAGATACCCATTATAAACAGTGCAGAGGATAAGAAAATGGCCGCAGTAACACCACTGGCAGAATTGATTAAGTCACCAAAAAAGAAACCGATTATGATTGTGGCTATACCACCAATCAGAAATACCGGGCGACGGCCGATTCTGTCTGAAAGCCATGCAGATATCGGGGAACCGACAGCCATAAATACAATGGCACCCATGAGAATGGATAAATACTCAATTTTATTAAATAATGCTGTACTTTGCCACTCATGCTTTGTAGTAGCATATTGCAAAGAAAATACGGTTGTTAAAAAGAACAGGGTAAAGCACGACGTAGCGGCCAGAGAGCCTAAAAAAAGCTGATTGTAATGTTTGCGTATAGTGTCAGTCAGAGGGATTTTTACAGCACTCTGTCTGGCAACCATGGTACGAAAAGCATTACTTTCAATAATGGACATGCGAACATACATACCCAGACCAACCAGAACAATGCTCAGTAAAAATGGGATACGCCAGCCCCACGACATCATTTGTGCATTATCAAGATTTTTGGATAAAACAATGAAAATCAGGCTGGCAGTAATGAATCCGATAGGAGGCCCGATTTGCGGAAACATCGCAAAAAGAGCACGTTTACCTCTGGGCGCATTTTCGGTAGCCAGTAAAGCGGCTCCGCCCCATTCACCACCTAAGCCAAGACCCTGACAAAAGCGCAGGACGCATAAACAAACTGGTGCAATAATACCTGCCTGCTGATATGTCGGCAGAACACCGATCAGGGTTGTACTGATACCCATTATCAATAATGATGCTATCAGGGTGGTTTTACGGCCAACTTTATCGCCAAAATGTCCGAATAATCCGGCACCAATAGGGCGGGCAACAAAGGCTATTCCAAAAGTAAGAAATGAGGACATGATAGCAATTGCCCGATCTTCGGTTGGAAAAAACAGGTCGCTTAATACGAGTGCAGCAGCAAGTCCGTATATGTAGAAGTCGTAAAACTCTACGGCTGTACCTACGAGGCTGGCAATCGCTACTTTGGTAGGGGAGTTCTGAGTAATTTTGTTTGCAGATTCAGACTGCGGAGCGGGTGGAGTAGTCATATTCTTTCTTGAATTCGGGGTTTAAAAAAAGCTTGTATATGAAAATGCATACACAAGCTTTTTGCTTTGTTACAAACAGACTTAAGCAGCTATATTAGTTTTTATCCTGATCAACCAGTTTGTTTTTGGCAATCCATGGCATCATGCTGCGTAATTGGTTACCAATGATTTCGATTGGATGATCAGCATTCTGGCGACGGCGAGCAGTCATAGACGGATAGTTGGTTGCACCTTCTACGATAAATGATTTGGCATAGTCACCATTCTGAATGCGTTTTAATGCTTCGCGCATAGCCTGACGTGAATGTTCATTTACGACTTGCGGGCCGGTGAAGTATTCGCCGTATTCGGCATTATTGGAAATGGAGTAGTTCATGTTTGCAATTCCGCCTTCGTAGATTAAATCTACGATCAGTTTCATTTCATGCAAACATTCAAAATAAGCCATTTCCGGAGCATAGCCTGCTTCTACCAGTGTTTCAAAACCGGTTTTGATTAATTCAACCAGCCCGCCGCACAATACGGCCTGTTCGCCGAAAAGGTCGGTTTCAGTTTCTTCTTTGAAGGTTGTCTGAATCACGCCGCCTTTGGTACCGCCATTGGCGGCAGCATAGGATAAAGCGATGTCGCGGGCACGACCGGTTGCATCCTGATGTACTGCAATCAGGCTGGGCACACCACCGCCTTTCAGGAATTCACTGCGTACTGTGTGACCAGGGCCTTTGGGTGCAATCATCACTACGTCAAGATTTTTGGCCGGAATAATCTGGTTGTAATGAATATTAAAACCATGAGCAAAAGCTACTGTGGCATTGTCTTTCAGATTAGGCGCGATTTCATTCTGATAAACTGCCGGCTGAAATTCGTCAGGTGTCAGAATCATCACTACGTCGGCTGCTTTTGTGGCTTCTGCAACTTCCCGTACGTCATGACCGGCATTTACTGCTTTATGCCAGGAATTACCGCTTTTGCGCAGCCCGACGATTACGTTTACACCTGAATCTTTCAGGTTGGCAGCGTGAGCATGACCTTGTGAGCCATAACCGATGATGGCTACGGTTTTGCCTTTGATTAATGAGAGATCTGCGTCTTTATCGTAATAAACTTGCATTGCTATTCCTTCAATTTAATGTGTTGATTTTAAAATCAGGGTTTTAATATGTTTTTAGGTCGGATAATGTTTTAAAAATGTCCGGCTTAAATACGTAACATGCGTTCGCCGCGACCTATGCCTGCTGCACCGGTACGTACGGTTTCCAGAATAAGGGTTTTGCCCACGGTATCCAGAAAGGCATCTAGTTTGCTGCTGGTGCCGGTGATTTCCACTGTATAGGTTTTGTCGGTTACATCAATGATGTGTCCGCGGAAGATATCGGTCAGACGCAGTATTTCATCGCGATCCTTGCCGGTAGCGCGCAGCTTAACCAGCATTAATTCACGTTCAACGTAGTTGCTGTCGTTCAGATCGATAACTTTGATAACTTCTATCAGTTTATTAAGCTGCTTGGTTATCTGTTCCATTACTTTGTTATCGCCGCTGGTGACAATTGTCATTCGTGACAGGGTTTTGTCTTCTGTTGGAGATACGGACAGGGAATCGATATTGTAAGCACGGGCTGAAAACAGACCAACAATACGGCTCATGGCTCCGGCCTGATTTTCCATCAGAATAGATAAAATGTGTCTCATGATGTGCTCCGGCTATTCTTCTCTCATATGTGGCGGTAAAACCATTTCATCCAGACCTTTACCATTGCCTACCATGGGATAGACATTCTGAGTACGGTCGGTAATGAAATCCATGAATACCAGTCTGTCTTTGAGTGCAATGGCTTCTTTCAGTGCACCTTCGATGTCGGCTGCTTTTTTCACTCTGATGCCAACATGCCCATAAGCTTCAGCCAGTTTGACAAAGTCAGGCAATGATTCCATATAGGTTTCAGAATAGCGGTTGTCATAATAGAGTTCCTGCCACTGACGAACCATGCCAAGGAAGCCGTTATTAAGATTGATCACTTTAATCGGCAGGCGATACTGATAACAGGTGGAAAGTTCCTGAATATTCATTTGTATAGAGCCTTCACCGGTAATACAGAATACGTCCTCTTCCGGTTTAGCCAGTTTGGCACCCATGGCATAAGGTAATCCGACACCCATTGTGCCCAGCCCGCCGGAGTTTAGCCACTGGCGCGGGCGTATGAATGGATAGTACTGTGCTGTAAACATCTGGTGCTGACCAACATCCGATGTGATGAGGGCATTGTTGTCGGTCAGTTTTGCCAGTGTCTGGATTACTTGCTGAGGTTTGATGATTTCATCTGAACTTTCAAACCAGATGCTGTCACGGCTGCGCCAGTTTTCGATGTTTTTCCACCATCTGTCCAGTGCATTACTGTTAAAGCCCAGATTCTGCTTCTGCCACAGGGCTAGTAAATCAGCCAGAACGTTTTTAACATCACCAACAATGGGTACGTCTACTTTTACGCGTTTGGCAATGCTGGATGGGTCGATATCAATATGGATGATTTTTTTGCCATCGTCAGTGAATTTATCGGGTACGGAAATCACACGATCATCAAAACGGGCACCGACAGCAAGTACTACATCGGCATTTTGTAAAGCAATATTAGCTTCGTAGCTGCCATGCATACCTACCATGCCAAGAAATTGACGGTTGGTAGCAGGAAATGCGCCTAATCCCATCAGAGTAGAGACACAGGGTGTACCGGTAGACTGAATAAAATCGGTAAGGATGTTGCTGGCATTACCGAGGATTACGCCTCCGCCGTACAGTACAATTGGTCGTTTAGCTGCAGCCATTACTTGTGCAGCTTTTTTTATCTGACCTGTATGTCCCTGCGTAACGGGCTGGTAGGAGCGGATATTGATGTCTTCCTGCGGATAGCTGAATTTCGCCATTGCCTGGGTCACATCTTTAGGCACATCAATCACTACCACACCGGGTCGGCCGGTACGCGCAATCTGAAAGGCTTTTTTAACTGTTTCTGCCAGCTCACTTACGTGGGTAACCAGAAAATTATGTTTTACACACGGGCGGCTAATGCCGACGGTATCGACTTCCTGAAAGGCATCAGTACCGATAGCAGGTGAGCCAACCTGACCGGATATGACCACGAGCGGGACAGAATCGGAATTGGCGGTGGCTATGCCGGTTATGGCATTGGTAGCACCCGGACCTGATGTTACCAGAGCGACTCCGATTTTTTCTCCGTTGCTGGCGCGTGAGTATGCATCAGCAGCATGAACTGCAGCCTGCTCATGACGGACAAGTATGTGGCGGAATTTTTTTAATTGAAAGATGGCGTCGTAGATTTCGAGAACTGCTCCGCCGGGATATCCGAAAACATATTCTACATTCTCGGCTTTAAGACTCTGCACGAGTATTTGTGCACCTGAAAGTTGCATATCAACCTCTTATGTTCTAGTAGTCCGACTGATACATTGCCAATGCATCTTCATCCGGTAAGATTAATAAGTGTAAACGGCGGTTTAGGGTACGCGAATATACTTATTGTGATGATCTGTTGGCTCTGCATCCGGTAGTCGGAATAGCAGGTTTGGGTTAGCTAAATGAGTGTTTACGATAAAACAGGTATAGATGTTAAGCAAGCGCTAATTTTGAAAAGAATGTTAGTTATATGATTATATTAATTTATTTTATGCTAAAAATTTTATATTTTTCGCAATATTATACTTGTTTTAGACAAATTTAACATTAAAAATGATTAAATTTGTCTAAATTTATAAATAATATATGTTTTTATAAATTTATTGATTTTGGACTTATTGTCCAGTTAATGTATGACAATATGAGCACCTGCAGCTTGTGCCAGTTGCATAAGTGTTGCACTGTCCATATAGGCATGAGCGAGGCGGGAAATATTAGCTACAATGGGCAAATGAGTAATCTGTCTGGCTTTAACAATGGCTTCTACATCAAGCCGGTATGGAGCATTGCGCTCCAGACTTAATGTACCTGCTTCACCCAGCATCAGGTGATGATTGCCTTTTAAGGCAATATGCTCAGCCGCAATCAGCCATTCATCTACCTGATGATGTTTGTCTTTGCAGAGTACAACCGGAATATTCAGACAGCCTACTTCGTTAAGGAGGGTGCGATTAGACATTAACTCTCCGCCCAGATAGATAATATCTGCTTCTGCCTGTAAAGCTGGTTCTAGCTGGCGCACATCCCTGATACGCAGCCAGACGGGTTTACTGGCTGCATGTGCCTGCTTAATTTGCTGTTGCATGCTGATATTGGTTTGCGGCACTGTCGAATAGGGTGAAAATGCCTGATAAAAAGGATCGATAAAGACATTAGCTCTTTCCGGAAGCCGGGTGCCGCTCATGCTGTCGACTATATGAAAATGGTAGCCGCCAAAGTTCTGTCCTCGTACGGTGATAACTGTATCCTCGGGCTGACTTTCACGGCTGATAATGCGCCAGTCTTGTAGTATGCGCATGGCTTTTTCAACGCCGGCAAGTGCTTCTAGTTCGCGTGGTTCGAAGACTCTTTCATCACCAACAGCTCCGATGATGGTGCGTTCTGCGCCACGGGATAAATGTTCGTGCAATCCGCGTCCACGGATAAAACTGATGACATTGCTGATCTGTGTTTCGGTTGCCTGACGCTGCATTACGATAATCATATCCGAATTCCTTGAAAACAGTATTCTGATTGTCAGAAAAAAACAGAATGCTGACAAGTGGCAATTAGTTGTTTAGCACTCAGAATTTGCTTGGCGTAATTTTCGCAAATATGTAACAGTAATAGTAAACTATTGTTATTGATGAAATGAATGGATATTTTATGTGTTAAATTGTGTGAGCAGGATATGGCGAGTTTCGTGATGCGGAACCAATAAAACAGTTTGTTCAGGGAAAAATAAATGAAAACAAAAAAACTGTTGTTTGTGTTGGTGGTACTGGTATTAGCCGGACTGGCGGTGTGGATTAATATGCGCAGCCATACTGATTTACCTGATGGTTTTGCCGGCGGTAATGGCCGTATGGAACTCAAGCGGCTGGATGTGGCTACTTTATATGCTGGTCGTGTCATTGAGATGAAAGTGGATGAAGGTGATGTAGTTGCTAAAGATCAGGTTCTGGCTGAGCTTTCATCTGATCAGACCAGTAGCAGGCTGGATGCTGCCCGTGCAGATAAACAGCGTGCACAGGAAAATGTCTCTAAAGCAGAAGCAGAAATTGCCGCTCAGCAGCAGATACATAAGGTTGCTCAGATGGATTTGGATAATGCGCGTCAGCTTAAATCAGATGAGCTGGTATCCTCACCTGAATTACGCCGGAGACTGGCTGAACGTGATGCTGCAATAGCCAGAGTTAAATCTGCTCAGGCAGCCCGCGCTGAGGCTCTGGCAGCAGTACAACAGGCTCAGGCTCAGATTAATGCTACTTCTTCTGCTAATAACGATATGCTGATACGTGCGCCTAAAGCCGGGCGTGTAGAGTATCGTATTGCCGAGGCCGGTAATGTACTGGGTGAAGGTAATAAAGTTGTGTCATTACTTGATCCGTCTGATGTAACGCTGTCGGTGTATTTACCCACAGATACTATCGGTAAATTAAAGCTTGGGGATGAAGCAAGGATTATTCTGGACGGAATGAATGCAGTCTGGCCGGCTAAGGTGGATTTTATTGATTCCAATGCTCAGTTTACGCCTAAATTTGTAGAAACTCAGAATGAACGGCAAAAGCTGATGTATAAGGTTAAGCTAAAAATTCCGCCTGAGATTGCATTGAAATACAGTGGACTGCTTAAGGGCGGGCTGACAGGTAACGGATATATCCGTTTTGATAACAATAAAACATGGCCGCAGCAATGGCAGGTAAATTTACCCAGTATAAAACAATCTGCCAAAGGTGCCTGATATGGATAGTACGGCCAAAGCGCAGGCTGTAACAGGAGAGGAATGGGCTGTAGATTTACGCCATGTTTTTCATCAGTACCGTCAGACGAAGGCACTGCAGGATGTATCATTGCAAATCAGGCGCTGTGCAACGGTAGGTCTGATTGGTCCGGACGGGGTGGGTAAGTCTACTTTGCTGTCTCTGATAGCCGGTGTAAAAATTATTCAGCAGGGCGAGGTACTGGTATTTGGCGACAGTATGGCGGACAAGCATAGCCGGCAGTCGCTAAGCCACCGGATTGCGTTTATGCCGCAAGGGCTTGGTCAGAATCTTTATCCAACATTGTCGGTTAATGAAAACGTAGATTTTCATGCTCGTTTATTCGGTTTGCGCGGACGAATGCGTCACGAACGCATTGCGCGTTTGTTGCAGGCGACAGGATTATCACCTTTTGCTGACCGGCCGGCCGGTAAGCTTTCCGGAGGCATGAAACAGAAATTAAGTTTATGCTGTGCGCTGGTGCACAATCCGGAATTACTGATTCTGGATGAACCAACTACTGGGGTGGATCCGTTATCCCGTCGGCAGTTCTGGCAGTTGATTGATGAATTGCGGGCAGAAAATCCGGATATGACGGTGATTGTGGCCACGGCGTATTTTGATGAAGCGAAACGCTTTGAATATCTGCTGGCAATGGATAATGGTCATCTGATTGTCAATGCACCCACTCAGCAGGTTTTGGATGACACCCATACGGATACGCTGGAACAGGCTTATGTCAAACTTTTGCCCGAAAATAAACAGAATAAATCGGGCAGTCTGCAACTAACGCCGTTTGTTCCGGATAAAGACTCTCCTCCGGCGATTGAGGCAAAAGATTTAACCAAACGGTTTGGTGATTTTATTGCTGTCAATAATGTTAGTTTCAGGATTGAGCGAGGCGAAATTTTTGGTTTTCTTGGTTCAAATGGCTGTGGTAAATCAACAACCATGAAAATGCTGACGGGGCTGTTGGATGCCAGCTCCGGTTCTGCTGAGCTGTTAGGTCATACGGTTAATGCCAATGATATGACGACACGGATGAAAATCGGTTATATGTCGCAGTCGTTTTCTTTATATGAAGAGTTAACGGTACGACAGAATCTGGTACTTTCAGCCCGATTATACCGTATGGATGCTGCCCAGATTGATTCTGCTGTTCAGCAGTCTTTGCAGGAATTTGATCTGCTTGAATTTGCAGATATTCAGCCCAGTGAAATGCCGCTGGGTATCAGGCAGCGTTTGCAGCTGGCAGCAGCCTGTCTGCATCATCCTCAGGTATTGATTCTGGATGAGCCGACATCCGGGGTTGATCCGGTGGCCAGAGATATGTTCTGGCATCATCTGCTAAATTTGTCACGAAATCATCGCACTACTATTTTTGTCTCTACGCATTTCATGAATGAAGCGGAGCGCTGTGACCGGATATCATTCATGCATCAGGGGCGGGTTCTGGCTATCGGGACACCAGAAGAACTGTGTGAAAGTAAGGATACAGATGATCTTGAAACCGCATTTATTGATTATTTGCAGGAGGCTGTAGATAAAAATCAGCCTAAATCTCAGGTATCTGCTTCTGATACAAAAGAAACCCAAAACACCGCGCATGAAAGCGGATTTGGTCAATCTTCGGGTAAAACAACGGATGTTGATAGCCTGGCTTACTGGCTACAGACTATATGGACATTTGCTGTACGCGAAGGCAAGGAATTACTGCGGGATAAGATTCGTTTATTCTTTGCTCTGTTCGGACCGGTGGTGTTAATGATGATGGCAGCATGGTCAGTATCTTTTGATGTTGAGCATGTTAAATTTGCGGTAATAGATAGGGATCAGACGGTAGAAAGCCGCGCTTTGATTGAGCAATTTCAGGGTTCGCGTTATTTTACTTTCACCAGCAATCTTCACAGTGCTGCTGAGATTGATAATACGCTTAAGGTTTCTAATGCCAGAATGGTGATTGATATCCCGCCGCATTTTGGTCGTGATCTGTTGCGTGGCAATAAGCCGGAAGTGGGCTTTTATATTGATGGTACGATGCCGTTTATGGCAGAAAATATTAAAAGTTTTATTTTATCGACACTAAATAACTATACAGCGATGAAATGGACTGAAACAGGTTTGCCAATCTCTCTTAAGCCGGCTGCGCAGATCGCGCCGCGCTATGTTTATAATCAGGATTTTAAAAGTATTTTTGCAATTACCCCCGGTATGATTATGATGGCTATGATGCTGATACCGGTAATGATGACGGCTCTCGGGGTAGTCAGAGAACGGGAAATCGGTTCAATTACTAATTTGTATACTTCCCCCGCATCGGTTAGACAGTTTCTGATTGGTAAACAGCTTCCTTATGTGTTTGTTTCTTTTCTCAGCTATCTGATTCTCGTATGGCTGGCCGTAGTGGCATTGGGTGTGCCTGTGCGTGGCAGTTTTCTGGCGATGAGTCTGGGTGCGCTGGCATTGATATTTGCAGCGACAGCTTTCGGTTTATTGATTTCCAGCTTTGTAAAGTCGCAGGTGGCTGCCATTTTCGGTTCGGCAATCTTATCATTAATTCCAGCGCTGAATTTTTCCGGTCTGCTGTATCCGCTGTCTACACTCAGCGGGGTTAATTATTGGTTTGGCTGGAGCTTCCCGACTGCATGGTATCAGTTAATCAGTTTAGGCGGTTTTACTAAAGGCTTAGGCTTTCTGGACTTTATTAATTATTACTTGATATTAATGGTATTTTGTCTGGTATACGTTTTTCTGGCCGGCTGCTTACTGAAGAAGCAGGAGGTATAGATGCTGCAATGGTTTAAAAATGTATGGGTGCTGAGTGTAAAGGAGCTGAAAAGCCTGCTGAGTGATGTGGTTTTAATTGCATTAATGGTAGTCGTGCTGTCTTTAGCCATTTACTCAGTTGCAACCAGTATTACTACCGAAGTGCGCCATGCTTCAGTTGCCATTATGGATGCTGATCACAGTGTTTTGTCTTACCAAATTCGTGATTCTTTGCTGGAACCTTATTTTAAACAGCCGGTAGAAGTAAAGCGTGAAGAAATTGATGCGGCTATGGATAAAGGTGATTATGTCTTTGTACTGGATATTCCGGCCAATTTTGAACGCGATGTGGTCGCAGGACGGTCTCCTACCATTCAGGTGCTGGCTGATGCAACGTCAGTAACTCAGGCTGGTATAGGTTTTAATTATTTAAGCCAGATTATTGATGCACAGACACGTTCTTTTTTACATCAGCAGTCTGCAGTGAAGTTATCTCCGGTTACGCCGGTGTTAAATATTCAGTTTAATCCTAATGGTGAATCCTCATGGTTTATCGCTACGATGAATGTAGTATCCAATCTGACTTTACTGGCGATTATTCTGGTCGGTGCCGCGGTAATCCGTGAGAAAGAGCACGGTACGATAGAACAGTTGCTGGTTATGCCGGTACGACCCAGTGAAATTGTGATGGCCAAGATTTTTGCTAATGGTGCGGTTATCTCAGTAGCTTCTCTGCTGTCTTTATGGCTGGTTATTCAGGGCTGGCTGCATATACCGATAAACGGCTCAATATTTTTATTTAGTATGGGCATGTTTATTTATTTGTTTTCTGTGGCGTCTCTGGGTATCTGGTTTGCAACGCTGGCTCCTACCATGCCGCAGTTTGGTTTGTTATGTTTGCCGATTTATGTGGTAATGCGTTTACTTTCGGGCTCTGAATCGCCATTGGAAAGTATGCCGGCAGTTTTTCAGTATATAACTTGGTTTTCACCGGAAACTCAATTTACTCAGTTTAGTCAGGATGTGCTCTTTCGGAATGCCGGTCTGGATATTGTCTGGCCGAAAATTTTGATGATGAGCATAATGGGTGTGTTGTTTCTGGCTCTGGCGCTATCGCGATTTCGTGGCATGCTGGCACAGCATTCTTGATGCTTACACCGGATTTTAGGGAAGTATGGTGATGAATAAAACATGGTTGTCTGTATTACTGGCTTTAGGATTGGTGGCAGGTTGCGGCAGAACTGATATTCAGGTGAAATCTACTGTCGGTATGCCACAGCAGTTTGATCAGAATGCGGCAGCACGCGGCTCAGCTGATATCAGCCGCTGGTGGCAAAGCTGGCCGGATCCGGTATTGAATGAGTTAATTGAAACCGGATTAAAAAATAACCGGAATCTGGCCAAAATGAAAGCAAATATGCTTGCAGCACGAGCCAGTGCTGCTATGGCTGAGTCTGATTTAGGACCGCAGGCAGGTGTGGAAAGTAGCGGAGGATTACATCGTTACAATGGTGATAATTCACTTAAAGATTTAAACTTACCGGCAATTGGTAATGCAAAGGATTACTTGCAGGCAACTGGTTCGCCGCTGGGTAATAATCGCCGGCATGTTCATGGTAATACGGTTCAGGCAGGTTTTACAGCCAGCTGGGAGCCGGATGTATTCGGACAAAAACGCAGTGATGCTGATGAAATGCATTATCTGAGCCTGAGCGAAACAGAACGCTGGCATGGTGCGCAGATGATGCTTGGCAGTGAAATTGCCGATAATTATCTGAAAATGCGTGCAATGCAGCAACGGGTAAAAGTAGGTGAGCACAGTGTTGCTACTCTTAAGCAATTGCAGCGATATACGGAAGGGCGTTTTCGTGCAGGTCAGGCATCGGCTTATGATGTTAGAGAAGTTGCGGCAAAACTTTCAGCTATGCAGGCAAAAATTGCTACATATCAGGCACAAGCTGATGTTTATCAGCGCAATATAGCAGTATTGACCGGTCAGTCTTCGCAAGGATTTGTGGTTGCGCCTGCGTCTTTGGATATTTTTCAGCATTTACCTTCTGCTCCGGCGGGACAGGTTCCACTGGATCTCATTACCCGGAGACCGGATATCCGCACTCAGGAAAATCTGGTGAAAGCGATGAGTGCCGGTTTAGCCAGTGCTAAAGCTGACCGTCTGCCACGATTTTCGCTTAATTTTTTATGGCAGACCGGACAAATACATTTAGACAGCAGTACTTCATATTTAAAAAATACGGCTGGTTTGCTAAATGCAAGTATGACTATTCCTGTGTTTACTGCAGGCAGAATCAAACATAATATTGAGCGGGCTGATGCTCAGTTACAGGCAGCTATTGCCGGATATGACCAGATGATTTTACAGGCTCTGGCTGAAGTAGATAGTGCATATCAGATGCAGTTTAGTCTGAATAAACAAAACCGGTTAATGCATCAGGCTCATATGCAGGCTGCCAGTCAGGCCGGTGCGGCTGAAAAACTGTTTCGCTATGGCGATATGACTCTAGACCGCAGTTTACGGGCACGCCTGAATGCCGAGGATCTGGATGATCAGCAAATTCAGGGCAAACTGGAAGAGGCACGTAATCTGGTTAATCTGTATAAGGCATTAGGCGGTGGCTGGCAAATTACTGATGAAAACTGATTTAAGATAATTAAGCTGAAAATTATGTTATCGTTTAATTTTCTGTTTGTATGAATAAGTGGCAGTAATGGTACACTGATAGATTACATGATAATAGCAATTATTAATTAATCAAAATATATCAGGTATCCTGATATTTTCCGCTCCGGGAGCTGTAATGCCGCTAAGTATTACGAGATCTGTTAGATGGTACCTGCTGATACTGATTGCCGTATTGAGCCTGAGTGCCTGTTCTACACTGCAATATCAGCCTATAGACACAATTGATCATATTGATGAACAGGAGGGTTATCGTATACAACATGCATTGTTAAACAATGATGCGAAGAAAATAGACGATGTAATCGGTATTGTGATGCTTTCCGGTGGCGGAACCCGTGCAGCTGCGTTTGGTTATGGGGTTCTGGAATCTCTGAAAAAGCAGCAAGTAAAAATAGACGGTAAACAGGTGAGTCTCCTTGATACGGTTGATGTGGTTTATGGTATATCCGGAGGCTCAGTTTTAGCTACTTATTTTGGATTACACGGAGCCGATACAATACCGAAATTTGAGCAAAATTTTCTCAATTTAAATTTGCAGAAAATGTTAGTTGGTCAGGTTTTTTCGATGGCTAACTGGTCGCGGCTGGCTTCACCGGAATTTGGCCGCGGTGATTTGTTACAGGAACAGCTGGATTTACATTTATATCATGGCGCTACTTATGCGGATTTAAATAATAAACGTAAGGGGCCGTTTGTGGTAATTAGTGCTACTGATATGAGTTTGGGCAGCCGGCTGGATTTTACGCAGGAGTATTTTGATTTACTCTGCATTGATTTAACTAAATTACCCATTTCCCGTGCCGTAGCGGCATCCAGTGCTGTGCCACTGGTTTTTGCACCGGTAACTCTGAATAACAATGGCGGTAATTGCCATTATCAGTTACCAGATAATCTGGTTGATAGTAATAATGCTGATGCTACCGGCACGACAGCTTTCCGTGCTCAGACACGTACAGCTTATCGTAATAATCTCAAGCAATATCAGGATAGTCAGAAAAGACCTTATATTCATTTACTGGATGGTGGATTAACGGATAATCTCGGATTACGCAGTTTGCTGGACACAACTGAGTTATATAGTAATGAAACTTTGTATGACCAGCTGGAATCAGCGAATATTCATAAAATTATCATTATTAATGTCAACGCCCAGACACAGCGCAAAAATGAAATTGACAGTAGCGCCAGTGTTCCCGGAACTACTGAAGTCGTGAGAGCTTTAACCAGTATTCCGATTGAGAAGTATTCAGAAGATACTCAGCATCAATTTCAGAAATATGTAGACTGGTGGAATGAAAATCGTAGTGAGGGTACACCGCGGGTATATTATATAAGTGTGAATTTACTGGATTTACCTTCTTCCCCTTTAAGGGATAAAGTAATTCATATACCAACAACGTTTTATCTGGCACGCAGTGAAGTGAATAATTTGCGTAAAGCTGCGAAAGAGCTATTAGCCCAGTCTGCCGAATATCATCGGCTGATTAAAGATATTGGTGTAGATTCATCCGATACTGATACAAAGGCATTTAGTTTATATGATGAAGAATCTGATGATGGTGATGATTCAGCAGATGCTACAGATCAACCGAATGCAGAAGATAATCCTCAAAATAATTTGAGTAATGTGGTTAATTTTATCAATACTGAATCATTACCTTTATTACGCTGAAAAATTTTATTGTATAGTGAAGCAGATACTTTTATCTGTTTGATTGTTTGAAAAGAGCCTGAAAGAAAATTATTCAGGCTTTTTTATATTCATTTCTGGAAATACTCAGGCTCTTATCAGATATAGCGTGTATATGTCAGGCTAAAATTCTTGTCTGAATTGATTTATTTTAAGTATTAAAGAGTTATTGGTATAAATGTCAATGAAGTAAACCCTTATCAATAAAACCATCTGCCAAAATTCAAATTTGAGAAATCAAAAAATAATTATGTAAACTTTATGTAGTTAAATGGTTTTAATTAGTTATAATTTGGAATGGATATTTTAATTAGCAATTTGTGTTAATTTTAATATCATTTTTTTTAGAAAAAATAGATGATTTGTTGTGAAATGGCAACAGAAATCTGACTGTTTAGCGTAGTTGTTAAACAGGATTCTTATTATCATTTCAATATGTTATAGATTATCAATCGTATTGAAAAATAGTTTATATAGTTTAATAATTAAATATGCATTTTGACTAAATATATTCAATTAGAAATAAATTATTTTATTGGCTAGTAAGATATAAGAATAACAGATTATTTAATAAATTTTATTCAATATAGATATTATAGTTCTAAATTATATTAATATATTAATAAAAAATTCTGAACAAAATCTTAACTTTTCTCTTTAAAATCAGTTGAAAAAAGCAAAAAACAGTATTGGTGCATGAATGTGAAATTATTCTTACATAGTAATTAAACGCGATTAATTGGATTAATTAAATGCCAATGTTGTTAACAAAATACCAAAATTATCATTAATTTTCGTACATATGAATATTTAGACAAAAATTAAAAGCGCACGAGCGCACACTAGCCTACGTTCTTTCAGGAGAAGGTAGACATATGTTGAATTGGGTATTGACTAATATTCAGGAATCACCGGTTATTCTGATGTTTCTGTCGTTAAGTCTGGGTTATTTGCTGGGCAATATACGCTTCGGTAAGTTCCAGCTCGGCGGGGTTGCCGGTTCCCTGCTGGTGGCAGTGGTTTTGAGCCTGCTCAATGTTCACATTGATTCTGGTCTTAAGGCATTGCTGTTTACTTTATTTATTTACGCTGTGGGTTATGAAAGCGGTCCTCAGTTTTTCCGTTCACTGGGTGTAAAAACTCTGCGTGAAATTTTTCTGGCATTGTTTATCGCCATTACCGGCTTTATTACGGTAATGATTATGGCACGCCTGTTCCATCTAGATAAAGGTCTGGCCGCTGGTCTGGCTGCCGGTGGTTTAACCCAGTCAGCAATTCTGGGTACGGCTGCTGATGCTCTGACACATATGGGTCTGCCTGCCGATCAGTTACAACAGTTACAGGCTAATGTAGCTATTGGTTATGCGGTGACATATATCTTTGGTTCTTTGGGCGCAATTATAATTTGTATGAATGTGTTACCGAAAATCATGGGTCGGGATATTCGCGATGATGCGGTAGCTGCTGAAGCTGAACAACTGAAAGGTGCTATGGCACTGGAAGGTAATCAGGGGATGGCAATTACGCAGATGGTGGGACGTATCTATGTGGTTGAACATGATATTCAGAAATCTATCAAAGATATTGAATTAGAAAATCTGGGTATAACTATCGAACGCATTAAACGTCACGGTAATCTGATTGACTGCACTCCGTCTACGATTCTGAAACGGGAAGACATCATCCTGATTGTTGGTCGTCGTGAAGCTGTGACTTCTGTCAGCACTTTATTCGGCCGTGAACTGGATGCCGAGCCGGGTCTGGAAGTCATTGTTGATACTAAAAATGTGGTTTTTCGCAACCCTGAGTATGCGAATAAAACCATGGCTGAAATTCGTTCCAAAGTTCATATGAGCGATAAAGACTTTGAAATTCAGCATGGTATCTACCTGATTGAACTGCATCGCAATGGTGAAAAAATAGATCTGACACCTGATACAGAGTTCAAACTGGGCGATGTAATGACCATTTACGGTTCTACCAGTGATATTAACCGTGTTGTACATATTATCGGTGCACCTATTACGGTTAATAGTAAAACCGACTGGGCTTATCACGGTCTGGGCGTAGTACTTGGTCTGATTATCGGCTGGGTGGTAATTCGTATCGGCAATATTCCGATTACGCTTGGTGCCGGTGGTGGTGCATTGTTATCCGGTCTTTTCTTTGGCTGGCTGCGTGCCCGTAAACAGACATTCGGCAATATGCCTGCTGCGGCTTCTCAGTTTATGAAGGATTTCGGTTTGGCCGGCTTCGTATCTGTTGTGGGTCTGCAATCAGGTTTACAGGCAATTACCACTATTAGAGAACATGGTCTGACTCTGTTCCTGATTGGTGTGGTGGTTACTCTGGTTCCGATGATTCTGGCTATTTTCTTTGGTCGCTATGTGCTCCGTTATGACAATGCAGCTGTATTTGCAGGTGCCTTGGCCGGTTCACGCAGTGCCAATCCTGCATTTGGTGAAGTTCTGGATAAAGCTGGCAATGCGATTCCGACTACTCCATTTGCCATTACATATGCATTAGCCAATGTGTTCCTGACATTGTTAGGTCCGTTGATTGTGGCTCTTGTTTGATATGTGCTTTAACTTCTTGAGGAAACTATTATGACTTCAAAACATGATTTTGAAAAATATGCTAATTTAAGCCCGTTTGAGTTGAAAAATCACTTGATTGATCTGGCACAGAGCCGCAACGATCGGATGATGCTGAATGCCGGTCGTGGTAACCCTAATTTTCTGGCTACTTTACCACGCAATGCCTTTTTTGAATTAGGTTTGTTTGCTGCGGAAGAGTCTGAAATTTCTTTCTCTTTCCTGGATCAGAATATCGGTGGTATGCCGTTTAAAGATGATCTGATGGCACGTTTTGATGATTTTATCCGTCGTAACCGCCACAAACCAGGCGTTGATTTTCTGAGTAAAGCCATGTCTTATGTACGTGACCAGCTTGGTTACAATCAGCATCAGTTCCTGCTGGAAATGACCGAAGGTATTCTGGGTTGCAATTATCCTGTACCTGACCGTATGCTGCGCTTGTCTGAAGAAATCGTTAAAACCTATATTCTGGAAGAAATGGGTGCTAAAACGATGTCTAATGACGATATCGATCTGTTTGCAACTGAAGGTGGTACTGCTGCTATGGCATACATTTTCAGTTCTCTGAAACAGAATGGTCTGATTCGTCATGGCGATAAAATTGCTCTGGGCGCACCAATTTTCACACCATATCTGGAAATTCCTGAACTGAACGATTATGAATTGGAAGAAGTTCTGATCAATGCTGATCCGAAACTGGACTGGCAGTATCCTGAAAGCGAATTGCGCAAACTGGAAGATCCCTCAATCAAGGCATTCTATCTGGTTAACCCATCCAATCCGCCTTCAGTGAAAATGGACGACCGCAGTCTGCAGATTATTGCTGACATCGTGAAAAAACGTCCTGATCTGATTATTCTGACTGATGACGTATATGGTACATTTGCTGAGAACTTTGAATCTCTGTTTACTCTGTGCCCGTACAACACTATTTTAGTGTACTCTTTCTCTAAATACTTCGGTGCTACCGGCTGGCGCTTGGGTGTCATTGCCATGGCCAAAGAAAATGTACTGGACAAGAAAATTGCTGAGCTGCCTGAAGAAGAACGTCAGGTATTGCACAAACGTTATCTGTCTATTACTCCGGAACCGGAAAAACTGAAACTGATCGACCGTATGGTTGCTGACAGCCGTGCTGTTGCTCTGAACCACACAGCCGGTTTGTCTACACCACAGCAGGTGCAGATGGTACTGTTCTCTCTGGCCGAAATGATGGATACCAAGAAACAGTATAAAGATGCTCTGATGGCTCTGATTCGCAACCGCAGTGCTGCCATGTACAAACAGCTGGGTATTAAACATGAGTTTAATGAAAACAGTGTGGATTACTACACTCTGGTTGATATGGAAGATACTGCACGTCAGCTGTATGGTGATGAGTTTGCTGAATGGGTTGTTAAAACCAAAAATCCGAATGAACTGCTGTTCAGAATTGCGGATGAATCCGGCGTAGTATTGTTACCGGGTAAAGGTTTTGCCGTACGTCACCCATCCGGTCGTGTTTCATTAGCCAATCTGAATGAATATCAGTACAAAGCTATTGGTGCATCTCTGCATAAACTGGCTTGTGAATATCATGAAGAATTTAAAGCCAGCAAGTAATTAATTTTACCCTAGCTTAAATCAGCGCCGCACTGTTTGTGCGGCGCTATTATATTTGCTTTGACTATATCGTAAATCAAAAATCTGATAAATGGAGATCCTTTTATAATTGGATATCTACCGGAAAAAATCGTATAGTTTAACCGGTTCATTCTGATTTTATTGTATATGAGGAGAATAAAATTGCGGGTACATTTTATTATTCATCAGGATTATGAAGAAGCTGCAGCTTGTGAAGAATGGGCAATCAGCAGAGATTATCAGATTTCGCATTCACGAGTTTATCTTGGCGACAAATTACCCGAATCTGCAGCTGGTTTCGATATACTGATTATTATGGGGGGGCCGCAATCACCAGTTACGACAACTGAGGAATGCCCTTATTTTGATACTAAAGCAGAACAAAGCCTGATTCTCAGTGCTATTAATAATGGTAAGGCTGTGCTTGGTATTTGTTTAGGTGCCCAATTAATCGGGCAGGCTTTGAACGGAATGTATGAACACAGTCCTAATAAAGAAATTGGTTATTTTCCAATCTATTTAACTGAAGCAGGTATGGCGGATGAACTTATCTCTCATTTTGATAAAGAAATGCTAGTGGCACATTGGCATGGTGATATGCCGGGTCTGACCGAACAGGCACAAGTGCTTGCCTATAGTAAAGGTTGTCCGCGTCAGATTATCCGTTATGCACCGTTGGTATACGGTTTTCAGTGTCATCTGGAGCTGAATGCAAAAGCTATTGATAAATTAATTGCAGCTTCTGCATCTGAATTAGAGAAAGCAGCTGATTATCCTTTTATTCAGTCAGCAGAGGAAATCAGATCTTTTGATTATTCTGTTATGAACCAGCAGCTTTTTATTTTTATGGATAAACTGATGCGGCTATATCAAAATAATATTGAATAGCTTAGCAGGAAGGTATGATTTAACGGTGAAAGAATCGGGAAACAGCTGTTTCAGCCTGAGCTTTAAGTGCCGGTGTGATGGCTTTTTGCAGCTGTCTGCATACCATAGTAATAACCGCAATATCATCAGTAAATCCTATTGGTCCGAGTAAATCGGGAATCAGATCTATAGGACTGAGAAAATAGAGCAGGGCACCCAATATCAGCATTTTACTGCGTAGCGGTGTTTCTGCTGATTTAAAAAGCAGATATAAGGTGTATAGCTGCACCATTACGGGTTTACCCAGAATTAAGGTATTTTTACTAAGCTTTGTGAAAAAGCTTTTTTCATTGAACTGATTATGTCCGATATTGACATTTTTATGTAACCAACTCATCGCTATATGCTTTCATTTGTTGATTATATCTGTATGGTTTATTTTAAAGCAGCGGGTGAAAGAACGACTTTTAGTCGTGCCTGATGGCGCTGTTGATAAAAACGGACATCAAACCACCAAAAAGCTGATTTTTTCACTGACCAGAATTGCTGCGGTAACCAGATGCCGTTGAGCAAATAAGCGCAGAACTGACCTATCCAGGGTTGATGACCTACCCATATCTGTGTAGAAGAAGCAGCGTTCTGTTGTTGCAGAAAAGTAGCGAGATTAAGCGGATGGCTGTCAGGATTCAGTAATTTATTAATAGTCAAAGGCTGTTTAAGAAATTCTGCAGTTTGCTGTGCTCTTACTGCTTCTGAGCAGAAAACTTGAAAGTTATCCGGTAAATGCTGATGCAACCATTGAGCACTGGACTTTGCCTGCTGCTGACCTTTAATTGTTAATCTTCGTGCCATATCATTGCGGCTGTCTTCAGCCTCGGCATGACGCCATAAAATTAAATCCATATCTTACTCCTTTGGATTATGGTTTCAGAGTGCTGTTAGCTGTTATGCTTATGCTACAATTATTTGGTTTGCCGACTTCTTTCTGATAGTAGTAGCATCAGTAGTGTTCTGGCAATGTGGCAGAGGCTATCTTTGTATTTTTTAATCATGCATTAACATTGAAAGACAGGTGTGAATCGATTTTTTGTAGAAAGGAAACTGCAAGATAAAAAAAACGGGCAGTTGGCTGAGCGCTTTCAAGTCTATATACAGTTAATGCGTATAGACCGGCCGATTGGTACGTTATTGCTGTTATGGCCAACCTGGTGGTCTTTATGGATTGCTGCAGACGGGTATCCGGACTGGTTAATCGTGCTGCTGTTTACAATCGGCACTTTTTTAATGCGCAGTGCCGGTTGCGTGATTAATGATTATGCAGACCGCGATTTTGACGGTGCTGTTGATCGTACCTGTCAGCGACCTTTTGCTTTAAAAAAGGTAAGTAAAAAAGAAGCGCTCATACTGACATTACTACTGTGTATTTTGTCTGCATTCTGTTTGCTGCCTATGAATCGGCTTACCTGGCTGATGAGTATTCCCGCACTATTTCTAGCCATGACATATCCGTTTACTAAACGTTTTTTTCCTTTACCGCAATTATATCTTGGTTTGGCATTTTCGTTTGGGATACCTATGGCGTTTGCAGCGATAACTAATCATGTGCCGATGATTGCGTGGATTTTACTGGCTGCCAATACATTGTGGACTTTAGCTTATGACACTATATATGCCATGGCAGATAAGGAAGATGATTTAAAAATCGGCATTCATACATCTGCAATTACTTTTGGTAATCACGATATTACTGCTGTTATGTTGTGTCATGCAGGGTTTGATCTGCTGATGATTCTGGCTGGCTGGCAGATTCACGCCACTATCTGGTACTGGCTGGCACTGGTAATTGTATCTGTTTTGCAGTATTGTCAATGGCTCAATATTCGTACAAGAGACCGCAAAATATGCTTTACCATGTTTGTTCGTAATAACCGGATTGGTCTTATCCTGTTTATTGGATTGCTTCTGCATTACTGGATAGGCAAATCATGAGCAATGAAAACATTATCGGGTAGAAATAAGAGATAATTTTTGTAATTTGATTGTATTGAAATAAATTGTATCTGATTCAGCAAAGTAAATTAGTCCCCTTTCCGGATTAGCCGGCTGTACAGTGCAGTTTGATAGGAATTGAATATGAGCATGAGTTTAATTGGGGATATTTTACCGGTTTCACATGTGGTTCTTGATTTAAATGTAAGTAGTAAGAAACGTCTGTTTGAAGAAGCCGGTCAATTATTATCCGAAGAGGCAGGTTTGTCGCAGGAAGATGTTTTTAATTGTTTGTTTGCACGCGAAAAGCTGGGTTCTACCGCATTAGGTAAGGGTGTGGCCATTCCGCACGGGCGTACCGGTGCAGTAAAAGATACGGTAGGTGCGTTTTTCCGTCTGCAGACACCCATCGCATTTGACGCTCCGGATGAACAACCCGTCAGTCTGGTATTTATACTATTGGTACCGGAAAATGCATCAAGCAAGCATTTGAATGTTTTATCGGAACTGGCCGGAAAATTTTCACAAAAATCTGTACGCAATGCATTATTGTCTGCTACCAGTGCCGAAAGTGTGCGTGAAATTCTGATAGCAGATCAGGTATAAGGAAACATTACTATGCCCAGTATTTCGGTACGGCGCTTATATCATGACAATCAGACAAAACTGAAACTTGCATGGTCTGCCGGCACAGCCGGTGCGGATAACCGTATCAGTATTGACGCCGATAAGCCGGTACTGGCGCTGGTAGGACATCTGAATTTTATTCATCCCAATCAGGTGCAGGTAATCGGGATTGCAGAAGTCGAGTATCTGAATAAAATTGAAGCGGGTGAAATCAAAACCACGCTTAATGAATTGTTCGATTTGACTATGTCTCTGATCATAGTCGCAAATGATTTACCTGTGCCCTATATGCTGCGTGATTATTGTCATACGCATAATGTACCTTTGCTGACATCCAAAACAGAAAGTCCTTTTCTGATGGATGTTTTGCGAATTTATCTGCAGAGGGTGCTGGCAGCTTCTACAGTTAAATACGGCGTATTTCTGGATGTATTTGAAGTTGGTGTGCTGATAACCGGTCAGTCAGGTCTGGGTAAAAGCGAACTGGCGCTGGAATTGATATCACGCGGACATGGCTTGGTGGCAGATGATGCGGTGGAGTTATACCGTATCGGGCCGGAAACACTTGAAGGCCGCTGTCCGGCTATGCTGAAAGATTTTCTTGAAGTGCGCGGTCTTGGTGTTTTGAATATACGGGCAATTTTCGGTGAAACTGCTGTACGACCCAAAAAGCAGTTACAGTTGATAATCAATCTGGTATTGGCCGATGATACCCATATGCAAAGGATTGACCGTCTGAGTATAAAAAGTGAAACTGAAAGCATTCTCAATGTATCTATTCGCAGTGTTACTCTGCCGGTAGCAGTGGGTCGAAATCTGGCTGTATTGGTAGAAGCTGCTGTCAGTAACTTTATTTTACAAATGCGTGGTCAGGACAGTACCAAGCAATTTCTGGATCGTCATAATTCAATGCTGAAAGAGGATGCGGTGAATCATGAGGATAGTATTGATTAGCGGATTATCCGGTTCCGGAAAATCCATTGCTTTACGTTTACTGGAAGATGTTGGCTTTGTCTGTGTTGATAATTTACCAGTAAAGCTGTTGCCTGGTCTAATTGAACACTATGCAGCCAGTCATGTAGCGCAACTTGGCGTAAGCGTAGATATCCGTTCACGCTTCAACCCTGCAGATCTATTGGAACTGGTCACACAGTTACGTACTCTGGGACATCAGGTAGATTTGCTGTTTTTAACTTCTTCAGTAGCCGTTTTACTGCGCCGGTTTTCAGAAACACGCCGCAGCCATCCATTGGCACGGGAACATAAAACATTAAGTGAGAGTGTTTCTGCTGAACAGCAATACATGTCCACTTTGCAAAGCTATGCTTATGTAATAGATACTTCATTACTGAATGTACCGCAATTGCGCCGTCAGATTCAGCAATGGTTGCACTTGCCGGTAGCGCCAATGCGTGTTGTTCTGGAGTCTTTTGGTTATAAATTTGGTGTACCTGCCGGTCTTGATTTCGTTTTTGATGTGCGTTTTTTACCTAATCCCTATTACGATTTCCACTTACGTCCGTATAGTGGTCTGGATGAACCTGTAAAGACATTTTTTTCCGGACAGCCAGTTATGGCAGAAATGATAGATGATTTATCCGGTTTTCTATTGCGCTGGTTACCGCACATGGAAAAAGAAAGTCGCAGTTATGTTAATATTGGCATCGGCTGTACTGGTGGTCAGCATCGTTCTGTTTATATTGTAGAAGCACTGGCAAACAGGTTAAATGCTTATTCAGTATTGATTCGGCACAGACAGTTAGAATTAAGTAATCATTCTGAAAAAACGGTATAATACGCATTATGCGTTATTCAGGCAGCCTGATGTCAGGCTGCCTGAATGTTTTCAGTTTTGATATTTTTGATTTCAGACAAGGACAGTTTATGGCTATTCAGTGGTACCCCGGGCATATGAACAAAGCCAAAAAAGTCATTGCCGAACGGATAAAGAGCGTGGATATGGTAATTGAAGTACTGGATGCCCGCCTGCCTGCTTCCAGTGCCAATCCTTTGCTGGCAAAACTGTCCGGAAATAAACCAAAATTAAAAATTCTGAACAAGCAAGACTTAGCTGATCCCGAGCGCACAGAGTTGTGGCTGGCTGATTACCGTTCCCAGCCTAATACTAATGTCTTGGCATTGGATGCATCAGAAAAGCAGGCTACTAACAGAATTATTGCGGCCAGCCGCGCACTGGTTCCTAACCGCCACGGTTTGGACAGACCGCTGAGAGTGCTTATTTGCGGTATTCCCAATGTAGGTAAATCTACCCTGATTAATGGCATGCTGGGTAAACGCAGTGCCAAAACCGGTAATGAGCCGGGTATTACTAAGGCTGAACAGCGACTGATACTGGCTGATGATTTCTGGTTATACGACACGCCCGGAATGTTATGGCCGAAAATTATAGTTGAGGAGGCCGGTTATAATTTAGCTGCCAGTGGTGCCGTGGGTCGTAATGCCCTGGATGAAGAGGTGGTGGCACTGGAATTATTGGATTATCTGCGCCGGCATTATTTGCCATTACTACAGCAACGCTATCAGGCCGACTTGAGCGAAAGCTCGCACTGGCTTGATGATCAATGGTTAGAATGGGTAGGTAAAAAGCGTGGTGCATTATTAAGTGGCGGGCGCATTGATTACCAGAAAGCTGCTGAACGCCTGCTGACTGATTTTCGTGACGGACTAATCGGTCGTATTACATTGGAAACGCCCAATCAGTGGGCAGTTTGGTTGAAAAAAGGTCAGCAGCATGAAGCACAGCTTAAGGCAGAACGGGCAGCCAGAAAAGCTGCGCGCAAAGGTTAATCTTTATAGATTATTTAAAACGGATTTCAATTTAAGTATAGAAATATATGACTATGAATCAATCTGTTTCTATCGAAGCATTAATTGAAGCTGCATTGCTGACCCAAAGTGAAGCATTAAGTGAAAAAATTTTGTCTGCGCTTACTGATCCGCCTTTATCATCAGATGAGTTAACCAGCATACTGGAAGCACTGCAAATACGCTGGCAAGAAAGGGCACTTAATCTGGTGCATAGTGCCGAGGGCTGGCGCTTTCAGGTTACTCATGCGGCTTATCCCCGTTTGGCCAGTCTGGATGTTCAGCGCACCCCCCGTTATTCCCGGGCTGTACTGGAAACACTGGCCATTATTGCCTACCAGCAGCCGGTAACGCGAAGTGATATTGAGGCTATCCGTGGTGTTGCTGTCTCAAGTAATGTTTTACAAACATTACAGGATCGAGGCTGGATAGAAATTATCGGACAGCGTGATAGCCTGGGAAGGCCAAATTTATGGGCTACCACAGCTGGCTTTCTGAGTGATTTGCAGCTGGAAGATTTAAGCCAGTTACCACCATTAACAGAATTGGGTGAGCTTGTCTTACCTGATTTAAATGAACCTGCCGTAGATCAGTCTACCGCAGAAGAACTGTCTGAAGACAGATAGGAGTATATGAATGAATCAAGCCAAGAAAAAATTAACTAAACGCCAGATACGCGACGGAGTAGCCAGTAAAAGCAATAAACATGTTTCCGGGCGGCACTCCGGCAATAAGACCAAATCAGCTCTCAGACAGCAAAATAATACAGGTGGTAAAGCGGATAGTTCTGTAATTACAGCTAATACAAAAACGAAAGTACAGCGTGCCAAAAAACTGGTGCAGCGTACGCCTAATCAAGAAATTCAGCAACGGGCACGGATGCTGAAAGACCAGCGTATCAGTCTGGAAAAAATGGAGCCTGTGAGACTGCAAAAAGCTCTTGCCGCTTCTGGTGCCGGTTCAAGACGGGAAATGGAACAGTGGATTAGCCAGGGGCTGGTACGTATTAACGGTAAAGTGGCTCAATTGGGAGACAAAATCACGCCGGATGATGAAGTCAGTGTGCGCGGTTCTGCTATTAATATTAAATGGCCGGATCGTTTGCCGCGCATTATGGTTTATTACAAACAAGAAGGTGAAATTGTCAGCCGTGATGATCCCCAGGGAAGGGTCAGTGTATTTGACCGCTTGCCTCAGACAGCCAGCAGTCGCTGGGTAGCCATTGGTCGTCTGGATATTAATACATGCGGGTTATTGATATTAACCACCTCCGGTGAACTGGTTAATCGGTTTGCTCATCCAAGTTTTGAAGTAGAACGCGAATATGCTGTTCGTGTTCTGGGTGAACTGAGTGAAGAACAGAAACAAAGTTTGCTCAATGGTGTCGAACTGGAGGATGGTATTGCTCAGGCTCAGCATCTGTGGGAACAGGGTGGTGAGGGAGCGAATAAATGGTACAACATCATCATTAAAGAGGGGCGCAACCGTGAGGTAAGGCGTTTATTTGAAAGTCAGGGGCTGACCGTAAGCCGTCTGGTTCGTGTGCGTTTTGGACCGATTGCTTTACCAAATAGGCTGAAACGTGGTCAGTATTACGAACTAAATGAATTTGAAGTAGCCAATGTAATGAAATGGGCTGGTTTATATCAGTCTGAGTCCTCAAAGAAACGGTAAATATAGAGCTTTTTGGAGGTGATAAACGGCTCAACTGTATGTTATATCTAATTAATCAGTGTATATTTTTTTTTACATTAAGTTGAATATTGATTGATTCGTGTCAACAAATAGTGTCTTTTTTTACACAACCTGATTAAATGCTTTGTGTTCTTTTGCTAATCGGCGCAATATATATTGCAAATTAATTTTTGCATTATTTGCTTGGTTGTCCACATTCAAGAAAATGGAGTCATAATGATTTCACCAATGAAAGTGCCAGAAATCGAACACCGCACATTTGAATTGACACATTACGATGGTGTAAAACGCACGGTATATTGTACTGATGTAGAAACAGAGTTTCCTGATGGCTGTCTGATTACTTCCAGAACAGATCTGAAGGGAATTATCACTCATGCAAATGAAGTATTTGTACACATGAGTGGCTGGTCGCGCGATGAATTGATGGGTGCCGAGCACTATATTTTACGCCATCCTGATATGCCCAAAGTAGCTTATAAAGATTTGTGGGATACTGTAGAGCAAGGAAAGAAATGGCATGGCTATGTAAAAAACCTGCGTAAAGACGGTGGTTTTTACTGGGTTTACGCTACGATAGTACCTAATATCCGCGATGGTGTTATTGAGGGCTATACCTCTGTACGACGTAAACCTTCCCGCAGTAAAGTATTAGAAATGCAGGCATTATATGAAGGCCTCATGAAAGAAGAGCGGGGTAACTCATGACTATCAATTTTTTAATTGCCCCAGATTTTCCTCCTGAATACTATGCCGGCTGGCATTTTCTTAATACTCGCCTGCAACGGCTGATTGATGCGCCGGTGCATTTATCTATGGCCACCAATGCTGAAGAAGAACAGCAGGAAATTGATAAGGATAATGTTGATATTATCTATGCTAATCCGTTCAATGCTTCCAAACTTATTCGCGAACTTGGTTATTTGCCGGTGGTAAAGCCTGTCAATTGTTTTGATGAGATGATTATTGCCAGTAGTGCAGACAGTGAGATCAAGTCACTTGCAGACATCAAGCCAGGTATGTCAATTCTGTGTACAGAGAATTACGATGTTAAACTAATTGCTTTGCGACTGTTGGAAGCCGTAGATATAGAAGAAAAAGATTTAACATGGATTAAAAGTGAATCTTTTGCAGCTGTTGCGCGCGGACTGATACAGAATCAGGGTAATATTGGTTTATTTATGTCCTCTGCTTATCATAAATTGACTGCTATTACGCGTAGTCGCTTAAATTTGTTAATTGAAAGTAAAATCAATGATTTATATCATTTAATTTTATTGCATCCGCGTAATGCAGAAATGCTGGAAAACTTACAGAATGCATTTAGTACTATGCATGATACTCCGGCTGGTGAAATGCTGCTGGAGGACTTGGGTTTAAATGACGGCTTTGAAGTATTGAAAAAAGAAGATGTTGAATTATTAATCGATCTGATTGAAACATTACGCGATTAAAGCTTTTAAAAGCAATTTTATTTTATAATTGTCGACGCAACTTGTTTATAAAACAAGTTGCGTTGTTTTTTGATTTAAGTAATTGTAATTTGTGTGAGCTGTAATATTTTGCAAACTAAAAGTACTGTACCGAAATTATTTTTGGCGCCTATGCAGGGTTTAATAGATGCGCCAATGCGCGATCTGTTAACACGCATTGGCGGATTTGATGTTTGTGTTACCGAATTTGTGCGCATAACTCATACCATTCATGGTCGCTCTATCTGGCTGAAATATATGCCTGAACTGGCAAATAATAATCAAACTCAGGCTGGTACTGCTGTAGCCGTACAGATATTAGGAAGCGATGCAGAAAATATGGCACTGAATGCTCAAAAGGTGGTTGAACTGGGGGCTACACATATTGATTTAAATTTTGGTTGTCCGGCTCCTACAGTTAACCAGCATCAGGGTGGGGCAGTTCTACTGCTATATCCAGATAAAATTGAACAAATAGTAGCCAAAGTACGCAAAAACCTGCCAGATAAAATTATGCTGAGTGCCAAAATGCGTCTGGGTTATGAGGATAAAGATCTGGCTCTGGATTGTGCACAGGCCATAGAACAGGGTGGTGCAGAACAGCTAACAGTACATGCACGTACAAAAATCGAAGGATACCGACCTCCTGCTCATTGGGAATGGATAGGACGTATTAATCAGGCAGTTTGTATTCCGGTTATTGCTAATGGTGATGTATTTACACTGGCTGATTATCAGAAAATCCGTGCTGTTAGTAATTGTACAGATGTTATGCTGGGGCGCGGGGCAATTCAATGTCCAGATCTGGCACGGCAAATTGCTGCCTATAATCATGGGCAAGTAATATCTGCTCTATCATGGCAAGAAATTCTGCCGTGGATTAATGATTTTTTTAATATTTGCTGTGATAAAGCCGCCAAGGGTTCTGCTTATCCGGTATCCAGACTAAAGCAATGGCTGGGCATGCTTAAATTAAATTACCCTGAAGCAGGAAAGTTATTTACCCAGCTGCGTACTTTAACAGCCGTTAATCAAATCAGTCAGGTTCTTAATCAGCAATTAGAAGAAAGCCAGAATATTGTATGAGTTATAAAATTATACAATCTGCCAGTAATAATGAACTGAAGCATTTGTCCAAATTAATTGCTCAGTCTCATTACCGTCGTCAGCATCAGCTTGCTGTACTGGAAGGTGTTCATCTGGTTGAAACATTCATTCAGGCTGGATATTTAATTCAGACATTATATTTACCGCAACAGCGTATTCATGACTCGGAAATTTCTGATTTACTCGTAGCGATTCCGGCACACCAGGTTGTACTGGTTGCGAACAATCTGCTGGATAAAATCAGTGATTTAGTTAATTCAAGAGAACCTGTGGCAATAGTGAAGTTACCGGAGGTTGTATCTGCATCAGATATTCAGGATGTTATTCTTTTAGAAAGAGTACAGGATCCCGGTAATACTGGCACCATTTTACGCAGTGCTCTGGCTGCCGGTGTTCATAATATTGTACTGAGCAAAGACAGTGTCGATGTCTGGTCGCCCAAAGTATTACGTGCGGCAATGGGTGCACATGCCTATTTGAATATACAGACTGTTTCCGATTTAACAGCCTGGTGTACAGATTATGCCTATCCGTTGTATGCTACGGCATTGAGTCCTGAGTCGCATAGTCTTTATACATTAAATCTGAACGAACCTGCCGGCTGGATATTCGGTAATGAAGGAAGCGGACTGAGTGCAAAAATGCTACAAGCTGCTTCCAGACACGTAATTATTCCCATGACCGGTCAGACTGAATCACTTAACGTGGCTATGGCTGCAACTATTTGTTTATTTGAACAACAGCGGCAGCGGCTTCAGGTAAACACTTTACCAAACAATTAATATTTTTATTTTTCGGGTCTGATTTGCAGATACCGGAATGAAACCAGGGCAGTTATCAGCAGCAAACCCGGCGGACAAATCCTCTGTTTGATGTTATCCTGCTAATCTTGCAGAACGTGGATATATAAGATATTTCAAGCATGAATAAACGTATTGTAACGATTGTTGCTGCCTTAGTGGCGGTTGTATTACTGATTTTACTGGGTTTGCCATACTATCTGGGTATTAAAGCCCAGCAAAGTCTTGACGAACAGCGTGCTTTACTAGCCAAAAATTCTTTTCTGCTGATTGAAAAGCAGAACTATGAACGCGGCTGGTTTAGCTCAACAGAGACTATGCAGATTCGCTTTAAACCCAGTTTTTTTGCCGGTGTACAGCAACAGTTACCGGATAATGTACGCACGGTACTGCAACAACCGATTACTTTGGTTAATCATGTACATCATGGATTATTTGCCGGCAGTATTCGTCCTGTACGGGCTCATGTAGAAACTGAGCTACAGTTCACGCCTCAGGCAAAACAGATTCTTGATCGTTTTTTTGGTCAGAATGCGCCACTACAGCTTGAAAATACTATTAATCTAAGTGGAAGTGGACAAATACACGTTGTAATTCCGAAATTCAATTATGAAGAGTTATCCGGAATTAAAATCAATTGGCAGGGGCTGGATTCAACAATTGATTATGCTAAAGATTTTAATAGTTATGATAGCCATACCGTCAGTCCCGGTCTGGATGTGATTCTGGCGACTAAAGGACATGCATCTTATCAGGATTTAAAGCTGAACAGCCATACAGAACATGGTAAAACATTACTGGCTTTAGGTAATAGTGATCTGAGTATCAAAAACATTACATTTATCTGGAATGATGTATCAGATAACAGTATCCGTTTAGATCAGCTGGTTAATCTGGTAACTAATTTGCAGATAGGTGCATTTATTAGTCCGGCTGGTAGCAGTATTCCTGCCAAAATTAACATTCAGGATCTGAAACTGGCTACTTCTACTCAGGAAAAAGATCAGTGGATTAATAGTAATGGTAAATTTGGTTTTGCTAAATTAGAGTATGGCAATGATGTTTATGGTCCGCTGGATATTGATGCATCTGCCGAACACCTGGATGCAGCCAGTCTGGTGGCAATCAATAACAAAATTACTCAGTTATCCACTCAGAATCTGAATAATGAGCAACTTAGCGCAGCAATTGTATCTGCTGTGCGTAATGAGGGGCAGGGACTGTTTACTCATGACCCGCTTATTAAACTGAACAGTTTTAAATTGCAAATGCCGCAGGGCTTAATAGATATACATGGCAGCCTTGGTTTCAAAAACCTGCTTGCGTCTGATATGCAGCAGTTTGGATTAATGCTGAATAAAACTGAGTCAGAAATGGACTTTGCCATTCCTCAGGCAGTAATGGAAAATTTTGCTATCAGTCAGGCACGTGCCTTTTTTACGGTGGATGCCAGTGCTGGAGGTCCGGAAGCTCTTGAAGATATTGACCAGACAATCCGCTTGATGATTGATAGTGCGGTTAAATCCATGCAGACCAAAGGCTATATACAGGTCGACAATGGGGTTATTAAAACTCATCTAAAATTAATGGGTGGTAAGCTTTATCTGAATGGCAAAATGTGGAATAATGAATCAGAACCTGAGCCGGATTATGCTGAATTACCGGCAGCGTCTGAAACTGCTTCAATACCTCAGGCTGCCACTAATCACTAACTACCATTAGTATAAAAACCTCTTAATCTTGCTGATTAAGAGGTTTTTATTAATTTATAATCTAATCTCAGTATAGATAATTATTGACCTCTCAAAAATAAAGCATCCAAATCCTGCAAGCGAAGTTTTACCCATGTTGGGCGACCATGATTACACTGATTAGCACGTTCTGTATTTTCCATATCGCGCAGTAATGCATTCATCTCCGGTAAAGTTAATTTACGTCCTGCACGTACTGAGCCGTGACAGGCTAAAGTGGATAGAATGCGGTTTTCCCGTTCCCTGATGACTTCGCTACTGCCAATTTTCATTAAATCATCCAAAACTTCTTGTACCAGCAGCTTAATATCGCTTTTTACCAACATAGCCGGTACGGTATGCACCACCAATTGCTGATGATTTTCAACTGAAATATTCAGACCATAATCTTGTAAAGTAGCGGCATATTCATTTGCCAGAGCAATTTCTTCATGGCTGGCATTAAAGCGGATTGGAATCAGTAATGTCTGACTGCTTACTTTACCAGTTGCATCACGCTGTTGCTTCATTTTTTCATAATTTACCCGTTCGGCACTAGCATGCATATCGACCAGAATAAGTGCGTCTTCTGCTTGTGCCAGAATATATATATCAAGTAGCTGGGCAATAGCATATCCCAGTGGGGGAATTATCGTTTCATTCGCCTGTACTGATTGATAAGTAGAATTTATACCGCGTACTTGCTCCAAGCTGGCCAGTTCATTATCAATTTCTGCTGATTGTGGGATACTGATTGTATTGTTTTCAAGTACTGGTTCTGATTTATATAATTCAGCATAAGTATTCAGAGCACTCTGTGATTCTTTTAAACTCAGATTGCGCTGAACCGGTGTATGGCTTCGCTGATATGGTGCCGGAGAGTGTATTGCAGTATTGATTTTATTAGAACCAAATACTTGTTGAACTTCAGCCGGCTGTTTTTGCATAATATCTTTGAGTGCTGTTTCCGGCTGTGATACAGAGGTGGTATGGCTGGCATTCGTAGAAGCCAGACATTTATTCAAAGTATGAAATACAAGCTGATGTACAGCCTGACCCTGGCGGAAACGCACTTCAGTTTTGGTTGGATGGACATTTGCATCAACTTCGGTAGGCGGCAAGGTAAGAAACAGGATGAATGCAGGTGTTAAGGCCTGATGTAAAACATCGTTATATGCCTGTTTAACTGCATGCAGAATAATTTTATCCCGTACAAATCGTTGATTGACAAAAATATATTGCTGGCTGGTTTTGCCATGTGTAAAAGTGGGTTTACCAATGAGTCCGTGTAAACGCATTTCATTGAGTTTTTCGTCAACACTCAGGCTGGCAGCGGTAAAATCTGTTCCCATAATGGCTGAGCAGCGCTCTTGCAGGGATTGCGCAGGCAATGAAAGTATATTTTTATTATTATGCTGTAAACTGAATGCTACTTCAGGATGAGCCAGTGCCAGACGTTCTACCATGGTACGGCAATGTGCAAACTCAGTTGCAGGTGATTTAAGAAACTGACGCCTTGCCGGTGTGTTGAAAAAAAGTTCAACTACATCAACAGTTGTTCCAGTGGAATGTGCAGCTGGTTTAACATCACTGAGTTTGCCGTCTTCTGCGTAAATTTGAGTTGCGTGATTATCTGTATCTGTACGGCTGGTTAGAGTCAGGCGGCTGACTGAGGCAATGCTGGCCAGACCTTCACCACGAAAACCCATGCTTACTACTTTTTCCAGATCTTCCAGAGAACTGATTTTACTTGTTGCATGGCGATGTAAAGCTAGCGGAATATCTGTCTTATCTATGCCCTGGCCATCATCAGTAACGGACAAACGTTTGATACCACCGGCTTCCAGCTGAATATCAATATGGCTAGCTCCCGCATCCAGACTGTTTTCAATTATTTCTTTCAGTGCATTGGCCGGACGTTCAATCACTTCTCCGGCAGCTATCTGGTTAATTAAATGATCGGGTAATACATGTATCTGACTCATAACATGCCTGTAATATCGTTATTAACAGCAGAAAAAAATATTTAATTTTGCTTTGAAGCTGCAAATCTATGGCGCAGTATTTCTATAACAGCCGGCAATAAAGAAACAGCAATGATAATAATCAGTGCCAGAGAAAGATTCTGTTTAATGAATGGCAGATTACCAAAAAAATACCCAGCATAAGAAAACAGCACAACCCAGAGGATAGCACCAATACAGTTATAGCGTATAAAATGACCATAATGCATATGTCCCATTCCGGCTACAAACGGTGCAAATGTACGCACTATTGGCACAAAACGGGCAATGATAATCGTCTTTCCGCCATGCTTTGCATAAAATTCCTGTGTTTTGTGTAAATAAATTTGTTTGAATATTTTCGAATGTGGATTTGCAAACAGATGGGCACCAAATTTTTTTCCGATTGAAAAATTTACGGCATCACCAATGATAGCGGCAGCCAGTAACAATACAACCATAAAATGCACATTCATTTCGCCTATAGCAGCAATTCCACCGGCTGCAAATAACAAGGAATCCCCAGGCAGAAACGGAGTAACTACTAATCCGGTTTCACAAAAAATCAAAGCAAACAGAATTACATAAATCCATATTCCATATTGAGTCACAATAAATTGTAGGTGCTGATCAATATGTAAAATGAAATCTATCAGAGTTGAGATTATATTCATGAAGGACAGCAAAGAAATAAATGGTGGTATTTTAACGCAAAGCATTCGTTAACAGCAGGTATATGCATGCTAAAATTAAAATCATAATCATCAGCCCTTCCTTTCAGGCTGATTCTGACTAATTTACACTGATGAATACACTATGAGCCAATATGTATACTCAATGCTGCGCGTTAGTAAAACCGTGCCGCCTCAAAAACAGATTATCAAGGATATTTCTTTATCTTTTTTCCCCGGTGCCAAAATTGGTTTGCTGGGACTTAATGGTGCAGGGAAATCCACTGTTTTAAAAATTATGGCCGGAGTAGATACCGAATTTGAAGGTGAAGCCATTCCAATGAGTGGTATCAAAATCGGCTATTTACCACAGGAGCCCCAGCTTGATGCTGATAAAACAGTAAGAGAAGAAGTGGAATCCGGTTTGGGGGATGTGGCCGGCGCACAGAAAAAACTGGAAGAAGTATATGCAGCTTATGCAGAGCCGGATGCTGATTTTGATGCGCTGGCCGAAGAGCAGGCACGGCTGGAAGCTATTATCGCGGCAGGGGCCGGAGATAATTTAGAACATCAGCTGGAAATTGCTGCTGATGCACTGCGGTTACCAGAATGGGATGCACGGATTGGTAATTTATCCGGCGGGGAAAAACGCAGAGTTGCATTATGTAAATTGCTATTAAGTAAGCCGGATATGCTGTTACTGGATGAACCGACTAATCACCTTGATGCAGAATCAGTAGAATGGCTGGAACAATTTCTGGTTCGTTTTCCGGGTACAGTAGTAGCTGTTACGCATGACCGCTATTTTCTGGATAACGCTGCAGAGTGGATTCTGGAATTAGACCGTGGGCATGGTATTCCATGGAAAGGTAACTATAGTTCATGGCTGGAACAAAAAGAAGCCCGACTGGAGAACGAAGCTAAAACCGAGGCCGCAAGAATTAAAGCCATGAAGCAAGAGCTTGAGTGGGTAAGACAGAATGCACGCGGGCGTCAGGCTAAATCTAAAGCGCGTCTGGCGCGTTTTGAAGAAATGAGTAATTACGAATATCAGAAACGTAATGAAACTCAGGAAATATTTATTCCTGTAGCCGAGCGTCTGGGTAATGAGGTGATTGAGTTTGAGCGTGTCAGCAAAAGTTTTGGTGACAAATTACTCATTGATGATTTAAGTTTTAAAATTCCGCCTGGTGCCATTGTCGGAATTATCGGACCAAACGGAGCTGGTAAATCTACATTATTTAAACTTATTACCGGACAGGAACAGCCGGATACAGGTAAGGTAAAGGTTGGTCAGACAGTAAAATTATCAATTGTTGATCAGAGCCGTAACGGTCTGCATGATGATAAAAACGTGTTTGATGAAATAGCAGAAGGGCGTGATATTTTACAGGTAGGACAATTTGAAATTCCTGCCCGAGCCTATCTGGGCAGATTCAACTTTAAAGGGAGTGACCAGAGTAAAATTGTAGGAAAACTATCCGGAGGTGAGCGCGGTCGCCTGCATCTGGCCAAAACTTTAATTTCCGGTGGTAATGTATTGCTGCTGGATGAACCATCAAATGATCTGGATGTGGAAACTCTGCGTGCACTTGAAGAGGCCTTATTGGAATTTGCCGGCAGCGTACTCGTCGTTTCACATGATCGCTGGTTTCTTGACCGGATTGCCACACATATTCTGGCTGCTGAAGGTGAATCAAAATGGGTATTTTTTGATGGCAATTATCAGGAGTATGAAGCTGATAAAAAACGTCGTCTGGGAGAAGAAGGTGCAAAACCCAAACGCATTCGCTATAAACCGGTAATTCGCTAGTTTGTCTGGCCGGACAGATTAATTTCAGATACCGTATATTTGTCCGGCCAATATTTCACTTTTTAAAATAAATCTTCTTAATACAGAATTTTTCAATAATTATTCAATATTTGAAATACTTGAAAAAAACTGGTTTAGCACCATTTTAACATCCAATTTAATTGCATATTTCCAGGAAAGATTGAGGCATTACATGGCTGAAATTTATGATTCTGCTCCGTTACAGCCAACCACGATGGCAATGTTGCCTTTGCGTGATGTTGTCGTTTACCCGCATATGGTATTGCCCCTTTTTGTAGGACGTGAAAAATCCATAGCGGCTCTGGATGCTGCCATGGAGCATGATGAACCGGTATTTTTGCTGGCACAGAAAAACGCAGATACAGATGAGCCACATGCTGAAGACATGTATGACATGGGCACAGTAGCCAGTATTCTGCAAGTGCTTAAATTACCTGATGGTACGGTTAAAGTACTTGTGGAAGGTCTGTACCGTGCTAAGGTACAGTATATTGATGAAAGCGGGCCATATGTTGAGGCTCATATAGAAAAATGTACGGATGCCATTGAAGAGGATAAACACGATGATGAGGCATTACGTCGTACCTTATTATCCCAGTTTGAACAGCTAGCGAAATTGAATAAAAAAATTCCGGCAGAAGTCATTACTACTATTAACGGTATCGATACTCTTAGCCGTCTGGCTGATACTATTGCAGCCCACTTACAGCTGAAACTTGATCAGCGTCAGCAAATCCTTGCTATGACCAATGTGACTGCCCGTCTGGAACATTTACTTCATTTGCTTGAGTCTGAGCTGGATATCCTTCAAGTAGAAAAACGTATTCGCGGGCGAGTAAAGCGGCAAATGGAAAAGTCGCAGCGTGAATATTATCTGAATGAACAGGTAAAAGCGATTCAGAAAGAGCTGGGTGAAGAAGATGATGATCTGGCTAATCTTGAAACGCAGATTCGCCAGGCTGGTATGAGCAAAGAGGCAGAAGAAAAATGTCTGTCTGAATTCAAAAAATTGCGCATGATGCCTCCTATGTCAGCTGAATCAACAGTTGTTCGTAATTATATAGATACGCTGCTTGAATTACCGTGGAAAAAGAAATCTAAGGTAAGCAAAGATATTGTCAAAGCCGATATGATTCTGAATGCCGACCACTATGGTCTCGAAAAAGTTAAAGAACGCATTCTTGAATATCTTGCAGTACAAAAACGCATGAATCAGCTTAAGGGTCCTATTTTATGTCTGGTCGGCCCTCCAGGTGTAGGTAAAACATCACTGGGTGAATCCATTGCTAAAGCCACCGGACGAAAATATGTTCGTATGGCGTTAGGTGGTGTGCATGATGAAAGTGAAATCCGCGGCCATCGTCGAACTTATATCGGCTCAATGCCCGGTAAAATTCTGCAAAACATGGCCAAGGTTGGTGTTAAAAACCCACTATTTTTACTCGATGAAATTGATAAATTAGGTAATGATTTCAGGGGTGATCCTGCTAGTGCTTTACTTGAAGTGCTTGATCCTGAACAAAACCATTCTTTTTCTGACCATTATGCAGAAGTTGAATTTGATTTATCAGATGTGATGTTTATTGCTACCTCTAATAGTATGAACATTCCGTCTCCGCTATTAGACCGTATGGAAATTATTCGTCTTTCCGGTTATACCGAAGACGAAAAAATCAATATTGCCATGAAATATCTGGTAGCTAAACAGATCAAGCAAAATGGTGTACGCGATGGTGAAATCTGCATTGAGGAATCAGCTGTACGCGATATTATCCGTTATTACACACGTGAAGCCGGTGTACGTTCACTTGATCGTGAAATAGCCAAAATTTGCCGTAAAGTAGTAATGAAGCAAGCGGTTGCAGCAGAAAATACCAGTAAAGGTAAAAAAGCTAAAGCAAAACCAGAAACAATTGTAATTAATGCAGATAATTTACATGACTATCTTGGTGTCCGCCGCTTTGACTATGGAGTAGCGGAAAATGAAAACCGTATTGGTCAGGTAACAGGACTAGCCTGGACAGAAGTGGGTGGTGAACTTTTAACTATTGAAGCCAGCAGATTTCGTGGTAAAGGCAATATTCTGCGTACCGGTAAGCTGGGTGATGTGATGCAGGAATCTGTCAGTGCTGCGTGGAGTGTTGTTCGTTCACGGGCTGAAAGTCTGGGCATCGAGCCTGATTTTTATGAAAAAAATGATATTCACGTACATGTTCCAGAAGGTGCTACGCCGAAAGATGGTCCGAGTGCTGGTAGTGCCATAACTCTAGCTTTGGTTTCTGCTTTTACCGGTATACCGGTACGCGCGGATGTAGCCATGACTGGCGAAATTACTCTGCGAGGAGAAATTCTGCCAATTGGCGGGCTGAAAGAAAAGCTGCTGGCTGCTTTACGCGGCGGAATAAAGCATGTGTTGATTCCGAAAGATAATGTTAAAGATCTGGAAGAAATTCCGGCTAACATCTGTGAACAGCTGACTATTCATCCGGTACAGTGGATAGATGAAGTACTTGATCTTGGACTGGCTTATCCACCCAGCCCATGGCAAAGTACACCGGAAGAAAATGTAATAGCTAATTCAGCGCCTAAGTCAACAACAAAAACCGTAAAACACTGAGTATGCAGCCATTCACCAACACTAATGGTGAATGGCATTGTTTTTGGCATGATTTAACTCAATGTAGATGTGTCGGCGCTTGACATAAAGAATTTGGGCTTGTTATAAAGTAATCGTAATGTATTGTTCAGTTTTTGCCATAAAGGAAATGGTCGGAAACTGAAAATCATATGAACATAACAACAGAAAGGGACTTTATTGTGAATAAGTCTGAATTGATTGAAGCTATTGCTCAGGAAGCCGATTTACCTAAAGCTTCTGCAGCAAAGGCTCTGGACGGTATGATTAGCTCTGTTACTAAAGCACTGAAAAGTGGTGATACTGTAACTTTAGTGGGTTTCGGTACATTTTATGTTGGTGAACGTGCTGCACGTGCCGGACGTAACCCGAAAACTGGCGAGCCATTGCAAATCAAAGCAGCCAAAACTCCTAAGTTCCGTGCAGGTAAAGCACTGAAAGATGCTCTTTGATTTAAATTCTGTAATCAGGCTGGGCGGGATATTTTCCCGCCTTTTTTATTGTTTGTCGCTTTTGTGCATTAATTCTTTAATCAACATGGTTTAGCTTAATAAAAAAAGTTACAATATCGTTCTGTCTGTTTTGAATAAAGTTAACTGAATCTCATGTTTCACATTGTAGAAAAATATAAAACCCCGGCTCAGATTATTCTAGGCGCGATTTGTCTAAGTTTTGTATTTGCAGGCGGCTATTCACTGGCTGTTCCCGGTTCTGATTATGTCAGCAAAGTAGGCGACATAAAAATTAAAATAAACGATGTCAATGATTTTCAGCGGCGTTTACAGAACGCTTCCGGTAATCCGGTAAGTAAACAGCTTGCTTATGAAACACTGCGTGATCAGGCTTATATTCAGCAGGCTGCTAATGATATGAATATTAATGTTTCTATCAGCCAGATAAAACAGGTGATTGCATCTGACCCGAGTTTTCAGGAAAACGGAAAATTTGTAGAAGCCAAATATCGCGCATTTTTACAACAGTCAGGAATGACAGAAGAAGCTCTGATAAACGGTATGCGTAAACAGTACGCTATGCAGACTATGCTGAATCTTATGAAAGCCGGTAATCTGGTAAGTGACGTACAGGCCAGACAAATGATTAATCTGTTGCAATCTGCACGTCAGGTACAAACAATTACCTTTCCTGCAGCAAATTTTGTCAGTCAGGTAGCTGTTGATGATAGTAAGCTGAAAGCTTATTACGAAGCGAATAAAAAACGTTATTATCTTCCGCAGGCTGTTAAATATGAATTTGTACAATTGTCTGCTGCGGAGCTGGGCGCTAAGGAAACAGTCAGTGAAGCTGAGCTGCAGGAAGCATATAATCAGATTCCGACTTCCGCATCAGCTCCGAAACCTTCTTTGGAAAGTGTAAAACCACGATTAACTCAAGAGATTCAGATTCGTAAGGGTGCGGCTGTTGTTGCGAAAATGAAAGAAACTGTCAGTGATCTGGCATTTAATAACCCAAAAACATTACAGCCGATTAATGATAAGCTTGGTTTACAAATCCACAAGGTAGATCAGGGCTGGGTAACACGCGATATGGCCAATGCCAGTGGGATGCCAAAAGCGCTACAAGATGTTTTATTTGGAAATGATGTACTGATAAAACGATATAATTCTGAACCAGTTGATTTGGGTAACGGAACATATTGGGTGGTACGTGCACTGGATGTACGTAAAGAACATCAGGCATCTTTTGCAGAGATTAAACCTCAGATACAACAGGACTACATTGCCGAGGAAGCCAAAAAGCTGGCGACAGCATCAGCTAAGCAGGCTCTGGAAAATTTAAATAAAGGTGACGTTTCCAGTCTGCCATGGTCACCAAGTACAGATCTTACACCACAACAAGCTGTAGCGATGATGTCTAAGGGTGATTTCCAGCTTTGGATTAAAGCCAAACCTGCAAACAATAAACCGGCATATATTTTACTTACTGATCAGCAAAATCCAGTATTGGTTAAAATTAATGCAATTAAACCACCTCAGGATATGGGTAATGTTTTGCCACAGGCTAAGCAAATTATCAGCGAAAATCTGGCACAAAACCTTGCTGTTGCTAATCTGCAATGGTTAAAAAATCGCTATAAAGTGAAGCAGGGTGTACAAAAGCTGGATACGGCTGACGAATAATAAAATTATTATTGACCTTATAAGTTTTATAAGGTCAATATTTTTTGCAGACATATATTGTCTTGTATTCAATACGTATGGATTTACCGTTTGCAGTTGAAGGATTTTTGAGTTGTATACCAGTTATCATGCCATTACAGGTGAAGTTCTATTTACCCGTGAAAATCTGACCAGAGCTGAATTCGATTTACAGTATCAGCAGCTGTCCAGTAAACAACGTAATTTTGCCTGTGAAAATGTGCAAACACGCACTCATTATCTTTTAGAGTTTGCTCAGCGACTGGAACAAGCACAAGCCGAACTGGCCTATCAGATTTGTATTGAAGTAGGGCGCTGTTTGCGTGAATGTGAAGCAGAAATCAGTAAATCTATTGCTCTGATTCGTTATTATGCACATTTAGCGCCCGAGCTGCTTGCTCATAAAACTATTGCCACGCAGGCAAGCCTGAGTCAGGTACGTTTTGAGCCTCTAGGAACAGTATTGGCAGTAATGCCATGGAATTATCCGGTATGGCAGATTTTGCGCTTTGCTATTCCTGCTTTATGTGCCGGAAATGCCTGTCTGGTGAAACCGGCACCTTCTGTAGGCAAAATCAGCCAGATGCTGTTTGAATTGATAGGGGATGATTTACCTTTACAACTTGTCTGGCTCAGTAATGATGATATTGAATATGCTATTGCTCAAACACAGGCACTGGCTTTCACCGGTTCAACCCAAACCGGGCGATATCTGGCTGCACTGGCCGGCAGCCATTTACGCAAATGTGTTATGGAGCTGGGCGGAAGCAATGCCTTCATTGTATTAAATGATGCGGATATTAAGCAGGCTGCGGCAGATGCTTGTTATTCACGCTTTCGCGATGCCGGTCAGTCATGTAATGCGGCCAAACGGCTGATTATAAATAATGACATTGCTGATGAATTTCTGGCTGTTTTTATGCAACACTGCCGGAAACTGCAAATGGGGGAGCCATGGCTGCCATCCACAACTTTGGCACCACTGCATCGCAATGATTTACGTACATTGGTTCATGCGCAGGTTCAGGATGCACTAACCCAGGGTGCACAATGCTTACTTGGCGGTAAAATCCCGGAAAATGTACAAGGCTGGTTTTATCCGGCTACTATTCTGGATAAAGTCAATCCGGATTGTCGTGTATATCATGAAGAAGTATTTGGACCAGTAGCGATTATTCTGCGAGCCAGTGATAATCATCATGCATTAACGCTGGCTAATGATAATCCTTTTGGTCTGGGAGCCAGTATTTATACGCAGAACACTTCACAGGCATGGAAATTCGCAGAAAATTTAAATGTGGGTAGTGTATTTATTAACCGACATACGAGTAGTGATTTACGCCTGCCTTTTGGCGGAGTAAAAGATTCCGGATTCGGACGCGAATTGTCAGAATTTGGTATTTATGAGTTTGTTAATGTGAAAACCTACTGGCAAAAATAATTGATACATTCATATAATCAATAATTTATTTGAAAAAGAATGTAATATCTATAGATATAATTTTTATTGCATAAAATAATGATTCTACTTAGTAAAAAGGGACAGAAACTATGTATGTAGCCAGACGCTTTTACTGGTTCGTACTCGCCATAATACTTTTTTTGATTGTAATAACAGTTGTATGGCAGATAAAGTCCCAAGCGCATAAAACTGTCAATACAGATATAAACCAGCATGTTGTGAATAAGCAGCCAAAGGTTCAATATCATCAGAATTCTCACCAATCAAAAAACGATCAGGTTAATGAACAGATTCTTCCCGAACCTGAAAAAAACAAATATGATGCTGAATATGCTTTGCCCATAGATCAGTTACAACAATTAATTCCGGCTATGAAAGAAGGCGTATTACAGCTATCGTATCCGGATGGTAAAAAGAAACTACAAGGCAACTATAAAAATGGTAAACCTGTCGGACAATGGCATAGCTGGTATCCAAATGGTCGGCTTGCGATTGAAATAAGCTGGAAAAACGGTTTACCGAATGGCAAAACACGCAGCTGGTATGAAAATGGCCATAAACGCGGAGAAATTTATTTCGTTAACGGAAAAGCAGAAGGGCGCTGGCAGCGCTGGTACGCTAACGGGCAGATAAAACAGGACATGACTGTTCATCAAGGCGTGGTAAAAACGATGACCACGTGGGATAACAGCGGACATCTGATTTCTGATGTTGCAATTATAGATAATAAAGTTAGCGGAGTTGTTCTAACCTGGTATGATTCAGGTGCCAAAAAAAGTGAATCTGTATTTGAAAAGAACGAACTAGTACGTAAAACCGAATGGGATGAAGACGGACTAATTGTTGACCTTGATGATAACTAATAATATATATTATTTAAAATAAATATCTTTATGTAATGCGCAGCGTGGATTAAAAGAAGCCTGACAAAACGGACACTGATATTGCTGATACTGTTTATAGGTTAAGAGGGTTTTGCAATTTCCACACATAACCGGTTGGCTATTTTCAGTTGTCATGGCTACAAATGTATGATCACACATCAAATCATGGCATTTAAAGCAGGCATAGTATTGTTTACACTGGGCACATTGAAGGGCAACGATATCATTTTCATTATGATAGTGTACACAGCGACCGCAAGAATCGGTTTGAATTCCTAAAATCATTGTTTTCAACTTTTCAGATAATATTCATTATAGCTGAACATAAATGTTTTTAAAGATAATTGTTTTTATTTATCGAACGAATTAAAAATTTTATTTTATAAAAAAACCGAATCCCATTTCAGGATTCGGTTTCGTGAATACATAATATGAAGAGTTACATACGTTCAATCAGAGCTTTACCGAAATCTGAGCAGGAGACTTCTTTTGCACCTTCCATCATACGGGCAAAATCATAGGTGACAATTTTGTCGGCAATGGCTTTTTCAATTGAGGTAATAACCAAATCTGCAGCTTCTTTCCAGCCTAAATGACGTAACATCATTTCGGCAGACAGAATGATAGATCCCGGATTAACTTTATCCTGACCGGCATATTTAGGTGCAGTACCATGTGTTGCTTCAAATACGGCATATTCATCAGAGATATTGGCTCCCGGGGCAATACCGATACCACCAACCTGAGCAGCCAGAGCATCTGAAATGTAGTCACCATTCAGATTAAGTGTCGTAATCACATCATATTCAGCCGGACGCAGCAAAATCTGCTGCAGGAATGCATCAGCAATACAATCTTTAATGACGATATTTTTACCGGTTTTCGGATTTTTAAATTCGCACCATGGTCCATCACCAATCAAGGTTGCGCCAAATTCATTTTTAGCTACTTCATAAGACCAGTCACGGAATCCGCCTTCGGTGAATTTCATGATGTTACCTTTATGAACAATGGTAACACTGTCTCGGTCATTATCAATAGCATAACGTATAGCTGCGCGGGTCAGGCGTTGTGAACCCTCTTTAGAAACAGGCTTGATACCAATGCTGGATGTTTCAGGGAAGCGGATTTTGGTAACACCCATTTCACCTTGCAGGAAATTGATAATTTTTTTAGCATCTGCTGTTTCTGCAAACCATTCAATACCTGCGTAAATATCTTCAGTGTTCTCACGGAAAATAACCATGTTAACTTTACTAGGATCTTTAAGCGGAGAAGGTACGCCTTTGAAATACTGTACAGGACGTACACACTGATATAAATCCAGTTGCTGACGAATGGCAACATTCAGTGAGCGAATACCGCCGCCTACCGGTGTAGTCATCGGTCCTTTAATTGCTACTTTATATTCTTTAATGGCTTCCAGTGTTTCTTCCGGTAACCATACATTTTCACCATAAACCTTAGTGGCTTTTTCACCGGCATAAACTTCCATCCAGACAATTTTTCTGGAACCGTTATAGGCTTTCGCTACTGCTGCATCAATAACGTCTTTCATCACTGGCGTAATATCAACACCAATACCATCCCCTTCAATAAAAGGAATGATTGGATCATTCGGAATAGCTTGGCCAGAAATGATTTTATGACCTTCTGTCGGCACTTTAATGTGACTCATGGTAACTCCTGTGATGTTACTTTTTCTGATAAAGGGCTACTTACTCCCGCTTGCAGCCTGACAGCCTCATTATCCTTTATTTTGTTAACTTAAGCCAGAAAAATGTAGTGCGATGTAGTCGAAATTGTTTCAAGGAGATATCATCAGAATGCATTTTCAGAAGCCCATAAATCAGGCTGATATTCATGCTGATAGAAATGGCTGATACCCAGACCAATCAGACGGAATTGTTCGCCATTGTCCGGTAACCGCTTGAGTAAATCCTGCCCGGCAGCAATCAAAGCTGCAGCATCAGGTAAAGGAGAAGAGTAGGTCTGCGAACGTGTATGAATCTGAAAATCGGCAGTTTTTAATTTTAAAGTTACACAATTTCCCTGCAACTGTTTCTGCTGCATCGTTTCTACCAATGTCTGTGCCAGGTCAGGCAGATGGCGGGCGATTTCAATCAGATTTTCATTTTTGATAAGTGTAATTTCCGTAGATATCTGCTGGCGGTTACGTTCAGGAGTAACTTCGCGGTCATCACGCCCCTGAGCTAGATCAAACAGCCGGTATCCCCAGCGACCAAAATGATGCACTAAAACAGATAAATTTACCTGACTTAAATCTCCGACTGTTTTCCAGCCTAAGGCATTCATTTTCTGCTCTGTTACTTTACCGACTCCGGGAATTTTACCTAACGGTAATTTCTGCAAAAAATTCATCACTTGCGAAGGTGCAATAACAAACTGACCGTTTGGCTTGCGCCAGTCAGAAGCAATTTTAGCCAGAAATTTGTTAGGAGCAATACCGGCGGAAGCTGTCAAACCGGTTTCAGACAGAATAGATGCGCGTATTTCACTGGAAATATCCCGGGCATAAGGCAGATTGCCCTGATAATTAGTGACATCGAGATAAGCCTCATCCAAAGATAAAGGTTCAATTTGATGGGTATAGCGGCTAAAGATACTGTGAATATACTGGGATACTGCACGGTATTTATTGAAATCCGGAGTAATATAAATTGCCTGAGGGCATAATCGCTTAGCTGTAGATACAGCCATAGCAGAATGTAATCCATATTTGCGAGCCGCATACGAGGCAGCACAAATTACTGATCTTGGTCCATCCCATGCTACAACAACAGGTTTATTCTGAAGTTCGGGACGATCGCGTAATTCTACTGACGCATAAAAAGCGTCCATATCAATATGAATAATTTTCCGATCCGACATGTTTATACTTTATTTATTAAATATGTAGGATCAGACACCAGTAATATAAAAAAATAATACTGATGTCCAGACTAATAATGACGAATTAATGCAGGCTATAACCGTTAAGATACTTAATACGTTCATTAATCATTAGTGTATCACATTCCAGCCGTATTAGTTCCGCCTGAGCGGGCGAACCGGCTTTAGCCGCTTTTGCCTGACACTGACTGGTTTTCTGGGCTATCCATTTCTGTTCTTCCTGCTGCAAGGTATTACGAACAGTATCGTTCAGATTATGCCATTTCGCATTAATAACACTATTGGCATTGCGGTTATTATCCCGTGCCTGCTGCAACTGATCAGCAGTTATATCATTTTGGATAACATGATTGTTATCAGCCTGATTATTACTCTCTGTTGCTAAAGAATGACCGTTAAGAATATCACTAGCCTTCTGGGCTTCCGGGCTGAGGCGATCTAATGGTAAAACCTGGGCATTGGGATTAGTGATCAGCTTGATAGCATCTGCACGATTGTACATATGCCCGGCAATCATAACTGTATCCTTGATACCATAGGGTAATAGTGCATTACCTAAAACAGTACTTAAAGTCTGAATACCGGTCTGATCAAATTTGCTGGCGGAATTGGTTACAGATGCAGCATTAGCATTTGTTCTGTCTGAAACAGGTGCGTATTGGATAGGTTTAGAAAAAACATTATCATGCAGAGTAACTTCATTACCTTGCAACTGCTGATTCAGATGGGCAATAAAATCGGTTTTACCAAATAACAACGGTGCATTTGTCTGAATTTGCTGCCAAATATTAGTTGGAACGGTAATTTTTAGCTCACTGCTGCAAACAGGATTACCATTATTGTCTTTATCCAGCTTGCCATCAGATACGGCTACAGATAATTCATGGCTGGCATTGATTACTTTATCTGCATCTACAAACTGACGGCTGTCATTTTGAGCAAACTGGTGAACATTATTATTGATACCTGTTTGCAGGGTTTGCTGAATCTGACTGCGAAGCTGCTCACTATTGCAGCTTAGCTTTGCTTTAGATGCTTCTGAATCATCCCTTGAACAGGCTGCCAGAGAAATAATGCTGATGATGCTGTATACAAGTATGCTTCTTTTCATGATTGTTTCCTATATTGATAATGGATAAAAGACAACTTGATTACAAATAATGCATCTTTATTATGCTGCGTATGTAATTATTAATCATTTGATTTTACTAAAAAATACAAAAAGCCTGAAATATCTCTCAGGCTTTGGAAACAATATGACTGATTTAACGCAAACTATCCAGTATAGAGTAAATCGGGCTTAAAATTGCTTCCCCTAAACGCAGAGAACGCTGGCCGTTCCAGCCAAAATCATCATCCGGCCATTGATTATTATCTTTAAATGGCATTTCAAGCGTATAAGCTAAACATTTAAAGGTTTCGCCAATATATGCAGTAGCAATATTCAGATTGGCTTTATCCGGTTCATCTTTTTCATAACCATATTTATCCTGAAAATCCGGGCTTGCTACTAGAAAGGCCTGTTTAAACATTTCCTGTAACGAATGCAGCCTGTCATCGAAGGATGGAATTCCCTCATTACCTGAAAGAAATACATAAGGAATAGATTCATCGCCATGAATATCCAGGAATAAATCCACTCCTGTTTCATGCATTTTTTCACGTACCAGATAAACTTCCGGACTGTTTTGCATGCTGGGCTGTAACCATTCGCGATTGAGATTTGCTCCGGCAGCATTAGTACGCAGATTACCGAGTACGGATCCATCAGGGTTCATATTCGGAACAATATAAAATGTAGCCTGATCCAGCAAAGCACGTGCTGTCGGATCCTGATGATCTAATAACCGGCCTAACAGACCTTCAATAAACCATTCAGCCATAGTTTCGCCAGGATGCTGACGCGCAATCACCCAGATTTTCAAATCGCTGGCAACCTGATTGCCAATTGTCAGCAGATTAATATCGCGTCCCTGAATAGTGCTGCCTAAATCTTCTATCTGGCATAAACCGCTGCTTTGACTGTCACCTAGTAAATTCAGATGCTGTTCATATGAATAAGGTTCGAAGTAGGCATAGTACACACTATTGGATAACGGAGTATGAGAAATAGTTAATATGTCGTTTTCGAAAGTTGTAGGAACACGAAACCAGTTGATGCGATCATAAGAGCACATTGCCTGATAATCTACCCAGCCCTCCGGATAGGCAGATTCAGTTGTATTAATGAAGTTCAGGCGAATATTCTGATAAGCAACACCCTGTACACGGAAATAAAACCATTGCCGAAATTCGGCCGCATTGTCTTTAGGTAATTTGAGCTGGATATTAGCCGGATCACTGGCATCGACAATCTCAATATTACCACCATCAAACTGTGTGCTGATTTTTAGCATACAACTACTTTCATTGAAATAAACAACTGAGTTAAAGATATTGTAGTCTTTCTGGCAGTGACTTTCTATGTTTGTCAGATAAAATTTATGGCAGGATAATATAGTATCGCTTTGCTAATAAATAATTTTTGTACCGCTTAAAATTTATTTTATGAGTTTAAAATTTAATTTGAACATTAAAATATCTGCTTAAGGTGTGATTATTTAAAAATCCGTTAACTTATTAGCACTTTGCCCTGAATGATGTATTTAATGAAAGCTTTTAAGCTCTAATGTTTGAAAATTAAAAGCTTTTCTGAATTATTATAAATTCTTGGGCGCACTACAGTACATTCCGCTAAAATAAGCAGTTATTTTCTGGTTTTCTGGTATTGATTTACCAGAATGTTGCTGTCTGAATTAATTTGAATTATTGGCTTACATGAACAATATACGCAATTTCTCTATTATCGCCCATATTGACCATGGGAAGTCGACACTGGCTGATCGTTTTATTCAGTATTGTGGCGGTCTTGAAAATCGGGAAATGAGTGCACAGGTACTCGATTCCATGGATATTGAAAAAGAGCGCGGTATTACAATTAAAGCTCAAACTGCAGCTTTACAGTATAAAGCTCGTGACGGGCAGGTTTATCAGCTTAATCTGATTGACACCCCGGGGCATGTGGACTTTTCCTATGAGGTATCCCGTTCTCTTTCTGCCTGTGAAGGTGCATTACTGGTGGTAGATGCATCACAGGGGGTAGAAGCTCAGACCGTAGCCAATTGCTATACAGCTATTGACCTGGGGGTAGAGGTTTTACCCGTTCTGAATAAGATTGATTTACCTTCAGCGGAGCCTGAGCGGGTTATAGAAGAAATAGAAGATATTATCGGAATTGAGGCCATTGATGCTGTACGCTGTTCTGCTAAAAGCGGCATCGGTATTGAGGATGTACTGGAAGAGATTGTAAAAAAAGTACCGGCACCTACTGGTAAAAATGATGCACCGTTAAAAGCGTTAATCATTGATTCATGGTTCGATAATTACGTTGGCGTAGTAATGCTGATACGCATGGTCGACGGAACGGTACGTCTGAAAGATAAAGTTCGTTTCATGGCCACAGGAGCCGAAACACAGGTAGAACAATTAGGTATATTTACGCCTAAATCTGTGCAGAAGCAGGAATTAAAAGCTGGTGATGTAGGCTTTTTAATTACCGGTGTCAAAGAGCTTGGTTCGGCTAAAGTAGGTGATACGATTACCCTGGCGCGGGAGCCGGCCAGCGAACCTTTACCCGGTTTTAAAGAAGTGCAGCCACAGGTGTTTGCCGGTTTATACCCTGTTGAGAGTCACGATTACGATGCATTACGTGAAGCTCTGGAAAAATTACAGCTCAATGATGCTGCACTGAAATTTGAACCGGAAGTTTCACAGGCACTGGGATTCGGTTTTCGCTGTGGTTTTCTTGGTCTGCTGCATCTGGAAATTGTCCAGGAAAGGCTTGAGCGAGAATTTAATATGGATCTGATTACCACTGCACCAACAGTGGTATATGAAATACTGATGAAAAGCGGTGAACGCTTAGAGATTGAAAACCCGTCTAAATTACCTGATATCGGTACACTTGAAGCAATTTATGAACCTATTATCACGGCAACTATATTATTGCCTCAGGAATATGTCGGTGCGGTAATGACATTGTGTAATCAGAAACGCGGTGTTCAGAGAAATATGCAATACATGGGCCGGCAGGTAATGCTGACTTATGAAATGCCAATGAATGAAGTCGTGATGGATTTCTTTGATAAGCTGAAATCAACTTCACGCGGCTATGCATCGCTTGATTATGAGTTTCTCGAATTCAGGGCTGCAGATCTGGTTAAACTGGATATTCTGGTTAACAGTGAAAAAGTCGATGCGCTCAGTCTGATTGTTCATCGCAGTAATTCAGTTCATCGCGGCAGAGAGCTGGTAGCTAAAATGCGTGAGCTGATTCCGAGACAAATGTTTGATATTGCTGTTCAGGCGGCAATCGGCGGTAAAATTATTGCGCGTGAAAACGTAAAAGCTCTGCGCAAAAATGTGCTGGCCAAATGTTATGGCGGCGATATTACCCGTAAGAAAAAATTATTGGAAAAACAAAAAGCCGGTAAAAAACGTATGAAACAGGTAGGTAATGTAGAAATTCCGCAATCTGCCTTTCTGGCGATTTTACAGGTTGGAGATTAATAAATGTCAAACACGATGATTATAGGCGCAGCAATCCTTCTGGTGCTGGGGATAGTTCTATTTTTGAAAAGCTCGAAAAAGCGTGAAGAAAACGGGGAATGGAGCGGAGCATTACAATGGGGGTATTTGCTGATTCTGGTTGGTGCGTTTGGTGTATTGTCGTACAAAATGAGTTTTACCGCAGTTCTGCTGATTTTTGTATTGTTAACAGGAATAGCCTGGATTATCCATCGTAGTCTGAAGAAAAAAAATCCGGGGCATGTAGATAACAATCATTTTACTGATTACATGAGTGGTTTTTTTCCGATTATTCTGGTGGTATTTATTCTGCGCACTTTTTTAGCTGAGCCTTTTCAGATTCCATCCAGCTCTATGCGTCCGGGTCTGATTACCGGTGATTTTATTCTGGTGAATAAATTTACTTACGGTATCCGTTTGCCAATTCTGAATAATGTACTTATTTCGGTAAACAAAGTAGAGCGTGGTGATGTAATTGTATTCAATTACCCCCGAGATACACGTATAAATTATATTAAACGGGTAATCGGTCTGCCGGGTGATGTTATTACATACAAGGATAAAATCCTGTCAATCAACGGTAAAGTAATCACTGATACTGATGAGCAGAAAATTTATAATTATTCCGAACAGGTTCCTCAGTATGGAAATATCAATATGCAGGCTCAGCAGGTAACCGAACAGCTTGGTAATAAATCGATTCAGATACTGAAAATGCCTCAGCAACCCCCAGTTATTCTGCAAGCAGTACATACTGATTTTCCAGATCGGGAATTGTGTAACTATGATACTGATGGCAGTGGGTTTAGTTGTACCGTTCCTGCAGGAAAATATTTTATGATGGGTGACAATCGTGACAATAGTGAAGATAGCCGGTACTGGGGATTTGTAGACGATAAGCTTGTTGTAGGCAAAGCCTTTCTGATATGGCTGAATATGGGTGATTTGAAACGAATCGGTACGAAGATTCAGTAATATCTGATATCAGGTGCAAGATTTTTTTCTTGCGCTTTGTTTATATAATTATGGTTATTCATTATCAAAGACGGTTAAATGAGAAAAACTGATGTACGCCATGAAAATGCTTTGAAATATGTACAACAAAAGCTTGGCTATCAATTTAAGCAGTCTGATTTATTACTGCAGGCTTTAACTCACCGCAGTTACAGTGCATTACATAATGAACGTTTTGAATTTGTTGGTGATTCAATTTTAAATTATTCTGTAGCTAAAATGCTGTTTAATGCATTTCCGCGCCTGACAGAGGGTGAGCTTTCACGAATGAGGGCGAATCTGGTTAATCAGGAAACACTGGCTCAGATTGCAACTGAACTAAAAATCGGAGATGCTTTATTGCTGGGTACTGGTGAGTTAAAAAGCGGTGGCTTCCGGCGGCCATCTATACTGGCTGATGCAATGGAAGCATTATTTGCCGCAGTAAGCTTTGATGCAGATTTTAATACTGCTGAGACTGTCGTAAGACATTTATACGCAGACCGCATCCGTAATATTAATCCTCAGAACAGTGGAAAAGATGCAAAAACACGTCTTCAGGAAGCCTTGCAGGCACGACATATGCCATTGCCAAAATATCGGATTGTAGATCAGATTGGTGATGTTCATGATTTACAATTTGTAGTGCAATGTGATTTAGGAGAAACCGGCTTTCAGACTGAAGCAGCCGGACACAGCCGGCGTGAAGCAGAACAACAAACCGCACAAACAGCTCTTGTTTGGTTAGAAAAGCAGTTTCCGGCAGCTAAACCTAGAAAAAATAAATAAGTTACAATATATTGAAGGTGGCATATTGTTATTACTTATTGTCTTACAATAAAGGGGAAATAATGGGAAAAACAAAGTCAATTTCTAAAATACTGAATGAATTACCCGAGTGTGTTAGCCTGATTGCGGATAAACCGGACTATCTTGATTGTCAGAAAAAAGAAATCGATAAAAATATTACAGCTTTTGAAGCATATAAAATGATGACTTCACGTCAGCCTGAATGGCTAAGGATATTATTTAAAATCAGAGATAATATAGTTAGACCTGCTGGCATACGTACTATAGAGGGATTTACTTATCTTGATGAGGAGAGGATTCAATCCGGTGAAACAAATTCAGCACATTTCTTTACTATTACTGAAAATACTGCAGATAAACTTACTTTAGAGATTAAAGATTCTCATTTAGATGTTTGTCTTTGCCTGCGTATTACTGATAATACCCAGCAGCCGGATAAAAAAATGCTTTATCTGATCGCTTCAGTAAAAAATCATAATTTCTGGGGACGGTTATATATGATGCCAGTTAGTAAACTTCATCCGTTTATTGTAAATAAACTTTTTGAAAATATTGTTTAATCACTCTGAGGTCTTTCGTTACTTAGTATTCATAAAGTATTTGTTCAGTAAGAATGACTCCATTTCTCTAAAATCGTTCGAATAAAACTGTATATATTCAGGTAATTTAGTAGTTTATAATTGGTATTTGCAATGTGTTATTTAGCTGAATTCATTTTACTTGTTTTGAAATAATTCAGCTTATTATCAGCCATTTTATGGTTATTTGTATCATTTAAGAAAGAATGTATGTCTGAAGTATCCAGTTACAATTATCCTCCTCAGTCAGAAAATTTTCGCTGCGGTTTTGTTGCAATTGTTGGCCGGCCTAATGTGGGAAAATCCACATTAATGAACCACCTTATTGGTCAGAAAATCAGTATCACCAGTAAAAAAGCTCAGACTACTCGCCATAAAGTTAATGGTATTTATACCGATAATGAAGCACAGCTGATATTTGTAGATACTCCCGGTTTTCAGACTTATCACCGCAATGCACTTAATGACCGTCTCAATCAGAATGTTACTGAGGCAGTTGCCGGTGTGGATGTTATTGTATTTGTGATTGAAGCATTGCGCTTTTCGGATGCAGACAGAGAAGTACTGCAACAATTACCTGCACATATTCCGGTAGTGCTGGTAATTAATAAGGTCGATAAGGCTAAGGCAAAAGACCAAAGTGTACTGCAGAACTTTATTGATGAAGTACAGCAGGCATATAAATTCACTCAGGTTGCTCTGGTGAGTGCAAAGCACGGACTGGGCGTGGCTCAGCTTGTGCATATTCTCAAGCCCATGCTGCCAATAGGTATTCCGCTCTATCCTGAAGATATGGTGACAGACAAATCGGCAAGATTTCTAGCTATGGAAATTGTGCGGGAGAAACTGTTTCGTTATCTTGGTGAAGAATTACCCTACGCCATGAACGTTGAAGTAGAACAGTTTACTGAGGAAGACGAACTTTACCGGATTTATATTGCAGTTCTGGTGGATAAGGAAAGCCAAAAGGGCATTTTAATTGGTAAAGGCGGGGAAAAACTGAAAAAGATATCTACTGAAGCCAGACTGGATATGGAAAAATTGTTTGAAACAAAAGTTTTTTTAAAGGTTTGGGTAAAAGTAAAATCCGGCTGGGCTGATGACATTCGCTTTTTGCGTGAATTAGGGATGTGAGGTAAGAGTCTGGCACTTCTAAACTTAATATGTATCATATTTATCCTAGTATCAGCATTACAGATAAATAAAATTACTATTCATAGTATGCCTGTTCATTTTGGTAATATATAATCTGATATGCTTAATGCTTATTTATCTTAAGGATAGCTTTGGCGACTATCTAAGTATCAGACAGCACAAATTAATTTATGCTTCTCAATATTCTGGATTTTGTACATAAAAACATTCAGCAGACTGTACAGGCTGGCGATACAGTCATTGATGCTACTGCTGGTAACGGGCATGATACTTTGTTTCTGGCCTCATGCGTCGGTGCCCATGGTAAAGTAGTCGCTTTTGATATACAGGCTAGTGCATTAGACGTTACCAGTAACAGACTGGTAAAAGCCGGTTATAGTGAGCGGGTACAGTTAATTCAAGCCGGACATGAACATCTGAGTGAGTATATTCAGAGTAAGGTTAGTGCCATCATATTTAACCTTGGATACTTACCTGGCGGAGATAAAAACTGTACAACCCAAGTCAATACAACCCTTAAGGCGATGCAAAGCGGATTAAACCTTCTTACCGATAATGGTGTATTGGCTGCGGTTTTATATCCGGGTCATGAAGAGGGAAGAATTGAAGCGGAAACAATACAAACATGGGCGCAAAGCTTACCGCAACAACAGATAGCAGTGTTGAAATATGCTTTTATTAACCGGATAAATGATGCACCCTTTGCATTAATATTGCAAAAACATTCATAATTCATAGCTATAGAAATTGAAGGGAAATAGATGAAACGTAAGGAATTTATCAATCTGGCTGCAACTGTTTTACAGCGGCTGGATGCCATTTTGCCACCATTGGCTCAGGAACCTGATTGGACGGCAGTTGCTTACCGCTGGCATAAATTAGGTAACAAGGGTATTCTGGAAAGTTTACCAAATCCGCATACCTTTTCTCTGGACTGTCTGGCAGCTGTTGATGAGCAGCGCCGACAACTGGTACGTAATACAGAACAGTTTCTTGCTGGCAGACCGGCAAATAATGTATTAATGACAGGAGCACGTGGTACCGGAAAATCATCATTGGTTAAGGCGTTACTGCATCAGTATGCAGATCAGGGGTTGCGTCTGGTTGAGGTTGATAAAAGTGACTTGTTAACATTACCTGCTTTACTTTCTTTACTAACCGCCAGACCGGAAAAATACATTCTGTTCTGTGATGATTTATCTTTTGAAGACGGTGATGATGCTTACAAAGCATTAAAAACTACCCTTGATGGCGGATTATCCCAGCGATGTGACAATGTACTGGTATATGCTACATCTAACCGCCGGCATTTAATGCCTGAGTATATGGCAGACAATGTGGCTCATACAGGCAATGGCGGAGAAGTTCATCCTCAGGAAGCCGTTGAAGAAAAAGTATCTTTATCGGATCGTTTTGGTTTATGGCTAAGCTTTTACCCATTTGATCAGAACGCATATTTACAGGCTGTACAGAACTGGCTGGAAGAAGCTGGTCTGAATCTGGATGAAACAGCAAGACGCGCAGCATTAAATTGGAGTCAGAGCCGTGGCAGCCGTTCAGGAAGAGTAGCATGGCAGTTCGTATGCGACTGGGCAGGAAGAAACCCACAGGATAGAATTGTATAGCTAAATCAGTTGTTTGTTCTGTATTCAGTTTTCTGATTAACTGCTGGGTAACTTAGTTTCAACGGAAGCAAATCATGTCTGTATTATTTAGCGAACAATTAATGATATTACTTCCCATATTGATATTTATCGGAAGCATCGGTTTAATTATTTATCCTTTTTTCGCTAATAAAAAAAATCAAGTAAAGACACTATCTCGAAGATTAATGACTATCTGTATGATTGTTATCGGATTCGCGGGCGTAGTTGCAGGTGTATCATTATTTTTTAGAAATTATACTATTGACCAGAAAATTAAAACTATAGATGTAAAAAATACGGCTATAGCAGTTTCTCCTCCTGTTAGTGGTGATAAAATTTATCTGCGAATATTCAAACAAGAGGGAATATTGGAAATATGGTATAAACATAAAAATAACAATTATCAGCTATACAGGACATGGGATATCTGTACATACTCAGGCGGTCTGGGACCTAAAAAAGCCGAAGGGGATGGCAAAAGTCCGGAAGGATTTTACGCAACTGAGAAAAATCTATTAAAACCAAATAGTAATTATCATCTTGCTTTTAACATCGGCTACCCGAATGCCTATGACCGTGCCAATGGATACACAGGAAGCTTTATCATGATTCATGGAAACTGCGTGTCCATCGGTTGCTATGCTATGACTGACAAGGGAATAGAACAAATCTACGCTGTTGTTAATCAGGCTATAAACAGCGGACAGAAGCGAATACCCATTCATATTTTTCCATTCAGAATGACAGCATCAAATATGCAAAAATTTCAAAAGTCAGCTTATATGCCTTTCTGGAGCGAATTGAAGCCTGCTTATGATATTTTTCAGTCTGAGCGGAGAGTAGCTAATATTACTGTGCACAATAAGCATTATGTTATTAAATAAACAGAAGCAGTAAGGTAACTATCTGATATCTTGATATTTAAAATAAATATTGATTGTGTTTGCATATTTTATTGAACAAACAGTTATTTTTTAATTTACCCAAATGTAAAATGACTTCCGATATCAAATTTTTAATATCAGAAGTCATTTTTATTGTTTAGTAACAGACAATTTCTGCTCAATAATGATGTATAGGCTTATTTAACTATTTACCGATCTCTACAACCAAAACATTACCTGTATCTTTCAGAAAGTATTCATCCTCCTGTGGAACTCGTAAAGACATCATTTTATTATCACCAATTTCCATTGTATCCCCTGGATTCATAGTTGCTCCGCTCTGACGCAGATACGATAAAATATTACCAAACATATCGAAATAGTCAGAACCTTCATCATGGTTATTTGCTAATACAGCAAAATCAGGCAATCCAAATACATTAGCACCGTAAGTGCGCATCCAGACACCTTTAACGTCTTCTAAAATATATTTAACAAATCCGCAGAAAAATAGCGGTAAACAATCGCATAAACTCTGTGCACTGTCTTCATCACTAAGTAAGTTACTTAAAACATTTGCAGGGAGTGAAGAATGGGCGTTTTCATTAATAACTGCTAATGCATTAAATTCTTCAAAACACGCAGCCAGACGGGATAAAGCCAGGTATTGTTGTATTACATCTTCATCATGTCCTGTATAGTACAAAATTACATGACTATCATTTTTACGAACTTGATTTTTGATATCTTCACTATAATGTGCTGGCGCAACACACGTTTCCAATGCATCAGCAGGAAAAGGCGCATTGAATCCGATCAGTTTAACTACGTGTTTTCCCCAGCTTATCAAAGCAAAAACGCCTTGTTCAAGCTCTCCTGCAGGGGTTTCGTATTTGACATTTGTTATTGAAGAATCCAGATATTTTAATTTATCTAATAATTTATCTTTATCAAAATTAAGAGAGCCTTTAAATATAACACTTAATCCTATTGATTGTTTATTATTTGTATTTTCTGCTACTGTAGTAACTGTATCTTTAGATTTTTTCCCAAATAAACGAGCAAACAGTGACATTTAAATTCCTATTCTTATTAAGTTAATTGCCTGTCAAAAATTTATTTAACATAACATTTCAAAGAATAATTTATTTTTAGATTAAAAATCTGAATTTAAATCAACAAACAATTAATCACCGAATTCTTAGTGATAGCAATTTACGCAATAGAATAGAAATACATTTGAAAATATATATCTTAATTATCAAATAAATCAGACTGAATTTTCGGCGGAGCAACCTGTACGCTTCGTTCACCGCAAGCAAAGCGAATATTAAGATACTGGCCGGTTTTTAATTTGTTGGCATCACGTATTACCTGCCCGCGCTGATTAGTGACCACGCTATAACCTCTGGCGAGAATCTGTAGAGGAGAGACTGCCTGTAACACAGATGTCTGCTGTTGCAGCCGTTGTTGTGCGCGCATAAAAATATTTTTCCAGATTTGATGTAATTGTTGTTTCCGATATTCAAGTGCCTGTAGTGCATGAATAGTTTGCGGTCGTGTATTTTCCAGACTGCGTTGTTGCTGTATCAGATTTTGCCGATGCTGCCTGATCTGACGCTGCATATCAATTTGTAACAGACGTGCTAAATCCCTTAGTTGCTGCTGCTGTTGCTGCCAGTTTTGCTGCGGGTGCTTTAACTGACGAGCAAGCCAGTCTAGTTTTTGTGAAGCATCATAATAACGTTGTTCCAGTAATTGATGTATACGCTTTTGCCATTGAGTAACACTATGTCTTAATTGCGCCATATCAGGGCTGACCAGTTCGGCAGCTGCTGTCGGTGTCGGGGCGCGAACATCTGCGGCAAAATCGGTCAGGGTAAAGTCAGTTTCATGACCAACACCGCTTACAGTGGGAATTGCGCTGTCGGCTACCGTTCGTACGACGATTTCTTCATTATAAGACCACAAATCCTCAATGCTGCCGCCTCCACGGCAAATTATCAGTACATCAGCCAGTGCCTGCTGATTGGCACTGATAATAGCAGCAGCAATCTGACGTTCACTCCCTGCACCCTGTACGGCTGTCGGGTAAACAATCACACTGATACCGCTATGGCGCCGGCGCAGGGTTGTCACAACATCGCGTAAAGCTGCTGCGGCCAGACTGGTCACTACACCGACCACTTTAGGATGAACAGGTAGCGGACGTTTGCGTTCCTTTGAAAATAAACCTTCGGCAGTTAACTGCTGTTTCAGCCGCTCATAAGCTTCATATAATTGTCCCAACCCTTTGTGGCGCACTGCATTAATGGTAATCTGAAATTCACCCCGTGCTTCGTAAATACTGATTTTTCCGGCTACTTCTATATGATCACCTTCCTGTAAGGGCTGGCTCAGCTGCTGTACCACACCTTTAAACAGTACACATCTGACTTGTGCACGGGCATCTTTTAAAGAAAAATAGAAATGACCGCTGGCTGCACGGGTAAGATTAGAAACTTCACCGCCAACCCATAAATCAATCAGATTGTCTTCAAGCAATTGACGGGCATAAGCATTGAGTTCAGATACACTTAAAGCAGCCGGAGCAAAGAAATCAGACATAATGGATACCATATTCAGAGCGGTTTTATTCTGTAGATATTATACGGCGTTTTTTTATCATAGTTCAGTTCTGCATATACAGCGTGGTATAGTGCAGCTTTGTAATTAATAGGCAGAGTTATGGGCTGGTTAGCCGGTTTAATACAAAAGCACTGGCAGCATTCGCGTATAGCGCTGGTATTGTTACTGTGGCCGCTTGCACGATTATTTCAAAGTATTGCTTTGTTACGGCGCTGGCTGTACAAATCGGGCATTTTGCCGACTAAAAAACTGCCTTGTCCGGTAGTGGTAATCGGTAACATTCATGTTGGCGGTGTTGGTAAAACACCTTTAGTCGCTGCGCTGGTACAGACCTTACAGCAGCGGCAGATAAGGGTAGGTATCATTAGCCGTGGTTATGGACGTTTAAGTAAAGAAACGGTTATTCTGAATGCCCAATCTACCGCGACAGAAGCCGGAGATGAACCATTAATGCTGTATCAGCAAACTCAGGCACCGGTTGCAGTTGCTTCTACTCGTGAAGCTGCCGGCAGAGCATTGTTAAATGCATATCCGGATTTGCAGCTTTTATTAAGTGATGATGGTTTACAACATTATGCACTTTGCCGGGATATGGAAGTTATTGTATTTCCGGCCGCAGATATCGGAAAAAAACTGGATATATTACCTAATGGCCCATTGCGCGAACCCGTTGAGCGTTTACAGAGAGCAGATGCAGTAGTATTCAGTCAGGGTAATACAAATTCTGTTCAGCAGGCACAGCAACTAAATTTAATAAAAACACAATGGTGTGGTTTTAGTCAATTGAACTATGGCGATTTCTATTGTTTAAATCAGCCGCAACAGACTGCAAAAGCCCATGAGTTTTCAGAAAAAAAATGCGCGGCAATCGCAGCCATCGGACAACCGCAACGTTTTTTTCAGGCATTACAGATGCTGGGTATTCATCTGAAAGAAACCATTGCGCTGAATGATCACGCAACTATTCAACCCGAAGACTGGCCTGATGCAGAAATAATATTTATTACAGAAAAAGATGCAGTCAAATTGAAAAAACCTTTGCAATATAATATTTGGGTCTTACCACTTTCAGCACAAATCTGCCCGGATTTAGCTGAATTGATTCAGTTAAAATTAGACTTACACCGTTCTAAATAAAATAAATACATTTCTGCAATGAAAAAGATGCCATGGACTCCGGCTGCTGGTAAAATTTCAATAAATTGTCAGTATATCGTTGGTAGACAATACAAACTGACTACGATTTCAGGTTCTGTATTAAGCAGCCTCTATATTGCCATTTTAATATATGGTAAAGTCATTCAAAGACGATATTTATAAATTATTAACTGGTATTACTGCATTCAGGAAACCTGCTAAATCAACAACCATAAACTTCGCTTGCCACTTTTGCGAAACTAAGGATTAAAAATGGATCAAAAATATCTGGATATACTGGTATGCCCCGAGTGTAAAGGAAAACTGCAATGGCATGCACAGCAGCAGGAACTATGGTGTAAAACATCACGGCTGGCTTATCCGGTAAAAGATGGTATTCCCTATATGCTGGTAAATGAAGCTCGTAATTTAACTGATGAAGAATGTACGGCGACACATGAGTAACTTTGTTGTTCTGATTCCGGCACGACTATCCTCCAGTCGTTTACCCAATAAGGCTTTAGCCGATATACATGGTAAACCGATGGTAGTAAGGGTAGCTGAGCGTGCACTTGCCAGCAAAGCCGGGAAAGTAGTTGTGGCAACAGATCATGCTGATATTCAGACTGCGTGTCAGGCTCATGGAATTGAAGCTGTTTTAACAGCTCCGGAGCATGAGAGCGGTACAACGCGTCTGGCGGAAGCAGCCGGCATTCTGAATCTCGCTGGAGAAGACTGTGTTGTAAATGTCCAGGGTGATGAACCTTTGATTGAACCTGAGCTGATTAATGCTGTAGCTGAACAATTACAGCAAAGTTCAGCACCAATGGCCACAGCAGCACATCTATTAACTGATTACACAGATTTTACAGATGCCAATTGTGTTAAAGTTGTATTAAACAACAAAAATAATGCCTTGTACTTTAGCCGTGCGGCTATTCCATGGCCGCGTGAATTAATGCGCAGCGGCGCTGAGGTCATGCCGGCAGATATTCCGGTATATCGTCATATAGGCATTTATGGTTATCGGGTACAGTTTTTGCAGCAATATGCAGATTTGACTCCATCACCATTAGAACAGGCTGAATCACTTGAGCAGCTGCGCGTACTGTGGCATGGTTACAATATTGCGGTACAAATTACACCGCATGCTCCGGCTGCGGGTGTAGATACAGCTGCCGATCTGGAGCGTGTACGCACGAACTGGACAGAAGTAAAAAAATAAATATTAGTAATAATATTAAATCAAATCACAGATATATTCAGGAGCTGAAATGAAAGTTTTATTATTAGGTGCACCGGGTGCCGGAAAAGGTACACAGGCACAGTTTATTACTGCTGCGTTTAACATACCGCAAATTTCTACCGGAGACATGCTGCGTGCAGCAGTAAAAGCCGGCACACCTTTGGGCATTGAAGCCAAAAAAATTATGGATGCGGGCGGGCTGGTTCGTGACGATATTATTATAGGTCTGGTAAAAGAGCGTATTGCCCAGCCGGATTGTGCTAATGGTTTCTTATTTGATGGTTTCCCGCGTACACTGGCTCAGGCTGAAGCAATGGAAAAAGCGGGTGTGCATCTGGATGCTGTAGTAGAGATTGCCGTACCCGATGATGTCATTATTGAACGTCTGTCCGGTCGCCGTGTCCATCTTGCTTCAGGCAGAACTTATCATCTGGTTTACAATCCGCCAAGAGTCAACAATATTGATGATGAAACTGGTGAACCACTGATTCAGCGTGATGATGATCAGGAAGAAACCATCAAAAAACGTTTACAGGTGTATCACGAGCAAACAGAAGTACTGATTGATTTCTATGGTAAACAGAATGATGCCAATGCACCGGACTATATCCGTGTAGACGGAACTCAACCGGTAGAAGCAGTAAAAACTCAGGTTCTGGCCGCCTTAAAACTTTGATGGCAGAATTCGGCTGTCTGTTCTCATAAGATTACAGACAGCTTTTTGTTGTATGACAAATGATAAACAGTATTTCAGAATAAAGCCGGATTGTATATCCGGTTTCGGAGCATGGTATGAAAGTTACCAAAACCGTATTGACTGTATTACTTCTTGGTGTTTGTGCTTGTGCACTGGCACGCAGGGAAACTTTATATAACGAGCATTATATTGGGCCTGATGAAAATCAGCCTTGGGAAGAGCAGGCTGTACCTATGCCTGCGTATCCGGCTGGTAATGAGCAATGGGCTGATGTTTATATCAGCCAGACATATCAGGGCCAGCCAAAATTAATGCTGAACAGTATTCAAATCAATACAGACCGTACTATCCATTATATTCTGAACCAGCAATCAGATCAGGGGATTAATAACCTTACTGCTGAAGCTATTCATTGCCCGACACGGCGCATGAAGGTGTTCGGATATGGTGACGATGTGAATAAACGCTGGATACAGCCGCGCAATAGTCAATGGAAAGTAATCGGTACCAGCCTGAATCAACTGGATAAAGTGCGTTCGGTGCTGTATCAGACTTTCTGCGAAGACGGGTTACCCCGTAATCAGCAAGAGTTAATTAAACGTATTACCACACGTGCCATGCGCTAGTAGGGATATATCGTGGAATGGTTAAGTGATTCTCATATCTGGTGGTTATTAATTATCGGATTCAGTGCCGGTTTAATGGATGCAGCTGTCGGTGGTGGCGGGTTGTTACAAATCCCCGGGCTTTTTAATATACTACCTGAGAAGACCTTCTCACTGATTATTTTTGGGGTAAATAAATTTGCCTCTGCATGTGGTACTTTGGTAGCAGCTGTGCGATATACCCGACGTATACCCGTTCCATGGGCAATGCTATTACCTGCTGCCTTACTTGCATTTGCTTCTGCATATCTGGGTGCTCATGTTGTGGAATATCTGCCCACAGCATGGATGAAACCGTCTATTCTGGTTATTTTAATCATTATGGCGATTTATACCTTTTTGAAAAAGGATTTGGGTCAGGTTCAGCGCCAAAGTCAGCTGACTCGGCGTGAGTATATTATCGGACTGTTAATGGGTGCTTTAATTGGTTTATACGATGGTATATTCGGTCCCGGTACAGGCAGCTTACTGGCTTTTATATTTGTTCGTTTTTTTGCCTTTGACTTTATTACCGCAACAGCATCTTCTAAAGTTATTAATCTCATGACAAATATTGCCGCGCTGATATATTTTATTTCACATCAGTATGTCGTTTGGCATTGGGCGATTCCCTTGGCTATTGCTAATCTGAGCGGAGGGATCATCGGTGCCGGATTAGCAATGCGTGGCGGCAGCAAATTAATACGTAAAATTTTTATTATTCTGCTATGTATTATGATTGGTAAATTTGGCTACGATTTACTGTAATTTATGATTGCAGCAGCATTGGTTTATACCTGGCTGCGCTTGCGCCGAAAAAAATCCTGTAATAATTGGGTAGATTCATTAGCCAGAACACCACCAATGATTGCAGTGTGTTTATTTAACTGTTGATTAGTAAATAAATTAATCACACTGCCGGCTGCCCCGGTTTTTGTTTCACTAGCTCCATAAATTACTCTTCTGATTCGTGCTTGTATTAATGCGCTTGCACACATAGCGCACGGTTCGAGAGTAATATAAACATCACAATTTTCCAGACGGTAATTTCCCAATGCTTTACTGGCTGCCGTTAATGCCTGAATTTCTGCATGATGACTAATATTACAATCAGCGATACAGCGATTGTAGCCATAACCAACCAGGGTGTTTTCACAGACAACAACAGCACCAACCGGCACTTCATTCAGTATAGAAGCCTGATGCGCTGCATCCAGAGCCTGATACATCCATTGTTGCATAACTTTTTCAGACGGAAAGACAGCTACTGGCGGATGCAGTTTAAGCTGCTTGCGCCAGTAATCTTTCTCTTTAGATGTAATCGACTGAACTGAGCGATCTTCTACTAGAGCAATAAATTGCCACAAAAGACTGTCTGTACAGCCTGTACTGATACTTTTAAATTGTAAAAATGCTGTTATCGCTCCGCGAAGATGTAAATCTTCTAAGCAATGTATATTAAGTTGTTTAAGAATAGCTATGGTTTTAGGTGCCAGCGGAGGCGTTGTTAACGGCGTGCTCATAAGTAAAGGTATCAATCATTATAAATCATAAAAATACTAAAATACTCTAAAATTAACGCTAAAGTAACCACCTTAAGTTTCAGCTATAAGTTCAAATTTGTACAAAAAAATTGTACAAATGGATAAAATGATGCTATTATTCAGCCATATTTGAAACTCATTAAAAGGTGTTCAGAGCAAAACTTTACAAGGTACATAAAGTTAGGGTTTGAATCAAACTAATGAATGAAACAAAGCAATTAAGCGTACGAGTTCTAGCACAATTGTGCTGTGTGAAGAGGGTGATGAAATTGAAGATTTAGTTAATTCTATAGCATCCGGCACTTTAGACAGCTTGTCGTATGGAGTTTGTGTTCACCATACCTCATTAGTTCGTATGTTTATGACAGGGTAGAATTTGAGTTTGGGGATAATATTATATGTGGGGCTCAAATTCCGCCTAGTACAACCAATGAAAATCTTAATCACCTGTTAAATCTGTATAAACGACCGTAGTGAAGAAAGGGGGCACTATTAACTTTAAATGGAGAGTTATCACTTTAGATACTCGTAACCCAAATGTGCATTTAATTGAATGCAATTTATTAACGAAAGGAACTTATGGCCGGATTAATAGGTAAAGCATCATTTATTGAATCAGGTGGTAGACCTTCTGAAATACCTATTTCAATAGATCTTTATAAGTTAGCAGCAGACAGTAACCTTTCTGTCCCTGCATATTTACAGCAAGAGTATGGTCAGAAAGCTGATAAAAATTATGCTAATGGCAGCGTTTTTTCACAAGTTATGGCATCCTTAAATATCCCTATTAATGCAAAGGGAAGAGGTTTTCGAGGTATGGCACTTGGAGATGTTTTAGACGGAACATTTCAAGCATCAATAACTCAGGACGCAAAAACAGCTTGTGCAATTTTAGCACCTGCTGCGATTTTGTCAATAGTAGAAGAAAATCCTGCCGAAGACCGTACTGATACGCTTAGTATGTTTGAAAAGTTGATTGCAATAGACGAATCTATTTCAAGTGACACTTTTGCAATACCAATTTTTGATTTGTCAAATGCAGATAAACGACAAGCTTCTGCTATTGGTCAGTCAGCAATCTCTTATGTAGGGCGATTAACGATTTCTCGGAAATCACACACAATTCCAACTTTTTCTTATGGCTTAAAAGCCTCAGATGAGGCTTTAAAAGCATGCTCCATTAATGCTATAACAATTCACCTAAGAAGTCTTCGTAAGTCACTAGCTTCTAATTTAGTGCGCCAACAGCTAAATTCTTTGATTAATGGTGATAGAGATATGGATATCAAACCATTACCTGTTGTTCCTATCAATAAATATGATAGCGAAGCTGGTAATGGTGTGTTAACCCATAAAGCTTATATGAAGTGGTTATGGAATGATAGGGGAATCTATCAGGTAGATTATGTTCTGTGTAATGAAGATGATTACTTCAGAATTATCGAGCGTAAAGGTTGTCCTAATATAAGTTTAGAACAAATGGCTTACGCAACTAAACCTATCAATAAGAATATTTTTGAACCTCAAATATTTATTCTTAATGAAGGTGTTGTTCCGCCTGGTACTTTAGTAGGGATTGATTCACGGTATGCTATTGCACGACTTAAAAATTCTTGGGCTAATTTTGATGCGGTTGAAGAGATGGTTATGCTAAATGGTAAATCACTGCATTTTTACGAGAGACAAGTTGTATATCGTCATGATGATCAGGCATTTAAAGTAACTACTCTAAACTAATTTAACAGGCTGCTTCGGCAGCCTGCTGGGGAATTTAATGGCAAGATCACCTAAAAAATGTAAGGTCTGACTGAATATGTTGAACAGATTGATGGCGTAGAGGAGACTAATATAGTAAAACAACCTGAAACCTTAGATAATGCGGAGGAATCAGAAACTAATCACCAAGAACTAAATAATCAGCAACCAACAAAGGATACTAAAATTAAAACTGACACAGAAAAAGTGATTTTAAAACTACCCGAGTTTATCCAAGTTCGTGTAACTCATGGTTATGACTTACTCCATCCTTATTTATGCAGAAATCTTAATAAAGGTTAATTTTTAATTTCCATTTTAGAATGTAATTTCCGTAAATCACTCAGACATTTTAAAAGAATCTCAAGTTCATGCATGCTGACATTATTTTTTTTCAGCATTTCTAACATTTTTGTGGAAGATTTTGAATCAATAGGATTATCAAATACTTGGTTGAGTGGCTCCCAGCTCAGATTAAAGGATTCCGCTATAAGAAGCATAAGTTTCCGATTAGGTTGTCTGCTGTAAGATCTATCTGAACTTTCATATTTGACACCAGAACTTCTGGATAATCCTAAAATCTCCCAGAATTCTTCAGCAGATAAACCCAGAAGATTAACTCGAAGATTACAGATAAACGACTTCCATTGTTTAGAGTCTTGCGGGATAAGTAGATTTACACCTAAGTCTTTAAGAGTCCGTTGAGCTCTCATAGCTAATATTGTGTTGTCTTTAGTTTTGTTTTTGTTAGTCATTCTCACTTGTTCTTGGGAAAATTAATTAAAAATTTGATTTTATCGTATTAATTAGGAAATAAAAACCGAAGCTTATTACCTTAGTTTAATAGTTACAATGTAATCAGGGTATTAGCAATAGCTTAAGTCGTGTCTTCATGCGTTACGATAATTATCTGATAAAAACCTGTAGGAATAATAAAGTCTAAGGCTAGCATTTGCCGTTCTATATCACAGGCTGTGAAAATTTCACCTAATAACATAAAACACATGTAAGCAAAAACGTTTTAATCAGTTCTATCTGAATCACTATACTTAATACATTCGCTGTACCACCTGAAAGAACCTTAGTATTGTGACCATCAATTTCCGCTCACCAGTAGGGCAGATTAGGCTACCGCTCTTCAGGTTTTCAAGAAATGCAAGTTTTGACAGTAACTCTTGCTTTTTGTTTGTATGCACACTAAAGGTTGATTCAAGGAATTTTATATGTTGCAGTATAGATTTATCAATTCACTCTACTGTTCAAATGAGCTTAAACAACACTAAGTTACTAAGCTTCGTTAATATTACCAGACATGTTATTTTGTGTTTGCTCGGAAATTGCCTGTACAATAGCTGCCCGGTGTATCTCATCACTATAATCCTCACATTGTTCGGGACTGATACCCAATTTAATAAATAAAGCATTATCTTTTTCAACTTGAGGATTAGATGTGGTAAGCAATTTATCTCCATAAAATATAGAGTTTGCTCCTGCTAAAAAAGCCAGTGCCTGCATTTGCTCATTCATTTGTTCACGCCCTGCGGATAATCGTACATGTGATTTAGGCATCATAATACGGGCCACTGCAAGCATTCTGATGAAATCAAACGGTTCAATATCCTGTTCATTCGCTAAAGGTGTACCTTTAACCTTGACCAGATTATTGATGGGAACACTTTCCGGATGTTCATCTAAATTAGCCAGTTGAATTAATAAACTGGCTCTGTCTTTTAAAGATTCACCCATTCCAAGAATTCCGCCTGAGCAAATTTTAATGCCTGCTTCTCGGACATAAGCCAATGTTTGCAAACGCTCCGCATAGGTACGGGTGGTAATGATGTTTCCGTAAAATTCGGGTGAAGTATCTAAATTATGATTATAGAAATCTAATCCGGCCTCAGATAAAGCATGAGCCTGATCCTGTGACAATTTGCCCAGAGTCATACAGGTTTCCATGCCCAGTGCTTTAACACCTTTTACCATCTCCAGAACATACGGCATATCTCTGGCAGTAGGATGCTTCCAGGCAGCACCCATACAGAAGCGTGTTGAACCGATTGCTTTTGCAGCCTTGGCTTTTTCAATTACCTTTTGAACTTCAAGTAATTTTTCTTTTTCCAGACCGGTATCGTAATGAACTGACTGGGGGCAATATTTACAGTCTTCCGGACAAGCACCGGTTTTTATAGATAATAAGGTTGAAACTTGCACTTTATTAGCGTCAAAAAATTGTCGGTGTATTGTTTGTGCTTTAAATATCAGATCATTAAATGGCAGTTGAAATAATTTGATAACCTCTGGTAGTGACCAATCATGACGAATAATGTTTAACGACATAAAAGTTTCCTTTAAATAACAGGCATAAAATTTACATCGCATGATAATACTTAACTTAAAAATGTCAATTTCTCCGTAAATCAAGTTTATATTTAAACAAATTAAAATCTGATTTTTTACTGCATAAGTAAAGTGTATGATTACTATCTGGCTAAAAACTCAGATAATTTTTAAAAAAGGGAATTTAATATGCAATGTTGTGTAATTATTACTGGTCATAGCCGGGGGTTAGGACGGGCTCTCACAGAATATTACCTGACCAAAGAAGTTAAAGTTGTCGGTCTATCACGGCATGGCTGGGATAATCCGCCGGAAAAATTACTGGAATATTCAATTGATTTTTCTGATGCTGATGCCATAGCGACATTAATCCGGTCAGCCAGCTGGCAGAGTGGTCTTGAAAATAAAAATGAAATTATTCTGATAAACAACGCTGGTATGGTAGAGCCGAATTCAATAACAGGCCAGCAGGATTGTGATGCAATTATTAAAGCGGTAACCGTAAATATTACTGCACCATTACTATTAACTAATGCGGTGATTGCCGCTGCTCCGAAAGCTGAAATTCGCATTGCGCATATCAGTAGTGGTGCCGGGCGGCATCCGGTAGCAGGCTGGAGCGTATATGGGGCTACTAAGGCGGCACTGGATCAGCATGCAGCAGTAGTAGCGGATGAACAACATCCGCATGTGCGTATTGCCAGTATTGCTCCCGGCGTTGTTGATACCAATATGCAGCAAAATATCCGTTCTGCCGATGCTGATAAATTTCCCCTGGTACAAAATTTTATTGGCTTAAAGGATAAGAATCAGTTGCAAAGTGCTGAAGATACTGCAAAAAAAATTGCGGATATGATTGCTGCAGATGATTATGGCCGGCAAATTCTGCGCGATGTACGGGAACAGAACGGGGTTTGATATAATAAGCCCTTTTTGCTTTGGCTGATAACTATATGACCGGCATTACTTACCAGCAACAATTATCTGATAAACAGCACTATCTGGAGCAACTATTTGCAGACTGTGCTTTTCCGCCAATACAGATTTTCACTTCTCCGGCTTCTCATTACCGGATGCGTGCGGAATTTCGTATCTGGCATGAAGGAGATAGCTGTAGTTATGCTATGTTTGCCCCAGGAGAAAAAGCCAGTTCCGGTAATGTATGTAAAATACGTGATTTTGCCATAGCTCATGAAAATATTAACTCATTGATGCCTGTTTTACTGGACAAAATACAGGTCAGAGAAGAGTTAAAAACACGCTTATTTCAAGTCGAATTTTTAACTACACTGGCTGGCGATACGCTGGTTACTCTGATTTATCATAAAAAATTGGATGATGTCTGGGCTAAGTTGGCGAAATCGCTCGCCACTGAACTGAACATCCAGATCTTGGGACGCAGCCGTGGGCAGAAGGTAGTTCTGGAACGCGATTATGTTATTGAACGCTTAAAAGTTCATAATGAAATCTTTGAGTATAAACAGTTTGAAGGTGGTTTTACTCAGCCGAATGCAGAAGTTTGTCAGTCAATGCTGGGTTGGGCTGTTGATGTTGCTCAATCGATCAACGGCGGAGATCTACTGGAGCTTTATTGTGGCAATGGTAATTTTACTTTGCCGCTGTCCCGCCAATTTCACAAAGTTCTGGCTACAGAAGTATCAAAAACTTCTGTACAGGCAGCGCATTGGAATATTGATAATAATCATATCAATAATATTGCATTAGCCCGACTTTCGGCAGAAGAATTTACAGAAGCATTTACAGGTATCCGAACTTTCCGGCGATTGGCCAGTGAGCAGATTAATCTGGCTGATTATCAGTTCAGTACGGTTTTTGTGGACCCTCCGAGAGCCGGTATTGATCATGGCACCCTTAAGTTGTTACAGAAATTTGATAACATTATTTATGTATCCTGTAATCCGGTCACTTTGCACGAAAATCTGCAAACATTATTAGCTACTCATAGCGTTAAACAGGCCGCCATGTTTGATCAGTTTCCTTTCACACCGCATATTGAATCTGGTGTCTGGCTAAAGAGACGCTGATTAAATTTAATTTATAAATAGTACTTTGCCTAAATGATAAAAAAACTGCCTGATAAATTTTATCAGGCAGTTTTTTATCAAAAGAATAAATTAATTTTTCTCTTCAGTCTGAACTTTTTGACGTAAACGCAGGCCAAGCTCACGCAATTGTTTTTCGTCAACATGATTTGGTGCATCTACCAGTAAATCCTGCGAACGCTGAGTTTTCGGGAATGCGATAACATCACGAATGGAATCAGCACCAGCCATCAGGGTTACCAGTCGGTCCAGACCAAACGCCAGACCTCCATGCGGAGGAGCACCGAATTTCAGGTTGTTCAGCAGAAAACCGAATTTATTCTGTTGCTCTTCCGGAGTGATTTTCAGTGCAGCAAATACTTTCTCTTGAATATCTGCACGATGAATACGAATAGAACCACCGCCGATTTCCCAGCCATTTAGCACCATATCATAAGCACGGGCAATACACTGATCCGGTGCAGATACCAGTAAATCCTCATGACCGGCCTTAGGTGCAGTAAAAGGATGATGCATAGCAGACCAGCGATGTTCTTCTTCATCATATTCGAACATCGGGAAATCAACTACCCATAATGGACGCCATTCGTCAGCAAAATAGCCGTTAGCAGCACCATGCTCGTGACCAATTTTAACGCGCAGCGCGCCAATAGCTTCATTAACCACTTTGGCTTTATCAGCACCGAAGAAAATGATATCGCCATTTTGTGCACCGGTTTTCTCAATAATAGACTGCAAAGCACGATCAGAAAGGAATTTCACAATCGGAGATTGCAAACCGCTATCTTCTGTATTGTTAACTTTGCTAATGTCATTTACTTTGATATACGCCAGACCTTTTGCGCCATAGATACCAACAAATTCTGTATAGGTATCTATTTCCTTACGGCTCAGGCTGGCACCATTAGGGACACGTAAGGCAACAACACGGCCGTTTTTCATATCGGCAGCCGCACGAAATACTTTAAACTCTTCCGTTTTCATCAAATCGGTTAATTCGGTAAATTGCAGATTTACACGCAAATCCGGTTTATCCGAACCATACAGGAACATAGCTTCATGCCAGCTCATGCGCGGGAAAACAGGTAGGTCTACAGCCAGAGCTTCCTGAAAAACCAGCTTAACCATGTTTTCAGTGATATCCATGATTTCGTTTTCACTTAAAAACGAAGTTTCAAGGTCTATCTGAGTAAATTCCGGCTGACGGTCAGCACGCAGGTCTTCATCACGGAAACATTTTACAATCTGGTAATAGCGGTCAAATCCTGCCACCATCAGTAGCTGTTTGAATAGCTGCGGAGACTGCGGTAAAGCAAAAAATTCACCCGGAAATACACGGCTAGGTACCAGATAGTCCCGTGCACCTTCCGGAGTAGAGCGGGTTAACATCGGTGTTTCGATGTCTATAAATCCCTGACTGTCCAGATAGCGGCGAACAGCCATTGCAACACGATAACGCAGTCGCAGATTATTTTGCATTACCGGGCGGCGCAAATCGATTACGCGGTTAGTCAGACGTACATTTTCACTGATGCTTTCGTCATCAATTAAAAATGGCGGGGTGGCAGCAGTATTGAGTATGTCAATTTCTTTTGCTAATAGTTCAATACCGCCGGAAATCATTTTATCGTTTTTGGTACCTTCAGGACGTGCACGTACACGACCGGTAATACTCAGTACATATTCGTTACGGGCAGAGTCAGCCAGAGTAAAAGCTTCAGGTGTATCCGGGTCAATCACTACCTGTACGATACCTTCCCGGTCGCGCAGGTCAATGAATATTACACCGCCGTGATCGCGGCGACGATGTACCCAGCCTTTTACGGTAACAGTCTGGTCGAGATATTGCTCATTAATTAAGCCACAATAGTTGGTTCGCATTTTGATGCCTTTGTTACTATGATTACGGTTAATTGTGTCATTCAGGAATATTATTTCCGGCCAATCATGCATTAATGCGGTTTGGCTGGTTTGTGTAAAGAGAAAATAGCCTGTAATGACTGGTTGTGCGGTGGTTCATCCGGCTGCACCATACCCAGTGAAATAACATATTTCAGTGCATCATCCACGCTCATATCAATTTCGCGGACATCTTTACTGTTAACCATAATATAGTAACCACCTGTCGGATTAGGTGTAGTGGGCACATATACTGAAATATAATTATCTGACGAAGCTTCTTCAGAATGGTGCGGTAAGGCGGATGCCAGTTTATCCGGTATGTGACCTGATACGAATCCGATAGTCCAGATATCTGACTGAGGAAAGGGTACCAGTACGGGTGTTTTAAACGACTGCCGGGAATCTGACAATAGAGATTCAGAAACTTTTTTGACTCCGGAATAAATACTTTTTACGACAGGAATACGTCCCCACAACGCATCCCAGGCAGCGAATATTCTGCGTCCGAGCATATTTGCTGCCAGTAAACCAGTGAAAAATACGACAATAATAGCAAACAGTAAGCCTAAACCATGAATCTTGAATCCCAATATTGCCTGAGGCTGCCAGTGAGCAGGCAGAATGTTGACAAGCTGATCTGCCATGCCAATGATATAGCTAATTACCCAGATTGTTACAATAATAGGTAACCATACCAGCACGCCAGTGAGCATGTATTTCTTTAATGATTTTTTCAGTTTTCCGCCCTCGGCAGGCTGTTGTGCCATAGTGTGATTAAGTCCTTTTAATTAAAGCCGGCTTAAAATTATCAAACTTTATATTATACCCATATTTGTTTGTTTTCACAGCGGCATTACTGAGATTAATTAAATTTAATTCAACAGTACAGATACTGAAAATTCAGATTAGCAAAATAACTGTATATTTTCAAAACAACATATTGGAATTTCATCTTAATCCAGATTAAACAATTTTAATAGAACTGAATAAAACCCGTTAATCGAGTATTAAATTTTTCATCTGCCTGATTTAATTTTATGTATGATTATCTGTCCTGTTATTATCATCTCAGATTTCTATAAATCTAGTATTAAAAGCTTTACGGCCAAAAAATTACAATAACATTTTTAATTTAATTCAGTATAATGTGGTTATAATAATTACAAATAAATATTTATCTGAAATTAACAGCAGCTTGTATGTCAAAAACTCTCGTAGTCAGTGGATGGTTACCGTGGTGGGTAGTGGGTGTTTGCGGTTCTTATCTGCTGCCATCACCAGCGATTTTACCGTGGATATATGCTTTTTTTATTTTGTTAGTCTTCGCATTTTTTACGCGCTGGCAGTTTTTTTTGTTTGGTTGTGCTTTATGCGCCGGAATAATATTTGCATTATGGCGCACGGATAATTTATTACAAAATCAATGGCCACTTACTGATAAAGCAAGTGTGCAAAATATTACGCTTACTGTAAGCGATATCCCGCAATATGAACAGCAACGCAGTCGTTTTGTGGCACAGGTTAAATTACCTGATGGCCGGCAACAGCAATGGCTACTTACTGATTATTCAAAACAACAATGGCCGGCTGGCAGCCGATGGCAAATAAAAGCAAAAGTGCGAGCCATAATCGGTGAAGCTAATAAGGTTGGTTTCAATCGTGAAGCATGGGCACTGGCTAATCATATCAGCGCTCAGGCTACTGTGGTAAAAGGTAAGCGCAAAGCACTTCCGGCTGCGTCCGGCTGGAAGGAAAAGCTCACAAACTGGCGCGTCTGGTGCGGCGGCCGATGGGAAACACAATCTCAGATATATCCGCAGGGGGTAGCATTAATAAAAGCACTTACGGTTGGCGAACAGTCTGCATTACCGGCTGAAGCATGGCAGGTATTCCGTCCTTTGGGTTTAAATCATCTGGTCAGCATTTCCGGCTTACATGTAGGGATGTTAGCCATGCTGGCCGCATGGCTGTGCAGCAAATGCTTACAATATCTCCCTTTTCGGGTTTCACAACCATGGATACTGACACGTGGTGCAGCAGTAATTACTGCGATTGTATACAGTGCTCTGGCCGGATTTGCCGTGCCGACCCAGCGAAGTATGCTAATGATTATCATTCTGGCACTGACGTGGCGGCGGGGGTATTTGCGAGCATTTCAAATTTGGTGGCTGACGATAGCACTTGTATTGCTGTTTGATCCTCTGGCCGTTCTTAGTGTTGGTTTCTGGCTTTCTTTTTTGTTAGTTGCAGTTCTGATGTGGGCAGGAGAAGGTGTAAATCATAAAATTAAATTGTTTCAGTTAGTGCAGGCACAGTGGGCTGCCGGGCTTGCTTCAGTCGTACTGGTAGCTTTCTGTTTTGGTTCAATACCTGTCATATCGCCATTGGTAAATGCTCTGGCCATTCCGTGGTTCACACTGGTTCTGGTACCAATAGCATTATTATCAATGATTGTTCCGTTAGATTTCTTGCGTACTTTTGCTGCATATCTTACCGAAAAAACTATGCAGATACTGTACACAATAGCCGAATATGCGCCGGAATATTATCCCGCACATGCACCATTGGCTATGTGGTTACTGGCGATAATGTCTGTTTTAATTATGTTGCTGCCCCGAGGCTGGCATCTGCGTCCGCTATGCCTGCTAATTTTATTGTTAATGCTTAGTTACCGGCCTCCACGTCCCGCTCAGGGTGAAGCATTAGTTAGAGTATGGGACGTCGGGCAAGGTCTGGCTGTAAGCATTAGTACGGCCGGGCATGAATTATTATTTGATACGGGTACAGCATATGCTGCGCAATCGGTGTTATTACCTAATTTACGCGCAGCCGGTATCAGGCAACTTGATACGCTAGTACTCTCACATAATGATGCTGATCATGACGGGGGTGCTGTACTGATTAAAAAGCAGCTGCAACCTAAAAAAATCATCGCCGGACAAATCAGTGCATATCAGTATCCTGTCCACCCATGTACAGCCGGAGCTAACTGGCAGTGGGACAATGTCTGGTTTGAATTTCTTAATCAGCCAGTAGCAACTAATAAAAAAGGAAAAAATGATTATAGCTGTGTTTTAAGGGTAGTCAGTGCTGATAAAGCCGTGTTGATAACCGGCGATTTAGGTAAAAAAGGCGAGCAGGCCTTGCTAAAAGCTTATGGAGATAAATTATTTAGCCAGATTTTAGTTTTAGGTCATCATGGCAGCCGTTATTCAAGTGATGCTGCTTTTATCCAAACAGTTGCCCCTCAATATGCCGTGGCCAGTGCAGGCTATGCAAATCCTTACGGTCATCCGCATATTCAGGTGCAAGCGTTGCTGGCACAAGAAAATATTAGTCTTTTACGAACAGACCGGATGGGAGGAATACAGTCAATTTTATCCGAACGAAATTTGAGCTGGCAGCCATTACAGGTTTATAAACCATACTGGCAACGAAAACCGATAAAACAAACATCAAGGCTATAACAATTAAATGCCATAATGTCCTGGTGTATAATTATAAGGATCTGAAAGTAATCGGATAAAAGGAATCTGTATGTATTGGCGGAAAATTTGCTATTTAGGCATAGTCGTTTTAGCATTGGCTGCTTGTGCTACACCTGAGCAAAAAGCTGCCCGTCAGGCCGAGCGTGCAGCAGCAGAAAAGGCTGCACAGCAAAAACTGCAGCTGGATCTGGCTGCACAGTGTGATACCCGTACTGCTGAATTAATGCGGGAACAAATGCAAAACCCGACATTTTTATCTGATCCTGCCAATGCCAAATTAGCAGAAGAATACCGGCAAAGAGTTAATTTGCCTATTTTTCAGAGTTGTTACAAGCTGGCATGGAATAATTATATTAACAAAATTAAATTGCAGCAGGCGCAGAACTGGGCAATGCAGCGCAGATGGGATGATGATATGGACTGGATGATGTTCCGTCCGCGCTGGTGCCGGGGTGTTCATAACGGACGCTCATACGTTTATCGTTGCTGACATCAAATTAATAAGCAATATAAAACAGGCAGGTACAGGCTGCCTGTTATGCTATTAGTCTATTTTACTGGCTTAATACATCTACACCTTTGGGCGGTGTAAATTTGAACTGATTGCGATTAAACTGCGGATGAGTATTAAGCTGACTGAAAGTAATATTGGTCAGATTACCAAAACTGTCTTTCAGCTGCATATTGGCCAGATTGTCACCACGAAAACCAATACGAATATTCTGATAGCCTGTATCGCTTCGTTTTGGAATGGCCCGAACATAATCAATGCCATTACTGCTGCCATCATCTGACAAGGTATAATTGGCATTCAACGCTGATTTATTCGAAAGAATAGCTGCCGGAGAATCGCCAATGGTCTGATTCTGAGAGCGCTTGGTTACCTGAGCTAAGTCCTGATCATATAACCAGACAGTTTTACCATCACCAACAATAGTTTGCTTATATGGCTGTGTATATTCCCAGCGGAAAAGTCCCGGGCGCTGAATGGAAAATGTTCCTGAAGTAGTTTGAGTACGCTTTTTACTGTGAACAGTCTGACTAAACTGACCGGAAATACCATCTGTATCGGAATTGAATTTTTGCAGAGTATCAAGACCTCCGGCATAGGCCAGAATTAAATTGACAGTCATAAAGCCGGTTAGTATTGCTTTACTCAAAATTCGCATTAATTACTCCTTTGATGAACTACTAAAGGATATTTTAGCTGCTCCTGAACAAAGATGAAACTAAATTAAGCTATTAATCTCTGTTTGTATAATTACAAAATAAAGGAATAATGACAATAGTCTTAACAAATAAGGAATTTGAAAATATCTGGCAAAATATATCAATCAATGATGGTATAGGGATTTCTTATTAGTTTACATAAAATTTCTAAGAATTTTCAGAAAATAAATTTGCTAATGAAAAAGCCTTAAGTGAAAAGCTCTTTCATCAGCAATATTGGTGCATTTAATGTTTAGCAGCCTGCTCAAAACGGGCTAAATTCTGTTTAGCCTGTTGAAGCTTTGATGTATTTTCGTTTAATTTATTTTGTAATTCAGCAGTTTTTTCTGTATCTCCTTTAGCCTGAGCCTTGGCTAGTTTACGCTGTGTTTCACTGATTTTGCTGTCTAATTTATTAATTTTCTGAGTGTATTTTTGTCGTAAATCATCATTTGAGCAATTTTGAATGATGTCTGCTTTTTGTGCTTTCAGCCGGTTAATTTGCTTTTGATTATGGTTAGCCTGTGCATATTGCAATTGTTTTTCAATCTGTTGCTGTTTTTCTTTACAGGTTTGCCAATTATGATCAGCTAGTGCAGGAATGGAAACTGCTAAAGTCAAAGTTAAAAGAACAGCTTTTGTTGTGCGTGAATAATACATTTTAATCCTTTTATATATTAATAAATTGATATTGTAATTCATAATAGCTGATTAAAACCATTAAATTGTTAAATCATATTAAATCGCGGTTTATTTAGCAGCGACAGGACATGTATACTCAATCATAATTTTGCCATAACGTAACTTCTATATATGTCTATTGTCTTATTACTCGAATCTGCTTTGTTAAGTTGCCAGCCTGAGGAAAAATGTACGCTAAGTTTAACTGCACAGCAACTGTGCTTAGATACACCTGCGAATAGTCTGAGAAGGGATGAAACAGGTGAAATAAAAGATTTTCGTCTGGCCGGACATCCACCGAAACCTGAGTTAGTGCCTCCCTCCAGAGTTACAAACAGAAATTTAACTACTATAGAAGGTTATGCAGCTTTGTTGCATGCAGTTTGTCATATTGAATTTAATGCAATCAATCTGGCTTTAGACGCAGCCTACCGATTCAGATTGTTACCGGAAGAGTTCACTCGTGACTGGGTACGGATTGCTGCTGAAGAAGCAAAACACTTTCAGCTTATGCGTCAGCGTTTGCAAGCAACCGGATATGATTATGGTGATTTTTCAGCTCATAATCATTTATGGGATATGGCTTATAAAACTGCATTTGATCCATTACTGCGCATGGCTTTAGTACCCAGAGTACTGGAAGCACGAGGGCTGGATGTAACACCCGGAATGCGTAAGAAATTTGCTCAAAAAGGGGATGATGAAACTTGTGCTGTATTGGATATTATCTATCGTGAAGAAGTAGGGCATGTACGTGCGGGAAATTACTGGTATCAGTATTTATGTAAACTGCGCGGACTTGAGCCACTGACATTATTTCGTCGCTTACTCAGTCGTTATGATTTATTTATTTTTCGCGGCTATGTTAATCTGGAAGCACGGGAGCAAGCCGGTTTTTCCAGTTTTGAACTGGAAATGCTGGAAAATTTTGAGCAAAACCGCCAGACAGATATACACAACTGGCGGCAGGCTTTACAAAATTAAAAACAGCATATAGCCAGCTCTGATTATATGCTTATCTGTAAATTTATTTCATCGCACTGCATAAAGCATTTACATTATAACGGAACATATCAATGTATGTAGCTGCCGGAGCACCTTTGCTCAGTGCATCAGAATAAAGACGACCGGATATTTTGGTTTGAGTCTCGCTAGCAATACGCTGAACCATCTTCGGATTTTTTATGTTTTCCATAAATATAGCTTTAATATGATCACGCCGGATCTGGCTGATAATAGCGGCAACCTGACGGGCCGAAGGCTCTGCTTCGGTGCTCATACCTTGTGGCGCAATAAATTCAATCCGGTAACGTTTTGCCATATAACCGAAAGCATCATGTCCAGTTAACACTTTTCGTTTTTCTGCAGGCACTGCATTAAACATTTTGCTTGCCCAGTTATTCAATCCGGCAAGTTGTTGCTGATATGCAGTCAGACGCTGCTGATAATAGGCTTTACCTTGCGGATCCACACTAATCAGAGCATTAGCAATGTTGCGTGCATATATTTGCATGAGAACAGGGTCATTCCAGACATGCGGATCGGTATGCTGATGATGTCTGTGACCATCATCAGCCACCATTAACGGTGTAATGTTCTGAGTAACAGTAAACAACGGTACTCGGCTTTGCTGAGCAGCACGTTGCAAAGCAAGAGGTTCAAGCCCCAGTCCATTAAGCAAAATCAGTTTAGCAGTACGCATGTCACGTAAATCTTTACTTACTAACTGATACATATGCGCATCCTGATCAGTACCAATCATGCTTCGTACCTGTACTCGTTCACCGCCGATTTGCCGTGTAACATCTCCCAGAATACTAAAGCTTGTGATTACCGGTAATGGTGCTGCATGAATTATGCTGGCAAAACCAGTCAGAAATAAAGTTAACAGACAGATAAACAGACCACGTTTCATCAACTAATATCCTAAAATGAGTTTACTGAAAATTTTTCAGGCAATATGATGACGGTGACGTTTATATAACCGCCATAAAATACCGTTTTCACAACCAATAAATAAAGACAGAATATAAACAAAACCACAGCACAAAATAATTGCCGGACCTGAAGGCAGATCTATATAGTAAGAAAGCAGTAATCCGATAAATCCGCAAACTATGGCAATACCGGCAGCAATGGTCATCATACCGCCCATTGTTTTATGCCATAGCCTTGCGCTGATAGCCGGTAACATCATCAAGCCTACAGACATCAAGGTACCTAAAGCCTGAAAACCAGCTACCAGATTCAAAACGACAAGTATTAAAAAGATAATATGCCAGAGTGTCCCTTTTCCGTTTACGGCACGCAGAAACAGCGGATCGATACTTTCCAGCATCAGCGGCCGGTAAATAACAGCCAGTACCAACATGGTTATACTGCTGACTATTGCAACCAAAGTTAAGGCTGCGTGATCAACCGATAAAATTGAGCCGAATAATAAATTCAGTAAATCGACGCTATTACCGCCACGACTGACCAATACCACGCCTAAAGCCAGACAGGTAAGAAAAAAAGCAGCAAAGCTGGCATCTTCACGTACATCGGCAAAGCGGCTGGCCAGACCGGCCAGTAATGCCATCAGTAAACCGGCAATAAAGCCGCCTAAACTCATTGCGGGCAGACTGAGACCGGCAATCATATAACCAGCCGCAGCACCCGGCAAAATGGCATGACCTAAAGCATCACCAACCAGACTCATGCGGCGCATCATCAGAAAAACCCCTACCGGTGCCGTCCCCAAAGCAAGAAATACAATAGAGCAGAGTGCATAACGCATAAAATCATATTCAGCAAAAGGTTCTGTAAGTAAATGGACAATATTCATCAGTTTTACCTGTCACACCACTGGTTTTGTTCATATTGCTGCATAGCTGCCGCTGCCTTTTGCAGATTATTTTCTGTTATTACTTTATCTGTTTTGCCTGCTGCAATTTTTTCACGGGCGATTAATAGCGTATTGGGGAAATAGGCTTGTACCTGTTCATAATCGTGCAAAACGGTAATAACAGTACATTTTTGTTGCTGCTGATATGTCTTGAGTATATCCAGTAAAGCAAATGTGGTTGACGCATCGACAGCATTAAATGGTTCATCCAGTAATAATACACTTGCATTCTGAATCAGCATACGCGCCAGCAATATGCGTTGAAACTGGCCGTTGGAAAGCTGGGCAATACTGCGGTCTTTATATTGCAACATCCCTACCTGATTAAGTACATTAAAAATTCGCTGATACATGGCTTTAGATATACTGGCAAAAAAACCGGTTTCATACCATAAACCCATTGCTACCAGTTCAAATACACTCATCGGCTGGCTACGATCAATATCCGACTGCTGAGGCAGATAAGCAATATCGGAACGCTGCAATTTTCCCCAGCTGATTTGCCCGCTATCAGGGCGAACAAGATGCATAATTGCTTTAAGCAAAGTTGATTTACCCGCTCCGTTCGGACCAAATATAGCCCACATCTCATTCATATTAAAATCAATATTGATATGATGAATAGCCGGTCGATGTCTGTAGCTCACAGTAACATTTTCAAGCTGAATACTCATGATCCGCACACCGCCCATGCATACATTAACCAGAGTAAAACCAGAATCAGGCTTACCCATGACAGACGTTTTATTGCTCCGCAAAGCAAGAGTGAAAACATACTGAGCCTTTAATAACCAATCTTAATCAAGAATGTTACTATATAACATTACATAAATGATACCCTATAACATTATATATATGCAAAATGTTACTTAGTCTGTTCAGCAAATGTGAATGATTGGTGATGAGTTAGCATCCTGATGGGTAAACGATTAGGATGTAAAGCCTGTTGTAAGTGTACCGATAAAGGAGAGGGCAAACCAAGAATAGATGCAGCTATAGCTTCAGCGCATAGCGGAGCAGTAATCAATCCACGGCTGCCATGAGCGGTATTGATAAATGCTCCCGGCAGCCATGGACAGGGCTGGGTAAGCGGGTAGTTTTTATCCATACGTAACTGCGCATAATACTTGAACATAGCAGATGTATCGCCAATTGGTCCGACAACCGGTAAATGATCATAAGCATCACAGCGTATGGCTGCATGTCCCTGCAATGGGTTATCAGAATCTAAGTTAGCTGCAAGATGCGGCATCCATTGGCGTAATTGCTGCCAGTTTTCTTTTTCGTCTTCACTGGTTAAATCATCATTGGTTTGATTGGGATGAAAGGTAGCACCAAAACACAATTTATCACGCCATTGCGGGGTAATATAACTATTTGCACTCAATGCGCAGTGCGGCTGCACAGCCTCCTGTTTTATACTGGCTGTAGTGGTCTGACCGCGTATTTTATGAAGTGGCCATCCGGCTACCGGATACAAAAAATTACTTTCGGCTCCGGCACAAATGACAATATGTGATGCATTAAGTGAAAATGCCTCAAGCTGATTCTGACAATCTATCTGCCATAAATCCTTTTGCCGGCAAATGGCATTTACTTTCGTTGTTGTTAATACCTGAATCAGCGGGTGCCTGAGCATATTCTGAATCCAGCTGAGAGGATTAATTGCTGCGCCATAAGGCCACCATAAACCACTATGCGGCAAATCTATACCGGCAATCTGACTGGCTTCTTCCTGTGTAACAGCATGAAATAATTTACTTTGCGGATTTTGATTAGCCAACAGCATATTACGTTGCTGTTCTTTTGAATTGTAATTCAGATGGATAACACCACAATCCAGCCAACCCTGACCGGCAGGCAAACAGTTGCTGAGCAGTGCCCGGCTATAGCCATAGCCAGCTAGTAGTAGCTCAGTCTGAACCGTAGCATGAGCAGAAATTTTTGCGTATAACAGACCAAGATGATTGCCTGAGGCTGCGCTGGCAATTGTATGCTGTTCTATAACTGTTACTGCTATACCACGCTTTGCCAGAGCAAAAGCAGTGGCAGCTCCGGCAATACCTGCGCCAATCACCACCACGGATTTAACCGGTAATAAGTCCGGCAAGGTAAGCCATGGTTTATATCTGAATTCAGAATAAACGGGCGTCGTACTTGTACAGGCTATACCGGGATTAAACTGAACCCATTGTTCATATACATGCGGCTGAATAAAAGTAAATTTCCCTGCATGACGAAATGGATAACTAAATACCGGCTGGCGCTGCCAGAATATCCTGGCTTCAATCCAGAGCTGTACAATAATCTTGCCGGCATGTGATTGTGCAGTTAAAGATTCTGGCCAGTTTTGTGCAATTATTATAATTTCTGCCTGCTCATCACTGCCTATCTTCTCAGCCAGTTCATCAGGCTTCGGCCACACGTGGAAAATATAAACGCTCATGGCTGACGAGCAGAGGTATGAGTTTCAGAAGAAGAACTGGCTCCCTGATTAAGCCATAACCATTGCTGCTGTAATGTTTGCCGCAAACTGTCCTGTTTTTGTTGTGAAGTGTGTAAACCGGCAGTCAGTTTCTGATAATCAATAGTAAAGGAAGGGCGGCTAAAAGTGCCATTAATGCGTAATGGCAGTAAATTTTGCTGCTGGGCACGCCGGGTAGCAATCAGCACATTATAATCCATTTGCTGCTGTAACCATTTAACACTACCCACACCTTTAATATCAAAGTTATCAGCATGCAATTCTATTCGTCCGTTTTTACTATTACCGTTCTCTACCGGAATAAACAGCTTAATAATTCTGAATGGTGTTTGGCTGGTTTCATTGTAAGCAACGGTAGTCTGATTTTCACCGTTTTGCAGAATATTATTGATATCAATCCCATTCCAGAAACCCTGATGGATTTGTAATTTAGCATTACCAGTCAGAGTCGACAGCCATTGATTACGGTTCATTCCATTACCATGTAACTCAAAATCGGCATCTGCAGTTCCATCAAGGTTATGCCAGCCAAATGTATCCTGAAGAAAAGATTTAATCTGCACGTTATTTACATGTTGCTGAATTTTCCAGCTCAAAGGATTGGCATTACTAATCTGTAACATTCCCTGAGTGTTTCCGCCATACATCTGAATACTGAATGGTTGCAGTGTAAAATTATGCACATCAATTGAAAGATTGGTTTTCAGTTGATTCAGCTGTACTTTATGTGTCTGCAAAGAATCGATATTAAGCAGGATATTAACAGAACGGTTTTTAAACCAGTTTTGCCACAACTTTTGCCAGTCAGACGGAAGTATACCGGTAGTATTATCTGTATACGGGCGCAGATTTAGCTGAACAAGATGAATATTTCCATTCACTTTTCCTGAATTTTTATCACTTTGGTAATTTAAATTAATATCCACAGGCTGATTATCGAACAGACCTTGTAATACTAACTGTGCATTTCCGTTGTCATCTCCATGAAGGCTGCCAGTCAGATCACTGATAAACCGCGAATTGGGCAGAGCATTAACAGTATCCTGATGGCTGTTAACCGATAAATTACTAATTTTCCAATGTCGCATATCCAGCCAGTTTAACTGACCACTCACGGTTAAAGCAGTTTGATATAAATGACTTTGCCAGCCGCTATCAATCTGAAATTGTGATAAAGACCACTGATTCTGTATCCAGCTAGTATTACTGGCTGATAAAGTTGCATTAATCTCATTATCACCAATTTGTGCGGTAGCCACACCGTTCAATTGAGGTAATAAGAGTTTAGCCCAACCAAGTTGCCAGTTCTGGCCATTACCTGAAATATGCAACTGATTATGCTGACTGTGCCATTGCCATTGGACAGCAGTTGTCTGAAAAAGCTGCTGCTGAGGCAGCCAGCGTGCATCAAAATGCCATTGGCCATTACTATCGCCCAAAGAAGGTAGTTTAGTTTTTACTTCCAGATTGACATCCTGCCATTGCATAACCGCATCAGGACGGTAAACAGCACTTAGTTGACATTGCATAGTCTGCATGTATTGGCCGCTGAGCGTCCCATCCAGTTTAAGCAAACTGTTATTACCAAGATTATGCCATTGTAAATTTAGCTGATTAATTTTCTGAATATTTTGTCCGTCATTGATACGGAAGCTGGCATTTTCCAAAATAAAGCGATTAATTTTCAATTGATTATTTTTATGTTGTTGTTCCCATAAATCGCTCAGATTCCATTGCCCCTGACTATCTCTAACAAGATTAACGTGTGCATTTGTAAGCTGTAATTTTTCAATTGTCATGCGACCGAACAAGCTTTGCCACCCTAAACCAATTTTCATATCATCAATATGAATATCGTCTGCTTTGCTGAATTTATTTTTAATACGTACATTGTGCAAAGTAACTGTCGGGCGTGGAAACATAGCACGGTTTATATCCTGGTCAAAAACAACCTGATGGCCACTATTTGCCATCATGGCATTTGCCCGTTTATTAATTTCTTCTGCATTAAATAAATAATGCAAAACGGCTATATCAATGGCCAGCAAAAGGATAATGCTCAGGCAGCTGAATACGATCAGCTTCAACCAAAATTTGCCTGAATGCAATAAGGAAATCATATTGAATTAAAATTGGATTATTCTCAAAAACTTTGTTCTGATTTATCATCAGAACAAAGAAACAAAATATATTTTTATATAAAACAAATTCAATCAATAAAATAAAAATATCCTACTGATTAAATTAGAAGCCAACAATCAGCTTAGTCAATTAAGTAAACGAATCTATTGAAAGACCAGAGATTGTAAGATAAAGATAAATGCCAGCCTGTTTAACAGACTGGCTGCAAATCTAATGATGCATATGATGATTATCTGAACTAGAAGAACCGACACTGACAGGAACATTAAGCATTAACGGTTTGGCATAACGAAAAGTTAAACGCACCGGAATTGTTGTCCCTTTTACTAAGGGCTTTTTTAAGCCCATTAACATAATATGCATTTTCCCCGGTTGAAGCTGGGTCACCTTACCGGCAGGTAAGGGCAAACCTTGCGGTAAAGGGCGCATTTTCATTACGCCATCTATTTCGGTTGTTTCATGCACTTCACAAGACATAGCCACCGGGCTGGATACACTCAGTAAAACATCATCTTTACCTGAATGATTATCCAAATCCATAAATACACCACTGGAAGACATTCCCGGCACACTGAACCGTGCCCATGCATGATTAGCAGCAATACCTTGTGCCAATACCAAACCTGCATATGAAGCCAATAAAGTCGAAAACAAAATTTTTTTCATAATTATCATCTTTATAAAAGCAGATATAAAATTTGTTGTACCCGTATGACCTTAACCGGAGCAAGTTGCCATAAAAAACATTATACAGCTAAATGCGGAGCAATAATTTGTAAAAGCTGGGCAAGAATTTTGGGATTTGCAGCAACAATATCCCCACTATCCAACCAAGTTTGTTCACCATGCATATCAGTAACAATACCACCAGCTTCCTGCACAATCAGAGCACCACCAGCAATATCCCAGGGTTTCAGGTTAAACTCAAAATATCCGTCAACTCGGCCACAGGCAACATTACATAAATCCAGAGCAGCAGAACCTTCTCTGCGACCACCGGCTGTTTTAGCCAGTACGTCTTTTAAAATTGCCAGATAGGTATCCATCATGCTTTGGTCAACAACTGGAAAACCTGTGGCTATCAGGCTGCGCAATAAATCACTTCGATTGCTAACCCGAATACGCTTATCATTAAGCAAAGCGCCTTGACCCCGGCTGGCAACATATAAATCATTCTGTTCCGGTGCATAAACCAGTGCTTCGGCTAAAGTACCTTTATGCAGCAAAGCCATAGAAATAGCGTACTGTTTATGTCCGTGTAAATAATTGGTTGTACCGTCCAGCGGATCAATAATCCATTGATATTCCGCATTAGTATTACCTGAATGACCAGCCTCTTCACTCAAAACAGCATGATGAGGATAGACTTCCTGAATAGTGTTAACAATAATATTCTCAGCCTCACGGTCTACATCTGAAACAAAATCATTAGCAGCTTTGTTATCAATTTTAATGTTGTTTAAATTGCTGCTGGCGCGATGCATCATTTGACCGGCTTTGCGCGCTGCTTTCCACGCAGTAGTTAATATAGGATTCATGCTAATTCTCGAGATAGGGCTTAAAAGCTAAAACAGATATACAATGGGTATTTTAAAGAACAAATGCCGCATAGAAACACTGCGGCAATATAAACAGAATATCGCCAATTATACGACAAAAAGTGTTTTTGCCAAAATTATGCTCTCATAGCAGATTGAGGGGTCTGATTTTGCTATAATACGCAGAATTTTTGCATTCAGCAGATGTCTGTATTAATCACTGATATGAATAAACCTGTTCTACCGGATTTTCTCAACAACATTACTATTGTACTTAGCCGAACCAGTCATCCTGCCAATATCGGATCTGCAGCAAGAGCCATGAAAACAATGGGTTTAACCAGACTTACTCTTGTTGCACCGAATTTGATGCAAACACCGATGACATCTGATCCTGCTAAGTTCGATTATGCCAATCCAGCTGCATTTGTATTACCTGAAGAAAGCTTTATCCTGGCCTCAGGTGCTCGTGATGTACTGGAAAATGCACGGATTGTCGCTACACTGGATGATGCTCTTGCAGATACTACTTTATCTTGCGCCTTAACCAGCCGGCGGCGTGAGTTGTCCGCTCCGCTACATACCCCGCGGGAAATCATGCCCTCATTAATTTCGGCAGCCGGTACAGGTCAGCAAATAGCACTGGTGTTTGGAAATGAAACTTTTGGATTAAGTATAGATGAAGTTCAAAGTTGCAATCGTCTGATTACTATTAATGGTAATCCGGATTATTTTTCTCTTAATCTGGCCCAGGCGGTACAAATTATATGTTATGAATTGTTCAGCCATGTTGATATCAGTATGACACATCTAAAACAAGAGCAGAATCTGGCTACTCATCAGCAAACAAGCGGTATGGTAGAACATTTACAACAGGTAATGAATTTGGCCGGGTTCTTTAACCGGCGCAATGAAAAAAGGCTGATGCGACGCATGGCTTCAATGTTTGACCGTGCACAGTTAAGCACAGAAGATATCGATGTCTTGCGCGGATTCTACAATACTGTTAGTCAGCAATTACAAAAAAATCAAAATTAGCATTATATTGTAAATATTTGTCTGCAAAAGAAAAGGGTGCCAGTATGAATTATTCTTCAGATCCGATTTGGTGGCGTTTAAAAAAAACGATCGTACGCGATCTGGCCAGTCTGTTAACGGCACCACCTCCATGGATATCATCTGCCGAGATACCAGTTTCAGTACTATTGGGAGATGAAGGATTCCGATTTTTACTTTCTCTGGATGAGCAGCCTGAAAGCCTGTATTTATTTCTGAAAAAACATGGCGGATATCAGAGCCGCCTGGGCATTTATGCAGAACGTTTACTCAGGTATTGGTTTTTACATGCTCCGCACAGTAGACTGATTGCACATAATGTGCAGGTTCAGCATAATCAGCAAACATTGGGGGCTTTCGATTTTATCGTACAGTTAAACGAAAGTATTTACCATCTGGAGTTAGCAACTAAATATTATGGCAGCCGGTCAAATCAACTTGAAAATTTTACCGGTCTGAATCCGACTGACCAGCTTATTAATAAAATGCATAAAATCCAGCAGCAGCTCAGGTTAAGCACGGAGCCTGCTGCTGAAAATATCCTGAAAGATTTATCTTTGGAGCATGAGCAATTGCAACATGCCAGCATTATTCGCGGTATGCTGTTTATGCCTGAACCACAGCAACAATTGCCAGCACCATTAAATTCTTTGAGCTGGCAAGGGTATTATGTAGAAAACTGGGATGAATTTAAATGCTCAGAAAATAGTCGTTTTTACGTACTTGACCATTTATCTTTTCTGTCTCCTGCACGCATCAGTAGTAATGCTATAGTTACCTTCAATCAGATTAAGCAAATCCGCCAGGGTATGGTTGCAGTGGTTGAAGAGCGTGCAGACGGCTGCTGGCATGAAGTGCAGCGTATAATGAAAACAAATTGTAAAAACAACTAAACCTGAACAGCGGCAAGTGTTTTTATCAGTACATAGGTTTTTGTAAGGGCTTATGGTACACTTGCCATTTAATTTTTGTCTGCATGAGTAAATGCCCGTGTGCGTACAGCCCAAAAGCAGTAGCTTAAGACAAATGAAACCAAAACCAGATCAACTGACATCTAAGGGTTTACGATGAGCGTAACAGTAGAAAAATTAGATAATTTAGAGCGTAAAATCATTTTGGCTCTGAACTGGGAAGACATCAGAGCAAAAGTCAACGCACGCATGAAAGTAGCACAGAAACGTGCCCGTGTTGATGGCTTTCGTCCCGGTAAAGCACCGCTGAGAATAATCGACTCTATGTACGGCTATGGTATTCGTGACGAAGTATTGAACGAAATGACCCATAAAGCATTTGAAGATATCATTGTAGCTGAAAAACTAAAAGTTGCTGGTCTGAAAAGCCTGACTGCTTTGGAAGATGCCGATCAGGATGATGAAAAAGTTTATAAAATTGCCGTAGTATTTGAAGAATTTCCAGAAATCAAAGTCGGTGATTTAAGTAATCAGGAAGTAACGAAGTTCAGCACTGAAATCGGTGATGCAGAAATAGATAAAACTGTTGATATTCTGCGCCAGCAGCGTACCCGTTTTAATCATGTTGAACGTGAGGCACGTGAAGGTGATCGGGTTATTATTGACTTTGCCGGCAAAATTGACGGTGAGGCCTTTGCTGGCGGTACTGCTGAAAATTATCCGTTTATGCTGGGCAAAGGCCAGATGCTGCCGGATTTTGAAGCAGGTATTGCTGGCATGAAAGAAGATGACGTAAAAGAAGTTGCCGTTACTTTTCCGGAAGATTACCAAAGCAAAGAGCTGGCAGGAAAAACTGCAAATTTCACTATTACTCTGAAAAACGTTTCTGAAGCAGTTCTGCCGGAAGTAAATGAAGAATTTGCCAAGTCACTTGGTATTGAAGACGGTGATGTCGAAAAAATGCGTGCTGAAATTAAAAAAAATGTCAGCCGTGAAGTAAACCGTCGCGTTAGCGAAATGACTAAAGACAGTGCAATTAATGCATTACTGGCTGCAACACCGATTGAAGTACCTTCCTCACTGATTACAGAAGAAGCTAAAAGCATGGCAGCAAGAATGAAAGAAAATTTTGCTGCTCAAGGTATGGATCAGAAAGATCTGGAATTACCTCTGGACATGTTTAACGAACAGGCTAGTCGTCGTGTTGCCATCAGCCTGATTATGGGTGAATTGGTTCGTGAAGAAAAGCTTGAGCCAACAGAAGAGCAGGTGCGTAACGTTATTAATGAATTTGCTGATAGCTATGAAGATCCGCAGGAAGTTATCGACTGGTACTACAGCGACAGAAAAAATCTTCAGGCACCTACTTCATTAGCCATTGAGCAGAATGTAGTTGATTATGTATTAGGCAAAGCAAAAGTGACTGATAAAGTACTGACTTTTGATGAAGTAATGGGTCAGCAGGCCCAAGCCTGAATCTAAAATACATAATCTGATATGACCAAGCACCGAAGTAGTTGCAAAGCTGCTTAGGTGCTTTTATTTCAACTGAGGAAAAAATATGTCACATATTGAAAATCTGGGTCTGGTACCTATGGTAGTAGAGCAGAGCGGCCGCGGAGAACGTGCATACGACATTTATTCACGCCTGCTTAAAGAGCGCATTATTTTTATGGTAGGACCGGTTACCGATGAAACTGCCAATCTGGTGGTTGCCCAGTTATTATTTCTGGAAAGTGAAAATCCTGACAAGGATATTTCTCTTTACATTAATTCTCCGGGTGGTTCAGTTACAGCAGGCATGTCAATTTTTGATACGATGAATTTTATTAAGCCCGATGTAGCAACGTTGTGCCTGGGACAGGCCGCCAGTATGGGTGCTTTTTTACTTTCTGCAGGGGCTAAAGGTAAACGCTTTGCCTTGCCTAATAGCCGCGTCATGATTCACCAGCCGCTTATCAGTGGCGGATTAGGTGGTCAGGCCTCAGACATCGAAATCCACGCACGTGAATTACTTAAACTGAAAAAACAGTTAAATGAGCACCTTGCCCGTCATACCGGACAGAAGCTTGAACAAATTGAAAAAGATACCGATCGTGATAATTTCATGTCAGCTGAAGAAGCTAAAAAATATGGTTTGATAGATGAAGTACTAGTCCACAGGCCTAAATAGAATTTTTAGAAGCAGACATTTAGATAGTATATCTACTACAATAAAAAACGAAACCTTCGAACAAGGTTTCGTTTTTTATTGTAGTATTTATAACATGTAAGCTAACAATATTTTTTATCTTAAACAAATAAGTAGAATATTATTGTTTACGCTGATTGCTTATACCCATCAGCATAGCTAAGATTACCATTACCGATAACGTAGCTGTACCACCATAGCTTACCAATGGTAAAGGCACTCCTACCACAGGTAAAATCCCGCTAACCATACCCATATTTACAAATGCATAGCAAAAAAGGGTCATGGTTAATGCTCCAGCCAGGGTTCGGCAATATAAGGTTGGCGCTTTAAAGGTTATATAAAGGCCGCGCACAAGAATAAACGTATATACGGTTACCAGTAAAATATTTCCTATCAGGCCAAACTCTTCTCCAAACACTGCAAAAATGAAGTCTGTAGTTGATTCAGGAATATAATCTAAATGTGTTTGCGAACCTTCTAACCATCCTTTGCCCCATATTCCGCCAGAACCAATTGCTGTCATAGATTGGAGAATATGGTATCCGGCACCCAGCCGGTCTTTAGTTGGATCCAGTAAAGTCAATACACGCATACGCTGATAATCATGCATACCGTAATTCCAGATCAATGGCAGCATGGCAACGAAACCAATAATTGCTGAAATGATGACTTTCCACGGTAAACCGGCAAAAAATATCACAAACAGACCTGAAGCCATAATCAGAGTAGCAGTCCCCAAGTCCGGCTGTTTTAAAATCAGTGCTACCGGAATGAATATCAGTACGAAAGCAATAATATAATGATACCAGCGAATATTACTTTCATTTTTCTGAAAGTACCACGCAATCAGCATCGGTACGGCAATTTTCATAATTTCTGAAGGCTGAATACGGGCTATACCAACATTCAGCCATCGTGTAGAACCATTTACCGTAATTCCGGCAAAATGTACCCCAATCAATAGCAAAATCCCCAAACAATATGCAGGTAAAGCAAAATTACTTAATATCTGAGGAGGAGTACGCGCAATAACCCAAAGTAAGATAAAACTTAGAATAGTATGCAGGGTCTTATTTTCAAGCTGACCAAAATCCTGACCGTCGGCAGAATAGAGCAAAAACAAACTCATTACATAAATAATCAACATGGCATAAAAAAGCCATACATCCATAGGTGCCCAAAGTTTGATCCAGAGACGTTTAAACCATTTTTGTTCATTGATCATTGTTTATCTCACAGGCCTGGCTGAGGACGATAAGCACGCAATAACGGAGGTAAGTCAGTCTGACTATGCTCATTATGTTGTTTTGCATCCATCATGGCATTATTGGATAAATCATTCACCGGTAAGTCTGCAGAATTAGCTGCTTCTTTTGCACTAGGGAGATTTTTTAATTTCAAAAGATAAAAATCAGCTAATTGACGAGCCAGAGGGGCTGCTGTAGCACCCCAACCATTGTTTTCAAGAATAACTGCAATCGCTATCTGTGGCTTATCTGCAGGCGCGAATGCAATAAACCATGCATGGTCTCTCAGCTGTAGTTTTAATGCTGCCGCATTATAACGTGCACCTTGTTTAATCTGTACGACCTGAGCAGTACCGGTTTTGCCGCCCATAGTATAAGCCAGCCCAGAACCTACTGCCGCAGCCGTACCACCCGGTTTTAATACTTTTTGCATAGCATCTTTAACATATTCAAAATTGCCACGTTTGAAAGGGACAGTTCTAACTGGTTGCGGGTCGATTAAAGTCATTTTTTTCGAATTATGGTCAAGTAATGCCTGAACCAGATGAGGGCGGTAAACCACACCATCATTACTGAGAATTGCTGTAGCAAAAGCCATCTGCAGAGGAGTATACGCATTATAGCCCTGACCGATGGCCATGCTCACACTATCAGCCGGCTGCCATACGCGTGCCTGAGGTTTAGAGCGGGCAAATCTTTTTTCTTTCCAAGCGCGTGTTGGCAATACACCAGCATATTCATGATTTATATCAATACCCGTCTGCTTACCAAGATTAAACTCAGCTAAATAAGGTGACATACGATCCACCCCCATTTCATAGCCCAGACGGTAAAAAAATGTATCTGACGAAACCTGAATAGCTTTATTCAGATTGGCTGATCCATGGCCACCTCGCGCAGCATCCCTAAACTGATGGGTTGATCCGGGAATACTCCAAAACCCCGGAGCAGGTAAAACTGTACTCTGAGTCAGTTTGCCACTTTCCAAAGCAGCCATTGCCAGAAAAGGCTTAAATGTAGATCCGGGAGGATACATACCCTGAGTCGCACGATTTAAAAGCGGGTGACGCCAGTCTTCATTCAGACTTTTCCACGTATCAGTATCGATTCCATCAATAAACAGATTCGGGTTATAGCTGGGTTTGGATACCATAGCCAGTATCGCACCCGTTTGCGGATTAATAGCAACTAAAGCACCACGTTTATCACCCATCAACCGGTCTGCTTCTTGCTGTACACGGATATCGAGTCCCAGACGAAGCGTTTGTCCGGGCACTGCCGGCACTGTTTTAATAGTACGAACAATATGTCCCTGCGCATCCTTTTCAACTTCACGATAACCCGGAATACCATGTAATTGGCGTTCATAGTATTCTTCCAGCCCCATTTTTCCTATATGAGTGCTACCACGATAAAGTGTTGTCAGTTCAGCTTTGTCGAGAGCTGCCATATCGCGGTCGCTGATCCGGCCGATATAGCCTACGATGTGAGCAAGTAATTCGCCATAAGGATAATCGCGAAATGTTCGCGCATTAATTTCAACACCCGGAAAACGATAAAGTTCAGCAGCCAGACGGCTGGCTTCTTCCATTGTTAACTTAAGTTTTAAAGGTACTTTTTCATAAGAACGGTATTCTGCCCGGAATTTATTAAACCGCTTCATATCGCTGGGGGTAATGTCCACATAGTTGCGCAAGGCATTAATTGTATCTTCGAGTTTACCCGGTATCTGATTAGGGGTTATCTCAAGAGAATAAGCCGGATAATTATGTGCCAGTACCACGCCATTAACATCAACTATTTCTCCACGAATGGGTGGTGTAGGAATTAATGAGATACGATTATTAGTAGCGGCAATGACATATTCATCATATTTGATTACTTGCAAGTATACAAACCTGCCAATCAGCATAGAAAAACAAATAATAATCAAAGCAAAGGCTACTGCAATCCGTAAACCTAGATCGCCATTTTGCGCAGGTTTAGATACACGCTTTTTTTTAGTTCGGAATTGCAGTGCTTTCATAGACGTCTTGAATAGGCGAGATAAAGCATGAATTTAGATAAAAGAGGCCAGAGCAGAGCACTGATAAATGGTGAAACAAACAGATTCCAGCCACTAAAATGATGGGTCGAAAAGAAGTGTACAACCACTAAAATCAAAGTCATTAGCATCAGACTCCCGAAAATAGTCAGAGCCTGATAAGTATATGAATAGCCGAGCATCTGATGTCTGTTTTGTTCAATCAAATAGACAGCTGCCATCAAACCTAATGCGTGCTGTCCGAACGGAGTACCAATTCCCACATCCAAGAGCAGTCCTAATACAAAAGCCATACCGATACCAATATTTTGTGGTCGGTGCAAGCTCCAATACAATGCCATCATAGCTGTAAATGTAGGCAAGGAGCCAGCCAGAAGCTGGGGAAACGGAATCAGATCCAGAAATAATGCAATTACTAAGCTTAATACAATAAGCCTTTTTCTGGTATGGCGGTGCAAGCTGTCAACTTCAGTCATGATTGATGGATAAGGTATTAGTGGCTTTTGCATCAGCATAATGATCAACTATCTGCGCATGCTTTTGCGGGATAACCAGTACAAAATTACTATTGCGTAGTTGCGCTACAGGTTCAATCTGTGTCCGGTAATAAGGTGAACCATTACCACTCTGCGCTTGTATGACATTAGCAATAGGTATCCCGGCAGGATAAATACTATCCATGCCTGAAGTAACCAGTAAATCATTACGTAACAGGCTGGCATTAGCCGGAAAGTAACGCAGATCCAAACTACCTGAACGGCCATAAACCAGTGTGCGTACTCCGGTACGCATTACCATCGCCGGAATAACTGCATTACTATTGGTAATTAGTGTCACTTCAGAACTCAATGGCTGAACAGCTGTAATCTGACCAATCAGACCATGTTCATCACTTACGGCATCACCCTGTCGAATTTGATGATGGCTGCCTTTATCTATAATGAAGCGGTCAGTCAGCGGATTAGTATCACTTGATACAATCTGTGCAACCTGCGCCTGAGGTAATGCTGCTTTCTGAAGCTGAGTCAGATGATCAAGACTGATTACTGACTTTAACTGTACGTCACGCTGACTAATTTGTAATTTAAGCTGCGCATTTTGAGCCTTCAACAATTTGTTTTCATCGCTCAGATTCTGCTGCTTTTCAAGAAACACCATACCATTAGATACAGCATTAACCGGCTGCATAGCCAGCCACTGTAACGGATATAATGCGGTACCGATATAATTGCGGCTAATTTTAACCACATCATACCGGTTATCAAGCAACAGCAATACAACTGCTAACAGTGACAGTACAACCAGTTTACTGGTACTGCGCAGACCATTGTGTACAAAATTGAGTGAAGGCTCTGCCATTATTATCTTATGTCTGATAAACAGTGCTGCATTTACGGATTGGATACAAATACAGAGTTCATTTTACCAATCATATCCAATGCATGACCAGAACCCCGTGCAACACATGTCAGCGGGTCTTCTGCAATCATAACAGGCAAGCCGGTTTCCTCAGAAAGCAAACGATCCAAACCTTTAAGCAAAGCGCCGCCTCCGGTTAACACCAAACCACGGTCGGCAATATCCGCACCCAGCTCTGGGGGAGTCTGCTCCAAAGCATTTTTAACTGCCTGTACAATCTGATTAAGTGGTTCAGTCAGCGCTTCCAAAACTTCATTCGAACTGATTGTAAAAGCACGAGGAATACCTTCTGCCAGATTGCGGCCTTTTACTTCAATTTCTTTTACTTCCATACCGGGGAAAGCAGAACCGATATTTTTCTTAATTTCTTCAGCAGTAGATTCACCAATTAGCATGCCATAATTGCGGCGCACATAGTTAATAATGGCATCATCAAATGCATCACCACCTACGCGGATTGAGTGAGAATAAACCACACCAGATAAAGAAATCACACCAACTTCAGTTGTTCCGCCACCAATATCCACGACCATTGAGCCTGTTGGTTCTTCAATAGGCAAACCAGCACCAATTGCTGCTGCCATAGGCTCTTCAATCAGATTTACAATCGATGCGCCGGCTGCCAGAGCTGAATCACGAATAGCTTTACGTTCTACCTGAGTTGAACCGCATGGAACACAAATAACGATTCGGGGAGCTGTAAACCGGCTGTTGTTTACCTTTTTGATAAATTGCTTGAGCATTTTTTCAGTGACATTAAAGTCAGCAATCACACCATCTTTCATAGGTCGTATTGCCTGAATGCTTCCCGGCGTACGCCCCAGCATTTTCTTTGCTGCTGTTCCCACAGCCAGCATGCCGTTTTTAGCATTTATGGTGTCATTTTGCACGGCCACCACAGACGGCTCGTTTAAAACAATACCCTTATTTTTAATAAAAATCAAAGTGTTGGCGGTACCAAGATCAATAGCCAGATCATTGGATAAATATTTGGAAAAAAAGCGAAACATGAGGATGTCCTAATGAACTTTTAAATTATAAGTATGGCAAAAGCAGTTTTGCGGCGCACTGTACTCAGCAAATCAGTACGCCAAAGAATAGGGTTTTCGGTTATAATTCTATATTATGTAACAACCGAATCAGAACGCGCAATGATACCGCAGTTTGCCCGTTTTGCTAAATCAAATTTAAGGATTTTTGATGGCTTTAACATTAAGTGATGTAGATAAGCTCGCACGCCTCTCTCGCTTGAGTCTTTCAGAAGCAGAGCGAAATAACATGCTGACAGAGCTGAACCATGTATTCGATCTGGTCGAAAAAATGCAGGAAGTCAATACTGACGGGATTGAACCGATGGCACATCCGCATGAACTGGCCTTGCGTTTACGCGACGATGCAGTTACTGAAAAAGACGAGCATCATGCAATCCAATCATGTGCACCGCTGGTAGACAGGGGTTTATATCTTGTGCCTAAGGTTATTGAATAACTCAACCCTTACCATAATGACTTGTTCATTCATATTTAAATTTATTGCAGGTAACTACAGACAGTGTTGCTTGAAAGTTATATAACCACTATGCCAAAAAATTATACATTAAAACAGTGCAGTGACTTACTGCAATCAAAACAGGCTTCAGCTGTCGAATTGGCGCAGGAGTATCTGGCTGCAATTGAAAGTGAAAATGCCAGTCTTAATGCCTATATAACACTGGATAAAGAACGCACTATTGCTGAAGCTAAGGCAGCTGACACACGTTTGGCGCAGGGTTCAGCAAATGTATTAACCGGTGTACCCATAGCCTATAAAGATATATTCTGCCAGCAGGGATGGCGCAGTGCCTGTTCCAGCAAAATGCTGGATACTTTTACTGCACCTTATACAGCAACAGTAGTTCAGAATTTGCTTGATGCAGGTATGGTAACCCTAGGCAGAACCAATATGGATGAATTTGCCATGGGTTCAACAACTGAGTCTTCTTACTATGGTATAACTCACAATCCGTGGCAGCTTAATCATGTTCCGGGTGGTTCCTCTGGCGGTTCAGCAGCAGCCGTGGCTGCGCGGCTAGCACCGGTTGCGCTGGGTTCAGATACTGGCGGTTCCATTCGCCAGCCTGCCTCACACTGTGGTATTACTGGTCTGAAACCCACCTATGGTGTAGTTAGCCGTTTCGGTATGGTTGCTTATGCTTCCAGTTTTGATCAGGCCGGACCAATGGCTCAGACAGCAGAAGATTGCGCCTTGTTAATGAATAGTATGGCGAGTTTTGATGAGCGGGACTCTACCAGTATTGAGCGAAATAAAGAGGACTATACCCGCGATTTAAATCAATCATTACAAGGTTTAAAAGTAGGTCTGCCGCGCGAATTTTTTGGCGAAGGTCTGGACGCACAAGTACATGCATCAATTGATCGTGTTGTAGAAGTACTCAAAAAACTGGGTGCGGAAATTGTAGATATTTCTTTACCACATACAGAACTATCCATTCCTGCCTATTATGTACTGGCTTCAGCAGAAGCCAGTACAAACCTGTCACGCTACGACGGTGTTCGTTATGGACATCGCGCTGCTGAATTCGGTAATCTGGATGAGATGTACAGTAATACCCGTGCCGAAGGTTTCGGGTCTGAAGTAAAACGCCGCATTATGATAGGCACTTATGTTTTATCTCACGGTTACTATGATGCTTACTACCTGAAAGCACAAAAATTACGCAGAATGGTTGCAAACGATTTCCAGGCAGCATTAAAACAGTGCGATATTATTCTGGCTCCGGTTGCGCCTACTGCAGCACCATTATTAGAAAGCCATAATAGTGATCCTGTTGAAATGTATCTTTCTGATATTTACACCGTTTCTTTAAATCTTGCCGGTTTACCGGGTATTTCTCTGCCGGCAGGATTTACCACAAGCGGATTACCCGTAGGCGCTCAGCTTATCGGTAATTATTTCGCAGAAAGCCGTCTGCTAGGTATTGCACACCAGATTCAGCAACATAGTGACTGGCATACCAGAACTTCATTTGTACAATAATTGCCAGTATACGAATTGAAAGAAGACAGAATGAATTGGGAAACAGTAATCGGTCTGGAAATCCACGTTCAGTTAAACACGCGTTCCAAAATTTTTAGTGGATCATCTACTGCATTTGGCGCAGCACCCAATGCTCAGGCCAATGTTGTGGATTGCGCACTGCCTGGCGCCTTACCAGTAATGAATCGTGATGTAGTGAACAAAGCCATTAAACTTGGATTGGCTTTAGGTGCGAATATTAACCGGAAAAATGTTTTTGACCGGAAAAACTACTTTTATCCGGACTTGCCTAAAGGTTATCAGATTAGTCAGCTTGATTTGCCGATAGTTGAGCACGGAAAACTTGAAATCGTGGTTGGTAATGAAGTTAAAACCATTAACGTTACCAGAGCTCATATGGAAGAAGATGCCGGTAAATCCATCCATGATGAATTTGAACACTATACCGGAATTGATTTAAACCGGGCTGGTACACCGTTACTGGAAGTCGTGTCAGAACCGGAAATGCGTTCAGCAGCAGATGCTGTTGCTTATGCTAAAACAATGCATAGCCTGGTAACCTGGTTAGGCATATGTGACGGTAATATGGCAGAAGGTTCTTTCCGTATTGATGCCAATGTTTCAGTACGCCTGAAAGGACATGCTGAGTTTGGTACCCGTTGTGAAATTAAAAATCTGAACTCATTCCGCTTTCTGGAACAAGCCATTAATTATGAAGTGGAACGGCAAATTGAATTAATTGAAGACGGCGGTAAAGTCATTCAGCAAACACGTTTGTTTGATCCGAACAAGGGTGAAACTCGCGCCATGCGCAGTAAAGAAGATGCTCATGATTATCGTTATTTTCCTGACCCTGATTTATTACCAGTGATCATTACCGATGCCATGCTGGATGCAGCCAAAGCAGGCATGCCTGAACTACCTAAAGAGATGGCCGGCCGTTTTATCGATCAATATGGTATTTCTGATTATGATGCACGATTATTAACTAGCAATCATATACAGGCAAACTGGTTTGAACAGGCCGCAAAACTTCATGGTCACGGTAAACTGGTTGCTAACTGGATGCTTGGAGAACTTGCAGCTGCTCTGAATAAAGCCGGAATAGATATTTCTGAAAGCCCGATTAGTGCTGAACGTCTTGCTGGTTTAACAAGTAGAATTGCAGATAATACTTTAAGCAATAAACTGGCTAAACAGGTATTTGAAGCCATGTGGAACAGTGATCTTACTGCTGATGCCATTATTGAACGTGATGGCTTGAAACAGATGACGGATACTGGTGCCCTCGAAAAAATTATTGATGAAGTACTCGCTAATAATCAGAAATCTGTAGAAGAATTCAAATCCGGTAAGGAAAAAGCATTTAACGCTCTTGTAGGGCAGGTAATGAAAGCTTCTCGCGGTAAAGCTAACCCTCAACAAGTTCAGTCTTTACTGCATAGCAAACTGGCATAAGCAAGATAAGGTTCAAACATGAAAAAATGGCTGCTATTGGCTACTCTGTTTGTATTAACAGGCTGCGGATTCCATCTGAAAGGAACATCCGGATTCGACACACCCATGCCATATCATAGCTGGAAGATTGAAGGCGGTAGTATGCAGCGGGCTCTGGAAGTCGTATTGCGGCGGCAGCCTAATGTAATTGTGGATACTGAACATCCAGAGGTAGTGGTAAAAGTCATTTCAGCGACACAGGATTCTTCCACATCAGCAGTAGATTTATCTGGCGGTACCAGTGAATATCTGCTCACACTGAAAGTGAATGTACAAGCCTATCATAATGATCAGCCACTAGGCGATCCGATACAAGTCACAGTACACCGTTATATGGATTATTCTGATCATGAGGTACTGGCCAAAGAAGATGAACAACGTATGATTTGGCATGATATGCGTACCGATGCTGCAGAACAAATTGTACGTCGCCTGGCTTTTCTGCCTGTAACTACTAACGAATGAGTAATTTATCAGTCCAGCCTCTGTCTGCAGCATATCTAATTCATGGTGAAGAAGAATTATTGCGAATAGAGGCTCTAGACACTATCCGTTCAGCTGCACGTAGTCAGCAATATAATGAGCGCGAAGTTATCAATATAGAAACCGGTTTCGACTGGACATCACTTCTGTCCTCAGTCCATTCCGTTGGATTATTTGCTGATAAAAAATTACTGGAAATTCATATTCCCTCTGGTAAACCCGGCAAAGAAGGAGCCGTAGTATTACAACAATTGGCTGAACAATTACCGGAAAATACCTGCCTGCTTTTAATACTCCCTAAACTGGAACGATTACAAACACAGAGTAAATGGTTTTCAAGCTGGGCAAAAAATGCTCAGATATTTGATGCAAAAGCTATTAACCAAAATGCATTACCTCAGTGGATAAAAAATCGGCTGGCGGCTCAGAATCTGAATATCGATAATGATGCACTTGCCCTGTTTGCAGAGAAAGTAGAAGGCAATCTTTTAGCCGCAAAGCAGGAAATCGATAAACTGACTCTAATTCATTCGGCCGGACATACCGTTACTCTGGATGACGCACAGACAGCAGTAGCCAACGTAGCACGTTTTGATATCTTTCAATTGTCAGCAGCATGGATGAGCGGAAACTCAGAACGCGTATTACGTTTACTGGAGGGTCTTGCATCGGAGGGAAATGAACCGGTACTATTATTATGGGTTATCAGTGAGGATATTCGTACTCTCATACGCTTACTGGCAGCATTAAAGCAAGGTAAATCAATCAATGAAATGCGTCAGAGCCTGCGTTTATGGGGTGAAAAACAGACTTTAGCACCACAGGCTGCCAGACGTATCGGCATCAGACGTCTTCTTGAAGCTTTACAGATATGTGCGTATATCGACCGACAAATTAAAGGTGCAGAAGAAGGTAATGCATGGGCAGAAATCAAACATCTTTTTCTGTCTCTGACCATCTGAACATTATTCTGGTAACTCACCGTTAAACTATTGATCCAATAATGATGAAAACAGTTGAAAAAAGCGTTTTAGTACTACACAGTGCCGAACACATATTTGATCTGGTCAACACAGTTGAAGATTATCCTAAGTTTTTACCCTGGTGTAATCGTACAGATATTCTTAAACGGGATGAGCAATCTCTGGAAGCAGTATTGTACATGGACTATATGAAAATACGTCAGTCATTTGCTACCAGAAATATTAATCAAAGACCAAATAAAATCCAGATGAGTTTACTTAATGGTCCTTTTCGTAAACTGGAAGGTACCTGGCAATTTACTCCTATCGATGATCTGGGCTGTAAAATCGATTTTCGTCTGGAATATGAATTCTCCAATGCAGTACTTTCAGCACTAATAGGTCCGGTCTTTAACATTATCGCTACAACATTGGTTGATGCTTTTATTAAGGAAGCAGACAGACGCTATGATGACTGAAATTGTTGTTGAAGCAGTATATGCCACCATTGATTATCAGCATCTCTGGCAGGGAAAAGTTCCGGCAGGAAGCAGTGCACGTCAGGCATTATTACAGTCAGATTTACCAGAAAAATTTCCACAAACCGATTTCTATGCAGCACCCATTGGTATATTCGGTAAAAAAGTTAATGATAATTATATATTATCCAATTGGGATCGAATTGAAGTTTACCGACCGTTACTAATTGATCCGAAAGAAAACCGGCGACGGCGTGCAAAGCAAAAAGAATAGTTTTCCAGTTAACTTTTAAACATTTTGTAATTCCCGAGGAATGTACATGTCTCATATCAGGCTAATAGTTGGCTTGGGCAATCCGGGCACAGAATATGAACATACACGGCATAATATAGGTTTTGATTTCATTGATGAACTTGCCAGGTTATGGAAAATCAGCTTAAAAGAAGAAAAAAAATTTTTTGGACAAGTAGCAAAAGTTAACTTACCCGAAAATGAAATCTGGCTGCTTAAACCTTCCACATACATGAACAAGTCAGGCACATCCGTGCAATCTATAGCCAAATTCTTCAAAATATCACCTGAGGAAATACTGGTAATTCATGATGAGCTGGATATTCCCTGCGGCCAGATCAGGTTTAAAAAAGGCGGAGGAAATGGCGGTCATAACGGACTAAAAGATATACAGGCCTGGCTGGGCACCGCAGATTTTTACCGGCTGCGACTAGGTATTGGTCATCCGGGTGATCGTAATCTTGTTGTCCATTATGTATTGCATAAACCATTAGCCGAAGAAAAAGTTTTGATAGACGAAGCTTTACACAAATCTGTGAATGCTATACCCCTGCTGTTAAATGGAGAATTCGGCAGGGCGCAGCAACAATTACACAGCAAGTAAAATTTGAAAGATCATGTTATGAAATATCGTGACTTGCGGGAATTCATTGCTGTTCTTGAGCAGCAGCAATTATTAAAGCGGATTCAAACATCAGTTTCTCCACATTTGGAAATAACAGAAATTGCTGATCGTGTATTACAAAAGCAGGGACCGGCATTATTATTTGAAAATACTATAAATCAGACAGGAACAACATACCAGTTTCCTGTTCTGGCTAATCTTTTTGGTACTCCGGAACGTGTTGCCATGGGAATGGGGGCAGACGATACCAGTCAATTACGTGAAATAGGTAAAACACTGGCTTACCTGAAAGAGCCGGATCCTCCTAAAGGATTCAAAGATGCTTTTTCCAAATTACCTTTACTCAAAGATTTATGGAGCATGGCTCCGCATATCGTCAAAAAAGCACCTTGTCAGGAAATTATTCTAGAAGGTGATAAAGTAGATTTAACACAATTGCCAATTCAAAAATGCTGGCCGGAAGATGCGGCTCCGTTAATTACCTGGGGCTTAACAGTTACACGCGGGCCAGAAAAAAAACGCCAGAATCTAGGCATTTACCGACAGCAACTACTGAAAAAAAACAAACTAATCATGCGCTGGCTTGCTCATCGTGGCGGTGCTCTGGATTTTCAGGCTTTTAAACAAAAATATCCAAACAAACCTTATCCTGTATCAGTCATACTGGGTTGTGATCCTGCTACCATCCTCGGAGCAGTCACCCCGGTACCAGACAGTCTCAGTGAATATCAATTTGCCGGCTTATTAAGAGGATCGCGTACTGAGCTGGTTAAGTGTATCGGAAATGATTTGCATGTTCCTGCCCGGGCAGAAATCGTTCTTGAAGGAGTTATTTATCCGGACGAGACTGCACTGGAAGGTCCTTATGGAGACCATACCGGTTATTATAATGAACAGGATGATTTCCCGGTATTTACCGTAGAACGCATTACCATGCGCGAAAATGCCATTTATCACAGCACTTATACCGGTAAACCACCTGATGAACCGGCAATTCTGGGAGTCGCGCTGAATGAAGTGTTTATCCCGTTATTACAAAAACAATTTCCAGAAATTATTGATTTCTATCTGCCTCCGGAAGGTTGTTCATATCGTATGGCCGTTGTCAGCATAAAGAAACAATATGCCGGACATGCCAAAAGAATAATGATGGGTTGCTGGAGCTACCTGCGCCAGTTTATGTATACAAAATATATTATTGTAGTAGATAATGACATTAATATAAGAGACTGGAAAGAAGTAATCTGGGCAATTACCACACGTATGGATCCGGTTCGGGATACAACACTAATCGATCATACACCGATTGATTATCTGGATTTTGCCAGCCCGATTAGCGGACTTGGCGGGAAAATGGGTCTGGATGCAACCAATAAATGGCCCGGAGAGACAAACCGTGAATGGGGTAAAGTAATACACAAGGATCCGGCAACCACAGCTAAAGTTGACGCCATATGGCAAGATTTAGATTTATAGCTATTTTCAGTCACTATGAATTTTACAGATTGAAGTTTAACAATATATACGGCATAAACATGGGAAGTAAATATATAAATCGTATCTGTACATGGTGCCTGAAACTGGGTCTGATCTCTATTCTGGCAGCATGTCAAAGCCTGCCTTCTCAACAGGGGCGTAGTATTGAAACACATATTACTGCCGACACTCCGTCCTCTCTTGCCTATGCTAATGCTTCACTTGTATCCGAACATAAAGGTTTATCCGGTCTTTATCCGCTTGATGACGGACATGAAGCATTCGCCGCGCGGATAGCTCTGGTTCGCGCCGCAGAACACAGTCTGGATGTGCAGTACTATATCTGGCGTAACGATACGTCTGGTCAGCTACTTTTTCATGAATTAGTTTTAGCTGCACAGCGTGGTGTACACGTTCGCTTACTGCTTGATGACAATAATACTGTCGGCCTTGATAATATATTAAAAGCAGTTAATCAAGAACCCAACATAGAAATCAGATTATTTAACCCTTTTATGCACCGGCACTGGCGCGCTTTAAGCTACATGACAGATTTTGCCCGCCTGAACCGGCGTATGCATAATAAATCTATCACGGCTGATAATCAGGCCACTATTCTGGGCGGACGGAATATTGGTGATGAATATTTTGATATGGGTAAAGGCACACTTTTTGTAGATTTAGATATTCTCGCCATAGGCCCTATTGTTAATCAGGTTTCAAACAATTTTGACCGCTACTGGAACAGTGCTTCGTCATATCCTTTAAACGGTATAGTTCATCCCCGCCATATTAAATTACAGGCAAGCATGCCTATATTCAAACATCGCAGTTTCAATCATCTACGTGCCAATAGTTATGATAATGCCTATAATCGTGACAATTTTGCCAACCGGTTATTAGACGGATCACTGGATTATCAATGGGCACACCTGATACTGGTAAGTGATAATCCTGATAAAGCTCTGCCTAAAAACAAGCGAAAAGTAGATGCCACCCAGTCTGACAATAATCTTTTAATTGAGCCGGATACAGAACAACCACCGGTAATTAAATACCAGAAAGCGAGTTTGACTCTGAACGCACTTGCCGCATCTGTTGTTGAACCTCAAAAAGATTTACTGGTTATCACTCCGTATTTTGTACCCACACAAACAGGTCTTGAGTATCTGCAAAAATTACGAGAAGAGGGTGTGAAGATACGTATTCTCACAAACTCCTTAGCAGCAACCGATGTGGCAGCAGTACATTCTGGTTATTCTCACTATAGAACACCGCTGTTAAAAGAAGGAGTAGAAATTTATGAACTCAAAAATCAGGGCTTTTTAAAAGGACCACGTGACCGTGCTTTTACAGGTAATTCCGAATCAAGCTTGCATGCTAAAACTTTTACCATCGACGGACAACAGCTATATATCGGTTCATTAAACTTTGATCCACGTTCGGCACGACTCAATACAGAAATGGGTGTCGTAATACAGTCTCCGGAAATGGCACAATTTATGAATCAAGCGATTAATGAAGCATTGCCATATGTTACTTATCAGGTAAAACTAACACCACAAGGCAAGCTGGAGTGGACAGAAACCAACGACAAAAATCAAACAAAGGTTTATCATCATGAACCGGATACCACTTTTTGGCAGCGTGTCTGGGTAAAAATGCTATCCTTACTCCCACTGGAAAGCTTACTTTAACCATTTTTAACCATCTCTCATTTGTTCACAACTTGATATTTCTTTTAAGAGGTATTGCCAATGCTTTTGTTTATAGATAATTACGATAGCTTTACCTTTAACATAGTGCAATACCTTGGCGAACTGGGCGAAAACGTAATTGTTAAGCATAATGATGAAATTACACTGCAAGATATCAGCAGACTGGCTCCGGATAAAATTGTCATCGGTCCGGGGCCATGCACACCCAGAGAAGCTGGTATTTCTGTAGACACAATTAAACATTTTGCGCTCACAATACCGATACTGGGTATTTGTCTGGGACATCAGAGTATAGCTTATGCTTTTGGCGGAAATATAATACGTGCCAAAAAAGTTATGCATGGTAAAATTTCACCTGTTTACCATCACAATAACTCCCTCTTCAATAACCTGCCTAATCCGGTAAATTGTACCCGATACCATAGTCTGGTTATAGAAAAAGAAACTTTACCCGATTGTCTCGAAATAACCGCTTGGACTGATGACAACGAAATTATGGGTATCAGACATAAAACTCTGCCTGTCGAAGGTGTACAGTTTCATCCTGAAGGATTACTTACCGAAAATGGTTATGCAATGTTGCACAATTTTCTGCAACAGCATAACTAATAAAGTAAAAATTTTAAAAATAGTTATATTTTAGAAAGAATTATCATGATAACGCCGCAACAGGCACTTAATCGTTTACTGGACAACAATGAATTATTCTATGATGAAATGACAGATTTAATGCGCCAGATAATGAACGGAGAAGTGGCGCCTGAAGTCATAGCTGCTATTTTAATCGGATTACGTATTAAAGTAGAAAGCGTATCGGAAATCGCGGCTGCGGCGACTGTTATGCGTGAATTCTCAACAAAAGTACCTGTACAGCAGCGAGAACATTTAGTCGATATCGTTGGGACGGGTGGAGACAATGCACATACATTCAACATATCTACAACCAGCATGTTTGTAGTTGCAGCAGCAGGAGCAAAAGTGGCCAAACATGGAGGACGTTCCGTATCTTCTTCAAGCGGCTCTGCTGACATCATTGAAGCCATGGGTGCTGCACTCGAATTAGCTCCTGAACAAGTAGGAGAGTGTATCGATCAGCTTGGTGTCGGATTTATGTATGCGCCAAATCATCATAACAGTATGCGTTATGTAGCTCCAGTGCGTCGGGCATTAGGCGTACGTACCGTCTTTAATATACTAGGGCCATTAACCAATCCGGCAACAGCATCCAACCAGGTTTTAGGGGTATTCCATATTGATCTGGTCGGGATTTTATCTCGTGTGCTGAAACAGCTTGGCAGCAAACATGTTTTAGTTGTACATGGAAGTGACGGACTGGATGAAATTACACTTACCGGCACAACCCGCATAGCTGAATTAAAAAATGGCACTATCATGGAATACGATATCCATCCGGCTCAGTTTGACATGCCGGTAATTGAAGACTTAAAACCTTTAAAAGTGGCCAATAGTGAAGAATCGCTGCATATCATGAATAGCGTATTAAACGGAGAAAAAGGACCTTGCCGTGATATAGTCGTGCTCAATGCAGCTGCTGCAATCTATGCAGCAGACATAACTTCTTCATTAGAAGAGGGTGTTGATTTAGCCATTACCGCCATAGATTCTGGTAAGGCAAAAGCGAAACAAACAGAATTTATCCAAAAAACACAACAATTGGCTAACCAGTCAAATACTAACATTAAATAAACCCGGCTTATAAGCTAAATAAAATTTGTATGCATTCATTTTAGCAATGAATCGTTTACAATAATGGCTATAATCTGTCACTAAACACACTATATTATTATGCTAGACATTCAATTACTCCGTCAGGATATCAACAGTATTGCGGAAAAATTACAGACTCGTGGTTTTAATCTGGATACCGAAACTTTCACCCGACTGGAACAACAGCGTAAACAATTACAAATACGCACAGAAGAATTGCAGTCTAAACGCAATAATCTTTCCAAGCAGATTGGTGCACTAAAAGGTCAGGGCAAACATGATGAAGCTAACCAGACAATGGCTGAAGTTGCCCAAATCAAGACCGAACTGGAAAAGGCTGATCAGGACTACCAAATCATACAAAATCAAATTAATAATTTGATCCTGACAATTCCGAACCTACCGCATAGTGACGTTCCTGTGGGCAAAGATGAGAATGACAACATCGAAATCCGCCGATTCGGTACGCCAAGACAATTTAATTTTGAAATTAAGGATCATGTTGATTTAGGTGAACCGTTAGGCTTAGATTTCAAAACCGGCTCAGAGCTATCCGGAGCAAGATTCTCATTAATGCGGGGTCCGATAGCTCGCTTGCATCGTGCACTGGCACAATTTATGCTTGATACCCATACTCAGCAGCATGGTTATACAGAACATTACACCCCTTATATTGTTAATCCTGAAATTCTATTAGGTACCGGACAATTACCTAAGTTTGCTGAAGATATGTATAAAGTAAGCTGCGGAGGCGAAGAAAATACACAGGAACAATATCTGATATCAACCGCAGAAATTACCCTGACTAATACCGTGCGTGAACGTATTCTGAGCAAAGATGAATTACCTAAAAAACTCACCGCACACTCACCATGTTTCCGTTCTGAGGCCGGTTCCTACGGTAAAGATACACGCGGACTGATTCGGCAGCATCAGTTTGACAAAGTAGAAATGGTGCAGATTCAGCGACCGGAAAATTCTTATGCTGCTTTGGAAGAAATGGTTAGTCACGCCGAAAAAATTCTTCAGCTTTTGGAATTACCATATCGGGTAATTGTCCTCTGCACAGGTGATATGGGATTTAGTGCCGCTAAAACCTATGATTTGGAGGTATGGGTACCTGCACAAAAAACTTATCGGGAAATTTCCAGCTGCTCAAACTGCGAAGATTTCCAGGCACGGCGTATGCAAGCAAGATTTAAAGATAATGACGGCAAAAATCAGCTGGTACATACATTAAATGGTTCAGGCCTGGCAGTTGGCAGAGCTTTGGTAGCATTACTGGAAAATCATCAGAATGAGGATGGAAGCATTAATATTCCAGAGGCTTTACAGCCTTATCTGGGCGGATTAAGCGTATTACGCGCATAAATATCAACGATTTATTGAATCTCAATTTATCAAAATTTTACTAAGGGCAATATTTATACGCCACCGTATTAAATATTGCCCTTCAGTGTAAAGACGCGTATAATCAGCAATCCTATCGGGTCGTTAGCTCAGTTGGTAGAGCAGTGGACTCTTAATCCATTTGTCCAGGGTTCGATCCCCTGACGACCCACCACAAATTAACCTATTATATTCAATAGATTCTATGGCTGTTTAGGTGTTAATAAATAGTCCATTGAGTTTCTATCTTTGTCGTTTTTTTGTAATGCAATTTGCATGATGCTGCCAATCTTAGCTACATGTGCGTGCAAATGATCATTGTCCAGATGAGCGTATTTCTGCATCATTTCCAGTGATTGCAATCTTACCATTGCTTTTAGCTCATACAACGAGACTCTATTCTACATGAGCTAGCTTGCCCATTTATCCCTTAAATCAAACCTTCTGGTTAACAAAGAGTTCTATTACATAGTTTTGAATGCAAAAGCAGCTTCAATTTTTCCGTAAATATGTATAGATTTCAGCTTTGCAGGTGAAATGGTTTCTTGGGCATAATTTTTGTTATCACTTATTATTTTTAAATCACCGCTAATCGTTGCTTGTATACGCTTAACAAGCAGACTCTTCGGTGTAGCAATCAGATATACACCATCGCCACGATGACATTTAATTGCAATATTTACAAATAACAAATCCCCATTAGAAAAAGTTGGATACATAGAATCATCTGGAGCAGTAATTATAAATGTATTTTTAAAATCATTACCTATGTTTTTCCTGACCCATTCTTCTGAAATTTCAACCAATCTAATTTCGTTTTCAGAGTCTGCGAATAAATTAATCTGCTTGAATTGAATATATCCGTTTCGTGCTTGATTCTCATAAATTATTTCATCTGATTTATAAGCATTTTTCATTTGTCCATTACCTGTTTCCAACCATACAGGGTCGACACCAAGTACCTGTGCAATTGTTGCTATATTTGTACTTTCTTTATTGCGTCCTGATTCAAGGGCAGCAATTGCTGACTGGGCTCTGCCAATTCTGGCTGCTAATTCCCTTTGACTTATTCCTTTTTCTAACCGCGCTTTTTTTAAGCGTTCATTTAAGCCATTCATATTATTACCTTAAAATAAAAGCACTATTGTACTGATTAAATTAGTATTTAAATACCTTTAAATAGTTTGGTTATAATATTATTTTTGATAGAAATCATCGTAAAACTAAAACCCGGATACCAGAAACAAATAAAAATTTGCTATAAATAAATCTTTAATTTATGTTATAACCTTTATATATTAACAGTCTGCATTAAAGGGTTAGGGTATGGATAAATCTTCTGTAACTGAAGAATTGGAAGCATTATTCGATTTGCTTGAAAAAAGAGCGATTACTAAAGAAGAGTATGAAGCTCAAAAAGCTTTACTCTTATCAAATCAAGAGCAACAGCCTATAAATACAAATACATCCTTCCCAGAATCTGTAGAATCTCAGGATGAATCAATCCCAGTATTTATAGAACAGCCTGCTCAAATTCAAAATCAGCAATCTCACAGTAACAGTGTCAAGATTATTTTAATTATCATGATTGGAATAATTATACTTGTAGCAATGTTTTTTATTTTCTTCAGCAATAGAGCAAATACCCCCTCTGTTAATGACCAGAGTACTCTTTCAGCCAGTATGGCCAGTAGTGTTATCACAGTGAATGCCCAGCAACCCAGTGATACAACCTCGGAAGCAGACACAGATGAAACAGGTTTGAATCTTAATAAAAAAACGCCAGAAGAACTCAATAAACTATTGATTAAATTTCAGCAAGAGCGTGCTAATGCGGTAGCTAATTTACGCTCTGTATGGGCTGGTCTTGATCCTGATTTCAAAGCTACAGTACAGCAAGAACAGAAAGATTGGGATAGCACTGCATTAGCAGCTAACTGTTCTTTATCAGGTTACAGCACACCATTAGCACAACAGGTAGCTAATCAGTATTGCGAAACCATGATGCTAAATAGCCGGGCACAAAGTTTACTGGATGAACAGGCATCCTCTCTGGCTGATATTAAACAGGAAAAAACTGCTCAAATGGATAAAATGGCAACTGACGCATTAAAAAGAGTGAATTTAACCTGGTCAACAATTCCGGAAGATATACAACAGAACCTGAATCAGACATTTGAACAGTGGTCTGATGAGGTAAATCAATATTGCCTTTCCAGACCAACAGCCCAGAATCTAACTGAAACTCAAATAAATTATGATAATTGTGTCATTAAAAAATCTGAAAGCAAAATCAAAGAACTGAACGGCTATAAAATCTAGTTTTAATCCAAAAGGCAAACTTAATCATAGTTTGCCTTTTAGTAAAAACTTTCGAATACGAATAGCTATGAATTGTTTTTACCCGGTAAAAATTTAAATAAAATATGGGCAAACAAAAAACCATTGTTTACAATACGCCTACTTAAACTTTAAAGCAGGACATTTAATTATGGCAGATTTTAATCAGATTCTGGATGCTGGTAATGTAGACGGCGGTATTATTAATGTAGTAGTTGAAATTCCGGCCGGATCAAACCATAAAATAGAATGGGACAGAAAACTGGCTACCATGAAACTGGATCGCGTTGAACCTGTTATTTTTGCTAAACCAACCAACTATGGGTTTATACCGCAAACGCTGGATGAAGATGGTGATGAATTGGATGCATTAATCATTACCGATCAGCCACTGACTACCGGTATTTATCTGGAAGCCAGAATTATTGGCGTAATGAAATTTGTTGATGATGGCGAAGTGGACGACAAAATTGTTGTTGTACCGGCCGATGATCGCAATAATGGTAATGCAATTCAAACAGTGGCCGACCTACCGGCACAATTAATAAAACAAATTGAATTTCATTTCAACCACTATAAAGATTTAAAAAAGGCCGGCACAACCCAAGTTACACACTGGGGCGATATAGAAGAAGCAAAAAGTGTTATTCGTGAATCTCAGCAACGCTGGAAACAAAAATAATTTAAACATGCAATTTATGTAACCATAATATGTTAGAGTGCTGCGAAATTTGAAGTTTTGGTATATTCAGATATCGCAGCAAAATTTTAAATACAATAACTTAATTTCTTTAAAGAAGATTACTAGCGGATAAATTGCTACAAGTTAACAGACAATAAAATGTAAACAGATCGCAATAGGGCATGCGTCCACTATTTGTATAGCAAAGGCTTATAAAGATGATGGAAATGCAAGGATAGATGCAGGAAGCAGTGCTCATTGCAAACAGCTGGATAAGGTTGCCAGAAAGTCTTTCCCATAATGCTAAAACAAGTCAACGATATTAAGTTTAATATATTAGGGCAGTCAGGTTGTTATTGATATTTATTACTAGCTAAATATAATACTAAAATTTAACATAATATATATTATGCGAAATTTAATCTGTTAAAGCTTCGTTCAATAATACTTGGCTAATTCAATCATAGTTTTAAATTACTAATAATATTTTTTATCGTAAAATACAAATTAATTGAGGCTTTATATCTAACATCTGTTTCTTGCTTCTAATAATGGATGTGTAAGTAAGAACTGATATTTCTGGAATAATTATGCAAAAAAAACTATTACTGGTAGACGGTTCATCTTATTTATATCGGGCATTTCATGCTCTTGCGCCATTAACCAGTCCAACAGGTATGCCCACAGGTGCATTATATGGTGTACTAAATATGTTACGGCGTTTACGCTTAGATACACCACATGATTATGCTTGTTGTATATTTGATGCTAAAGGCGAAAATTTTCGCCATCAGCTTTATCCTGAATATAAAGCTAATCGTCCGCCGATGCCGGAAGAACTTAGACCACAAGCTGAAGCTTTACCAGAATTAGTGAAATTAATGGGCTGGCCGGTCTTATCTGTCAAAGGTGTTGAGGCAGATGATGTAATTGGTACCTTAGCTCATTCAGCAGAACAAGCCGGTTATCAGGTTATTATTTCTACTGGTGATAAAGACATGGCTCAGCTGGTTAACAGCCAAATTACGCTTGTCAATACCATGAACAATGAAAAGCTTGATATAGAAGGTGTAATTAATAAATTTGGCGTAAAACCGCACCAGATAATAGACTATCTTAGTCTGATTGGTGATAAAGTCGATAATGTACCCGGTGTGGAAAAATGTGGTCCTAAAACAGCGGTTAAATGGCTGCAGGAATATGGTTCATTACAAAATATTATTGAACATGCTAATGAAATTAAAGGTAAAGTTGGTGAAAATCTCAGAATTGCATCATCAAAATTGCCCCTGTCCTATCAATTAATTACTATTAAAACTGATGTAGATTTACATCATGAGCTACCGCATGGAATTGAAGATTTACAGCGAAAAACTCCGAAATGGGCAGAATTAATTTCACAATTCAAGCAACTTGGTTTCAAAAGCTGGTTAAAAGAAGCACAAAATCATTGTCACAAGAATACGAATGAAACTTCTCAGCCTGCTAATGATCTGTTTAGTGATATTGAAACCGATGATGATAGTACTGATACTAAAATTATAGAAAATACAGCAGAAACTGAACAAATCAGAAATATACCCAAAAACTATTCAGCTATTACCACAATTGAACAATTAAATAAATTACAACAACAATTAGACAACGCTAAAGTTATTGCTCTGGATACAGAAACAGATAGCCTGGATGCGATGAATGCGCATCTTGTCGGTATCAGTATTGCTCTAGAGCCAGGAATAGCATTTTATATACCTGTCGGACACAGCCCGGCAGTAATTAGTGAGCAATTACCTATTGAAACTGTGCTTGCTACCCTGAAACCTTATCTGGAAGCAGATATACCCGAAAAAATTGGTCAAAATATTAAATATGATCAACATGTTCTGGCTAACTATAAGATTAATTTACAGGGAATTACCGGTGACTCAATGCTGGCTTCTTATATAATTGAAAGCCATTTAGGCCATGGTCTTGATGAATTGGCACTTCGTCATCTGAACTGGCAAACTATTCATTATGAAGATTTATGTGGCAAAGGAGCAAAACAAATCAGTTTTGCTGATGTCGCGCTTGAAGATGCCGTTAATTACGCAGCAGAAGATGCGGATGTTTGTTTTCGCCTTGAAATTTTACTAAGAAAACAGATGGATACAGCGCAACTTGAGTTGTATCGTAATCTCGAAATCCCTGTAGAGAACATACTTTATAACATGGAGCGCACCGGAGTGCTAATAGATCGTCAGGAACTGGCTCAGCAAAGCCATGAGCTTGGTACTGAATTGGTTCGACTCGAAGAACAGGCATATCAACTGGCAGGACAGCCTTTTAATTTAAACTCACCCAAACAGCTTCAGTCTATTCTATTTGAAAAAATGGGAATCCCTACTTCCGGCCTGAAAAAAACTTCATCCGGAGGTACTTCTACCAATGAAACCGTGCTGGAAAAGCTTGCAGTAGATTATCCCCTACCCAAGCTTATTTTACAAACACGTAGTCTGGCTAAATTAAAATCCACTTATACTGATAAATTACCGCAACTAATTAATCCGAATACCGGTCGTGTACATACTACCTATGCTCAGGCTGTCGCTATTACAGGTCGTCTGGCCAGTAATAATCCAAATTTACAGAATATTCCGGTACGTACTGAAGAAGGACGGCGTATTCGTAAAAGTTTTATTGCCCCCCCCGACCAGTTAATTGTTTCTGCGGATTACTCACAGATTGAGCTAAGGATTATGGCTCATCTTTCTAATGATTCTACCTTAATTGATGCCTTTCAGCATGATGAGGACATTCATAAGCGTACCGCAGCAGAAATTTTTTCGACAAATCAGGAACAAATAACTGCAGAACAACGTCGTTATGCTAAAACCATTAACTTTGGTTTAATCTATGGTATGAGCGAATATGGTCTGGCCAAATCATTAGGAATTGAATTGCAGGCTGCGCAACACTTTATATCACGTTACTTTAACAGATATCCGGGTGTACACGAATATATGGAAAAAGCTAAAGAACAAGCATTACAGCATGGGTATGTAGAAACCTTATTCGGGCGTCGTCTTTATCTGCCTGGTTTAAAAAGTACAAATGCTAACGAACGCGCCGGAGCATTCAGAGCTGCGATAAATGCACCGATGCAAGGGACGGCATCTGATTTAATTAAACGAGCCATGATTGCTGTATATAAATGGCTTAATCAGGAAAAAATGCAAACCAGATTGATTATGCAGGTACATGATGAGCTTGTATTACAGGTACCTGAATATGAGTTGTCATCTGTACAAACACATTTGCCTCAATTAATGGCAAATGTGGCTAAATTAAAAGTTCCATTAATTGCTGATGTCGGATATGGGCATAATTGGGATGAAGCTCATTAATGGAATACTCTATTTGAAATATCAGGATTAATAATAAAAGGTAGTCTGAAATTTATCAGGCTACCTTTTTAAAAATTAACAATAAAAACTTTATTTTTATGACAGAATATATCAAAATAGTAACATATTAATTAAATGCTAAATAACTAATTTATTTTATTTCAGCTAATTGTGCACGCATAGCAGAAATCTGTTTAAAATAATCGTTATGACCAAAAATTGCAGAACCTGCAACAAATGTGTCAGCTCCTGCTGCTGCTATCTGAGCAATATTATCAATTTTGATTCCACCGTCTACTTCTAATCGGATAAATCTTTTACTTTCATAGGCATATTCATCAATTATTGCCCTAACCTTACGAATTTTTTTCAGTGTGGATGGAATAAAATTCTGTCCACCAAAACCTGGATTAACCGACATCAGTAATATGACATCTACTTTATCTAATACTTCTTCCAATAAGCTTATTGGAGAAGCCGGATTTAATACCACCCCTGCCTGACATCCAGCTGTCTTTATTAGATTTAAGCCTCTATCTACATGCTTACTTGCTTCGGGATGAAAAGTAATAATATCCGCACCGGCTTTTGCAAAAGCATTAATCATTTCATCAACTGGTTCTACCATTAAATGTACATCAATGGGAACAGAAGCATATGGTTTTATTGCCTGACAAACCATAGGACCAAACGTAAGATTTGGCACATAATGATTATCCATAACATCAAAGTGAATCCAGTCTGCTCCACTGTTAATTACGGAAGTAATTTCATTGCCCAAACAGGCAAGATCTGCTGATAAAATACTAGGAGCAATATAAAAATCCGGTTTCGTTAACTTATTCATATTAAAACATTATCTATAATAAATTATATTATTTACGCAAGTTTACTACCATTATATGTGTTTGACTGCTATTGAAGTATACTCATAATAACTGATAGAAATCAAAGGGAGAACAAAATGATATTTTCATACTGGCAAAAAATGACCCGCTATTGTGCCGGTTTTGTCTTATTAACATTTACTTTTTCTACTTTTGCCTCGGGTCAGATTAATTGTGACTTACGCAAGCTTGAATTAACTCAAATGCAAAAAACAAGGCTTAGGCTTATCAGAATGCAGTACAAACGAAATCAGGACACTAATTTGCAGCATACCGCAAACAATAAACGTAAAAGTGAGCAATTAACACAGATTCTGATGAAACCAAAATTTGATGAAACTGAAGCAAAACGCTATGTGTTGAACTATTATATGCCTCGTATACAACAAGATATAGATGAATTAAAAGTACAATATGAGTTTTTGCAAGTTTTAAATCAGCAGCAAAGACAAAACTGGATTAATAATTGTTTGCGTTAAAACTATAAAATTAGTACTTGATAGATAACTATTTGAATTAAATATTATTTTGAATAAATCAATTACATGAATTCAGATTTTACTTAATACCATCATAAAATAAAGTATAGTAATACGATAAAAAATGCTTATTGCCTGCTACACAAAGAATTTTGAGATGGATCTGTAATACTTTTTACAGATTTTGTATTACAAATGTAAGTACTTGAGTCATTACTCATCCAAACTGATTTTTTTAAATGGACACCATTTTTAGGTTCTGCATATAAACGAAATTTTGTGCAATCATCAGTTGTACTACATGTAACTCCAATTTCATATTTTTTGTCTACATTACCATTTTTGGTCAATTGATTCTTAATTGATGAATCGAGATCATCTTTTAGTAAATTTCTATTAAATAGTTTTAGTTTTGTTTGTGCTATATCTTGATTGATATTGGCTAGTGTAGTAGTAGCATCTGTTAAATCTGCTTTCTCAATATAGCTACTATAAACCGGTACAGCTAAGGCAGTCAAAATCCCCATAATTGCAATTACCACCATTAGCTCAATCAAAGAGAAACCATTTTGATATTTTTTCATGCATTTTTCCAGATATAAATCTTTATATTAATAATCATATAAAGCGGCTTGAATAGTTTCTTCAATAATACTTGAAGTTGAAGCATTTTGTCCCCAGCCTTTTGCAGTAATTCGGAATATATAATACCCTACTCCTGCTTTAGTATCAGGCCCTAAATATTCAATTACATAACGGTACTCTGCCTTCTCATTTTGCTTATCTGGATATTTGAATGATGGATCACTATCTTTTATATCTGTAAATACTCCAGATCGTTTCCAAACATCTTTTAAATCAGTACAGGATTCAACTTTAGCTATTTTGCTGTTTACTTTTGCGGGATCTATTCCTTTTGCTGCACATAATCCTGCTTTACAATCACAGTTAAATTGCTGTGCTGTCTTTAAACCAGGCCACTCACTAATTTTCTTTTCAGCATCAGCCAAACCAAGCTGTGCGTTTTGAAATGCAAGCTGATGATCGCTATCATTAGCACTGGTTCGCGTATCCATCGATGTACTTTGCATAGTTACTACTACAAGAAAAGCAATAACTATCATCATAATCAGCACTAAAAATAATGCAAAACCAGACTGACTGGATTGTAAGGTTTTATTTTTAATTTTCATGTCTGCAAAGATTTCCAGAGTAATTGGTCTATAAAATTAAATTTTGCTACTTACACAAACTTCACCTTGTCGTACAGAGGCATTAATTTCATAATTGATAGTTGTATTATCATTTGTTCCATTAGGTCTTACTGTCAGGGTTACTCCAATTAAAACAGGTGGCTTTTCATACTTGAAATTAAGATCAGTTGTACGTGTTACATTGGCTTTCAAAGGCGGAGGGAGTTTGCTGCCGGCAGCACTGGCAGCACTGGGGCAATCATTTGCAGTATGATTATCATAATCAAAATGATAATTTACAGCAGTGACATTTCTTACTACCAGTTGTGGGGCGCTAAATGTTTTATTAGAATAATTTATTCGATAAAATCCCGGATCTGGATCCAAATTTGTAGTTCCAACTATATAAACCGCACCACTTATGTCTTCATCATCTATATTAGTTTGACATTTCGAAGACAAAATACTATTGACTAATTTATCACTTACATAAGTTAACACTAAAGGCTTACTGCCTGTTACTGGTTTTACAGCAATACTAGAAGATGCGGTTGGTAAATCAGTTGATAAAAACTGTTTATTTTTCACACTAAATGCATTTTCGAATATAGAGTTTAATTGGGATGTCGATGGGGGATTCATACAACTAAAATCAGCCAACTGCCGCATATCGCTACGAATTACATTTGCTGCATTACGCACATCTTGTTCATAACTAATACGTGTTTTAACTTGTTCTTTTAATTTATACGTTGTTAAAAATGTAGAGCTGGCAGCCAATAAAACAATTATGCTGATTGCAGATGCCACCATCAGTTCGACCAGACTGAATCCTTGCTGCCGGCGTGGAATTTGTTTTAAATTAGTGATTTTAACTATTTTCATTATTGGATCAATCTTTGTATTTTTGTCTGTTGTGTTCATGACTGACCTGCAGTCAGGGAATACGAAAATAGATTTTTATCCTTTAAATTGTTATCATCATTGTTATCATCATCCTTATCAAGAATCTGCCCCCACCAGGTTACAGTAATCTGACCATCTGTAATTACACAGCTGTTTACCTTAGCATTTGTTAAATTAATATTGAGGAGAGTTGAACAATTTTTATTATTAAAATCTGAAAAATCCTTTTTCAAAGTAAATATCTTATTTTTTGCTGCATCTTCTGTTACTTCTAAAGAAATTTTTGGTTGAGAATTCATCAGTTCAATGTAATTTTGTACTGCTCTGGTTACCTCTCCTTGATTCGCTGCATTTACAGATGTATGAACTGCAGTGATCTGAGCCAGCATTAATGCAAGTACACCAAATGACAAGACAAACATGGCCACAATAGCTTCAATGATTGTAGATCCATTCTGACGCTGAAATCTATTTGATGAATATAATATCCTGACTGAAATATACCGGTACATATACTTATCCATATAATTCCTTGATATACTCTATTTTAGGCTTGCAATACAAAGTGTAGAAGCAGAAACAGAACCATTTTTAGAATTACCATAACATGATACAGGTCTGCCGCTAGGTGATATAACAATGCGACGTTTAATATCTTTGTAATCGGCATCAAATATTTCTATAGCTACATTGGAAGTCCCTATTGTCCATTTAGTAGAATCAGCACCATAACCTAGACCGAATTGTCCATTTGGCATAAATGCCAGCATATCTGAATCTGTAATTGTATCGGTACAATTATTTGTATTATTTTTACATACTCCCCAGTTAAGTTTTACTTTGATTTTATCCGTGTTCTGATTTATCGCAACAGTTCGCACTGGTGTATCAGTGCTTGTTGTAAATGTTCCATCTAAATCGTTATCATTAAATGCAAGAAAGCCTTCCCATCCGGTACCATCCGAATAATCCTCAAATTTACTGCATCCATTAGTTGTACCTGTACCATTTCTGATTACAGTAGGACAGATTAATACAGGTTTATTGGTACGAATAGCTTCAGCTCTTGCAAACTGAAACATTGCAAGCATCTGATCTGCTCGGTTATTTGTTCTGTGTGATGCCACCAATCTGTTCATAGCCGGTAATGCTATTGCAGCCAGTATGGCAGTAATAGCAATGACAATTAATAGTTCAATTAAAGTAAAACCAGCATTTGTTGGTTTAGATGAAGCCATTTTCTAACCTTAATTCTAATAAGCCGGACACAAGTTAAATATACACTTATTTTAAATTAATTTTACATCAAAATATATGATTTAGACTACTAATATAGTAAATAAGTGACTTTTATTCATCAAAATAACCATCAGGCATGGCCGCATTATCAAATTTAGTAAACTGCCCCTGAAAGGTAAGATGAACTTTTCCGGTCGGACCATTACGGTGTTTACCAATAATACATTCTGCCAATCCTTTAAACTGACTGTCTGGATGATAGTACTCATCACGATACATAAACATAATAAGATCAGCATCCTGTTCGATAGCTCCGGATTCACGTAAATCTGACATCATAGGTCGTTTATCGGTACGTTGCTCCACCGTACGGGATAGTTGTGACAAAGCAATTATGGGAACCTGAAGTTCTTTAGCCAATGATTTTAAAGATCGTGAAATCTCACCCAGCTCAGAAGCCCGATTATCTGAGCGGCCAGAACCAGACATTAATTGCAGATAATCCAGTACAATTAATCCCAGTTTACCGCCTTGCTGACGTGCCAGTCTGCGAGCGCGGGCACGCACTTCCAATGCTGTTAATCCGGGAGTTTCATCAATAAACATTGGGGCTTCTGTGAGCTTGACTACTGCATCATTGAGTTTACCCCAATGCTCATCCTGCAATTGTCCGGTTTTCAGAACACTCTGATCGACACGGCCTACTGAACCAAGCATTCGCAATACCAATTGAGCACCGCCCATTTCCATTGAAAAAACAGCTACCGGTAATTTTTCTGCAATAGCAACATGCTCTGCAATATTTAGTGAAAAAGCCGTTTTACCCATAGACGGACGACCTGCAACAATAATCAGATCTCCCGGTTGCAGGCCTGATGTCTTTTTATCAAGATCAATAAAACCGGTTGAAACACCAGTTACATCGTTTTTGTTATCACGCGAATATAAGTAGTCAATTCGTGCTACGACTTCTTTTAGCAGTACCGGCATTGTCAGGAAACCCTGTTTTGATCGTGCAGTTGATTCAGCAATCTGAAAAACGCTGTTTTCAGCTTCATCCAGCATTTGTGCTGCATCTTTTCCCTGAGGACTATAAGCTGAACGGGCAATTTGCGTTCCTACTTGAGCCAGCTGGCGCATTATGGAACGTTCACGAACGATTTCTCCATAACGCCGTATATTTGCTGCTGAAGGGGTGTTTTGTGCCAGTGTTATTAAATATTCCAGACCACCGGCCGGTTCAAGCTCTTCTCTCTTTTGCAGCTCTTCCTGTACTGTTATCACATCTGCCGGACGTGAGAGCTCTACTAATGCTTTAATTGCTCTGAATATAAGGCGATGCTCATGACGATAGAAGTCGTCTTCATCAATTAAATCTGCAATTCTGTCCCATGCACTGTTTTCGAGCATCAGCCCGCCTAAAACCGACTGTTCTGCTTCCATCGAATGCGGCGGCATAGCTAACTGATTTGTTTCTTCTGCACTGATATCGTTTTCTTCCATGTCTTCTGACTTTTTTAACAACTTTTTTAATTTTACCATTAAGTGACTGCTTATTTGCGGGTAATAAGAGCTGTGTATTACAATATTAACGAACCATATAATGGTTTAAAGTGAGTTAAATGTTCTATATATTTGCAAATATATCTTATATAACTCTACATTGAGCTCACTGCAAAATACGCAATACTCACTCTATCAGAAGGAATCTCAACCATGGAACATAAATTACCAGTACTACCATACTCCCTTGATGCGCTGGCACCACATATTTCAAAAGAAACATTGGAATATCATTATGGCAAACATCATCAGACCTATATCACCAATATGAATAACCAAATTAAGGGAACAGAGTTTGAGAATATGCCTTTGGAAGAAATTGTCAGAAAATCTTCGGGCGGGTTATTTAATAATGCAGCTCAAACCTGGAATCATACATTTTACTGGTTTGGCTTTACACCTAAAGGTGCGGCATTAACTGAAAATGGTGCTCTGGCTAACGCTATCAATGCGAAATGGGGCAATTTTAATGCATTCAAAGAAGCGTTCGACAAAGTAGCTGCAGGTACTTTCGGTTCAGGCTGGGCCTGGCTGGTAAAAACACCGGACGGTAATCTTGATCTGGTTTCTACAAGTAATGCAGCCACACCACTGACCACTGACAACACTCCTTTGCTGACATGCGATGTCTGGGAACATGCATATTATATTGACTATCGCAACAGCCGTCCGAATTACTTAAGTAATTTCTGGGAAATTGTTAACTGGAATGAAGTAGAAAAACGCTTTGCAGCATAAGCTATAATTAACTGCACATAATTAAAACTGCCTTTTATCTAAAGGCAGTTTTTTCATAACTGTGCATCTGTTTCAGTTATTTTCTTTCGGCACATACCAGTAATTTTTAGTATTGTGTGTTTGCATATACTGTTTGAATTCTGCTGAGCTATAAGCTGATTTCACAGCCTGTGCCCAGGCTTTTGGTGCATTATCGGCTCTTACCGCTACAACTAACTCAAATGAAGGAATAATATCTTCCTGTAACAGGGCAAGATCGGGGTTAATTTTGGCTGCGTATGCCCTGCTTCCCGGTATAACTGAATAATCAAAATCTGATAAAGTACGCGGAATATTACCCGGATCCAGCTCAGTGATATTCAATTCATAAGGATTTGTCTTGATATCATTTTTAGAGATCATGCCCGGATTGGTTGAAGGCTTAAGGGTAATCCAGCCAGCTTTTGCCAGCAGACGATAGGCTCGTGCAGCATTTGCCGGATCGTTTGGTACTGCAATAGCACTTCCCTTTTTTATTGCCTGCAAGTTTGTATGGCGTTTAGAATAAATTGCTGTTGGCACAGTAGGAATATGAGTTAAAGCAATCAGATTGGCTTTTTTATTCTGATTAAATGCATCCATATAGGCAGTATGCTGATCAACATTTACGTCAATACTACCTTGTTGTAAAGCGATATCAGCCTGCATTAAATCAGAAAAATCAATTTGTTTAATTTGATATCCCTGTTTTTCCAGAATAGGTTTTACTGCATCAAGAAAAAGCTGGCTATAGGGGCCGGGTGAAGTGCCGACAATAATCTGTTTATTACTGGTTTTATCCTGATGACAGGCTCCCAGCACCAGACAGGCAGTAATTAAAATAATAATTTGCTTAAAAAACTTCATGCTATTGGCTCCGATGATAGTCAATTTCATATTTTTAATTCACATAACAGCAAGTACGTTTTATTTATGTGAATTAAAGATTAATTGGCTTATGGAAAAAATATAATATAGCTGGGTAGTCTAATCATTGCATATGAATATTAAAAGACTGACTGCTTATAACCAAAGATAAGAAATTTATATATATGCAGAAATCAAAAACGGCTTAAAATAAGCCGTTTTTAATAAATAGAAAGTTAATTTTTTTTGGCCTTAGCTGCGAGCCAGTTACCCAGAGTCTGAATAATTTGAACAATTAATACCAGAACGACAACTGTAACAATCATAATTACATAATCAAATCGCTGATATCCGTAATTAACAGCTAAATCACCGATGCCTCCGCCACCAACTGTACCAGACATAGCTGTAGCATCAATTAATCCGATAAGAGCTGTGGTTAAGGCCAGCAAAATAGAGGGCATAGCTTCAGGTAAAATAAAATAGCGAATAATCTGAAAATTGGTTGCGCCCATTGATTGAGCTGCTTCGATAATACCTGCCGGTACGCTTAATAAGGAATTTTCAATTAACCGGGCAATATAAGGCGAAACAAAAATAATCAACGGTATGATCATTGCCTTGGTACCAATAGATGTATGGATAGCAAGACTGGCTATCGGTAACACACAAATCAGCAAAATGATAAAAGGTAATGAGCGAATAATATTAATAATTATATTGAGTAAATTATATAGTATCGGCTTTGGCCATACGCCTCCCTGACGGGTAAGCAATAACAGTACACCTAAGGCCGTTCCCAGTATAGTTCCCAGAACAAATGAGATACTGACCATATTAAAAGTTTGCAATATTGCCGTACCAAACTGGTCAGCAGTTAATGAGGTATCTAACCACTGATTCATACACCACCTCTTTCCACTCGAACGCCTCTGTCCTGCAAAAATGCCAACGCTTTTTCTACATCTGTCTCAATACCATTCATCTGGATAAACATACTTCCCAGCACTACTCCGCCTATTTCGCGCATATTGGCAAAAAGTATGTTAATTTCCACCAGTTGTTTTAAAATAAGCTCATTAACCACTGGTTCTCTGGCTGAATTACCTAAAAATTCCAACCTGAATATATTTTCCTGTTCAACCAGACTATCTAACACTGCTTCGGGTATTTTTGCATTGATTACTGTGCTGACAAATTTTTTCGTTGTCTCTTGCTGAGGGGCGGAAAAAATATCAAGTACAGTTCCTTTCTCAATTACCTGCCCCTTTTCCATCACCGCTACTTTATTACAAATGGAGCTAATCACTTCCATTTCATGAGTAACCAGTAAAATAGTGATATTGCGTTCGCTGTTAATTTGTTTTAATAGTTTCAGAATAGATAAAGTAGTCTGAGGGTCTAATGCGGAAGTAGCCTCATCACATAATAATATTGTTGGTTCTGTAATCAGAGCACGGGCAATCCCGACACGCTGTTTTTGACCACCGGATAACTGGCTGGGATAACTTTGCTTTTTACCAGCCAGATCAACATATGACAACATTGCATCAACTCTGCGGTCAATTTCATCACGTTTTAATCCCTGTAAAACTAATGGAATTGCAATATTCTGGGCAACTGTTTTAGATTCCAGTAAATTAAAATGCTGAAAAATCATGCCGATTTTTTTCTTATGCTCACGCTGAGCTTTGGCATCCAGTTTGTTTAAATCTACTCCGTCTACGGTAACCGTACCGGATGTTGGTTTTTCCAGCTGGTTAACCAGACGAATTAAACTGCTTTTACCTGCGCCACTCCACCCGATCAGTCCATAGATATCACCTGTATCAACTGTAAGGTTAATATCATTCAGGGCATGAACCTGCTGTTTATTTTTGATGTAAGTTTTTTTTATATTTTCAAATATGATCATAACGATCCTTAAATACTCGCTGCGATCTGATTTCCAATGATCCAGATGTAATGCAATACAGATAGTGTACTTGATAAATCGTAAACTTGCTGACTGATTTTCTAATGACTACGGCTAAAAAATGCAAGTATACTGTAAATCTTGGTGATTAAGTTCATTATTATGTATTACTTTTTTTAGCGTATAAAATAAAGCTATTGTTTAAAATTATGCCAGTTAACACCATAACAATGGTGTTGCTGCCAGCATTGCGCAAATGCTTCACTTTGTAACCATTGCCATTCATATTCACGCGCATTTTTAATTTCATCATTCCAGTGCTCTGAAGGTACTGCCGGATGGCACATAATCAACAATGGATGTTCAGCAAACATGCCAAGCCAGTTGTTCCATTTATGCTGTAAATTTTTTAAATCGGCATTAAAGTTATAGATACCTGCAAAGAACTGATTGTGCGTAATATTTGCCGCATCTAAAGCGCTGTCGAGAGCATGACCGCCAAGGGTATGAATTAATTTTGCCTTAATATCTTTCTGAGAAGTTTTTGTGCTGCGTAATGCTATTATATTTCCATAACGCTGCAATATTATATTTAGTAGCACAGAACGTATCTGCGGGAACTGATGTACATGCTGATGGCCATCGATAAAAACAGGTATGTCACCAATTTTATCTTCAAAAGCATCCAGCTGGCGATTAATAATATCCTGCAAAACTTTTTCCGGCCATGCATGCAGGTAAGATTTAACTAGTACCTGTTTCAGCGTACCCAGCCCGGCAAATCCGGTGAAATCCAGATGCAAACCAATATCAGTATGCTGCTTTTTCAATTCTGCAACTTCATCTGAAGCAATGGCGCCCAGACTCATAAAGCTGCTTGCCTGTATGCGTCCCATCTCAGACAGACGAAGTACAGCTTCATTTACAGCTGCAGATAAACCCAGATCATCTACATTAATCATTACTGGTTTCATTGTGTGCCTTTTCATTAAATGCCCAGAATTTACCCAGTATAAAAGATAAAACTGTCACTATCAGCGTAACAATAAACCATACCCACCAATAGGCCTGATTTCCAAACCAGTGTATACCTGCCATAAATAAAATCTGGTTTATCATAAAACCGGTTATAGAGCTGAATAACCAGCGCCAGAGAGCCTGAAACCATGTATGTCGCGTCAGACTGAATGTAAGGTAATAATGACCGCTAAAACTGATAACAAAAGCACAAAGAAAAGCCAGAGGATTGGCCAAAACAGGTAAAAAGTGAGCATATCGGACTAACACCACCAAACATAAAAAATGCATAGCAGCGGCTGCTCCTCCTACCAGAGTAAACCATATGCCCTGTGCAGATACAGATTTCATTATTTTTCGCGACTGTCCCACACTTTGTCTACCAGATAAAGCGGTCGCTGTTTTACTTCTTCATAAATCCGACCGATATATTCGCCAATTACACCAAGACAAACGAGCTGTATCCCGGCAGAAAACATAATTCCGGCTGCCAGCGTCGGCCAGCCAGCAAGATCTTTACCAAAAAACAACGTATCAGCAACGATATACAATCCATAGACAATCGACAGGAATGAAATAATCATTCCCATTCTGGAAATCCAGCGTAATGGACGCTGAGAAAACGAAGTAATACCTATTAAAGCCAGCTCAAACAGGCTGAAATAATTAAATTTACTCTTGCCTGCCTGCCGTTCAGAGGCCTGAAAAGGTATATAAATGGTAGAAAATCCTACCCATGCATACAACCCTTTCATAAACCGTTGCCGCTCAGGTAACTTGAGTAAAGCTTCTACAACACGACGTTTCATCAGTCTGAAATCACCGGCATTAGGTGTCAGCTCATACCGGTGAGTATCCTGCATAAAATGGTAAAAGCCATTTTTCAATATCCGGGTTATTAAGCCTTCATGTTCACGTGAAGCCTGTACGGCAGCCACCACATCCACATTATTGGTCTGAATTAATTCAAGCATTTGTTCCAGTACTGAAACCGGATGCTGTCCGTCAGCATCCATCATGGTAACCAGTTCACCCTGAGATTGCGCTAATCCGGCCGTAAGTGCAGCTTCCTTACCAAAATTACGCGAAAATTGTATCAGCCTCAATGCTGTATTACTTGGTAATTGCTGTCGAAACGTTTCAAATAATGTGGTCAGATGATCTTTACTACCATCATCTACTAAAATAATTTCACAGTTCTGTTGCTGCCGACTGGTAAAATCAAACAGTTCAGGCAAAAAGCGATTTATAGCTGCTGCATCATTATATACCGGCAGAATAATACTTAAACCAGTGCTAACTTTATCCATATCATTTACCTCTCAGCCTAAAAGCAAACTGAGATAATCCAAATGTATTATTAATCATTTTTAATTTTATATAAATATAAAAAATCATTGTTGTTTTAAACATTTTTTCGGTATGTATGCCTGCCAGACTACCTTAAGAGGCTCTCGATCGGGTAATTTATTCCATCGAACTATCCACTCACCTTGTTTTACAACCAGCTCAGAATGATGGGCTAAAGGTTCTAACCATAGTGTCTGAGGATGTTCATCAGCAGGCCATAATGCCAGCGTACCTTGCTGCTGTAAACGACTATTGCTCATCCACGGAGAATAAGCGGAATTACCGGAAACCATGACCGATGGAGCAAATTTTGAATAGGAAGCTACCAGCAATACTACCCAGTCTGAACCAGTCACACTATCAAGCTTACAAGAAGACAACTCCTGCCATTGATCATCAGCCTGTTTGGCCAGTGCAGTCTGAGGCCAGTCCATCCGAGAAGGTTTATGACGGATTCTGGCTCCGAATCCTACATAAACAGCCATCAATATGGTGACAATAAGCGCCCAGACTGCTATACCTTTCAGCAAAGATTTATCTTTAGATATAAATACCGGTTCGGGAATCAGAGACACGATTATGAGTCCGGATAAGCCCCACATCGGCATACCCCACATATCACGTAATCCTAGTCCATAAATCAGTCCGGCAAATACAAGTATCAGCGTAGGAACTAATCCCATCCATAAAAGAAAATACCAGTCACCCTGACGCAATACTTGAACAGACGGGCGTAAACTCAATCGTGTACGGGTAAACAGCAAAATAAATAAAATAGGTAAATGATTAAGTAGCTGAGTGCCGAAATAGCCAAGAGCCGCCAGATGCCCGTTACGGTTTGCATCTTCAGCTGAGCGTGCTGAGGCATAAGTCAGTGGTAGCCAGTTATGCTCTATCAGCCAGTATATATTCGGAGCAAACACAATCAGAGCAAGCAGAATTGCCAGCCACGGCCTTGGTGTCAGCCATAACCGTCGGTTCGTTGTACACAATGAATATAACACCATAGTTAATAGCAGTAAGGCAACGGTATATTTTACCAGCATGCCAATACCAGCCAGCAAACCAAACAATAACCAGTACTTCCAGCGATTTTCTCGAATAGCCAGATAAAAGATATAGACTAAACCCAGCCATACGGGCATTTGCGCTATATTGTGATTGAATTCAAGAGAAGGCCATGTGTAATAAAATATTGCCAGCAAAAACAATGCACCGATAAAAGCCCGGCTTTTGCTCATCAGTTGCCGGCCGAACAAATAAGCCAGCCATAAACTCAATGCTATCGTACATTGACTTAAAATATACGGACCAATATGACCAAAAATATAATAAAAAGAATAGAGTACCCAGCTTGAAAATGGCGGATGCTTATAATATCCCCATTGCCATTCACGTCCCCAGTAAATACCCTCAGGAACATCTAAGGGATAACTTGAGGAAAGCATAAAAGGTAATACCGTCCACAAGATAAAATAAAGTACTAACCAAAAGGGTAGTCTGAGCGACAACGGTTTGCTTGGCATAAAAAGATTTCAATTTTCAAATTAAGTTATTATAAAGGGTGCGGTTACTGTTAGACACTACGGTATAGCAATATTATCAAGAAATTTATCTGTTGATTTTAAAAAATCATTTACTTAAAGCATTCAGGCGCAATGAAAAATTGCGCCTGAATAATGCAAAATCAGCTCAACTAAAGCTAGCTTAAGCTACTCGGAATGTAGCTTTGATTTTATCCGGCCAGATTAATTCCAGTTCATCACCGGATTGAATCGCTGCAACTCCGGCAGGTGTACCGGTGTAAATAATATCACCAGCCTGCAAACCATAAACCCTGGACAGATAACTGATAATTTGCCGGCACGTAAACATCATATCTTTTGTATAACCCTGCTGGCGTATCTTTCCATTTACCTTTAAAAAAAATTCCTGTTGCTGGATATCATCAATTTCAGCTGGTGGAATAAAGTGCGATAAACAGGCTGCTGTAGGAAACCCTTTGGCTTTTTCCCATGGCAAACCTTTACTCTTTAACTCTGCCTGTACATCTCGCGCAGTTAAATCCAGACCAATAGCATAGCCACCGACATAATCTAACGCCTCATTTTCCTGAACATCGAAAGCATCTTCTGCCATATAGATAACCAACTCACATTCATGATGTACATCAGAGCTATAGGATGGTAATTGAATATCATCAGACTCCAGAGCCAGAGAAGAAGTTGGCTTCATAAATACCACGGGTTCTTCAGGTTTTACATTATGTAATTCTTTAATATGCTCTGTGTAATTTCTTCCAATACAAAAAATATTACCTAAAGCAACTTTTTGTTCTTTGATATAAACGGTTTTCATCTTGTGTCACCAAAAATTAAATCCAGATTTGAAATTAATTACTGTCTGGAAATAGCAATTTATCCGGCCAAAATTAGTTTATCAAAACTGAAAATTCAGCCTGTATAGTCTGTGAGAACCAGAGATAATATATTTAGTAAAATTAAAAAGCAGTAATTTCACTTAATTTTATTAATTGCATTGGTTCTTTCAAGTATGGTTCTACTGTTTTAATCAGGTTTTGAAAATGTACAGTATTACCATGCTCATTAATTGCTGCATCATCAGCCCAGCATTCAATAAATATAATTCGATCAGCCTTATCTAAATCTTTATTAACGGTGTAAAACACATTTCCTTTTTCTTTACGTGACAATTCCACACATTGCTCAACGGCAGCATCAATATTTATCCAGGCATTTGCTTTCAGATCCATGATTGCAATTAGTTTAATTGGCTGTGACATATTTTATCTCCTTAATTTTTCTTAGACGGTACGAAAGCACCTACAAAAGTAAAGCCTATTCTTTTAATTAGCTAAAGGCAAATATAAAATTAATCACGTCGTGTAGCATCTACACCTTCCTGTACCGAATTTACCCCGATAATAGTCAGCCTCGGAAAATCTGCCGTTCGTTTGGGACAATTAGCTGCAGGTACTATGGCATGAGTAAATCCAAGTTTTTCTGCCTCTCGCAAACGTTCCTGTCCACGAGGAACTGGACGAATTTCACCTGATAACCCGACTTCTCCGAATACAATCAGCTTTTCCGGTAATGGTCGATTACGATAGCTTGAAAGCATGGCCAGAATCACTGCCAGATCTGCTGCCGGTTCGGTAATTTTCACACCACCTACAGCATTAAGAAACACGTCCTGATCATAACAAGCGATACCTGCATGACGGTTCAGCACAGCCAGCAACATGGCCAGACGCTCCTGAGCCAGCCCTACAGTTAATCGTTTTGGAGCAAAACCATGAGCATCATCAACAAGTGCCTGAATTTCTACCAGTAAGGGGCGCGAACCTTCCTGAGTAACGAGAACGCATGAGCCGGGAACATCATCGCGATAACTGGATAAAAACAATGCTGAAGGATTGGAAACCCCCTTCAGCCCTTTTTCTGTCATTGCAAAAACACCTAACTCATTAGCGGCACCAAAACGGTTTTTAATAGCACGAATCATACGATAATTTGAATGAGTTTCCCCTTCAAAATACAATACCGTATCCACCATATGCTCCAGCACCCGGGGACCGGCAATCGCGCCATCTTTGGTTACATGACCAACCAGCAACATGCTGATACCCTGTTGTTTTGCCAGGCGGGTTAATTGGGCTGCACATTCCCTAACCTGTGATACAGAACCGGGTGCTGAAGTAATACCATCAGAATACATGGTCTGAATAGAATCGATTACTACCACTCTGGGTTTTTGGCGTGCAATAACTGCACTAATTGCCTCTACACGTATTTCTGCCAGTAAATGAACTTTGTCTGCATGTACACCAAGACGCTGTGCACGTAAAGCAACCTGCTGAGCTGACTCTTCTCCGGAAACATACAATACGGATTCCTGTTCGGCCATCAAGGCTATTGTTTGCAGCAATAATGTAGATTTACCAATACCCGGATCTCCGCCTAGCAAAATAACAGCTCCGTCTACTAAACCACCTCCAAGTACTCTGTCCAGCTCACCCATTCCTGTTGGCGTTCTCTGTATTTCAACCGCACTGACTTCTGCCAGTAACTGTACCGCCGATTCACTTGATGCCCATGATTGAAAACGGCTGCCAGAAGAAGGTGCAGATAAAACTGTTGTTTCTTCCAGAGTATTCCATTCGCCACAATGAGGACAACGCCCCTGCCATTTAGGTGAGCTTCCACCACAACTGCGACATTGAAACTGAGTTTTCTGCTTTACCATGAAACCTTTCCAGCAAGACTTGCATTAAATTCAAATATAGTATCCAGTAACTATTAGCAAATAAAGATTCAATAAAATTAACCAATTGTATCCAGTTCTCAATTTTATCTAAATCTTCACTTAAGTTAGAACACAAGAACCAAGCCATAAATTTTACCCTTTAACAGCGTATAATTTAGTTAAATTTTTGAAGCTAAAACCATTAAATAAAAATAGTAATATCTATAATTATAAACAATTGAAGCATTATAATGGTTTTAATCATAATGATTAGCAGATTAAAAAATATGGCAATTTACTGATTCAAATTCAAAAGAGTCTACACTGATAACTGAACGATAAAATCAAATGTTTTGGCAAATAGTAATTGCTTCCAAAAACAAATTATAATAATTACTTTGTCTGGCAATTATTATATACTCCGTCAATTCGTGCAGGTTAAATCCGGTTTTGCCTTGATATTCTCTTGCATGGTCAATTATTACATTACACTATTTAATCTTTAACATACATCGAAAAAAATGGAATGAATTTTTGTCTTCGGCTAATTTTTGGCGGAATATTTAAATGTTTTAAATCAATCCATATTTATTTCAATTTTTATACACAGGGTTTTTCAAAACTATGTCCTTGCCAATGATTGTCACATTCGCTGTGTACATTTTAGGAATGATTGCAATTGGTTTTTTTGCCTATCGGTCAACACAGAATTTTGGTGATTACATTCTGGGCGGACGTCGGATCGGCAGCGTAGTAACTGCACTTTCGGCCGGAGCTTCTGACATGAGCGGCTGGCTACTGATGGGATTACCGGGTGCAGTATTTTTATTTGGTATCTCACAAAGCTGGATAGCCATTGGCTTAGTACTTGGTGCTTACCTGAACTGGTTATTGATTGCCGGACGTCTGCGTGTTTTTACAGAAATCAACCATAATGCGTTAACTTTACCCGATTATTTTACGCATCGATTTGAAGATAACAGCTCGTTACTGCGTATTATTTCAGCAGTAATTATTCTGATTTTTTTTACAATTTATTGTGCATCAGGAATTGTTGCCGGAGCTAAATTATTTGAAAGCACTTTTGGCATGAGCTATGGCTGGGCTATGCTGGCAGGAGCTGGTGCAACTATTCTTTATACGCTTATAGGTGGTTTTTTAGCGGTTTGCTGGACAGATACCATTCAGGCAAGTCTGATGATGTTCGCTCTGATTTTAACCCCCATAATGGTAATCATTAATGCCGGTGGTTTTTCTGATGCACTCATTCATATTGAAAATCTGAATCCGGACTATACCAACCTTTTTGCCCATATGGATTTTATCGCCATAATCTCATTGCTAGGCTGGGGGTTGGGCTATTTCGGGCAGCCGCATATTTTAGCCAGATTTATGGCTGCTGATTCGCATGAAGTAATGAAAAACGCACGCCGCATCAGCATGACATGGATGATTTTGTGTCTGGCCGGTGCCATTACCGTCGGTTTTTTCGGAATAGCATATTTTGCTAACCATCCAGAATTAAGCTATCTGGTCAGCAATGGAAAACATGAACGGATTTTTATCGAGTTATCCAAATTACTTTTCAATCAATGGATCGCCGGTGTTATTCTCGCTGCAATTCTGGCTGCTGTGATGAGTACCTTAAGTTGCCAGCTGTTGGTCTGCTCAAGCGCTTTGACAGAAGATTTCTATCGTGCATTTTTCCGTCCAAAAGCAAAACAGAAAGAATTGGTCTGGATTGGACGAATAATGGTGTTTATAGTATCTGTGATTGCCATTTTACTGGCAATTAATCCGAATAACAGCGTTCTGGATTTGGTGAGCCATGCGTGGGCTGGTTTTGGGGCTGCATTTGGTCCGATTATTATTTTTTCCGTATTCTGGTCACGTATGACACGAAACGGCGCATTAGCCGGTATGATTACCGGTGCTGTCACAGTATTGCTGTGGATCAATTTTAATTGGTTTAATCTGTATTCACTCATCCCTGGATTCATACTTGCATCAATTGCAATCATTATTTTTAGTTTATGTGATAAAAAACCAAGTGAGATAGTACAGATTCATTTTAAAGATGCTTATAAGCACTACCATACTAAAACAAAATGAACTTTAATTAACCTGGCGGATTAAACTGTTTTTAAGTTAATCAGTAATCCGAATATGCTCTCAAACCAATTTATTTTATTACATAGCTATATTATGATTATGTCCTTTAATTCACATAATTGTAATAATGAGCATCAAGCATTGGCCGCAAAACGATCGCCCTCGGGAAAAACTTCTTAATCTGGGCGCCTCAGCGCTAAGTGATGCCGAGCTACTCGCAATCCTGCTGCGTACAGGTACTCGGGGTATAAGTGCGGTAGATCTGGCAAGAGAGCTTATTTCTCAACTGGGCAGTCTGCGCGCACTGCTTGAAGCAGATTGTCAGCAAATTTGTCAGTATCACGGTATGGGCATTGCCAGTTATACCCAGTTTGCAGTAATTAGAGAAATAAGCAGACGCATGCTGGCAGAAAAAATTTATTGCCGCCCTATTTTTACTCAGCCGGCTGTAGTGGCTGATTTCCTGCGTTTACATATAGGCCATGAAAAAGTGGAAGTTTGTGTGGCTTTACTTCTGAACCAGCGTAACGAGCTTATGCAAACCATTGAACTGGCTCGCGGTACCATCAATGAAGCACGGGTTTACACTCGCGAAGTTGCTACAGCAGCTTTAAAACACCACGCAGTCTCAATTATTCTGGCACATAATCATCCAGGACAATCTACTATGCCGTCTAATGGCGATATTCAATTTACCAGAGAAATAAAAGCCGCTTTAAATCTGCTGGATATTCGTTTATTGGATCATTTTATTGTTACTGCTGAAAAAATAACATCAATGGCTGAATTAAATCTAATGTAGTAAAAATTATTAATTAAACGTTCTATCTTAATAGCATAATAGTGCAAAGCTGGATAAATTTATCATTGCCGATTACAATAACTGGTTTAATAGCGTTATTTACCTTAATCATACGGAGTACCCCATGATTGATTTTGCTTATGCTGCCAACACTGCCGGTTCACAGAGTGGCCTTATGCAATTCGTCCCACTTTTATTAATTCTTGTTGTCTTTTATTTTCTGATTATCCGCCCGCAGCAAAGCAAACATAAAAAACACCAGCAAATGCTAACCGAACTGAAAAAAGGCGATAAAGTTGTTACTCTGGCTGGAATAGTTGGCAAAATCACTAAAGTAAATGAACAATATTTCACTTTAGAAATTGCTCCTAAAGTAGAAGTTGAATTTGAACGCAATGCCATCAGTGGTAAGGCACCAGAATAAAATCAGTAATCCTGCCGCAACTTCTCAGTTGCGGCCTTTGTTTGTTTTCTTTCTTTTATTAACTGAAGAACAACAGTCTGCAACAAGGCAGCAAATATGAATCGTTATCCTATATGGAAATATCTGCTTATTATCGTCTCAATAGTATTGGGTCTGTTATACACCATTCCCAATTTTTTTGGCGAAATACCGGCAGTACAAATCTCTACCAACCGGCAGGCCATTACTATCGATGAACAAACTGAAAATACAGTTAAACAGGCTCTGGCAGCTGCACACATACAGCATCAGGGTATGTTCATTACTGATGGCAGCCTGAAAGTGCGTTTCAGTGATACTGAAACTCAGCTTAAAGCACGTGATGCTATTGCTTCTAAATTTGGCGAAGGCTATATAGTAGCCCTGAATCTGTTGGCCAATACTCCGGAATGGATGGAAAAAATTCATGCCAAACCAATGTTTCTTGGTCTTGATTTGCGTGGTGGTGTACATTTTACCATGCAGGTGGATATGGATTCAGCCGTTGATAAAACACTTGACAGCTATGCCGGAGATATCCGTCGTCAGCTGCGCAAACTACAAATCCGCAGCGGCAATATTGTTAAAAACGGACAGACACTGGTTGTTCCTTTCCAATCTGCAAACGATGCTTCCACTGCAATATCCGGATTAAAAAAATATCTTAATGATGCAACACTAACTCAGAATGGTGACCGTCTGGTAGTTAGCCTGAGTAACACTGCGCTGACCAGAATTCGTACAGATGCAGTGACCCAGAACATTAATACCCTGCATAACCGTGTTAATGAGCTGGGTGTTGCTGAACCGGTTATACAGCAGGCCGGACCGAACAGGATTGTCGTACAACTGCCGGGCGTTCAGGATACTGCTAAAGCTAAAGATATCATTGGCCGTACTGCAACTTTACAGGTACGAATGGTAAGTGATGATCCCAATCTGTATCAGCAGGCGCTGCAAGGACACAATCCAGATGGATTTGAACTACTGCCATCTGCCGGTAACGGAGCACCTACACTGGTCAGCAAACAGGTTGAACTGACTGGGGACAATATTAATGATGCTCAGGCCAGCTTTAACGACCGGGGATTGCCGGGTGTAAGCGTAAATTTTGACAGTACAGGTGCCAGCATTTTTGCTGACCTCACCCGCAATAATGTTGGTAAACGTATGGCGATGGTACTTATCGATCAGGGTAAGGCAGAAGTGATTACCGCACCGGTAATCAATGAACCTATTCCCGGCGGTAAAACCATTATTTCAGGAAGTATGAGTATTGCTGAAGCCAATGATACCGCATTGCTATTGCGTGCCGGCTCACTGGCTGCACCAATGAAAATTATCGAAGAACGAACCATTGGCCCGTCTCTGGGTAAAGAAAATATTAGCAAAGGCTTTCATTCCACCTTATGGGGATTTGTAGTAGTAGCCATATTCATGATGCTTTATTACCGGATGTTCGGACTGTTTTCAGTAATTGCCCTGTCATGCAATCTGTTGTTCCTGATCGCTATTTTGTCTGCCATGCAGGCTACTCTGACACTGCCGGGTATAGCGGCAATTGCTCTTACACTAGGTATGGCGATTGACTCGAATGTATTGATTAATGAACGTATCCGCGAAGAATTACGTCATGGTAATACACCACAAATATCAATTAATGCAGGTTACGATCACGCCTGGCATACTATTGTAGACTCTAATATCACTTCACTGATTGCCGGTCTGGCGTTACTGATTTTCGGTTCAGGCCCTATTCGCGGATTTGCTGTCGTACATTGTCTGGGTATTATTACATCTATGTATTCGTCAGTAGTGGTTTCTCGTGCCTTTGTTAATTTGTGGTATGGTCGCAAACGCAAACTGAAAACACTTTCTATCGGCCACATCTGGATTGCAGATAAAGCTGCCACTGGTAAAAGTAAGGCTTAATAAATTATGGAATTCTTCAAAATAAAACGTGATATCCCGTTTATGAGCTATGGTAAGCTGACAACGGCGATTTCATTAATTACTTTTATTCTGGCTGTATTTTTTCTTGTTACTCGCGGGCTGAACTTTTCTGTAGAATTTACCGGCGGTACTGTAATGGAAGTGGAATTCAAACAGGGTGCGGATTTAAATAAAATCCGTACAGAACTGGATGGATTAAAACTTGGAGAAATACAAGTACAGGCACTCGGCACAAATAAACAAATCATGATTCGTCTGCCCAATAAAGCCAATATGACTTCAGCACAATTGTCCAATCAAGTTATGGACCTGCTTAAACAACATCAGGAAGGTGTAAGTTTACGTCAGGTTGAATTCATCGGGCCGCAAGTGGGCGAAGAACTGGTTACTCACGGCTTACTGGCTTTAGGCATGGTTGTGATTGGCATCATTATTTACTTATCCATGCGTTTCGAATGGCGCTTTGCTGTTTCTGCTATTATTGCCAATATGCATGACGTAGTAATTATTCTGGGTTGCTTTGCCCTCTTTCATTGGGAATTTTCTCTTACCGTACTTGCAGGCGTACTTGCCGTGCTCGGCTACTCAGTTAATGAATCAGTAGTTGTCTTTGACCGTATCCGTGAAAATTTCCGAAAACCACATATGCGTGGTAAAAGTGTTCCGGCAATCATAGATAATGCCATTACCGCAACCATGAGCCGTACCATTATTACTCACGGATCTACTGAAGCAATGGTCATTTCTATGCTGGTATTTGGCGGAGCTGCTTTGCATGGTTTCGCAATGGCATTAACAATTGGTATTGTGTTTGGTATTTACTCATCAGTATTAGTAGCGAGTCCGTTATTACTGATGTTTGGACTGAACCGGCAAAATCTGGTTAAGCCGCCAAAACGGAAAGAGGAAGCTGTAGTTTAAGATTAAATTACTATTGTTTTCTTCTAATTAATTAAAAAACTCCAGAATAATATTTTATTTCTGGAGTTTTTTATGATTTTAAAAATTTACCTACAAAATTAGGTTTATCTATACGGCAATCAAAAATGGAATTTGAAAAGCTAACAAACTGATGTTCCTAAGCCGAACAATATCTGATTGCTAACGTAGTGTCCGTTCGTCTTTCCAACCTTTATCCGTTAAAACCAATACAGCCGCACGACGTTGAGGTTCCTGCATAGACTTCCACCAGTTTTCATCGGTAGTTTTCAATAATTTTTCAGCCCATTTCTCAGGTACCAGTTTTGCATCATAAACTACCTTGGAAATAGTCATTCCATTTGCAGGGGTAGGTTCAGTAAAGAGCACAATTTTATCTACTTTTTGTGTTCCTAGGCACAGCATACTTCCCTGAGCTGTATTTTGCACATTGTCCTCACCTTTACTTGTACGGTAATACACTGCCTGCGGTATATCTTTTCCGCCATTAACAACCAGAGTTGCATCCTTACCTTTTTCATACAAGTCTGCATCAGTTAAAATATCCATTTGCTTTAAAGCAGTTTTATTAACTTTATCACCATCACTATTTTTTCTGGCAATACGTATTTCTTTATTACCAAGTGCAACCGTATTATTCATACCTCCCTGAGCATTATCCAGCATCAGATTAACCGCCAGACAAACCTTATCATTTTTAGCAAAATCATCTATCGCCTCAGTAAAATTGTGATTACTCGCCTCTTGCTTGCCTCCGCAGGCAGCCAGTAACAGGCTAACGGCTAATACACTGATTTTTTTCATACCGGTATTCCTTATAAAATAAAATCTATACTGATTAAAGCATACTGCCAATATGCCGGATTAGCAACGCAAGCAGTTTACCTTCACTGGTCAGAAACAATTTAAAACGCTCAATCGACATAAAACCAACACTTTAAGCAAATATAAGCAAAACGGTATAATAACAGCTTATTTCCGCAAACAGGCTTTCATCAATGAGTATACAAATTTATGGTATCAGTCAGTGTAATACTGTCAAAAAAGCCCGCAAATGGCTGGCTGATCAACATATTAACGCTGAATTTATCGATTTTAAGAAAACACCGCCAACATTAACCGATATCCAGTTCTGGCTTACACAAGTACCTAAAGAAACATTAATTAACCGTAAAGGTACAACATGGCGGAAATTAAGTAACAATGAACAGACAATTGCTTTAAGTAATGATGATGAAGCCATTCGCCTAATGATAAACCACCCCTCAGTGATTAAAAGACCAGTTCTGGTAAAAAATCAATTAATATTGGTTGGTTTTGATCCGCAACGCTATACTGAATTTTTTGCTTGATACTTCCAGATACAAACCATGAACAACACAACAATATTTATTTCTGATTTACATCTTTCTGAACAGACCCTGCCTTTAAATCAACTATTTGAACGCTGCCTGCAACAATGGCAAGGAAATATCGATGCGTTATACATATTAGGTGATTTTTTTGATGTCTGGATAGGTGACGATGATGACAGTGATTTCATTCGTCATATTAAATCTCAGTTAAAATCTTTTTCTTCTGCGACACCAGTTTTTTTCATTCATGGTAACCGGGATTTCCTGATTGGTGAAAAATTTGCTGCAGAAACCGGAATACAACTACTTACATCACCTCAGCAAATAAAGCTTTACGAGCATGAATATATTATTATGCATGGGGATGAATTATGCACTGACGATATTGCATATCAACAATTCCGTGCCCAGTCCCGCAATCCTCTGTGGCAAATGGCAGTATTAAGTAAACCTATTGAAGAGCGTCGTTTACTAGCCGGGCAAATCCGTCAGATGAGTGAAACACGTAAAAATAATGAAGGTAAAAGTGAGATTTCTGATGTAACAGAACAAGCCATTAATGAACTGATGAGTAGCCATATTCAACCTATTCTGCCTACACTGATTCATGGTCATACTCATCGTCCGGCTGTACATGAATCACAGTTGAACAACCAGCCTTTCAAACGTTATGTCATACAGGACTGGACTGATGATTACGGCGGTTATCTGGCTGTAGACGCAGATGGTGTACATGTACATGAGCTTAAGCTATAAATAGAAAAAATACATCGATACTATTAATGGAAATGCTCCTAGAAGTTAATTATCTCATTATTAACTAGGCAGTCAGATTTTGTATCTGAATATAACGCCAGTAAAATAAAAACCGAAAAGATTAAAAATTCTTTTCGGTTTTTATTTATTATTTTTCATTCCCAAATACCCTGATTTATCCGGGTAATAGCATATCATTATTAAATCACCCACTATATTCAGAGATTTTAAAATAAAAACCGCGTCTACTAAGCGTAAACACGGTTGATACTAGTTTTAAAAATAATTATTTACTTGCCGCGCATTAAATCAAAAAAGTCGGCATTATTTTTAGACTGCTTGAGCTTATCAATGATAAATTCCATTGCTTCAATATCATCCATTGGATGCAAGAATTTCCGCAGCAGCCACATTTTTTGTAAATGCTCATTAGAAACCAGCAATTCTTCACGGCGAGTACCAGAACGATTGATATTAATTGCCGGAAACAGACGTTTTTCAGCCATACGCCGATCCAGATGCAATTCCATATTGCCCGTTCCCTTGAACTCCTCATAAATTACATCATCCATACGGCTACCGGTTTCTACCAGAGCAGTTGCGATAATAGTCAGTGAACCGCCTTCTTCCACATTACGGGCTGCGCCGAAGAATCGCTTTGGACGATGCAGTGCATTTGCATCAATACCGCCAGTTAAAATTTTACCAGATGCAGGAATAACCGTGTTGTAAGCGCGGGCCAGACGTGTAATTGAATCCAGCAGAATAATTACATCTTTTTTGTGTTCTACCAGACGCTTGGCTTTTTCAATCACCATTTCAGCCACTTGTACATGACGGGTAGCCGGCTCATCAAAAGTAGAAGATACTACCTCACCCCGAACTGAACGGGTCATTTCCGTAACTTCTTCAGGACGCTCATCAATCAGCAGAACAATTAGTTCAGCTTCAGGATAATTAGCTGTAATCGCATGTGCAATATTCTGCAGCATCACTGTTTTACCAGATTTCGGCGGAGCTACCAGCAAAGCGCGCTGACCAAATCCGATAGGCGCAATCAGATCAATTGCACGTCCGGTAAGATTTTCTCCGGAACGAATATCCCGCTCTAGCACAAACTGGCGATCAGGGAATAATGGTGTCAGATTTTCAAACAGGATTTTATGTTTGCATACATCTGGATCGTCTCCGTTAATTTTATCCAGACGAACCAGCGCAAAATAGCGTTCATTGTCTTTAGGTACACGTACACTGCCTTCAATCGTGTCACCAGTATGCAGATTGAAACGCCGTATCTGACTCGGACTGACGTAAATATCATCAGGGCCTGCCAGATAAGATGTATCCATGCTACGCAAAAAGCCAAAGCCATCAGGCAGAATTTCCAGCGTACCGGAACAGGTAAACGCTTCTCCCTGCTTCATTTTAATGCGCACAATAGCAAACACCAGATCCTGTTTGCGCAAACGATTGGCATTTTCAATACCAAACTCTTCAGCTATGCCCAGTAATTCAGACACATGTAGATTTTGTAATTCAGAAACGTGCATAAAGATATAAATGAACTTATTTATTAGAATCGAAGATAAAATGAGTTAGAAAACTCATAATAATTCCAGTTACCAGTCTTTAAGTTGCAAAATACTTGCCAAAGACAGGTAAGGTTTTTATTGAAAGTTGATTTGGTTTAATTCTGCCACAAAAGACATTAATAAAAGATTTTTCAGAAGTGACATCTTCTTATGAAGTGAAATTCTAATCTTCAAACCACATAATGTCAAGTTATTATCAACTTTCAATAACACTTGTATGAAGCATACCCTTAAAATTTAATTCTGACATCAGAAAATCCATATAGCATAAAAAGTTATAATTGTGTTTTTTAGTCTGTATCAAGAATTAACCGAACCGAACAACAATTCAGGTTAATATAAATTTCTTATTGTTATATTAATCACTAATTTTTAACTATAAACTGTTATTCAGGCCGGATTATAACCGCATTATTAAAATTAGTATAATAATGTAAATAGAAAAAGAATATATCAGAAAGACAACAGTTACAGATAGATTATATATTCAAAGAACTGAATTTCCAGATATCAAACAATAGCAAACAACCAGTAAAACAGCAGATAAGAAAATGCTTTTCTGCTGATGACTGCTATAATTGTCTCTCCTTTAAATACTAAAAGAGAAATTATGAAACACTTGTCTTTAACTACTCTGGGAATCACTACTGCACTGGTTTTATCGGCCTGTAACTTTGCTGATAATGGATATAAAAATAACAGCAGTGAGCCGGTAGCAGCTTCAACTGCACCTTCGGCTACCCGAAACCCGCAGCGTGCAGGAGAGGAGTTTCTGGCCAAAAATAAAAATGTTTCCGGTGTAAAAACCACTACATCAGGTTTGCAGTACAAAGTTAATCATGAGGGATCCGGTAAAAAACCTAAAGCCACTGATATGGTGACGGTTCAATATGAAGGTCGGTTAATCGACGGGACTATTTTTGATAGCACAGCTCAGCGTAATAATGAGCCGGTTACATTTCCGCTTAATGGCGTGATTCCCGGATGGACTGAAGGATTGCAGCTTATGTCAGAAGGTAGTGACTACACATTCTATATACCAGCCCGACTTGCTTATGGCGAACATAGCCCGACAAGTGCCATTCCTGCTAACAGTGTTCTGATATTTGATGTGAAGCTGATTAAAGTTGGAAAGTAAATCTGATTGTAGGCATAATTAATGAAAAAGCACTCAGTAGACTGAGTGCTTTTAAAATCTGGCTCCCCGACCAGGGCTCGAACCTGGGACCTGCGGATTAACAGTCCGTCGCTCTACCGACTGAGCTATCAGGGAATGAGGCGAGATTATAGCGACTGTAATTTTACTGTCAAGCTTTTTAAACAACTTTATGGTTACAAGCTAATTAAATTATTAATTACACAATAATAATATTTTAGTAAGCAGTTTTATTTTAAATTATTCAGCCTGTTCATTCTGACCTAGAATCATAGTTCCGACACCTTTATCAGTGAAGATTTCCAGCAAGAGAGCATGTGGAACACGTCCGTCAATAATATGAGTATTGTGAACGCCATGCATAGCAGCCTGCAAAGTCGCATTAATTTTAGGCAGCATACCATTTTGTAAAGTACCATCAGCAATTAATGCATTGATATCAGATGGCGTAAGGCGGCTTAATAATTGATTGTTTTTATCCAGTACACCAATTGTGTTGGTCAGCATAATCAGTTTTTCAGCCTTCAGACTTTCTGCCAGCTTACCGGCTACCACATCAGCATTAATATTAAATGCTTCACCATGTTCACCTACCCCAACAGGTGCCACTACAGGAATATAACCATGTTCCACCATTTCCTGAATCAGAGCTGTATCAATTTCTTCAACTTCACCTACCTGTCCAATATCCTGCTTTTCATTATCAGAAGTGGTAAGAAACAATTTTTTGGCTTTGATAAAATGATTGTCGCGGCCAGTAATTCCGACTGCATGCCCTCCATGTAGATTAAGTAAAGATGTAATTTCCTTATTAACACAACCACCAAGCACCATTTCAACAATATCCATGGTCTCGCTATCAGTCACCCGCATACCCTGAATGAATTGATTTTCTTTTCCTACTTTCTGTAATAGCTCATTAATTTGCGGCCCGCCCCCGTGTACAATAATCGGATGAATTCCTACAAGTTTGAGCAGGACGACATCTTTAGCAAAACTTTCTTTCAACTGCGGATCAGTCATTGCATTACCGCCATACTTAATTACCATTGTCACACCGGAAAATCGCCGGATATAGGGTAGCGCCTCGGCTAAAATATTAGCTTTTGTTTTAGCCTCAATAGCATTAATGTTTGTGAAGATGTCTGTGCTCATTATTTATCCCTGCCTAATTAAACTGATTATTTTTCTACGGTTAAGTTTATCTTTAGTTCTGATAAAATAAAACCATAATTTGTTATTTAATGTTTGTTTAAAATTTTAAGCAATAATGAGCACAAATTGAAAGATAAATGAAAAATATACTTGATTGAAAAAGCAGTCTAAAAATTATCGAAATAATAAAACACTATTTATTGTAGTTATAAGTTCTGCGTTATCAGTAACCCGATATTTAGATTTATTTAAAATACACTTGAAAATTTAATCAAGTTTGGCCATACATGCGCCAGTACTGAAAAAAGTTGCCAGAATTGCCTGTGCTGCAACCTGATCCAGTATTTGTTTACGCTTTTTCCCAAAAACTAAAGCTTCATTCAGCAAACTTTCGGCGACTACAGATGTCCAGCGCTCATCTACCCAGTATACCGGTAAATTAAATCGACCATGTAAGCGGTTACCAAAACGGCGACAAAGAGCAGTAGCTTCATCGTCCTCACCATCTGCATGAGTGGGAAGGCCTACTACAAGCACCTGTGGCCGCCATTCATTTATTAAAGTTTTAATACGGCTAAAATACTGTTCAGTACTGATAACAGTAATAGTTTCCAACGGATGTACACTCGCCAGCTCAGCTTCACCAACGGCCACTCCTATTCGCGCGCTTCCGAAATCAAATCCGAGCACAGTGCCACGCTTTAGCGGAGAAAGGATTGATTCAGGCATGACCCACCAATACGCTCAGATTGGCAACATCAATATTTAATAACTGCAAAGCAGCTTTATAACGTTGCTTATAAGGCATATCAAATAAAATCTGGTTATCTGCAGGCACGGTTATCCAGCTATTATTTGCCAGCTCCTGCTCCAGTTGTCCGGCAGACCAGCTGGAATAACCAATAGTAGCTACAGCTTTATCAACTTCATTTTCCTGTGTAAGCCCCAGAATAATATCGCGAGAAGTAGTCATGGCTATATCGTCAGTTACCAGCAAACTGCTTTCCCATGAACCTGTCGGAGTATGTACCAGAAATCCGCGGTCTACTTGAACCGGACCGCCCATCAGAACATTTTGTCCGTGAAAACGTTCCGGTGTAGGGGTTTTAGCAGAATCAAACAGTAAATCCATCATAATCGGTGATGGTTTATTTACAATGATACCCATAGCACCGTCTGCACTATGTTCACACAGATAAATCACGCTTTCTTTAAAAAACGGGTCTTCCATTGACGGCATAGCAATCAGAAAATGATTGGCCAGAGAAAATCCGGACGGAGCGTTTTGTTGTGCAGCCATATTGTGCTTATCCATGAATATGATGTCAGACTATATAAATTAATTTGTCGTTAAATTGGGGCTGTTTTACAGTTTCTCAAGCGTATGCTTTTCGCTATAATTCTATCTTACTCCGAACCGGATTGTTTTATCCGGTTTTTAAAATTTTATCAAAACAGCTAATACTGGCAGACTGAGTCAAAGACAGCCATCACAGAAAGGTCAATTGTGTCATTAATTAAACCTGTTGTGCTTTTAATTCTGGATGGTTTCGGCCATCGTGCCGAAGGAAATGACAATGCTATTTTACTGGCGCATACTCCTCATATTGATAACTATTGTCAGCACTATGCTTATGGCACGATAGATGCTTCAGAACGAATGGTCGGATTGCCTGTTGGCCAGTTTGGTAATTCAGAAGTGGGTCACCTGAATATTGGTGCAGGCAGAGTTGTACCTCAGGACATTACCCGAATCGATATGGCTATTGAAGACCATACTCTCGAGCAAAATCCGGTTTTGCAACAGGCATGGAATAATCCGAATCATACTGTACATCTGCTGGGTTTATTTTCTGATGGTGGTGTGCATAGCCATATAGAACATTTTTTTGCAGTTATAGACGCCGCATTAGCTGCCGGCATGCAAAAAATTGTTGTCCATCCGTTTCTTGATGGTCGTGATACACCGCCGCAAAGCGCCCGTCCCTATCTGCAACGCCTGCAACAATATATGCAACAGCATTCTCAGATATTATGCGGTGCCGTTGTCGGACGTTTTTTTGCCATGGACAGAGACAATCGTTGGGATCGCGTTGAAGCTGCTTATAATGCCTTGTTTGGCGATGCGCCCTATCAGGCTGATTCCCCTGTTGCTGCATTAGATGCTGCTTATGCCCGTGGCGAGCAGGATGAATTTGTTAAACCTACCATTGTCAGTCCGCAGGCAAACCTGGTTGATGGTGATGCCATTCTGTTTCTCAACTTCCGCGCTGATCGCGCACGTGAATTAACTCAGGCTCTTACTTTTGCTGATTTCGACGGATTTAAACGCAAGTATCGTGTACAACCGGGATATTTTGCCACTATCACAGCTTACGGCACACAATTCAGCAATCCGGTAATGTTCGAAAAACAATCTGTAAATAATGGTCTGGGAGAATTTTTGGCCGGACAGGGTCTTAGCCAGCTCCGCATAGCAGAAACAGAAAAATATCCGCACGTAACTTATTTCTTTAGTGGTGGTCGGGAAGAACCTTATATTGGTGAAGAGAGAATTATGATTCCTTCACCCAAAGTGACTACATATGATTTACAGCCAGAAATGAGTGCTGTCGGCATTACTGAACAAATTATTGATAGTTTAAAACATCATCGCCATGATGTTATTATTTGTAACTTTGCCAATGGTGATATGGTTGGACATACCGGCTCACTTGACGCCGCTATAAAAGCAGTAGAAACACTGGATAGTTGCGTAGCACAGGTTGTCGAAACAACACTTTCTGCAGGCGGAGAAGTGATTATTACTGCCGATCACGGTAACTGTGAACACATGTATGATGAAAAAAATCAGCAACCTCACACACAACATACAGTTGAACCGGTCCCATTTATCTATATAGGGCGTAAAGCTACAATCCGTTCAGGCGGAGCGCTTAAAGATGTAGCGCCTTCTCTTTTAACTGCTCTGGGACTGACTCCGCCTGCAGAAATGACGGGCCAGAACCTGATTGAATTCACAGATAAATAATGAAATCTTTATTCTGTCTCATTCTGATATGGTGCAGTACTCTTTTCTCTTTGGCTATCGCTGCCAATAATCAGAAAATCCAACAGCCAACTGGTGAACTGAAACAGGTTCACCAGGCTATTTCAGCAACACAAAACCAGATCAGTAAAACTACGGTTGAACAGAAAAAAATTGATGCCTCAATGGCTGCAACAGGCCAGCAGCTTAATCAGGCAAAAAATGAGCTTAACCGCATTCAGCAACAGCAACAGACCAGTATGCGGCAGTTACAAACCCTGCAAACCAATCTGGATAAAACCCGTACCCAGATTGCAGAAACTCAGACCCAGATAGCCCGTTTACTTAATGCACATTACCGTAACCGTCAGCCGAACAGCGTATATTTGATTCTAAAAAATGATCGCTCCGACCAAAAAGGGCGCTCGTTACAATATATCCGTTATTTAAATGAAGCCAATGAGCAGGTCATCCAGCGTTTACGTAAACAACAATTGCGGATGAATGCACAGCAACAGGCTATCAATAATCAGCAACAACAACTTTCTTCGCTACAAAAAAAACAACAGCAGCTTATTAACAAACTGCGTAATGAACATACTATTCAGCAAAGCAAATCCGGTGTATTAAACCAACAATTACAAGTACAGAATAAACAGTTACAATCATTAAAGGCTGATGAAAAACGATTGAACAATCTTTTAAGCCGTCTTTCTGCTCAGGCAACAATGCGTCGTCTGGCTCAGACTCAGCCTAAACCTCCTAAACAAACCATCAAACCGAAAAACACAGGTCAGCCACAAATTACTCCAAGTAACGATGCTGGTAACAATGATACAGACAGCACCAGACCGCCTTCTACCTTAACTGCAGAAGATTTAGCTTTACAGGCTACAGAAAATATTAAAACACCGCTTATTAAAGGTCTTGCACAGAAACAGGGACGCCTTCCCCGACCGGTTAACGGCAGCATATCAGGAAAATTTGGAGAAAACAGACCAAATGGCGGTATCTGGAAAGGATTGTTTTTTTCATGTAACAATGCGGCTGTGCACAGCATTTCTAATGGTAATGTGGTCTATGCTGCTTTTTTACAAGGTTACGGCAATACCGTTATCATTGATCACGGTGAAGGTTATATCAGCATTTACACAGGCTTGTCCTCCGTCAATGTTTCTGCCGGTAGCATTCTTAGCTCTGGTCAAACCATTGGTATAAGTGGTAAATTACCGGACGGTCAGAACGGACTTTATTTTGAAATTCGTTATCATAATCAGGCAATGAATCCATTATCATGGTTGCGTTAACACATATTATGCTTTGCTATTACTTTCAATAATTTTATAGTGTACACTCTGACCGATTTTGAATTTTCATCATAACCTGCTATAAACAGGTTATTGATATCCTGAATTAATGTCGTTATAAGAAAGAACAATAGTAATAATGGCTAAATCTAGATTAAAAAAAGCTGCTTTATATACACTGGGTGCTTTCAGCGGTGTCATTCTCACTTTAAGCATACAGAGTTATGCCAATGAGAAATCCGAGGCTTTACCGGTACAATCTCTGCATACCATGGCGGAAGTTTATGGACAAATTAAAGCCAATTATGTTGAGAATAAAACTGACGATACTATTCTTGAAGGTGCCATGAAAGGGATGGTCAATAATCTTGACCCGCATTCTGAATATCTGACTGTTAAAGATTACTCAGATTTACAGGAAAGCACTACAGGTGAATTTGGCGGCCTCGGTATGGAAATCAGCTCTGAAGACGGGCTGATAAAAATTGTGGCACCTATAGAAGACACGCCTGCTGATCGTGCCGGCATCAAAAGCGGTGACTACATCGTTAAAATTGACAGCGAATCAACTCGCAACATGACCACTACCGAAGCTGTAAAAAGAATGCGAGGTAAACCGGGAACCAGTATAACTCTGACTTTAGCTCGTAAAGATGAAGCACAGCCAATTGTATTACATCTGACAAGAGCAATTATTAAAGTTAAAAGTGTACGTTACAAACTTCTGGAACCTGATTACGGTTACGTGCGCATTACTCAGTTTCAGGAACATACTGTAAGTCTGCTGGCTGATGCTATTAAAGATTTGGAAAAACAGAACAAACAGCCTTTGAAAGGTCTGGTACTCGACTTACGCGATGATCCGGGTGGTCTGTTAAACAGTGCTGTTGGTGTATCCGCAGTATTCCTGAAACCGGGAGTAAAAGTTGTCAGCACGAAAAACCGTGATAAAAAAGAAGGTATGGTATTAAAAGCTATTCCTAAAGATTATGTAGTTAAAGGCAATGATCCGCTGGTAAATATGCCTGAAGAAATTAAAACCATACCGATTACAGTTTTAGTAAATTCAGGTACCGCTTCTGCTTCTGAAATTGTCTCCGGTGCGCTTCAAGACTATAAACGTGCTGTAATTGTAGGTACACAAAGCTTTGGCAAAGGTTCGGTACAAACAGTAATTCCTCTATCAAATGGTGGTGCGGTTAAACTGACAACTGCGCTGTATTACACTCCTAATGACCGATCAATACAGGCACAGGGTATCGTTCCTGATGTTGAAGTAAAAGATAAAAACCGAAAATTTGAAAGCCGCGAAGCTGATCTTGGCGGACATCTGAGTAACCCGTTAGGTGGTAAGGAGGTAAAAGGAGGATTAGAAGGCAGTCAGAAAAAAACCACTTCTCCGGCTTTTGCCAGTGAACCTGTAAATCAGCTTAACGAAGATTCGGATAAAGACAGTACCAAGGAAGTTAAAACTGGTAAAGACGAAAATCAAACCAATAAAGGTACAATTACTGCTGATAAAAAAGATAGCAAGAAAAAGGATGAAGAAGACTGGCTGGCGAGACGTGAACCTAACCCAGCAAAAGATGCTCAGTTAAAATCTGCTCTGGATCTGGTAAAAGACCCGGTAAAATGGAATCAGTCATTGGGACTGGCTGCTAAAAAACCAGTTAAAACCAATGACAAAAAAGATAAAAAATAAAATTTCATCTTAAAAAACAGATAGCTTAAAGCTATCTGTTTTTTATTAAATGTATTTGATTAATTTGCAAAATCATATAGATAAACTAAAACTTAATTGCTGAGAAAAAGTACCTAATCCATATATGCTTTAATAATATTTAAAAGTACCTGATAATGAATTCAAATCCATATCTTTACACTTTTAAATAAAAAAACTTATAAAATAATTAAAATTCCAACTTACCCAAAAATAATGTTTGCAGAATAGGCTCAATAACAACAAATAAAATTGAATGAATATAAACAATTAACTTTCCACAAACTATTAAATAAAAGTTTTAGTTAAAACCTTAATACTTTTAGGTTGGGAAGTTTCCAATAATGATATTTGCCTAAAAAAGTTAATAAACCACTCCTTTTTTACTTTTCATCTAGTGAATTTTTAGCTCGAACAAAATTTATTTAATATTTAACTCAATTGAATTAACTACTATGATTTGAATAAAAAATTTTAAATTTAAAAATATTAAACAATTTTTTATTTTGCTAGTCATCCATTCAATAATACCGGTGTTTCAAAGTTAGTTGACAGTCATTTATTTGCAAAAAGGATTACAGCTAATGACGAATAACAAACAATTAGCTCAATATCTATAGACGCAGAAGATATAACCCGCTATGAAAACGATTTTATGACTTATTGGCACTTTATTATCATTCTCTAATACTTACTTATCGTATTAACTTTACATAATATAAAAGTTTAATTAAGCAAAACTAAAAATCTTTAAATAAATCATTTATATATGAAATTTCTATATTTATTAATCAAAAAATAAAGGCTGCTAATTTTATTAGCAGCCTTTATTTTACAAACCGAAAAATTTATTTTTTCAGTTCTTTAGCCAGATATAACCAAGTTTCAATTACGGTATCGGGATTCAGAGAGATAGTCTCAATTCCCTCCTCAATCAACCATTTAGCGAAATCAGCATGATCAGACGGCCCTTGACCGCAAATACCAATATATTTATTTAATTTACGGCAAGCCTGAATTGCCAGACTGAACATCACTTTAACAGCTGGGTCACGTTCATCAAAAGTACCTGCGATCGGACCACCACTATCGCGATCCACACCCAGTGTTAACTGAGTCATATCATTTGAACCAATAGAGAATCCATCAAAGTATTTCAGGAACTGTTCGGCCAGTACTGCATTGGTTGGCAGTTCACACATCATAATCAGGCGCAGACCATTTTTAGCACGTTCCAGTCCGTTGTCTTTCAATGCGCGTACGACATTTTCAGCCTCTTTCAATGTACGTACAAATGGAATCATGATTTCAACATTAGTCAATCCCATTTCATCACGCACATATTTCAGTGCTTTACACTCAAGCGCAAAGCAATCTTTGAAATCATCAGAGACATAACGGGCTGCACCGCGGAAACCCAGCATCGGATTTTCTTCATGAGGCTCGTATTTATTACCACCTAAAAGATTGGCATATTCATTTGACTTAAAGTCAGACATACGCACAATTACTTTTTTCGGATACACAGAAGCTGCCAGTGTTGCCACACCCTCAGCAATTTTATCAATATAAAAATCTACCGGAGATGAATAGCCGGAAATTCTGTCAGTAATGGTGGCTTTCATCTGTTCATCCTGCTGATCAAATTCCAGCAAAGCACGAGGATGAATACCAATCTGGCGGTTAATAATAAATTCCATTCGTGCCAGACCAATACCATAGCCCGGTAAACCAGAGAAGCTGAATGCCAGCTCAGGATTACCTACATTCATCATGATTTTGGCTGGTGATTCAGGCATATTATCTAAAGGTATTTCATTGACATCAACTTTCAGTAAACCCTCATATACATAGCCCGTATCCCCTTCGGCACAGGACACCGTTACTTCCTGACCATCCTGCAAAGCAGAAGTTGCATTACCACAGCCAACCACTGCCGGAATACCCAGTTCACGCGCAATAATGGCTGCGTGACAAGTACGTCCGCCACGATTGGTAATAATTGCAGAGGCACGTTTCATAACCGGTTCCCAGTCCGGATCGGTCATATCAGTAACCAGTACGTCACCTGGCAACACTTTATCCATTTCATCAACAGATTTGACCAGACGCACTTTACCTTGACCGACTTTCTGACCGATGGCGCGACCCTCTACCAGAATGGCAGATTTGTCATTAATCTGATAGCGACGCAGTACACGGCTGTTATTTTCCTGTGATTTCACAGTTTCAGGACGAGCCTGCAAGATATACAGTTTGCCATCAATACCATCACGACCCCATTCAATATCCATCGGACGGCCATAATGTTCTTCAATAGTCAGTGCATACTGAGCCAGCTCAGTAATTTCTTCGGCACTGATTGAGAATTTTTTGCGGTCAGCAACATCAACATCTACTGTCTGTACAGATTTACCTGCCTGAGCCGCATCAGTGAAAACCATTTTAATCAGTTTAGAACCCATGGTTTTACGCAGAATCGCAGGACGACCGGCACGCAGAGTTGGTTTATGTACATAGAATTCATCCGGATTTACTGCACCCTGTACAACAGTCTCACCCAGACCATAGGATGATGTAATGAATACAACCTGATCAAAACCAGATTCTGTATCCATGGTGAACATCACCCCGGAGGCGCCTTTATCAGAACGCACCATCCGCTGAACACCGGCAGACAGAGCCACTACATCATGAGCAAAATTCTTGTGCACACGGTAGGAAATGGCGCGATCGTTATACAAAGAAGCAAATACATGATGCATAGCTTCTTTAACATTATCATAACCGCTTATATTCAGAAATGTTTCCTGCTGACCGGCAAAAGAGGCATCAGGTAAATCTTCGGCAGTCGCAGAAGAGCGTACAGCCACGCAAATCTGGTCAGTACCGGCATCAGCTACCATTTTTTCCCATGCTGCCTGTAAATCTGCTTCCAGTTCAGGCGGAAATGGGGTGTCCATGATCCATTGACGGATCTGTTTACCTACCCGAGCCAGTTCGGCAACATTATCTACATCCAGTGCCTTTAGCTCGTTATTGATACGTTCACTCAAACCTTCGTAAGCAAGAAAATTGCGATAGGCTTCGGCAGTGGTAGCAAAACCACCGGGTACACGCACACCTTTTTCGGTGAGCTGTGAAATCATCTCGCCAAGAGATGCATTTTTGCCGCCGACGCTTTCAACATCAGTCATGCGCAGATTTTCAAACCAGATTACGTTATTACCGGCCATGATGGTTATCCAGTGAGGAGTGGGAAAGTTGAAGACGACCTATTCTAACTAGTCAGGTATAAAATGTCATGTATTTTTGGCTATTTATCCGCCCATAATTGAGGATAATTTATCCCTAATCAAACACTATTCAAATACAAATCCTTGATACCTTAAGTATTTTAATTACATTTTCAATTATTTAGATTAAAATATCAATTTATACATTTTTTTAGCAATTTTAATCTAAAATTATCTTTTTTATTCAATAAAACATTAATTTTATTGCTTAAATTTTATATATTCAGTCTATTTTTATTTTTTTAGTATCAATGTTGAAAAAAAACCAATATTTTACGCAGGAACTGGAAGAAACTTCATTTACAATGGATAATTCATAAAGTCACATTCCTTTTTAACTCTGAATTATGTAGATTGATTATGAAACCAGTACGCCAAGTCTTTTTTGTTTCTGACCGAACGGGTATCACCGCCGAAAGTATGGGTCTTGCTTTATTGAACCAGTTTGACAATATAGAATTCAAGCGTGCTACTTATCCATTTGTAGATACGGAAACAAAAGCACGTGAGATTGTAGCTTTAATTAATAATGCAGCAAACCACTGTGAAGCGCGTCCGCTGGTTTTTTCTAGCATCGTTGATGAAAATGTCCGTAAACTGATTAAAACCAGTGCAGGGCTGCATATGAGTTTTTATGATGCATTTATTGGTGAGCTGGAAGATGAACTTGCCACAGAAGCTAATCATTCCATTGGCAGAACCCATGGAATGCACGATACTGAACGCTATGATAAGAGAATGGAAGCAATCAATTTTACTCTTAATCATGATGATGGAATTACTGATCGCGAATTGAAAAAAGCTGATGTGATTCTGATGGGCGTTTCTCGCAGCGGTAAAACGCCTACTTGTCTTTATCTGGCATTACAGTATGGAATTCGTGCTGCAAATTATCCTCTTATTCCAGAAGATCTGGAAAGCAGTGAATTACCTAGAATGCTGCAACCATTCCGGCAAAAATTATATGGGCTAACCATAGATGCAGACCGTCTGCACCATATTCGTTCGGAGCGTCGTCCTGATTCCCGTTATGCCAGTCGTGATAATTGCCGACGTGAGATTTTAACCGCCGAAGATATGTTCCGCCGTTTTAATATTCCATATACCAATACAACTCATAAATCTATTGAAGAACTGGCTGCAAGTATTATTTTAGCGGCAAAATTACAACGGCGGTTTTAGGTTGTTTCGTTATAAAGTTTTGCCCTGAATAAATTCAGGGCCTTTATTTTAACTTGCAATCATGATTTGTATTTATCTTGTATCAGTAATAGACGAATAAATTAAGCAGCTTTAATATTAAATCAATCTTTGAACGCGTGAATATTATTATCTAAACACATGGCATATTTTTTATATACTATCCAAGGTAACTGTACTATATCTAAATTTCCAAATTAAAATATGTCCAACTATTCAGATAACATCCGGAAGTGCTGAGACTATTATCCTGTGGTCAGACACATGGATAATAGTGTTGCAATGATATACTTTAGATTATTATTCTCTTTCTTTAATGACGTAATCAATAAAGCATGCTTATTTGTATTTCTTAATTACATTCTATAATTAATATTCATTTAACATAATCGTTAACATCAGTAATTATTACTTAGTCAGTAAATTTTCACGCCAGCAAAAACAACGAATAATCTTGGCCTCAATATAATAATGATATTTTTAATTTAATTCTAAAAATTTATTTTTATTATGTGTTTAGATTAATATCTTTTGTTACCAATAAATCGAATTATTATCAATTTAAGTTAAGTTTTCTTGCCATTTTGTTTTTCTCATGGGATTATGAATCATAAAAATCAAAATTGTTTTAACTATTAATCCTTTGAGACAATTTTATGCAGCCGCGTCCAATCATAGGTATACCATGTGATGTAAAGCAGATAGGTAAGTGGAATTTTCACGCTGTCGGTGAAAAATACATTCATGCGGTTCAGGACAGTGTCGGTGATGTTATTTTACTTCCGGTACTGTCTGATCAGGAAGTTTTAACTCGCCTGCTCAAATTGGTTGATGGTGTTTTTTTACCCGGTTCTTATTCAAATATAGACCCGAAATGGTATAGTGAAATATCGGCACGAGAGGGAATGTTACAGGATGCTGCCCGTGACCATACTGTTTTACCGCTAATTAAATATATTATTGATAGTGGTATACCACTTCTGGGTGTTTGCCGCGGTTTGCAGGAAATCAATGTCGCACTTGGTGGTGACCTTCACCAGCATATACAGGAAATACCCGGTTATCTGGATCATCGTGAACCCGATAATCAGCCAATTGAAATTCAATATGGCGATGCGCATGCGGTTAATCTGAAAACAGACAGTTTATTGATGCTGTGGCTGGCAACAGACCACAAACAGTATCAGGTCAATTCTTTACATCAGCAAGGAGTAAAAACGTTAGCACCCGGGCTTAGCATAGAAGCAACTGCTCCAGATGGTCTTATTGAAGCATTCAGGATTGATGCAGCGTCAATATTTGGCTATGCAGTACAGTGGCATCCGGAATGGCAATATGGGAATAAGCCGCTTTCTATCGCTATTTTTAAAGCTTTTCGTGAAGCATGTATGCAATATAAATTGCACAGGCAAAAGGAATCATTTTAAGGTGACTTATGTATGATGACATATTTAACTGGCTTAAAGAACATGGTATCACTGAAGTAGAATGTATCTTACCGGACATTACAGGTGTGGCTCGCGGTAAAATTATTCCGAAAGATAAATTTATATCTGAACCGGATATGCGACTACCCGAGGCAGTATTATTGCAAACAGTAACCGGAGAATATCCACAATCCAGCCTTCTGGATGAAACAGATGCGGATATGGAGTTAAAGCCAGACCAGACTACTCTGCGCTTTGTTCCCTGGGCTCAGGATCCGACAGCATCACTAATATTTGATTGCTTCTCTCCTGACGGTTTACCGGTTGAAACTGCGCCGCGCAATGTACTCAAACGCATATTAAAATTGTATGAAAATATGGGGCTGGAACCCATCGTTGCTCCGGAAATGGAATTCTATCTGATTTCACCCAACCCCGATCCGGATGTCCCCCTGCAACCTCCGATCGGCCGTACCGGACGCAGTGAATTCGGACGACGGTCTTATGCTGTAGATGCAGTAAATGAATTTGACCCTCTGTTTGAAGAAATTTACGACTACTGCCATGAACAAAACCTTGAAGTTGATACGCTGATTCATGAAATTGGTGCAGCACAGATGGAAATCAATTTCCTGCATGGTAATGCTCTGGATTTAGCCGATCAGGTATTTTTATTCAAACGCACAGTACGTGAATCTGCCTTTCATCATAAAATGTATGCCACTTTTATGGCTAAGCCTATGGAAGGAGAACCGGGCAGTGCCATGCATATCCATCAGAGTTTGAACAACGTAGAGAATGGTAATAATGCATTCAGCAGTGATGATGGCACTCCTTCAGAACTATTTTTTCATTTTATTGGCGGCCTGCAAAAATACCTGCCGCAAACCATGCCCTTTTTTGCTCCGTATGTTAATTCTTTCCGCCGGCTGACCCGGTTTACAGCTGCACCCACTAATGTTGAATGGGGTTATGACAATCGCACTGTAGGTTTACGTGTCCCGCGTGCTAAAGCCAAAGGAAGACGGATTGAAAACCGGCTGGCCGGAGTAGATGTGAATCCTTATCTGGCGATTGCCTGCTCACTGGCTTGTGGTTATCTGGGAATTAAAGAACAGCTACAACCGCGTGCTCCGCTGAGCAGTAATGCGTATTCATTACCTTATCAGTTCCCTACTACACTTGAAGAATCAATAGAACGTTTACGCCAGTGTGAACCAATTCATGAAATACTGGGTCAGCGCTTTGTTGAGATGTACATTGCCGTAAAAGAGCAGGAAGTTTCAGAATATTTTCGTGTTATCAGCCCTTGGGAGCGCAAATATCTGTTATTGCATGTCTGAAACCATCTCAATAGCATATTTCAACTGTTATTCTTGTACTTGTACATTGAATGATTGCTTATAACATTTTAAAACAAAGGAGTTTTTATGAGTAATAAAACCGATGTGAGACTGGCTGTAAAACATCATTTACATCCATTTTCCGATAATGCTGAGCTTAAAAAACACGGTGTACGCATGATGGTTAAAGCAAAAGGCATTTATGTATATGATAGTGACGGCAATGAAATCATTGACGGTATGGCCGGGTTGTGGTGTGTCAATATTGGATACGGAGAAAAAAAACTGGCTAAAATTGCCGAGAAACAAATGCAAGTGCTGCCGTTTTACAATACTTTCTTCAAAACAACCCATCCTGCAATCATTAAATTATCGGAAAAACTGGTTGAAATCACACCGGAGGGATTTAATCATGTGTTTTATACCAACTCCGGTTCTGAATCGGTTGATACCATGATACGTATGGTGCGCCATTACTGGGCATCTGTCGGCAAGCCTTCTAAAAAAGTGATCATTGGTCGCTGGAACGGCTATCACGGCTCTACCTTAGGCGGAGCAAGTCTGGGTGGTATGAAAGGCATGCATGAGCAAGGTGACTTACCGATTGCCAATATAGTTCATATTGAACAACCCTGGTATTACGGCTTAGCCAAAACTGGTGAAAGTGAAGAAGAATTCGGTATTCGAGCTGCTAACTGGCTTGAAGAAAAAATTCTTTCACTGGGTGCGGATAAAATTGCAGCTTTTGTTGCAGAACCGATTCAGGGAGCTGGCGGAGTGATTATTCCTCCTACAAGTTACTGGCCGCGAATTGAAGCTATCTGTAAAAAATATGACGTACTACTGGTAGCTGATGAAGTAATTTGCGGCTATGGGCGCACTGGCAGATGGTTTGGATTCGAAACTTTTGGTTTTACGCCAGATATTTTTACGACAGCTAAAGGACTATCCTCCGGCTATTTACCAATCGGGGCAGTTCTGGTTAATGACAAAGTAACAGAAGGTTTGCTGGCCGGGGGTGAGTTTAATCATGGCTTTACTTACAGCGGGCATCCGGTTTCAGCCGCAGTTGCCTGTGCGAACCTGAATATAATTGATAAAAAGAATCTGATTGAAAAGGTACGTACCAAAACAGGTCCTTATATGCGTAAGCGCTGGCAGGAAACATTCAGTCAGTTTAAATATGTTGCTGATATTCGCAGTGAAGGATTGATGTGTGGTTTTACACTGGTAAAAAACCGTGATACTCGCGAGTTCTTTGATGATTTCGGCACTACAGGTTTGATTTGCCGGGATATCTTTTTTAAGAACAATCTGATTTTCCGTGCCTGTGGTGACCACATTGTAGCTGCTCCTCCGCTAATTATTTCCAAAAAGGAAATTGATAATATGCTGGCAATCGCCAGTGTGTGCATGCGTGAATTTGAGGAACTTATGGACAAAAAGCTGGACTGTAAGACAGATAAGGCTGCCTGAAATTGATTAAACAAAAACCTGGGTGACCGCTCAGGTTTTTGTTTATTTTAGAGAGTGAATTTATCGCTCTTATTCTATGCTTTTCAAAGCAACTGATGGTGCCGGATTCAGCAACATATTTGCATTCTGCACAGTTAAAGTGAGCGGTACAGTTCGCTTAACCAGTACTAGCCCGTAAACAGCTGCCAGATGTGGCCACCAGCGATTACCCATATATTCTATAGCCTTGTGACTATCACCGTAACAGGCCGGAATACCATAACCCATAAACTGTCCTTCTTCCAGAAACAGGCCAAAGCGTTGCATCTTATCAACAGCCGTACGAGCAGACAGTAACTTTAAAGCAGAATGACCTTTCAGGCTGCTCTGATAAAACAGGCGCCAATATCCATGAATATTTAAGCCGGTCAATATAAGATGCCCGCCGGGCACCAGAACACGAGCTATTTCAGCTATAGAATCTTCATAATCGGATAAAGTATCCAGACCATGAGGCCAGATAATGGTATCTATACTTTGCTGAGCCCAGGGTAAGGCCTTACATACAGCAATAACTGCTGTACCACTATCGGCTATATTACTTTGTACAATATACTGGGACTCAGCTGCAAAAACATGCTGGAACTGCCATTGTGATATACCGCATTGTAATATGGTGCCAAAACGCAACCCTGCTAATTTATGCAGGATAAACTGCTGCTCCAGCCGGCTTAAATAGAGACCAAATTTATGTTCGGTCAGCCAGTTTTCCAATTGCTGAGTATTCATTCAAACACCATTATGTACCATATTAAATCTAAGCTGCAGACCATTGAATCATTTTATTGCATTTACATCATTACTGTAAAAATAGGGATTTATCCTTGACCGTTAAGAATTTCCTCTTTAATATTAATAGGATTTTGCACAAATTTTACGGTTAAACGAATGGCTAAATTGAAGCATATGGTACTGGCACTTACTGGCCTGATACTTGCTCCCTCATTATCATTTGCCCAATCTTACACCAGTAATGGCATTGGTTTATCAATAATGAATCTGAATGCGGCTACCTTGAAAGGAAAAACGTATTCTAATCATGATATCTGGGGGCGTATGCGTCAGGATTTCCGTATGACCGAGGTTAATCCTGAAATTATTCGCCGGCAGGAGCAGTATTATTCAAGCCACAGCGATTACTTTAACCGCACGGTTGTGCGCAGTCAGCCTTATTTATATCACATCGTAAATGAAGCAGAAAAACGTCAGATGCCGGCTGAAGTAGCTTTACTGCCGTTTATTGAGAGTGCTTTCGTCAGCAAGGCTCAGTCGCGGGTAGGAGCTTCCGGTCTGTGGCAGTTTATGCCCAGTAGCGGTCGACAGTACGGGCTGGAACAGACTAATCTCTATGATGGTCGTCACGACGTATATGCAGCGACCGATGCTGCTTTAACTTATCTGCAATATCTTTATAGCCTGTTTGGTGACTGGTCACTGGCTCTGGCGGCCTATAACTGGGGAGAAGGTAATGTTGGTAAGGCTATCAAACGTGCCCAGCTGGCCGGTATAGATCCTACCTATGAAAATCTGCGCATGCCAAATGAAACCCGCAATTATGTGCCGAAATTACTGGCTGTGCGGAATATTATCGAAAATCCGCAGGCCTTTGGTGTTAATCTGGTTTCTGTACCGAACCGTCCCTACTTTGAAGCAATTAGCATTGATCAGCCAATTGATATTGATGCAGCTGCCCGACTGGCGAATATTTCGACTTCAGAATTTCTAACCCTTAATCCAAGTTTCAAGAGTCCGGTTTTTATTCCTAAAGAAAATCGTAAAATGCTGCTACCGATTACCGCAGTAAATACTTTTGAACGCAATTACCGCAACGCAGATAAAAATACTCTGCTTTCATGGAATATCTTTAAAGCATATTCAACCACCAGTGTAGCTGATTTAGCTGCACAAACCGGAATGAGCAGTGCAGAAATCAAGCGGCTGAATAATTTGTCCAGCAATACTGTACCAGCCGGTCGCAGCCTGCTTATCAGTAAAAATAGTTTAAACACTCAGCTTATGGATTCTTTCCGCAACAGTGATACAGATCCATTACTGAATATTGCTATGGCAAAACCAGTATTACCTCCGGGCACGTTTGTGACTCATCCGGCAGCAACTACTGTTGCTCAGGCTGATAAAGTTACTGATACCGGCAATGTATCTGTACCAGCTCTTACTGAAACAGTTACAACCACAACATCCACTGTACTGAATACTGACCAGCCGTCACCGGTCAATACAACAGTACAAACCCAAACCATAACCGTGGCTGAAAACGCAGCAACCCCGGCTGAATTGCCTGCTCCTGTTGCAACCAATAAGGATGCACTGATGCAGGTTGCACAGGATGCGCAATTACAGGCAGCTGCTGCGGCTTCTGTTCAAAAAGCACTGGCACAGGCTGAACGTGAAGAAGCTCAGACTGCTGCCCATCTGGCTGAAAACCGTAATGAACGCACCCTACGCAATATCATCAACGTTGCGGACAAACGCAGTAATATTGCTCATAAAGTGAATAAGGGTGATACATTGTATTCAATTGCCCAGCGCTATAATATCAATGTAGCTGATCTGGTTACTGCCAATAATCTGCGCGGTCATAATCTGCAGGTTGGTCAGGTACTGAAAATTAGCCCGAATCAGGATAATAAACGGATGCTGGCTGCTGTACGTAAAGGTAAAGACTCTAAATCCAGTGTAGTTCCTGTTTCATACACGGTAAAAAAAGGCGATACGCTTAGCAGCATAGCTCAGCGCCTGAATATTCCTGTAAGTAAATTGCAAAAAGTACATGGGAAACAAGTATTACGTCCCGGTCAGAAAATTAAGCTGACCAATCTGTAGCTTTACAGCATATCATTGCAATTAATTCAAAAAGGTTAGTGTATATTCACTAACCTTTTATTTTTAGCTATATAAATTTAATTCTTTTTTGGAATAAATATACAGGTAGTTGCCGCTCCGATAACCATAACTATTCCGGCAAAAGCCTGTATATTTACCGTTTCATTCAATAATAGAATGGCCGTTATTACTCCGAAAACCGGTTCCATAGCCAGAAATATCCCGCTCACACTGGCAGAAACATTTTCCAGCCCTTTATTCCAGCACCATGCAGCCACCAGACTGCATCCGATACCCAGATAAGCTATAGCACCAATACCTTGAAAAGAATAATGAATATCCCAGCTTTCAACTAGAAACAGCATAAACGGCAAACCAAATACAGTACCCGTTTGCAACGTTAAGGCTGTATATATCTTAACATCTATTTCGCGTAGTAACTTTTGTGACAAACGTATCCAGAAAGCCATGACAATAGTTGAAGTAAATACCAGCGAGACTCCCAACAAAGCAGTATTACCACTGGCTTTTTCTGGTTTACCTACTACCAGCAGCACCCCTATAAAAGCCACAATGCCCAGTATAAATACCAGCAATGGTGTTTTTTCGCGAAAAAAAATCAGACCCACCAGTACTATAATAATTGGTTCCATACCAATAATGGTGACCGCATTGACCGCAGGAATAAGTTTCAAACCTGTAACCTGTAACAGATAAGTTACAGGATATGTCAGCAATCCTAGTCCGATAATTTTGATCAGTTGTACTTTGGAAATAACATTATGGTTTTTAAAATAGCTCCACGTGATGGGTAAGGTAACTACTGCTGCCAATATCAGCCTGCCGAGTACCACAAGTGCCGGATCCAGCATGTCATAAGCCATTTTTGTAGCAATAAACGAGCTACCCCACATAAATGAAGCAATTAAGAGATAAAGCATAATTTCAAACTAAAACAAACTAAAAATTCTGCGCACTGACCCGTTTTAAATATATGATTCAATCAATCTGAACAAATATTTGTCAGTGTTTTAACCAAATATCATGTCTATTTGCAATACGTTTCAAAGCCAGTACGCTTTTCTGTACACAAAAGCATGCATATTAGCATACACAAACATTTATAAACTGCTAGAATCCTCCCAGCAGAATAAATAATTTGGCTAAGCTCTTCTCTGAATTAAAAGAAATTTTTGACTATGTTTTATTTTAGTATTAACAGTCCGGACAACTGTCATCTTGGTTTTCTGGTACTTATGGATGAAGATAATTCAGCTTATACTGATGGAGCTACCGGCTATTATGCTGTTAAAGCACAGGCTGACGAAACAGACCAGCAAGCTTGTCCGGCACAATGGCAGATATTGCAGCAATTATCAGAGCAAGACAGTCTTCGTTGGTTTCGCAAAGCCGATTATGTTCAGCTTTGTGATGCTGAAAACAATATTATAGGGCGTTTACAGCAACAATATCTCATCTTATGTGGTCAGCATTTTATACTAAATGACCTCACCGGCACCCTGTAACCACAACATATGTATTGGTAAGGTTATTTATGTCTACACCTGATATGCTTCCATCCGGCAACCAGTTTGCTTTCGCCTGTACCAAACGATTTCTACCGCTGTTTGGTACTCAGTTTTTTGGTGCGTTTAATGATAATCTGTTTAAAACCTCATTATTCGTTTTAATCAGCTTTTATGGGCTTGGCGCTAATTCACGGTTACCAGCAAGCCAGATGCTGAATGCTGGTGCCCTGCTGTATATTCTGCCCTTTTTTCTTTTCTCTGCATTATCTGGTGAATTATCTAATAAAATGGATAAAGCCATTCTGGCGCGCTGGATAAAAACTGCGGAAATCTGCATTATGCTGATAGCAGGTGTCGGCTTTTGGATGCAGTCTGTCACAATATTGATGTTATGCCTGTTTCTGATGGGCACACATTCTACCTTGTTCGGTCCGTTGAAATATGCGGTATTACCAGAATATCTCCCTAAATATGAACTACTCAACGGTAATAGCCTGATCGAAAGCGGTACGTTTCTATCAATATTATTCGGGCAGATTTTAGGTACTATTCTGGCTGGCACCAATACAGCATGGCTGTTTGGTATCCTGCTGTTCGTCGCTATTCTGGGTCAGATTGCCAGTATATTTATGCCAAGGGTACCCGCACAAATTCCACAGCAATATATTGATTCAAACATCATGCGGAGTACAAAACAGCTACTTCGGCAAACTTATCTGCAAAAAAATCTCTGGATTGCCATTATCGGTATTTCCTGGTTCTGGCTGATTGGTTCTGTATATATAACCCAGCTCCCTACTTTTACCCGTTTGAATCTTGGTGGAAACGAAGCTGTATTTAATTTAATGCTAACACTCTTCTCCCTTGGCATAGGTACGGGTTCTATTGTTTGTGCACGGATTAGCCGCCATCAGTTACATCTTAGTCTGGTTGTGATCGGGACAATCGGCCTGAGTATATTCGGTCTGCTGCTGGTATGGTTCACACCGTCACAACCTAATCTGCCAGTTGCCGGTATCGGTACATTTATCGGCCGGCCGGACAGCATGGCAATAATCATTTGCATAATCGGTATTGGTTTTTTCGGCGGCTTTTTCTCATTGCCGTTATACACATGGCTGCAAACAGCCAGCAGCGATCAGTTCCGTTCACATGCAATTGCTGCCAATAATATTATCAACGGCCTGTTTATGGTTTGTGCAGCCATATTAAGCGCTGTATTTATCTGGCTGTTTAACAGTATTAATGCCTTATACATGATTGTGGCGCTGGGAAATGTGCCCGTTTTAATTTACTTATTGCGAAATCAAGAGTTACGTATTGATTTTAAGGAATTTATTTTACGAAAACATTAAAACGTTTACCTGATAGCTTTAAATTAGCGTTTTGAAATAGGTATAATATCGGTTGGTTTTAATAAACAGCAATTTAATTAAAGCCGGTATCCTCTTTTATCCAGCTAGTTTGGGCAAGGCATTATGTCAGATAACGATACGATTCATATTCGCGGTGCACGCACACACAATCTTAAAAATATAGATCTGGATATTCCCCGTCATCAACTGGTTGTCATTACCGGTTTGTCCGGTAGTGGTAAATCCTCGCTGGCTTTTGATACTTTGTATGCAGAAGGACAACGACGCTACGTAGAAAGTCTGTCGGCTTATGCTCGCCAGTTTTTGCAAATGATGGAAAAACCGGATGTTGATTTAATTGAAGGTTTGTCACCAGCTATTTCCATTGAGCAGAAAGCAACCAGTCATAATCCGCGCTCTACCGTAGGAACAGTCACTGAAATTCATGACTATTTGCGCTTATTGTATGCACGTGTCGGTACACCTTATTGTCCTGAACATAACCTGCCTTTATCCAGTCAGACTGTTTCCCAGATGGTTGACCATATACTGAACCTGCCTGAAGAAAGCCGGGTAATGATTCTGGCTCCGGCAGTGCGCGGTCGCAAAGGTGAATTTCTTGAATACTTTGCTGATTTACAAGTACAGGGTTTTGCACGGGTTCGCGTTGATGGTGAGGTATATGCGATTGAAGAAGTACCAAAACTGCAAAAAAACATCAAGCATGATATAGATGTGGTTATTGACCGGGTAAAAGTACGCGCGGATATCAAACAGCGTTTGGCTGAAAGTTTTGAAACTGCACTACGTCTGGGTAATGAGCGTGCTCTGGCCATCGAAATGGATAGTGGTAAAGAACACTGGTTTTCAGCACGCTTTGCCTGTCCGGTATGTTCGTATAGTCTTCAGGAACTCGAACCACGTCTTTTCAGCTTTAACAACCCTGTCGGAGCCTGTCCCAGTTGTGACGGACTCGGCAGCATGGATTATTTTGATCCTGAGCGAGTAGTAATGCATCCGGATTTATCGCTGGCCGCAGGAGCAATCAAGGGCTGGGATAAACGTAATACTTTCTATTTCCAGATGATTCAGTCACTCGGACAGCATTTTAAATTTGACGTTAATACGCCATTTAATGAATTAAAGGAAGAAATCCAGAATATTATTCTTTATGGTTCCGGTAAAGAGCAGATTGAATTTACCTATCTGTCTGAACGGGGCACAAAATTTACCCGCAGTCATCCGTTTGAAGGTATTCTGCCCAATCTCGAAAGGCGCTACCGCGAAACAGATTCCGCTACCGTACGCGAAGAATTAGCCCAGTATCAAAGTCATCGAGCCTGTCCGGCCTGCGGCGGTGCCCGTTTGCGAACAGAAGCCCGATATGTCTATATAGGCGGAAAATCATTACCGGATGTCAATGCATGGCCGTTAACAGCCACACTGGATTTTTTCCAGAATCTGAATTTGGAAGGTAATAAAAAACAGATTGCTGAAAAAATTCTTAAAGAAATTAATGAGCGCCTTGGTTTTCTGATTAATGTCGGCCTAAATTACCTGAGTCTGGCACGCAGTGCTGAAACCTTATCTGGTGGTGAAGCTCAGCGTATCCGGCTGGCCAGCCAGATTGGTTCCGGCCTGACAGGTGTCATGTATGTACTGGATGAACCATCTATCGGCCTGCATCAGCGCGATAATGACCGCCTCCTCGATACACTGAAACATCTGCGCGATCTGGGTAACAGCGTAATTGTCGTTGAGCATGATGAAGATGCTATCCGTGCCGCCGATTTTGTTGTCGATATGGGACCTGGTGCCGGTGAGCATGGCGGACAAGTTATTATCGCAGCTTCACCTGAAAAGGTGGCAGCATGCAAAGAATCCATAACAGGACAATATCTGAGCGGAGAAAAAGCCATTAGCATGCCGGAACAGCGCAGTCCGGTTGATAAAGAGCGCTTACTGATATTAAGCGGCGCCAGTGGCAATAATCTTAAAAATGTAACCCTTACCTTACCTCTCGGCCTGATTACCTGTATTACCGGCGTTTCCGGCAGCGGCAAATCAACTTTGATTAACGACACACTGGCAAAAATTACTGCACGTGAATTAAATCGTGCTAGTGAAGAGCCTGCTCCTTATGAAGATATCAAAGGACTGGAGCATCTGGATAAAGTTATTAATGTTGATCAGTCTCCCATAGGAAGGACTCCGCGTTCTAATCCTGCCACGTATACCGGCCTGTTTACACCTATCCGTGAACTGTTTGCCGGGGTACCACTGTCTCGTGAACGCGGATATACAGTTGGCCGATTCTCTTTTAATGTAAAAGGCGGACGCTGTGAAGCCTGTCAGGGTGATGGTGTTATTAAAGTAGAAATGCATTTTCTTCCCGACATTTATGTACCCTGCGAGGTTTGTCATGGTAAACGCTATAATCGTGAAACACTAGAAATACAATACAAAGGCAAAAATATCAGTGAAATTCTGGAAATGACCGTAGAAGAAGCCTGTACATTTTTCGATGCTGTACCAACAATTAAACGAAAATTGCAGACATTGCTGGACGTAGGACTGGGTTATGTACGATTAGGACAGTCTGCCACTACACTTTCCGGCGGTGAAGCTCAACGGGTAAAACTGGCGCTGGAACTCTCCAAACGCGATACCGGGCGAACACTTTATATACTTGATGAACCAACCACTGGCTTACATTTTGCCGATATAGCTCTGTTACTGGACGTTATTCATCGCCTGAAAGGGAAAGGTAATAGTATTGTTATTATCGAACATAATCTGGATGTAATTAAAACAGCTGACTATATCGTTGATCTGGGTCCGGAAGGTGGCGATGGAGGCGGTACGATTATCGCGGAAGGCACTCCGGAAGAAGTTGCAGCCAATCCTAAAAGCTATACCGGAAAATATCTTAAGCCAATGCTTGGCAAATAAATAAATTAAACTGTGCGGCTGTTATCGGCCGCATAGTTTAATTACCAGTTAAAAGAATTATTAACCAAAGTAAACATGCATGTAAAAAATACAAGTAACATGCATTTTGTGTTAATGTTTAGCTGTATATTTCTATTGCGTATCTTACTCAAGGTTAAATATGAAAAAATTGTTATTTGCATTATTGTCAGTGGCAGCAATCAGTACGGTACTGACAGCGTGTACTCAGAAAACTGAATCCGTACCGGCCGCCAGTTCTGGCAGCACTCCTGCAACAACAGATAAAACAATACTGAAAGTTGCTGCTTCACCTGTTCCTCATGCAGAAATTCTCCAGGTAGCTAAACCATTACTGGAAAAAGAAGGAATTGATTTACAAATCATTCAGATGACTGACTATGTACGTCCGAATATCGCCCTGAATGAGAAAGATGTAGATGCTAACTTCTCTCAGCATAAACCTTATCTGGAAGATTTTGTCCAGAAACACAAAATGCAGTTAACACCGATTGCCAATATTCATGTAGAACCGATGGGTATTTACTCTAAAAAAGTAAAAGCACTCAGTGAAACACCTGATGACGGGCTGGTTACTATTCCAAATGATGCTACCAATGGTGGTCGAGCTTTGTTATTGCTACAAAAAGCCGGTTTAATTAAATTAAAAGCAGATGCGGGTATCAGTGCTACTGTACGTGATATTGTTGATAATCCGAAACATCTCAAAATTACACCAATGGATGCGCCTCAGTTACCGCGTACTTTAAATGATGCTACTCTGTCTGTAATTAATACCAATTTTGCTATGGAAGCTAAACTGGTACCAACCAAAGATGCTTTATTTATTGAATCAAAAGATTCACCTTATGCAAATATTCTGGTTGTCCGCACAGGGGATGAAAACCGTGATGCAATCCAAAAACTGAAACAGGCCATGACTTCACCTGAAGTGAAAAAATTTATTGAAGAAAAATATCAGGGTGCCATCATCCCTGCATTCTGATTAATTATTTCATTTTAGGAAATAAAATAAACCCTTATGTTTGTAACATAAGGGTTATTTTTAATGTATGGCAATACAAAATATTTATAATAAATCTTTTGGATTCACAGCCTGCCACTTTCCCAAAGGTAACTTAAGGGAAAAAACATCAAGCTGCCCTATTCCTACTCGCACTAAACGTAAACAAGGCCAGCCGATTTTTGCACACATACGTCGTACCTGCCTGTTTTTACCTTCACTGATTCGAATTTGCAGCCAGAAATCACTTACTGTTTTGCGTTCTCGAATTGGCGGTACTCGTGGCCATAAACGGGCACTATCAGCAGCACTAACCAATTGGACTTGAGCCGGCTGTGTAATAAAGTCGCCCAGATTTACCCCGTCAGCCAATTGCTGTATGCGTTCATTATCCGCTTTACCTTCCACCTGTGCCCAGTATGTTTTTATCAGTTTATACTTAGGATGAGCAATTTTTGCCTGTAAACGTCCGTTGGCAGTTAATAAAAGTAATCCTTCACTATCCGTATCCAGCCGGCCTGCCGGATAGACATCCGGTAATGATACATATTGCTTCAGAGTAGGATGTTTCTCATGAGCGCTAAACTGACAAATCACACCATAGGGTTTATTCAGTACAATCAGTTCAGGTACAGACATTATGCTTCCAATCAGAAAATCAGGCTGTCAGGAATGCTGACAGCCTGTTTTATAAACACAGAGGTTTAGCTCAGTAATAAAGCATCATCAGATACTTTTTCGCCCTGAGTATGTTCGAACATCTTTAATAGATCCGCCACACTCATACCGGCACGTTTGTCACCAGCCACATCCAACACCACGCGCCCCTGATGCAGCATGACAGTACGTGATCCGTGATCCAGAGCCTGCTGCATCGAATGTGTTACCATCATTGCAGTTAATTTATTTTCACGCACAATGCGGTCTGTCAGCTCCAGTACAAAAGCGGCTGTTTTAGGATCCAGTGCAGCTGTATGCTCATCAAGCAATAAAATTTTAGAACTTTGCAACGAAGCCATCAACAAACTGACAGCCTGTCGCTGTCCACCGGAAAGCAGACCAATTCTGTCGCTCAATCGGTTCTCCAGCCCCAGGTTAAGCATTGCCAGTTTTTCACGGAACAGTTCACGATACTGACGTTTAATAGCCGGACGCAAACCACGACTGCTGCCACGCCGTAGTGCCAGAGCCATATTTTCTTCAATGGTTAAGGCTTCACAGGTACCGGCAAGAGGGTCTTGAAAAACACGTGCTACTAATGGTGCACGTTTATAAGCAGGTTCACTGGTAACATCTTTACTATTGATAGTAATCGTACCGGAATCCACCATGGTGTCACCGCTAATGGCATTAAGAAAAGTAGATTTACCGGCACCATTACTGCCGATAACGGTAACAAATTCACCATCGGCAATACTTAAACTCATGCCTCGCAAAGCAGGATTTTCAATTGGTGTTCCCGCATTGAATGTGAGGCGTAAATTATCTGCGCGCATCATGCTTTGAATTTCCTTTTAAAGTAACCTTTGATTGCCGGCAAACGCAGCGCAAGTACAACTAAAATTGCTGTAACCAGATTTAAATCCTGCGGTCCAAAGCCTATATGCTGCAATGTATCACTGCCCAGCGCCAGCGCAATAAATGCACGGTAAAGTACTGCTCCCACTATAACAGCCAGTGTAATGATGATAAACCGTTTTCCCGGAATCAGGGTTTCACCAATAATCACTGCGGCCAGCCCGACGACAATCGTGCCGATACCGATTGATATATCTGCACCGCCCTGAGTCTGCACAAATAGTGCACCGGCCAAGGCAATAAATGCGTTTGATATCGCCATGCCTAACAGTAAAATACGTGAGGTATTTACACCCTGAGCACGAGCCATTCGTGCATTTACGCCGGTAGCTCGCATTGATAAGCCAATTTCTGTAGCAAAAAACCAGTCCAGAAAAAATTTGGCAATCAGCACAAAACCAAAAATTACCAGCGGCTGCACCCAATACTGGTTGCTTCCGTCTGCATTAAAAAACGGCGTAAATACACTGGGCTGATCCAGTAAAGGCAAATTAGGTGCCCCCATAATACGCAGGTTAACCGAATACAAAGCAACCATAACCAGAATACTGGCTAACAGCTGCATGATTTTTAAAGAAACATGCAGCCATGCTGTTACCAAACCGGCACATGCACCGGCAACTCCGCCAAGTGCAGTAGCCAGCCACGGATTAATACCATGGGTAACACAAATGGCAAATACAGCACCGCCGAGCGGAAAACTGCCATCGGCAGTTAAATCAGGAAAATCCAGAATACGGAATGAAATCAGTACACCCAGAGCAACGAGAGCATATATCAGTCCGCTTTCTAAAGCGCCAAATAAAGCTATAGAAGACATATTAACCAATTAATAAATTGTGGTTGAAAATAAAAACAACATCGGCAAAGCCTGAATCAGCTTGCCGATGTTACGGTATCCGTCCCAGAGGCTTTCTATAATCCTAATCGATTAATTTAGCCTGTTTGAGTAATTGCTCCGAAAATGTAATACCTTGTTCGGCAGCATGAGATTTACTTACCATCAAATCAAGCTGATCTGCGGTCATACGCTGCGGAGCAATGTTACCAGCCTGCTCTCCTTTGAGAATCCGGCCTACAATTTTACCAGTAGCTGTACCAAGCTCATGATAATTAACCCCCAGTGCTACAGCTGCACCGCGTTTTACTGAGCCGGTATCTGAAGCCACCAAGGGCATTTTCATGTCTTTGGCAACTTTGTACATGGATTCATAAGCAGAAACCACATTATTGTCCAGAGAGGTATAAATCAGATCTGCCTTACCCTGCAAGCTTTTAGTAGCCATGGGAACATCAGTTGTACGCTGTGCCGGTGCTGCGGCCACAGTAATACCGTCCTTAGCCAGTAAAGACTGTAATTGTCCGAGCACAACAGTTGAATTGATTTCCCCCGGGCTATATACATAACCCACTGTTTTCAGGTTAGGTACCACTTGTTTCATTAAATCAATCTGTGGCTGTAAAGGCAGTTCATCAGACACACCGGTAACATTGGTTTTGCTGGGTTCCCAGCTTGTTACCAGTTTGGCTGCAACCGGATCGGTTACTGCTGCAAACACTATCGGAATTTTGCGCGTTGCTGCAACCATAGACTGCGCGCTTGGCGTGCCGATAGTGACAATTACATCCGGATTACTGCCGGCAAATTTTTTAGCAATCTGACCGGCAGTAGCAGTATTCCCTTGTGCACTTTGAAAATCCAGCTGAAGATTTTTACCCTGTTCATAGCCTTCAGCACGCAGTTCATCTATCACACCCTGACGTACAGCATCCAAAGCAGGATGTTCAACAATTGCCGTAATGGCTACTTTTTTCGTATTGGTATCGCTGGTTTTATTTCCCTGTTCGGATTGCGAACAGGCAGAAAGCAAACAGACAGCAGTTAAACCCAGAATAAGTAAGGTTTTTTTTGCTCTGAGCATATTGGGTTCCTCAGCACAGGGTTAATCCGGAAACAATTTAGCAATAAAATTGCTTACACCTGCACCAGTAAGCAGATGATGGCATAAATTATACAAAAATCCAGCCTTATTGCGTAATTAAAATTGCTCAGATATACGCTTTTACATTGAAATATAATTTCAATATTTTATTTATTTAAGCAATAAAATTTTAAAAATATAATTCAATTACAAAAATAGTTCTTATAACTCATAATACTCGCCATATCACACTTTTCTTAGAAAACATCCTACTTCACATTTTTTAATCTATACCGGCCGAAAACCACACAACCACGTTTTCCAGAATAACCGTTGCTGACGCGGTCGGGGTACGACCAGCTGATATTGCATGATATTCTGTAGTCCGTCCTGCTCAATTTCATTAAGCTGAGCCCGGGCTACTGCGAGCATGGCCAGACTGGGGCGCTGCCTGCGGTTATCTGCAGAGGGCAGCAAAGCAAGAGCAGAATTAAACTGCTGTTTTAATGCAGCAAGCCATGCATTCATCAATGTTGTAAATTCAACCCCACCGTGTCGGTTAAGTACCAAATGAGCCGGAACATTAAATTGCTGTAATAACTCTACTGGAATATACAGCTTCCCCAGCCTTGTATCCGCACCAATCCGTGAGTAAATCATCACCAGCTGACATATTTCACCCACTTTATCGGCAAATTCCAAAGTTTGTTCTGCACTGAATCCCAAAACTCTGCTTGTTAAACGCCCCTGCACCATCCCTGCCTGTTTACTATAATGGCATAGCTGTTCCATATCCTGAAATCTGGCCTGAGTTAATTGCGTACGAAGTGCATCAGGCAAAGCCAGTATTTCAGCCAATGGTAAAGAATATCGGATAATAAATGGTTTTAAAGCCTGTAATAAAGGATGTTCAGGAACAGAATCAGAGTTATACAGCTTATCTAGTTGTCGCTCCCACCATCGCAGTGTTGTCAAAGCCACATTAGCATCAGAACAATCTTCTACTACATCATTTAATTCTTGCTGCAAAGCATACAAAGCTATCAGTGCATGACGCTGCACCGAGGAAAGAAAAGGAAAACGAAAAGCCATAGCATTCCTGCTATGGCAAATTTTCTGAAGACAATATTCGAGTGGCTGCACAGCAATAAATTAAATTAACCTAAAACAGTATTGTAACCTTTTCCGGATATTTCTCCAGCCACTAATCTGCAATAAAAATTAACTTTTTAGCGTATCTTTTTTTACTTCACCGTTACGAAGTACAAAATTTAAACTATTATTCCAGAATTCAACCAGAAATAAATCATCTTCCGTCAGGTGCTGCTGCTGAATTTTTTGCTCCAGCCACTTTTCATCCTTATTTATCCGATGCAATTCCGTTGTACGCACCTCTCCTTCCTTAAATAAAATTAATGAAGGATATTTGCCTTTATCAGTTAACACCGTCAGCGAACCACTGGGCTCAATCTGTGCATAACTGACTTCCTGAAACGAAGTAATACCCTGAGCATGCAAAAGTGAAGCCACATTAAGAATATCAATCTTATTCTTTTTACGCAGAATATTATCCATCAAAAAATGTCCGTCTTTCATAATCGGAATCGGTTCACCAATAGCAAACATTCGGATAAAGCTGACATGCTTGCATACCCAGTTTAATAACGAAATAAGGCAAACCCCGATTAACAACACTATAATATACTGATAAATCGGAATATCCTGATTATAAATCACCCCACCGATAATACCGCCAAGTACAAAGTTTCCAATAAAATCTACCGGTGTCATCTGATTCAACTGCGTTTTACCTGTTACATTCAAATGCAGAATGACAATAATAAAACCAACAAGAAACTTAGCCAGCACCCATAAATAATATTCCATAAGAATTTTTCCTGTATTAAAGTTAAATTCCCGACCAGCTATCACCGGTCAGAGTTCATTCCCCTCATACAAGCATCATTCTTAACTTTATTCATAAACTCTGAAAATGAACATTAAGATACTTTAGTTTAATTTGCTTTATTTTAAATAAATGATAAAGATAACATTTTACAAGCAATAATTTTTTATCAAGATGTAACTGATACCGTCTTAACCCTGAGCGAAAAATTTAATTACCTGTCAACGGTATTTATTTCTTTTATCAGGAAAATTACATCACAATTACATTTTTAAAAGAAGAATGATATTTATTCGGTATAATCAGATTAGTACACTAATTTCCGTTATAATTGGTTTCTTTACTCACTAAATGAAATATACATGTCAAATCAGCGCCTCATCATTGGCTTTCACGCAGTTAATGCCCGTTTATGGCAAAACCCGGACAGCATAATTGAACTTTATGTACTGGAGGGTAAACATGATGCCCGTATGCGCGATGTATTAAATAAAGCTGAAGCAGAAAATGTGCGCATTATCAGCGCAGATCAGGCACGGCTCGATACTTTGAGTAAACATGCCCGCCATCAGGGTGTAGTGGGCTTTATCGATGCTTCCAGACAACATGTAGACATAGAAGATGTACTTGAAAATCTGAATGAACCACCGTTATTGCTGATTCTTGACGGCATTACAGATCCGCATAATCTGGGAGCCTGTTTGCGTGTTGCAGATGTTATGGGAGTTCACGCGGTAATTGCACCCAAAGATAAAAGTGTCGGATTAAATGCTACCGTAAGTAAAGTAGCCTGTGGTGCTGCTGAAACAGTACCTTATATTACAGTAACAAATCTGGCACGCACCATTCGTGAATTGAAAAAGCGCGGTATCTGGATTATCGGTACTGATATGAACGGTAGTGATGACTTATATCACTTTACGGCCCCGGAAGCAGTAGCATGGGTAATGGGTGCAGAAGGTAATGGCATGCGCCGTTTAACACGAGATCTGTGTGATACACTGGTATCCATTCCCATGTTCGGAACCGTTGAAAGCCTGAATGTTTCTGTCAGCACTGGTATCGTTCTGAGCGAAACCCGTAGGCAACGGATACTATCTGCCTGAAGTCGGCTTTACAATAAAACACATTTTTGTTAAATATTATAAAGTTAAGGAGATACTGATGATTTGGTGTATTGCAGCTTTGGTTCTGTTTGTATTGGAAATGTTTAGCGGCACTTTTTATATGCTGGTAATCAGTGCCTCATTACTAAGTGCCGGTCTGGCTGAATGGCTGCTGAAAACCAGTGAGAGCGTCAATGCTGTTATTGCAATAGTTTTTTCTATTCTGGGTATTACCATCGTACGTGCCTGGCAAAATAAACATCCGCGTGAAAACATGGCAAAACCAACTGATGATCCGGACTACGGTCAGACAGTGATACTTACTCAGCTCCTACCCGACGGATTATGGCAGGTACATTATCGGGGCACTATCTGGCAGGCTCGTTTTAATCATCCAACTGACGCAAAATCCGGTGACAGTGCTCAAATCATCAGCCATCAAGGCAATATTTTAAATATTACTTCTCAAGCCCCTTCTACTCAGCAGGAATAATCATGATTCTGACTTTTATTTTTCTCGCCGCCATTGTTGCATTTATCTGCATGGCATTTAAAGTTGTACCTCAGCAGGAAGTCTATATTGTTGAACGTTTAGGCCGCTATCACGCTACTCTGGTAGCCGGTCTTAATTTTATTATTCCGATTATCGATCGTGTCGCTTATAAACATACTTTAAAGGAAATACCACTGGATGTACCCAGTCAGGTTTGTATTACCCGCGATAATACACAGCTTACAGTGGATGGTATTATCTATTTTCAGGTAACTGATCCTAAACTTGCATCCTATGGCTCCAGTAACTTTGTAGTTGCCATTACCCAACTGGCACAAACAACATTACGTTCAGTTATTGGTCGTATGGAACTGGATAAAACTTTTGAAGAACGTGATGATATTAACCATACCGTGGTTGCCTCATTGGATGAAGCAGCGGTTTCATGGGGCGTTAAAGTATTGCGCTATGAAATCAAAGATTTGGTTCCACCTCAGGAAATTCTGCGCTCAATGCAAGCTCAGATTACAGCTGAACGGGAAAAACGCGCACGTATTGCTCAGTCTGAAGGGATCAAGCAGGAACAGATTAATCTGGCGGCCGGTCAGCGTGAAGCTGAAATTCAGAAGTCACAAGGTGAAGCTCAAGCTTCTATCAATGAATCTCAGGGTGCCAAAGTAGCACAGATTAATCGCGCCGAAGGTGAAGCTGAAGCTTTGCGTCTGGTTGCACAGGCGACCGCGGAAGCAATTCGTCAGGTAGCTGCCGCAGTAAAAGAACCGGGCGGTACAGAAGCTGTGAATCTGAAAGTGGCTGAACAATACGTAGATGCTTTTGCTAAACTGGCAAAAACCAATAACACTCTGATTATGCCTGCTAATGTTGCAGATATTGGTAGTCTGGTAAGTGCTGGCATGAGCATTATCAAAGGTCAGAACAACACAGCAGTTAAATAAATAACTTACGTAACTATTAAAAAATCAGGTTCCGGTTAATGATACCGGCAGCCTGATTTTTTATCCTTAACCCTGATACTGATTATTTCTAAATTATTCTTTTTAAAAGCAATATATTTAAATACATACTACTCTTCTGTAAATGGCCACAACCATGCCCAGACACTGCGGCCTTCACTGCGCAATACCATAAAAGTACGGCAAGCAGCAGCTGTAGACATACTTTCTACACCGATTCCTTTTGCGACTAATTGTGAAGTCAGACGCGGATGAATAAACACATGATGATTTCCGGTACCGATTAAAATCACTTCAGGCTTAAACTGTAAAGCCTGAGTAAAATCATCAATGGTTAACTCACTGGCTGCTTGCTTATCCAGTGTGAGCACCTTATCAGCAGTAATACATACAGGTTGAGTATATTGCCGGCCGTTTACAGTAATTTTTCCGGTATCAACTTCCTCAATCCATAATCCTTGTTTATCCCGGATTTCTTCAATTTGCATTAAAATTTCCTCATGCATAACCACACAACATACTATGGCTGTAGTAGTCAAAAAAGTAGTTTTCGGCTAGCATAGTAGATTATTCACGTAAAATTGCAAGTATCAGGCAGTCCCATAAATTAAATTTGTCTATTTGAAGGAGTAAACATGCAGCCTCTGCGTATAGGCTTGCTGGGCGTCGGCACAGTAGGTGGTGGTACCGTCAAGTTATTACAGAATAATGCGGATGAAATTACCCGCCGGCTCGGTCGCGAATTAATTATTACCCGTGCAGCAAGTCGTAATATTGAACGTACCCGGGAAATATGCGGCAATAGCACATTTGTTAGTGATGATGTATTTGAAGTAGTAAATGCAACTGATGTTGATGTTGTGGTAGAACTGATTGGCGGTACAACAATAGCTAAAGACGCTGTGATTCAGGCAATCAGAAACGGAAAACACATCGTTACAGCCAATAAAAAACTACTGGCAGAGTACGGTAACGAAATTTTCCGACTGGCTTCTGAACACAATGTAATGGTGATGTATGAAGCTGCAGTTGCCGGCGGTATTCCCATTATTAAAGCTTTACGTGAGGGGCTGGCTGCCAACCATATCGAATCTATTGCCGGCATTATCAATGGCACCAGTAATTTCATTCTGAGTGAAATGCGTACCCGAGGCAGCACCTTTCCGGAAGCATTAAAACAAGCACAAGAACTAGGTTATGCAGAAGCCGATCCTACATTCGATATTGAAGGTCATGATGCCGGTCATAAATTAAGTATTATTTCCGCACTGGCATTCGGAACCCCGATTAATTTTAGCCAGTGTTATCTGGAAGGCATCAGTCATCTGGAGAGTCTGGACATCTGTTATGCTGAGGAACTAGGCTATCGCATTAAATTACTTGGTATTACCCGCAAAACTCCGCAAGGTATTGAGCTGCGTGTACACCCTACTTTAATCCCTGAAAGCCGATTACTGGCAAAAGTAGAAGGAGTTATGAATGCTGTATCTGTTCAGGCAGATATGATTGGGCAGACACTCTATTATGGTGCTGGTGCTGGTGCCGGCCCAACTGCCAGTGCGGTAATGGCTGATATTATTGATGTAACCCGATTACAGAATGCTGAAGCCAGCTACCGAGTTCCCTATCTGGCTTTTCAGTCTAATTCATTACAAAATATCTCCATTCTGCCAATGGATGAAATCACCAGCAGTTATTATCTGCGTGTATCTGCCTGCGATGAACCAGGTGTGCTGGGAGAAATTGCGAATATTCTTGCTGCAGAAAATATTTCTATTGAGGCTCTCATCCAAAAAGGTATGATTAATAAGGAATCTGCCGAAATTGTTATCCTGACACATTCAACCAAAGAACGTTTTATCAAACAGTCAATGGCCAGAATTCAGGCATTACCACGGGTGTTATCCCCAGTTACCATGATTCGGATGGAAAGCTTACATCCTAGATAATTCCATCACTTATCATGTTTCTGAAACGGGCATTATTTGCCCGTTTTTTTATTGTCGTTACAGAAGTCAGCACATAGTTAGCTGTACCGTTTGTAAAAATAAAAATTTTTATTTTTACAATATCGACAAAAGTAATTTAATTATCAATATCAGATTATTATTTCCGAGCATATAATAATTGAATATGCATAAAATAATTAAGCCAATCATATTTATATAATGTATTTATAAAATTTCAATAATTTACAATTAATTCATCATTTAAATGAATAAAATATACAAAATAAATATATTTATATATAATATTATACTAAAATATTGATTGTTTTTTCCATAATGGTTCGTATATTCCATCAGTTACCAGTCAGACATCATCCGCTTTCTACCCGCAAAAAAATACAGGGCTACAGCATGCTTCAGCTTCTGGTTACTCTGGCTGTTATCATCATATTAACCGTTATAGCTTATCCATATTATCGTCAGCATCAGTTACAGGCACGATTAAATCAGGCGAAGGCGGCACTGCTGATTAATGGTCAATTTCTTGCTGTACATTATCAGAAACATCTTAGTTATAAACAAAACAAGCACAACTGGCCAGAATTACCTGTCAGTAAAAATCAGCATTTCTGTTTTCGTATACAAGGGAACCCGAGTTTTGCTCGTGAAGAGCATTTCACACTTAAAGCTGTAGCCATTAATACTGAAGCTGAACCCCGAATTATCAAACTAAATCAGGATGGCAGAATATTTATCTGTCAAAGCAGTACCAGCCGCTGCGATGAAGAAAATCATTTTTTTGATGGTAAAGGTCAGCCAGACAAAAAATGCCGGATTTTTTAATTATTCTATATACAGGACAATAGCAACATATTAACTGTTAAACTGATACAATACACTCGTTTTCATAATTGATATCAGAACATATCCGTTTTAATCATGAGTATTCTGTCACTCGATAATGCCTGCTTTGCTGTAGGTCACCACTCCTTACTGGATCATGCATCTCTGCAAATGGATGCAGGTGAAAAAATAGGCTTTATTGGTCGCAATGGTGCCGGGAAATCCACATTACTGAAAATTCTGGCCCGGGTACAGAAACTGGATGACGGATTGTTGACCATCCAAAACAACCAAAAAGTTGTGTATGTTCCGCAGGAGTCTTTTTTTGACCCGCAGACCACTGTATTTGACACCATAGCCCAAGGATTGGGTGAACTGCAAAATCTGTTACGTGAGTATCATGAGCTCAGCCAGAATATAGGTGATGAAGCCAGTCTGAATCGGTTAACTGAATTACAAAATGAGCTGGAAAACCGTAACGGCTGGCAATTTGATGCCTTAATTGCGCAAACCTTAAGTGAATTACAACTGCCGGAAAACGAATTGATTGGCAATTTAAGCGGTGGTCAGAAAAAGCGCGTTGCTCTGGCTCAGGCATGGGTACAAAAACCTGATATCCTGTTACTGGATGAACCAACCAACCATCTGGATATTGAAGCGATAGAATGGATGGAAAATCTGCTAGGCAATTTTGCCGGCAGCCTGATTGTCGTAACACATGACCGACGCTTTCTGGATCGTGTAGCTACGCGTATCATCGAATTAGACCGCGGACATTTACGTAGCTACCCGGGAAGTTTTAGTGCTTATAGTGAAAAAAAAGCACAGGAACTGGCTGTTGAAGCTGAACATAACCGGCTTTTTGATAAATTTCATGCTCAGGAAGAAGCATGGATTCGCAAAGGCATTGAAGCACGCCGCACACGTAACCAGGGGCGGGTAAAACGACTGGAACAACTGCGCCGCGAACGCGCTGCACGTCGTGAGGTGCAGGGTCAGGTCAGCTTTAATTTAAATCGTGGTGAAGCCAGCGGGAAAATTATAGCAGAGCTTGAACACGCCGGATTTGCTTATGGTGAACACCTTATTATGCGTGATTTCTCTTGTGTTATTCAGCGCGGTGACAAAATCGGTCTGATAGGATCAAATGGTGTTGGCAAAACCACCTTTTTAAAATTGATTTTAGGTGAATTACAGCCAACCTCAGGCAAAATTCGGCTGGGTTCACGTCAGGAAGTTGCCTATTTTGATCAGTTTCGTAGTGCATTAAATGAAAACGATACTGTTTTTGATACTATAGGTCAGGGTAATGATTACATTGATATTGGCGGCCAGCGTAAACACGTAATTGGTTATCTTGAAGAATTTCTGTTTTCTCCGGCCAGAGTTCGTAGTGAAGTCAAATCACTTTCTGGTGGCGAGCGCAACCGGCTATTACTGGCTAAACTATTTACTCGTCCGGCGAATATTCTGGTACTTGATGAACCAACAAATGATTTGGATATCGATACGCAGGAATTACTGGAAGAGTTATTGCGGGATTATAACGGCACCGTATTTCTTGTCAGCCACGATCGTACTTTTCTGGATAATGTAGTTACCCAATCCATAGTTTTCAAAGGTAATGGTCAGTTAAAAGAATACATAGGCGGTTATCAGGATTATATTGACGCCCAAAAACGTGAACAAAGCTTACTAACACCAGCGCCCACAACAAGCAAAAATACCAGTAATCCTGATAAAAACCGGCAAAAAAGCCGACGCAACGATAAACTTTCCTACAACGAACAACGTGAACTCGCCAGCTTACCCGACAAGCTTGCTGCTCTCGAAGCAGAGCAGCAAGAGCTGAATAATAAACTTTCCGATCCGGAAATATTCAAAAATGACTATAAACTGGCAACTGAATGGCAAACACGTATTGCTGAAATTGAAGAGCTGATGCTGGAAAAACTTGAACGCTGGGAAATCCTTGAAGCAAAACAAAAAAATCAGGGCTAATCCGATAAAAAAGCCAGTATATTCATATACTGGCTTTTTTATGTTTGAATTTATCTTTTACGATGGCGTCCGGTCCCTCCACCATGCCGCATACAAGTTTCATAACGACGTGTGACATTAGTAGCATACCAGTTGGTATTATAATCTTTGCTTAACTTTGGTCCGCTAATTACAACCTGTGGCATAATGGCATATGGCGGATTCTTACCGAACTGTTGCTTATATAAAGTAATTACATTCTGATAGGTGGATGTATTTTCAAATTCTGCCTGTTTTTCCTGTAATAAATCTGCACGTATCTGTTCCGGTTTCATTGGCATACCATGATCGGCAAATAACTGATTCAGTGCAGTTTCAGTCTGACTTGGCATTGATTGCGCCTTATCATCTTTATCATACAGCAATAAATCTCCATCCAGTGCCATATCTGCATTAAGCAGTTTATTTATATCTTGCTGAAAAGCCGCATTACGGCTTGAATACATGCCGGAATTATAATCAGCAAAACGATATTGAGCATTATCATAGGCTGCTGGATACTTCATTAGCCGGTGAATACCATAATATAAACCACCTTCACGTGTATACATATAATCACGTAATTCATTTACCGAAGCATTATCGCGCTGATGTTCACGTGCGTATTTTACTGATACCTGCATTGAACCAATTGTTGTAATCGGATTATTATCTTCTCCGATATCCTTTCCCATAAATTTAGCTGCGGCATTGGTAATTGAATCTGCATAAAATTGCTTTGAAACATAAGCAAATATCTGCCGGTAAATTAAATCCAGCTGCTGTTCGGTTTTAACCGTACGCATCTGTATCAGGAAACTGTTTTCTTTGCTGGGTTCATTAACCAGCACTGAAGTAAAATAGCGTGAAACTGCCGGTCCCAGAGCAGGTCCGAACTGTCTGACAAATTTTTGCGGCACTTCTGTCTGAAAAGCTTTAATTGCTTTATTACCAAGATCCGGAACAGTTGGATTAGCAACAAAATTTGACTCCTGATCTACAACGGCAATTACACTACATACATTTTCCTGTGTTTTACTGATTTTCAGCTCATCCATGATCCGGCTAATATCCACAGCCCACGCATCTCGTTCTTTTACACGAGCAGGTATTAGCCTGCTTATCTGAGAAGGCTGATTTAATATTCTGCTGCTGTCATTCGGTGAATTATCATCTCCGCCAGACCATCCGCCACTGTCCTTACATGCAGACAGACTGTATAGCAGAAACCCGGCCAGTGTTATATGACTAATAGTCTTCAGTAAAAATCTAGCATTCATACCATAGCATTCATTCGAACAAATCTGTTTTCAGCAGGAAACTCAGCCCGGTTTTAGCCCTTACGGCTTCGCCAAAACCATACCCAGACCCAAATCAATACAGCTGTAAAAAATAACGCACTCCATATTGGTAAAGGTATCATTAAAATTTTCTGAACCTCACCACAATTACCTGTACCGCGAATAATCGGTTCATACCAATGAAACAATGGCGCATCACGCAGACGGAAAGTCCACGGTGCGCCACAGGATGGCTGATCCATCAATGGCAGATGCTGAATATATATCTGATATACAGCTACACCCAGTCCGCCTATGGGTGCCAGACTGACCACAATAGCATTTATCACCCGCTCAATACAGTTGCGGTTCGGACAGCAGGCACACAAAAATGCCAGAAGCGCAGTGGCAATAACCGCAACGCGCTGAACAATACACAGCACACACGGGTTCATACCCAGAACATACTGACCAACAAAAGAACCAGCTGCACAAAGCACAGCCAGAAAAAATACACACCACAATGTTTTACGGAAGCTCATTTTCAATCCTTTTAAGCAGACAGTTACCAAACATTTCTACTTCCTGCCCGTCTATTAATCAAACAAATTCCCATAATCATTTACGTTTCAGGCACCAGCAATAGTCATATTATCTATCAGAATAGATCCAACTTTATGCGTACTGCGCTTTAACGCATCATCTGCTGCACCAACCATCGCCATAAACATTTCCTGTAAACGTGAAGCGATTGTAATACCCTCTACCGGATAGGCAATCACACCGTTTTCCACCCAGAAACCTGCCGCGCCTCGCGAATAGTCACCAGTAATAGCATTTACACCCTGCCCCATCAACTCAGTAACCAATAAACCGGTTCCCATTGTTTTCAATAAATCGTCCTGACTGGCATGGGTATGATTAAGGTATAAATTATGAACACCACCTGCATTTCCAGTAGTGCGCATACCTAACTTACGCGCACTGTAGCTGCCAAGAAAATAACCCGCAACAGAGCCTTCATTGATAACAGTACGTTCATGTGTGGCTACACCCTCAGCATCAAAATATGTACTGGCAAGCGCTTTTTTCACATGTGGTTTCTCTGTAAGACATACCCAGGGCGCCATAATCTGTTTACCAAGGCTATCCACCAGAAAACTGGTTTGCCGATATAACGCACTACCACTCAGTGCACCTACCAGATGACCAATTAGACTACCGGCTATAGTAGTATCAAAAATTACCGGATATTTTCCTGTAGCCATAGATCTGCCATCCAAACGCCGTACTGTACGTGTTGCCGCTGTCTGTCCGATAATTTCAGCATCAGCAAGATCTCGTGCATCACGCGCTAAATCGTACCAATAATCACGCTGCATTCCAGAAGCGTCCGCAGCCACCACACTACAGGAAATACTGTGCCTGCTGCCGCGCTGATAAGCACAAAAATCATTACTGTTGGCATATACAAACTGATAATGATCAGTCTGTACTTCTGCTCCTTCGGAGTTTTTGATACGCTCATCCGTATCAAGTGCTGCCTGTTCGGTTTTTATACCAATCTCAATTGCTTCATCAGCAGACAGCCGCCAGGGGAAAAAAGATTCTGTATCACCGAATTCCGTTGCCAGTAATGCCGCATCCGCCAAACCGGCGCAATCATCCTGAGCAGTAAAACGGGCAATATTCAAAGCTGCACCGATGACTTCGTCAATTGCCTTATTACTAAAATCAGCAGTACTTGCACGCCCTTTAGCCTGTCCCAGATAAACAGTTACATCCAGAGATTTATCCTGCTGATACTCAATATGTTCGACATTCTGCTGGCGTACCTGTACATTCTGACCCGCAGATTCACTGATATCAATTTCAACAGAACTGGCTCCCTGCTTTCTGGCTTTATTGATTGCCTGCTGGCACAGCTCCTGTAACTGATCGGCACTATGATGAAACATTAATCTACTCTCATGCGAAGAAGCCTGCATTCTAACATGCTGATTTCAGCACTGGCAGCAGTTAAACATACATGTCAACTGAAATGATATGGATTTTTTGCTAAAATAGATACTTGAAATTCCGATATACACGTAATACATACATATATGAACAGTAATACAGACAGTCAGTCCCGTGCAGACGAAGAATGGGTAAGTAAAACCCAATTGAAAAAGCAAATGAATGATTTGCAGCAATTAGGTATGGAGCTAACTAAACTGTCTGCTGATACACTGAAAAAAATAAATTTGTCAGAGGATTTATTACAGGCAGTATTAAGCTATCAGAAAATTACCTCTAACAGCGCACTGAAACGTCAGGCTCAGTTTATCGGTCGTCTGATGCGCGAAACCGATACCAAACCAATCAGTGATTATCTGGCTCGCCTCAAAGGCGAAAACAGTGCACACAATGCTTATTTACAAAGGCTGGAAAATCTGCGTGATCGTTTAATTTCCGATGACAGCAGCCTTACTGAAATTATCAGCCGCTATCCGCATATTGATATCAATAATCTGCGTACATTAATCCGCAATGCCCGTAAGGAACAGGCAGCAGGAAAGCCACCAAAAGCTTTCCGCGCTATTTTTCAGGTATTGAAAACGGAAATTAGTGAAGATACAGCATCCTGAACCCTTACTTCTTTCTTCACACAATTCATCTTTCACTTTTTTCATTAATTCAGCTTCAGCATGTAACTTCGGACAAAAAAACCATGAGTGATATCTTAAATAAAATTATTGCCACAAAAAAAACCGAAATGGTTACAGCCAAAACGGCTGAATCACTGGCTGAAGTGCGGGCAAAAGCCTATGACCAAGCCCCTGCGCGTCCTTTTCTTGAAGCAATACATACAAAACATCATCAGGGAAAAGCTGCCATTATTGCCGAAGTTAAAAAAGCTAGCCCGTCTAAAGGACTGATTCGTCCTGATTTTTCACCAGAAAAAATTGCCAGAGATTATCAGCTTGGTGGCGCAGCCTGCATGTCTGTATTAACAGACAAAAACTATTTTCAGGGTAACCTTGGCTATCTGAATCTCGCACGCAATGCCTGCAATCTGCCGGTACTGCGCAAAGATTTCATCATAGATGTCTATCAGGTATACCAGTCCCGGGCATACAATGCAGATGCAATCTTACTTATTGCAGCAGCATTAAGCCGTACCCAGTTAACCGAATATGAAGCCATTGCTCACGAGCTGGGTATGACTGTATTACTCGAAATTCATAACGAAGACGAACTTGAAAAATGCATTAATATGCGTACCCCGCTATGGGGAGTAAACAATCGTAATCTGCGTACTTTCGAAGTAGATTTACAACAAACTATCAAACTTCTGCCTGCATTAACCGGAAAAACTATTGTGACAGAAAGTGGTATTTTCACCACAAACGATATTCATATGATGCAACAGCATCAGGTTAACACTTTTCTTATCGGTGAAAGCCTTATGCGTAAACAAAACATTGCTGATGAACTAAGTTTACTGGTCAATGCTTAAATTATTGTACACATTAACTGAATTGTTTTAATTACCCTAAAAGGAAAAATCATGGCCGTGATTATTAAGAATGCAGAAGAAATTGCTGCAATGCGTGTTGCTGGCCGGCTGGCTGCCGAAGCTCTTGACTACATAGGCCAGTTTATCAAACCGGGAATCACCACCAATGAAATTGACCGTCTGATTCACGATTACCATATCAATGTTCAGGGCGGCTATCCTGCCCCGTTAGGTTATGGCAACCCGCCATTTCCCAAGTCATGCTGTACTTCTGTTAACCATGTAATCTGTCACGGCATACCTGATGATAAACCACTAAAAAATGGCGATATATTAAATATAGATGTCACCATTATCAAAGATGGTTTTCATGGCGACTCAAGCCGCATGTATGCTGTCGGAGAAATCAGCCCGCAGGCACGCCGTCTCATTAACATCACTCACCAGAGTATGATGGCCGGTATTTCTGTAGTTAAGCCGGGCGCGACACTTGGGGATATTGGTTACGCCTGCCAGCAAGTGGCAGAAAATGCAGGTTACTCCATGGTGCAGGAATTTTGCGGACATGGGGTCGGACGCGGATTCCATGAAGAACCACAAGTGTTGCATTATGGTCGTCGTCATACAGGATTAAAATTGCAACCCGGTATGATATTTACAATTGAGCCAATGGTTAATCAAGGTAAACGTCATTTGCGTATATTAGGTGACGGATGGACTGTTGTAACCAAAGACCACAAACTCTCTGCACAATGGGAACACGAGGTATTGGTTACTGATGACGGCTATGAAATACTCACAGTTAGTCCATTAACAGGTAAACCCTAATTCACCTTGAAATATCATAAATTTACATTTAAGCTGCACGAATATCTGATATAAGGCAATAAATCTTAATTTAGTTTAATTAAAATAAATTTGTATTATCCTGTTATACCGCATTTTGATAAAACAATAGCAATATTGTATTGAATGTAAAAACAATTGTGATAATATTGATGTCCATAGATAATTATGCATAATGGTAAAACATTTTTCATAACATTTATTGATAAATTTTTATCAAAATAAATAATTATCTGTGAATGACCATATTAATTAATTCAACTAAACATAGACAACTAGCTTTTTAAGGTATAAAAATCATGAAAGCATTCAAGCCTATTAACAATGTGCGCGAAATCCGTAAAAAACTTGGTCTGAATCAGATTGAGTTCTGGAGTCAGGTTGGCGTTACTCAGTCTGGCGGTTCCCGTTATGAAGCAGGTCGTAATATCCCGAAGCCAGTTCGTGAACTGGTTCGTCTGGTACACGTTGAACAATTGGAATTAAGCAAACTTAATCGCGTAAATATGGAAGTGGCTGAACTGCTTAAAACTGAGCATCCTGATATGTATCAGCAGCTTAAAGCCAAAGTAGAAGGTAAATAATCCTCTCTGCTCATTAGTCCCTTATCAAAGCTCCGTACCATCTCTGGACGGAGCTTTTATTTTGTATATTAAAAATTCCAACCTTATAATAAGCAAAACGATTAATTAGGATTTATACATGACACACACAGCATCTACCCTGATACCCTTTTTCGGTCTTATTCGGGTTAGCGGCGAAGATCGCACCACATTTTTGCATAATCAACTTTCAAATGACATCAACCATCTTGCAGAAGGACAGGCATGTCTGGCAACTTATAACACAGCTAAAGGTCGAGTCATCGCCAATATGCTTCTACTTAACAGAGGAGACGATATTATTCTGATTGCTGCAGCCGATCTGTGTGAAACACTACAGAAAAAATTGCAAATGTACATTATGCGCAGCAAAGTAAAATTAGAAACCTTGCCTGAATGGGGCGTAGCAGTTTGTTTACCAAATGATACTCCTGTATCAGATACACCAGAACAACCTCAATATGTATTATCAGCAACAACGACAAATCAGATCTGGCAGATACAACTGCCAGATCACTCCTTGGTCAGTATCGGCAAAATCGAACAGCTGCCACCATTGAATACAGAAAATGCCATAGCATGGAAAACTCATGAAATTACCTGCGGCAATCCATGGATTAGTGCAGCCACCACAGAAACATGTGTGGCACAAATGCTCAATCAGCAGCTTATCGGTGCCGTGCATTTTAAAAAAGGATGTTATCCAGGACAGGAAATTATCGCTCGCGCCCAGTACCGCGGTCAGGTAAAACGCGGCTTGGTACTTGTTGAAAGTGCTACCTCGCTTTCCGACGGAAACAGCATATATGATAGCAACAATGAAGAAGCGGGGCTGATTATCAATCAGGTACAACAAGACTCAGTTTCATTGGCACTGGCAGTTATTAAACACAATGCTGCCCAGGCACAGCTACAATGTAACAACCAAGTTTTAAATATAAAAAAATGCTTTTTTTCTACAGCTAATGATGACTAACCGGTTTATATCACCGGTAAACAGCCGATAAACAAGATTTTTTTCATAAAAAATTATGATTAACAGCACTAAACTATCCAATTAACAGATTTCATATCAACCTGTGCTACAATATATACCTCTTTACAAGACGGCCACAGCCGTCTTGTTTTTATTGTTTTCAGAATATAAAAATCATGAGTCAGATTGCCCAGGAAGCGGCACGACGCCGCACATTTGCGATTATTTCCCATCCGGATGCCGGTAAAACCACCCTAACAGAAAAACTGCTATTGTTTTCCGGAGCTATCCTCTCTGCAGGTACAGTAAAAGGGAAAAAATCCGGTAAATTTGCCACATCAGACTGGATGGAAATCGAAAAACAGCGTGGTATTTCCGTAGCCTCATCTGTGATGCAGTTTGATTATCGTCAACATGTTGTTAACCTGCTTGATACACCCGGCCACGAAGATTTTTCTGAAGATACTTATCGCGTACTCACTGCCGTTGACAGTGCCTTGATGGTTATCGATGCAGCCAAAGGCGTAGAAGCACAAACAATCAAACTTTTAAATGTTTGTCGCCTGCGTGACACACCGATTGTTACCTTCATGAACAAATATGACCGCGAAGTTCGCGATTCACTTGAACTGCTCGATGAAGTTGAAAACATACTGCACATCCGCTGCGCTCCGATTACCTGGCCGATTGGTATGGGAAAAAATTTCAAAGGTGTCTATCACATCCTGAATGATGAGATTTACCTCTTTGAAGCCGGTGGCGAGAAGCTGCCACATGAATTTGATGTAATCAAAGGTATCAATAATTCCCGACTGAATGAACTCTTTCCGATAGAAATTCAGCAACTGCGCGAAGAAATTGAGCTCGTGCAGGCTGCTTCAAATGAATTTGATTTAGAAGCATTTCTGCGCGGCGAGCTGACGCCTGTCTTCTTTGGTTCAGCTATCAACAATTTCGGTATTCAGGAAATCCTCAATGCATTGATTGACTGGGCACCGGCTCCTCAGCCCAGAGAAACACTAGAGCGTGTGGTCGAACCAACTGAAAACAAATTTTCCGGGTTTGTATTTAAAATACAGGCCAATATGGACGCCAAGCATCGCGACCGTATTGCTTTTTTGCGCGTGTGTTCTGGTGAATTTACCCGGGGCATGAAAATCAAACACCTGCGCCTTAACCGAGACATTGCTGCATCCAGTGTTGTCACTTTTATGTCACATACCCGTGAACTGGTTGAAGAGGCTTTTGCTGGTGATATTATCGGTATCCCTAATCACGGTAATATCCAGATTGGCGACAGCTTCACCGAAGGTGAACGCCTCACCTTTACCGGCATCCCGTTTTTTGCACCGGAACTGTTTCGTGCTGTGAGAATTAAAAATCCATTAAAAATGAAACAACTGCAAAAAGGATTACAACAACTTGGTGAAGAAGGTGCAGTACAGGTATTCAGACCTCATAATGGCGGCGATCTGATACTCGGTGCTGTAGGTGTATTGCAGTTTGAAGTAGTTACCGCTCGTCTCGCCAACGAATATGGTGTTGATGCCGTATTTGAATCTGTCAGCATCTGGTCAGCACGCTGGGTGTCCTGCTCTGACCGGAAAAAACTGGCTGAATTTGAAAAAGCCAACATACTTAATCTCGCAACGGATGCTGGTGGTAACCTAACCTATCTGGCTCCCAACCGTGTAAACCTGTCTCTGACAGAAGAGCGCTGGCCGGATATTCGTTTTCATGAAACCCGCGAATTAACAGCACAGATTAATCAATAGATTTTCTGCACAAACAGAAGCAGCTTATTCCTTAAAGGAAAAGCTGCTTACTCTTTTAAAAACATCTAATACTAATTTAAATCAATTTATTTCCACTTTGAACACATAAAATATCTGCGAATTTTATTAAGAGTAATACCATATCCCAGTATATAACTTTGTAACTCTAAATTACTTAAAAGTAGCAGTAAGTATAGGATTGTTTTATTGTGCGGTGAACAAAGTATATACATTTATACATGCTGGAAATATTGTAAAATCGCTGCTGACTTAATTAAATTATCTACTTTCCCACTATAATCTAATAATAAAATTGCCCTTTTTTATCTGCAGACACCCATTTGATTCAAAAAATTTTTATTTGCAGAAGTGTTTTTTTATGATTTTTTGATTATAAATTGCTGATTTTTTTTGCTTAATATTTTTCTACATCATTTTTTCTTAAATTATCCTTTGTACAATTTTATTTAATTCTCTTATCAAATCTCAATTAAACATAGAGGTTATGTTCTCTTTGATTTAAGTTACTTAATATCAAGTCGGCTATAAATTAATAATTAAAATTTTTTGTATTATTAATCTGAAATACAAGCATTAATAGCAGTGCACTGGAGCCATTTTTTTATTATCTTATTTTCTTTTGATGCATATTCGATTTTATAAAAATTATTTTTATAACTTAATAATTTTATCTGATCTCCTCTAACCAAATATATTCTTGTTTTATCAGATAAATTGGGGGAATCATACAAATAACCCTTATCCACTGTAAGTTTAAATCCATATTCTTTGGGAATATATTGAGTCAACAGAAATCGGTTTATACATTCTTTAATACCAGTTGAAGGATAAAGTGAACTACAAAACTTTAAAGCATATTTTTCCGTTAATAAATTAAAATAAATATTGTACTGTTTTTGTTCTGGAATATTAGTAAAATATTGTTGTATTTCATTATTCACTAAAATTTTATTATGATTCATTAGTAAAATTAATTCATTAATCATAGCATTTTGTTCATTCAGTAAACATAATGGATAACTAAATTTATCTTCCTGACCAAATAAATAAATATCAATATTAGAATAGACCCAATTACATTTTTTATTAACTTCTTTTTCCCATTCCTGCTGATAAATATCAATATCTCTTTTTTAAAATAATTTCAGATAATTGATTTATAATAATATAATTAGCTTGTATTTTATTATCTAGATTATTAAGCATCTCATCAATTAGACTGATTTTACTAAAAGCATTGTTACTTATAAATGTTAATATAAATAATAAAATTTTCTTCATTATTTTGATCCCTTTTCAAAAAATTAACTTTTTCATCTTTTCTTTTTAATAGCTCTGTTAAATTTTTATACGATCATAATTTCATCATATTTACATGTCTTCCTTTTCCTGATTTGCATAACCATATCATCATATAAATTACCTGAGAATTATTATAAAACACACAATTTTTTATTATCATAAATTCAATATTTATGTAAATAGCATATTTATATGCTATATTACCTATTATTTTCTTTACTTGATGCTGTACATCTTTGATTAATTTAAGCAGCATTCAACTGTTTATTTACAAAATACCTAGAAATTAAACCTGAAAAGCTCAATTAATAATATATAACGTATATCATGGGGTTGATTATCTTAGAACTAATTGACTAAGAGATATATTTTAATAATTATTTTTTAGAAGATAATTAAATCTGAGAAGCCGAATATATTCATTTGCTACAGTAGCTGGGAAGTGAATTAAATAATATTTCTTATTAAGCAACATCTATTTACAAGCGTTATAATACTTGCCTACTATTTTTATAAAAAAGTATTATGTCTTTGCCTCTTTCTTCTGATGAGCTTCAGTTAAATATCAAATCGGATCTGGTTTTACGCGTTGGTAAAATTTGTCTGGCAGCAGGTACCGGGAGTTATCGCATTAAGCAGTCAATGCGTCATGTCGCTTATATGCTCGGCGTGGAAAATCAGGCACATATTACGCTTACTGAAATCAACTCTACCTGCCGTAATGGGAAACAATTTAAAACTGAGGTTACCACGATTCAAGGAGTTGGAATTAATACTAATAATATCCAATTGCTTGAAACTCTGCTGATAGAAACACAGGCCCGTTATCAGCAAATGAGTGAAAGCGAGCTGATTCGCTTTCTTGATAAATCTTTGTCAGAAATTGAAAATCAACCAGCCCTATACAGTTTACGGCAGTCAGCTTTGTTTGCTGCGGTTGCGTGTTCATCTTTTACTTTTTTAATCGGTGGTGGTTTGATTGAAATGCTGGGTGTATTTTTTGCCTCTGGTTTTGGCCAGGCGCTAAGAAAAACCCTATTACATAAACATCTGAATCAGTTTGTTGTCACCATGCTGGCCGCAGCTGTAGCTTCTAGTGTGTATTTTCTGATTATTGGCGGTAGTCATCTTTTGCTAAAAGTAAATATTCAGCACACAGCCGGCTATATAGCTTCTATGCTGTTTCTGATACCTGGCTTTCCTTTGATAACCGGAGTGCTGGATTTAGCCAAACTGGATTTTTCATCTGGTATTCAGCGTGTAGGTTATGCCATAACTGTAATTTTTTGCGCCACTTTTGCTGCATGGGTAGTTGCAGCCGGAATCCATATGGCACCGGAAGCTATGCTCTCGCCTAATCTTTACCCGGTATGGACAGCTTTTTTTCGTCTGATTGCCAGCTTTTTTGGTGTACTTGGTTTTTCCCTGCTTTTTAACAGCCCGGTAAAAACTGCTTTAATGACTGCTTTTATCGGCATGTATGCCAATACTTTACGGCTGGAAATGATAGACCTGACTAATATACCTATTCAGGCAGCTTCTTTAATAGCAGCTTTTATTGTCGGTATCAGTGCATTTTATTTTAGCCGCCATAGTAAATGTCCGCGTATTGCTTTATCGGTACCGGCAGTATGTATTATGGTACCGGGCATTTATATGTTTCGCGCTATGTATTTTTTACAGCAAAACGATATTATCAATGCTATTAACTGGGGAGCACAGGCAATGCTTATTGTCTTGGCTTTACCATTAGGCTTAGTACTCGCACGGGTATGCACGGATAAAGAATGGGCATTTAATCAGCTTCCGGCTACGGAACATAAATAGCTTTTTTATTTTGAAAATTATTTATATATTTGATACAAAATAAATTGATATTTGAATTAATAATTCAAATGTAGATTGAGTATGCAAATTTTATGCTAATCTGCAAATCTCTAAAATATGATTATTATTAATTTAAGTTTTACAAAATAAAAAAAGATATCTAAATATTAGATATCTTTTTTTGGAATTCTGGTGCCCAGGAGAAGACTCGAACTTCCACACCATTGCTGGCACATGGACCTGAACCATGCGCGTCTACCAATTCCGCCACCTGGGCTTATTCACCAACACCGTTGTGCTTGTGAAGTTGTGCATTATATATTTTTGGCTAAGATTGTCAACAGTATTACTAGTACATCAGACTATATCTATTGATTATCAAAGAAAAGTATTTTCCAGCAAAGAAAATTGGACTTAATTGTGTAATCACTTTTTTACTAAATTGCTTTTATTCAAGTTTATTTCTTAGCAAATTTAGCTTATTTAGGTTTCTTAATCAAGTATGAGATTTAAAGGTATTTATTTTTTACACTCTAATAACTAAAATCGATTATGAATACGTTTATTCAAATCAGCATGTTCGAGGAACCCTTCTCTTCTCTTAAGTTGGAATTAATGTAATTATTTATATTTGTATACTTCGTTATAGCTTTAGCCCTCGCTATATAGTCCGTCATAATAATTTTCATTAATTTAAAACAATTGTGCCGATGTGAAAGTATATCTTTAAGATACAGATACTCAAAATTTATAAGGTTTATAAGCTTTTGTGAAAGTCTACAGTGAAAACTATTCTGAATTGCTTTTGAAAAGAAATTTTGAAGATTGAAGTTTATTACTAGATAAAGAAAATAACTTGGTGCCCAGGAGAAGACTCGAACTTCCACACCATTGCTGGCACATGGACCTGAACCATGCGCGTCTACCAATTCCGCCACCTGGGCTTTTGCATATATTGCAACTTTCAGTTAAAGTATGTCTTTAACTGAGGAAGTGCATTATATATTCTCTAAAGAGATTGTCAATACTCTATGAAAAAAAAATCAGATTTACGCCATCAAGATCCATATTTAAAACGTGAATTACAACGTTATTCCAATCCTTTACCCAGCCGGGAATGGATTATTGCTGTTTTAGATAAAGTCGGTATTCCGGTCAAAATGACTGAATTATCACAGAAACTTAATATTACTAATGAAGAAATAGCTTTTTTTGATCGTCGTTTAAATGCCATGGCACGAGACGGACAGATTCTAATTAATCGCCGCGGTGCTGTTTGTGTAGCTAATAAACTGGCACTGGTTAAATGCCGGATTGAAGTACACAAAGACGACTTTGGTTTTGCTGTACCGTTAAACCCTGCTGACGGCAGTGATTTTGTTCTCTACGCTCGCCAGATGTGCGGGTTAATGAACGGAGATATTGTCACTGTAAGACCAGCTGGTTCTGACCGTCGCGGGCGGCGTGAAGGGCAGGTGCTGGATGTCATCGAACGATCTAATAAAGATGTGGTAGGACGACTCACAATTGAACATGGTGTAGCTATGCTCGTTCCCGAAGATAAACGTCTGGGAGCAAGTATTGTGCTACAGCCTGACTCTTTGGGTAAAGCTAAAGCCGGTCAGGTTCTGGTAGCAAAAATTGAGTCCTATCCGAATGCAACTCAGGCAGCAGTGGCTCGTGTTACAGAAATTCTTGGTGATTATGCTGACAGTGGTATGGAAATTGAAATTGCAGTACGCAAACATCATTTACCCTATCAGTTTAGTCAGGCCTGTATGGCTCAGGCCGCTAAAATACCTGATCATGTTAAAGCTGATGAGCGAAAAAACCGAAAAGATCTGCGTGATCTGCCGCTTATTACTATTGATGGTGAAACAGCACGCGATTTTGATGATGCGGTATATGCAGAAAAAATTGGTCGTAATTACCGCCTGGTCGTTGCTATCGCCGATGTTAGCCATTATGTCCATCCTGATGATGCTATTGATCAGGATGCACAGGAACGTGCTACGAGTGTTTATTTTCCACGGCGGGTTATTCCGATGCTACCGGAGAATTTATCTAATGGCATCTGTTCCCTTAATCCGAATGTAGATCGCCTGTGCATGGTATGCGATATGGTGATTACTTATGCAGGCAATATTAAAAGTTATGAATTTTATCCGGCGGTAATGCGCTCACATGCACGGCTTACCTATACACAGGCATGGGACTGGATTAGTAATGACCAGTTTGATGACCCGATGAAAACACATGTACTGAGTTTATACCGGTTATATCAGATTTTACTGAAAAAACGCCTGCAACGTGGTGCTGTGGAATTTGATAGTGTAGAAACACAGATGCTGTTCAATCAGCAGGGTAAAATTGAACGTATTATACCGGTTGAGCGTAATGAAGCTCATCGTCTGATTGAGGAATGTATGCTGGCTGCGAATGTCTGTGCTGCAGAATTTCTCAAACATCATAAACATCCTGCTCTATACCGTAATCATGCCGGTCCGACCAGTGAGCGTCTGAATACTTTGCGTGAGCAATTATCGCTGCTTGGTTTACATCTAAATGGCGGTAGTAACCCTACTCCAAAAGATTATGCGGAACTAAGCGAAAAAATCAAAGAACGGCCTGATCGGAATGTAATCAGTATTATGCTGTTACGCTCAATGCAGCAGGCGGTTTATGAACCACAAAATATTGGCCATTTTGGTCTGGCCTATCCGGCATATACACATTTCACTTCACCAATCAGGCGTTATCCTGATCTGACTGTTCACAGAGCCATTAAGGCCATTTTACAGCATAAACAATATCAGCCAAAGTCGTGGTCTGAACTGGGTGTGCATTGTTCACTGGCAGAACGCAGAGCTGACAATGCCAGCCGTGATGTGCAAAACTGGCTTAAAACTTACTATATGCAGGACAAAATCGGTGAGGTTTTTTCCGGTACGATTTCCGGTATGGCAAATTTTGGTTTGTTTGTTACTTTAGATAATGTTTATATTGACGGCATGGTTCATATCAGCGATCTGGGTGAAGATTATTTTAATTATCATCCTGAAATGCTGGCCATTGTCGGAGAGCGTAGTGGTATCCGCTTTAAGCTGGGTGATAAAGTTGTAGTCAAAGTAGCTCGCGCGGATTTGGATACGAGCCGGATTGATTTGGTGCTGATTAGCACGAATAGTGGTAAGCGTCGCCGGACAAATAATGCGCAAAATATTCAGAAACAGCTTAAAGCCACTGTTAAACAGCCGCGCAAAGCACCCGGTAAGAAAACTAAGTCAAACAAAACAAAAACTGCTGCCATTCAGAAGTCACGTAGTAATGGTTCACGCAAAAAACCAGGCCGTAAAAAGTCCTGATGCTGCGTTATAATTGATTAAATTAATTTCTAAAAAGGCTTTTATCTGTGTTGAATCAGATAAAAGCTTTTTTATATTTTTGACTTTTTTATGTTATTAATATATTTATAAAATAATTAGTATGCATTACTTATTTTATAAAACGTAATTTGAATGAAATAAAATATTTTTATATATTTTTCTTGTGCAGACCGTTTATTTCTGATTTTTCAAATTTAACTTTACGTTTTGCTATATGTGCTAAATTGTAATTATTTAAATTTAGAAATTATTACTCACATTACTTTAAAAAAACTGAAGTCTGTTACTACAGACTTCAGTTTTCAATGGCATTTTACTTTTAGGTAAAATACTAATCAGATGTAGGTATTTTTTACTGCTTATTTGTTTTTACCAGTAGCAGAAGCAATAGCCAGATTTTCATTGCGATTTAATGCAACGCTGGTCACACCTTCCGGGAACACTAAATCGGTCAGGTGACGAATTTCACCGGCACTGATGGTAGAAACATCCAGTTCCAATACAGCTGGAATGTTTTTCGGTAAAGCATTTACTTCTACGCTGGTAGCCAGCAGAGACACACGACCACTTTGCAATTTTTCTGCCGGAGAAATAGCAGCATTCAGCAAGTGTAGCGGAACACGAATATTGATAGCTTTATTTGCATCAACGGCCTGGAAATCAATGTGCTGTACCTGTTGTTTAAACGGATGCATCTGGAAATCACGTACAATAACGTCGTAGGTTTTGCCATTAACATCCAGTTTGATGATAGCAGTATGGAAAGATTCTTTTTCCAGTGCGTACCATAAAGTACGATGATCTACTGTAATGGCTATTGGTTCGGTACCTTCGCCGTACAATACAGCCGGTACTTTACCTTCGCGACGCAGGCGGCGGCTCGCACCAGTGCCCTGAGCTTCACGGATTTCTGCTTTAATTTCGTAAGACATAACTACTCCAAAGTTAATAATGCCGTCATCGGCCGCGACCAGCTTAAGACGGCTTGGGGGTATTAAGGGAGAAACATTGCTCCCGGTATGGCCACATCTTCATTGAAAAGATATGACACAGATTCTTCGTTACTGATACGACGTACAGTTTCTGCAAGCAGGCCTGAAATACTTACCTGACGAATCCGATCACATTTCTGTGCAGCTTCAGATAAAGGAATAGTATCAGTGACTACAACCTGATCGATTTCTGATGAAGCAATACGCTCAATCGCCGCTCCGGAAAATACCGGATGAGTAGCATAAGCCAGCACGCGTTCTGCACCGCGTTCTTTTAATGCTGATGCAGCTTTACATAAGGTATTTGCTGTATCAATCATATCATCAATAATCAGGCAGGTACGATTCTGAATTTCACCGATTACATTCATTACTTCTGCCACATTGGCTTTTGGCCGGCGTTTATCAATAATGGCCAGATCAGTGCCCAGTGTTTTTGCTACGGCACGGGCGCGCACTACACCACCGATATCAGGGCTGACAACTGTCAGATTATCAATGCGCTGCTTTTCAATATCATGCACCAGAATGGGGGTAGCATAAATATTGTCTACCGGAATATCAAAAAAGCCCTGAATCTGGTCAGCATGCAAGTCAACTGTAAGTACGCGGTCGATACCAGCAGAATACAGCATATTGGCTACCAGTTTGGCAGAAATCGGCACACGTACTGAACGCGGACGGCGATCCTGGCGTGCATAGCCGAAATAAGGAATGGCTGCAGTAATCCGTCCGGCTGAAGCACGCTTGAGTGCATCAGCCATTGTCAGGATTTCCATTAAGTTATCGTTAGTCGGTGCGCAGGTAGGCTGTACGATAAATACATCACGACCACGTACATTTTCGAGTAATTCAATTGCAATTTCGCCATCAGAAAATTTTCCAACTGAAGCACGTCCCAGAGAAATATCCAAGTGTCTGGCTACGTTATTTGCCAGCTCCGGATTCGCATTGCCGGTAAAAACCATCAAACTGTCGTATGCTGCCATTTCTGTTGTACCTGAGTCCTGTTTTGGTTTGGTTTGATTTGTGTGAGGTAGATTAAACATTAATCCAAAGCTTTCATATCACCACTTGGGTTGTAGTGTATCTGTCATTTAAACAAGTAATGGCTTTCAACGTTATGAATTTCGTTGCTCATTTCGCTGTTAACCCGTTTACGTTACTTTTAAATTCAAAAGCAATGACCACCTCTTTGAAAAATATTCTGTATATACTGATAGCTGCAAGTATCATGGTTAAAACAGATTTAATCAATCAATTTTGCCGATACCTGATAGCAACACAACAAAATAGTAACACTATTCTATTACTAGGATTGAAACTGTATTGCATTTTTCAGGCTTAACCATGCTAATTATCACAAAAAGTGAAAACAGTTATACAAACTTGCTTGTTTCCCGATTGGAAGTTTTCCGTACGGGATTAATGGCAAATTATATCACTTATGGCAATCTGCACGTGCTATAAAATAACAATTTGTCATTTACACATTAAATAAGCGTGTAAGTAAACTTACACGCTTATCTGAATTGGCTGGGGAGGTAGGATTCGAACCTACGCATACCGGAATCAGAATCCGGGGTCTTAACCACTTGACGACTCCCCAATAGGGTTTACTGCTTATTTGCTCGAAATGTGGCTGGGGAGGTAGGATTCGAACCTACGCATACTGGGATCAAAACCCAGTGTCTTAACCACTTGACGACTCCCCAATGCTTTTTATCAAGCAACTGGCTGGGGAGGTAGGATTCGAACCTACGCATACTGGGATCAAAACCCAGTGTCTTAACCACTTGACGACTCCCCAACTACACACATCATTGATAAAACGGATGCCTCGTCAGGGAAGCAACACAATATGCCTGATGCGCGCAAGAAACTTTATTGTAAACAGCTTGTGCTGCACTTTCAGAATTAAATGACAAAAATACACATGCACCAGAACCACTCATCATTGGTGAACCGTATTCAGCCAAAACATCAAATGCCGCTTTTACTGCTGGATACTCAGCTAAAACAACGCTCTGCATATCATTGCGCCAGTGCTGTCCTGCTTGGAAGTCTGGCATTATCCGTGGCTTGGAATCACGTGTCAAGTCTTTATGTGCAAATATTTTCGGTGTACTGACATGCACCGGAGGCTTGATAATCACATACCATTGTTTTGGCAAAGATATCGGGCTTAATTGCTCACCAATACCGCGGGCAAATGCACTTTGTCCAAAAATAAAAAACGGTACATCTGCACCTAACCGCACGCCAAGCTGTAATAGTTCTGTCTTACTCAGATTAAGCTGCCACAATCGGTTAAGCACCATTAATACGACTGCCGCATCCGCACTGCCACCACCCAGTCCGCCACCAACAGGAATCTGTTTTTCCAGCCAGATATCCACTCCGTATTTAGTACCGGTATGGTCGGATAATAACCGGGCTGCACGCACACACAAATCCTGTTCTTCAGTAATGCCGTCAGTTGGTGTATGTAACTTTATGCAGCCTGTCTGATTTACGCTGAACCAGATATGATCATACAGCTCAATCAGAGTAAAAATGCTTTCAAGTAAATGGTAGCCGTCGGCGCGCCGTCCGACGATTCTCAAATCAAGATTCAGCTTGGCCGGCGCCAGAAAATGCCGTGCATCAGCTGCTGGAGATTTATTCATATTTTTAAATAATTAATCAGGATAATTTTTGACGCAATTCGCATTGTGCTGATTTTGCACTATCATCAGTATCTGTATATTCATCAAACACCAGTCTGATGTCGAAGCGTGCATTATTTAACAGTACAATACGCGGATTATGACTTCCGTTTTGTTGCTGACGCTGGATAATCCAGCCAGACTGTTTAAGTTTGCCGTTGGGCAATAACTGATAAGGTTCATCTGCAATCCAATATCCCTGCACCCATTGATTCAAGTGATCAAACGGAAGCACAAAACCAAGCATACGCTGGCTTAACTCCTCAATACTGGCTGCAGTAATTATCTGCCCTTTACTGTCTTCTGCAATTACACCTGAGCTGTCAGTACATAAAACCCCTACACTATTACCCAATGGTGTTTTGACTTCAATTGTTTGTACGCTACCGGTATTCTGCCAGCTAAAATTTGCATAGCTTCCTTTACCCTGATCCTTAATAGCCAGCCGTCCGGAACTGTCAAAACCGGAAACATCATTTTCGTTACCAGCCTGCCAGTCTGATGCCGATGTTATTCTGTCTGGTATGAGGCTGCTACAGGCACTTAAAGCCAGGCTGGTGATAGCTGCTGCCAGATAAAGATTTTTTTTACGTAAATATGAATATATCATTCTTATTCCGGTATCTATGATTGTCTATTATTGTAATATTATCAGAATTAGTTATATGAGCTGTGTGAAGTTAGTTTTGTGTTTTAGAATTAAATGAATAGCTGCCGTTGACACTTGATGCATACGGCAGCTTTTTCGGTAAATTTCAATAGTTCAGTTGCTAAAGTCGATAACTAGTATCCGGCTATTTATTGTTTTGTGATTTCGGTGCAGTAGTCAGACTAGACGGATTTACATTAAATTTTTTCAAAATCTGTTGTAACTCTTTCTGGTCAGAGTCTTTATTAGCTAATCCCTGTGCCCAAATTTTTCGTGCCTGTTCCTGTTCTCCTTGCTGCCACAAGACTTCTCCCAGATGCGCTGCAATGGCACTTTCCTGCTGAACCTGATAGGCTGAACGTAAAAGCGGTAACGCTTTTTCAGGCTGGTTATTCAGATAATATGCCCACCCCAGACTATCCTGAATTGCCCAGGACTCATTATCCAGCTGACTTGCATGCTGCAAAATCGATAAAGCCTCTGCCCAATAGCGTTTTGGCATACTTAGCATGGTATAGCCCAGCCCATTATAGCCCTCCGCATCATCAGGTTTTAATTCAATAAAAGCACGAATATCTTTTATTGCCTTTTTCGGCTGATCCAGTTTTTCACTATAAGCTGTTGCTCGTGAATACAGCAGGAATGCTTTTAAGTCTGTATTATTATCCTCAGATGCAGCAGCTTTTTTGTCTGCATCCTTTAGCATCTGTGTCAGCTTTTGTACATAAACTTTCGGATCGAGGGTTTTACTATCAATATAAACTGACAGTGCAATGGTATGCATATTATCAGAAACGGGTGATTCTTTATTCTGATCTATCCGAGCTAACCATTGCTTTGCAGCCGGTATATTATTTTGGGTTACTTCAATCATCCCCATCAGATAGGCTTTATCTCCGATCAACTCACTATCAGTTACTTTATCCAGCCACTTACGTGCAGAGGTCATATCCCGATTAGAAAAGTAATATGTTGCAGCGAGAAGCGCTGCCTGACTTTGTTGAAGTCTGTTACCGGTCTGAATGACTTTATTAATATTTTCAATCAAAGCCGGTTCATTGGTTCTGTTGCTAAATAAAATTCCTGCCTGTTGTAAATAGATATCTGCATCAGCCTGAGTTTCTACCTTCTTTGCTGTAGCTAAGGGCAGACTATTCGGTCTGATTTGGTGTTTACTTAGTATTTGATTCAGAATTTTATGATCACTGGCTTTATTAAGCCAGCCCTGAGCCCATATTTGACGAGCTTCGTCCTCACGCCCTTGCTGCCAATAAACTTCCCCCAGATGAGCAGCTACTTCACTTTCCGGCAGCTTCTGATATGCATATTCTAGTAAAGGCAGCGCTTTTTCTACATTACCATTAAGAAAATAAGCCCAGCCCAGGCTGTCATTAATTGCCGGAGACTGGTTATTCTGAGCATAGGCTTGCTCCAGCAATTGCTGTGCTTCCTGCCAGTGATCTTTTGACAGACTTAATAAGGTGTAACCCAGTGCATTAAGCCCCTCTATCTGATTAGGCCGCATTTTCACAAACCGGCGCAGATCTGCTACTGCTTTTGCCGGCTCATCAAATTTATCTGCATATAACAGCCCACGAAGGAGTAATAACGGCGCAACATTTTCTACCTGTGTTCTGGTATCACCATGTTCTGCTTCATTAATCACTCTATTCAGATATTGTTCATATTTCTGGTCAGTAAGTGAAGAACTATTTACAAATGTTTGTAAACGAAGCAAATCCGATCCGCTGAAAAAAGTACCTGCCGGTGTTTTATCTGTCTGAACTTTATTTAACCATTGCTGAGCTGCTTTCCAGTGTTTTTGTTCTGCTTCAATTGAGCACATCATAAGTGCCTGATCAAAGAGAAACTGCGGATCATTGACTTTAGTCGCCCACGAACGGGAAGCCGGCAGATTATGTTCATCATAATAGCGCATAGCCACCATCATGGCCGCTTTACTTCGCTGATTGGAATTCCCCAGTTCTACAATTTTCTCTGCATAGCCGGCAATGGTAGCTGTAGCAGCTTTTTGACTGACAGCCAGATAAACTGCCTGCAAATACAGATCCGCGCTTTTACTTTTCTCAAGTAATGGCTGCAAAGTTTGATATGCCTGTTGTAATTGATTATTTTTAATCAACAATTCTATATAAAGACTTTGCCATTTAGCTGGCATGGTGTCCACACCGGTTAGCTGGTAAAAATCCAGCAGATATTGTGGCTGCTTAAGATTAATCAGGTTCAGTGTCAGCTGGCTGGCTGGAAAAATATCGGTATCTAGATGAACCAGTGATTGTAACGCTTTGATGGTTTGCTCTTTATGCGCACCGGTTGCACCATAAATAGCATCGGCAATTAGTGCTTCTGCCATTTCAGGATGTAAAACTGCTGTTTTGTGAATCGGTGCATTTAACTCATCAGTGGCATCCAGGTTGTTTAACCGGAATTGTGCCATTTTTAAAAACAACCGGCGCAGCTGATAATCATTGGCATGGGATAAAACTGCATCTGCATTTTTCAATACTTGTGGCACATCATTTTTGGCGATAGCCAGCTCCCACATCAGGCGCTGTCTTGCTGGTGTCTCTGTTGGCTCAATTTCCTGCCAGCGATTAGCAATGGTTTGCGCTTCAGTGATTTTATTTGCGCCGAGAGCCATTTCCATTGCCCGTTCAGCTACCTCTGGTTCTTGTGTATGCTCAAGCATTCGCATATCTGCGGCCAGAGCGTGATCGGTTTTACCCTGAGAATAAATAAGTTCTGTGGCAAATAAAGTAAAAATATCATTGGCACGGCCAGCAATAGCCAGACGCCGTTGCAGCGAATCTGCATCATCCGGTGCTGTAACCTGATTATTTATCCGCTCAATTTTAGTTTGAATCAATGGTACTGGTTTATGCTGCTCTGACACACTGTTGGCATTGGCCATATGTACAGCCATTAAACTTAAAACAATCGGGGTAATACGATGAATCCAACGAGGCATTAAACTTCTCCATATATGCAAATCAGTTTACGTAGACACTGAATCATAAATAAATAACAACTCTGTACTTGTGCAGGCAATTTTTTTCTAATCGCGGTTTATCATGCAATATGTGTTCAGTTATTAAATACTTTAACCGGCACGATAAAATTTGCAGCCGTTTAAAGAATAAACTATTAGGGTAAAATAATTTGCTACTTTAACACAGACAATTTTAGCTGCGTATGACTTATGGCAATTTTATCTGATTAAAACTGACACAGTATGTGCTTTAAATTTTGTTTTCATGATGCTATTGTAACGATTTTATTCTGAATAATATAAATAAATTATGCCCGAGTTACCGGAAGTAGAAACAACGCTGCGCGGAATCGCTCCTTTTATTGAAAATCAAACTATTTCACAGGTAGAAGTGCGTCAGCCGCGTTTACGCTGGCCGATAATAGATAATCTAGGCGAACAGCTTGGCGGCGAAAAGGTATTATCAGTCAGACGCAGAGCTAAATACCTGCTGATTGAATTAGCTTCAGGCACATTAATTATTCATCTGGGTATGTCAGGCAGCTTACGCGTCTTTACTGACTTTACTGCACCGCCGGTACAAAAACATGATCATGTAGATATTGCTTTTAGTAATGGTACGCTCTTACGATTTCACGACCCCAGACGTTTCGGAGCTGTTTTATGGTTTATCGGACTCATTGAACAGCATCCTTTATTAGTTAACCTCGGACCGGAACCACTCAGCCAGGATTTTAATACTGATTATTTGCAACAGAAACTTTCAAACCAGAAACGTGCGATTAAAACAGCAATTATGGATAATAAAATTGTTGTCGGCGTAGGCAATATCTATGCTAACGAAGCTTTGTTCCGTACTGGTATCCATCCGGCCATTCCGGCTATGAAGCTGAATAAACAGCAGATTAGCGCACTGACTGATGCAATCAAACAGATATTACAGGAAGCGATTACGGCAGGTGGCAGTACTTTAAGGGATTTTGTAAATAGTGCTGGCACTAGTGGTTATTTTCAGCTACAACATCAGGTGTACGGACGAGCCGGTGAACCTTGCCCGCAATGCGGGCATCCGATTGAAAAAATGATTTTGGGACAAAGAAGCAGTTTCTATTGTCCTCAATGCCAGAAAAAACGATAAATAACAATGACAAAATCAGAACATACTTCTTTAATTACCCGTTTTTCGCGAATTTTCAGACTGGCTGTGTGGCTGGTTAAGACAATCAGACGGGTAAATCGGTTTAAGAACCTGAATGAAACAGAGCGAAATAAGGAATTAATTTCAATTGCGCACAATTTACTTGATATTCTGCACGTCAAGGTAAACTCTGAGCAATTATTACACGATACAGCAAGTATGCCCTGGCTTACTGTAGCCAATCATATTAGCTGGCTGGATATTTTCGTATTAATGTCCTTTATCCCCGGTGGTTTTATTGCTAAACAAAGTGTCAAATCATGGCCAGTAATCGGCAGACTGGCTACAAACGGAGGCTCTGTTTATATTAATCGTCAGTCGAGACAGGATATTAATCCGGTCATCAAAGCCATAGTACTGGCATTACATGAAGGTAAAAACGTCCTGTTTTTTCCCGAAGCGTATACATCTGAGGGAATGACTACCTTGCCGTTTAAAGCAGCGCTGTTTCAGGCAGCAATAGATGCAGATACACCCGTGATGGCAGTAGCCATGCGCTATTACAACCCTCAGGGATTGCGTACATCTAAAGTAGCATTTGCCGGCAAAACCAGTTTATTGCGTAGTCTGTGGAATATAGTATCTATGCCGGAAATTATAGTAAAAGTAGATTTTTCTGCGTTGCTGAATATTGCTGAAAACAAAACAAATGATCGTTTCAGCCTGAAAACTCAGGCTGAAGATTTTATTCAAAACAAAGTTCTTATGGATAGTCCGGCTACAGCAGCCGCGCCTTCAACTTCTGAATCAATATAGGCCAAAAGATGTTTAAGGTGATAAGCGCTGTTTAATCCAGAGATTATTTTGTCTTGTATACTGAATACGGTCATGTAAACGGCTTGGTCTTCCCTGCCAGAATTCTACCAGCTCGGGTTTAACCAGATATCCGCCCCAATGCGGCGGTCTGGGTACATTGAACAAATATTTTGCCCCCAGTTTTGCTGCACGCGCCATCAGCTCGGTTTTACTATTAATTACGGCGCTTTGTTCACTAGCCCATGCACCAATACGGCTGCTGTAAGGTCGGGACTGAAAATAGGCATCTGATTCTGCTGCAGGTAATTGTTGCACGCTTCCCTCCACCCGTACCTGACGTTCCAGTTCCGGCCAGAAAAATGTGAGTGCCGCATGCGGATTCAGACTTAATGAACGCCCTTTACGGCTATGATAATTAGTAAAAAATACAAACCCTTCTGCTGTCACTTCTTTTAACAGCACAATGCGGGCATTAGGTCGTCCGTGCTGATCAACAGTAGCAACATTCATGGCTGTAGGCTCATTTACTTTGGCATGCATGGCTGCCATTAACCATTTTTGAAACTGCTCCAAAGGGTCTTCACAGCAATCAGCTTCACTAAGTGACTGCTGGCTGTAATCTTCACGAATATCGTGCAAATCCAGATTCTTCATTTTTTTGTTTATGCATGCGAAAAAGTTATTTATACCACTCTCAGGCATGATTTACTGCTTTTTCAGCACTGATAGCGTATAATTGCCCGATTTAATAACTTTATATTTATATAGAATATAAAGTCTGGCTGGCAATTATCCTACCCGCGGTAGCGGGCAAACGCAAATTACTTCAGGTAGTATGTCTTTAACCGTTATCGGACTCAATCACCAAACTGCGCCAGTTTCTGTACGTGAACGTTTGGCTTTCCCTGCCATAGAACTGGCAGAAGCACTAACTGCGCTTGGCAGTCAGGAAGAAATAGCAGAAGCGATGATTCTGTCTACCTGTAACCGTACAGAAATTTACTGTACTGGTAATGCAACCACAGCCATACAATGGCTGGCCGACTACCATCAATTGCCATTATCTGAATTTGCTCCCTATTTATATCAATTCCATGATAAACAGGCTGTGCAGCATGCCTTTCGGGTGGCTTGCGGACTGGATTCAATGGTTTTAGGTGAACCGCAGATTCTCGGACAATTAAAAGAAGCCGTACGCGTTGCCCGCAGCCGGCATACGCTGCATCAGCAGCTGAATGCTCTGTTTGAAAAAACTTTTGCAGCAGCTAAAGAAATTCGCAATGAAAGTGCAGTTGGAGAAAACTCTGTATCCATGGCAGCGGCGGCAGTTAAAATGGCCGCACAGATTTTTCCTGATATTTCAGCATTGAATGTTTTAATGGTGGGTGCCGGTGAAATGATTGAGCTGGTAGCCACCTATTTTGCCGCAGAATGTCCGCGGCGCCTGACTGTTTTAAACCGTACACTGGAGCGGGCTCAGGAGTTATGTCAGAAATTAAGCTGTGAAGCAGATGCACGCATATTAACTGCTTTACCTGAAATTCTGGCTGAATACGACGTAATTGTTTCTTCTACTGCCAGCCCTTTTCCGGTTATTGGTAAAGGTTTAGTAGAACGCGCACTCAGGCAGCGGCGCGGCATGCCGATGTTTTTGCTTGATCTGGCCGTACCGCGTGACATTGAAGCCGAAGCAGGCGAACTGAACGATGCGTATTTGTATAGTGTTGATGATATGGTGCATATTGTGCAGCATGGTCAGGCAGCACGGCAACAGGCTGCAGCTGAAGCTGAAAAAATGGTTGCAGGCAAGGTTGCTGAATTTATTGCATGGCAACAGACACGCAATAGCGTTCCTTTAATTTGTGAATTGCGCGATCAGGGTGAACAGCTGCGCAGCAAAGCAGTCACTAAAGCTCTGCGCCGTCTGCGTAAAGGTACACCTGTTGAAGAAGTATTGCAGCGTTTAAGCCGTGAATTAACCAATAGCCTTTTGCATGCACCCACCCGAGCTTTAAATAAAGACAGTCAGCAATATCCTGAGCTGGCCGAGGCCATTTGTCAGATTTACCAGCTGCATGGAAAAAATCAGCAGCATTAGCTACTGCCTCCAATTTATTCATAATCCTTAACTCTATATATTTAATACAGTCTCAATGGACTGATAGCTTTTATTTAATACGGAATACCAGATGAAACCTTCATTGATAGACAAGTTACAGCACCTGACTGAGCGTCTGGAAGAAGTAACCGCTTTGCTGGCTTCTCCTGATGTCACGGACAATATTGACGAATATCGTCGCCTTACCCGTGAACATGCCGAGCTTACACCGGTAGTAGAAACCTATCGCCAGTATACACAGGCAGAAACTGATTTAGCTGCCGCAGAAGAAATGCTGGCAGACCCAGAATTAAAAGAATTTGCGGCTGAAGAAATCAATACTGCCCGTAATCAGATTACTCAGCTGGATGGCGAGCTGCAAAAACTTTTGTTACCAAAAGACGAAGATGATGACAAGAATATTTTCATAGAAATTCGTGCCGGAACCGGTGGTGATGAAGCAGCTTTATTTGCCGGCGATTTATTGCGCATGTATACACGCTTTGCAGAACGTATGGGCTGGCAGGTAGAAATTGTATCCGCCAGTGAAAGTGATCTGGGTGGCTATAAAGAAGTGATTGCACGAATTGCAGGCATGAATGTTTACAGTCAGCTCAAATTTGAATCTGGCGGCCATCGGGTTCAGCGCGTACCAACCACAGAAAGTCAGGGCAGAATCCATACCTCAGCCTGTACTGTGGCCATTATGCCGGAAGCCGATGAAGTGGCTGAAGTACAGCTCAATCCGAACGATTTACGCATTGATACTTTCCGTGCCTCCGGTGCGGGTGGTCAGCATATTAATAAGACGGATTCTGCCGTACGTATTACTCACTTACCAACGGGTATGGTAGTGGAATGTCAGGATGGTCGTTCACAGCATGCCAATAAAGCACAGGCAATGCGAGTACTTGCCTCCCGTCTGTATGAACAGCAAAAACATGCTGCTCATGCCAAAGAGGCTGCTGAACGTAAAAGCCTGATTGGCAGCGGCGACCGCAGTGAACGTATTCGCACATATAATTATCCCCAAGGCAGAGTAACCGATCATCGCATCAATCTTACTTTGCATAAACTGGATTTTATTATGGATGGTGATTTATCTGAGCTGACACAGGCATTAATTGCCGAGCATCAGGCTCAGCAGCTGGCACAATTAAGTAATGCCGGCTAAGCACATCAAAAAAAGCTGTTCTCAATTTCAGAACAGCTTTTCAATATAAATCGGCTACAACAAAGAATTAAGCCTGCTGCCATAAAACAGAAACCAGATTGCAGCAATTGCCAGTACAATTCCGGCAGCATTCAAACCATTGATTTTTTCTTTAAACACAAAAGCACCAATAATAGTGGCCAGTGTTATTACGCCCAGATTCATACCGGCAAACACCAGCGAAGGGTCTTGCTGAAAATACTGATGTGCACGAATGTAAAACAGAATATTGGCAAAATTCAAACCACCCAGTATCAGACCTGCCAGAATACTGGCCGCATTCCAGACTGTTCTGCGTAAACACAGATAACATATAATCAGAATAGCAGCGAGGATAAATGACACCAGCAAGGTCGGTGCAAAAGCTGTTCCGCTTTTCGCCATCTGTTTAAACAGAATATCTGTAGTTCCGTAACAAAGCCATACACCGAATAAATAGCCGGCAGTACTTAAAAAATCGCCTTTTCCTTTGCTTTTAGCCGGGTTCTCACGGTACAGCAAGGTAAGCAAGGCCATTAGTGCCAGTGCAATTCCAATAATTTTATTAGTGCTTAAAGTTTCTCCAAAGACCACAAATGCGGCTACTATAGGCATAAATAGCGATAGGCGCTGGGCAGCATCTGTTTTTACCATTCCCGCCTGTTCGATAGCCCGCCCCAGCACAATAAAGCCGAGCGGCAGACCAATACCTAAAGCCAGAAAAATAATCCAGTGACTGCTATAAGTATGCCAGTCAGAAAAATCCGGACGTAAAAAAAACCAGGTGCAGGCAGCAGCTACCGGGTAATTAATCGCTACAGCCTGAGCAATATTAACACCGTTTCTGCGTGCCAGTTTCAGTAATACTGATACAGAGACACTACATAAAATACTAATAATCAAAAAATGCATTTTTTCCCCAAAAATCAAAATTTACGAACTAACTTATCAGCTATTGAAAACTAAAAATCAAAATCTGCCTGCAGCCATATTTGCTCACTCAGATTTTGTTCTGTCTGGTCTGCTAGTTGTGATTGCATTTGTTCCAGCTTGCGCCGGCGCAATGCACACAAACGCAGCACATACTGTTTCTGAGTATCAGACATACGTAACCAGTAAAGACGCTCGTCCCTGCTGCGCAGACAGCCTTTGCAATATCCCTTATGATTGCTTTCACAAACACCTTTACAGGGACTGGGAATAACAAAAAATTCTAACTGTTCCATTGCCTAGGTTTTGCATCCCTCTTCAATACCACAATTACAACAGACTGCCTCAAATAACCCAGCCGGAATAACACCGGAAAAACGTTAACTATGACACATACACAGATGTAAGTCAGCCTCTTTAATACTGACAGAACATCTGATTTTGCTAAAAATTCCACGAAAAGCAGAGTAAATGTTATAATTCAAGGTTAATTTTCCTTACAAATAGCTAATAAACTAGGTTACACACTCCTATGAGTAAAAAAATTCGTAATATTGCCATTATCGCACATGTCGACCACGGCAAAACCACACTGGTAGACCAGTTATTGCGCCAGTCCGGTACTTTCCGTGCCAATCAGCAGGTAGACGAACGAGTAATGGACAGCAACGATCTTGAAAAAGAACGCGGCATTACCATTCTTGCCAAAAATACCGCCATCGAATACGAAGGCTACCATATTAATATCGTTGATACACCCGGACATGCCGACTTTGGCGGCGAAGTAGAACGTGTACTGGGAATGGTAGACTGTGTGCTACTACTGGTGGATGCACAGGAAGGTCCGATGCCGCAAACCCGCTTTGTTACCAAAAAAGCACTGGCATTAGGGCTGAAACCGATTGTAGTGATCAATAAAATTGATAAGCCAAGTGCCCGCCCGAGCTGGGTAATTGACCAGACATTTGAACTATTCGATAAACTGGGCGCTACCGATGAACAGCTCGACTTCCCTATCGTTTATGCTTCTGGTCTGTCTGGCTTTGCCAAGCTGAATGAAGAAGACGAATCTACCGATATGCGTCCGCTGTTTGAAACCATTCTGAAATATACCCCGGAACCAGCCGGTGATGCAGATAAACCTCTGCAATTACAGATTTCTCAGCTTGATTATGATAACTATACCGGCCGGCTGGGTATCGGTCGTATTCTAAACGGACGAATTAAACCCGGTCAGGTAGTAGCTATCATGAATGAAGATAAGCAGATTGGTCAGGGACGCATTAATCAGTTGCTTGGCTTCAAAGGATTGGAACGCATTCCGTTACAAGAAGCAGAAGCCGGTGATATTGTTACGGTTTCCGGACTGGAAGATATAGGTATCGGTGTTACCATTGCTGATCGTGAACAACCTCAGGGGCTGCCTATGCTGAGCGTGGACGAACCTACTCTGACGATGGATTTCATGGTCAATACCAGCCCGCTGGCCGGTACAGAAGGTAAATTTGTTACCAGTCGCCAGATTCGCGAACGTTTGCAAAAAGAATTGCTGACCAATGTAGCCCTTCGCGTTGAAGACACAGCAGACGCAGATGTATTCCGTGTTTCAGGCCGTGGTGAGCTTCATCTGACTATTCTGATTGAAAATATGCGCCGTGAAGGTTATGAGCTGGCTGTCGGCAAACCACGTGTGGTTTTCCGTGAAATTGACGGCGTTAAATGCGAACCTTACGAAAACCTGACTGTCGATGTAGAAGACAATACTCAGGGTGCTGTAATGGAAGAACTGGGTCGCCGCCGCGGTGAACTGACCAATATGGAAAGCGACGGCAAAGGCCGTACCCGTCTGGAATACCGTATTCCTGCGCGCGGTCTGATTGGTTTTCAGGGTGAATTCATGACCTTGACCCGTGGTCAGGGACTGATGAGCCACGTATTTGATAATTACGCACCAGTAAAAGCAGAAATACCCGGCCGACGCAATGGTGTACTGGTATCACAAGAACAAGGTGATGCTGTAGCCTATGCTTTATGGAATCTGGAAGACCGCGGTCGTATGTTTATCAATCCGGGCGAAAAAATTTACGAAGGCATGATTATCGGTATTCACAGCCGTGACAATGATCTGGTTGTTAATCCGCTGAAAGGCAAAAAACTGACTAATGTCCGTGCTTCCGGCACAGATGAAGCAGTGCGTCTGACTCCGCCGGTACTGATGTCTCTGGAAGCTGCGGTAGAGTTTATCGATGATGATGAACTGGTAGAAATTACTCCGCAAACCATTCGCCTGCGTAAACGCTACCTGAGCGAACAGGAACGCCGCAAGCACTTTAAAAAATTAGATTAATTAAAGTTTATTTGGCACAGGCAGCTTTTTAAAGGCTGCCTTTTTTCAATATCGAATATTTATCTTTAAGAACAACAATTTTTAATAAATAGCATTGATATTCAATCTGATTAATGTATTGATATTGAATCATTCAGTCTCAACAAATAACACAGCTTTATTTATCATTTATATTTTATACAGATTGTCTGTACTGTAATTGCTCACTAATATACAGATACCATGCCAAACTGATAAAATTATCTGTTATTAATCAGCGGTTGATTACATATTTTTTATCTGCACTACAAAATTTATCCTTGTATGTGACAACCGCATCCCCCATTTTACTATTCTATATTATGAATTTTATTGAGGACTAATTTGCCATGAATGCAGTATTGGTAATATTGGCTATTGTTTTATTACTCATTGGTTTATTAGGTACATTTATGCCTGCTTTACCGGGTCTGCCTCTCATGTTCGGAGGTGCATGGTTACTGGCATTGAGCAGCAATTATCAGATTATGGGGGCACCCACATTAATTACTTTAGGTATACTGACTTTATTAGGTTGTTTTCTGGATTATATGGCCGGTATGCTGGGTGCTAAACATAGTGGTGCAAGCAGAAGAGCTATCTGGGGTTCTTTTATTGGTGCGATTATTGGCATGTTTTTTGCCTTACCGGGCATGGTATTGGGGCCGTTAATTGGTGCAGCAACCGGTGAATTTATTGCCAGACGCAATCTGGTCGCTGCCGGCAAGGTTGGCTTTGCTACACTGATTGGTCTGGTTGTTGGCGTGGTTGCCAAAATTGGCTGTGCATTTGCCATTCTGATTACCATCGCTGTAATGTATTTGTATTCGCTATATTAATTATTGTTATGTAATAATAGCCATAATTCTGGGACTGTGTCTGAAACTGACTTATTATTCACCCATTCCAAACAATTCTGTTTCAATTGTCTGCTTATCAGGGCTTGTCTTATCATAGCTTGCCCATAAGTACTGGCAATCAATTTCTATTATCTGTAAAACTAAAATTATGCCCGCTGCTGCTTCATTCGCATTGCCTAAAACCAGACAGACTGTAATCTGGTCTGATTTAAATGCTGGTAGTCTGCCATTATTACTTAGCCAGCATTTACCTGAAAAAAAACTGAAAATTATTTTAACTGCAGATGCCGAACAGGCAATCCGTATTCAGGCAGCATGGCAATTTTTTGATCCTGCTGCACGTATCATGTTTTTCCCGGATTGGGAAACTCTGCCCTACGAACATTTTTCTCCTCATCAGGAGCTAGTATCAGAGCGACTAAGTACATTGTGGCAACTAAAAAACGGACTGGTTGACGTTTTATTGTTACCGCTGGCAACAGCCATGCAAAAAATTGCCCCTCCTTCATTTTTGCTGGGACATACTTTCTGGCTGAAAACCGGGCAGGAACTGAATATTGAAGCATTGAAACACAGTCTGGTTGAAGCCGGCTATAACCATGTTTCTCATGTGGTGGCGACCGGAGAATTCGCCATGCGTGGCGGTATTCTCGATATTTTTCCAATGGGCAGTGACACACCGTTTCGTCTGGACTTATTTGACAATGAAATTGATACCATCAAAACATTTGATGCAGACAGCCAGCGTACATTAACCACAGTAGATGAAATTCGTCTGTTACCGGCACATGAATTTCCAACCGACAGTGATGTACAGAAAATATTCCGCAGCCGCTTTCGGGAAGAAATCAATAGCGACGCCCGAAAAGCAACTGTTTATAATGCAGTATCTGAAGGACATTTCGGGGCGGGTGTTGAGTATTACCTGCCTTTATTTTTTGAAGAAGAATGCGTCAGTATCTTTGATTACACTGATGATGAAGCCATTCTGGTTTGTCTGGGTGATATTCATCAAGAATCTGCCCGCATCTGGCAGGATGTCAAACAACGCTACATTCTGGCACAGGGCGATCCGGCCTATCCACCTCTGGCACCAGATTATCTTTATCTTAGTGAAGACCAGTTCGGGGCACGTATTAAATCTTATGCGCGTCTTGTTCCGCAAATCAGTGAAGACACTACTTATACGCTGCCAAGTGTCGCAGTAGACAGACAGGCTGATGATCCGCTGCACACACTGAAAAATTTTCTCCAGCAATGGTCAGGACGGGTACTGATTTGCGCAGAAAGTCTCGGACGCCGGGAAACCATGCTCAATTTTATGCGCCAGTACAGTTTACAGCCAGATATTGTCAATAGCTGGCAGGACTTTCTGAACAGTAATTCCTGCTTGTGCCTGACTATTGCGCCGTTAAGTTACGGTTGCCTGCTGACAGATCAGCAACTGGCTATTATTACTGAGGCTGATTTATACCAGTATGTTATTCGCGGCCGGCGTACAAGACGCAAACATAGTGCTGTTTCAGACGGCATGCTGCGCGATTTGGCTGAAATCAAAATTGGTGATCCGGTGGTACATGAACAACATGGTATCGGACGCTATCAGGGTCTGGTAACCCTGAATTTAGGTGAAGGTGCCTGTGAAATGATGCTACTGGAGTATGCTGAAGGTTCTCAGTTATATGTACCTGTTAGTCAGCTCCAGCTTATTTCCCGCTATGCAGGCAGTGCTCATGATAACATCAGTTTGCATAAACTGGGTCATGGAGCATGGGATAAAGCACGACATAAAGCCGCGGAAAAAGCCAGAGATACTGCTGCCGAATTATTAAATCTATATGCTCAGCGTGAAGCTCAGCAAGGCCACCGCTTTAGTCTGAATGAGATGGATTATCAGGCTTTTGCCAATGGCTTTGGCTATGAAGAAACCGAAGATCAGGCTGCGGCAATCGCTGCGACCATAAAAGATTTATGTGCTGAAAAGCCCATGGACAGACTGATTTGCGGAGATGTAGGCTTTGGTAAAACTGAGGTTGCGCTACGCGCCGCTTTTGTAGCAGCAATGGCTGGTAAACAGGTGGTAGTACTTGCACCAACTACACTGCTTGTTGAGCAACATGCACAAAATTTTGCTGATCGCTTTGCAGACTTTCCGGTTAAAGTTGCCCAGCTTTCCCGCTTTAATACCAGTAAACAAACACAGGCCACACTTGCCGGACTGGCTGACGGCACAGTAGATATTGTGATTGGTACCCATAAACTGGTTCAGCCGGATGTCCATTTTAAAAATCTGGGACTGGTTATTATAGATGAAGAACATCGCTTTGGCGTACGTCAGAAAGAACAGCTTAAACGCCTGCGTGCTAATGTGGATGTGCTTACACTGACCGCAACACCAATTCCGCGTACATTAAGTATGGCGCTGGAAGGCCTGCGTGATTTTTCATTGATTACCACAGCACCAAGCCGCCGGCTGGCTGTAAAAACCTTTGTTCGTCCTTACAGCAATGGTTTAATACGAGAAGCCGTATTACGTGAACTGAAACGTGGCGGACAGGTGTTTTTTCTGCACAATGAAGTTGATACCATTGCTAACACTTATGAAAAATTAACTACTTTATTACCTGAAGCCCGTATCGGTATCGCTCATGGACAACTGCGTGAACGCGAACTGGAACAGATTATGCGGGATTTTCTTCAGCAGCGTTATAACGTGTTACTGTGTTCAACTATTATTGAAACCGGAATTGATATTCCCAATGCCAATACGATTATTATTGAGCGAGCTGATAAATTTGGTCTGGCCCAGTTGCATCAGCTGCGTGGCCGTGTAGGCCGCTCTCATCATCAGGCATATGCCTATCTACTGATACCGGATGCAATGACCAAAGATGCACAGAAACGTCTGGAAGCCATAGAAATGGCTGATGATCTGGGAGCCGGATTTACATTAGCCATGCAGGATTTAGAAATCCGTGGTGCCGGCGAAATTTTGGGTGAAGGACAGTCTGGTGAAATGATTCAGGTCGGATTTACTTTATATACCGAAATGCTCAAGCAGGCCGTGCGCAATTTGAAGAAAGGCAGAGAGCCGGATCTGGATGCTCCGCTGGGTATTACCAGTGACATTAAATTGCATAGTCCTGCTCTGCTGCCGGAAAGTTATTGCCCGGATATTCATGCCCGACTGGTATTGTACAAACGCCTGGCAAGCTGTGAAACCGAAGCAGAGATAGACCAGATACACGAAGAACTGATCGACCGTTTCGGGCTTCCTGAACCGGCTGTCTCTACATTGATTGCCAGCCATCATTTACGCATTGAAGCAGCCAGCTTAGGCATAGACACAATTGACGCCAGTAGTGAAGCCATTACTTTTACTTTTGGCAAACATCATCGCATTAATCCCGCAACTATTGTAGCCATTATGCAAAGTGATAAAAACTACCGTCTAATTGGAGCAGATAAACTCAGAGTTAGCATTGGTATTGAAGACGTTATGCAACGTGTCCAGATTATTAAAAATATTATGAAACAACTTGCGGTTGATGCCGGCTAAACCTAAAAATAACAGGTAAGCATTTTTAGCTGACAGCCAAAAATATAAATCAGCATTTAAAGCTGAATAACAAAAAGCAGTCATACGATGAAAATAGTACGGCTGCTTTTTATTTTGTATCAGTATTGAAAACAGCCGGAATTCACCAAATTTTCCAGAGTGAAACTTTAGCTGAATTTATCCAGAGCAAACAGCTCATTAGCATATTTTTTTAGCCACTTACGGGCATTATCAGCATCAGCACAGTATTCTGCAACCATTGCCCAGAAAGCTTTACCATGGTTGGCATGGCGCAAGTGGCACAATTCATGAATACAGACATAATCCACCACGTCAGCAGGTGCGCCAATTAATCTCCAGTTGAGACGGATTCCGCTACGCCGGCGACATACTCCCCAAAAAGTTCGAGCCTGACTTAATGTCATTGCCATTGGCTGCAACTGCATTACATTTGCCCAATATTGCAAGCGTAGCAACAATTCCTTTTTGGCACTTTGTTTTAACCATGCTTTCAAAAGTACATAGGGTGACTGTGAATTTACTAGTGGTACTAAAAAGCCATATTGCTTATGCCACTGCACTCTTGTTAGTACGGATATCTGAGTAAAAGGATATGCCTGACCACGAAACCAGATAAATTCAGGTAATGCTGCCGCTATTTTTTCTGATTGCTGCCACAGCTTTTTAATAGCGATTTCATTAACGTTCAGCCATTCAGACAAAGATTTCATTGATACAAATGGCGGAACGTTAATATCCAGTAAACAACCTGATGCAGGACGTACAATAATATTTTTTTTTGCTGTACGCCGTAATTTCAGCCTGATGGTATCGCCATCTGTAGTTGTGTGAAGAAATTCCGACATGACAACTAATCTGTTAAAATGTAAATAAATTACTATCTGAGACAAGCAGATATTTCTATTAACCAGCTCATCATATTATTCATATCCCGTTTCAGATTCAGTCTAAAAAAATTAAATAGGCTACCTGTTTATCTGCTCAGGATTCAGCAAAACACTATTTAAAAAATAAAAAGTATCAATATTCAACTGATATCAATTAATGCGGCACGAACGGCGTTGGTACTTGCGGATGCTCTGGTGCAAACGGTCCCACCCCCTGAATTTTTACTTGCTCGGATTCTATCCATTGCTCACAGATTCTGATTAATTCTTCCGGATTATGAGCTGACTCATAATGAATCGGTTCACCAATCACTACTGTTACTTTACCCGGATATTTAAAAAAGGAATCTTTAGGCCAGAATTCGCCACTATTTAATGCGACCGGAACCAGATTCATATGTAGTTCCTGTGCCATTCGGGCAGCACCTTTTTTATAATGGCCACGGAAACCCGGCTTAATTCGTGTACCTTCCGGAAAAATACAAATCCACATCCCCTTTTGTTTGCATATTTTCCCCTGACTGATAATCTGGGCATTTGCCGCTTTAGGGTTTTTACGATCAATACCTATTGTGCCGCGCCATTTCAGTGCCCAGCCAAAAACCGGTATACGAAAAAGTTCACGTTTAGCCACAAAGGCGAGATCAGGGAAAAATACCAGCATGGCCAGCGTTTCCCAACCGGATTGGTGTTTACAGCACACAATTCCGGGTTCGCGCGGAATATTTTCCCGGCCGGTTACTTCGTATTTCAATCCGATAATGTGCTCCAGCATCCAGAAAAGAGTTTTTCCCCATACAGTGGTTGTCCATGTAACCCCTTTTGGTACCAGCATGGAAACAATTACTACCACCAGCCAGATTAATGAAAATACACACAAACAAAACCAGTAAATCAAATTACGCAACAACAGCATGTTATATTATTCCTCGGCTGCCTGTTCAGCCAGAGTACGACAATATTTGGCAAAATCCAGCAAATCATCGTACACCTGAGTATCTTCCGGCAATTCTTCCATTTTTAATGTTTCCTTGCCTTTACCGGTTAAAACCAGTACAGGATGACCGCCAATTGCGGCAATTGCCTGCATATCGCGAATACCATCTCCGACAAGCCAGGTATTTTCTGCTTTCATATGCAGACGATCCAGAATATCCAGCAGCAAACCCGGTTCAGGTTTACGACATTTACATTTAGCATTACCGGTATGCGGACAAAACCAAACCCCGCTTAAGCGGCCGCCAGCTTTCTGTATATGAGTATGCATTTTGCTATGTACTTCATTCAACTGCTGCATACTGACCTGATTACGCCCGATACCAGACATATTTTCCGCCACAACAACGGTATAACCACTTTGAGTCAGAAAGGCAACAGCATCCATACTACCCGGTAAGGGAAGCCACTGATCAGGATCGCTGATGGGCTGCGGTTGCATAACATTCAACACACCATCTCGATCCAGTATGATTAATTTGCCTTTTCCATTCAATGCCATAATTAACCTTATTGCACCGGCTTCAAACTTTGCCGCCACTGAATCAAAGCACTATCAAATACACCATCAAGTAAAGACTGATTTTCATCATTAATTTCTACATGATAAAAACTTTGCAAGGCCGGCGTATTTAATGTTTGCACATAATCTTCCATAAAACGACCATAGCCCTCATCTTCATCTTCATAGTAATAAAGTGAGAACCGTCGTCCTTCATCGTTAAAGTCACTGTCTTCCAGACAACCGGCCATATTATTCAGAACAAATTCAGCTCCGCTCATAACCTGAGCTTTCAGTGCTGCCATATCTTCTTCTGCCGCTTCATCCCATTGCGGATTATATAAACCGCGGCGTACAGCCCATGACCAGTAATAACCCATATGTGTAGCAGCATTAGCCAGTGACAACGCAGGCGGATAATCTTCTTCTGTATGGAATACTATATTATCAAATATCATAATTTAGCTTTCATCCACTATTTAAGAATGAGCAGAGATGTCTGCTATTATTTACTCACTTAATAAGGCAATATCGGCCACAGCATTCATCTGCTGCGATAAACACAGTAACAAAGCCAGACGGTTATTCTTAATAGCTTCATTTTCATCCATTACCATCACATTAGTAAAGAATGCATCCACTTTTTCTTTAATTCCGGCCAGCTCAGTTAATGCCTGAGCAAAATCCTGCCGTTTCAGCACAGCCTGAATTTTTTCTGCAACCTGCTCAGTTGCCTGATAGAGCTGTTTTTCATCCTGCTGCTGCAAAAGATCTGGATTAACAGCGGATAAAGCAGAAATATCTGCTTTTTTCAGTAAATTATGAACACGTTTATTAGCAGCAATCAGTGCAGTAGCTTCATCCAGCTGTTTAAAGCGGGTTACTGCGGCAAGTCTGGCTTCCAGCTCACCCAGATTTTCTACCTTACCGGCCAGTACTGCAGCCACTACATCCTGTGCAAAGGAATTCTGTAACAGAATTGCCAGTCTGGCCTGCATAAACCCGGCCACTTCACTGACAGTATTTTCAGCCAGTCTGCCTGAAGCAAATGTATCAAATGCTGCCTGTAATAATGGCATCAGTGCCAGATTATGCTGCATCAGCATTCGTAAAATACCCAGTGCACTGCGGCGCAATGCATACGGATCTTTATCGCCTGTCGGAATAAGTCCGATACCCCAGATACCAATCAAAGTTTCCAGTTTATCGGCCAGAGCAACCACTGTACCAGTTAAACTGTCCGGTAAAGCATCATTAGCAAAACGCGGCCAGTAATGTTGCTCAATTGCTACAGCAACATCAGCATTTTCACCATCATGCAAAGCATAGTATTTACCCATCGTTCCCTGTAGCTCAGGGAACTCCCCTACCATGTCGGTCAGTAAATCAGCTTTAGCCAGCTCAGCAGCACGTACAGCCTTATCTACATCAGCATTAAGTAACGGTGCAATAGCTTTTGCCAGCTGAGTAATACGCTGAACTCTTTCTGCAACACTACCCAGCTTATTGTGATAAACCACATTCTGCAGACGAGGCAGACGACTTTCAAGAGTCGTTTTCTGATCCTGACGGTAGAAAAATTCGGCATCTGCCAGACGAGCTCGTAATACACGCTCATTTCCATGAATAATATGTACTGGATTTTCTGTTTGCAGATTAGATACCAGCAGGAAACGATTAATTAGTTTGCCATCACTGTTTAACAGCGGAAAATACTTCTGATTTTGCTGCATGGTTAAAATCAGACATTCCTGCGGCACTTGTAAAAAGCGCTCATCAAAACCTGCCTGTAAAACTACCGGCCATTCAACCAAAGCTGTAACTTCATCCAGCAAGCCTTCTGCATAGGCTACCTGAGCATGAAGTTCATCAGCCGCTACAGTTAAACCCTGCTCAATACGGGCTCGGCGCTCGGCAAAGCTGGCCACTACTTTACCCTGCTCTAATAATACTTTTTCATAATCTGAAGCATGGTTAAAAATAATTCTGTCTTTACTCAGAAAACGGTGACCTAAAGTCCAGTTCTGGCTGTCTAATCCCAGGACACTGCCAGTAACTGTTTCAGTACCATGCATCATCACCAGTCCATGTACAGGACGGACAAAAGTAAAGGTACTGCTACCCCAGTGCATCACTTTCGGAATAGGCAGTTTTTTGATGGATTGATTCAATATATCGCTTAACAAGGCATTCAGTGGTAAACCGGCCTGAGTATATTCATAGGCAAATACCATTTGTTTGCCATCATTAATCTGGCTAAGCTGACTGATTTCTACCTGATTACTGCGGGCAAATCCCTGCAAAGCCTTGGTAGGCTCACCATCTTTCATACCCGCTGTTACACTGGGACCTTTTTTCACAATTTGCTGGTCTGCCTGCACCGCTTTAACATTTTGCACCAGAACACCCAGCCGTCTGGGTGCAGCAAATACTTGATAATCAGCCACACCGCTAATCAGCTGTGCTTTTTCCAGACCCTCAACAACTCCAGCGGCGAGACTTTCACCCAGATTATTCAGTGCCTTTGGCGGCAACTCTTCAGTACGCAGTTCAATTAATAAAGGAGCATTCATGCAAGTATTACTTTCATTCAGTTTCAGGCAGTCTGATTAGTAGTATTTTTATTCAGTAACGGAAAACCAAGTTTTTCACGGCTTTCTACATATTTTTGTGCAACTGCACGGCTTAAAGCACGAACACGGCCAATATAAGCTGCTCGCTCGGTTACAGAAATAGCGCCGCGTGCATCAAGCAAATTAAACGTATGTCCTGCCTTAAGTACTAATTCATAGGCTGGTAATGCAAGACTGACATCCTCTACAGCCAGCAGACGTTTAGCTTCGGTTTCATAATAATTAAACTGTGCCAGTAACCATTCTGCATTACTGAATTCAAAATTATAAGTAGACTGCTCGACTTCATTCTGATGATACACATCACCATAGGTGACAATCCGGCCGTCATGAGTTTTAGCCCAAACCAGATCATAGACATTTTCAACACCCTGCAGATACATTGCCAGCCGCTCAATACCATAGGTAATTTCACCCAATACAGGCGAACAGTCCATACCGCCTACCTGCTGGAAATAAGTAAACTGAGTCACTTCCATACCATTAAGCCAGACTTCCCAGCCAAGTCCCCAGGCACCCAGAGTGGGATTTTCCCAGTCATCTTCTACAAAACGGATATCATGCTGACAGGGATCTATACCCAGTTCCTGTAAAGATGCCAGATATAACTCCTGAATATTATCAGGAGCAGGCTTCAGAGCGACCTGAAACTGATAATAATGTTGCAGACGATTTGGATTTTCACCATAACGCCCATCCTTAGGACGGCGTGACGGCTGCACATAAGCTGCAAACCATGGTTCCGGCCCCAGTGCACGCAAACAGGTTGCCGGATGGCTGGTACCCGCTCCTACCTCCATATCCAATGGCTGTAACACCACGCAGCCCTGTTTAGCCCAATAGTTTTGTAATGTAAAAATAATTTCCTGAAAAGTCAGCATGACGAGAAATTTCTGATAGTCTGCAAAATTGTCTATTTTACTGTGCTTGCAAGCAGTTGAACAGCCATAGACCTGTACGTGGATAAATACCGGCACAATAATAAAAATAAAAAACACTTGCACCTTTAGGGCGCTAGTGAAACGATAGTCATCTCACAAATTACCTTAGCAAGCAAAATATGTATCGCGGTGAACGCTTTAATGCGTACTCTCATTTTATCGGTTTTATTCTCGCCATTACAGGCACCGTATTTTTATTAATTAAATCCGCTATGTACGGAGATGCTTACCGTATTGTCAGCTCGGCTATTTATGGTGCCAGTCTGATATTCTTATATGGTATATCTACACTTTATCATTCTATTTATTCTCATCGAGCCAAAGCGGTGTTACAAAAATTTGATCATTGTGCGATTTATCTGTTAATTGCAGGCAGTTATACACCTTTTACCCTTACCACATTACACGGCGGCTGGGGCTGGTCAATTTTTGGCATATCATGGGGACTGGCAATATTTGGTATTATTCAGGAAGTGACTATCGGACGTAAAAGTGAAACCCGTATCCTGTCATTAGTCCTGTATCTGATTATGGGCTGGCTGATTATTGTTGCTATTTATCCGTTGATTCACCGGATGTCTGCACCAGGGTTATTCTGGCTGACTGCCGGCGGGCTGGCATACAGTATCGGCATATACTGGTTTGTCAATGATGAAAAAATCCGTCATGGACATGGTATCTGGCATTTATTTGTTTTGTTAGGCAGCCTGGCCCAGTATATATGTGTTTACGCCTATATCTGACTGTAATAGTAAAGAGAAAACAGTATCAATATAGTCAATATCCGTTTCAATTTTTAAAACATAAAAAAGAAAGAATCATAGTGAAAAGTTATTTGAAATTCCTTTTATTAAGTTTGTGTATCCTCACTCTGGCGTCCTGTAGCGGCGAAAAAAACACTCAATCTGCAGCTTCCACTGAACAAAATAAAAAAGAAATTATTATCGGCACTACTGTAGGCGATTTTGCCGATATGGTCAGAGATCAGGTAAAACCAGAACTGGAAAAGCAGGGATATCGGGTACAATTACTCGAATTTACTGATTATGTGCGCCCTAATCTGGCATTAGCAGATAAATCTATTGACATCAATATTTTCCAGCATAAACCCTATCTGGATGATTTTGCCCAATCACGCCACTTAGATATTATGCCGGCATTTCAGGTTCCTACTGGTCCGCTTGGAATATATGCCGGCCGGATGCATGAACTGAGTGCAGTAAAAGAAGGCTCCAGTGTTTCTGTACCCAATGACCCGTCCAATCTGGCACGTGCTCTCGTTATGCTGGACAAACTAGGCTGGATTACTCTGAAAACCGATATTAATCCTCTTAAAGCTTCACTTGCCGACATAGCAGGTAATAATAAAAACATCAAACTGGTACCATTGGAAGCTGCTCAATTACCTCGTTCGCGTCATGATGTAGATTTTGCAGTGATCAATGGTAATTTTGCGACCAGTTCTGGCTTAAAATTTACATCCGCCCTGTATCTGGAACCCGGCTATACTTATGTTAACTGGTCAGCAATCCGCACTGCTGATAAAGACAGCCAATGGGTAAAAGACATAACAGCCGCATATAACTCAGCTGCATTTAAACAATATGCATTCAAGCGCTTTGCCGGCTATAAATATCCTGAATCATGGGGTATTCAAGCTACTCAACCCGCATCCGCACCGGCAAAATAATTAAATCAATTTATCATGAGCAGGCATTCCGTATACGAATTTAAAACGGAATGCTTTTACAAATAATGTTTATCTACATATGCATTCGAATAATCTTACTTTAAGCCATCCTCTGCCATTAGAACAGAAACTCAATCTGGAAACTGCCCGTATCAACTGGCATGAACTACAAACTCACTTTGCCCGGGGTGTTTGCATATATGTTGCACCAGAACTGGATTTGGTCAATATAGCCCACATGATAGCTACTGATAACTCCGCTGCCATTGCACTTTTGATTCAAGAAGGTAAAATTGGTAAAGTAAGCGATATAATGGCGCAACAATATTATGATTGTAACCAGCCAATGTGGGCAGTAGTTGTTATGCCATATGTGCTGGTACAGCCTGACAATACTATTGTTGAAAACAATTAATCATAAGCATTTTAAAAGAAAGAGAACGTGATGCGACGCCACACTTATGGTTTTACTATTATTGATTTATTGATTACTATGGCTATTATTGGCATACTCGCTGCAATTGCCTATCCCACATATCAAAATTATGTGATTAAGGCACGAGAAGAAAATGTCAGAGCCGATATGTCAGAAAATATTAGCTTATTAGAACGTTATTACTCCTTGAATAAAACATTCAGTACCTATACTGATGCTCAGCTGACCAAAAAAAGAAGCGAAACATTCTTTACCATAACAGGAGCTTATGAAGAAAGTAGTTATACTTTGACAGCCACACCAACTGAGGCAAATTCAGGAGAAACCAAAAATGTTGTCTATAATTCTGTAGAAGGGTGGTCACTTTGTAATAAAGAAAATAAAGATTGCAAACCCTTTTAAAATTTCTGTGAAATCAATTATATATTTCTCACTTATTTTCAAAATTAATGAGATATACAAAGATATTAATATTAAATTTTTATAAATTTAATCAAGGGTGAGTATATGAAGATACTGAAATTATTTCTGTTAACTGTCACAATCGGCTTACAGTTTAACCCTGTTCTGGCAGCCAGCCATAAAAACTTTGCTGATAATAATGAATTTGATGATGCAGATAAAATCTTAGCTCAAATGTATCATCAGCAACAGCAAATTGAAAAAGAAATCGACAGATTATCCGCATCAGATATTCAGGATGATAATCAGGTAAAGCTGTTTAAAAACTGCAAACAGCCAGAGTGCCATCAATATAGTGAAACGACATCTTTCCGCATTGATCCGAATCAGAATTTTACTTATCAGAATCAGATTAGCAAAGATGGAAAAAGCAAATCAGTTACCCGTAAAGGTAAAATTACTCAGCATAATGGCAGAAAAACATTAATACTGAATAATGCCAACAGTCAGCCGGATGTTTATTTACAACAGTAAATTCTCAACTTTTTAGGATGTATTGAATACAAAATATCCGTTAAATAAAAAGGCAATGATTTTTTTCATTGCCTTTTTATTTATCTATTATAGAAAACTTTATTTATGTTTATGCTTCGGAGACTTTACTACTGAGCGTTCGATTATCTGATCCAGTTTATAAACATATTGGTTATCTGCAGCAGTACCCGTTACATCAGCCGGTTTAACCTCATATACATTCAGACGTAATACCTGATTTTCCTGCGGATTAAACTGCCAGCCATCAATCTTGCCGGCAAAATTACGCCACACACCAGTTTTAACCTTAACGCCCTGATCATTGTAGCTAATTTCTCTGACTTTCAAACACTGAGCTGCCCCCTGTGCAGTTTGGCAAGTTTGCATTTGCGGGCTTATTTCCCAAAATACCACAGCAGGCTGACCATATTGAGCAACGGCAGCAGGGACACCGCGCCAGAGCAAATGTTCACCGCGCCGGTTTTCAATCCATAATTGTGGCTGCGCATTCTGGTCATTCTCAGCATTAAGCAGCCCTGCATGTAATTTCTGACCATTCATAAAAGCCACAACTGCAGAGTCCTGCGCCATAAGATCAGGCGCACAGGCTTTCATAGTGCTTACCGGAGCCTGAATTTGCATATCCTGATCATTTAACTGATAGTTAGAACTGATATTATTACAGCCACCGGTAACATTTAGCCGCTGACCGGAAAAATTCATTGTCATAGATGAGCCGGATGCAAAACCGGGTAACGGCCGACCATGCCGGTCAGTAGCTTCAGCCAGCTGCCAGTCATAGGCGCTTAACTGCGGAACAGTGACGGCACGCATACTTACCTTACGGTCAGATGTATGTGCACAGGCCGCAAGACTGCCGGCAATCAGAGCGGAAACTGCTAATTTTTTGATATTCATAAGTACATCCTTGCTAAAATAACACTACACTTGCACATTAAAATAATTCAGCACATAAAACAACATTCATGTTTTATTCGGCAGACAGGTTATAGCTATCATGCAACAACTGCCGCAAATAAAGGAGTATTCGTATGCAATTCGGTATCATTATAATTGGTGATGAAATTCTGAATGGTTCGCGTCAGGACAGCCATTTTGTTTTTTTCAAACAATTATTACAACAACACGGTTTATATATGGCCTGGGCGCAATATTTACCAGATGATCAGGCAGTTATTACCAGACAGCTTATTGAATCATTTAAAGAAAAAATACCTGTTTTTGTTACCGGCGGCATAGGTGCCACACCAGACGACCATACTCGCCAAGCCTGTGCAAAGGCATTAAACCTGCCGTTAACACCTCATCCGGAAGCACTAAAAGTAATTGAATCCATTTCACTGAAACAGGGAGATTCACTTGACAGCCCTGCACATTTGCAACGGGCAAAAATGGCTGAGTTTCCACAGGGTTCAGCACTGATTCCTAATCCTTTCAATAACATTGCTGGTTTTTCAATCAATGAGCATTATTTTTTCCCGGGCTTTCCCCAAATGGCACACCCTATGGCCCAGTGGGTACTGAGTCAATATTACCAGCAAAATTTTTTCCGGCAAAAACTGGTGACTAAAGCAGCTCTGGTTGATGGTGTACCTGAGTCCAAAATTACGCCATTGATGGAAGCAATTGAACAAAACTGGCCTAGGATTAAAACTTTTAGTTTACCCACCATTCGTGATGATTTACCGGCAGAAGAACAAATACATTATTACCGTCTGGAATTCGGTCTGAAAACACATAGTGAAAATTCTGGTTTTTTACCAGAAGCCTGGGAATATGTATTACAGGAACTACAAAAACTGGGGGCAACCAATATTATCCCACTGGATAAAAGCAGTGAGGGCTGAATATAAAGATAAGACTGATGGCTTATCTCAGAATAAATCCGATTATTTATAGAAAAATTACCTGTTCAAACGTAAAAAAAAAGTGGTTTAAACTAAATCCATTATACTAACAGGCAGAAATAACCATACTTTTGCTACTTTACATGCAAAACGGTTTTGTATTTGCGTTCCCATTATCAAGCAACTAGAATTTCACCAGTTCACTGACAGATTGCAACATTAATCTGTAAACAGACTGCCGGTGTATACACAACCATCAAACGCACTGAAATTAATCAACAACAGTACATTTCTGTAACAGGTTTAAATTTATTCATGACAACACTGAACACATACAATTTTTCTGCCGGTCCTGCAATACTGCCAGAGGCCGTATTAGAAACAGCACAGGCTGAAATGCTGGATTATAACGGTACTGGTTGCTCAGTCATGACCATGAGCCATCGATCAGATGCTTTTATCAGTATTCTGCACCATGCCGAGCAGGATCTGCGCCAGCTTATGCATATTCCGGACAACTATAAAGTTTTGTTCATGCAGGGCGGTGCCAGTGCCCAGTTCAATATGGTCGTGATGAATCTGGCCAATGGTTTTAAGCGGGTTGATTCAGTAGTCTCCGGTAACTGGAGCCGTATCGCACACAGCCAGATGGGTAAACTTTCCGATGCAGAAATACATCTGGCAGCACATGGTGGTGATTTATATAACTACACAGATGTACCGCCGGTTGAAAGCTGGGATGTGGATCCAAATTCTGCTTTTGTTCATTACTGCATTAATGAAACAGTACATGGTCTGCAATATCGCAATATTCCCAAACCAGATGGTTTGCCCCCTGTCATCTGCGATATGTCGAGCGAAATTTTATCACGACCAGTAAATGTGGCAGATTTTGGCGTTATTTATGCCGGTGCACAAAAAAATATCGGACCATCAGGTGCTACTATTGTGATTATTCGGGAAGATCTGCTTGATCGCTGTTCTGAACGAATACCTGATGTGTGGAATTATCAAAGTCATATTAGCCGGCAGGGAATGTACAACACTCCGGCAACTTATCCGATTTATATTTCAGGTCTGGTATTTCGCTGGCTGCAAACTCACGGGGGTGTAGAACAGATGGAAGCCATTAATACCCTTAAAGCTGAAACTTTGTATTCTGCCATCGATAACAGCAATGGATTTTATATCAATAATGTGAAACAGCATGCACGCTCACAGATGAATGTTATTTTCCATACACCCACAAAAGAGCTGGATAAAATATTTGTAATGCAAGCGGGTGCTCATGGTTTAAGCGGATTACAAGGCTATAAATCAATGGGCGGAATGCGGGCGAGTATTTATAATGCCATGCCTATACAAGGGGTTGAAGCTTTAGTGGAGTTCATGCAGGAATTTCAGCGCCGCTACGGATAATCAACTGATTTTTTTCTGATTACTGGTGTGGCAATACTATACCACACCAGTTTTTCATCTCTATTCTGGAAATATTCAATTCGCTCAAAGCTAAGTTCAAACCCTATGTCTAATGAGCCGTTGCCGGACGGTACCGCTCCAGAAATAGATTACTGAATTTATTCTCCGGATCTAAGCGCTCTTTAAGCTTAAAAAATTCTATTGCCCGTGGATATGCGCGCTGAAATTGCTCCTCAGTTGCATGCAATTGATAAGGTAAATAATAAGTACCTCCGTTTGCCAATGCCGCATCTATCAATTCGCGTGTCCATATCCCTACCTGCTTTTTACTCTGTTCATCTGTTCCTTGCTGATAGTAAATCACAAAAGCAAATACCTCAGTTTGAGCCCATGCCAGCAAAGAACCACTATCAGGATTAGCATGGCGAATAGAGATATTGATAATATTTGCCTGATGCTTTTTCAGGATGTCTATCATCTGCGGATAAAAATCATCAAATTTTTCTACCGGTATGAAATATTCTTCCAAAGCAAAACTTTTATCGTGCATGGAAATAGGCTCTAAAAGTGCTACTGCTAAGCTGGCTTCATAATTACGCATCATTACTGGCTGTTTTACAAAATAGGCATCATCATATAATTTGCGCAATTCTTTACCAAAATCCGATGCAGCAACAATTTTCAATTGTCTTTGGCGTTTGCGTGTAGGTGCAGAAAGTGGTCTTAAACGGGCAGAAATAGTTAATGGTTCATCAGTCTGCTTAAAAGTCACAGCCCTAACCTTTTTGAAATCAGGAGGATAAATAATGGCATTATGAAATATGGCCGTTCTGTCAGCACGAATCTGCTCAGAGAAATAAGAGGAATACTGACTAATCGGCATCACTTCATTAATTCGTTTTACTTTTACATTTTCAGTAAGGCGTAATGTCACTTCTGTGATAACACCCAATGCACCATAGCCACCAATAGCACCATAAAAAATATCCGAATTTTCTTGCGGGCTGGCTAAAACTATTGAACCATCTGCCAGTACTATTTTAATTTGCTCAACAGACAGGATAATAGGACCTGCCCCCATATATCGACCATGTACATTAACACTTAAAGAACCACCAATACTAAAGTCAGCCAGACTTTGCATGATTTTCACAGATAATCCATATGGATCAATCAACTCCTGTACCTGACGCCAGTTTGCACCTGCTTCTATAGTTAAAAGTTTTTGTTCAGGATTAAAAGCAATTACATGATTGAGTTTTTGAGTATCTATTTGCACGCCATTCTGAACTGCAGTTTGCCCGCCCATACTGTATTTACCACCAGCTATACTAATGGGACCAGTTGTGTGCTTAACCAGCTCTGCAACCTCTTCGGTTGATTCCGGCTGTATCACAGAGGCCATCTGTACCGGTGTCATACCGGTAACATCATTGACTACCACAGCATACGCAGTTAATGGCAGCAACAAACAAAAACAGCTATACCAAATAATTAGTTTTTTCATTATTAAATAATATTTATTCTTATAAAAGACATATTATTGTACTAATTAATGATGATATAATATTTGTTCTAAAACAAAATTTTGATTATTTTCACTTTTTCAGAATATTCTGATTATCTGCATAATCCAGACCAATATCCAGATAACGTGCGCTGTGGGTCAGATAGCCCATCGCCAGAAAATCTACGCCTGTTTCTGCAGCAGCTACCACAGTATCAGGCCGCAAATTACCTGAAGCCTCAGTCTGACAATGTCCCTTACACCAGCTCACAGCTGTTCGCATTTCTTCTATTGACATATTATCCAGCAATACCAAACTGACGCCTTCATCCAGAACCTGACGCAATTGTTCCAATGTGTCAACTTCTACTTCCACTGCAATCAAATGGCCAGCATAAGATTTAGCTTGCTTAACAGCAGTAATAATATCTCCCCCGCTAAGCGCTATGTGATTGTCCTTAATCAGTATGGCATCATCCAGACCCATGCGATGATTACGTCCCCCGCCCATTCTTACTGCATATTTCTGGACTATACGCAAATTAGGTATGGTTTTACGTGTACACGTCAGCTGAGCTCCGGTATGGGCTATTGATTTCTGAATTTCATGAGTTGTAGTGGCTATTCCGCTAAGATGCGTCAGAAAATTTAACGCTGTGCGTTCGGCAGCGAGAATAGCACGTGCATTACCGGCAATCCGGGCCAGCACTGTACCGGCGGCTGTAATATCGCCATCATTTTTGTATGCAGTAAATTCCAGATTTTCATTCATCAGAGCGAAGCTCTGCCGGGCCAGCTCTAAACCGCATACCACACCGGGCACTCTGGTTACAATACTGAATGCGGCCATCCTGTCTGCCGGTATCACTGCCTGTGAGGTAACATCTCCGCGTCTGCCTAAGTCTTCTGACAGTGCAGCCTGTACCAGTGGCCGGGTAATTATTTCTGGTAAATCGCTAATCATATTGTTAAGCCCTGATATATACTCTTTTAGAGTATATATCAGTAGTCAAAGTCTGAAAATACGTTAACAAATAATAAATAGATAAATTTGAAAAGCGATAGTTTTTAAATTCAGTAAATTAATCAGATTTATTTTTTTAAAACCAAGAATCAAAAATTTTTAATCAGAAAATTTCTATTTTATCAACGGAATTGATGACAATTACGCTATCCGAATTACTGAATATGGTTATTAATTAATGGTAATCTGTAACCGGAGAGCAGACTTTCCTGTAAAACATTTTCATTAAAACGGTACAGCTGTGCCGGACGTCCGCGCTCAGCCACTACTGTGGTTCCGGTTGGCACAACCAGCTGCTGATTGTTGATTAATCTGCGAAAATTCTGTTTATGCAAATCTACGCCATTCAGCGCCTCTATGCTTCTCTGCAACTGATATAGAGTAAATTGAGGCGGCATTAAATCAAAAATCACCGGACGATACTGCAATTTAGCTCGTAAACGAGATACAGCAGTAGCAAGAATACGGCGATGATTAAACTGCATGGGGCGACCGGTCAGCATGGCCGGCAGACGACCGTCGAAATAGGGAGATTCAATAATCATGCCAACTTCATACATCAATTCATAACGCAACAGAACATTTTCTGCCAGCCATTGCTGCCCGTTTATTCCCCAGCATAAATTCAGGCGTTGCTGACGCTGATTGCGGATTTCCTGATTCGGAGCAGCATCTACCCAGTTTTGCATCGGCAGGATTAATTGATCAAGTATCTGCTTATGCTGAGGCAGTCTGCTGTCTTCCCAAGGAAAAAATTCATACCAGTCATGCCATTTGGCTTCCAGCTTTAAACCACTCTCAGCAGCTTCTTTTACCAGTCCGAGATAGCTGATATTAATTACAGCATGGCCGCAATGATGGCTGCGTTTGACATCAACAAATGTATATAACTGTTCCATATAGCCTAATGGCTGACCTGTCTGCTGATGTACCCAGGTTCTGGCACCAGCCTGTAAAGAATGATGTACAGGTTTCAGCGGACCATATGGCAATAGTTTTCCATCGTTTATGGTAAGTACCCGAGCACTGAAATCGGTAACAGCAAACAATACCGCCACGAGTTCAGCTGCACTGTCGCTATAACTTGAAGATGAATATTCAGCTGAAGAGTGCATGCGGATAAACTCCTTTATTAAAGCTGGCTAATTGTAAAGAATTTGTCGCAAAAAAACAAAATTCACTGATTGAGTACATTACCGCAAAAGCACCGTTGTATCTAACTGTATTCAACTGATTATCACATTCAGTCGAGTTTATTCGAGTTTTTGGTTTTTTCGTATTGCCTTATATACTCATTATGAGCATAATTAATTATTCCTTTCAGGAGCGATTATGCAAAGTACCAATCAATGGCGTGCATTCGATTACGAAAAACCACAATTGTCATCAGTTGCAGCTACTGAAAATGCTGCACAAACTACTAAAGATGAATCTGCTGTGCTGCAATGTGCCTGGGCTAAAATTCCACAGCAATTGGACCGGCAGCAAAAGCAAAAATATATTGAACAGGTAAAAGCTTTATTACAGCAACAGCAGGCTGTGATGCTGGCACATTACTATGTTGAACCGGAATTGCAGGATCTGGCTCTGGCTACTGGCGGCATGGTTGGTGATTCACTGGAAATGGCACGTTTCGGAGCACAGCATCCGGCACAAACATTATTGGTAGCCGGAGTGAAATTTATGGGCGAAACAGCACGAATACTCAGTCCGGAAAAAACTATTCTTATGCCCGATACTGAAGCCACCTGTTCTCTTGATCTGGGTTGTCCGGCAGAAGAATTTACTGCTTTCTGCAACCAATATCCGGATCGGACAGTTGTGGTTTACGCCAATACCAGTGCCGAAGTTAAGGCCAGGGCTGACTGGGTCGTTACTTCGTCAATTGCTCTGGAAATTGTTTCTTTTTTACATGCCCAGGGAAAAAAAATTATCTGGGGGCCGGACAGACATCTTGGAGAATATATTCAGAATCAGACTGGTGCAGATATGGTGCTCTGGCAGGGTTCCTGTCTGGTACATAATGAATTTAAAGGTCAGGAACTGGCTTTAATGAAAGCACGCCATCCGCATGCCAAAATACTGGTTCATCCTGAATCACCGGCTGCTGTAGTCGCTTTAGCTGATGTAGTAGGTTCTACCAGCCGTCTGTTGCAGGCAGCAATTCACGATTCGGCAGATACATTTATTGTAGCGACAGATCAGGGCATATTACATGAAATGCATAAACATGCTCCGGAAAAAACCTTTCTGGCCGCGCCTACTGCAGGCAATGGTGCCACCTGCAAGTCTTGTGCTTTCTGCCCCTGGATGGCTATGAACGGATTACAAGCCTGTATAGATGCTTTAAGCAAACCAGAACAGCATAAAATCGATCTACCTTCTGCTTTGGGTAAACAGGCTGGTATTTCCATACAGCGTATGCTTGATTTTTCAACTGCATGGCGGGAATTTCATACTGATAAGACCAATCTTCACCATACAGAAAACCATTCCCCCGATATTTTTGCTCACTGGATTAGCCAACATGACCAATATCACACCCTGCTCTGTTAATACTACCGATGTTTTGATTATCGGTGCCGGTTTGGCCGGGCTGACGGTAGCCTTATCTTTACCGGAAAATTTTCACATTACTTTGCTGGCAAAAGAAGATTTATCAACCTGTGCCAGTAATCTGGCACAAGGCGGTGTAGCAGCTGTTATCGATCAGGCAGACAGTGTAGCCGAACATATTAAGGATACGCTTATAGCCGGTGCCTGCTGCTGTAATGAAAAACAGACTGCCGAGATTCTGGTTGAAGGCAACAGTGCTATTGAATGGTTATGCGCCCATGGCGTGGAATTTACCCGTGAGAATGGTCGCCTGCACCTGACACGTGAAGGCGGACATGGCAGGCGGCGTATCGTACATGCGGCAGATCATACTGGTCACAGTATTACTCATACACTCCAGCAACAGCTATCAGCACGACCAAATATTCATATTTTGCCGCATAGCTGTGTTATCGATTTGGTGCATGAAAATTCAGTTTGTACCGGAGCAGTTGTACAGATGGCACAAACTGATGAGACCGTAACCATTCAGGCTAAGCATACTGTACTGGCAACCGGAGGATTGGGACAATTATTCACTCTGACCACTAATCCGGTAACAGCAAATGGACAGGGAGTTGCTTTAGCAGCTCTGGCTGGTTGCAGAACGCAAAATCTGGCTTTTGTACAGTTCCATCCCACAGCACTTGCCTTACCTGAAAATCCGTGTTTTCTGATTTCTGAGGCTGTACGCGGTGAAGGAGGTATTTTACGTAATCAGCAAGGCCGGCGCTTTATGCCTGAATACGATAACCGTGCCGAGCTGGCTCCGCGTGATATTGTTGCACGCGCCATTGCCAGCGAAATAGCCAAAACCGGCCATCACTGTGTGTATCTGGATATCACTCATTTACCTGAAAGCTTTATCCGCACACATTTCCCACAAATTCACCAGCATTGTCTGCAACAGGGTCTGGATATCACTCGTGAATTAATTCCGGTAGCACCAGCAGCACACTATGCCTGTGGCGGCATTGTTACAGACACCGATGGGCGTACCGATATGGTTCAGTTGTATGCTATAGGTGAAACTGCCTGTACCGGGCTACATGGTGCCAATCGTCTGGCCAGTAATTCTTTACTTGAATGTGTCGTAACCGGACGCAATGCCGCGGCATCGATAGTTGCTTCTAAAGAATATCCGCAAACATGGCCAATCAATCAGCAGAAGAATTCATCAGAATTAACCTGGCAGGAAATTATTTTTCCGGAACATCCTCATCCGATTCAGGATATCCCTTCTTTCAGCATGCAAGCACTGCAACACTCCATGAGCCGTTATTTTGGAATTTGTCGGCGAACTGATGAAATGCTTACACTGCTTAAAATATTACAATACTGGTATCGGCAAACTATTAATCAGCAATATAAGCTGTCACTGGTAACTGCGCTATTAATGGTACAGGACGGGCTAAATCAGCAAATGAACCGTGGCACCCACTTTAATCTTGACCTACAGGAAAATCTATAAACGAACGTTGTGCTGTTTACACTGCCGTCTGGCTTCAGTAATCACTTGATTCAGCTTTATTTCACTCAGTGTACCTATTAATCCCTGCTGAAAACCGCATTTAGGTGCCTGAACCTGAGTAAAAGGTACTCCGCCAATATTATTGCCTAATCGTTGCATCAATGCACGGCTATCCGAACCTGTATAACGGTATAACGGATACGGTACAGACACCTGCTGAGTAAAGCGTTGTAAATTTGCATCATTATCTAAAGATACACCAACGACAGCAACTGTTTTCTTCCCTGAAGTTCGTTGTTGCTGATACCAGCGCGAAAGCATAGCTATTTCACTACGACAAGGTTTACACCATGTTGCCCAAACATTAACTACCATTATCGGGGAATCAGTTGGTAAAGTCGCCGGTGTACGCTGAGGCCAGTTTTGTAATTCTGAAGCATGCACACGAATACAGCTCAGAAACAGTGCGCTAATTAAAAATATTTTTTTCAATACTTGGGCAGACGGAAACATATCATTACCTTAATATTACCTTTAATAGCAATTATTATAGAATAATTCATATACAATTTTGCCGCAAAAACATTAGCAGGTAAGGGGTTTATTTATTTTTATTTTGTATAAATCAATTGAAATGCATATTCAAAAGCAGATAATTTATTTACATCCGACACATTAATTCAGCTTTAGCTTTAGAATAATTAATAATACTTGTCAAAATTTGAAGTTTCGTCCACACTTCCAATTTAGATTTTTTATTTATAGAAGTTCAGGGATAATCATGACACACACCGTCATACTGTACCATAATCCAAACTGCTCTAAGTCGCGCGCTGCCCTGTCTTTACTCCGAGTACGCAATATTAATACCAAAGTCATTCCCTACCTGACCGAGCCTTTATCCGAAGCACAAATTCGTTCACTGAAACAAAAACTGGCCATCAATTCAGCACGGGAAATGATGCGCAGTAAAGATGATCTGTTCATACAACTGAATCTGCTTGAAGCAGATGAAGATACTCTGATTGCCGCAATGGCAGCACATCCGATTTTAATTGAACGACCGATAGCTGTATACGGCGAACATGCCGCTATAGGTCGCCCGTTAACGAATATTGAAGCTTTACTTGAACAATAAATGGGCTCCGGCACACGTTTAGGTTTTTGGTATTGTCTGCGCACTGTAATTGCCGGATGTAGCCTATTTGTTGGGGCCAACTATGCTTTTAGTGTTGCTACAGTCTACCAGCTCAGCCATCCGCAGCAAGTACCGACAGAAGCCGATGCCGCTATCGTGCTTGGCGCAGCCGCATGGGATAAGCGCCCTTCACCAGTTTTCCGTGAACGTATCAATCATGCCATTAATCTGTATCGTGCCGGCATAGTAAAAAAAATTCTCTTTACTGGTGGCAGCCCCAGAGCCGGTTTCATGACGGAAGCAGCCGTCGGACGTCGCTATGCTATCCGTAACGGTGTTGATGCCAATGATATTATTTATGAAAATCATTCGCGTGACACCTGGCAGAATCTGGTTAATGCAAAAGCCATAGCTGATGATAATGATCTAAATAGCTTTATTATTGTCAGCGATCCATATCATCTGGCACGTGCTTGCTTTATGGCACGTGATCTGGGTTTAAATGTACAGCTTTCGCCTACTCCGACTACCCGCTACACCGCAACCCAGTCGAAATTACGCTTTATTGCGCAGGAAAGCTACACTTTAATGGTATATCAGTGGGTGCAGCATTTATCAAAATTTCCGCGTTTTATTCGTATGCTTCGTACACTAGTTTAGTAATTTTCTTTTAGTTGCCTCAGAATCTGAGAACTCAGTCCATTAATTTAGCTAAAAAATATAAATCTCATATGGTTTTAAGATTTTAAATCTGAAATCTTAACTCCGTCTTTATGTATGTGACTTACGATTTTACAATCAGCTATAGATTATTTTTATTTCACAGAAAATAGATAAGTTTTACTTAATCAATTATCAATAGCAAGAAATTACATATTAATATTTAATAAATCAATTATTTCACCATTAAAAATACTTACTGCTACCCTGATATTTTATTTTATCTTCCAGATTCCTGTTCGAAAAGCTAAAGACAATTAACCTTTAAGGGTAATCGATAGTATGATTAATCCCTGAATGCAAGTTATCTGATATTCCAATAAAGCAGAGGTCATAATCATGGATAGAAACCAACAGCTCTTTGAAGAGGCAAAAGCCATAATTCCCGGCGGAGTAAATTCTCCTGTACGGGCTTTTGGCAGTGTCGGCGGCATACCCCGCTTCATTAACAAAGCTCAGGGAGCTTATGTATGGGATGAAAATCAAACCCGTTATATTGATTATGTCGGTTCATGGGGACCAGCCATTGTCGGTCATGCACATCCTGAAGTTGTTCAGGCAGTCTGTCAGGCGGCCGAAAATGGCTTATCTTTTGGTGCACCGACAGAAAATGAAATCCGAATTGCTGAAGAAATACGCCATATCATGCCCAGCATGGAACAGATTCGACTGGTCAGTTCAGGTACAGAAGCAACCATGAGTGCAATCCGTCTGGCCAGAGGTTTTACCGGCAGGGACAATATCATTAAATTTGAAGGCTGTTATCATGGTCATTCAGATAGTCTGCTGGTTAAAGCCGGATCTGGTCTGCTAACCTTTGGTAATCCCAGCTCTGCCGGCGTACCTGAAGATTTCAGCCGCCATACCCTGGTATTACCTTATAATGACGTTGAGGCTTTACAACAAACGTTTGCCAGCAAGGGCGACAGTATTGCCTGTGTTATTGTCGAACCAATTGCCGGTAATATGAACATGATCCCCGCCACAACTGAGTTTGTTCAGGCACTGCGTGAACTTACAGAACAGTATGGAAGTGTTCTTATTTACGATGAAGTAATGACTGGTTTTCGCGTTGCTCTGGGCGGGGCACAATCTATCCATGGTATTAAGCCTGATTTAACGACAATTGGCAAAGTAATTGGCGGAGGCATGCCAGTAGCAGCTTTCGGTGGCCGTGCAGACATTATGGCCTGTATATCGCCTTTAGGTGCTGTTTATCAGGCAGGTACCCTTTCTGGTAATCCGGTATGTGTAGCAGCCGGACTAAAAACACTGGAAATCATACAACGACCGGATTTTTACACTACACTCAGCAAACATACCCGACAGTTGAGTGATGGTCTGACGGCAATCGCACGTGAAGCCAATATCCCTTTCAGCAGCCGCAGTGAAGGCGGAATGTTTGGTTTTTACTTTACTAATAATCTGCCATCCTGTTTTGCAGATATGCAAAATACCAATCAGATATTATTTAAAGAGTTTTTCCATGCCATGCTGTCACGCGGTGTTGCATTTGCACCATCAGCATATGAAGCGGGTTTTGTTTCAGCTGCTCATAGCAGTGAAATCATTGCAGATACACTGGGTTTAGCTGCCGAAGCATTTACGGAAATTGCGCGCACTGTCTGAGACATTTATTCTTACCAGTGTATGTCAAAAGTAAAACATACACTGGTATTCTAGATAATAATCAACTCTGAACTAATAATCACGTAATTTAAATATCTTTATATTTATACTTTTAGCAGTCACATATTAAGACAAGATTAAGTTCCATTTTCTATAAAAATCTCATTTATTTTTTATTAACGAATAGATTTCAATAGTATATAAATAATAGTCTTTATTCAACATATCAAACATAAACCATTATAAATGCATAATATTTTAAATTTTAAACTAATAAGCGAATCTATACTTACTCTAAATAATAACATTTAATTACATTAAATTAACAATAAACAACATTTAGCTAAGTCTTGCCTAAGTATTTAAAGCCATACTGTGCATCAACAAGAACCGAGATGGTTATTGTCTTTAATTACTTTTAATGGAGATCTGTCATGAAAAAAATCACTGCTGCTGTTGTAAGTGCTATCTTTGGTTTAACTGCTGCTGCTGCCTTTGCTACTCCCCCTAAACCAGCTACAGCTACCACCACTACTACAACCACTACAGCTGAAAACACTAGTGCTAAAACTGTAAAACCAGCTGTTAAAAAAGCACCAGCAAAAAAAGTACATACTAAAAAAGCACATGCCAGAAAAGCAGCTGCTAGTACTACTACAACTAAACAAACTACTACCACTACTGAAACTAACTAATCAGTCGCTGGTTAACGTTTAAATAAAACCGTTTCAGGAATCCTGAAACGGTTTTTGTTATCATAGATATCTCACAGTCTGAAACAATACAGACTGGTTTACAAGTCTATGCGGAAAAATGTTAACTCATGCGAATTTTACTTCTTGAAGACGACAAAATGATTGCAGAGGCATTAAGTGATATGCTGCATGCTGCTGGTTTTGCCGTTGATTGTGTTGCTAACGGTATTGCAGCTGAAAATGCATTGCAACCAGAAATTTATGATATTGCCCTACTGGATATTGGTGTACCCAGACAGGATGGTCTAAGTGTTTTACGCCACTTGCGTGTAAAAAACTGTGATTTACCCGTTATTCTGATTACTGCCCGAGACACAGTGGAAGAACGCATTAATGGTCTGGACAGCGGTGCCGATGACTATGTAATTAAACCTTTTTCGCCTTCCGAATTACTGGCGCGTATCCGGGCTTTATTACGCCGCCGTAGCGGACATGCAACTCCTATACTAAGCAATGGCACCATTACCCTGAATCCTGCTACTCGTGAAGTCAGTGCCAACGGACAGGTTACCCGGCTGTCAGCACGAGAATATGCTTTGATGTACAGTTTATTGCTCCAACCCGGCACGATACTGTCTCGACAGGAACTGGAAGAAAAGCTATACGGCTGGAATGAAGAAGTAGAAAGCAATGCCGTAGAAGTAGTTATTCACGGAATTAGAAAAAAACTGGGCAGTAATGTGATTAAAAATGTTCGAGGACTGGGATGGCTGGTAGACCGACGCGGATAGTCTCATCACTACAGTGGCGCTTATTACTGGTTTTAACCATCGTAGTGACTTCAATCGCTATTATTGGTGACATTCTTGCCTATCAGACTGCTTTTCGGGAAACACAGGATTTACAAGATGCTCAGCTGGAGCAGATAGCTCATTTACTTGATCCGCGCAGTTCCATACTGCGCAGAGATACACAGGAAGATCTCAACTTTCCTGAAAGCGCCAGAACGCTGCCCAAACCGCGCGTGCTGGCACAGACACTAGATTCACCTTATCTCAATATTCTGATGGGAGATGATAATGCTGTGCAGAACCTTCAGCAATTACCTGATGGTTTTCATAACTTTACTACGGTAGCTCGTCATTGGCGGGTTTACCTGCTCACCCGTGAACGTGAGCGGATTATTGTTGCTCAGCGTACAGCATACCGAAATCATATAGCCAAAGACAGTGCATTAAGTGTAGTCTGGCCATTTCTTATTCTAATGCCTATTCTATGGCTGTTTACAGCTATCTGGATTCGCCGCCTGTTTCGGGCAACGCAGGAAATGAGTAGCGAATTAACCGCACGCAACGCCAATGATTTATCACCTTTGGATACCAGGCACGTACCGACAGAAATCCGCCCTTTCATTACCGCACTTAACCGCCTGTTCAGTCAGCTACAGGCTGCGATGGAGCATGATAAAAAATTTATTAGTCATGCAGCACATGAATTACGTACACCAATTACCGCACTTACCTTGCAAATAGCACGTTTTGATGAACCGGAATTAACTATTCAGGATCAACACAAACTTATTGAACAAATCAAAGCAGGTATTGCACGAACTGAACAGCTGCTTACCCAGTTATTATCGATGGCCAGAGCACAGCATCAGCAGCAACAACATCTGATAGCGAACAATGCTCAGAAAACTGCACTAATGCCCTTACTGCGTGATTTAATTGCCGAATTATTGCCGCTGGCCGAACAAAAAAAACAGAACTTAAGTTTCGACATTAGCGAAGATGTTTTTCTGCCAGTCAGCAGTAATGATTTATATACTATTTTGAAAAATATACTGAGTAATGCCATCAAATACACTCCTGTTGATGGGCAAATATGCATTGGCATTAGACCAACTACAGATAATAAAACGATTTTACTTATAGAAGACAATGGTCAGGGAATCTCTGAAACTGAACGCCAGCTAGTATTTGAACCGTTTTATCGTATTTTGGGCAACAATGAAAGCGGAAGCGGTCTCGGGCTAGCAATCGTTAAAACCCTGTGTGATCAGTGGCACATCAGTATCAGTCTGGCAGACTCTGGCCTGCGAAATTCAGAACAGAAAGCAGGACTGGCTGTAAGCCTGATATTCAGCCCAGATAAGCTGCAAGCACAAAACAAATAACATCTTAAATCTTACAAAATGATTGCATCAAATTGTAATTAACCGGCAAATATTTGATTTATCATCTTATAAACAAAAACTTATTTCTTATCCAACAAACCAATTCTATTTAGAATATTTATCTGATACCCATATCCATTTTTAAAAACAAATCTGGATTTAATTCAGCATAATAAAAAACACAGAATCTTCCATACAGAAAATTCTGTGTTTTTTATTAGCAGATTCTTTCAGCAATCAGACTGCATGAAATAATCTGAATTTAAATTACCAGTGCTTAGTACCAAAAATCTTGTCACCAGCATCGCCCAAACCAGGAATAATATAGCCATTATCATCCAGATGATCATCCAGAGCCGCTGCATAAATAGTCACATCAGGATGAGCTTCATTGACAGCCTTTACCCCCTCCGGAGCTGCTACAAGAACCAATGCCTTAATATCCTTGCAACCTTTTTTCTTAAGTAACTCAATAGTTGCATTCATGGATCCGCCTGTTGCCAGCATTGGATCAATGATCAATGCCGGGCGTTTATCCATCTGACTGACAAATTTTTCAAAATAAGGTACCGGTTCCAGCGTTTCTTCATCGCGCTGTAAACCTACTACACTGATTTTAGCTGTAGGAATTAAGTCCAATACGCCATCCAGCATACCCAGCCCTGCCCGCAGAATCGGTACAATAGTAACCGTTTTGCCTTTAATCTGGTAAGCATCAATCTCACCACACCAGCCCTGCATTTTGACAATTTCCACATCAAAATCACGGCTGGCTTCATAAGCCATTAAGCGAGCCAATTCTTTAGTCAGCGTACGAAAACGATAAGTACTGCAATCCTCTTCTCGCATTAATGACAGCTTGTGCTTCACCAGAGGATGGTCAATCACATTTATATTCATAGCCAGTTCCAAAAAATAATTGCTATAAAACCTGAATAAAACAGCTACCGGAAAATATTTCCGAACAAAACTCTGTCAGACAGACGCCAGCAAAGTCTGCAATTCACCTGCTTCGTACATCTCCAGCATAATGTCAGAACCACCGACAAATTCACCTTTTACATACAATTGCGGAATTGTCGGCCAGTCTGCATATTCCTTGATACCCTGACGGATATCTTCATCTTCGAGCACATTAACAGTATAGAACTCTTTTAAACCGGCAGCTTGCAATATTTGTACAGCACGGGATGAAAAACCACACTGTGGAAACTGCTTAGTGCCTTTCATGAACAACACAACCGGATGTTCAGTAACAAGCGTTTTAATTCTTTCCTGAGTACTCATGTACATTCCTTCTTATATCACTTTATTTAATGCGTGTAAGTACAGCGGCAAAAAAACCGTCTGTATGATGTTCACCGGTGTTCAGCTGCAGATAGTTACCCTGCATATCAGGTAAGACATTACTTTTAAGCAAAGTCTGCACCGGTTCTATATGCCAGCCTGTATTGGCTGCCAGAAAATTATTTAACTGTTGCTGATTTTCCGTTTCCAGAATACTGCAAGTTGCATACACAAGCCTTCCGCCCGGACGTACCAGTTCAGAAGCTGCCTGTAAAATTGATTGTTGCTGCTCGAGCAACGTCCGGATATTGTCATTACTCTGACGATATTTTAAATCAGGATTACGGCGCAAGGTGCCCATGCCGGAACAGGGCGCATCAACGAGCACACAATCTGCCTTATGCTTTAATCTGGCAATACGGGCATCATGCTCATTATCAATCCGCTGCGGATGAATATTAGTGAGACCTGCCCGAACCATTCTCGGCTTCATATTAGCCAAACGTTTTTCAGCCACATCAAAAGCATACAGCCGTCCGCTGCCAGCCATCATTGCCCCCATCGCCAGTGTTTTACCACCGGCTCCGGCACAGAAATCGACAGCAATCTGACCGCGTTTAACGCCTGTTAGCAACGCCAGCAGCTGACTGCCTTCATCCTGAACTTCCAGCACACCGTCTAAAAACAGCGGATGCTTGTTTAAAGCCGGTTTATCAAATAGCCGGATTCCCCATGGCGAAAAAGGCGTAGCTTCAGCACGCAATCCTTCTGCCTGTAACGCAGACAGAATCTTATCACGTTTGCCTTTCTGAGTATTTACCCGTACATCCAGCGGCGCCGGCTGCATAACACTGCGACCGTAAGTAGCAATCTGATTATCATCCCAGCCCTGCTGTTGCAGACACTCAATTAACCATTGAGGCAGCTCAGCAGCTGTTGTCAGATCGGAAGCAAAAGCAGACTTTTGCTCTTTAACATCAATCAGCCACTGCTTTTCTTCTGAGTCACAAAGTGATTCTACACCGTGTACACTTATTCCCCGCCCTAAAACCAATGCAGCCAAAGCTGCCCGACGTGGTTTTTGATGCGGTTTTGGCAGCATCTTCTGAATTTTCTGCAAATGGCGGATAGTAGCGAACACAGTTTCAGCTATTTCCTGCCGGTCACGCATACCCAGCTTGCGCTCACGCCGGAAAAAAGCTGAGAGCACAACATCTGCAGGCTGTCTGAATGTTAACACCTGTGCCAGCGCAGAAGTAGTTAAATCAAGTTGTTGTGCATTTATCATAATTTCTTAAAAAACCTTCCCGTTAATCCGGCCGCCTTTCAGTTGCAATGTATATACTTTACCATTGTCCACATAGCTAATCCGTACCGGAATATTTTCAAGCTGGGGAGCGAATGCATATTCCACTACATCATCGCCACGACTGATACTGTACTGTCTGATCTCAATTTGCCGTCCGTTTAACATCAGCTGATCACTACCACGGCCGTTAACTGCATCCAGTTGGTATACTTTTTTACCATTAGTCAGATAAGTATTTGCGGACAATTTACCTTGATTAAAGCCCAGCTGCCAGCCAAGAGCAAACATATCATATACCGGTCCGTTCACCGACATATGTTTAACTGCTTCGGAAACCTTACCGTAATCAACCCCATGCTCAGAAAAACGTGCCTGAGCATATGGTTTGCCAAAGCGGCTGTCAGTGTAGGAAAGCGGATTTAAAACTGAGTCTTTTACGGTTCCGGACGAAACAAACTGCATCTGGTAAAAAATCAAATTAATTTGCGTATTGATCTGATACTGACCATCCTTTTGCACAAAATCCATATTTACCGGCAAACCATAACTGTCGACAAACTGCAATTGTGCCTGCTGAGGCAGTTCTGCTGCCTGTGCCATAGGTATGAACAGCAAATTTATCCAGACAAATATCAAACCTGAATATACTTTCAACTTCATATTTTTCTCATAACATCTCAGTTTTTCAGGCAGGCCACATTATCCGTAACAGCATCAGCAAGATTTTTTACCCTGTTCCCTTCAACTACCAGATTTCCGGCAACAAAATCAGCTACTGCTTTTGGTAAAAGCTGATGTTCAATCTTTAATACCCGCTGTGCCAGAGTATCGGCAGTATCCCCGTTCAGAACAGGTACTACACCCTGCGCTATAATCGGACCGCAATCCAGCTCGGCAGTGACAAAATGAATCGTACAGCCTGCAACCCGGCAGCCACTATCCAGTGCACGCTGATGAGTGTGCAGTCCGGTAAAAGCCGGTAATAATGACGGATGAATATTAATTAACCTGTCTGTATAATGCCTACAAAACTCAGGCGTTAAAATGCGCATGAAGCCAGCCAGTACCACCAAATCAGGCTGATAAGCATCAATATGCTTCATCAATGCCGCATCAAATGCTTCACGGCCTGGATAATCATGATGGCTGATTGCCTCAGTTGTCAGCCCGTGTTGCGCAGCCCACAGTAAACCGGCAGCATCAGCCCGATTACTGATTACTGCCACAATTTCTGCCTGCGCAATATCAGCTTCTGCAAGAGCCTGCATATTGCTGCCACGACCGGAAATCAGAATCACAATTCTTTTTTTAGCGCTCATCTCTCACCTGTCAACCAAAATACCTAGCCCAAAGAAACCATTTCCAGCTGCTCCAGACTTCGCCCCAGAAATCGCTCACCAATTGTCTGGAAACGTAGCGGAATATCACTGACATAAAACCGGTATTGCGCACCTGAATGATCAGGATTAATCAGATTATGCTGTTCCAGTGCCAATGCAGTGGCTTCAGCAGTCGTAATCGCTGAATCAACTAATTTCAGATCAGGAGCCTCCTGACGGATTAAAGGCTTCAATAACGGATAATGAGTACATCCCAAAACCAGCGTATCCACTTCTTCTGCCAGAATCGGCTTCAGATACTCCCGTGCTGTCAAGCGGGTAACCTCATGATCCAGCCAGCCTTCTTCCACCAGCGGCACCAGCAACGGACAGGCCTGTGAAAAAACACGCGTTTGTGCATTCTGATTGTGAATCGCCCGGGCATAAGCATTACTATTAACAGTAGTACTGGTGGCTATTACACCAATGTGATTATTCTGAGTGGTTTCCAGAGCAGCCTGTGCACCTGCGGCAATTACATCCAGAACCGGCATTGTGCCTGCAAGCTGCCTTACTTTTTCTCTTGCCACCGCAGCTATAGTATTACAGGCCACAACCAGTGCTTTAACATCATGCTCAAGCAGAAAAGATACAATCTGTTCAGTATAAACCTCAATTGTATGTCTGGATTTCATACCATACGGAACACGCGCCGTATCACCAAAATAAATAATATTTTCATTAGGGAGCCGTTCCATCAATGCGCGAACCACTGTCAGGCCACCCACCCCGGAATCAAATACACCTATAGGTTGTTGTATTGCAGTCATTTGTCTCTTCATTATTGACCATGACAACTCAGTTCAGCATAAACTGAATTAATCGAATATCAGTCATTATTGTGATTATAGCATTGACCCGGAAATATACTCATAGCTTAGTACACAACAAATGTACCTAAAAGAAGCCTGAATCCGGAAACAAGACAGACAGACTGAATTTTATTACTTTCGTTATTACAAACTTTATCGCATAATAACCCCGTTTTGATTAATTAAAAACACCATGTCTGCCACTGAAGTCCGTGAAATTTTTCTGGCTGATGAAAACGATACCCTGAAACTGGGCGAACGTTTTGCACAGCTTATCAGCCCTCCTCTGATTATCTGGCTGGAAGGTGATCTGGGTGCGGGCAAAACAACCTTTACCAGAGGCTTACTCAATGCTCTTGGTTACAACGGTGCAGTTAAAAGCCCTACCTACAATATAGTTGAAACTTATCCGTTTAAAGGCTTTAACCTGCATCATTTTGATTTATACCGTTTTCAAAATCCGGAAGAATGGCTGGATGCAGGACTGGATGAACTGATTACAGCAGACAGCATTATTTTGATTGAATGGCCACAGCTCGGCGGTGATTTGGCACCTCCGGCTGACATTATCCTGAACATCACCATCAATGGTAGTGGCCGTACAGTACAGATAAATGCCGTTACTACAAACGGAACAAAAACATTAAATAAAATTACAGAATAAACTATGTCCAACCACATCAGCCGCCGGAAATTATTAATTACATCTACCGGCACGCTTTTAATCAGCCTGACTCCACTTGCACGCGCAGCCCAGACAGGGGCTGATATTGTGGCTTCACGCATCTGGCCGGCCACAGCCTATACCAGGATGACATTAGAATCCACAACACCCATCCAGTTTAAATATTTTCAGCTAAAGAATCCTGACCGTCTGGTTATTGATATTCAGGGGTCAGCCACCAATCAGTATTTGCGTGAACTGAGCAATAAAGTTCTCCCAATGGATCCCTATATTGCCAGTGTCCGCGTCGGACAATTTAATCCTGAAACCATCCGTATCGTGATGGATTTGAAAACCACCGTTAATCCTCAGGTATTTTCGCTTGCTCCGGTTGCCAACTTTAAAAACAGACTGGTAGTGGATTTATACCCTACCGCCACCGTAGCCATGGAACAGGAAAAAAACGATCCGTTAATGGCTCTATTACAGGATTACAGTCACGGTAAAGTAAACAGTGACGGCACTACCCGTCCTCAGGCTACAGCCTCCACACCTCCGGTAAAAAAACTGCCTGAAAATAAACCTCCAGTAACACAGCAGCCTCCTCAACCATCACGTACACCAAATAAACTGAATCGTCAGCCTGTAATTATGATTGACCCCGGACATGGTGGTGAAGATCCCGGAGCCACAGGTCCTTCCGGTCTGCGTGAAAAAGATGTGGTACTCGCTATAGGGCGTGAAGTAAAAAAAATATTGGATTCGTATGGTTACAAAACTTATATGACCCGAAACGAAGATATTTTTATCCCATTGGGTGTACGTGTAGCCAAAGCGCGTAAACTCAGAGCAGATGTTTTTGTTTCCATTCATGCAGATGCATTTACCAATCCGTCAGCAAAAGGTACTGGTGTGTATGCACTTAATCCTAAAGGCGCCACCAGTGCAGCAGCCAAATATCTGGCACAAACCCAGAATGCAGCTGATTCGATTGGCGGGGTAAATTATTCAACTGATAAAAATGTCAACAACACACTGTTTGATCTGACTCAGACAGCTACCATCAATGATAGTCTGAAACTCGGTAAAGACGTACTGAATCAACTGGCCAAAATCAACAACCTGCATAAAGGCAGTGTCGATCAGGCAAATTTTGCCGTCCTGAAAGCACCGGATATCCCATCAATTCTTGTTGAAACAGCTTTTATTTCCAATCCGACTGAAGAACGCTTACTATCTAACAGCGATTTCAGAAAAAAAGTTGCAAACTCAATTAGTAGCGGAATTAAGGATTATCTGTCTACAGCTGTGCTGGCGCGCCGCTGATGATAATATTCAACGACAATACAGTTATTATTTGAATTAATATGTTTTTCCCGTAAAGGATTAAAAAAATTATCTTATGACATATTTTTAAAAAAATCTGAAAAACAAAATAATACTTAAAAAGCATCGTTTCAGTCAGTTATTGCAAAACAATAGGTGTATCATCAATGGACGTGGCAAATCCAGAAATCATAACCATACACCATAGACCCGAATACCCCCTGATATTATTTGCTACTAGGTTGAATTGAATGCAAAGATACTCAGACCAATATTAATATCTGTAACTCCGACTATTCAGTTTAGATGTTAAATTTTCCGGATTACCTTCAAAAACCAGATGAACTTCATTCAAAAGTTAAACCGATAGACATTGCTAACCTCATCCAAATACGCTGTTGTTCATATAGCTGCCATCCCCTCATTAATCAATCAAATACCATTTTCCATAAGTCCTGCTGTCTAAGAGGATCTGCACCTGCTCTCGGCTCATCAGACAGCAATATCTTAGGCGAAGTCATCATCGCATAAGCATGACCTAATCTTTGTTTCATACCACCAAAAAGTTGACCGGCAAACAGGCCAGAAAAAAGCTACAGTTTGATAAAACTAATGATCACTGGAAAGTTTCCTGACGAACCTGTGATAAAAGACTGCATAACTAAGCATAAAGCTTCATATTTTCCATGTAGGAAGGTATATAACTAACGCTATAGGCGATTTTTTCCATGCGCTATCCGATCCGATTAATGCAGTCAGGTGACCGGAGGAATAATAATTTACAGCTGAATAGATGATTTAGATTTAAAAATAATCTAATAGTCAATTTAAAAAGCAAAGGCAGCCAATAACTATGCTATCAGCTGTCTTAGTGCTTCATTCATAATTCTGAATTACAACATTCTCATTATTTATAAATTTTTCAAATAATCTATTTAAAATTCCTGAGCTTCTTCCCATGAATTAAATAACTTATCAGGATCAATTTTTAAAATATTAGTTAAAAGATTCCATAACTCCTCAGAAACCAAACTGAAAGACTGGCTTTCCTGTAAGTAATTGCGCAGCTTAATTAATGATTTACCTTCAAAATTTTTTTCGGTTACTAAGATTAAAGCATCTTTATTTTTATCAAATGATAACTCAGCCATAGTCAAAAACTGATGACGAGCAAGACAAATGGCATCTTTACGCTTTCTCAATAATTTTTCACTTTTTGTCATGTATTTTTCTGGTTGAAGGTGTCTGGATATTTCTTTATCTGTCATTATCCTGAATGCCTCATTTCCTTCAAGCAATTGTTCGAACCATTTATTTGCTAATTCTTCTGAATCAAAGGCATAAACCATTTTATCATTACTATTTAAATAATATTTCATTTTAACCTCTTCTCAATTCTGCCCACACTCTGACTGGCAAATTACCATTAAGGCAATAACTATGTCCGGGCGGTACAATGCCAAATATTGGCTTACGTTGCGAATCTTCATTACTTGTATTTACTTCACCTAGTAATACACCATTGACAATTAGTTCAGCTGATCTATTGTTTATATGATAAAAACTAATGGCTACTGCAATTGGCGATGAAGTCTGATTTGTATAAGTTATAGAATATCCACGTGCCCCTGTAACATCCGACCAATTCTGATTAACACCCAGTGAATTAACCTGACGTGTTGAAATAATAGCGTTACCATCTCCATTAAACCAGCAACTACCTGAAACATCTCCATTTAAAATAATCTGACGCGAATTTTTTAAAACTGTCGCCGATGCAGCATTACCGCTTGTATTTTGATTTCCTGCTATGTTTACTCCCGGCAAATTTATATTAGTAGAACCATCAAAGTTAATACCACCAATTTTAATGGCATTAAGTAATCTGGAAGCTGTATTAGCATTACCAGATGTATCTTGATTACCTTTAATATTGACACCCGGTAAATCTATATCTGTTTTGGCATTAAATATAACTCCACCAATTTTTCTGGCAGCTATCTGAGCTGCGTATGAGGCAGTAGCTGCGTTACCGGATGTATTCTGATTACCGGGTTTATTTACTCCGGGTAAATCAATATCCGCTGTACCATCAAATTGCACATCACCAATTTTACAGGCCGCCTGCAATTTAGTTGCAGTAGCTGCATTACCAGATGTATCCTGATTACCCTTAATATTGACACCCGGTAAATTTATATCTGTTTTGGCATTAAATATAACACCACCAATTTTTCTGGCGGCTATCTGAGCTGCATACGAGGCTGTAGCCGCATTTCCGGAAGTATTCTGATTTCCGGGCTTATTTACTCCGGGTAAATCAATATCCGCTGAACCATCAAATGCGACCCCACCCACATTTCTGGCTTTGCTAAGTTTGTCAGCTACCTGTGCTTTTTTAGCCAAATCTGCGCTGGCAGCGGTAGCTGATTTATCCAGTTTATTGTCTTTGAGCCATTTGGTTCGATTGGCTAACTGTCGTGTCGGTACATTATCGATACCATTTTCACCACCCAATACCGGATCGGATGTTTCCCATTGATAAATACCTTCTTCCCAGAACGAAGATTCTTTTAAATTTGCCATTAAGCAGTTCCTTTGTTAAATGAGCCATCCCGCTGTGCCTTTCCGTTATGCTGTAGTGGTACAGCAGTATAATCGAGACTGGAAAGCACACAGCGTGCCGGAGCAAAAGCAGCCAGAGTTTGACGTAATAAAGCTGCCTGTTGATTGGTAATCGGGTGATTCAGTAAAATACGGTAATGCGCCCAGTAACTATTATGTCCGTGTACATAGATACCATCGCGCTGAATATTACCGTTGTGCCGCTGGTGATTGAGCCCTTCAATAATCGTTATTTCACCAAAGCCAAGGCGGCGGACAATCTCCCGTAACGACCAGGGTGTTCCCTTGTTACGGTGAAGCTCGTATGCACCTTTAATCAATTGCCTTTTAGCTTGATCGCTTTCTGCCAGCCAGTATCCGTTTACTCCGAGAATACAATGGCTTTCAGCCAGAAGTTCAAGATGATCGGTCAATACCAGTTCTACTAGCCGAGGCATAAGCTGTGGTGTAGACACCAAATCAAGACGTAATCCCAGAGCAGCCAGTGCCCGCATCCGCTGATCACGCTCAATTACTGCTGCATAGGTCAGCTTAGCCATCCACTGCCTCCTCAGCTATGCTCAGGATCAGATCAGTACAGTGTGCCCATGTATCAGCAGCAACCTTAGTCAGCACTAAATCCGGTGTAGCAACGTTATAAACACCATCAACTTTTAATAATGACTGTATAACTAACGGGACTACATCTACTCCGAGTCGTTGCTCCTGACTAATCTGATATTGCTGCCAGGCAGCTCGAACTGCTGCAAGTACAGCTCTTGCGTCAGTGCCTATATACAAAGTTAATATTGCATTTACCTGATAAGTAAACGTTTTCGGAGCCCGTACAATCACCTGATCACATAGTGGGCGTACCCGCTCATCAGACAAAGCTGACTGAACCTGATTAACTAGTTCTGCTGAAGGCAAGCCGGTTTTTGTAAGCAAATTCACTGCAACAACACCTCCCAAGGGTTTACCTTGTTTATCAGTATCATTGGTTACAAAAACATCAATGATGTCCTGACTAACTTGTCTGGCAAAATATTCATAGGCTCCTACAGGTCCGGCAACTGAAAATGATTCAGGAGCAAGCAGAATACGTACCCGATAAGCATCATCGCTTTCAACATCTACTCCGCCACTTGATGTCGTGACATTGCTGACCTTAATTTCAGTAATATCGGTCAAATGATCAGCTAAAGTGTTTATCTGGCCTGGTGACCAGCCATTTCCTATGATTCCCGTTGCCTGACAGACAGCATTGAGCTCAATGCTGGGAGTGGTTGCGGTAAGCATACCTGCTGCTGTAGTAGTAAATATCAGCGAATCCACTGTAACTCTGGTTTCTTTCGGGATCACAATCTGCTCTTTACCTTTTAGTACAGCCTGAAAGCGCAGTGTTGTTTGTGCCGGCTGGGCCTGTAATCGCGGAGTGTTAACATCATCACCACATAAATCCAGCATCAGGCCGGTAGCAAAACGAACATGCTGCTGCCTGTAGGCTTCATTTATCTGTTGACGGGTTAATGCCTCACGATAGGCGTAAGTATTAATCAGTAAGCGTTCAATATGCGCCGGCTGTAGTGTTTTGCCCGTACGATTCTGATAATCATTTATGGTATCGGCCAGAATCGTTGCCAGATCGTCCTCAACTATTTTTACATCTGTTCGTGAAAGCTTAGTTAAATCTGTCATTTTTATACCAACCCAATATTTGTTTGATAAATTTCACCGGCTACCTCTTCTGCGATCCGCCAATGAACAGTTATCGTCAGTTCAGGTGCGTGACCAGTAAAAGAGACCTGCTCCACTACCACACGCTTTTCCCAGGTTTGAATAGCGAGAATCACTTCACGCGTTACTCCCGGAATAAAGACATCTTCTGGTGTATCCAGATAGTCCAGATGGTCTGAACCAAAAGTCGGCCGGGTTACATCTGTCCCTTTACGGGTTATTAAAATATTCAAAATACATTGATTAATATCATCAATACCGGTAACAATATCGCAGCCACTATCCAGTGGCGCTAGCTGCCAGTGGCGGGTACGCGGTGTTATGGTCATAGCGGTTTTCCAAAAATAAAAAATCCCTGTCAGAATGAACAGGGATATAAAAAATAAGAATTAGCAGAGCGTTTCGCTGATTATCAGTTTGGTTTGCCCGTATTTCCACCTGAAGTCAGATCAGGATGAGTATGACTCTTAAGACTTTTACCATCGGCTACCACATCTCCGTTTTCAACCTTAATTGTGCCGGTTATTGAGGCTGCCGTACCACCACCGCCGGAACCGGCCATTCCGCCCTGATAGGTCAGTTGCCCCTGTACCAGTAAGCTGCCGGTAGCAGTAGTAGTAGGTGCATCAAGAGTAATATCACCTGCTTTAACCAGTACCGTATCTGCTTCTACAATTACTGCTCCACCAGTCTGAACACATACTTCACCACTATTGCGATTATGGCTGATCACCGTACCATTGCTGAATTTTTTCATCCAGACATTATTATTATTTACCGGTGTACTATCTGTCTGATTGTATAAGGCACCCAAAACCACACCATTTTCTCCCCGTGCATCCAGAATACAGGCGACCAGCTCTCCTCTGTCAGGCAGTGAATAAAAACTGTTTCCGCCTGCAGCAGCAGTCAGCATTGGCAGCCAGTCAGTCTGAATATTTTCTAATGCCGGTAAACTGACTTTAAGCATATGCCGTCCGGCATCTATGGATTCAACAATACCAAACTGTAAAGTCGCACCAAATTCATACAGTTTCTGCATGCGTATCACCATCTGCGTCATCAGCAATATATTCAATCATATTTATTTCCAAAGACGTTACATAACCTGAACTGCGGCTCAAATTATGGCTTGCCTGCTTAATCTGGTAATTTCCCGACATTTTGCCATAACCCCTCAGACGAATAATCTGACCGGCTACCAGCTTGACATTACCAAAAAGATCCAGACTGCCGGTTACCTGACATTTGCGTGCATCGGCCAATGCAGCATCTGCACGTGCAGCTAATTGCTGCTGTGATTCCCCTTTATTAGCCACAATTTTCAGCTGGTCACCGCTTGCACCCTGTTTACTTTGCGGGCGTAACGGCTGTCCTTTACGCTTAACCGTACGTACTTGTTTAGCCTTAGGGTCGTAGCCCGAAGCAACCACTTCATTAGGAACGCCTTTGATCTGATCGCGAAAACTGGCTGACTCAATATCTTCTGGCAGCAACTCCAGTACCGGTTCCTGTGCAGTTAATTCCGTATTAGCAATAAAAGCCAGAGTCTTATCAACAATTTTAAAAGTATAGCCAAACTGTTTTGCTAGTCGCGCCAGAAATTCAACATCACTTTCCTGATACTGTGTGATACGTTCAATTTCCAGCTTGGCAATCGGATTTTTAACCACCAGTTGTAATCGTGCAGCTACTGTCTGTACAATTTTTTCCAGAGTGGTTTTTTCATACGCCTTAGGCTGTAAAGTCCGGCTGGCCGAAGTAATTCCAGTTGAAAGTGCTTTCAGAGTAATCACATTTGGTTTAAATGCATAATCGATATCCGCAATCTCAAAATTACCAAGATTCACCAGACCGGTAAACTGATCACCGAGAGAAAATGACAGCAAATCACCCTGTTCAGGATACCAGTTACGCAACCATCTGCCATCTGTATCTTCAAACGACACAGACAGCTCATCTGATTGTTCGCCCAGATAATCCGTATAACTAATGCTGATAAGATAAGGTTTAATTGCTAATGTAATGTCTTTTTTTTCATATCCGATAATAAAATCCGGCATAGTAACCGGATGTGTTTTGCTTAAGCCGGATAATCCTTTTAGCATATTTACCGCATCCATGGTGGCATATCCTCCTGAGCAGCATGAGTATCAGACCGGATAACTGGAATCAGTACAGTCAGATTTGCCGTAAATTGTTCAGCCAGCGCTAAATGCGGGTTGGCCGCAATCAGCCTGTCAATCATCGTGGCATCACCATAGTATTTATGTGCAATCAAATCCCAGCGATCTCCTTCACTGGTCTGATATTGCAAGACTGAATCAACCATAATCAGACCTCATCTTTTCTTGCTGCCAGCCATGCCGTCAATGACTGGGTACCTGCAGTCGCATTTCCAATACTGTCTTCTACCGTTGCTAACACTTGTTCACTGGTATTCAGCCAGTCGCCCCACTCTCCGCTATCGTAACCGGTTTGTATTAAATTAATACATGTTTGCAGCTGACAGGCTGCCTGACCCGTGTAAGACAGAAAATCTGCTGCACCGGCCAGATTTCCGAACCATGCACCAATCTCAGGTAAAGTATTCAGTTTATCCAGAGTCTGACCACCTATAGACAATACATCTGCAATCAACCCCATCCAGCCGGCAGTATTATGCTGAACAGTACGCGCGCGCGTAATCAGGTTCTGAATATCAGTAATATTCTGTTCAACAGAATGATAAATACGCACACCAGTCTGAACCGCTGCGGAAACTTTATTAACCGCGCCTTTAACCGACTCCGGTAAAAGAGCAAGCAGCGGATTCTGTCCGGTCATGATTCCCGGTGTTGGTAACGGATTATTAGGATCACCAACAAATTCAAGCAATTCAACGCTAATTTCGCGCGCCGCCGTACGCCCTTTAGCATCCTGGATCAGAGTTGTACTGCTTAATTGCTGTATCACAAACCAGCCCGCAAACCGCCCGGAACCGAACACCAGCGCCAGCGCCTGCTGTGCTTCTTTAGCACTAATCAGCGCATTATAGGCACTATCCGGATTAGCCAGTTTCCAATGCAGCAGCATACCAAAACGTATCGTAGTCAAATCATTACCGGTAGCCTGCAGGCGCGGTCGCCCGGCCAGTACATCATGTTTGGCAAAAACAGCACTGTGCGTTTCTTCATAACTGGTGAAACTATCCAGCACTTCAAAGCGAATATCCCCTAGCATTGCATACATCAGTAACTCCTCAACTCTTTTGCCTGCATCATGCGCCGGTACATCTGTTCAAATTCACGCTGGCTCAGTGCAAGCGCCTGCTGAATGACTGAACGGTCAGCATTACCATTAACCTGAATTGTTGGATTAAAATTAATGGTCACAGCACCTGAATCATGTCCGGCCGGATAACGGTTCTGTGAAAACTCTACTGCATTTAGCTGCATTTTTTCATTTAACTGTGCAGTCAGCTTTCCAGAACCGGCTTTAAATTTCTGCTGTAAACGCTCAGCTACCTGACCTATCGCCGAAACAGGTTTATCCGCCCCGAGATCAACTCCCAGATGCATTCCCTCCATCAGCGAGCTGCCGATACTTTTAAATACCCGGCTGGGGGAATTAATACCCAATACTGATTTAGCCTTATTAATAATTTTACTGGCAAACTCACCTACAGCATTAACAGCTTTACTGATACCTTCAGTAAAGCTTCGGACCAGACCATCAATAATATTGCGCCCGAATTCACTGAATTTAGCAGGTAATTCTCTGAAAAAATTCATACCGGCTTCAAATTTGGTCTTAACCGTATCCCATAAACCAATAAAGAATTTCTTGATTGGCTGCCAATATTTATAAATCAACAAGGCGGCCATACCAATGGCCAGCGCAACCCAGCCTATCGGTGACATCAAGAAAGCCCGGCCTACTGCCATAATTCCCTGACGCAGCAAATTAAGTACAAACCTGCCTTTACCTAAAACACTAAACCCCTTCCCCAAATTCGAAAAAACCGAAAACAGAGGTCTCACCGCCTTAGAAATCAGACCAAAAGACTGCACAATTTTTCTGATGGGAGCCATTACTGCACGACCAATTGCACCAAATGCTTTTTGCAATAAACCTAATGCAGCGCGACCTTTACTAAAAACAGCAAACTTTTTTCCAATGCCGGACAGCTTACTGCCAAAAGACATCAGTTTCTGACGCAATGAACCTGCAGATTTTCCTACTGAGGAAATTGCAGTTCGAAGACGCTTAAATACAGAACCACTTTGCTTAAGCTCACGTGCCACCTGAAAACGGGCAAAAATAGTACGCAGAACAGCCAGCGGACCGGTAACCATAGTAATCGCATAACGAACAGTCAGTAATACCATCCGTAAGCCTGCCATTCCAATACCAAAAGCCACTACAGATTTAATCAGTGTCGGATGTTTCTGAATAAAAGGCAATACAGTATTAAGCAGCACATCTTTAGCCACCTGAGCGAAAGTATTAATCTCCGGTGCCAGAATAGCACCAAAAGCATTCCCGACTTCAGCAACCGAATCTTGCAGATTTTCCATACTGACAGCCAGCGTATTTGTCTGCAGTTCTGCTCGCTGATCAAGAGAAGGCTGCTGATTTATTTTAGTTTGCATGGCCTGATAACCGGTATGGCCACCTTTAGCAGCGGCTGAAGCAACTTGTCCGCCCTTCCCGCCAAACACAGCATCCATCATATTCAGTGCAGCGCGTTCACCATACTTAGTTTTAACAGCTTTAAAGTTCGTTTCCAGCTCACTAATAACCACACGCATGTCTTTAAGTGAACCGTCTTTATTAAATAAATCAAACTTTACACCGGATTTCTGCATCATCTGGCGCATTTCCGCATTCATAGCTGACGTAGCCAGATGCATAGCTTTAGGTCCCTGCGCCAGCTTATTCAGAAATTCTTCCATCCCATCTGCGGCCACAGCTTTACTGATACCGCCTTGTATTGCCATACCTTCTAAAGCATATATTTTTTGCTGGTTCTGTAAACCGGTCAGATGAAGCCTTTGCAGAGGAGAGGCCATTGCACTTTGAAATTTTTCTATATCTTCCAAACTCATTCCGGTCGAATAAGCCATTTTCTGTACAGCGTCCAGACCGGCTGATAATTCAGTATCTTTCAGCTTATAAGTCTGCATCAGCCCTTTGGCAACAGAAATATCCTCAATTTTTTTACCGAATAATGCATTAAAACTGGCTATTGACTTCATACCTCCCTGCAGTAGCGAATCATCAGACATATTAGCCATCTTCATATTAGTGGCAAGACTGGTAAAATCATTTTTATTTCCCCGCTGCTCAAGGCTTAGCTGTGCTGTTCGGGCATTAATCTGATCAAATCCGCCTGATCTGCCATCATTTTGCATCATAGCCTGCTTCAGCCCGGTTTCAGATGTTTCGCGCTCCATATAAATTTTTACAGACTTTTCAGCTGGTTTCATCAAAGCTTGCAGCGTGCTCTTAGTTTTGCTTAATTCACTACCGATTTTAGTGCGCTGCTCCAGAACCTTATTTTGTCTTTCAATTGCCTGAGTTAATTTATCCTGAGCATTACCCGCTTTAGCCGTCGCTGCTGAAAAACTATCAATAGAGCGAATTTGTCCATGTAAACCTTGTAAAGCTTTCCCCATCTCCTCAACATGCCGGGTCGCTGTACTGATAGCAAAGCCAAAAGCCTTTACAGAACGGTGCACCTCACCAAAATCAGAAACGAATCCATTATCCATAACGGCACCAATATATTTTTCTCCAATTACCTAAACTGTATTGGAATCTACTTATTTATATTATTTGTTGTTTCGATTACTGTGACTGTCAACTTATTATCGCTTCATAACCACGCTTATAAGCTTACAACAAGTTAACAGCACAGTTACTTCAGACAGCAACCAGTTATAGTTTGCTGTATTTGGCTTTAATCTGCCGGTTAGCCTGTTGCTGCCATTGCAAAATTTCCTCCAGAGACATTTCATCAATATCTGCCGGAGAAAAACCAAACCACCACGCTAAATCCGCAGCTGCCTGATAAAAACTATCCCAATCAGTGAGTACCCAGACAAAACTGACGCACCTGCGTGTAGTCCTCCCATGACAACTCATCAAAATCTTCACTTTGCAGACCAGATGCCATAGCCAGACACTGAGCTTCCTGTAATACTGCATTATCAGGATACTGTTCTGCAGCACGTTTAAAATCTTTAACCCGTACCCGGCGCAATGTCAGCTCCGTTATCGCACCACTTGGTGTTTGCAGTGGTTCCGCCAGTTTAATTACTTTGCCTGTACCCAATTGTTCTTGCAGATTTTGCGCTTCAGTTTGTGCCATATTTATTCCTCGATTAATCAATAATTACTGAATCAATTCAGCATATAAAAATACTTCAACCATAAAAAAGCTCACTCCGGTAATCAGAGTGAGCATTCAAATACATTAATACAAATAAAAATTACATACCAATATTTGCACGCATCTGCGCCAGCATATCCACACCATTCACCCGGTACTGATTGGTAAATGCGTTGTAATACAACACTTCACGACCAGCTACTGTCTGATGAATTTCAGTAGCCTGAAAAGTACTGGCGAATTCAGCTTTTTCTTTCGGTTTATAAGTTCCCAACGGATTTTTGCTGAAAGTTGCCATTACCGTCACAACCATCGGAACCTCAGCTGCAAGTCCGGAAGCATTAAATGCCTGCACATTAGCCCGAACCATTAGCTGACAAGCTTTGAAAGGGTTATATACTTTTGTAAACACATCCGGATAGAAGCTATTCCAGGTGATTTCCCCTTCAAGTGCCTCAATCCCGCTAGGCAGTTTTACTGAGCCCACCAGACCCAGACCTTTAGTTTCTGTCTGACCAACAGAAATATCCGGTAATTTAAACTGACTGGCACGGCCTAACTGACTATTACCATTAACATAAACATTGGCATTATAAATTGCATTAAATTCTGTCATAACTGTTTCCTAAGCGGCAGACTGGTTACTAATCAAATTAGCCAGATAAGTACGGGTCATCACACTGGTATTAGTGATACGTTCTGCAGGCAGTTTAGGCGTATAGTCATACTTAATTGGTACCTGCCCTTTACTGAAAGCATCAGCCAGATCATAGTCATAATCCAGGCTGACACTAAAACCAACAATACTCTTCAGCGTACCCAGATAGGTGCGCACCGTACCCAGAAGGCTGTCAATCAGCGCATCATCAATCGGCAAATCAATATACTGTAATTGAGCACGGCGAATTGATTCATTAATCAAATCACCTGTACGCTGTGCAGTTTCAAAGTTTTTAATATGTGTTACTGTCGGGAAACAGGCCAGACGGTTACCCCATAAGCGGAAACCAGTACCATAACTGTTAAATACCGTCGTAATACCCTTTTCATTCAGACGATTGGTTTCTGCCTGCGGATCATCAATACGTGCAGTCAGCGAAACCTCCATACCCGTTACACCGGACAGTTCACGATTGGAAATACTGAACCAATAACCCTGTTCAACATCAGTTCGCATCCGTAAACCGGCCGCATGAGTAGCCAGACTTTCCAGCTCACCACTGGTACCGGTAACATAGGGATAAAATAATTGCGCCCGATCCGAAGACGTCTGGAAATTAATATTACCGAGTGAACCGCGCCCCTGAACAGCCTGAGTAAGCGTTGTTCCTTTCGGCGCAGCAATATAGGCAATAGCCTCAAGCTTATCAGCCAGAGTAACCATTGCTGCCGCCACAGTCGCTTCCGCATCAAACTGAGGCACAATAATAATTTTTGCATCTGCTCCCAGCCGGGTAAAACCTTCCGTAAGCAGTTCCATCCCTTTGCGTTTACCGGTAGCTGCCTCGTAACCGCCGATAATATCCTTTGAAGTTACCTTACTTGGATCAAGATAAGTATAACTAATAGATACATCTGAACGCATTTGAACAAAAGTCAGCTCACCTGTTTCATTATTCAAAGTATAGTCAGTACCCTCTGATAATGTCTGATTACCAGCCAGAACTGTATAACCTGCCTGTACAGCCGGATGTGCTGTTTTCGCAGTCAGCGTATCACCGTCAATAACCAGTAACTCAGAATCAACGACCGTTTTATGTTTATCCGGATCCAGTACATTCACCACATAAGCAACACCAGACTGATAACGAGTCCAGATATTGGCCGCATCAGGTAAAGTGAAACCTGCACCAGTCAGCAAACCGAACTGACTGAAATCTTTAACAGTCTGACATACAGTTAACTCATTAACCGGACCAGACATACCAGTACCGACAATTGCAGTAATTGCCCCGTCTACGGTATAGACAGGGCTGCTGCCACCATCAATACGAATTGTTTCAACACCATGCAAATAGGCTGCTGCCATGATGATTTTTACTCCTTCGAAATTACAGAATGTGAAATAGCTCTGGCCTTAATCTCACCACGAGTTGGTATAGACTTGACCAAATTTTGCTGATTAATCACCGGACGCTGCTCCACCTGAAGTGTCTCGGTGCGAGCGCGTAACCGGTATTGCCAGACCCCTTCGGCCTCACCCAGAAAGCGCTCACTCAACAATCGGATTTGCTGGCAATGTTCAGGCTGGAATCCCACTAATGCCAGACGTAAAGAATCGAGTAAATCCAGAACACCGTTTTCTCCATCCAAAGCACGTGCAAAAACAATAAAACGCAATTGCAAATGCCTCTCCTGTACAATCAGATCCGTACTGCGCGGCTTTTTAAATTTACTGCGCTGATAACCGATTAAGACCGTACCCAGCGAATGAACAAACTGATAATTCTTTAAACTATTAGGCATCAGTTGTACTGAATATTTCGGCAATGCATGCTGAAGATGTGTCTGCACATCATTTAAAACAGAACGGGTTAAATTCATCCAGTACTCTCCATACATTCCGGCAGGCACAAAAAAAACCTCACAATCAAAATTGTGAGGGAAATAAATATTGCGACTAAACAGTTTACAGCTTAAACCTGCCAGCAAAAAATCAATAAAATATTTACAAAATCAAATTGTCATCTTTAACAAAGATGACATTCAGAATATGAATATACAAAAAAGTATAAACATTAAAATGACAAAAGCATTTTAAATAACGGCTATAAAAAAAGCTGCATTCGCAGCTTTTAATCATAATTTGGCGGAGAGGAAGGGATTCGAACCCTCGATACGCTATTCACGTATACACGCTTTCCAGGCGTGCGACTTCAACCACTCATCCACCTCTCCGTGAGAATGGAATTGCGCGCATTATAACGAGAGCGTATCTTTCTGGCAAGAACTTCGCAATCCGGCTACTATAAAATCAGCGATAACAATCCTGCCGCAATCAGAGGTCCGACCGGTACTCCGCGTAAAAAAGCCACACCAATAATGGTGCCAATCATTAAACCAGTGACAATGGTCGGATTAACCTGCATCAAATGAACACCGCGTCCCCCCAACCATGCCACCACTATACCTACCACTACCGCAGCCATGGTTTTCCAACTGGTTACCAAAGCTGCAATTTGTGCGGGCTGAACCTTACCAGTAATTAAAGGAGCCAGTACCCCTATCATAAGTAACATAATACCCAGTTGCACACCGTATTTTTCCAGTACAGGCGCATATTTAAGCAAAGGCGTTTGCTGCACCAGCAAAATAATCAGTGCAGAAATGGTTACAGAAGGGTTATGCCCGATAATACCCAAAGCCACAAACAATAATAGCAGCAAAGCATTTGCATTACTTGCCCAGAAAGACATATTCATCCCCTGATTTAAGATTATTGAAAATAAATACCCGTATCAATCCCATTGCAACAATATGGGTAACTGATACAAATGTACAAAACAATAAACCATAATCAAAGTCTGAGCAATTCATGCTTGTATATCAGAAATTTTTCCGACTTCATGAGGGTTTAAACGTGCCTCCTCTTCCTGCCCCAATCCGACCAGACTGCGTAAACGTGTCATATAATCATTAACATCCAACCCCTGACCATACCGTTGCGCCAGCCATAAAGTTTCAGCCAGAACTTCTATCATATCGTGTTCCGCTTTCACCCAGTCGCCTGCATATTGCTGACACAAACGCTGATGAATAGCAGCAATCCCGAAAGGCTGATCTATCGCTACCTGCTCCTGTACAGACAAATGTAAAGATAAATGCAGAAACGGATTAGTTTCTCCTTCTTCAGGCCGCCATACCCGGGTTAAATACTGCTCGATATTTTCCAGATAAGATGCATATTCAGTGTGTGCAGCAATAATTCTTAACGCTTTTTGTTGCAACGCATCCAGCAACTGCGGCTGCTGACGTTTACGCCATACATCCGCAAAAAAATGACGTACATCATTAGTATTGACATCATACATAACAGCACTCATTGCAGACAAAATAATGCAAATTATAAAACAATGACCTTATTACTGATAATTTATTACTTCTATCGCAATCAGTTTCTTCTTAATAATCCTTATTTCTGTAACAGCACATATTTTCAAAATGGATTAATAACCGGTCATCAATAACTATTCATTAAATTGTATATCAATCAAAATAAAGAAAAATTAGCTGATGTATACAGTAATTACTGCTAGCCTTACCGCAGCTGAAATAATAAACAAATCATAGATTTTTTTATTTTCTTATAAGCCTGACTCATCCTATCAATTGGCATTATCAGATTGCCAGTACCGTAACTTTATAAAAAGCTGGCAAATAACTTACGATATAAGTTAACTGTTTGCACTAAATGGCTATGGCATACATTTTACCTGTACTGGTAACTTTGTTTTTTCACAATAAGTTGCTTCCTTCGCATTAAGAACAACGTAATGAAGGGTATTCTCATACGTACAAACTAATGAAGGTTCCCTTAATGTATCTAAATCCCATATTTCTTTATTTTTTTATACTCAGGTACTAATGATACATCCATACATACTGGACCATCATATACCATGACATCAATAAGTTTATGAACATCATGTCCGTCAGAAAAAGATGACGGGCAGGCTACAACAGGAGGCTAGGCAAAGCAATTAAATGAAACTAGTCCAAGAAAATAGACTGAAAATAATATCGCATTTTTTGTTTATTCAATAATATAAAATTGATCCCCGTCATTAGAAGGATAGCCCCAGCCACTAAATTCGATCGGGCGAGTATGTAAAGGTACGCTATTCCATTAATCATAAACATTAATAGCGGTAGCTGTTTGACTAATATAAATTGCAGCATGACCTTTAAATTTACCGTTACTATTAAATGTTGCTATAGCAGTACCAAGTTTAATACTAGTGTACCCTTTGACTCTAGCGCCTTTTTTCCAAATAGAAGTATGAGGTGCTTTTGCAAAATATTTTACCATAGCAACACATTCATGCATGTGATTCTCAAACTCAAATTCCATGCTCTTTAAACTCATCAATTGATAATAATTTATCATTTTCTTCGGAAGTGAAGATTATTTTTCTGGGAAAAGAACCGATATCATAGATAACTATGCAAAATCACCAAAAAAAAGTATAATTGCCAGACCATCTGGGGGCGACCTTGGTTTCGACGGGGGTTGCAAAGCAGATGCGTGCATACCGGGGTCTCAGATTCCCGTTAAACACTGAATTTATATAGTCGCAAACGACGAAACTTACGCTTTAGCCGCTTAAGGCTAAACGTTGCAGCGGTTCGCCAATGGGCCGTGTGAGGCAACTCACCGCAACGACATTTACATTGGCTGGTTTAATGTCGTGTTGTCTGACATTAAACAAGATTTATGGCAACTGGTTTACAAACAGCCTGTCTGTCGGCGGTTTGTGAATAAGATTCGAAGTTGGCAAGACTAAGTATGTAGATCGCTCTGTAGAGGACTTTCGGACGGGGGTTCGATTCCCCCCGCCTCCACCAGTCTTTCTATTTTTATTTCAAATTCTTTCTTATTTCTAAATATCTGTATATTACAATCTGTCAAAAATTATACACATAAAATTTTATTTCTTTAAAATGCAAAAAAGCTCCCTTGCGGGAACTTGTGCAATCAGCTGTTTAAGGTTAAGCATACCTGTTAATTTTTAATAATTATAACATATTTTATGATTTAGTCAATAATAATTTTTAATTAATTAAAAATTATTATTGGTAATATTAACAAAATAAATTATATAACTAATTTTGTTAGACTTTTATCCAATAAACTAATAAGCAAAATTATATTATTAAACAAAAATAGACTTACTGTTACCAGAAAAATATATTGTTTTATAATTATTTTTATATACAAAAGACTTTAATCAACTGATTTAATTTGATCTTTTTAGATTTAAAAAAGCAAAAAAATTAATTAAATCAGATAAGTTTTCGCTATAATTATAAAAATATTTATAAAATTTCAAAATGAGGATAATCCTTACTGGTTTTCCAGTCTCCGCCCCAGATTATCTTCACTCCAAGTTCAGCAGCCGCTTGCTTCATTGCCAGCGCAATAATTCGGAATTTGTTCAAATCAGTCCAGTCAACAGGATATGGAACCAGATCCACAGCTTTGCCTGTAACATGCTTACTGGCATAAGGATTATTTAACCAGGTCACCTTACTTAAATTTGGCTGAGCATATTTTACCGGTATTCCTTTCTGGCTGCATTGTTGTGCGGTTCGCCCCTTACCATAATTAATACAGCATTGCTCACGCGAACGCACCCCTTCAGTTACCATAAAATCCTGATTTGTTATCTGTATAGCCCGCTTTACCACGTTGGTCAGGCTACAATTGACTCCATACAAACGCTGTAAGGATCGGTTACTTAATTTATACATATTTATCACTCAAAAAAAGCAGCCCAAAGGCTGCTTGATTTATATTTATTCTTTTGTTGATTTATCATTACCAACAAACTCTTCTGCTTTTTTACTAACAATATTCATTATGCGTTGTGCCAGTTTCGGTGCAGCAGCTTTAAATGCATCAAGAAACGATGTAGTTGACATTCCTGCAAATACACCAACTCCGGCAAAAAGCCATGGATGATTCTGTGGAAAAAAATAATCAGTTATTGCCGCAGCAAAAATCATTCCCAACAAGACAAATAAAATTGTCATAAACCAACCATAGCGTTTGTAATCTGTAACCAGTAAAGAACCAGCCAGCCCACCTACCAGCGCAAATAAAATACAGACGGAAAAAGCATCTTTTAAAAACTCCATACTTTATCGTCCTTTATATTTAGAATCTTCAATCCGTTTAGCGTAGTTGATCAAATTTCTCCCCGCCAGAGCACATACCACAGCCAGCACAGGATAAGTTGTCATTCCAGTTGTTAATGGTGGATAAGAGGCCCAGAAAGTAGCTGAAATTACAGCCCATATTAGTGCTGAAAAAATCAGCAAATATCCAGACAATACACTGCACCGATTAGACTTAAATATTGCAATAACCAGCTGTGTTAAAGCCACACCTATCAGTAACACAGACAGAGTTAAAGGATGCAATAGCAAAAAACCTTTATACAGTTTCAGATGAAAAACTTCGCTGCCACCCAAAATAAATATACCAGCAAAACCTATCATAACCAGCGCACTGGTAACAGTAATCACTCTTGTACCTGTATCAAACAACCATCTTTGTAATTTATCTGGTAAAAATCTTAAATCTAACAGTGAATAAAGTAATTGAAATACCAATTCCACATTTTTCATAAATCTTCCATCAAATCCTCAAAAACAAAAAACCGGCTGAAAGCCGGCTTTAATACCAATAGTTTATAAATATCTATTTATAATCATAAATATAAATAAATATCTTCCAATATATTTTTAATCTTTTATGAAATTTAAAATACAATTTAATAATATAAAACTATATTTTATATTCATAATCCTGATTTAAATCGTTTGTAATATTGCGAAATATCTTTAACAAATTAGCCATACCTTTAATTTTATAAAGCATGGCTAAAACTCAGTGAAAATTAAAATACTTCTTCAGCCTGAATGTTTACATCAATTTAGCCAGGTATTCCCGTGCTGATTCCTTGGCAGGAGAATCCGGTATTTTTTCGAATAAAGGTAAGAAAGCTTTATGACATTTATTAAAAATGCTATCCATACCATAGCCAAATTCATGAATTTGAGATTCATATTTACTACCCAGAATACGGAAAGCAGGTAATAAATGTTCATACATCAAACGCATTTTCTGAGAACAAACAAATGATTCATATAAATTTACCAGACTTTGTACCGAAACAAAAATTTCGTCTGAACAATTTTTTGTAACTTCCTTACTGTTAAAATTAACTTTTTTAACAGCGACCCGGCTTAAAAGGCAAATTACATCAATAAATTTAGATGACGGAACTTTTTCATAGCTGACACCATAACGTGTGCGTACAGCCTGCCATAATGTCATAGCCAGTTCAGTCTGTTTTTCAGGCTCTACAGACATTACCAGCTGTTTGTGCAAAGTCTTAATCATGGTAATCTGTGCCGGCAACAATCCGGAAGCGCCATTCTCTTTAACTAATCCAGGTCGGCCACGCTTTTTAGCTACTCTTGATTTACGCCAATGTGAATGAATGGCTTGAGAACACTCATTCTGATACACCCCAACCAATTCCTTCAAACTGTCTTTTACTTTTTTCGGATTAATGCTTTGCAACCAGTTTGTCAGTTTTTTTAACGGAATAACCAGAATTTTTTTTGTGCCGCTTTTGATTGGTATAGATAAAAATCCACAACCATATTTTTGATAGCAGCCTTTTAATTTACGATGCTGGGTTGACCAATCCAGTCCAATCCCCTGCACCACGGATTTCATGCAAACGTAAATAGTATTTTTGACCTTGACAGTGGCCAAACTACTCCCATGAAAAGAAACAAATGTGATATTATTATCCATTCAAAACTCCTTAAATTAGTCTTGGGTTTTGTTTATCTAATACCTCATAGGTGGCAGCCTTTGAGGTATTTTCCTTTTTAAAAATAAATTCTATGTATCTAAATTTAATTTATTCAATTTTAACCTTATACAAATTAACCAATACTTAATAAAATATATTTACAAAAGCTATATAATAAGTTGAATAGCTGTTTTAACTCTATGTAAGTTTAAGGTAATATAACCTTAATTGGTTATCAAAATAACCATATATGGCTATATTAAAATTTATAAAAGATAATTACAAGCACTTTATGGTCTTTTAGTGCCATATTTTATCATTCATTATCATTTTTCCACTATTAATCAATTATGCTTATATTATGAAATTTGCTAATCAACTAAAAAATGCCAGACTGGCTGCGGGACTTTCCCAAAAAGAACTGGCTCAAAAAGCCTGTATTACCCCGTCTTTAATATCCAGATATGAGCTGGGCAAAGTTATACCCAGGGTAGATACAATGAATAAAATTATGAAAATACTTGATTTTCACAATATTGAATCATTAGCGCCTTCTAAAGATAATCAAAATAGTTATTTAACTATACCACCTTTATTTCAACAAACTGCAAATTCAGAGAATACTCATATTACTATTTTAAAAACTGATATAACTGCCCATAAATTTCATATGGATAATCTGTTCTATGTCATCATGAGTGGTAATTCAATGCAAAATCTTTTAAATGATGGAGATAAACTCATAGTTGATACTTCGCAGAAAAAATTAATAGATGGAAAAATCTATGCTTTTAATCAAGGTAATTTATTCAGAATCAAAATTCTGCAAAACCTACCTGAACAGCAAATACGTATTAAAAGCTATAATTCCTATGAATATCCAGATGAAACTGTAACATTAAAAGATATCGAATTAATCGGCCAAATCATTTACAGAGGAGGCTTTTTATAAACTCTTTAATTACAACCTCAATATCAATAATAAATGCTTTCATCAGATATTAAGTCGAGTGCCAGAAATGTGCATTTGACTTAATATATAAATATAAGATTCTAAAAATATTAACAAGTAAATTTTTATAATTTACTAATAAATTGAAAATTTCAACATTTATATACCATACACTCTAAAATACAGGAATTTAATCTATTTAAAAATATTTAATTTCAATTTATTAATATATAAATGTAAAATTAAAATTGAATACAAAAATGATTAATTAAATAATAATTTAAAATTAAAATATAAACTGAGCTATAAACCTGCTTTAATTTTACTCATTCAATAATGAAATATAAAATTTATCTTAATAGTAAAAGGAAGTGAAAAACACTATCTCAAGACGCAAAAAAGCTCCCTTTCGGGAACTTTAATCATCAGCTGTTTAAGGTTAAGCATACCTATAAAATATAAATGTATTATAATCTTTGTAATATAATTGTCAAGAAGAAAACCGAAAATATTTTTCAAAATCTGGTTGTGTTTTCATTTCTTGCCAAAAAAGCCACAAACTTTGTTCAATTGACTCATTCCAGTCCTTACTGGAATAACGTCTACGCTGATTACGTTTGATTGTATTTTGATTCTGGCGTTTATATAAGGGACTTAATTTACAGTACTTACTGGATAATAAAGCAAAAGCTTCACAATTCTTGTAAAACAGATTTCTCATAGATGCTTTTACCATATCATACACTTCTGGCTGATAAGTAGGATAAAGTGTCTGCTGAACATTTTTTTCAGATGTCTGTGCCTGATATTTCCACTCTATACTTCGGCAATGTCCTTTTTTGATTGTATCTCTCATGCAATATTCATAAGCACGCAATACATTTTCCGCCAGATCTACTTCAAATTTATAGTCTTTCATAGATATACCTTAATTTAATAAATATGCTAATTAATTAAATTTTATAATAAATGTTTTAATCTATTATATATTTTTAATTAGGCATTAGTATTTAAAATATATACTCAGATTAAATATTGGTTAAAATTTTTTTTTGCAAAATCATTTGATTCCTTTTTTATATTATAAATATTCCTTATAAATTAGATTATGCATTTGTATTATCATATAATTTAATAAATAAATCTTTGCTTATGCCTTACATAAAATTGATTATGATTAATAAAAACCGTAATTATCTATCAAAATTGTCATAATAATAAGTCAATAACTAATAAAATGCAAATCATTGCCTAATTATGAAACCACTAAATAAGATTAGGTAAAAACTAAGGGTTAATTATGTATACTGGTAAAAAATTAGGTGAGGCTATTAAGTCGGCGATTGAACTCAAAGGCGTCCGCAAAGCGGACGTAGCTCGTGCATTTGGAATCAAGCCACCTTCAGTAACGAGTTGGATCCAGACTGGTCGTGTAGATAAAACACATATTGACAAGCTGGTTTCATATTTTGCCGATGTTGTTCAACCTGAGCATTTTGGTATTGGTTCATTTGAAACTAACGAAATTTTGTTTAATGGTTATAAAGTGCCTTTACTATCATGGATAGATGCTACCAAACAGCTGGACAAAAATGCTTTAACAGAAAGCAATATTATCTGGGTACCGACACTACGCAAACCCGGCAATCATGCATTTGCACTTGAAATTAAAGGTGACAGCATGGAACCTGAATTTACCGCAGGCGACAGAATTATTGTTGATCCAGAGCATTCTGTAAAAAATGGCTGTTTTGTTATTGTGCGTGAAAATGACAACGAGGCCATGTTTAAACAGTATATCAGTGAGGGTAGCTATCATTATTTGAAACCACTTAATAATCGCTACCCGATTATAAAAATGTCTGATAATTTTTATATTTGCGGGGTTGTCATAGAAAAATTTAAAATATATGTCTAAGAATTTGACTTGTTTATTGCTAGTTTATGAATACTTATAGCATTAAATAAACATAAAAAAATATTTATTACTTGCTTAGATATTTTGGAATTAGGGGAATTATCCCCTATCATTCTGAAAAAATCAAGATTAGTTAAAATGAATTTTATTCATATCAATTCATATTTTCTACAAATTAGTTTAATATAATTCAGCATAATGCATAAAATTAATTCCGTTTTATTATGTGTTAATAAATTTTAATCTTATAATAAATATTTAAAATCAAAATATTATTTTTATAACAAAATAGATGAACCATTATCATTTAAGAATTGAATTATTTATAGCAAATTAGTGCAGCGCTTTTTATTGGTAACTATGACCATACTAGCTCTGATTAACTCTTACTACTCTACTGATTAATATATCGCTCTAAATATTAATAGTAGCATATAGCATAGTTGTTACTGTTTTTAATAAAAATTTTATAAAATTATAATAAAACCAATATTTTATAACAATGTAAGACATAGTTCAACCGTTTATTTTTGATTAATTGTAAACAAATCTTTATATACAATTATATTAAATAAATAATAAAATTAAGCTATTGAAGCATTATCACAAATGTGATAAATTTTGACTTTTATTCAGAAAGTGATCCATGACCACATTCGGCGAACGTCTGGCTAAGCTTCGTGAGGGTAAAAATCTTTCACAAGCTAAATTAGCAAAAATGGCAGGCGTTCCACAAAGTACAATAGCTCAAATTGAAACAGGTAGAAATAAAAGCACAAAAAAAATCATAGAACTTGCAGAGGTTCTTGATACCACACCGAATTACTTATTAAACGGTGTAAAGGACTTAAGCGTTGTTCCGTCATCCTCTGAAATTGGTAGTTATTCTGACAAATATATTAGTAACAGTATTGGGGCATATGTGAAGATTCCATATTATGATATTAGTTTATCTGCAGGTATGGGTAACGCAACCTGGATAGTTCGTGATACTCATGACAAATTGCTTTTCAGAGAAAGCTGGTTACAAAGAAAGGGGCTTGATGAGTCATCTCTTAAAGCAATGTATGTCCGTGGCGAATCTATGGAGCCATTACTTTATGACATGGATACAATTTTGTTAAACATAAATGATCTGGAAATTGTAGATGGCGGTGTATATGCAATAATCTATAAAAACAGATTATATATAAAAGAATTACGCAACACAGAAAATGGTATAGATATTATTAGCTATCATCGTGACTATGAAACTATGCATGTTACACAGGAAACATATGATCAATTCAAAGTGCTTGGTAAGATGGTCTGGCGAGGAGGTTAAAAGTCTAAATTCATACCGCTATCCAATAGCGGTTTTTTTTACGTCATTCAATCACAAAATTAATCTTTAATACATATAATAATCAAATAATTATAATATTTACACTTAAATTATCACAAAAATGATTGCAAATATTTAATTACAATTGTAATATATACACATGGAAAAAGTTAAGAAACCAATGGCTTTAACATTAAACAAAACTTTAAAAAGGAAGAAATTTATGACGGAACTAATTACTTTTTTTCATAAACTTAGTTTAAATAACTTTCGTATATTTTTTATTTGTTAATTATTTTTCTAAATAGAGTTTAGCCAAAACAGAATTAAAGTGAGTTTAAAAACTACAGCATATTTGTCGCATATAAGTATGTTTCAGTTTTTAGAACTAGGTAATAGCAAATTTTTATTATTACCACTTAATCATATTTTCAAGGAGCTAATTATGTTGGAAATTGTCAAACCTTCAAGCGAGAGAATTACATATCCGGTAGCTCGCAGAGATCCGGAATATGGATTTATTGTTTTGTTTTTTTCTGAAAGCCATGGAGTAGTTATTTCTACAACTGAAGAAAATGAGTACAACATCGGTGACACATCTCTTAGTTGGTTATCTTGTAAAAATAGTGATGATTGGGAACCAATCGATATAACCATTTCTGGCTAAAACCAACAGCTATAAGTACTGAGAACATAATAAAAATAGATTTGAATAAAATTAATACACTTAACATATTTTGATTAAAGACATAAATAAAAATTTAAATAAATACATAAAAATATTAATTTATTTATTAATAAAAGCATGATGAAATAGTATATTTGCCAAAATACATAAGCAGGTCTACAAAGGAGAAACATTGATTAATTATTGATTATCATGCAGGTCAATTTTTTGACTAACTTTATCAGTATCAGGTTCTTTTAATCATCTGAAAAAAATGTGATAGTCTGTATTTAATAAAGAGAAACATGAGGAAATCAAACAAGGAAAAAAATAAGAAAAAAGTTATGAACAGTAAAGAATATAATCTTATAAGCGCTGTTATATGAGAGACATAGCAATGATTAACAATAAAATAACTTTACTATATTTTACAGACAAGGAACTGATTAACTATGTATGGCAAAATAGTGAAAAATTTACCAACACCTGTTTAGAAACAGAACTTTGTAAACGCTTGGATAATCGTCTGAATTGGATAAATCCGCTGCTATTACAGCAATATGGCTATGCAGATTGTAGTGCTTTAACAGCAGATCTGGATATGCTTGCCCGACTACGCAATTACTTTTACTCTAAAATTGAATAATAAAATAAACAAAAAAATTTTATGAATACAATCATTGTATCAGCTGCTAAAATTTCTTATGACTTAATCTTAAATCTTTATGAAATAAATCTAACTGATTAAGTGAGTACAAATTTATCTTAAATTAGTTTTCTATTCAAAATAAGATAATATTTTATTAAACACTCCTTATCTATTAAAAATACCTCATAAGGAATCAATACATTTGATATGAACAATGCTATCCATGATATAAGACTAATTACTGTTGATCTTAAATATAATAATAAATTATATAAGCAAAATTTATATAAATAATGATAATATGTTTTATTAATTGTCAGAATTCTTTTTAATTTAAAGGAATTTCTATGTGGCTGAAATTTAAAAAATGTTTTTTAATATTCGCAGTTGTAGAAATAGTTACTTCATGTAGCCATATAATTGAAAACTCACTAGATACAAAATCATCTACTCATGCATCAGATACCATACCTGACAATAAACGGATGATAAATAACAAGGATATTCAACCACCAATTTCACAGGAAACCATATCTGATATCTCTGTATCAGATTTATTAAAAAATTTACCCGATTATACATCTGATAGCTACGCCGCCGATCGAGGTGTCTTCAAAAAAGTAAATATTTATGACAGTTATGCAGCAATTAATCCCAATGCTTTCAAAAAGGTAAATGTTGACAAGTACGGCAAAAGGCTAAAGGCAAAATATCAGCTCAAGCTGAATACAGATAATATTGCAAGTTTGAAACATAATACTACATATCTTGATAACCTGAATATTTCTACGATATTAAAAGAAAGGTTATACAAAGCATATCCTGATAGTAAATATAAACCTGAGTTAGACGCTGCTGTAAAGAATATAGCTGCTTCATTATCTGATAGAAATAATTTTTTTATAAATAACTCAGATCAATTCGAATATCAATTTCTTCCAATGGTAAGCGATTTCTATTTTGATTCAAACGGAAAATTCATTAGTATAAGCTATCGTATTAAGATTCAAATAGAAATCAAAAATATAAACAAACCAATAAAAATAATTGTACCAATAGTATTCAGAGCCAAAAAAATATAATTATCTGAATTAATACTTTAAGCCGGTATGCACTGCATACCGGCTGTTTGATCCTGACAAATTATTCAGAGGAGATAATCTGAATTTAAATCCAATAATATAAATCAGACAAAAATATCTGACCCGTTTTTTAATATCCTCATAACCAGCTAAGCTGGTTTAACAAACGCTAAACCGCCTGCAAATACTGACGCCAGCGAGCAACCTGTGCGCGTACCTGAACCGGCGCAGTACCGCCAATATGATTACGGGCAAGAAGACTGCCCTCAGGAGAAAGTACCTGATAAACGTCTTCTTCTATCAAGCCGGAGAAAGACTGTAATATATCCAGCGGTAACTCACTTAATTCCCGTTGCTGCTCTTCTGCCAGTCGGACAGCACGTGCAACGACCTCATGACTATCGCGAAAAGGTAAACCTTTTTTAACCAGATAATCAGCCAGGTCTGTTGCTGTTGCAAAACCTTGCAAAACTGCCGCACGCATATTTGCAGGTTTAACGCTAACACCTCGCATCATCTCTGCGTAAATACGCAAAGTATCTGTCAAAGTATCAACTGTATCAAAAAGCGGCTCCTTATCTTCCTGATTATCTTTGTTGTATGCCAGTGGCTGTGATTTCATTAAAGTAATCAGCCCCATCAGATGTCCTACAACTCTTGCGCTTTTTCCACGTACAAGCTCAGGTACATCAGGATTCTTTTTCTGCGGCATGATACTGGAACCAGTACAGAACCGGTCGGCAATGTCAATAAAGCCAAAACGCGGACTCATCCAGTAAATTAATTCTTCACTCAGACGGGAAAGATGTACCATCAGAATGGATGCTGCAGCAGTAAACTCAATGGCAAAATCGCGATCAGACACTGCATCCAGAGAATTCTGGCAAATTTCTTCAAAACCAAGTAATTGAGCAGTTATCTCGCGTTGAATAGGAAATGTCGTTCCGGCCAGAGCAGCCGCACCCAATGGCATACGGTTTACACGATGACGACAGTCCAGCATCCGTTCACTATCACGCCCCAGCATTTCCACATATGCCAGCATATGGTGGCCGAAGCTTACAGGCTGAGCTACCTGCATATGAGTAAAGCCCGGCATCACCACCTCTGCATTTTTATCGGCCAGATCAACCAAAGCAGATTGTAAATCTTTAATTAACAGAACAATACTGTCTATTTCATCACGCAGCCACAAACGAATATCTGTAGCAACCTGGTCATTACGACTACGTCCAGTATGTAAACGTTTACCGGCATCCCCTACTTTCTGAGTCAGTAAATGTTCTACATTCATATGAACATCTTCCAGATCTACTGACCAGTCAATTTTACCGGCAGCAATTTCTGCCAGGATTTCCTGCATACCGGTTTTAATTGCTGCAAGATCTTCTGCACTAAGCACGCCAGACTGATGCAGCATCTGTGCATGCGCCAGAGAACCCTGAATATCACATTGTGCCAAACGTTTATCAAAAGTTATTGATGCTGTGTACTGTTTAACCAGTTCACTTACCGGTTCATGAAAACGGCCTGACCAGGCTTTTTCACTCATACTTGCTCTCCACTATAACTCAACAATATTCAAAAAATTTACTAACTGCAGATTATAACCACTAGCCTGACATCATTTGCCTCTATCATATAAAGACAATAGTCGCTACCGTGCTTTTTCTGATCACAATACACCCCGGGCACGCTCAGCATGAAAGCGTGTTTGAAAATCTTCGAATTTACCAGCTTCAATAGCCAGACGCATTTCTGCAGTCAGTATCTGATAATAGCGCAAATTATGTATCGTATTTAACTGTGCACCCAAAATCTCACCCACACGCTGTAAATGATGCAGATAAGCCCTGCTGAAATTGCGACATGTGTAACAGTCACAGCTTTCGTCCAGCGGACGCTGGTCATGCCGGTATATGGCATTTCGGATTTTTACATCACCAAAACGGGTAAACAGCCAGCCATTACGCGCATTGCGGGTAGGCATAACACAATCAAACATATCAATGCCGCATGCCACACCGTATACCAAATCTTCAGGTGTACCTACTCCCATCAGATAATGTGGTTTATGTGCCGGAAGTTTAGGTCCGATAGCACGCAAAATACGGTACATTTCAGGTTTTGGCTCACCCACAGACAGCCCGCCTACAGATAATCCGGGAAAACCGATTTCCTCCAGTCCGGCCAGTGATTGTTCGCGCAGATCCTCGTACATTCCACCCTGAACAATACCGAATAAAGCATTCGGATTATTCAGGCGTTCAAACTCATTTTTACTGCGTTCAGCCCAGCGCAAACTCATTTGCAGGGATTTTTCGGCTTCTCTGACATCTACATTTCCGTCAGGACACTCATCCAGCTGCATGACAATATCTGAATTGAGTACCGTCTGAATCTGCATAGAAATTTCAGGAGACAAAAACAGCTTGTCGCCATTAATGGGACTGCGGAAAGTACAGCCTTCTTCTGTTAACTTACGCATTTGTGCCAGTGAAAATACTTGAAAACCACCGGAGTCTGTCAGTATTGGCCGGTTCCAGCCAATAAAATCATGTAACCCGCCAAAATCACGGATAACATCGAGTCCGGGTCTGAGCCACAGATGAAAAGTATTGCCCAGAATAATCTGTGCCTTGATTTCTTCCAGATTACGCGGCGACATAGCCTTAACTGAACCGTATGTTCCTACCGGCATAAATACTGGTGTTTCCACCGTACCATGATTCAACTCCAGAGTACCACGACGCGCAAAGCCATCCGTGCGCTTTAAAGAAAATTTCAGCATATTAAATAATTCAGAGGCAAAAATTATGACAGAATATATTATTATAGCCTAAAGCACCACATTTCGCCGACCAAGCATTGCCAAGCAAAATCCAAATCGCTAAAATAAATTATTTGACAGAAGCAAAAGTGCATTTAAGTAACTTTGGCTTCTATTTACCCTTATAAATATAATCAAAAGCAGCCATTTGATTTTCTCACTTGTATCAAGCGAGTCTGGTCTGTTGTTTGTGGAGTATGCATGCTGAACATCACCCTGCCTGACGGTTCTGTCCGTCAGTTTGAAGCGCCATTAAGCATAGCTGACATTGCCGCTTCCATAGGTGCAGGCTTAGCCAAAGCCGCAATTGCCGGTAAAATTAACGGTAAACTGGTAGATACATGTGATCAGGTAACAGAAGATGCACAAGTCAGCATTATTACAGCCAAAGATAAAGAAGGTGTCGAAATCATTCGTCACTCCTGTGCACATCTGGTTGGTCATGCTGTAAAACAATTGTATCCGGAAGCCAAAATGGTTATCGGGCCGGTAATTGAAGACGGCTTTTATTATGACATCTGGTACGAGCGCCCATTTACACCTGAAGATATTGCTGCAATTGAAACTCGCATGAAAGAATTGATTGCACAAAATTATGATGTAATTAAAAAAGTTACCCCTCGCGAAGAGGTAATTAATGTATTTAAGCAGCGTCATGAAGATTATAAGCTGCGCCTGATTGAAGATATGCCCGATGAAAAAGCTATGGGTCTGTATTACCATCAGGAATATGTAGACATGTGTCGCGGACCTCATGTCCCTAATACTCGCTTCCTCAAGAATTTCAAACTGACCAAGCTTTCAGGTGCCTACTGGCGCGGCGATGCTAAAAATGAACAGCTGCAACGTATTTACGGCACAGCCTGGGCCAGTAAAGAAGATCTGAATGCTTACATCCAGCGTATTGAGGAAGCAGAGAAACGCGATCACCGCAAACTGGCAAAACAAATGGATTTATTCCATTTGCAGGATGAAGCACCGGGTATGGTATTCTGGCATCCCAAAGGCTGGTCACTGTGGCAGGTTATTGAACAGCATATGCGTCGCGAGCTGTCTGCTGCCGGCTATCAGGAAATCAAAACACCCATGATTATGGATCGCACATTATGGGAAAAATCCGGTCACTGGGATAACTACAAAGAAAACATGTTTATTACTGAATCAGAAAAACGTGTTTATGCTGTAAAACCCATGAACTGCCCTGGTCACATCCAGATTTTTAATCAGGGGCTGCGCTCATATCGTGATTTACCGCTGCGTCTCGCTGAATTTGGTTCTTGCCATCGTAATGAACCATCTGGTGCCCTGCATGGCCTGATGCGCGTACGCGGCTTTACTCAGGATGATGCGCATATATTCTGTACCGAAGATCAGATTGTCAGTGAAGCAAAAGCATTCAATGAGCTGGTAATGCGTATTTACCGTCAGTTCGAATTCAATGATGTAGCGGTTAAATTATCCTTGCGTCCGGAAAAGCGCGCTGGCTCTGACGCCATCTGGGACAAAGCTGAACAAGGACTGCGTGATGCACTGACAGCCTGTGGTGTAACCTGGGAAGAACTGCCCGGAGAAGGCGCTTTCTACGGACCTAAAGTAGAGTACCATATTAAGGATGCATTAGGTCGCTCATGGCAATGCGGTACCATTCAGCTGGATTTCGTTCTTCCGGAACGTCTGGGTGCAGAATATGTAACAGAAGAAAACGGACGAGCCCGTCCGGTAATGCTGCATCGCGCCATTCTGGGTTCACTGGAACGCTTTATCGGCATCCTGATTGAACATCATGCAGGTGCATTTCCACTGTGGCTGGCACCTGTACAAATGGTAATCATGAATATTACTGAATCACAAACCGAATATTGTCAGCAACTTGCCACGCGATTAACCGCAGAAGGATTCCGCGTGCATTTAGACTTGCGTAATGAGAAAATTGGATACAAAATCCGAGATAACAGTACGCAACGCCTACCCTATCAACTAGTTATAGGCGAGAAAGAAAAACAGGACAACAAGGTTGCCGTTCGCAAACGCGGCGGTGAAGATCTTGGTCAGATGGATATTGAAACATTCATTAGCCAGCTGAAACAAGAAGCCTTGTCTCTTCATTAAACCGTGAATAAGGAGTACGACCATCGCTCAAGAACGCGAAGCACGCATCAACGGTGAAATCACCATTAAAGAAGTGCGTTTGATTGGTCCAACTGGCGAACAGTTGGGTGTAGTATCGACTCAGCAAGCCCTGAAACTGGCCGAAGAGCACGATGTGGATCTGGTGGAAATTGCCCCCACAGCCAAACCGCCCGTCTGCAAATTAATGGATTTCGGTAAATTCAAATACGAGCAATCCAAAAAACGCGACGAGCAACGCAAAAAGCAGAAACAGGTACAGGTTAAGGAAATTAAATTCCGGCCTGGTACCGATGAAGGTGACTATCAGATTAAATTGCGTAACATTGTTCGCTTTTTGACTGACGGTGATAAAGTAAAAGTTACCTTACGTTTCCGCGGACGCGAAATGGCACATCAGCATCTGGGCGCAGAACTACTCAAGCGTATTCAGGCTGATTTAATCGAAATTGGTACCGTTGAGCAGTTTCCAAAAATGGAAGGTCGCCAGATGGTAATGATTATTGCAACGAAGAAAAAATAATCATTAACCGGAATTTCAGCCTGTCTTAAAAAAGTCTCATTTTATCTCAGTAAAATGAGACTTTTCATTTTATTAAAAACACAAATAATAACTTAACAAATTCGGGTGTGCCTGGCTATAAGTTATTATCGCTATATTGTCTTAGCAGTACAGGTATATTATAATCCGCTTCTTGTGCATCGCCGCTGTGCATGAATCAAATTTTAAGCGGCAAAAACCGTGGTGTGCGGGTTAAAGTGCTGAATTCAGCCACCCCTCGCCTGATCAAACAACAATGGAGTTTTCCCATGCCGAAAATGAAATCCAAATCAAGCGCGAAAAAACGCTTTAAAGTATTGGGTAACGGTGGTGTAAAACGCGCTCATGCGTTCAAACGTCACATTCTGACGAAAAAAACCACCAAAAACAAACGTCAATTGCGTGGCACCTCTATGGTGAATGAACGCGATATGGCTTCTGTTCATAAAATGTTACCCTACGCTTAAGGAGTTTAAATTATGCCTCGCGTAAAACGTGGTGTTACCGCTCGTGCACGTCATAAAAAAGTTTTAGCGTTAGCCAAAGGCTATCGTGGTCGTCGTAAAAACGTCTATCGCATTGCCAAACAGGCAGTAATGAAAGCCGGTCAGTATGCTTATCGTGACCGTCGTCAGCGTAAACGTCAGTTCCGTCAGTTGTGGATCGTTCGTATTAATGCAGCAGCCCGTCAGAATGGTTTGTCTTACAGCAAATTCATGAATGGCCTGAAAAAAGCTGCCATTGTTATTGACCGCAAAGTACTGGCTGATCTGGCTGTATTCGATCAGGCTGCATTTGCTCAATTGGCAGCACAGGCAAAAGCTGCTTTGGCCTAACAGACAAAAAGCTTAGCAAAAAGGAAACTTCGGTTTCCTTTTTTTGTATTTCTGCTTTAGTAAAAAAATTTCCATCATTGTTCCATCAATATTTAGCATTGTTGAACAGATGAATTTCGCGCTAAAATAATCTTTTAGTACATATTTTATTATAAATTGTTATATAGCTCATTTAAGATCTGATATACGGTAATCGATAAAATACAGCTGCCATATTCAGCAAAACTAAAGAGCATCAAAACATATTTTCATTATATTTTAAGTAAAGAATCTTGTTATGGAAAATGCCAACCGCATCGTTGCCGAAGGCATCGCTGCTGTTAATTCAGCCATTGATTTACCTGCATTAGAATTAGTAAAAGCCCGCTATCTCGGTAAAACAGGTGAACTGAATGCTTTATTAAAAACATTGGGTAAAATGTCGCCAGAAGAACGCAAAACAACTGGCGCACATATCAATGAGTGTAAAAACCAATTTCAGGATGCATACAACCGACAACGTGATGCATTAAATGAGGCAAAACTTCAGCAGCAACTGGCGGCAGAAGCGCTGGATGTCACCCTGCCCGGACGCGGACAAAATCTCGGGGGTTTGCATCCGGTTACCCTTACTTTGCAGCGTATAGTAGAACTGTTTCATAGCATGGGTTTTACTGTAGCAGACGGACCGGAAATAGAAGATGATTTTCATAACTTTCAGGCTTTAAATATTCCGCCAAATCATCCGGCTCGTGCTATGCAGGACACTTTTTATGTAGAAAATGGTAACGTACTGCGCACCCATACATCTCCTATCCAGATTCGTTACATGCTGGATAAAAAAGAGCCTCCGATTCGCATTATTGCTCCCGGACGTGTATACCGCGTCGATTCAGATGCAACACATTCTCCCATGTTCCATCAGGCTGAAGGATTATGGATAGAAGAAGGCGTTACTATGGCCGATCTGAAAGCAGTCTTTACAGACTTTATTCGCCGTTTCTTTGAGCGCGATGATTTACAGGTACGTTTTCGCCCTTCCTTCTTCCCGTTTACAGAACCTTCAGCAGAAATTGACATCATGGGTGAACGCGGCTGGCTGGAGGTAGGCGGCTGCGGCATGGTACACCCCAATGTATTAAAAAATGTCAATATAGATGCAGAAAAATATACAGGTTTTGCCTTTGGCATCGGTCTGGATCGCTTTGCCATGCTTCGCTATGGCATTAATGATTTACGCCTGTTTTTTGATAATGACCTGAATTTTCTTAAACAATTTCAGGATTAAGATTACTGATCATGTAACTGACAGGTAATACTGAGCGGACTAAATCCCGTAAATATAGCGATTAAATAGTTAGATTTTACATTCAGCCAGTTATCAATTACTGATTGTACAGAATACCGGACACCGCATTAAAAATGAATTTCTCAGATTTAACCTACCGGAAACTGCCAGAAAATTATTTAGTCCAATTAAGTAACCTGAACTAATTTCATTAATCAAAGATATCAATTCCAAAAGTAAAAAAAAGCGTCTGTAAGGCTTTATAATCGTGTCACTGAGCATGCCTGAATCAGCCTCCGAACTTTTGGATTAAACCGAAACAGAATATATACTGGAAGCATCATGCAATTTTCTCAAAATTGGTTATATTCATGGATTAACCCTGAATTATCTGCACAAGAGCTGGCACATTTATTAACCATGGCCGGACTGGAAGTAGAAGAAACCACCCTGGCTGCCCCTCCATTTCATGGGGTGGTCATCGCCGAAGTTAAATCTGTAATCAAACATCCGGATGCAGACCGTCTCAATATTACACAGGTTGATGCCGGTACAGGAGAACTGATACAAATCGTTTGCGGTGCTCCTAATGTACAACCGGGAATCAAAGTACCCTGTGCATTAGCCGGAGCCGTCTTACCGGGTGATTTCAAGATCAAACCAACAAAAATGCGCGGACAAGTCTCTAACGGAATGCTGTGTTCTGCCAAAGAATTAGGTTTACAAGATGAAGTAAACGGCTTACTGATTCTGCCTGCCGATGCACCAGTCAGCAATAATATCCGCGATTATCTCAATCTGGATGATGCTCTGCAAACCTTAAAAATCACACCTAACAGAGCAGACTGCCTGAGTATAAAAGGCATAGCACGTGAGGTGGGCGCTTTAACCCAGAAACCACAAAATCCAATAGAGATTGTTACTAATCCATCAACACTGGATGCCAGCCAGCCTGTCACCATCGAAGCACCGGAAGACTGTGGCCGTTTTATCAGCCGGATAATTCGCGGAATTAATATTAATGCTGTAACGCCTGCATGGTTAAAACAGCGGCTCGAACGCAGTGGTCTGCGTAGCATTAATCCTCTGGTTGATATAGGTAACTATGTCATGCTTGAGCTGGGCCAGCCAATGCATATGTTTGACGAAGATAAAATCTCCGGCAAACTGATCGTGCGGCGTGCCCATGAAGGTGAAACACTGGAATGTCTCAATGATAAAACCGTAACTCTAAGCAGTAACACACTGGTAGTAGCTGATGAAAAACAGGTTCTGAGTATTGCCGGATTAATGGGTGGTGTTGACAGCTCAGTAACAGACAGTACGCGTAATGTTGTGATTGAAAGCGCATGGTTTACCCCGGATATCATTGCCGGAAAAGCACGGCAGTATGGATTCGGTTCAGATTCATCATTCCGTTTTGAACGCGGAGTAGACTTTAATTTACAACAACAAGCCATTGAACGGGCAACTACGCTGATAAAGGAAATCTGTGGCGGTGAAATTGGTGCAATTACAGAAGCAACCGGTAATCTGCCTGCAGTTAAACAGGTAAAAGTACGTACAGCAAGAGTAGCAAAAGTATTAGGCGTTGCCATTGATTCAGCCAGAATTGCCATTATCCTGCAGCATTTAGGACTGGAGCCACAAGCTTGTGAAGATGGCTTTATTGTTACCTCACCCAGCTTCCGTTTTGATATTGAAATCGAAGCCGACTTGATAGAAGAAATTGGCCGCGTGTATGGTTATGAAAATATTCCCAATGATCATACCAATGGCAAATTGAATATGGTAGCTTTGCCGGAAACACAAAAGCCACTGTTTAGTGTTTACCATCAACTGGCTAATAGCGGCTATCAGGAAGTAGTCAGCTACGCATTTGTAGAAGAAGCATGGGAACGCGATCTGGCCGGTAATACTGATCCGATTCGTTTACTAAATCCGATAGCCAGTCAGCTCAGCGTTATGCGCTCTACTCTGTTTGGCGGCCTGATTGAAATATTACACAATAATCTGAACCGTAAACAAAACAGAGTACGATTATTTGAAGTAGCACGTGTATTTCATAAACAAAACCAGCAATATACACAAACCACAAAAATTGCCGGTCTGGCTTATGGTTCTGTCTTTCCTGAGCAATGGGCAGTACCCACTCGCAACACCGATTTCTATGATGTCAAAAACGATGTTGCAGGCCTGTTAAGTGCGCATAAAGTAAATTATCGCGCGGCACAGCATCCTGCACTCCATCCAGGCAGAACCGCTGAAATTATCATTGATAATAAAGTAGTTGGTGTTATTGGTGAATTGCATCCGCGCTGGACACAAAAATACGACCTGCCCTTGTCGCCTATTTTATTTGAGCTTGATTTAAGTGCTGTTCTGGCACAAGCCAGGATTACTTATCAGCCAGTATCTAAATTCCAACCGGTACGGCGTGATCTGGCCTTTATCATCTCCGAACAAACTACTGCTGAAGAGCTGATCAATGTGTTGTCTACTGTGAAACATCCAGCCATTCAGGAAATATCTGTTTTTGATGTTTATCGCGGTAAAGGTATGGCGGAAAATACGAAAAGTCTGGCGGTCAAAATTATTTTACAAAGTACAGAACAAACCTTAACTGATGAAGAAGTTGAAGAAATAATGACAAAACTCATTGATACAGCAGCCACAATTGGTGCACAATTACGTACTTAAAAAATTCAAACTGGGCAATTTGCCTAGTTAAAAATTTACATACTTGAAAACAAAAACTAATTTAGGGATAATAATGCCCTCTTTAATGAAAGAAATTCTGATATGACGCTGACAAAAGCTGAACTTGCTGATATTCTAGTTGAAAAAGTTGCCGGCATGAGCAAACATGATGCCAAAGAAATTGTTGAACTATTCTTTGAAGAAATTCGCTGTACTCTTGAAAAGGGCGAACAAATTAAAATTTCCGGCTTTGGTAATTTCCAGTTGCGTGATAAACCGCAACGTCCGGGACGTAATCCAAAAACTGGGGAAGAAGTACCTATTTCTGCCAGACGCGTTGTTACTTTCCACGCATCACAAAAATTAAAAGGTATGGTTGATCACTATAATGGAAAACAAGCCTAAGCAGTTGTTACCCATACCAGCACAGCGGTATTTTACTCTCGAAGAGCTATGCCGCCTTGCAGACATCAGTGCCGAGCAATTCTCTGTCTGGCAACAGACACATGGCATTATTGTAGGCTATGGCGGTAAGCACTATACCCGTGCTGATGTGATTAAAGTCAGACAATTGCGCGACAGCTTTACACCATATATAGACCCATTTACACGTAATCAGGTAGATGCTGATGGTAATCCCGTCATTAATGCACTGGAAACCCGTCAGCAAATTGAAAAAGTAGTAGATAACCTGAATAGTGTACTTGCTAAGTAATACGATTACTTTTATAATCGCTTCCTTTACAAAGTCGGAGTGTGGCGCAGTCTGGTAGCGCACTTGCATGGGGTGCAAGGGGTCGAAGGTTCGAATCCTTTCACTCCGACCAAAATAAATAAAAATACAGCCAGTCGGCTGTATTTTTATTTTAACAATTTCACATATCGTTCGATACTGAATAAATTTATTATCGAAATACTCTAACCGCCTCATCACCATCAAATGTAGTAGAAAACCGGATATAACCAACCTCTTTTAATTGACATAATAATTCATAGGCAATAATAAAATCCGAAGATTTATTTTCAACCATCTGAATTTGCAAAGCCTGTACACGCGGTTCATATTTTAATAAAGTTAAAGTGATATATTTCTGCAATACAGACAGGCTGGAGGGTAAATGACGATAAATAATGCTTAAATCAGGTAACCCGTAATCAGGTATATGTTTCACACTTCCTCGACGCGTATTTAATATGCGCTCGATATTATTCATAACACTATAAATATAGCGTTCTTTAGGATCCAGACTATCAAACGGAACATCTCCAGAAAAATTTAAAGTAATTTTTTCCAATAAAGACGCATCAATCATAATAAATTTATTTACGCTTTCATAATATGAAATAATTATTTAGGTTTATTTAATAAAAAACCATCAGAATATTTTACTATTAGTACATCAATTATTTATGACATACTACACACTACTTCTTGACATCAGGTAATATTTTTTGCACCTTCTTCCCTATATTTTCCTGAGCTTTTTGTTTACCCTGCTGTTGCAATTTATCCAGCTGTTCCTGCATAGCCTGCTGAGCTTTTTTGGCCAACTCCTCCTGTTTTTTCTTTTCTTTTGATGCTTTTTTCTCCGCTTTCTCTGTTTTTTTCTGTGCTTTCTCTGCTTTTTTTTGCTGCTTAAGTAAATCCTTAACCTGTTTTTTAGATTTTAACTGAGCCTGAGCACCGTCCACCAAAATATAATTATTTCTAAATAATTTTAAATTATCTATAGGAATTAGTATTTTCCATGTTTTATTATCAGACTCTGGTTTATTAAAGAAAAACACTAATCCAAGATATTGTGTTTTACTATCTATATCTCCTTTTATATTCTGTGTATCAAAAGGATAAATCATACGTATATCTTTTTTTACCAGTTCGTCAGCAAGAGCATTGTCTGAATTAGTAAGTAAATCATAATAACTTGCCTGATTAAATAGATTATCACTATTTAACTGAAAGATTGCCATTCTGAAAGTATTTTGCTGTGAATTATCGGTCTGATTTAAAAGATGCGCAGAAACCACCCTGAAATCATAATGATAATGTTTTAACTCAACTGCATCTTTACCTACCTTGCGTGCATCCTCATAGCCTTGTTGCAATAATCCACAACCAGATAATCCTGCTAGTAAAATTAATACAGCCAAGAAACGAAAATTCATCTATAACACTCCAAGAAAAATCGAAAATAGCATACCGGTTTCTGGCTGACCAGCAGTAACACCAGCTCTGAGTTGCTGGGGATTACTACCATTTAATTGTGCCTGTGGTAATAAGTCGGCATTGATTTTCGCTACCAGCTCTACATCCAGAGTACATCCCACATATTTCCTGATTAAGGTCTTCAAAACCGTTCTCAAAGGCTGGTCTTCATAAAGTAAATTTAATATTGCATAATCATTAAGTTGTACAGATACTCTTATTCGGCTGTTGGCATCGTACAAAAAGCGGCCCAGCACTGCTGTATCAAAAGCTATTCCCTCACCTATGGATCGTTGCGGTACAGGATATCTAACAGCAATAAACTCATCTATAACTACTTCACTGGCGGCAGGAAGTACATAATGAACAATTTCTTTTAAACCAAAAATATTTTTATTTTTTTTATTTAAATTTTTTATAACACCAAGGTAATAACGCGGGTCAATATCTAATTTGCTCTTACCGTGAATTAATGTCAGAAATGCCCGAGAAAGACTATCTGAAGCATCAGGTTGAAACTGAAATTCATAATGAAAACGTTTCCATATCTGATAAAATATAGTCATCATACGGTGATGGAACATATCCAGAAAAGCTACTAGATTTTCCATACCATCTTTTTTTTCAGCACCTTCTGCTATCAACCAGTTTGGCATGACACCGTCAGTACCGATTAATCCCATGAAAGTAGTAAAGACTACTGGTAGCTTGTAATCATATACAGATTCAGGCAAAGCATGCTTTAATTCACTGGCAGGAAAACCAAGATAAGGCCATGCACAAAATTGCAGCGTCAGTTCACTATCACTCTGCAAATCAGGTACGCGTAAGTTAACCTGATGCGACTCCAGTAAATGACAAAACTGAAAAAAATTATAGGCTTCTGGCGCCAGCATTAATCGATTGAATAAACTGGCATTCATAAAATTTTTTCATCCACGCTTACTGGCCAGCTAAAAATCATTGCTTCTGGCTGCAATATGACATTTACCTTTATAGCCAGATTTAATTGTGCATAAGCTATTAAATAACAGTTCAGTACATAAGCAAATAAAGCAGCATCTGCTTCATTGATAAATCCGGTACTATCCAGTTCGATATCAATTACTAGGCATCTAATCATCATACCATGATGCATAATATGTTGAATTTCAGTTTGAACAGAGCTAATAGCTGCTATATTTTTTTCATTTGCTGCTGCTGTTGACCAGTTCAATAAGCGCAAGCTATTTTTCAGGGTGCCGGTATCTAAGGTAGCCAGATAATTATTACTCATCTCAAACAATAACTGCCATTGCTGATTTTTATAATCAGGCGGATAATGTAAAGCAGTAGGTATCATTACCATCTGAGCATTTTTTACGCCTAGCACAGGTGAATGCAGGCTTAGTATTTTATTATATTTAGTTATCTGACGAGGCAGATTACCATTAGCACCAAGAATACTGATAGAAAAAATCTCTTCTTCTCCGGATTGCATTTCACCACTAAAAGTAATGAAATTATCATATTTATTACCGATTCCCTGACGTGTACGGATATAATAATAAGGTCTGTCCTTTTCAAGAATACTTAGCTGACGTTTGCCGTGCTTAAACTCATTAAAGGGCAAATAATACTTTCTGTTACCACTTATCTGACTAAATGACTCCACTTCGGTAACCCCACACACAGTTACCTGATCTGGAACTGAAAACATAGGTGATAGCCTATACTCAGTATGCAAAGGAGAACGCACAACCGGTTCTGCCTCCAAATCAAACAGATTAATTACAGGTACACAAAACAATTTTAAATAATTGCGGTTAAATACCAGCTCCAGAGGAAAATCGCGATTTAAATGAAAATTTATCAATAATTCATGTTTATCATTATTGAAATCTTTTCCACTCAGATTATTTAATTGAAAAAAAAGAAACTTTTCTTTAAAGAGAAAATATTCCATCAATAAATTATGTTCATTTGCCTGATAGTTCTGCAACCATGTAACTGAATCATAATTAAAATTTGTTCGATGCAGTTTTATTTTATCGCTGATAATGTTTAAATTTTCATCAACAGTAATATGTGACAAATAATTTATTAAGTAATGATAAATACTCAGTCTGGTTTCTATTTCACCAACAAGATGAAATTTGAGGGAAAAATTATCCGGTAAGCGAATATTCTGACCCGCGTCTGTTTGACGTAGCTGCAAACGTAACTGAATAACTGATTGCCCGAGATCATTGTGAACAAGACGGAAATCATTTATTTCAACAGGATAAATATCAACTGATTGAGTTGTCCGGTACTCACACGATATACCTGTATCAGAATCAACAGCAGTCTGCAATATTAAACCTGCGGGAATATGCTGATCATTCGTATAAATCTCTTCATTTAACATTAATTGCACTATCGACATGGAGGCAATAGGCTGAAGATGATGTGGCCACAGCAATGCTAATGAGCTTTCAGTTAACTCAGGCATATCATCATCAATTTTTTGATACAATTTTGCAGTTAAAAAAGCAAATCCTTCAAATAGCCGCTCAACCATCGGATCCCGCTCAAGAGAATCCTGCATTTTTAAATACTGTGCTGCATCAGGATGAACCTCTGCAAAATCCTGTCCAGCCTCTTTCAGATAACGCATTTCCGCTTCATAATAACGCAGAATATTGTCTTTTTTTTCCATATTTTTCACTTACCTATACAATAATTGATGCGCCAGAAACGGATTGAGTAATACCAGCTCTTTTTTCAGCTCTTCAACTTGCCCAGCTATAAACTCTTTATTACTCCCCTTTACAGTAATAAATTTCTGCTGTAAAAGTTTTAATAACTCTTGTTTAATTTGGAATGTTAATTTTTTATTCCATTCAAATAAAGGTTGCTGTGAAAAAGGCTGATTAAGCTTTTCCAGCAAAGATATTGCAAATTCTGATTTGCCACTTTTAATAGCTAATCGGGCAAGTAAAAATTGTTTGTAATATAACTGCTCAAGCCCTTCATCAAATTGCACAGTAGACAGCCATTCCATAGTTTTATCAAAACCCTGCTCTGCCAGAATTACAAATGCCTGTGCGTCAATATCTTCGGTTGATGTAAGCTTATTATCGGAAGACAATTGCATTTCTTCTACATTTTGTTGCTGAAAACGTGCATGAACGGCAATCCAGTCTAAAGCCTCGCCGGAAGCAAAAGGATGATTATCATTAAATGATAATGTTTCGAGTCCGGGTACACGGTTAAGCAGAAAAGCCATATCACTGCACAGCATATCAGCCCATACATTTGCTTCAGGTGCCAAATGCTGCATTGCATTCCAGCTCAGATATTGCAAATCAAAATAAAAATGATTGGAAGCCTCCATAAAACCAGCATGGCATTGTTCTAATAATCCGCTCCACTCCTTACGCTGATACAATGTCTGTAAGCGGTTTATCAGTTCCTGTCTCGGAGGAGGAATTTTTGTCAGTCCGTCCTGATGCAAAGGTAACTGTTCAAGCATATCCCACCGGAACTGACGCAACAATCTGTATGATGCATAGGGTTTCTGCCCTTTATCGGCAATGAACTGCCCTACAGTTTTCATTGTCTGCATCAAATCCTGAAAAGAACGTAAAATTACTTCATCATTATCAGTACTATTACTCTGGTTTGAATTATTATCAGTAGTTACAGAATCAGCTTGATTAATAGCTGCCTGAGTTTCACCAACAGGCACAGGTAATAAGCTGAGCAAGCCATTGAGCTCATCTACTGTCGCTTCAAATTGTGCAGAAAAATTTTCCTGAATCAGCTCACATAATATGGTAATTACCTGATATTCGTTTGATGATAATGTACTTTGGCACAATAAAAATGCATCTTCCATTTTTGTGCCACCCAGCCAGCGAAGCATCGTTTTAATAAGGGTGATACGTTGGGGCTGAAAAATAGGCGTATATATTGCCTGCATTCCATATATTAATAATAAACCTTTAATCAGTCCCTGAAAGGCTTCACGACGAAACAATACATAAGTCAGATATACCGCTACGCGAATATCCTTACCTACGTTCTGGCAAAGATAATTGGCCGCGTCTTCAATTTTACCCAGCTGAATATCACTGACCTTTTCCAATTCCTGTCGGATATCCAGAAAAGAATCGTGATGTGTAACATCTTCCATCTCACCTTCCACAGGAACAAGAAGATATTCAATACTATCCCATAAAGGTTTTATATCTTCATAGATTTTCCGCTTCTGGAGAACTTTCAGTGCTGCACTAATTTGCATCTTGATCCACCTTGAAAACCTGTTGCGGCAAACTCGCCCCTTTTAACTTCAATAATGTAATCAGGTCGTTAGTTTGTAAATTCTTTAAATTCATTTCTACAACCCTATTTTTTATTGTCCACTTAAGATGATAAGTATCATCATCATTTTTGCGTGCCTGAGCCTTTTCAAGTAAACGCAAAATACTCAAATCACCAACTACTTCAAGCTGAGCAGTCTTATCTGTCACATCAGACCACTGAATTGAAGCCTTTTTATCGGTACTATCACTAACAGACCAATTCACTTTATGCCAGAAAGATTTTTCATTATAAAATTGAATTTTCTGTTTATTAAAATTAAATGTAATCTGTTTAACTTCGGGAGTTGGCAATGGCATTATTTCAAAAGAAGCGGTATTTGAGCCATCTGAAACAAATTCTAGTAACTGATTTAATTCATTTAAACCAGTTACAAACTGATCATCAATCTGAACCTGATCCATTACAGCAGGGTTAACAATCCACTGATTACCAACAAGATTCAAAATTTTATTTAAATATTGCTGATTAAACTGTGCAACAACACCCTTTTGCGGATCAATAAATTTCTGTAATTCAGGCAAAGAGACATCGAGATTGCTGGAAGGATTCAGTGGATAACGATTAGCAAAACGAGAATTCCATTGCGAAACCACCATCTGCTGCCACAATGCATTAATATTGTTTAAAGCCGGAAGCAAAATTGCTTTTTTAGCATCAGCAAAAGGATAAGTAAGTAAAGTGTGCCCGATATCCTGCCATTCCTCTCCCAGATTAGCTACTTGTAAGTTGATAGATTCTTCAGCTTTAGCCAGATTAGAACCATCATCACTATTCAAAATAGTATTGAAAGAAAGTTGTGAAGCAGAGGCCTGATTATTAGCTCCCTGAACTTTCTGTACTTCAAGATACATAGCCAGCAGATTTTCCTGATACTGATCCAGTTTACGGCTGGGTTGCTTATTCCTATCTTCAACTGTTTTAATCAAATCTACAATTGGTTCAAATTCCTGTAAAACTCCTTTGCCTTTTTCAGTCCGGTCTTCCGGATATCCGATACTGGCATTAAACTGAATGGCTGTTAGTAACTTAACAAGTACTGAATTCTTTTTATCTGAATATTTTTTCAAACGATCCATCTGTTTATTCAGACCAGTAACCGGTACCCACTGTATACCAGATAAAAATTTTGTCCATGCTTCAAAATAATCCTGCTTGTACAATGCCATTATCTGTTTACGGATATCCGTATTTTCGTTGCTTTGTTCAGACTCATTCAGCACCCATGAACCATTTTTAAAATGCTCAGGATTAAGTTTATCAATTTCCGGTTTAAACCATTCGTTCCATGCACGTGCAGTAAATGCACCATGCAATTTATTCTTATTTGTCCAGAATTGAGTGCTATCTTTGCCAGCCAGCTGCACTAAATCAATATCCCTATATTTTTCTAATGCAGAATCCAGCATATTCTGATAAATAACAACATCTTCCTGCTGCTGATTAACAATATTATTCAATACTCCCCGACTTTCTGCCACCAAAGCAGAATCTTCATTCAGAAACCAGCTTCGATGTTTCATCATATTCCGGGTATAAAATCTGAATATATTCTGAGCAGCATCGGCTTTTTGTAAGCCTTGTGTCCGATATAGGCGTGATAAATAATCACTTAGAAAAATATTATCCAGACGTTTAGGTCGACGTAACATTAAATATGCTTTCAGAGCATTAAAACCTTCGTCCAAAGCAACTGCATTACTGGTTTGTTCTGCAATTTTCTCTGTTTCCGCCGCATTTGTTTCAATTACGTTAGGTAAAGTCTGAAGCTGCTGTAAAGAACTCAGAACCAGAATAATCTGTTGATCAGCGGGTTTTATCAGCCATTTTTTTGCAGCCTTACCATAAGTTACAAATGCTTTATTCAGCAAAATATCATCATGATTGAATCCAAGACGACGGTAAAATGGTTTCGGAACATTATTTATCAATGCAATATGATGTTGTAAACTGAGTATAGAATTAATCGCATTGTTGCTGCCCGAAGATTTATTCACGCTGGTGATTTGGTTTCGGAATGACTGTGCCTGCCTGTAATTACTGGTAAAAGCATACAGAATCATTAAAAAGGTTACAGTACAGATTACCAGACCGGCTTTGGCCAGTCGCTGGGTAGCGGGCTGCAAAATCAATTTAGCAGGTTGCTGATTTAACTGCTCTGCCACCATCGCCCATGTTTCCCACCAGTTACTCTGTTTAGCCTGTATAGCCATACCAGTAAACCAGGGTTGCTGCTGTTCAGAATAATTTTCAGCCGGATTTAATTTAGTAATAGCAATGGAATCAATCAGAGACAAAAACTGTCTGTCCCGGCTTTTTAAAAAAGCCTGAATAAATAAATCCTCAGCTTTAATTTTGATATCTGAAACAATATTTTCTGTTGGCAATGACCAGGTAAAAACCTGATTAAGAGGAAATTTATTTAAATCAATCTCACTTTGAAATACATGGATAAACGGAATTTTCCAGTTTAACAGCTGATAAAATTTTTCCAGCCACACTGAAGTAGTATCGTGAGTAACCGGAGTTTTGTTACTTTTCATATCACGCAATATTATTAATCCATCAAAAGGACAATGATATTTGCCGCGAAAAGCCGGTATGGATTCAATTTCATCCACATCATTAATCAATACCAGATAAACATTGTCAACCTGTACCCACCCTGTACGCTGTAGCTGCTCACTCACGTCGCTGAAAGCATCCGGTTCACCATGTACTGCAAGAATATAACAGCGATTTAAAATAGATAAAGGATATTTCTGATCCAAATAATTCTGAAAAGCCACCAAATTCTGCTGTGCAGGACTTTCACGTGTATATTTCGAACGCTCAATAAAGCGGATTGTCCGTTCCTGCCCGTCAATAACCACAAAAATACGCCAGAATAATGGCAGTATAATGCAGAGAAATAAACCGGCCAGTGCCAGTATTATCAAATGAAATTTATGATTTTGCAGCCATTTTTTATCATAATACCAATATAAAAATGCAGTTAATCCGCAGATAAGTATCAACCAGAGGAAACTGCATAATAACCATAATTTGAGAATTTTAGGGCGCTGGGTAATTTTCTGATTCACCTGCGCTAATTTGGATAATTGGCTATTTACACGTGAACTGAATTGTCTTAACGGGTTCCACCTTAACATAAACGCGCCTGTAATTGAATTTTACTTAACCTGGGAAGCAGGTATTATCTTTTCTTTATGATTAAATAGTACTACATAGGAATGTTTATGCGCCTGATAAACTGCCAGCAGCAATTGCATCCAGTCACTCGTATACTGTAATTTTTGAAAAAAATCCGGTTTATCTATACTATACGGCAAGATTTCATAATCTTTTGCAGTTAAATCTTCAGTCAATTCTTTTATTTCCGGCTGAGTTACTTCTTGTGCATGGCTTTCAATCTGGAAACCAGAAACTTTTTCAGTCATGGCTGTAAAAAAATAATCCTGATCCATACGCCACATTTGTGTATCAAAAGCTCGCTGTATTTTTGCTATTTTTCCTTTTCGGGCAAAAATCATTGCCAGATACAATTCAAACTCAGGCTGACACTCAAACCCGAGTAATAGAATTTTTTGATAAAGTTCTTCCTGAAAACGGTCAATAATCCAGTTTAAATCCTCAAACTTAACATAATAATCCGGTACCGCCGGACAATATCCGCCTTCAGCAATAACAAGCTCCCTAAATACCAGCCAGCTTTCTCTGTCTGCTGCCCATAGCCATAAATACTGTGTATATTGTTCAGTAAAATATTCTTTTGAAGATAATATCTGAACCAGTTGTGATAAAACAATATGCAAACGGTCAGAATAAACAGAAGAATTGCTCTGAACCGGTATTTCCATACTCATTGATTCAAATACAGATTTCTGCCGCTCTTCTGGAGACAGTCCTAGATATGTATAAAAATCGGAAGCATGATTTAACTGGCCGCAGTGCAATATTACCTCTTCCAGTACCATATATTCCGACCAGTACTTTTGATTATTCAAAATTTTTTCATTATAAACAAACTGATTATTACGCTGGTAAATTAACCATAACTGATACCAGATACAGCGCACCAGCAGAAGTAAAGTTACTATTACAACTGCCGGCATTACAGATATCATCCACTTTTGCCAGTGTACTGTGATTTCCAGTCCGAAATGGGTAATAATTGAATCTGCATATTTTTTATTAATACCTATTGCCAAAGCATATAAGGCCAGCCACGCAAGCCAGCGAACTGGTCTTGGCGGCAGCCATGTAGTCTGACGTTGTATACTATTCGTAATCATGCCAGCCTAAATAATCTAACATAATATCCATAGGCGGTTTTTTACTCTTTACCTGATGCAGGGCTTTAAAAACCACTTTACCCTGCTCAATTTCCGCTTTGGTCATTTTGGTTTCAACTACAGCAAGATTATGCGGTGCTTCTCTGTCTTTAAGAATCGCAGCACTGGCAAACAAAGCCCATGCAACAGAAATATTTTTGGGTAGAATTTCGCCATTAAGGGCCATCACCCCCAGATTGTTCATGGATTTGCCGTCACCTCTGTTCAGACCATTAAAATAATAGCCCATCGCCTTACCCCAATCCTTTTTTACACCTAATCCGCGCTCATACAATACGGCGAGATTACCATTGGCTTTTACATTGCCTTTTTTTACAGCCTGTTCATAATATTTTGCTGCGGTAGCATAATCCTGCGGTACACCCAAACCCATTTCATACAGCGTACCCAAACTGTTATATGCCCGTGCATCATCATTTTCATTAATGGCTTTCTGAAATAAAACTAAGGCTTTATCATATTGCCGGTTTTGAGCAGCAGCAGCGGCATCATCATATGTACCCGCCCAGGCCATTTGTATCAAAGCAAAGCATAAACAAAATGCTGTCAATATACGTCGTAACATCTTTCAGCCTTTCCTATATAATTTTCTGCAAATTATTCCTAAAAAACTGAACACGTTCTTCCTGGCTTAAAATCAATCTGGTATCAGCTTCCGCAGCAAGGACATATAGCTGGTTAATTAACATCCTTTCACCGCCATACTCATCTGCATCCAAAGCAATACCATAATTACGCCGGTAATTATATGCATCAGCCCATAACAACAAAGTATCATACTGTTTTTCAGTAAAAACAAAACCATTTACATCAAATTCATTCTGATCACACTGCGGATAATCGGCCTGATAAATTACCCACTCTCCGGAATCATCAACAAAAAACCAGCGCAACATATATTGATGCAGCCAGTTTTTTTGTGAATTTGTTAACACCATGTTAACCGGATCAAACATATCTGGTGCATAAAATCGAAGTAATCCCTCTTTTTTACCCCATTTCACTTGCATGGCACGGCGAAGATGAACTTCTAAGGTACCAAAAGGATAGTTGCTGTTGAAAGCCAGCAAGCGATTATTCATATGAGTAATTTCACATATTTTTTCCAGTATTTCCCGATGGTTTTCATTCCTGATATCAAGTGCCAGCAACAGCGGCCCTTCTTCCTTGATATGAGATTCGGGTGTTTGCTCAAATAGCAGAGAATACTGCAATGCCGGCTGCCAGTTTTCTATGGCAGCCAGAAGAGGATAGTCACAAGTACATAAATCGATAATCAGAAAAAGAGTTTTCTCATCAGTCTCATTAGTAAAATTGATAAATTGTGCCAGCACGTCACGATAAGTATTCATTGATTATCTCTCTACAATGCCAACACCTTGCGCACGTGCCTTGCGCAAGCACTCAAGACAAACTGAACCAGGTAATTCCGGTAACGGGAAATTACCGCCCTGTGGCCCCTGAAACTGATGATTACCTTTATATTCAATCGGACCGGGGCTATACAGGCTGATTTTTCCACCTTTAATTTCTATATAAGCACCACCGCTGGCCAGCTTGATACCGCTTTTTGCATTAACCAGTACCTCATCACCCACAGACTGAACAGAGATTTTTTTCGCCGCAGTAATTTCCACTGCGCTACCATGTGAAGCCAGACGCGCAGTTTTCTTGCCGGCTACCAGATTTAAATCTTCTGTCTGAGCCAGTACCTGTACAGATTTGACAGCAGTTTGTGTAATGTTTTCGCCGGCACCGGTAAATACATCTTTACCCGCCTGCTGATGAATATCCTGACCAACACTGTTAAGAATAGATTTTGGTGAAACCTGCGCCATTCCGGCGACTGCACTGGTTAAAATAACCGGTTTTTCCAGATAAGCACAGTTTTCACCTAAATCAGATAATGTCTCTAGTCTGGGTTTGATTGAAGTATGCTTGGCTGTCACGTCGGCAAGATGACTGGCCTGACTGAGTGCACCTTCAATTTCTTTGATTGCTACCGTACGATCCATTTGCATGCCGTTGGCGGCAGCCTGATTTTCAGTAGTCAGATATAATGCTCGTGCAGAACGCAAAGCTCCCCAGCCATCAGTTCGCAGCTCAAAACCTTCTCCACGCTTATCCCGTCCGCTGTCTACCAGATGCCCCAGATTAAGCTGGGTTTTATGGTACTCAGTAGCCATTTTGATATGTTCATGACCGCTGAGGTCTTCCATGCGGATTTTATTATTTGCCCAGGTACGAATTACATTACGGGTACGCCATGTATTCGGAACATGATCCGGCTGAGTGCTGGTATGTAAAACGCCAATAATATACGGCCGGTCGGGATCACCGTTCTGAAAAGCCAGCTGTACTTCTGTACCTACATGCAGCGGAAAATGCTGCCCGTACTGCCCGCCCGCATAAGGCTTAGCCAGACGAATGGGTCTGCTTTCACCACCCGGCTGCCAGCCATCCATATCCAGATTAAACTTAACGATATAACGGCCCATCTCGTCAACCCATGCATACGGCCCCTGGCCGGCATCACAGATGGTTCCCGGTATTGTTCCGTCTATAATCGGGTGTTTAATCGGCTCCGGACGCCACTGGCTGTCTGAGGGTATAGCGGAGAATGAATTAATGTAATCTTCATCGCGCGCACCAGAATGATGAACACTGACCAGCAGCCACTGACGAATATTGCCTACTCTGGCATCAGAGGAAAATCCCATGGTAAAACCGGGAGCAAAGCTCTGAACATTACTTTTACCAGTGGCCAGAATATGGCGGGATACAGAATGCTCATGCAGAATTCGGGCATATTCCTGCGCCTGCCCGCTATCTTTATGATGAAAAAATCCGTAGATATAGGGCTGACCAAATGCAGCAGGCTGCTGCTCATTAAAACCGGCTTTGCCTAGCAGACTGTTATTGGCATCTCGGTAGTTATAATCCTTAATCTGTACACTTTCATACTGAGCTTTATAGCTTACATGAAATTCGGAAACAGAATATTTTGCTGTCAGCCCCTGCATTAACTGCTGTTTCAGATTATCCCTGATACCTTGTGCCGTAGCATTCACATCAAATGAAAGCTGTGCTTCCAGTTTGCTCTCCAGCCCGTCCAGATCACTTTCTAAACCAGCATCCGGTTTGAATGGTAACGCCTGCTGCCGCAGCTGGATATAATGGCTTACATCATCAGATACGGAAATTACCTCATTGGAAGCCGTTTGTGTAAAGGTAAACCATAATCCTTCACGAGCCAGTACACGCTTAATAAATGCATAATCGGTTTCCCGATACTGCATGCGATGTTCATAGCGCGGTAACGAACGGGATGATTTAAGCAGAAAATCTTCACTGGCAAAACCATGATGACGCAGAATTTTCTCAACAATACTCAGTGCCGTCTCATTCTGAAACAGCCTTGTGGTAGTAATACGGTTCAGTAAAGCCAGGCGGGGCACAATAGTAAATCGATAGCAGGTTTCATCAGCACTGGTTGCTATCTGTTCCGCACTCTGAATAACACCATGCCAGCGCCGGTTGTCAGAATCATCAAGCTGCTGCCGGGATACCTGCATCACTCCGCTCCAGTCAATATCCGGAGCCATCTCAAACATTACACGCTGATGAATAAAATTTTCCAGAGGTAAGTCAGCAGCCATATGCGTTGCTTCAAGCTGTAACACGTAATAATCATCCAGCTTTTCTTCCAGATTGAATCTTCGCACCGAAAACTGGTCAAAATTAGCCAGATTTGCGTTCAGTTTCAGATAATAACGCTGTTGCATTTAATCACCCTTTATTAAACCTTTATACATGACTGACAGTTCTGCTTCCGTATCAGCCGATATAGTGCTGATACGGAAAAATATTCCCGCATACAGGTTGCTGGCTACAAAATTTAAAAAATCAATACAATTGAAAATATATATTTACTCAATTTATATACAGTCCAGTCTGCCGTATACTGCCAACTATATTCCCGCATAAAATTTAAAAGCAAAACAAAAATATAATATCAGATCCAATCTACACTTGTTCACAGATTCGGTTAGTTTTCACAGCAGCCAGCCAAATCCGATTTGAATCTGAAATTACTTTTCAGGATTATAAGATGTAAATATTTTTGAAATTTACATATAACTGATTTAATAATTTTAACACAAAAATACTTATTTTATATATAAATCAACTTTTCAGTTATTTGTGCAACACTATTCATCATTTTTGCTTTTTATGATTCAAAACCAAATCAGATAATATACTTTCACCTTTGCACAGTTTTATCAGACCGGCAGAGAAATAATCATGCCGGTCGTAAGCCTCAGACAAGCCAGCTTTCCAGCACTTTGGCCATTAGCTGCAAACGGTATTTCGGTAATGATTGCAGTTCAGCCGGAACATTTCCGCTGCGCAGTTGCTGTACCAGCTGAATAATTTCTGTCTGGCTGCGGTTAGCAATATTTTCCGGTAAGAATTCATTCAGCTCCAGATCCGACATTCCCATACTGTTTAGTGTAGTTTTGCTGATGTTATTTACTGCCTGGTCAGCAATATCACCCTGCGCATTTCGGTAAAAGACCTGTGCAAGCGTCTGCGGATCATTGACGCCATTGTGCATAAGCGATACGGTAGCCTGAGTCTGCTGCAGCAGATTTTGCTGATATTGAGCAATCTGATTACTCAGATAATCTGCCATAGATTGCGGATTAATATCCGCCAGTTGCTGTTGCGCCGGTAATACATTTACCGGACTGCCATTCGGAACCGTTATATTTCCGGCTTGTATGGCATTTTGAGCTCCATTTAAAGCCTGACGGGCTTTATCCAGATTACTGAGATTGTTCAGATTTAATCCATTCACCAGTTGCGGATCAAGCTGTTTGAGTAATTCCTGAGCATGCTCCAGCGCACTGGCGTCCCCGCTACTACCCGACGATTCCAGTAATGATTGCAGCTGATTAATATTTTTATCAATTTTGCTAATCATTGTATTTAGCTGTTGTTCAAGCTGAGCGGCTGTTTCGGCACCGCCAGCCTCGGCCTCATTGGCTTGTGCTTCGTTTGCCTTAGCCATTGCTGCTGCCTGACTTTGTGTTAATTCAGCTTGTTTCTTTTGTTTTTCAGCTTCGGCAGCTGCTTTAAGCGCAGCCTTTTGTTCCTCCAGCAGCTGGCGAATCTGCTGCAGATTTTTTATTGTTTCATCGCCATATTTTGCTATTTCCTGAGTAATCTTATCTGCAAAATCACGTCCGTTCCATTCAGTTAGTTTTTCATGGGCTTCTTTTATCTTCTGAATTGATTGCTGCGAATTCTGATACAGATTATAAATATTTTTAATATTTTTACCGTTAAGTATAATTTTTCCGGTATCAGGATTAACTGCAATCGCATCAAATCCGTTAATCAGTGCTTCAAATGCTTTGCGTTCATTTTCTGTTACAAAAAATTCAGGATTATTAAGCCCTAACAAAATATAGGCCGGATTACCATAGCGGATAGACATATAAGCACTGCGAGCAAGACCGGCGATACCAATAAGATTATTCTGCAACATTAGCGGTGTAATCTGTTTATTAGACGTTGAACCACTGAATACAAGCCGGTGTGCAAAATAACTGGTAAATGGTTCACGGTCATTCAATATTGAATGCATGTATTTGGCACGCGAATCATGAATCTGTTCGTCAAACAGCGTAACTATTTTTCCGAATGTTTTGGAATACTGCTCCGGTGTTTTTTTAATTTTATCCATTAATACCGTTACATCACGCTTATCTTTGCTATTAAGTCGCTCCCAGACACTGGATAAAATTGCCAGAGCATTATCCTTACCGGATACCTTTTCCGGCTTTTTGCCAGTCTTATCTTTTGCGGCTTCCGCTTTTTTCTTATCCTTATTAATTTTATCTTTTACTCTGTCTAATATAATGCCTGTAGCTACAGCACCAATATCCAGATTTTCAAACAGCCCGTCAAAAATAGAACCAGACTTATCTTTTTTATTTGGTGGTGCTATCGGCGGTGTTGCTCCTGTTGCTACCGGATCACCTTCAAATCCATCATCCTGGGAAGGAGGCGGAGGCGGAGCTTTTTTTTCATTTTTTGCCGGATCTCCAAAATAAAGCTTATCGCCTTCTTCATGTATATCTTTAAACTCAGCTGCCTCATCGACATTATTGAGCATATAAATACTGCCGGCAAAAGTTTTCATTAAGAATCCTAATGACAGGAAAGATTCAAAACGAAATTCATGCAGATAATCTGCTTTGAATTCTTTGGCACTTTCCAGCATATCCCAACCATCATTCACCGGATCATAATTTTTATTAATCATGCCATTTAAAAAATCATCGCGTTTTTCTGCCGGTATGTCTCCCAAACCGGCCTGTTGCCATAATTTATCATCATCTGCAATTGAATCAGATGATGCCGGCACTAAACCACCGGATGCATTAGAAAGTTTTTCATTTGCCTCTTTGCGCCCCTGAGCAATGATTTTTTCCCGTGCGCTAACCTGTTCAGCATCTTCTTTTTCTCCGGCAGATCCTTTTTTGCGTGTAATGGACAGCCCCAGAAATGTAGCATAGCCATCTATTCCGTCTTTAACCCAGCGCAGAATCCGCCAGGCTGTAATATGATGAACCTGCTTCTGCAAACTCTTCGTGATATTGTCGAGAACAGTTGTTTCCAGCCAGGCATTAAACCGCTCTACCATTTCAGACTCTATATCAAATTCATCAATAGTTTTTTTATCCATTATTTCATAATTTTGTAACTTAAACTTAGGAGTTTTTTTCATTTGAGCTTTTAATAAAGGATGTATATCCATTACTTTTAATGGCATACCATGTTGCCAGCAACGTGCATACATATCATGCAAAGTTATCTGAGCTACTACATGTCCCATACCAAAGTTACTTTTAAACTGTGCACCAGGAGGATAGCCGCCGCCTATATCCGCATGTACACCAGGATAAGTATATTCACGAAACTCAGCGCCGCCACCACGCGGATAACCGCCGTCAATACAGATACTTTCAACGGAAAAACTTCTACGCTGTTCATGCCCGGCCACAAAGTGATAGCAGCTTTTTACAAAACGTGCAGCCGCTGCCTGTTCCAAAGACATGGTGCCATGCGCCCAGCCGAAATGACCACTAATCAAGGAAGTTAGCGGAGACATACCTACATTGGCTACCGTATCGAACAAACCAGCCATTTCTATATAGATCGGGATACCTCTAAGCTTGAGATAGATAAATTCAGGTTTAGGTTCAGTCTTCTTATCATCCTTGCGATTGGCATTGATATTGCCAGACTGATTCAGACTGGCCGTGGTATTGGCACCGTTAACCGGACCGCTGTTGTTTGAATTTTTATTCGTACCATTATTATTGTTTTGCTGATTACCCGTATTATTGCCCGGGGCTTTAGGCGGCGCTGACTGCGACCCTTGTCCCGGCTTGGCTCCGTTCTGTGTTGTATTCGGTTTAACGCCACTGCTAGCCGCTTTTTCCTCTTCTATCGCCTGCTTTTGAGCCTCTGCCTTTGCTTCCGGATATTTACGATAGTACTCGCGTAATTCTTTTCGTTGCTGGCGACGTTGTTCCATCAATTTTTCCAGCTGTTTTTTTGCATCAGCATTCTCCGGACGCTCCAGCAAGTATTCCAGCAGCCAGTTAATAAAAGTACGCCCCTCAGCCGCTCCGCGTGAAAAACCGATTACATACAGTTTAATTGCCTGTGGTAATGGCTGATTACTGTTGGCAAAAACCAGCGAGTCTATATACTCATCAAGCTGGTTTTTACGGCCAATTTTTGAATCCATGCCTTTAATCATTTTTTGCGCTGTTGTTAATAATAAAGGCTTTTCATTAAAAACTTTACATAGACCTAATGTGGCGCATAAGCGTGTCAGTGCCCAGTTAATCCGCGACTGCCCATAGCGTGCAAACATTTCACCACTGAAACCCGGATCTAAATCACCAATTTCTTCAAAGCGCGTTCCTACACCCTGAATATAATGCCGGAACCAGCCATTTTCGATCATATCTGGATCCATATTATTTTCATCTGGCGTACCACCGGCGCCCATACAGGCATGGAATAAACGGGCTACATTACTGGTACGAGGATAGGTGTACGCAGCAATCATTTTGGCTTGCGGTGCTGCTTTATCCTGTTTTTTCAGCTCCTCTTCTGAAGGTGCTTGGGCACCGCTGACTACTTTATCCGCCTTTTCATGATTATTGGTACCATCAAAGAAAAAGCTGATTTTAATGATTTTCTGGCACGGCTTGTCCTCTTTAGGACCTTTATAAAAGCAATCACCTCTATTTTCCTGAATTACCTCAATTGAAGCCGGCAGGCGCCCGCCCGGCTCAGTTGGAAAAACCTGTGGCTTATGCATAACCGGCCAGTCAAAATCAACATCTTTCAATGGTGGTAGCTCATCCAGTACCCCCTGAACTGCATCTATGCCTTTTTGAGCTATCTCACCTATACCTGTGCCAATCTCTCCTATTTTTTTACCGGCTTTATTAATTACTTTTCCGATAGCACTGGGTTTATCATTCGGGTCGTCGGTATTGACTTCGGGACGGTTTAAACCAAATATATCTTCTATCATATGCCCCAAATTAAATTGCTTATCGATACTTGAAGATTTAGAGCTGCTATTGGCTTTTGGTTTACTATCATCAGGCTGTTTTGCATTATCAGTCATAATAATCTCCCTTATTAATAAAATTATTGTGCTTTACTGCCACTTACCGGTAATTTACCTTCTGCTTCCAGTTGCTTGATATAACGCGGTAAGATTACCTGCGGAATATTTTTACGTTCCGCTTTCACTGCATCCATTCTGGCTTTGTTGCGGCGATAATCTGCCATCGATTTAACACTTGGGCGTGGCGTACACAATTTCTGGCTTTCGGCAAACAATTTCCAGTGTACCGGATTACGCCCTTCTTCTATTGTTCCATATGTGATAAATAACTGATTACATGGCAGGAAATGTACTGTGATATTAGCTACTTTTCCAAAATCATCACCGGCTGATGGTGGTGGTGGCGGTAAGGGTATTTCTGCTGAATAATATTCATCATATTGATCAATTATTCGTTTTTCTTCCTTATCAACATTTACACCCGCCTTGTTTAACATACGAGGTTTCCATCCAGGATATGGCAATATTTCCCATGTAATTTTCATAGTCATACCCGGTATCCATTTTGCCCTTAGCGCCGCTGCACCACAGGTCGAACCACCTCCATAACGTTTTTTACCAACCAAATAATCATCTATTCCCGGTGTGTCAGGGATACAACCTCCGCCAATACTACCCCCACTCATATTTTCATAATTGTATTCAATTGCTTCTACCGGTGCGGCATACATGCGGTTTTTACCTGAGGTTATGCCGACAAAAGGTTCAAAATGATTGGTACAACCCATTAATTCGATTGCTGCCAGTATCGCCAGCCATGCCCATGTTTTTTTCATCTCTTCTGCCTTTCTTGTATTTATATATTTGTAGTTATTGCTGACTTTTTAAAATTCTATCTACCTATATCCTATTATTATCAATATGATTTAACTTTGTTTATTGTCAATATTTATTTGATTATGAATCTTTATTTAGAAGTAGCTACCGGTAATTTACCTTCTGCTTCCAGTTGCTTGATATAACGCGGTAAGATTACCTGCGGAATATTTTCACGTTCCGCTTTCACTGCATCCATTCTGGCTTTGTTACGGCGATAATCTGCCATCGATTTAACAACTGGGCGTGGCGTACATAGTTTCTGGCTTTCGGCAAACAGTTTGTAATGCATTGGTGTATTACGACCTTCTTCTATCGTCCCATAAGTAATAAATAACTGATTACAAGCAAGAAAATGTACCGTGATATTATCTACTTTACCAAAATCATCTCCGGCTGATGGTGGTGGTGGTGGTAAAGGTATTTCTGCTGAATAATATTCATCATATTGATGAATAATATCAGCTTCTGCACGATCAACATTTACTCCGGCTGTATTTAAAATTCTCGCTTGCCATCCCGGATAAGGTAATACTTCCCAATAAATCTTCATGGTCATACCCGGTGTCCATTTTGCTCTTAATGCTGCTGCGCCACAGGTAGCTCCTCCTCCATAGCGTCTTTTACCAACTTCATAATCATCAACACCTGGTGTACCCGGAATACATCCTCCTCCGATACTACCCCCGTTCATATTTTCATAATTGTATTCATAGGCTTCAACAGGTGCTGCATAGGTACGGTTTTTACCTGAGGTTATGCCGACAAAAGGTTCGAAATGATTGGAACAACCCATTAATTCGATTGCTGCCAGTATCGCCAGCCATGCCCATGTTTTTTTCATCACCCTAACCTTTTTGATATTTATAGTTATTGTTGAATTGTACAAATTTTATCTATCAATATCCTATTATTATAAAAATGAATTAACTTTGTTTTTCGTCAATATTTACTTTATTAATCTTTATTTATGTGTCGTTACCGGCAATTTCTTCAAGCTGCCAGATATATCGCAGTAAAATTACTTGCCAAATATTTTTACGCTGTGTTTTCAATGCATCCGTTCTGGCTTTATTGCGGCGATAATCTGCTATTAATTTAATGACTGGGTGTAGCTGACACCGATATTCACGTTGCTGAAATTATATGGTTAAATGATTCTTTTGCGAGTAAGTTTATTTCAGGCGAAAATGTTGATTTAGTAATTCTATCCAACAGTTTAAAAATATAGGTAAATTTTAACAATAGTAAGAAGACTGGAAAAACCAAAGATTTTCTGAAAATGAAATTTAAGCTGTAGAGGCAAATTAGCAGGTTAAATTTTAGATTGATTTTTAAATTATAAAAAAGGCAGTACTGAATACCAGTACTGCCTTTTTCTTTTTTAGAAACTATTTAATAACGTCTGCTTCTGACCAGCTGTGCTTTACGCTTCAGATAGACTAAAGTACCAAATCCGCTCCAGATATGCACCAAACGGGTAAATGGAAAGATTACAAATACACTCATACCCATAAATAGGTGTAATTTAAAAATCGGGCTGACATGCGCAATAATATCTGCTGCACCGCCTCTGAATGTCACAATATGCTGAGCCCACTGCATGAGACTAATCATTTCTGCTCCGTCCAGATGATGAGCGGAAACATGGATAGTACCCAGCCCCAGACAAAGCGTAATCAGCAACCAGATTAATACCAGTTTGTCGCGCCAGCTACTGTTGGCCAGCAAACGTGTACAGCTGAAACGCCGGTAAATAAGCATTAATAATCCGATTAAAGCAAGGGTACCCATTATTCCGCCGGCAATCATTGCTGTCAGTTGTTTGGCTTCATGAGTGACACCAAGTGTATCCCAAACTACTACAGGCGTAAGCAAACCGACCAGATGTCCGAAAAACAGTCCGAGTACACCAATATGAAACAAAATATTGCCAACTCGCAGCAGACGCGGATAAAGCAACTGGCTTGATTCAGATTTCCATGAATACTGATTTGTATCAAAACGAATCAAACTGCCCAGAAAAAAAATACTGGCGGCAATATAAGGAAAAATGCCGAAAATAAATTGATTAAGGTAATACATGCTGTCTCCCGGCTAACTGAATTTTTTATTGCGGAAAAATTGCACTTCCTGCACAGACGGCTGATTTAATAACGGTTCCAGTCCTTCTGCTGTTGGTCCGAATTTTTCCAGAGCTTCGTCCATATTGCGTACTGGTGCAGCCTGTAATGGCTGCGGTTTAACTGGAGATAAAGCGACAACTGCATCCATAACCGGTGCATATACTGATTTACTCTGATGCAGGTTGTCAGCTATATAGCCAATCACATGTACTGCATCAGCAAGTAAATTTTTGGCTTCATCTTCGGCAACATGAGACAAAAATTCTAAAAATAAAGGCAAATAATCCGGCAATTCATTATCGGCAGGTTCAAAGCCGTGTTTCTGATATTCTGCCAGTAAATCGACCATCGCCTGACCACGGATGCGATCTTCTCCATGCAGATGTTCAAACATGTGTAAAGCATGTTTGCGACTGCGATCAAAAGTAGCTACATATACTTCTTGAAGATCGATTTCATCATGCGTGCGTAAATGTTCAAAAAATGGCTGTAATACTGAAATCTGATTAGCAGATAACTGATCAGCCAGAATTGAATGCAATTCATCCGTATGGTCTAACCATTCCTGCCTTGGATAGCTTAGTAAAATGGATAAAATTTTATACATTTGTCTGTCCTATGAGGCCGACTGACGATTATTTTTCTTACGCAGACTATGAAAAATAATCGGTGAAGCTTTACGTGTACCAAACAGGCTTTCTTTACTGTGGCCGTTATGACAGCCATCTCCAAAAGAAAATCCGCAACTGGCTTTTTCCTCAAAAGTATTGCTGACCAGTTCTTTATGTGCACTTGGAATGACAAATCTGTCTTCATAATTGGCAATTGCCATTACTTGATACATTTCTTCAATTTGCGCAGCACTCAAACGATGACCGGACAATTCCTGTAATGCCTGCTCTTCAGAATAAATATTTTTGCTGCGCATGTATTTACGCATATCAATCATGGTTTGCAGCGCATTAATAATTGGTTCGGTTTTACCGGCAGTCAGCAGATTGGCCAGATACTCAATCGGAATTCGCATATCTTTTATTTCCGGAATCAGGCCATTCTGACCAATAACACCAGATTCAACCGCAGACTGAATTGGTGATAACGGCGGAATATACCAAACCATCGGTAAAGTACGATATTCTGGATGCAACGGAAATGCCACTTTCCATTCAACCGCCATTTTATAAACTGGTGAATTCTGAGCAGCCTGTATCCAGTCTGCCGGAATTCCCTGAGCCAGTGCTTCTTTGGCAATTTCAGGATCATTCGGGTCAAGAAAAATATCCAGTTGCTGTTCGTATAAATCCTGAGGATTTTCTATCGCAGCACTCTCACTGATCCGGTCTGCATCATAAAGGAGTACACCAAGATAACGTATTCTGCCAACACAGGTTTCTGAACAAATTGTCGGTTGACCGCCTTCAATGCGCGGATAACAGAAAATACATTTTTCCGCTTTGCCTGCCACCCAGTTGTAGTAAATCTTTTTATAAGGACAGCCAGAAACACACATACGCCAGCCACGGCATTTATCCTGATCAATCAGGACAATCCCATCTTCTTCACGCTTGTATATAGAGCCGGACGGACAACTGGCCACACAGGCTGGATTCAGGCAATGCTCACACAGACGCGGCAAATACATCATAAATGTATTTTCAAAAGCAGCGTAGATATCTTTCTGAATGCCATCAAAAAGTTTATCTTTAGAACGCTTGGCAAATTCACCGCCTAAATCATCTTCCCAGTTCGGTCCCCAGTGAATTTTATCCATTTTCTGCCCGGTTAATACCGAAACAGGCCGTGCTGTAGGCGGTGTTTGCATCAGCGGGGCATTTTGCAGATGCTCATAATCATAGGTAAACGGTTCATAATACTGGTCAATAGCCGGCATATTAGGGTTGGCAAAGATATTGGCCAGTACTTTGAGACGATTACCCTGCTTCAGTTTCAGCTTGCCTGAATTTTCACGTACCCAGCCACCTTTATACTGTTCCTGATCCTCCCAGTTTTTCGGATAACCGATACCGGGTTTCGTTTCTACATTATTAAACCAGGCATATTCAACCCCGTCACGACTTGTCCATACATTTTTACAGGTAACAGAACAGGTATGACAGCCAATACACTTGTCCAGATTTAACACCATTCCGATTTGTGCACGAATTTTCATGATTGTGTCCTTTTTATTCTGTCACCGGTGTTTTGGCCGGTTGATCCAGCCATTCCACTCTGTTCATTTTGCGTACTACGACAAGCTCATCACGGTTGGTACCTACCGTACCGTAATAATTAAAGCCCCATGATAATTGAGCATAACCACCAATCATATGCGTTGGCTTCATAACTACTTTAGTGACTGAGTTATGAATACCTCCGCGTTTACCGGACAGCTCTGAACCGGGCACATTGACAATTTTTTCCTGTGCGTGATACATCAGAATCATGGTTTCAGGTACTCGCTGACTTACCACTACCCGTGCGGTCAGCGTACCATTCACATTGAATACTTCCACCCAGTCGTTATCTTCGAGACCGGCACGTTTAGCATCAATTTCAGAAACCCACACATGCGGACCACCGCGTGATAAGGTCAGCATGCGTAAATTATCTGAATATGTACTGTGAATACCCCATTTCTGATGTGGTGTGATGAAATTCAGTACGATTTCAGGGTTGCCGTTGCTTTGATGGCCTTTCACGTTCAGCGTGGTTTTCAGATCTACAGCCGGACGATAGGAAACCAGTCCCTCACCAAACAGCCGCATCCATTGATGATCCTGATAAAACTGCTGCCGGCCGGTTAAGGTGCGCCATGGAATCAGTTCGTGCACATTGGTATAACCAGCGTTATAGCTGACTTTTTCACTTTCCAGACCAGACCAAGTGGGTGATGAAATAATCTTGCGCGGCTGTGCCTGCACATCGCGGAAACGGATAGCATCATCTTCACGGGCAATGGCCAGATGAGTATGGTCGATACCTGTATTTTTTGATAAAGCTTCCCATGCTTTAACTGCCACATGGCCATTGGTCTCCGGAGCCAGTGTCAGAATCATTTCCGCAGCATCAATAGCTGTGTGCAGTTTCGGCTGGCCTGTGGCCACACCTTCGGATTGGGTGTTGTTAAGTTTGCGCAGTAAATCTACTTCTGCACCAGTCTGCCAGCTAATACCTTTACCACCATTACCGATTTTTTCCAGCAACGGTCCTACAGAAGTGAATTTGTCATAAATAGCACCATAATCACGTTCAACCACGGTCATTTTCGGCATGGTTTTGCCCGGTACCGGTTCACATTCACCCAGTTTCCAGTCTTTCGGGTCAAACGGCTGAGCCAGCTCTTCTGGACTGTCGTGCATCAATGGTGTTAATACCAGATCCTTACGTACACCCAGATAATCTTTGGCAGTTTCGGAAAATGCTTTCGCCAGACCACGATAAATATCCCAGTCAGTTTTACTTTCCCAAAGCGGTTTTACTGCTTCACTAAGCGGATGGATAAACGGATGCATATCCGAAGTATTCAGATCATCTTTTTCGTACCAGGTGGCTGTAGGCAGCACAATATCTGCATACAGACAGGTAGTGGACATACGAAAATCCAGTACGGTAAGTAAATCGAGCTTACCCTCTGCTGCCGGACGTACTTGTACATCAATCGGCTTAATAGCATCAGTTTCATCACTCATCAGTGCATTTTGTGTGCCAAGCAGATACTTGAGGAAATACTCATGCCCCTTACCGGATGAACCAAGAATATTGGAACGCCAGACAAACAGATTACGCGGGAAATTCTGCGGATTATCCGGATCAGTACAAGCCATATCCAGTGCGCCCGATTTCATCTGCTCAACAGCAAATGCAATCGGATCTTTACCTTGTGCTTCTGCGTCACGGGTCACATCAAGCGGATTACGTCCCAGCTGCGGAGCAGAAGGCAGCCAGCCCATTCGTTCAGCTTTAACGTTGAAATCCAGCTGACTCATATCAGCCATCTGACCGGCATGAGTAGGCGCAATAACTTCCGACATCTTCAGTTTTTCATGCCGCCACTGGCTGGTGTGTGCATAGAAGAAAGAAGTACCATTCATCTGACGTGAAGGCCGGTTCCAGTCTGCAGCAAAAGCCAGAGGTGCCCAGCCGGTTTGCGGACGTAATTTTTCCTGACCGACATAATGGCACCAGCCACCGCCGCTCTGACCGATACAGCCACACATCATCAGCATATTGATAATGCCACGATACGCCATGTCCATGTGATACCAGTGATTCAGACCGGCACCCACAATTACCATACTTCGACCATGTGTTTCATGTGCGTTTTGGGCAAATTCGCGTGCCACCTGAATCACCAGCTCCGGCTTCACGCCGGTATGTTTCTGCTGCCACAATGGTGTATAAGGCACATCAGCCAGATAATCATCGGTAACGCCATCACCACCAAAACCACGGTCAATACCATAATTGGCACACATCAAATCAAATACTGTGGTTACCAGTATTTTTTCGCCATCTGCATTAATTATCTGCTTAACCGGTATATTTTTAACAATGACTTCTGCTGCATCATCCCCGCCGAAGTAATCAAAAGATACACCCATGATGACATCATGATTATCTTTAAGTGATATCAGCGCTTTAATTTCTGTACTGTCGGATTTTTGTGCCAGCAGATTCCATTTACCCTGCTCACCCCAGCGGAAGCCTATCGATCCTTTCGGTGCAACAATATTACCGGTATTTTCGTCGATAACCAGTGTTTTCCATTCAGGATGATTGCTTTCATCCAGCCCGCCTGCTATCTGGCTTGCACGCAGGAAGTAGCCCGGCAGCAGTTTGCCATTTTCCTGATTAATCACCACCAGATTAGGCATATCTGTCAGACGACGACAATAATCGATAAAATATTCTGACGGATTCTGCAGATGAAATTCTTTCAGAATCACATGCCCCATTGCCATTGCCAGGGCAGCATCTGTCCCCTGTTTTGGTGCCATCCAGATATCACTGAATTTCACCATTTCACCATAATCAGATGAAACTGCTACTGTTTTTGTACCTTTATAACGCACTTCAGTATAGAAATGCGCATCCGGAGTACGTGTCATGGGTACATTTGAGCCCCATACCATCAGATAGTTGGCGTTATACCAGTCGGCAGATTCTGCAACATCGGTTTGTTCACCCCATGTTTGCGGGCTGGAAGGCGGTAAATCGCAATACCAGTCGTAAAATGACAGCGGTACACCGCCAATCAGACTCAGATAACGCGAACCGGCAGCATAGCTCACCATCGACATTGCCGGAATCGGAGAAAAGCCAATTACACGATCCGGGCCAAACTCTTTAATTGTGAATGCATTGGCAGCAGCAATAATTTCATAAGCTTCTTTCCAGTCCAGACGGACAAAACCGCCCTGACCACGCTCAGATTTGTATTTTTTTGCCAGTTCCGGATTCTGAGTAATACTCTGCCACGCCTCAATTGCATTCAGAGTCTGGCGTTTTTCACGCCACATACGCAGCAAAGAAGCGCGAATCATTGGGTATTTCACCCGCTGAGCAGAGTAAACATACCAGCTATATGATGCACCGCGCGGACAGCCCCGCGGTTCATGATTGGGTAAATCGGCACGAGTACGCGGGTAATCTGTCTGTTGCATTTCCCATGTAATCAGCCCGTTTTTAACAAAAACGCGCCAACTACAGGAACCGGTACAATTTACCCCGTGAGTTGAACGTACAATTTTGTCATGCTGCCAGCGCTGGCGGTAAGCATCTTCCCATTCTCTGCTCTCAGCCACCACTGCCCCATGTCCGGCAGAAAATGTTTCTTTGGTTTTACGTAAAAAATTCAGTCTGTCTAAAAAATGGCTCATGAATTTGTGCTCCATAGAGGCAAAAGCCTCAAACAGTTTCTTATTGATTTATATTTTTTCTGCACCATTAACTATGACAATGGTGCGATCACTTCAAATTAACAACTCGTAACTGATTGTTTGCGAACATAAAACCAGTAATTAACTATCAGACAGCTTACATAGAAAACAATAAAGCCCCATAAAGCCACTGATGCGCTGCCTGTCGCCTCAATCGAAGAACCAAAACTTTTCGGAATCAGAAAACCACCATAAGCACCGATTGCGCCCATAAAGCCTAATACCGTAGCTGATTCTTTAGTGGCATGAGCTTCTGAGGTCTTAACATCGCCCTGATGCAGATGACGATGGAACTGAGAGAAAATCCGCGGCACCTGCGCGTAAGTTGAACCGTTACCAATACCGCTAAAGGCAAACAGCAACATAAAACTACAGAAAAAACCAACAAAACTGCCTTCATTGCCGCCAATAGGCTGAAATACCAGAACACCAATAACCCCGACAATCATCATGGCATAGCTGATTTCGGTAAGTTTTGCCGCAGACATCTTGTCAGACAACCAGCCACCCACGACACGCAGTACTGCACCAACAAACGGACCTAAAAAGGCAAATTTAACTGCATCCAGATGCGGGAAAGAATGGCTGATTAATAACGGGAAAGCAGCCGAAAAACCGATGAACGAACCAAACGTGCCCACATAAAGCCAGCATAAAATCCAGTTGTGCAACCGCTTGAAAATGACAAACTGTTCTTTTAGTGAGGAATGCATGCTGCCAATATCGTTCATCCCAAACCATGCAGCCAGCGTACTAAGCACAATAAACGGTACCCAGATAAAACCCGCATTCTGCAACCAAACCTGTGCAGAACTCTGTGGCGTAGAAATTGTCTGAGACTCACCGCCCATTGCACCAAACAGACAGCTAGTAATCGCCAGTGGCACAGCAATCTGTACTGCGGATACGCCCAGATTGCCCAAACCGGCATTAATCCCCATCGCCTGACCTTTTTCCGATTTCGGGAAAAACAGACTGATATTGGACATAGATGAACTGAAATTTGCTCCGCCAAAACCGCATAAAAGCGCCAGAATGAACATCGTTGTATAAGAAGTATTCGGATTCTGTACAGCAAAGCCCAAACCCAGTGCAGGAATCAGCAAACTGGCTGTAGAAATTGTCGTCCATTTGCGGCCACCGAAAATCGGAATCACAAATGAATAAAAAATTCGTAAAGTTGCACCTGATAATGCCGGCAAGGCTGCCAGCCAGAACAGTTCATTGCTGCTGAACTTAAATCCAACCAGTGGCAGCTTTACTACTGTCACACTCCATACCTGCCAGATGGCAAACGCCAGTAACAATGCAGGAACGGAAATCCATAAATTTCTGCGTGCTATTGCACGACCGCCTGACTGCCAGAACTGTTGGTCTTCCGGCCGCCAATCTTTTAAAACTTTACCCATATCAAACTCACTTTATTGGTGCTTAGGGTTTTTCAGAGAAAAATGCATCCAGATTAAACTGATACATACCGTGCCAAACATCAGCATGAAAGAGGTAGAACGTACACCTGTCCAGTCTACTAACCAACCAAACATAATCGGCAACAGAAAACCGCCCAGTCCCCCGGCCAGACCCACTACACCAGACACAGTACCCATGTCATCCGGAAACTCATCAGAAATAAACTTGAATACCGAAGCTTTACCGATTGCCATAGCCACACCGACCACAAACAGCAGCACAGTAAATATCGTTGCATTTAAACCAATATGCATATCCAGATGACCACTCACTGTACGAATAGACATTTGTGTTTGCGGATAAGACAACAGAAAGAATGCAATTGCACAAATCCACATTACAGCCCAAGTAACTTTATAAGCACCGTATTTATCAGACAGCCAGCCACCGAACGCACGCAGTACACCTCCCGGCAGAGAAAAGCATGCAGCCAGCAACCCAGCCTGTGCTAAGCCGAAGTTATATTCCTTAACATAGTAATTCACCATCCACAGCGAAATGCCCACATAGCCGCCAAACACTACCGAATACAGCTGACTGTATTTCAGCACTTGCGGATTTTTCATTAATAACAACTGAGCTTTCAGACTTGGCTGTTTAGCAGAAGCTGCTTTAGGCTCCGGATAACTGAAAAACCAGAACAGTACTGTAATAACCAGCAAAATTACGGTATATAAGCGGGGTACAGCCTGCCAGCCATATGCTACAACCAATGCAGGTGCCAGAAACTTATTTACGGCAGAACCAGCATTACCAGCTCCAAAAATACCCATTGCCAAACCCTGACGTTCCTTGCGAAACCATTTGGCCACATAAGGAGTACCAACAGAAAATGAGCCGCCTACTAATCCCAGCCACAGCGCAATCCAGAGAAACTGACTATATGTGTGTGCATATTGAAGCAGCCAGACTGCCGGAACGCATGACAGCATCAACAGAAAAAATACAATACGACCGCCAAAACGGTCAGTCCAGATACCTAAAGGCACCCGGATAAGTGATCCGGACAGTACGGGCATCGCTGCCAGCAAACCAAATTCAGCTTCATTAAGTTGTAATTGTTCTTTGATAGGTATTCCTAAAACGGCAAATATCATCCAGATCATAAAACAGACAATAAATGCAATCGTGCTGGAAGTAAGCACTGTTACCGATTTTCTAACACCAGAATCCATTCTGTACCCCCATTAATAATTCTCTTTAGTGTACGTAATCACCTTTTCATATCCAATTAGTCATCCGATGCAAAATCATTAACCAGAAAGCACAACGCCAAATAAGCAAAAAGACCTATTGACAAACTCAATAGGCCTTTATCAAATTCTGATATTCAGTAGTTATTACCTGATACTCAACTCACTTGTTTATTTATCCAGACCATGCTCAATGGCATAGACAGCAGCCTGCACCCTGCTGGCTACATTTAATTTGCGTAAAATATTCTGAACATGCACTTTTATAGTGCTTTCAGTTACATCCAGATTACGCGCAATCACCTTATTACTATTCCCACGTGCCAGCCAGCGCAAAATTTCCCGTTCGCGCGGTGTCAGTGGTTCAGTAATTTTTTCGTCAGCCTGCTCCTGCCTGCGCAACCTTGTTACCAGCTTACTTGTCATTTCAGGCGATAACACACTATCACCGCTAATCGCTTTTTCAATACTATCCAGCAAAAATTCCGTATCAATATTTTTTAACAGATATCCGCGGGCGCCCAGTCGCATACATTCGAGTAAATCGCTACCGTCTTCAGATACTGTCAGCATCAGTACCACCTGCTGTGGATTATGATTTATCATCTGCGGTAGTGCTTCAAGTCCTCTCATTACCGGCATATCCAGATCAAGGAGTACGGCATCCGGCTGGAGCTGTTGCTGCATTTTTACCCCTTCAAGCCCGTCTGTGGCTTCACCCACCACCTCAAAACGCTCACAACTATCAATCAGTGCACGCAAACCACGCCGAAACAAAGTGTGATCATCGACAATCAGAATCCGGTACTTATTTTTATTAAGCATTATTAAATTCCCAAAAATTATTTCTGCGCATGAATATACTGACGCGGCACCATCAACTCTACACATACCCCGTTATTTTCACGTGCAAATATTTTTAATTCTCCATTAATTTTGCCGGCTCGTTCTTTCATGATATGTACACCCACATGCCCGTGCAGCCCCTTCTGAATGAGCGTATCCTCGGCAAAACCTATTCCGTTATCTTCAATACAGAGATTCAGGCGATCAGCCAGATATACCAGCTTCACCCGCACAGCATCAGCATGCGCATGTTTACGTACATTTGATAATGCTTCCTGCACAATGAACACTACCTGCAATTGTACATCCGACTCTACCTCATACACATCGCCTTCTACCGACCAGTCTGCAACAATATCTGTTTGTTGTTCAAATCTTTTCATCACCTCCTGCAACGAACTGATTAGCCCTTCTGAAACCAGACGTACCCGGAAATTTGACAATAATTCGCGTACATCATCATAGCATTGCTGAATACCCTCATGAATAAAATCCAGAGTCTGTTTAGCCTGCTCTTGTTTCTGCTCTGCAAGAGATTTTTCCAGTACCTGTATCTGCATATTCATAAATGAAAGCGACTGCGCGATACTATCATGCAATCCTTGTGCCATCAGGTTACGCTCTTCCAGTATCGCCATCTGCTTATCCAGTTCATTCAGGCGCATACTTTCAATCGCTATCCCGAACTGGCTGCAAACAGTTGAAATCAGACGTTGATTTTCTTCACTCAGTGCAAATGGCTTCAATGCAAACAAGTGCAGCATACCGATTTCATCATCTACTGATTTCACTGCAAAAGTCAGACAAAACGGCAGAACCTGCTGCATCTGACAGCAATGATTATTTTCCTCATGAATGACCAGCGATTGATTATTGTAATTAACCACAGACTGATGCAACCGCACACAGCGCCCGCCATCACAGCGATAATCACGGAACATATCTACCTGCTCCTCTGTCAGCCCGTCCGAACCGGCTACTTCGAGCATCTGTGAATGGCGATTTTTTAACTGCACCACACAGGCATCCGCACCACTAAACGCCTTCATTTTATGCATAAATATTTGTACCAGCACCGTCAGATCATGCTGTTCCTGAAACAATGAGGTCATAGTATATAATACCGCTAGCTCACGATTACGCTTAACCACTGCCTGCGTTTGCTCAGCGACCCGGTTTTCCAGCGTGTCATATACTTCATACAATTTGGCGGCCATCAGATTAAAACCCTGTGCTACCTGCCCGAACTCATTGGCCGTACCCACTTTCAGGCGTGTATCAAAATAACCCTTACCAATCTGACTGATGCCCTGATTCAGACGTAATAGCGGCGAAATGACCAAATGATGCAGTAACAGCAAAGACACAATCGCAGATAGTACAGCCATCATTAATACTAGCGCCTGTAGCCAGCGCAACAGCCTAATATTGTGCGTATTATCTTGCTCAATAAGCAAAACCAGCCGGTCAATTACCGCAGTGAATTCTCTGGCCTGAGCAAGGAAAGCTTCTCCGCTTAGTCTGCCCTGTAAATAAGCTTCACGGTCAGCAAGAAAATCCTGCAACTGCTCCTCAATTTCCTGAACTTGGGTTAATAACTGTTTATGGCGCTGGCCGTTCATAACACCGGTATCATGCAATTCGTATAAATGACCAAGTATTTCCTTAAATTGACGCTTTTCATCCGCAAACTGCTGCTCTGCACCCGGTGTTTTCGTGACCAGTACCATATAAAACACCCGCTTGCGCAGACTGCCGGCTTCATTGATTGCCATTCCCAGCTCTTCCAGCCGCCATGAGGTATTCAACGACAACCCTACCAGACTGGTAGCCAGAAACAGCCACACAGCAATCAGCACAACCAGGACTTTTGATAACTTCTGTCCGCGTAAAAACGACCGATCAAACTTTTGCCACAGATTTTTCATAACACCCCAATCAGAAAACTGGCAGCACTATAACGCAAAAGTCAAAATATATCTTTGATATTTATTTAAACTTTGATAAGAATAAATTTATACATTGTTTAATTTTGGATTTTATTAAGTATTGCATCTCCGAATTTGATATTGAGCAAACAGACTGGTCTGCTTATGGAACCGCCATATTTTATTGTTCTGAAAGTATTAACATTATTGATATTGGCTGATAAAAGTATTCAGCAATGGAAAATATTTGATTCAGTGTTAATGAGCCAACGCAGAATATGAAGAATGCTCAATGAGTGCTGTAGATATCTAGTATCAAAAAATTATTTAAATCAATAAATAATATATTTTTAGCAATAACAATTAAGATATTTATCCAGCAGCTTAATTTCAAGTGAAATAAGCTGCTGGTAAAAAGAAAAAATAAGACTAAGCTATCAAACGGGCAATTTAAGTAATACTGAGCTATTACTGCAAACCAAATTACCAAAAAGCACTAGAATAATCTTTGCTCAAAACGGTTTGGCCTACCTGGCAACAACATCAGTATAATAAACCAAATTTGCCCGATGATCGGTATAAGAGTAATCAGAATCCACCATGCAGAACGGTTTGTATCATGCAGCCGTCTGAACTGAAGTGACAAAGTCGCTATCCACACAGCAAAGCAGACTACCAGAAAGACAAAATCAATCGTCCAGTCGCCCCATGTATAGATATCATTAATCGGATGTCCGAGCATTTTTTCAACTGCATACGTCAAAATTATTCCAAGAACATAGTTAATCACAATCGGCCACCAATAATCAGCACGATTAGAAGTCCCTGAAAAATTTAGAATGTTATGCCAGAATCGTTTGTAAGATTCAATCATAAATTCATCTCCAGATAATTAATATATTTTCATTTATATAAATATATAAATTTTGAAATTAGGATTTATATTTCAAACATTGCCGATTTATCTTAAGACTTATCTATAAACGATTCAAACAACTTAACTTTAAAAACAATTACTTACAATATTTATTTATTAATGAGAATTGATATATATATATTTTTATAATTTATCAATTATGAGAATTTATATACTTTAATTAATATATTTGTATATTTATTTGCGTTTTTATACGTACAAATCAAAATTAATTAATTGTTTGACATTATTTAAGCATAGACCGCGTTTCAGCGTAGCAGACAATTCTTAATAAATATGACATTTTATTAAAAAAAGGCTGTAAAATGTATAAATTAAACAACATTATTACAATCAATTCATTTTAATCATACAAATAAATACAAAGAATTAACTCAAATACTTAATTGGTTTAATATTCAGACTGAAAAATTTAGTTTAAATCTTCTATTTATCGTTTATTTTATAAATATCTACATATCAGTAATTGAAATATTCAATACTATAAATTGATACTAAACATACTTTACTACTAAATATTATTTTATTAAATTTTTCATCAGATGCTGAATACTGATATTAACTATTATGCAGCAATACTGTTTTTTAAAATCATCACTTTAATAAAATACTTGTACATAATATAGGGTTACATTTCATATTGATATAAAAAAACGCATATACAAATATGCGTTTAAGAAATCTATTCAAAACAAACTTATTTGAAAAGACTATCCATCCAGATGGCTATTTTGCGGAGCCAGTACAGTGCGGTTGCCATTACCTTCAGCAGCGGACACGATACCTTCTGCTTCCATCTGCTCAACTAGACGCGCAGCACGGTTATAACCGATGCGCAATTGTCTTTGTACAGAAGAAATACTTGCCTTACGAGTTTTGATTACCAGCGCCACTGCTTCATCATACAGAGGATCAAGCTCATCATCGCTACTGCGTGACGATGCATTGCTGAACATATCATCATCACTGACCCCGGCAGTTAAAATATCATCAATATACTGGGGCTCACCAAACTGTTTCAGATAATGTACTACCCGATGCACTTCTTCGTCGGCGACAAAGGCCCCATGCACACGCTCCGGATAGGCAGTACCCGGTGGTAAAAACAGCATATCCCCCTGTCCGAGCAAGTTTTCAGCGCCCATCTGATCAAGAATGGTACGACTGTCTACTTTACTGGATACCTGAAAAGCAATACGGGTTGGAATATTGGCTTTTATCAGTCCGGTAATAACATCTACGCTCGGACGCTGAGTAGCCAATATCAAATGGATACCGGCAGCACGGGCTTTTTGCGCCAGACGCGCAATAAGTTCTTCAATTTTTTTGCCGGCTGTCATCATCAAATCGGCAAATTCATCAACAATCACAACAATAAAAGGCAATTTTTCCAGTGGTTCAGGATTATCCGGCGTAAGTGAGAACGGATTAAACAGTTTTTGATTGCGTGCACCCAGTTCAGCAATTTTCTGATTGAATCCGGCCAGATTACGCACACCTGCATGACTCATCAGCCGGTAGCGTTTTTCCATCTCGTTTACGCACCAGGTCAGCGCATTGGCAGCCAGCTTCATATCCGTAACCACAGGCGCCAGCAGATGAGGGATACCTTCATATATGCTCAATTCAAGCATTTTCGGATCAATCATAATCAGGCGTACATCTTCAGGTGTGGCTTTAAACAGCAAAGACAGTATCATGGCATTAACACCTACCGACTTACCAGAACCTGTTGTTCCGGCTACCAAAAGATGTGGTGCTTTAGCCAAATCCGTTACCACAGGCTGACCGGTAATACCCTGACCAAGAGCGAGCGTCAATTTAGAACGGGATTGCTGAAATACCGAAGCTGAAAAGATCTCACTAAGACGGATAATCTGTCGTTTGGGGTTAGGTAATTCCAGTCCCATACAGGTTTTGCCCGGAATCGTTTCGACTACCCGGATAGAAGCAAAGCCCAGACTGCGTGCTAAATCTTTTTCCAGATTAACTACCTGACTACCGCGAACGCCCTGTGCCGGTTCAATTTCATAACGAGTAATGACCGGGCCGGCAAATGCATCGATGACACGAACTTTGACTTTAAATTCAGCCAGTTTTTCTTCGATGGTGATACCATTTTCCAGCAAGGTTTCTTCACTTTGTTGTGCCGCGGGATCATAATATGGTGGTAATAATAAATCCATCCCCGGCAGCATAGGTTTTAACTGTGGTTTATGCACCGGTGTGACGGCCGCTGTCTTATGTAAAGCTTTTTGCAGTGCCATACCGATAGCAGTTTGCGATGGCTGAGCACTATAGTTTTTTTGTTCTGTGGGTAGTGACTGCCGGTTATTTCGGATAACTACTCCGGCGCTTTCGACAACCGGTACTGATTCAGTTTGTTGTTCATCTTTTTCAATGACTTCGACATGATTAACAACTTCCGAACTGCCTTGCGGTTGAGTTTCAACCTTTGGCAAAAATGCAGATATATCTGTATTAGCTTCTTCTTCGTTGTAATGTTCATGCAAAGGGAAATAATCTGGCGTTTCTGTCTGCTCTTCAATTTCAGCGAAAAACGGATCTTCTGTAGCCAATATCGGAGTTTCCGCCACAGCAACATCTCCATCACTATCATCAGATAGATAGGAAGCGTTTCCAATACTAAAATCAGAATTCTCATAATAAGAATTTTCTGAATTATTATTGACAGTTACTGCCTGCTTTACTGTTGGCATATCCTGAGAATAATGAAACAGACTTCTTCTCGGGCGCAGATTCTCAGTGAAATTTTCATTCTGCTGTACTGGCTGCCGATTAAAAGAATCGCTATAGTCAGCATTACTGCTGGTGTAATTTTCTGCTACAGGAGCATTTCCAGCCGCAACTGTAGTAACAGATGTTGGCGGCATGGAATGAAAAGGTGTAAATCTGGTTGACAGTGGTGCCTGTGCACTGCCGGCGGCATCGGTAAAACCTTTGTCTGCAGACATATCAGCTACGGGTGCCGTCATTTTTACTGTATGGCTTTTACCGATACGTGCAGCTGCCGGAATAACACTTTCTCTGACTACCGGTCGCTGAAATTTCTGTTTGTTCACCGGTGAATCGGTTTTGGCCAGATTCGCATATATTTCATCTTCAGCTATTACTGGTATGCTATAACCAGAATTAAACTGCTGGGCATTTTCGTGATGGCGCTGTCTTGCCAGTCGCTGACGCAGCAGATTCAAACGAATATCTTCTTCGTTAATAATTTGCACACCATTATGTTCTCTCCCGAGTCTATGCTCATGAACTGACTGCTCAGGAATAGTAGTTACAGAATGCGGCAGGTGCGAAGGAGCACCAACAGAATTACCCAGTTTGTGATGGGTAGCCTGTTGTAAATCATCCAAATCAAAATTTTTTAATGCCCGGGCTTTTAACAAAGCAGCCTGTTCGGCTTTAGTACGCGAACGAACTTTATTTAATATCGGATCATCGACAGTAATTTCTTTCGCATTGCGATTGCGCTGCTGATTCTGACTGTTTAAAGGTTTGTACTGCCATTTAAGCTGAATAACTTCAAGAGCAGGCGCCTGTTCACTAACCGTATCAGTAAGCGGATGAGTTGCCACTTTACGGGTAGCTTCTGCCAGAGTAATTACTTCCAGATTTTTATCCGGAGGGAACACCACAGCGGTTTCAGCATGCTCATCACTGGTAATCAGTATGTTTTGATCTGTCTGATCATCATTATCGATATCAGTCTCTTCGTCTGTATCCGGCAAAATATTTTCTTCGGCCACAGCTTCAGCATGAATATCATTACCATCGGCAGCATCTTCTTTTTCGGCAGTATCTTCTTTTAAAGATTTAAACAATTTAACCGGAAACAAAGGGTTATCCTTTATTACCGGCAATTCATTATCAGTTTCGGCTGTGTCTTGTAAACTATCTTCATTTTCACTGACTGTTTTTTCCGTTTCACTTTTTACCGGTATAGGGGCGGATTCAATAACTGTAATCTGAGGAGTAACCGGTTCAGATTCCGATTTTTCAGTCTGTTGTTCTGGCTGACAGCTCTCACCAGTACTATTAGCCGGTACAGCCGAGTGAATTTCTTCATGATTATTTACAGTATCTATTGCTTCAGATTTAGTCTTTTGCAGTTCTGATTCTGACGGTTGTTCTTGTTGCGCTGAACTTTGAACTGTCTGATTGCGCTGTACAAGCTTTTGCGCCAGATAAGAAATACGGCTTTTCAAAGAGGGTCTGGCAACCTTCAATACCGGAAACTGACCTGCCTGAAACCGGTTTTCATAGCGAGTCAGATAGGTCAATTCCAGTTGCCATTTGCGTTCCTGAATATTACGCCACCAGAATAAAGCGCCTATAGCAATAATTAACAGTATTAATACAATCCACCACATACGTGTTCACGCTGCCTTATGGTTAATATCTGGTTAACAGACTATTTTTATTATTAATGCGACAAATTGACTTCTATATTATCAATTAAACGGGTAGTTCCCAAGATTGCAGCAGCCAGAATAACCAGATTTTTATCGGATATCTGAGCTTTTGTCAGCGTTTGTGCCTGCCTGATTTCAATATAATCAACCTGCCATCCATTTTGTTGCAAATACGTTGCGGCACTATTTTCCAAAGCCGAAAAGTTAGTATTTCCCAGCTTAATTGCATCGGCAATATTTTGTAACTGTGCAAACAACTGTGCTGCCTGTACATGCTCCTGTGCCGAAAGATAACCATTACGGCTGGATAAAGCCAAACCGGTTTGTGCTCGTTCAATTTCTACCGGAATGATTTCTATATTCATATTCAGATCCTGAACCATGCCTTTTATCACAGCCAGTTGCTGATAGTCTTTTTTACCAAAACAGGCTACATCAGGTTGAACAATATTAAACAATTTAGTTACTATTGTCGCCACCCCGCGAAAATGACCCGGACGGCTGCGCCCGCATAACTCATTCTGGATTGCCGGCGGTTCAACAAAATAACTCTGCACACCATTTGGATAAAGCTCGCTTTCATCAGGTGCAAATACCACATCAGCACCAGCTGCTTTAAGTTTTTCTGCATCCTGCTCTAAAGTACGCGGATATTTATCAAAATCTTCCCCGGCACCAAACTGTATCCTGTTAACAAATATACTTACTACCACTGAATCTGCATAAGCTTTAGCTGTACGTACCAGTGACAAATGACCTTCATGCAGATTACCCATAGTCGGTACCAGAGCTACGCGTTTAGCCTGCCTGCGCCATGAACGCATTTCAGCAATGGTATGTATTATATGCATAAATTATCCTGTAAAACTAAAACACACATAATTTATATACTGTTAATAAATGTCTTGTATATGTGAGAGTGAAATTATAACACTGCAAACCTACATTACAGAGTATCTGTAAAGCTTGTGTCATCATTTAAATATGTTACTATCAAACCAGACATGGCAGTAAGGATGCATATTATCAAATGTAAATTTTTGTATAGAACATCTTCCTTAGCCAATTAACCCATCTGAACTTAAGGAGCATTTATGAAAATCAAACACTGGTTCGCCGCTGCGGCCATGTGCTCTGCACTGGTGCTAACAGCCTGTGGCGGAAGTAAAAATAATTCAGAATCTGCATCTGCACCTGCACCTGCACAGTCTAGTGCCGATAAAACTTATATTGTGGGTACAAATGCCGAATTTGCCCCTTTCGAGTCACGTACCGCTAATGGTTCACTTACCGGTTTTGATATTGACTTGCTTACCGCAATGGCTAAAGCCGGTAATTTCAAAATACAGTTTAAAGACCAGCCCTGGGATGGTCTGTTTGCCAGTTTAAATAATGGCGATTTAGATATAGTAGCTTCCGGGGTAACCATCACTGATGAACGTAAACAAAGTATGACTTTCAGCGATCCGTACTTTGATATTTCTATGATGGTACTGACACCGAAAGCAAAAACCTTTCATTCTCTGGCAGAGTTAAATAATATGCAGCGGGTAGCTGTTGCAAGTGGTCAGACCGGTGATCTGGCCGTTCAGAAAATACTTGGTGCCCAAAGTACCAAAATTGCCCGTTTTGATAGTGTACCTTTAGCCATTAAAGAGCTGGAAAATGGCGGAGTTGAGGCCATGGTTTCAGATGGTGCTGTTATCAGTAATTATGTTAAAGCCAACGGTGCTGATAAATTTACTATTAATAAGGTACCGGAATTTGGTGTAGACCATTATGGATTCGTGGTACGCAAAGGTGATACAGCCACAGTAGAAAAACTGAATGATGCATTGAAAAAAATTCGTGCCAGTGGCGAGTACGACAAAATCTACGCCAAATACTTTTCTAATTAAATCTTTCCCTGCCTTTTCAGGCAGTATTCATGATAAGCCTGTTATTAACATAACAGGCTTTTTTCATTAAATAATAATGTAATCTGCGCTGCGGCATTTATTATCACTTTTTACCTCCTGATTTGGCTTTTATCTGGCAAGGTTCTAAAATAGCCGTTTTCTTTAAAATAATATAAAACAGATATGAGTTATCGGATAACTGTTTTACCGGCAAGTGAAACTTTTTACGCAAAACAAGGGGAATCACTGCTTAATGCGGCTATTGAAAACGGTATTATGCTGCCGCATGCCTGTAAAAGTGGCTGTTGTGGTGCCTGCAAGGCGCAACTGACCGAGGGCAAAACTACTGAAATCAATTCACAGGCGGCCTTGAACAGTAAAGACAGCAATCAGCAGGATATTTTATTATGCTGTCAGAGTGCTGAAAGTGATATAACACTTTATCTACCCAATTATCTGGGTAAAAATAATCAGCCGGTTCAAACGCTGAATGCGCGGATTGATGATATTCGCTATTGTGCCAATGTAGCCATTGTTACCCTGAAACTGCCGCTAAAAAAACAGTTTAATTTTACAGCCGGACAATATGTCGATATTGTTCTCGCTGATAATTTACGCCGCAGTTACTCCATCGCCGGTTTTAATACTGATACTCGTCAGCTGGTTATTCATGTCCGCCGCCATACGGGTGGTGTTTTTTCTGAACAATTATTTGACGGACGGCTTCAGCAAAAAGATATTATTCACATTCACGGACCTTTAGGCAGCTTTCAACTGAGTAAACAGCAAAAACCATTAATTATGCTGGCATCTGGTACTGGTATTGCGCCAATTGAAGCTATGCTGAATACTCTGGCTGAACAACAATACCGGCAGGCTATCCATGTATACTGGGGAGTAGCCGCAGAAGAAAATTTGTACGATGCTACCTTATTGGACAAACTCTGCGCCAAATTGGTTCAGGCAAAGTGGACAGCGGTACTGTCCCGTCCGGAATCAGCCTGGAAAGGAGCTCGAGGGTATGTACAGGATATCGCTTTAAATGATTATCCTGACATGAGCAACCATGAAGTATATGCATGCGGACATCCGCAAATGATTGCCAGCGCACAATCCTTATTCTTCAAACAGGCTGCTCTGGCAGAAACAGCTTTCTTTGCCGATAATTTTACTCCTGCATCCTGAGTTATTTATGAAACTGACACCTCGTAAACATTATCTGCTGATGATTTTGTTATTACTTATTTACAGTCTGGTAATGATTTATGCGCTGGCTTATCCGCCGAATCCTAACCGGATTATTGAAACCTGGCTGCTTATGCTGCTTTTACAGCGTTTCTTCCCGAGCGTATGGCGCTGGCTGATGTGGTTAAGTGCTATTATTATTCTTTTATACCACCCTACTGCTACTCTGTACGGCCGGCCAAGTTTTGGTATTGTTGCTTCGTTATTAAGCACAACCGCCAGTGAAGCAAGTGAATATATATGTGCTATTCCATGGCACACCTACCTTGCTACTATTTTACTGGCTGCCGTTCCGCTGTTTATTGTACGTTTTAATCGTAAAGCCGCAGCACCTCGCTGGCGCTTTTACTGGAGTATTCCGCTGGTACTGATTCTAATAGTAATGACAGTACAGACAGCACGTAAGGGCTATACAACCGGTGGTTTTGCGTTGCGCGCACAACCAGTGGAATTTTTAGCAGATGCCTATCTGCAACCACGAGCCTATTTTGCTGCACTGGCAAAAATGAAGCAGGATTTAGCCAAACCTGACAACTGGCAAATCAGCAGCAGCCATCAGATTTATCGTAACTATGTACTGATTATCGGTGAAAGTGTACGTGCAGACTATATGCATCTGTATGGCTTTAAATATGCAGATACACCATTTCTGGATAAACATGCCAATATTGTTATGGATAATATGCTGTCTGCCGGCCCCAACACGCCTATTTCATTATTACACGGCTTAACGCTAAGCCATGGCAAACCTTTCAGCATTCAGAATAATGTTATTACTCTGGCTAAGAAAGCCGGTATGGATACGGTCTGGTTATCTAATCAGGGGGCTCTCGGACAATACGATACATCAATTTCCACTATTGCTCATCAGGCAAATCAGGTGACTTTTCTGAAAACAACCGGATACGATTTTGGTATACGCAGCTTTGATGATCAACTTATTGCACCGCTGCAAAAAGTTTTAAATCAGCCACTGCCTGCGAATCGGTCACGGCTGATTGTGCTGCATATCATGGGTTCTCATCCTAATCCGTGCGACCGTCTTCCACAACCAGCGCATCACTATGTCGATAATAACAACAGTAACTGCTATATTGACACTATCCGGCAGACAGACAATTTACTAAGTCAGATATATAGTGCATTACAGCACAGCGGTCAGCCATTCAGTATGTTGTATTTCAGCGATCACGGTTTAAGTCACGATAAAAACAGTTATGAAAAAAACAGCATCGTGCGTTCTGAAAGTATTCTTCGTCATAATGATCACTTCTATCAGAACTATCATGTTCCATTAGTGATTATCAGCAGTAATCAAACTGGACAATTACGTAACAAAGCACGGCGCAGCGGTTTAGAATTGCTGGATGGAGTTGCACAATGGCTGGGAATCAGCACCCCACAACTGCCGTATAGTAAACAATTTTTCAGTGAAACGGACAGTACTCAGCTAGAGGTTCTGGATCTCAATCAGCGGTTACAACCTGTAGATAAGCTGCAAAACGATCCTCTCCCTGCACAATTGCAGTGACAATTACATAAAAAAACAATCTCTCTGTTTTTTTACAAAGCAGAGAGATTAAATTTTTCAAATAATTTCAGATTAAAGCTTTACATTTGATATGAATCAAAACACTTCTGAACAAAAACATTATAATGAATTTACTTTGATTGGTTTCCTCTTGATGTGTGTGTTTAAGTGTGGCTCTTCGCCACACTTTTTTTTATCTTAATTTTGACATTCTTAACATAATTATTCAATTGTTACTGATTCAAATTTGTTCTGATCAGCTTCCTGAGAATCCGCAAAATCCAGTACTACTTCATCTGACTGCGGAAGATAATCTATAAGCACAGCACCGCCCTCACTTAACCTTCCGAACAGCAATTCATCTGCCAGCAATTTACGGATACGTTCCTGTATCAGACGATGCATCGGACGCGCACCCATTGCTGCATCAAAACCATTTTTAGCCAGAAAAACACGCAGAGCCGGTGTAAATTCTGCCACAACCTGTTTAGACAATAACTGCTGTTCCAGAGCCAGCAAGAACTTATCAACCACTTTCGCAATAATTTGTTCATCCAATGCCTTAAATGGAACAATAGCATCCAGGCGATTGCGAAATTCAGGAGTAAAAGTATTCTTAATAGCAATCAAACTGTCAGACTGTTCACGCTGACCGGTAAATCCAAGATTCGGTCTGGCAAGCTCGGCAGCACCTGCATTAGTGGTCATAATGACAATTACATTACGAAAATCCGCACTACGTCCATTATTATCTGTGAGTTTGGCATAATCCATCACTTGTAACAGCACATTAAATACATCAGGATGGGCTTTTTCAATTTCATCCAGCAGTAACACACAATACGGCTGTTTATTCACCGCGTCAGTTAACAATCCACCCTGCTCGTATCCAACATAGCCCGGCGGTGAACCAATCAAACGCGAAACTGCATGCCGTTCCATATATTCAGACATATCAAAGCGTAGTAATGGTAAATCCAGCAACTGCGCCAGCTGTCTGGCAACCTCAGTTTTACCGACGCCGGTAGGCCCGGCAAACAGAAAACTGCCAATCGGCTTATCAGCCGGTTTCAAACCGGAACGAGCCATTTTTATTGATGCAGCCAGTACATCAATAGCCTGATCCTGTCCAAAAACTTTTGCTTTCAGGTTATCGGCCAGAAAACGCAATACCTGCTTATCATCATGAGAAACAGCAGTTTCCGGAATACGTGCCACCTTAGCGACAATAGCCTCAATCTCAGCCCGTCCGATAACTTTACGCTGTCTGGATTTCGGCTGAATTTTTTGTGCAGCAGCTGCCTCATCAATGATATCAATCGCCTTATCAGGCAGAAATCGCTCGTTTATATAGCGTGCGGATAACTCAGCAGCAGCCTGTAATGCTGCACGGGTATAACGTACCTGATGAAAGTGCTCAAATGCCGGACGTAAGCCCTGCAATATCTGTACCGTTTCCGGTACGGAAGGTTCTACTACATCTATTTTCTGAAAACGCCGGCTTAATGCATGATCCTTATCAAAAATAGTACGGTATTCCTGATACGTAGTGGCACCAATACAGCGCATACTTCCTTTAGCTAACGCGGGCTTAAGCAGATTGGATGCATCCATTGTCCCGCCGGACACACTGCCAGCTCCGATGATGGTATGAATTTCATCAACAAACAACACAGCTTTATCCAGCTCACTTAATTCTTTGATTACTGCTTTCAGGCGTGCTTCGAAATCACCACGATATTTGGTACCGGCCAGCAGTGCGCCCATATCCAGAGAAAAAACTACTGACCCCTTAATAGATTCAGGTACCTTTTCATTCACCAGCAGATAGGCCAGTCCTTCTGCCAGAGCAGTTTTACCTACACCAGCCTCACCTACCAGTAATGGATTGTTTTTGCGCCGTCGACACAATGTCTGAATCAGACGCTGCATTTCTTCATTGCGTCCGATTAAGGGATCAATACGTCCGGCCATTACCTCCATATTAAGATTCACTGTATACAGTTCGAGTGCTTTTGCCTCTGCTTTGGCTGCTTCTGTTTCATTATTCTGCTCGGTATTTTTATCCTGAGAAAAACGATGATTACCCAGTGTCAGATATCGCAGCACATCCAGACGGGTTACTGATTGCGATTCAATAAAATAGACAGCATGACTGTCTTTTTCCGACATTATCGCAACCAATACATCAACCGGCGTTACCTCTCCTTTTGCCTGAGCCGCACGTACATGCACGATAGCCTGCTGTAAAACCCGCTGAAAACCCAGTGTAGGCTGTAATTCAGACTGTTCCAGCTCATTATCCGGCAAAACCGGAGTGTTTTCATAAATACTCTGTTGTAACTGTTTAGCCAGCAAATGATTGTCTACACCCACAGCCTGTAATACTTCACTAACATCTTCACTTTGTTGCAACAGGCCGAGCAATAAATGTTCCACTCCAATAAATTCGAAGGCACGGCTACGAGCCTCGGCATAAACATATTGCAGAATTTTTTCAAGCTGTGCCGAAATCATATCCGACCTCCTGACAAAGTAACGTTATCAATAGCGACTGCAACCAATTTTATTCACTTGTATAAACAACATGAAGCATACACGATAAAATTCAAGTAGCGCCCGCAGAACTAATATTTCACCCGTAATTACCCAAACAGGCAATTCAGGCCTCTTCTACCAAACACTGTAAAGGAAAACCGGCTGCTTCCGAGCGTGACAAAACCTGATTACATTTTGTTTCTGCAATATCTTTTTGAAACACACCGCATATCCCGCTGCCTGATTCATGCACCATCAGCATAATAGCTATGGCCTGCGTATGTGGTAAATGAAACACATCCATTAAAATTGCAATTACAAAGTCCATTGTCGTGTAATCATCATTCAGCAAAACCACTTTATAGCGCTTTGGCGGCATTATCATGGATTTCTGGCTCTGGCTAACAATTTGTATCTTCGAATTTGACATTGTCTATTAATCTACATGTATCTGTGGGTTTTTAGTAACGGTTTTAATAATTTTATCATTTTTCGGTAAGCTTGCTTGACGTTAGTTCTTAACCTATGTAAAAAGACTACTTAACAAGTCAGACATAGACTGCCAGACAAACTGTTGTACAGTCGTTCACTATTTTTTTGGCCTTTTTGTGTCGTAAACTTGTTCTTTATTTTGTTTTTTATGTATAGGAAGTTTCATGGCAACTGGTATTGTTAAGTGGTTTAACGACGCTAAAGGTTTTGGTTTTATTACCCCAGATGAAGGTGGCGAAGATTTGTTTGCACATTTCTCTGCAATCAACATGAATGGTTTCAAAACCTTGAAAGAAGGTCAACGTGTATCTTTTGATGTGACCACCGGTCCAAAAGGTAAACAAGCGGCTAATATTCAGGCAGCTTAATCTTAGCCGGTTGTCCGGTTAGTCTAAAATAGCGGCAAAAGCCGCTATTTTCTGTTTGAAATTGAAGAAATTGTCTTTTGCAGGATAATGACCTAAATATTTATCTGTATCATTAATCTCTATTTAACTGGCCGTTGATATTCAGACAGTTAATATTCCTGCACGTAATTTGTCCTGAAATTCCTGTATCTGAATTGATATATTTCTTACTGAAACTATCTTAAAAGACAGAATTAATATCCAAATACAAAAACCGCAGCAATAAACAAGCTGCGGTTTTTTACAGGATAAATCGTTTAAATAATCTATCAGGACTGAACAGATGATTTAGCCGGTAACAGCAAATTAAGCACAATCGCCAGTAAAGCGCACAAACCCACACCAGCAAAGGCCATCGTACCAATCTTCACAACCATACCGCCGATACCGACAGTCAGTACGGAACTGACAATCACCAGATTACGCGGTTCCATCAAATCCACTTTGGCATCAATCAGCGTTTTCAAACCTAATGAAGCAATAGTACCAAACAGCAACAACATAATCCCGCCCATTACCGGCAACGGAATAGAGCTGAGAAATGCATTAAACTTACCAAAAAAAGCCATAAAAATTGCAAAAACGGCTGCCCAGGTCATAATTACCGGATTACTGTTTTTAGTAATCATCACCGCGCCGGTAACCTCTCCATAAGTAGTAACCGGAGGGCCGCCAATCAGACCGGCCACACATACACCCAAACCATCACCCAGCAAAGTCCGATGCAAACCGGGGTCTTTTACATAATCGTGGCCTGTTACCTTACCAATCGCCATGATTCCGCCAATATGCTCAATAGCTGGTGCGATAGCTACGGGCAGCATAAACAGTGCAGCCTGCCAGTTAACCTCAGGTGTAGCGAAATGCGGCACAGCAAACCAGGGTGCCGCTGCCATGGCACTGGTATCTACCATACCGGTAAATAAGGCCATAATATAACCGGCAGCCACACCGATCAGAATCGGAATCAGCCGCATCATTTTGCTGCCGAATACTGTAACAATAACCGTTACAGCAAATGTGAAACCGGACAAAAATAATGAATGAGCGTAATCAACCACCTGCTTATCACCGGATCTGCCCATAGCCATACTGCTCGCTACCACAGCCACCGATAAACCTATCACCATAATCACCGGACCAATGACCACTGGTGGCAGTAAACGATGTACTGAAGCCAGACCGCGCCATTTAATTAATGCGGCAAAAACAAAATACATAAAGCCGGCAGCAAACAGACCAAACATAGTTGAACCAAGTCCCCATTCCTGCATGGCATAAATAATCGGTGCAATAAACGCAAAAGAGGAACCAAGATAAATCGGTACTTTACGTTTAGTACAAAGTTGAAATAATAAAGTACCTATACCTGCACCCATTAATGCCAGTGCCGGATTCAGCCCTGTCAGCAACGGTACCAGAACCATAGCACCAAATGCTACAAACAGAATTTGCGCGCCGGCAAGCGCGAGTTTCAAATGGTGTCCCACCCTGACACTCCCGATAAATAAACAAAACCCAGTATTATAATATAGGACGTTATAAAAAATAGTTATAGTTTGTCGCCATCAGGCTAAAACTTGAATATTTTATTTAATCGTTAAAACAGCAGTTTAATTGTAAATTTAAAAAATAATCACCAAAAAGGCTTGCACGATTTAATTTTATTGCGCATAATGCGCTCCTCTTTCGCCGGCATAGCTCAGTTGGTAGAGCAGCTGACTTGTAATCAGAAGGTCCCGAGTTCGACTCTTGGTGCCGGCACCAGTTAAAAACAAAAAAGCATAATCTCAGGATTATGCTTTTTTGTTTTTAACGACCATCTACTCTTCTGGATTTTTTATTAACAAAATAAGTTAATACTTATGAGTGATTATCACTTATGCCTGTCTCTAAAAAATCAATCAGTAATTACTGAACTTTCGTCCTATCTTACATTAAACTAATATGCGGCCTTATCTGTTTTAATTATCGTATATTTATGTAATCGTAATTTATCTTTATCACTTGAGATTTATTGACAGACACAATAGTTTTATATTTATACAATGATAAATAATTTTAAAAATTAACAATTTATATCCGTTATTCTAAAGCAGAGTTATTATCACAGATATTAAAATATTGTTAGCAGAAACTAAAAATTTGTTTTAGAATAATTACACGCTGAACGTTTATCGCCCATCCATCTGAGTTAATCAGGATTACTGGATGGCATTTTTAATTGTAGCGGCTTCAGCATATGTATATTGCAGTAAAAAATCCATGTCTCAAAATATCTATCAGTTAAAACCGCATGAACGCCCCATGATGGCGGGCTCACCGTCATTTCCCGACCATCCGTGGAAAAGGCGTTTATGCTACGGCATCATTGGAACAATCGTTGGCTTAACTGCCGGATTTACCAATGGCATGATGCTGGCCAACATTCCCCAGATTCAGGGCTACTTGGGACTGACACCTGAACAGGGCGGCTGGATACAGGTATCTTATTACATGTTCAGCGCCATTATCAGTGTATTACTTTTTAAAATCCGCCAGAATTTCGGGTTGCCGCGTTATGTAGGCTATATCATTCTTGGGCTGATACTGACTAATTGCCTTCAGTTTTTTTTCCATGATTATTATATGGAATTATTCGCCCGTGGTATGAGCGGGTTGGTAGGCGGCAGCTTAAACAGTGTAGCCATGTATTACATGATGCAGGCGATGCCGGCTATTCATCGTGGTAAAGGCATGATATTCGGGCTGGGGCTTACTCAGCTCAGCCAGCCGCTGGCCAGATTTATTTCTCCCCTGCTTTTACAGCACGAACAGTTTCAGCTTGTATTCAGCTTTCAGCTAGGTATGGCATTACTGGTATGCGGTGCAGTATGGCTGTTACCTATTCCCTCTGGCTATCTGGAAAAATCTTTCGAAAAAATTGATCTGATAAGCTTCCCTTTGCTGGCTGCCGGAATTGCCTTTATTTCTGCAGGAGCGGTACAAGGCAGGATTGTCTGGTGGGACAAAGACTGGATTGGCTGGCTGTTTGTAGCCGGCGTCGTATGCTGTATGCTTTCCGTGATTATTGAATACAACCGCAAACACCCGATGCTGGATATCAAATGGATGATGCATACCAACGGTATGCTCCAGATACTGATTTTCGGTTCACTGATACGGGTTGCCTTATCTGAACAAAATATGGGTGCGGCCGGTCTGATGACAGTTTTAGGTCTGAGTAATGACCAGATGATACATTTTTATGCTGTTGTTTCCTGCGGTGCTGCACTCGGATTGCTTACTAGTGTATTAACATTCAATCCTCTTGATATTAAATTACCTTTGGTCATTTCATTTGCCATTATTGCTATGGCCAGTTTTATGGAAGTTGGACAGAATCAGTGGTCACGGCCGGTTAACTTCTATATTCCCGAGTTTATGATTGCCTTTGCTTCGCTGTTTTTTTTCGGGCCGGTTATGATGGAAGGACTGATACGGGCTCTTTCCAAAGACCCTGTATACATCATGAGTTTCTCGGCAGTATTCGGTTTTTCACAAACTGTCGGTGGACTAATCGGTTCAGCGTTACTTAATGCTTTCATTACGATCAGAACACGCATTCATCTGATTAACAGCGCAGACAGTGCATATCTGACAGACCCGCTAGTCAATCAGGCAATTCAGAAGAATGCTCTGGCCAGCCAGCGCTTTAGTTTTGATAGCAGCTGGAATCATGCCTATGGTGTCAGTAAACTGATTCAACAGGACACCATGCTGGCACAAATAGCTGCTTACAATGATTTATTTGTTTTGGTGGGAATCGGTTCGTTAATCTGCTTTCTGGTTGTCGGCGCACATCGCTGGTGGCATCAGATACACGGTACCAACCCTATCGGGCGTGAACTGAGAAACTATGCGGCTGCCCGCCAGCGTGCAATGCAAGAACCGCCAAAACAATAAAATAAAGAAGGACAATAATGACTGACACACAACAAAACAATCCGGATCAAAATCAGAAAACAACCGGCAATCAAACTGTACAGTCTGCTCCGGCAGCAAACAAAACCGCTAAAGAACAGACATCTGCTCAGCCAAATACGAATCAGGCGGGCACGAACCAGCAAAACAGCTCATCCGCTTCTGCCGGTAAGGCTAATCCCTCACCTGCCCAGCCGGCAGCCAGTCAGTGGCAGCCTCCTAAACGTAAATGGTTTGTAACAGCTATTCTGGTACTGGTATTAATGCTTGGTGTCCTGATGATTTTACGTGCATGGAAATTACCACCATTCCGCAACTCAATGGTATCAACTGATAATGCATATGTACGTGGTCAGACTACCATAATCAGTCCTCAAGTAACTGGTTACGTTACTAAGGTATATGTTCAGGATTTTGACGACGTTAAGGCTGGACAGCCACTCATACAGATTGATGACCGCATCTACAAACAAAAAGTTGCAGCCGCTGAAGCCGGAATTGGTTTACAGGATAGCTCTTTAGCCAATTACGAACAGAATCGCCGCAGTAAAGAAGCAACTCTGGCAGCCCGTGAGGCAGATATTGCCAATGCTCAGGCGCAACTGGAAAAAGCTCAGGCTGATATGGCCCGGGTAAATATTCTGGTTACGGATGGTTCGCTTTCCTTACGTGAACGTGACCAGACAAGAGCTGCGTTAAAACAGGCTCAAACCGGAGTTGCGGAAGCTAAAGCACAATATCGGGTTGCTCAGGAAGATCTGAAAAGCACTCATGTTAACAAGAGCGGCCTGAAAGCAAACGTTGATAATGCACATGCACAGCTCGGACTGGCTCAGATTGATTTATCCAATACCGTTGTCCGGGCGCCTGAAAGTGGCCGGCTAAGTGAAATCAGCGTCAAAAATGGTCAGCTGGTAAATGCCGGAACACAATTAATGTTTCTGGTACCCGCACGCAAATGGGTAGTCGCTAACTTTAAAGAGGCACAGACAGCCAATATCCGCGTTGGTCAGCCAGCATGGTTTACAGTGGATGCCCTGAACGGAGCCAGAGTCAAAGGTACCGTAGAAAAAATTTCTCCGGCTGCCGGCAGTGAATTTTCTGCAATCAAACCAGATACCACTACAGGTAACTTCGTTAAAGTACCACAGCGTATCGCTGTCCGCATACGCATTGATACCAGTAATGATCTTTTTGAACGTCTGCGCCCGGGCATGTCTGTGGTAGTAAGTATAGATACAACCAGAGTGAAAGCATGAAAACACCTTTAATCAGACTGTTTACCCTGATCGCCCTATCAGTCAGTGCCAGTGGCTGTATTCCCAGAATTCCGAACATTCCGGCAGCTGCGCGGGTCGACGTTCCGGTACAGTGGCATGAACAGTATCATCACTCCGCTCAACATGCAGATGCACAATGGTGGACTCAGCTTAATGATCCGGTTTTAAACCGGCTTATCAGTGAAGCACTTGCTAATAACATTGATATCGCTCTGGCACAAACACGAATACAGGAAGCACTCGCTCAGGAACATGCTTCGCGCGCATCCTTACTACCCAGTCTGGAAGCCAGCGGCGGTACTTCACGGCAAAAAAGCCTGAATGCTTTTGGTATTGCTACCATTAACCGGGTAGAACAGCCAACATTTCAGGCTGCATACGAACTGGATGTTTTTGGTCAAAACCGTAATGCATGGAAAGCACGTCGTCTGAACCGGCAGGCCAGTGAAATTGCCGAAGAAGCAACCCGTCTGAGTGTCATCACAACTACGGTTAAATCTTATGTCACTCTGCGTGCACTTGATGAAAAGCTGAATTTACTGCAAAAAACTCTGGAAGCGCGTCAGCGAGAGCTAAAAATTGCTCAATCTAAAGCTAATGTCGGCTATACATCCAAGCTGGAACTGAATCAGGCACAGGCTGAATATGCAGCCACACTGCAACAGATTCCAGTAGTTCAATCCAGTATCAGCCAGCAGGAACATGCTCTGAGTATGCTGACAGGCAGTAGCAGCCGTACCATTGAACGCGGTTTATCCTTATCGGAACTGCATGCACCGGCTATACCTGACATACTGCCTTCTGATCTGATGAAAAATCGTCCGGATATAGTTCAGTCAGCACTATTAATAGCTGCCAGTGATGCCAGTCTGGCTTCGGCTCAGGCACAATTTTTACCTTCCGTGAAAATCAGCGCTACATTCGGCCGTCTGTTTACCACTTCACCAATTAAAGAACCGGTTAATTTATGGAGTATAGGCGGCAGTATTCTGGCACCTGTATTCGAAGGCGGACGATTAAAAGCAAATTTTGATCTGAATGTAGCTAAACGTAATGAAGCTGTCTGGAACTATCGCAAAACTGTGCTGACTGCTCTGAAGGAAGTTGAAGACCAATTATCCGGCAGTTATCGCCTGCAGGAACAGGAACAAGCTTTGGAAATGGAACGAGATGCACTGGAGAATGCCCTGCACCATGCAACAAATCGTTATCGTGCAGGTTATTCTCCTTATCTTGATGTTCTGGACAGCCAGCGCAATTTACTAAGCGTACAAAGTCAGCTGATTCAGAGTAAAGCAGATTATCTGAATTCACAGGTTTCACTTTATCAGGCTCTTGGCGGAGGCTGGACAGCACCTGCAGGTAAATAATTTCAGCCACAACCGCACAGGATTGAATACAAAGCAGAATAAACAGACTATAATATTTAATAAAGTCTGCTTATATGTATAAATTTGCTGTTTTAGCTTTATGTTAGAATAGTTCTTTAAGTATTAAAAACTACGTAGTTTTATCATGTCTATTGCTTCTGAACACATTGACCGGCTTTTACCTCAGACTCAGTGCAGGCAATGTGGATATCAGGGTTGTTTGCCGTATGCTCAGGCATTGAGTCGCGGAGAAGCTGAAATTAACCTTTGTACACCGGGCGGTACTGCTGTCATCAGTGATTTAGCTAAACTGTTAAAAGTGCAGGTTCTTCCTCCGGCTGATGCGCTTAAAGCTGCCCTCCCTAAAGCAATAGCTGTAATTGATGAAACCGAGTGTATCGGTTGTACGGCATGTATTAAAGTCTGTCCGGTAGATGCGATTATGGGCGCAACCAAACAAATGCATACAGTAATCAGCACTGAATGCAGTGGTTGTGAATTATGTATTGCCCCCTGCCCGGTTGATTGTATCGATATGCAGCCGGTACTTGAACACTGGTTACCACGGTCAAGAACACTGACCGATGGGCAGGAAAGTGACCGTTTTGCTGCTGCTACTCAGGCAAGTCTGCGATTTCAGCATCGTACCGAACGTCTGCAACGCCTGCAGCGTTTAAAAGAGGAGCAACTGCATGCACGCAAAGCTAAAGAGCCTGCAACAACCACAACTTCTGCAGCAAAGTCTGCCGGAAAAATTAATCCGGCTGCCCTGATTGCAAAAGCAATGGCTAAAGCACAAACGCAACAGATACACAGAAGAGTGCCTGATAATCAAGACTCTTTTCAGCAGCAGCAAATTGCCAAGGCACAGGAGCAGGCTGGTTACCGCCGCGCCATGCGAGATTTACAATATGGAAATGATCAGCAAAAAACAGAAGCTCTTGAATGGTTACGTTTGTATAAACAACAACGCGAATCCGAACAATAATGCGCAAAATCTGACAAAATTGAATAAAAATGCTAAAATACTAAAATATGTCAAAATTAATTGGCTATATAAGTAAATGAAATTAAAAAGATGAAGAAACTAACATTCTTTCTGGGTTGTATGGCTGTTTTGCTTATAACTAATGCCTGTGCTTTTGCAGATAAGCCTGATACCAGATTTTTATCCGGTAACTGGGAAATCCGTTCTCTGAATGGAGAACCCACACCAGATACTTCTTCTCGCATTCGTTTTGATCCGAATACACACCAGTATTTTGCTTATTTCGGCTGTAATCATATAAACGGAACCTATCGCGACTATCGTCATACATTGCGATTAAGTAAGCCTTTCGGCATCACTAAACTATGTGCCAATATAGAAGATGAACGGACTGGTACCGGTACATTAGGTTTTGTTAAATCATGGCGTATAATCAATGATACTACTGGTGTACGTCTGCAATTACTGGACAAACACCGCTATGTAAGGTTAGAAGCGCGTTTAATTAAAAATACAGCAAACTAACTAAAATATACAAAAAATTTATTATCAGATTGTAATCAATTTTAAAAGCTTAATCATACAACCGATAATACTGAGTTTAATATCAAAAAGCCGCATGGAATTAATTCGATGCGGCTTTTAATCAGATTACACCATTAGTGTGGTGCAATCATATCTTCAGGAATAACCCATTTATCAAACTCTTCTGCTGTCAGAAATCCCAGCTCTATTGCTGCCTGTTTCAGGCTTGTATTCTGTGCATAAGCAGTTTTAGCAATTTTAGCTGCTTTTTCATAACCAATATGACGATTCAGCGCAGTAACCAGCATCAGTGAATGATGTAAATTGGCATCAATTTTTTCTTTTACAGGTTCAATTCCTTGTGCACAACGCAGATTGAAACTATTGCATGCATCAGCCAGTAAACGTACTGATTGCAGAATATTAAACACCAGTACAGGCATAAATACGTTCAGTTCAAAATTACCCGAAGCACCCGCTACTGTAATAGTCGTATCATTACCCATTACCTGAGCAGCTACCATAGTCATGGCTTCACACTGTGTCGGATTCACTTTACCCGGCATAATACTTGAACCAGGTTCATTTGCCGGAATAGTAATTTCTCCGATACCGCAGCGAGGTCCGCTGGCCAGCCAGCGAATATCATTGGCAATCTTGTTCAGGCTAACCGCCAGAGTTTTCAGGCTTCCAGAAGCGAATACCACTGCATCACGTCCGGCAAGTGCTTCAAATTTATTAGGTGCACTAACAAACGGTAAACCGGTTAACTCAGCCAGTTTAGCTGCTGCTTTTTCTGCATACTGCGGATGACTGTTCAAACCAGTGCCTACAGCCGTACCACCCAATGGCAATTCATATAACCAGTGTAATGCCTGCTGCAAACGCTCTAGTCCATGATCCAGCTGGCTGACATAGCCACTGAATTCCTGACCCAGTGTCAGCGGTGTTGCATCCTGCAGGTGTGTACGACCAATTTTAACAATATCTTTAAAGGCTTCTGCTTTAGAAGCCAGCGTGTCACGTAAAGCCTGCACAGCGGGAATCAAATGCTTATTAATCTGAATCGCTGTAGCGACATGAATAGCAGTCGGAAATGAATCATTGGTAGACTGAGCATGGTTAACATGATCATTCGGATGTACTGGTTTATAATTGCCCCGTGGCTGACCGGCTATTTCATTGGCCACATTAGCCAGAACCTCATTCATGTTCATATTACTCTGCGTACCAGAGCCGGTTTGCCATACTACCAATGGAAACTGGTCTGCCAGTTCACCAGCCAGAACACGTTCAGCAGCCTGTACTATTAAGCCGGCACATTCTCCGCTGATACGCTCAAGCTGCTGGTTGGTTAAAGCTGCTGCTTTTTTCACCAAAGCCATTGCCTGTATCATTGCCGGAGGCAAAGTTTCGCCGCCAATATCAAAATTCTGCAGACTGCGCTGCGTCTGCGCACCCCAGTAAACATTTTCAGATACAGCGATTTCACCCATGCTGTCATGTTCAATACGTGTATTCATATCGTCTCCATGATTGCGTGCTTGCATTATTGAATAAAAACAATAATTTGCGCACAAGTCAGGCATTAATTACATTCACAGAAATCCGGAATATACTTAATTCCCATTATAAACATGCATAATTGTGCAGCGATTCAACCAATTTAGCTACAAATTAATTGTATTTATAAACATAAATTAATATAACCTAAAGATATACATGTTAATTTCCATTAATATGTATTTGCCTGCCAAACAATCAGTCTAAGTTTGATAATCTGTCAATATAAATATCATTTAGTTAATACATAATCGTCACTTCATCGAAAATAATAATAGCGAAACAAGTTTGTGGCAGAATAGCAATTCTGAGAACTACACAAATATAAGCAATGGATATCGCTTTTCAGTTATCGATATTACTGGCTCTGGGCATGGGCGCTCAATGGCTGGCATGGTATTTAAAACAACCGTCCGTACTCTTTTTGTTGTTTACCGGAATCATGATTGGTCCGGTTCTGGGCTGGTTTCATCCTGATACAGTGCTGGGAAGTCTACTTTTTCCTTCTATTTCACTTGGCGTTGCCATTATTTTGTTTGAAGGCGCACTGACCCTGCAATTTCATGAAATCAGCCAGCACGGGCGAGTTGTGCAGAATCTGGTAACGCTTGGAGCAGTGATAACTATTATCTTATTATCGCTGGCGGCATACTGGCTGTTTAATCTGGATTTTCGGGTAGCTCTGTTATTTGGTGCACTTGTCTGTGTAACTGGTCCTACTGTCATTGCACCCATGCTGCGCAGTGTGCGTCCTCGTTCGAAAATTGCCAATATTCTGCGCTGGGAAGGGATAATTATTGATCCAGTAGGTGCCATTGCAGTTGTACTGGTATACGAATATATCGTTTCTGACGGACATGAAAATTCTCTATTGCTTTTTAGCAAAATTGTACTGGTAGCATTTATTTGCGGGGGTCTCGGTGCAGTATTTCTTGCCAATGCCATCAAACGCTACTGGCTGCCTGAATATATGCGCAATGTCGTAACATTTGCCTTTGTTTTAATTTTGTTTTCCGTATCCAATTATCTCGAAAGCCAGTCTGGTTTGTTAACCGTTACTATTTTAGGACTCGCCCTGGCAAACTGGCCGCAATTTCCCCGCCAAAGTATTCTCGCATTTAATGAATCTTTAACTTTATTATTTATACCCACGCTGTTCATTATTCTTGCTGCCCGTATGGACGTTACTGCGTTACTGGGTTTAGGCTGGCGTGGGCTGGCTTTGCTGTTTATCGCAATGTTTATTGCACGCCCTCTGGCTGTATGGTTCTCTTCTTTTAATTCCGGCCTAAGTATCCAGGAAAAAATAATGATTAGCTGGATAGGTCCGCGCGGTATCGTCGCTGCGTCCATTGCTTCATTGTTTGCATTACGCCTGCAAAATCAACATTTATCCGGAACTGAGCTACTGGCACCAATGGTTTTTCTGATTATTATCGGCACTGTCTTGATACAGGGACTTGGTGCCAAAACCGTTGCCGGTATACTAAAAGTCCGTGAACCCGGTAATAACGGTGTACTGATTGTAGGCAGTAATGAAGTAGCCCTGATGCTGGCTACAACACTTAAGCAGCTTAATATTGATGTTTTAGTTGCCGATTATCACTATGTACAAATTGCCCGTGCGCGCATGAAGGGTTTGCGTACATATTTTGGCAACCCTGTTTCAGAAAATGCACAAACTGAGCTTGACCTGATAGGTATTGGCTATCTGTTTGCTGTTAGCCGAGATAAAGAACTGAATACATTATGTGAACTGCAATTTCGGCATGATTTTGGCGAACAGAATATATATCGCATCCGTTTTAATGAAGAACAGGATTTAACTTCGCGTGCACAAAAACAGTATCAATATGTTTCCCGCCAGCTTTTTGGCAAAGATGTGACTTTCAGAAGGCTGGAAAATATGCTTGGTAAGCAGACAAAAATTAAAATTACCAATATTACCGCTACCTATGATTATCACCAGTATTGTCATGATCATCCGCAGGCTATTCCGCTTTTTTTACAGGATAAAAATAACATTTTGTATATCATCAGCTCTGAATTTCAGCCAGCAACAGCTATTGATAAAAAATTGATTGCACTGGATTATCAATAAAAAAACTCTGCAAATATAATCAAGATTTATTTTGCTTAATTACAACTTGTAAATTTAAATTTGAGAAATATCCAATAAAAATCTCATGTAACTCTTGGTTACATTATCACTAATCTTTCTCTATCGAAATCGGAGCAAAATGATAAAATTCTATGGGTATCCGGTCAGAGCCGGATACCTGTAGAATTTTCTAAACAATCAGATATCAATTTTTGTCATTCAGTATAGATTCAAAAGCCTTCAAACGTTTATGAATTGACAGCAATTCAATAATGGTTTTCCATGAATTAATAAGATACTGAAATGATTCACGAACATTATTAAATACGTTAAGAATTTGATTGATTAAGCCCAGAGTCATGGTACCCGCTGCAATGGATGGAAATAACATAACAAGCCCATATATACCATCCAGCTGTAAATACCATATACTCACCATATTGAAATAGGCATAGTGAAAATACAGTCTGTAGTAATTAACCTTTACCCGTTCGAAAAGCTCTTTCAATGTCGCCGGCTGAGCACGTTCACTATCATCTTCCCCATATACCAGCTCTTTACGATATGCAGCTTCTACTTTTTGAATATTAAACTGAAGTCCGGGTAATTTAATACCGACCGCAACTAATAAAACTGTACCAAACAAGGACCAGCCCAGTGCTGCCCAAACCAGTGAATATTTTACTTCACCAATTATTGGTAATGCCGGCACATGGCTGGATAACTGAAACAGTAGAGGTAAAAATGCAATCAATACCATAACCGCCCGAACCAGACTGACACTCAACTCTTCTACAATAGTGGCAAAGCGCATTGTATCTTCCTGAACACGCTGAGAAGCCCCTTCAACAGTACGCAGTTTCGACCAGTTTTCAATATAGTAATAATTCATGGCTGTACGCCAGCGAAATACATAATGACTGACAAAAAAAGTATTTAATACAAATACTGTTACTGCAACCATCGCAATCTGCAAAAATGTTAGTATATTCTGATACAAATCACTGATCAGCCCACCCCCATTACTGAGCATCTTCTGAATCATATCCCAGAAAGGACCATACCAGGCATTAATCGTTACGTTTATCTGTACACTAAACCAGATATTAAAAAGAATTAAAGCAGAACCCCATATTGACCAGCGCTGCCACGGATGTTTTGCTACTACTGACCAGAAAACAGCAAAAATGATTGTAGCCAGCAAAAACCAGAGATAAAACCACAAAAATGCCGGCGACCAGAAACGCGAAAGACCAATAGTCAGAGGTTTGTCCGCATAGCCTTGCGGCCAGCCAAACCACTCTCCGGCACTCTCCCCACCACAATACCAGAGGGCAATATTTAGGCCTATCCACAATATGGCAGACGGAAAAAACCAACGTGGCTTTGGAAAAAATGAATGGAACACAATCTCATCCTGATGAAATAAATGCCGGTTAAAAATAAGCTATTATTAGTCTTAATTTTCTATAGCTGCGGGCAGCACAGTAAATACAGTTATTACATAACCAGCTATATTGTAAAGAAGCTATTAAATAGTGGCTTGTCTACAAAGTCAATTAATAATATTTAAATTGTTTATAATCAAATTTTTTCAAACAAAAATTTAATGTAATCACACAGCACCTGTATCAAATTCGATATCTGAGAAACCGGCAAAATTAAATTTTAGCAATGTAATGCTTTTAAGAAAATTTTCTGCATAAACATGCTCAAACAGATAATCCAAATTATTTATTATTTTCTGCCAAGACTAATAAATGTCAAAAGATTGACAGTACCCAACACTATATTAAGACAATTCAGAGCAAGAAATAAAAAAACAGAGCAGTATCAGAATATTTATTTATCTGAATATCTACTCTGTTTTCAGTATCACTACTCTAATTTACTTGTTTTCAAAGGCAGATTTATTCAATCCTGAAGTAATTAAGTTGATTACCATTTGTGCAGAATTACCGGCAGCCTGTTGCAGAAACTGATCAAAGCTGACAGAAGCATTTGCATCACCATTATCTGAAATAGCACGAATAATCACAAAAGGGATATTAAGCTGATAGCAAGTTTGCGCAATGGCAGCGGCTTCCATTTCTACAGCCACAACATCAGAAAATTTTTCTTTAATCAATTGATTTTGTTCAGCAGTACCAACAAACTGATCACCACTGACAATTAAACCAGTATAGATTTCTGCACCTGTAAATACGTGTGCGGCTTTTCTGGCTGCATCAGCAAGATACTGGTTAGCGTTAAATCGTGCCGGTAATTGTGGTACCTGCCCCGGCACATAACCAAAAACAGTTACATCAACATCATGATGAGCTATTTCGCAACCTACAACAACGTCGCCAATCTGAATACCGGCTTTCAAACCACCGGCACTACCAGTATTGATAACATAATCAGGTGTAAATCTTTCAATTATTACTGCTGTTGTCAGCGCCGCATTGACTTTACCAATACCACTCAGTGCAAGTATCACTGGTACGCCTTTAATTTCACCCTGATGAAAATGAACAGCACCAGCCTGACTATCCTGCCGGTTATCCAGTTGTTCAAGCAGGTAATCCAGCTCAGGCTGCATAGCCGCAATAATGGCAATTAAAGGTTTTTGCATAATTGAAACTTTATTCTGTAACAGAATCAAACAGAATAGCATAATCTTATTTTATTCACCACATGGATGTAATGCACAACAATTTAATGATTAACAGATGAATTATTTGAACAAAACAACCAATGCGGATTCAGATTCCGCCAACTCAGAATAAAGACAATTGCGTCTGTTTCCTCAATAATTGAGTCAGAGCTGTACCTAATCCACTATGCCGCTGCTGGTTATTTTTTATACCTTGTACTAGCTGTTTAGACGCACCGCAAAAAGTAAACTGTTTTCTGGCTCTGGTTAATGCGGTATACAAAAGAGAACGGTTAAACAACGAATCATCAGCTGCTGCGCGCAACTGCGGGGCCAGCAACCAGACATCATCATATTCTGATCCCTGACTTTTATGTACCGTAATGGCAAAAGCTGCCTCATGCTGTGGTAAGCGGCTGAGGGAAATTGAACGATAATTTGTCCCTTCAGCAAAATAAGCGAGTAAATGCCCACTATTATTCTGTTCAGGAAGAATCACGCCGATATCACCATTAAACAAACCCACACCATAATCATTCTGAGTAATCAGAATCGGCATACCAGCAAACCAGCTATCTGTATTCTGATGTAACTGAGTCCGTAAATAGCTTCGGTATTGCTGATTAAATGCTTCTGCATCAGTACGCCATGCAGTCAGCACCATAATATCGGTAAGATGGCTGAATACTTGAGTAATATTATTTTCAGCCACTGCCTGCCACCATAGCTGTTGCTGTGAATATAATTTGCGACACAGTACTTGTATATCAAATTGGTGCAGTTGTAACTGCTCCGGAAAACTGTTTACTGCATTAAGTGCAGCCGTCGCGTCACCGTTGATACAAGCGGAGGCCAGAGCACCAATACCCTGTGTCGCATCAAATCGGTAACTGTGAGTTAAAGTTGCAACATATTGAGCTATACCGGCATTATCGCTGACAGGAGGCAAAAACTGTTCGGGCAATAAAGCCGTAAGCTGTTTTTTCAGTTCAGGAGACAGTACTGTCGGCTGGGATAATTCAGCCAGCACATTTCCTGCGCCTACAGCAGGCAGCTGATTAGCATCTCCCAGCAAAATGATACGAACATCAGGCTTTAAAGCACGCAACAGTGCACGAAACAGAGACAAATCCAGCATCGAAGATTCATCCACCACCAGTATATCAACCGGTAAAGGATGTTCTGCATCAAATGGGCCTGTTAATAATGGAGGCTGTAACTGTAACAGGCGGTGAACCGTCTGACCTGATAAATCCGCCAGCAATTGTCTGCTGTCATCAGATAATGGCAGCTTATCCAATGCACGTTGTAAAGCACTGGCCATATGTGCCGCTGCTTTGCCAGTTGGAGCTACCAGTGCAATTTGCGGCGGACGTGATAAATGCCAGGTATGTTTCAGCAATAAACCCAGTATTTTGGCTACAGTAGTCGTTTTACCTGTTCCGGGCCCGCCATTAATCACTACAAAATGCTGAATAAGAGCCAGTGCCGCAGCAAAACGTTGCTGGGTACTGTCGGCATCAGGAAACCAGTCCGCCAGATCAGCGGCTACATCCATATTCAAATGAACAGGCGGAATACTGGCCAATGCCAGCATAGACTCGGCTATATCCTGCTCAAGCTGCCACATTCTTCCTAAAAATAAATGATTGCTTTGCAAAATAAACGGCGTATAAGTACCAGCAGCTCCAACAAGAATTCTGCATTTACGAAGCGCCTCCGAATGCTGTCGGGGAACAATAATATAACTGTCTCCACGATTCAGCGCCCATAACAGTTTATCTGCCCATGGCTGAATAATTTCCCACTCATGCTGGGCAACCACCCGAAGCACATGCTCAATTGCAGCGAGTGCCGGATGTGCAGACTGTTCCTGAGTTTCTGCCGGATTGATAGCTTCAGCCATATTTAATCAATCAATACAACTTAATACATTCATACATCAACGAACATTAAAAGGCACTAATCTACCATCTGTCACCGTTAATACTTCATCAAAACGTTGAGCAAGCTCATCATCATGGGTAACAACTACCAGACTTGTATTCAGTTCATGTTGTAAATCCAGCATCATATCCAGTACATTGCCGGCATTTTTCCGATCTAGATTGCCTGTAGGTTCATCAGCCAGTATACAGGCGGGATGAGTAACCAGCGCACGGGCAATAGCAGCCCGTTGCCGCTCACCGCCGGACAATTCACCGGGGCGGTGGGTCATACGCTGCTTAAGCCCTACTTTATCCAGCATTTCCTTAGCACGTTCTTCTGCCTGAACTTTCGGTATGCGTCCAATCAGTAAAGGCATCATTACATTTTCCAGCGCAGTAAACTCTGGCAACAAATGATGAAATTGATAAACAAAGCCCAGATACTGGTTACGCAACTGACCTATGGCTTTCTGCCCAAGACGGGTAATATCTTGTCCCATCAGACGTATAGTACCGCTACTGGGTGTATCTAGTCCGCCAAGTAAATGCAGCAAAGTAGATTTTCCGCTTCCGGAAGCACCAACTATACTCACACTTTGACCGCATCTGACTTTGAAATCTAAATCATCCAGTACAGATACCTGTAAATGTCCGTCATCATAAATTTTGCTGACATGCTCACATTCAAGAACATACTCTGGTTTATTCATAGCGCAGAGCCTCCGCCGGCTGAGTTTTGGCGGCACGCCAGCTTGGATATAAAGTAGCAACGAAAGCCAGTAATAATGAAATAACAGCAATCATACAAACATCAGAAAATTCCACATCTGAAGGCAGATAGCTTACAAAATACACTTGCGAAGGAATCAGGTGCTTACCAGTCAGATGTTCAAAAAAGGCAACGATCCGGCCAATGTTCAGCCCGAGTGTTACACCAAAAAACACACCGAAAAACGTACCGAAGAATCCGGCTATGGCACCCTGAATCATAAAAATACGCATGATGCCGCCCGGCGAAAGACCGAGTGTACGCAATATAGCAATATCAGCCTGTTTTTCGGTAACTGCCATTACTAAAGAAGAAACCAGATTAAAGGCAGCTACAGCAATGATCAATAACAGGATAATAAACATCATCCGTTTTTCCATCTGCACTGCATCAAAATAACTGCGATTTTGAAAAGTCCAGTCGCGAATCCAGATTTCATTGTGAAGTTTTGCCGGCACAATATTTTGAATGACAGACGGTGCATTCTGCGGATCAGCCAGCTTTAAACGCAATCCGCTTACATTATTTCCCAGCCGGTACAATTTCTGTGCATCAGTAATATGAGTTAAAGCAAGTGTATTATCCACTTCATAGATTTTGGTTTTAACTACACCTACTAATGTAAACTGCTTCAGCCGTGGCACCATACCAGCCGGCGTAACATTGCCATCAGGGGTTATAACGGTTATCTTATCTCCGATATTAGCACCCAGTGCATCGGCTAAATCTTTTCCCAGAAGAATACCAAACTCTCCCGCCTTAAGATCAGCAAACCCATTTTTGGGCATACCCTGACCATAATCTGCAACTTTACCTTCCAGTGCCGGATCTATTCCGCGTATTTGCACACCACGAACTTCGCCGGCATTAGCAAGCAAAGCCTGATCAGCCACATAAGGAGCTGAGCCCAGTACTTGCGGATTACCTTTAACAAGCTTCTGCAAATCCTGCCAGTGCTGGTCCAGACTATTTTCATAGAAACCCATTTCAGCATGAGGAGCAACACTCAAGAGCTGATTGCGGATTTCTTTTTGGAAACCATTCATAACAGATAAAACAACAATTAATGTTGTCACTCCTAATGCAATACCAACTATTGATACTGCTGTAATGAATGACATAAACCCATTACGTTTTCTGGCACGTAAATAACGTAAACCAATCCATGTTTCCAGAGATGCCATGAGTACTGTATTTCAATAGAAAAAACAGATTGTACCTGAGCGCAGCAGACAAAGTCATGCTTATACAGCAAATACCTGATTATTAATATTTGTAAAAAATTAATTTTTATCTTTTCAGCACGTTAAATAATATGCAGAACCAATACTAATTATGCTCTGCTGATAATATCTATTTCATTAATAAAAACCGCAAAGCCGGATGTTGCTCGTATGAATCAGTATGCAGTACAAACTGTTTAATATAAGAGTGGTAGTGAACAATCTCACTCATAGTTAAAGAAGTATTTAAAACTGACCCAAAACAAATTATTTACCCGATTTAACCCGCTTAATTTGATAAACATCAATGCAATATATTATATATATGTCATTGTAATATATAACCCTTTTGCTTAATAGATGATTATTAGCGTTTACGCTACCATATATTTAAGTCTTTTTATCCCGTTCTGATGAACTCGTATCAAAATATGAATAAGCTATCTTCGCCCCTTTTCAATCCGCTGACGTTACCGAATGGTACTGTATTAAAAAACCGTTTAGTTATGGCTCCTATGACAACCTGCTGTGGTTTTTATGATGGAACTGTAACAGATAATCTGATTGATTATTATCGTGAACGTGCCGGCAGTATTGGCACAGTAATTGTTGAATGCGCGTATGTTGATACTTTAGGACCGGCTTTTCCGGGAGCAATAGGCATTCATAATGATGATTGTATCGAAGGTCTGAGCCTGTTAGCTGCAGCCATAAAAGAGCGTGGTTCCAAAGCAATTATACAAATCTATCATGGCGGACGAATGGTTGAGCCGCAATTAATCGGCGGTCAGACACCTGTCGGCCCCAGTGCGATTGCTATTCCGCGTCCGAATGCAACGGTTCCTGTAGCAATGACAGCCGGCGAAGTTGAAGATATGATTGAGAAATTCGGCGAAGCTGTCAGGCGCGCAATTGCCGCGGGTTTTGACGGAATCGAAATACATGGCGCCAACACTTATCTTATCCAGCAGTTTTTTTCACCACACGCCAATCAGCGCCAGGATAAATGGGGTGGCAGCCGCGAAAACCGCGTCCGCTTCCCGCTCGCCATACTTGAAATCAGCCGGCAAATGGCTAAAAAATATGCTTCTAATGAATTTATTATCGGTTACCGGTTTTCACCGGAAGAACTCGAAGTGCCGGGCATTACTTTTGACGATTCATTGTTCCTGCTAGACAAACTCGCTCAAATTGGTCTGGACTATATACATTTTTCTATGGCTGCCACACTGCGGCCATCCATCATCGACAGCAATGATGAAACACCATTAATTGATAAATACATACAATTACGCTCTGCCGTATTGGCTAAGATACCGGTTATCGGCGTCGGTAATGTCGTGAATAAAACTGATGCAGAAACAGCAATGGCACATGGCTATGATCTCATCGCTGCAGGGCGCGCCTGTGTGGCCTATCCTGACTGGGCTGAACGCATTCAGAAACATAATGATTTACAGCTATCCATGAACAGCGATCAGCGTACTAACCTGAACATTCCCGAACCATTATGGCGCTTTCCGCTTATTCATAGCATGGTAAGAGAAATCAATACCAAAAAATTCCATGCCGGCACCTATCAGCAAACTGTCAGCGACGATTTTGATAACCAATTTGTCATAAATGTAGAACTAGGTCAAGACTTTATCAAAGATTTGTCTTTAGTCAATGCCGAAAAACTGGATCATGTTTCTGTACGTAATTTCAATGAAATTAAAGAACGGATTCTGGCAGCCAACAGCCCTTATGTAGATGCAATCAGTGGCGCTACTTCACAATGTGATGCATTTAAAAAAGCTGTAACCAAAGCTATATCAACCTCATATAAAGTAGCGACAATTGTAGAAGGCGGTGATGCTGATGATAAATCCTGTGACGTAGTCGTCGTCGGAAGCGGCGGTGCCGGACTGGCCGCAGCTATTGAAGCACATGATAAAGGGACTTCAGTAATTATTATTGAAAAAATGCCGGTTATCGGTGGCAATACCAACAAAGCATCCGCAGGTATGAATGCGGCTGAAACCCGCTTTCAGCAACAGGCAGGAATTACCGACCATAAAGAATGGTTTTATAACGAAACCCTGAAAGGCGGTAAAAATAAAAATAACCCGCAATTATTACACTACTTTGTCGAATATGCTCCCACTGCAATAGACTGGCTGGATGAAAAAGGAATCCGGTTAAATAACCTGACTACCACAGGCGGTATGAGTGTAGACCGCACTCATCGTCCCGATAATGGTGCAGCAGTCGGCGGTTTTCTGATTAGCGGTCTGCTGAAAAATATTAATGACCGCGGGATAGAGGTAATGCTGGAAACCTCTGTAACGGATATTGAAATGAAGGACGGGCGCATTAACGCAGTAATCGTGCGCGACGAAGAAGGAAATGAACAACGCATCAGCACCAAAGCAATCATTATCGCAACCGGTGGCTTTGGAGCCAATGCACAAATGGTCACCCATTACCGCCCTGATTTAGCTGATTTTGTCACCACCAATCATAAAGGAGCAACCGGTTCAGGCATTGCTTTATTACAAAAAATTGGTGCCGGCACTGTTGATATGAACGAAATACAGATTCATCCCACAGTAGAGCAAAATACCGCTTATCTGATATCAGAATCCATTCGTGGCGGAGGTGCTATTCTGATATCGCAAAAAGGCAAACGCTTTGTCAATGAACTGGATACCCGTGACAAAGTATCCAACAGCATCATTGCTCTTTCTGAACATTATGCCTATATATTATTTGATGAACAGATTTGTGCTGAAAATAAAGCAGCAGAAACCTACATAAGCAAAGGACTAGCGGTAAAAGCCGGCTCACTGACTGAACTTGCAGAAAAGCTGAATATTAATCCGGATTCTCTCATTACCACAGTAGAGCGCTACAATCATTTTGTAAAACAACAGCATGATGAAGATTTCGGACGTACTACCGGCATGCGTCACCAGTTGAACCAGCCATTCTTTTACGCTATCCGCATTGCACCAGGCATTCACCATACTATGGGTGGTGTAACCATTAATACGAAAACAGAAGTTCTTGATACTCATGCAGAGATTATTAAAGGTGCTTATGCCGCAGGTGAAGTTGCCGGTGGTGTACATGGGGGCAACCGCATTGGAGGGAACGCCATTGCCGATATCATTATTTTTGGTATTCAGGCCGGTGATCAGGCTGCTGCATATGCTAAAAATCATTAATTACAGATAAATACCTCATCACTTATGTCTGGTACAAGTTACACCTATAGCCAACAGTTAATGGGGACAACGGTTTCCCTGAAACTGTTCGTTGAAAACCTAACCGCAGTTTCTGCCGTTTTTAACGCTATAGAGCAACTGGAAGCTCAGTTAACGGTAAACCGCTACCACTCAGAGGTGATGGGCATTAACCATGCTGCCGGCAAACAGCCGGTAGCAGTAAGCAAACTGGTTTTTGATTTAATCAGTCAGGCTAAAGCAGCCAGCCTGTTACCTGACAGCAAGTTTAATCTGGCAATTGGTCCGTTGGTGAAATTATGGAAAATAGGTTTTAACGGACGCAGTATTCCGGAAAAGGATGAAATAGCCCGTAGATTAACACTGACTAACCCGAATCACATTGATCTGAACCGGACAAATCAAACTGTATATCTGGCTAAAGCTGGTATGGAAATTGATTTAGGAGCTATTGCCAAAGGCTATATTGCGGACATTATCAAATTGCTCTTAGCTCAATATAATATTTTTCAGGCAATTATCAATTGCGGAGGTAATGTACTAACAATCGGTTACTCACCAATTACTGCTGACAAGCAATGGCATATTGGTCTGAAACGCCCTTTTGCCGAGGCAAACAATCTGCTCGGAATCATACATGTCGAAGACAAATCAGTAGTCACTTCCGGCATTTATGAACGCTATTTCATTTTTAACGACCAGCTGTATCATCACATCCTTGATCCGCACACCGGCTATCCTCTGAATAATGAATTGCACAGTGTAACCATCATTTCAGATAACTCATTAACCGGAGATATTTATTCAACTATTTTCTATGGCTTAGGTATCAGACAAGGGTTGAGTGAACTGAAAAAAAAGCAAAATATCGGAGTCATATTCGTAACACGGGATAAAAAAATAATTATTCAATCCAATCAGCATTTCACATTTGAATTAACAGCAGATGATTATCAGCTCATCAGCTATTCTTAACTGCATTAACCGAACAAATACCTTTTATGATAATTTGCACTTTCCAGACGAGCAAAATCAGAATGTATATTTGTCTATGGATTCAGCATTTCTTCCAATACTTCAATCAGCCTTTGCTGCTGTTGCTGTGTTCCGACACTGATTCGTAAAAAATTATTGATTCTTTCCTGAGGAAAATGCCGAACCACTACACCATGCCGGCGTAACTCAGCAGCAATTTCCACAGCTGTTTTATTTTTATGACTTGCAAAGACAAAATTGGCCTGCGAAGGTAAAACCTCAAATCCGAGCTGAGACAGATGTTTAGTCAGCCAGATACGGTTTTCAATAACTTTGGCACAAGTTGAGCGAAAATAATTTTCATCTTCGAATGCTGCAATAGCGCCAGCTTGTGCTAAACGATCAAGCGGATAAGAATTAAAACTGTTTTTAACCCGCTCAAGTCCTTCAATCAGCTCTGCCTGCCCTAGTGCAAGACCAATCCGCATACCGGCAAGCGAACGAGATTTTGAAAGTGTCTGCACCACAAGCAGATTAGGATAATCAGCAATCAATGCCACCGCAGACTCACCGCCAAAATCAATATAGGCCTCATCTACCAGTACCACACAGTCCGGATTGGCTTGTAATATCTGCTCTACCTGAGCCAAAGGCAAAATACATCCGGTAGGTGCATTCGGATTAGGAAAAACAACTCCGGCCTGAGCACCATAATAATCAACCGGATTAATAGCGAAGTGCTCATCAAGCCGGATATAACGGGCCTCAACATCATATAACTGACAATAGACCGGATAAAAACTATAACTGATATCAGGTAATAATAATTGTTGTTTTCCCTGAAAAAAAGCAGCAAATGCCTGAGCCAGTACTTCGTCCGAACCATTACCCACAAAAATCTGCTCCCTGGACAAACCATAATAATCAGCAATGGTCTGTTTTAATCTATCTGCATTCGGATCAGGATATAAACGCAAATCTTCAGTAGCAGCCTGCATTGCTTTTAATACCAATGGAGAAGGCGGAAATGGATTTTCATTAGTATTCAGTTTAACCAGATTAGCTATTTTGGGCTGCTCTCCGGGTACATAAGGTTGCAGCTGTCTGGTTTTCTCACTCCAGAATCTACTCATTCTCTCTCCAGCCTGAATAAAATATTCAGTATTAAAATCTCAGAACTGACATTCATATCAACAATTATCATATTGAGCAAATCATGCTATTACAGGACCATTATTATACTTATGACATATTAACAAAGATTCAGCACTGAGGGTACTGAATTGCTCGGCTGATAAATAATCCAGCTTTTTAGCAATAAGTATACGGTATGTTTTTTCATTCAGACCACATACAAATAACATTTTTTCCTGCTGATGCAATCTACGGGCAAGAGCTTGTAAATGAAAAAATACAGTCACATCAGCATGACAGCCTGCACTCATATCCAGATATATTTTTTTAATATCCAGCGTATTAATAAGAAGATAGCTTTTATTCAGCAGCGTGCTGACATTAGCAAACAATAATATCTGCGGTAAAATGATAACCGCTTCTTGCGCAATAATCTGAACTTCAGGCAATAAAACCGGCCAGGCATGCATCCGGAGTGAATACCAGCACATTACTATCAGAGCAAAAGAAATCACCAGCCACAAACCCGTACAGACACCAAACAGAATAATCAGTATGGCAGATATACACAGCCACAATAAATCGCTCCATTGCCAGCAATATAAACGTAATTCACACCAGTTAATCTGAACACAAATAACATATAACGCAATTACTGCCAGCACAGGTAATGGTACATATGCCAGCCATGACCAGCAAAAAATCAGTGCCATAAGCAATAACATTGCTATCAGCGTATTACGCTTAATCCTGAGAACCTCATCAGCTATGTAGCCTAAACTGATTACCATACCTCCGGTGAATGCTGTCAGAATATTACTAAAACCAACCAGGCCAACATTACGCCTGAACTGATTAGATAAATACTGACAACTTTCCATATATATTAATAGTGCTATTGTGGCACTTAAAAAAAACAATAATGGCCAGTCAGCATGTACGGGATTCATAAATGGCCAGAGCTGAACATTTTGCTGAACCGGAGTAGCAATTCCGACTAGCGCAAACGGCCATATATAACTGAGAATCCATACCAGTAATAATACCCATAAAGCCTTGGGCTGAGTTTTGCTTCTCCATAATACCAGCAAGGCAAATGATAAACCGGCCAAAACCACACTTGGCCAATTCCAGCTTTGCCAATTAATCAGCAGTTCACACATTCCCTGCCATGAACTATTATTGGACTGCACACCTAAAATGACCGGAAAAAGCATGACAATCAGAGTCAGCGTCATACCCAAACCAATACCATGCCAGACTGGCCGTGCAATCCAGTTCAGACAATGTTTGGGTAATATCAGTGACATCAATATTAACCAGCCACCGGTAAACAGCGTAAGTAAACTGGCCACAGCAATACGTTCACTGACTACACCTGCATAATAGGCTATTGCCGCCATCAGCATTAGTGCGGAAAAAGGTGATGGTGTTAATAATATTTTTTTACTACCGCCCAAAAGCAGACTGCATAACAAAGCACACATCACACCTGCAATTGCCATAGAAACAGGTAAACCGGCAATACCAGCACAGGCTAGGGCCATTGGCAGGACATATCCCAATAATTTCCAGCCAGAAGAAAACCACGCCAATGGAGACAGTTTTGTGCTCATCAGTTTCAAGGTATTATCCTTTGTCCATGTCAACAGGATTTATCTAAAGCAGTCGAGCAAGAATTTTGAGCTGAGTTTTGCAAGTGAAGATGAAGATTGCGTGCTGTCTGCCATGCCTGATCAGGGTTATCAGCCAGAACAGTAAAATGTCCCATTTTACGGCCGGGTCTCACCTGTTTTTTTCCATACAGATGTAAACAGGCAGTTTTATGATTCAGAACAGCATTCCAGTCCGGTTCGCCGTTTTCAGGCCAGACATCACCAAGAATATTCGCCATACAGCAGGGCTTTAATAAATCTGAAGCTGCCGGAGGCAAACCACACATTAATCTTACCTGCTGCTGAAACTGATCAGCAATACAGGCATCTAAAGTGTAATGACCTGAATTATGCGGCCGGGGAGCAATTTCATTAACAATCAACTGCATATCATTGCCTACAACAAACATCTCAACTGCCAGTACCCCTTGATAATTCATGGCCTGAGCCAGCTTAAAAGCCATATTTTCAGCCTGCTTTAATATAGCCTGAGGTAGCCTTGCCGGTACTAATGAGTACGCCAGAATACCATTCTTATGCTGATTTTCTGCAGGCGGAAAACATACTGCATACTGATTATTCAGACGGGCAACCACTACTGATATTTCAGCACGTAAATCTACTTTTTTTTCCAGCACACAGCGCACATGCTGCAATTGAGTAAAAGCTTTACGCAATTCAGCGATTGAATCAACTGTTTTCTGTCCTTTTCCGTCATAACCCAGAGTAGCTGTTTTCAGAATACCCGGTAACAATTTTTTCAGAGAATCATTAATATCAGATTCCGTGCTGATAACAGCATAAGGCACGGTAACCAGACCGGCGCGGTCAATCCATTCTTTTTCCTGTTGCCTGTCCTGAGCAATTGCAACACAATCACCCGAGGGCGATACAACCGTATATTGTGCCAGCCAGCGCATTGAATCAGCACTTACATTTTCAAATTCAGTCGTAACAGCAGCACATTTGGCCATATGCTGCAAAGCATCAGCATCATCGAATACAGAACATAAATGTCTGTCAGCAAACTGTGCTGCGGGCGCATTCGGATCAGGATCCAGAACCGTTACCTGATAACCCATTGTTTTAGCAGCTACCGTAAACATTGCACCCAGCTGGCCGCCGCCCAGAATACCCAGCATCGCCGGCGGCAGAATACAGGAAGAAAAACAAGACATAGTGGTATTAAATTACCTTACCAAGAATATAAATAAAATTAGCTGAAATCAAAAATTCCTGCAATGAAAGTCATCAGTATGAAATCGCCTTTTCTCATACATATTCGTTATATTTCTACCTGATAAATCAGATTAATAGCTTAATTACTACTTCTTTAACAGCTATTATTCCACCAGTGAAAACACTGAAACAGGCAAAGTTTACACAGGTAAAACATAAATAAAACTAATGTCCGTATTTATGATTATAAATATAAAAACAAATTTTTCAAAAATTTAAAGCAATTTCATCAAGCATTATCTTAACATAATAAAATATAACATTACATAAACATGCAGAATTATATTTAAGTCAAAGTTATTTATTTTTACTAAACTTATCAATTAAACAAAAGATTACAAACATAGATTCGCATTATAAAATATAACAATAATTTTTATTGAATATATTTATTATATTAACAAATCTGTAAACAGATTTAATGAAACTGCTGACTTTTATCATTACTGCAAGGCCGCAATTGTAAATGTCCTTGTGAACCATCCACACATAAATTACTGTTTCTGTCACGAATCTGTCTGCCTGTAAACAACCAATTATTGTCCCTGTCCGGTTCACAGAAAACTGTCCCTACTGAATGATTTTTCACCGCAAGACAACGATTATTCAGCCACACTTGCCCCTGATGAAAATAAAAAGCCTCGCTGATTTCACCACCGGCACAGGAATCGAGTGCTACCGACTGCCAGACCGAAGACATGCCGTCATTACGCAGACAGCCATGGCTTACTGGCCGTAAACTAATACTGGATGCAATAGGATAAACTGGCGGATACGGAAGTGCAGCAGGATAAACCGGCGTATCCGTATAAATCACTGTTGCACCGGCAGGAGCATCAATATGTACTGTTTTATTAATGGTTGTAGTTGATGAAACGGGTAAATTAACATAAACATGACGTTCGCCACGACCTGAATGGTAGATAACAGCGGCCTCAGCTACAGAAAATAACCACTCTGACAAACTCAATACACCAAAAACTAAAAATAATTGTATAGCCCGAATCATTTTTATCTCCCGCAAATTAACCTTTTGATTAACGATGCCGGATTTCCCAGCATTGATGAATACGAGTATTGCGAAAATCTTCAGGTATTGTTTTTCTGGAAATATTATTTACATCATAACGTTGCTCCAGAACCGGATTTAAAGTAAAACTACGCAGATTATTTGAAAAATACAAACTACCCTGTTTCGATAATAAACGCATTGCACCATCTATCAGTTTTTCCTGATCCCGCTGAATATCCAGAATATCCAGCATTTTCTTACTATTTGAGAAACTTGGCGGATCCATTACAATCAAATCAAACTGTTTGTGATCTTCAACAGCTTTCTGCAAATATTGAAATACATCAGCACGAACAATCTGATGAGCCTGCATATCCAGCCCGTTCAATTCAAAATTTCGTTGTGCCCATTGCAGATAAGTATTCGAGAGATCTACAGTTTCGCTGAATAAAGCACCGCCAGTTGCAGCATATACTGAAAAACTGCCTGTATAAGCAAATAAATTCAAAAATCGTTTTCCCGCCGCTATATTGCCTATTTTCTGGCGAGTATTACGATGATCAAGAAATAAACCTGTATCCAGATATTTATCCAGATTCACCCAGAATGCACGCCCATGCTCATGAATTACAAAATCCGTACCCGTAACACCAGTTTTTTCATACTGATCTTTACCTTTTTGCCTTTGTCTTTTTTTCACATGAACATGTTCTTTAGGCAGACCAGTCACAAATAAAACAGCCTCCACTACTTCAGCCAACCATTTTTCATAGTCTGTCTTATGCATCAACCAGCCCGTATCATATTCTTGTAAATGTACATGATCGGCATAAATGTCAGCAGCAAATGGATACTGTGGAATATCCCGGTCATACATACGCCATGCCTCTATATCCTGACGTTGTGCCCATTTACGTAAATGCTTAATATTTTTGCCCAGACGATTGACAAAAGCACCAATATCTTCACTCATAAATAAAATTTTACATTTCTGCAATAAATACACTAACAGTCACATTGTAACGGAAAAAACCACAGAAACCTTCGCACATTTACATATATAGATATAATAGCGCTCTTGCTTAAAAAGACCATATCTCTTATAATTAAAAAGATAATATTTGAAACCATCGTTTGCAACCTTATTAAATACGGCGAATTCATTATTACTTTAATAGTTATGTAATGCCGCTCTCCCAACACTCGCAGCAATGCGTACGTTGTCTGGTTGTTGTCGATGTATAAAATACCTAAACACACACGCTTACGACAACCAATTGCTATCTTTCCTTTGTTATTTTCTTTTTGGCTTAAGCTAGCAACAGTTCCCTGTAATCTAATTTCACATCAATAAACTAGATTATCACGTTTGGTTGGTCGTTTAACCAAAGGAAAATCATGACATTGTCTTTTTCAGATTTAAAACTAGACAAACAACTCACCAATGCACTCACTGCTGCCGGCTACGAAAATCCAACACCAGTACAACTTGAATCTATTCCGGCAGTTCTGGATAACCAGGATTTAATGGTTTCCGCTCAAACTGGTTCTGGAAAAACAGCCGCATTTTTATTACCAACACTGCAAAAACTGCTCAAACGCAGTGAAAAATCAGGCAAAGGCCCGCGTGCTCTTGTATTAACACCTACACGCGAACTTGCTCAACAGGTAGAAAAAAACGCTCAGATTTATGGTAAAAACATGCCTTGGCTGCGCACAGTAACGTTGGTAGGCGGTACAGCTTTCGGTCAGCAAATCCGTGCATTATCCCGTCCGATTGATCTTATCGTAGCTACTCCGGGACGTCTGATGGATCACATGCGTCAGGGACGCATTGATTTTGGCCGGCTTGAAGTGCTTATTCTGGATGAAGCAGACAGAATGCTGGATATGGGTTTTATTGATGATATTGAGACCATAGTTGCCGCAACTCCTGCTGAACGTCAGACCCTGTTATTTTCAGCTACCTGGGATGGTATGGTAGGTAAACTTGCCGAAAAATTAACACATCAACCGCAAAAAATCGATATTGCTCGGGAAGAAAAACAAGGCAAAATTGATGAAAAACTGTATTACTGTGATGACATCCGGCATAAAAACCGTCTGCTTGATCATCTGTTGCGTGATACCAGTATTGATCAGGCAGTAATATTTACTGCCACCAAAGCTATGTCTGAACAGCTGGCTGATGAACTTTATGAAAAAGGCTTTTCGGCTAACTGTCTGCATGGCGATATGCCACAAGGCTGGCGTAACCGTACATTAATGGATTTACGCAAAGGCCGGATTAAAATACTAGTGGCTACTGATGTTGCCGCCCGTGGTATTGATGTACCAACCATTACACATGTCATTAATTATGATTTACCTAAGCAGGCTGAAGACTATGTACATCGTATCGGTCGTACAGGCCGTGCTGGCCGAACCGGTCTGGCCATTACTTTTGCTGAAGTAAACGAGTATATTAAAGTACATAAAATTGAACGCTACCTAAACCGCAAACTACCTGAGCAAACTATTGCCGGTATGGAACCGACACGTAAACGTGCTGGTAAAATAGCGAATAAAGGTCGCCGCTCCTATGGTAATCACAACAAAAATGGTAACTGGAATGCAAACCGCCGTCAGTCTGGCGAACAGCAACCAAACCGTTCCCGCCAGAACATTCCGGCTGCCCGTCAGAGAAACAGTCAGCCAAACAGACGTAGTAATAGCCAACCCAAGCAATAAGCTCCTCACTTTATCGTAATAAAAGGTCAGGCTACTGATTCAGACCTGACCTTTTAACAATTCTGCGGTTTTTCTATTTATCATTTCCTCTCAATTTAAAGACAGACATACATCACTGTCTTGCAATATTCTGTTATATCTTATATATTGTTTAATGAACTAATAAATTATTACGTTAAAAACAATATCCGAACTGATAACTGATCTGCATTATTAATTTATCAGTAAACTTATACTTCCAAGTTATAAATGACAACAGTTGGTGCCCCACACCAGCAAGCGAGAAAGGATTTAACTATGCAACATCGTCGTAGATTACAAATTTTTCAGGCAGCTAAACGCGCTGCTTTTTATCAACATACTCAGGCTGTAAATGGCAAAGAGCAAACTCCTGAAAATGAAAAAGCCATTCACAATTTCGAACCTGTTCATCAATAAAATTTTTGCTAAAAAAGAGCCCTATCTGCAGAGATAGGGCTCTTTTTAAATATGCTCTCTTTAATAAAAACTATAAATAATATTTTCGGAAAAGTTATTACCAGTAACAAATACCTATAAACTCATTACATCTTATTTATAATAAAATTTCAAATACAAAAAGATTGCAGTAATGTGGATTTTTTTCAGCTGAATTTGTTTTAATTCAATTATTGAGTACAGATTCAACTATTATAAATCGGTATGAAAATATTTTTTAATCAGTTATTCCTTAGTATATTTGACCACACTAAATTAAATAAAATTTTTTATAAATCAAACGATTGACAATACAATAAATATCATCATATCCCAGTCCTAAAATTGAATATCTTTGCGCTAAAATAAAAATATTAAATTTCTCTGCATCTGCATTCATTTTGTAAATGACTTTAATTTGACTAGATAGACATTTTTATCTTTTATATACCGTCCCACTATTTCAACCTTTTCAGGATTAAGCTCCAGGAGCAATATTAATTATCATCAGCTATACCAGTCACTATAATATAGATTCAACCACCCTCACTACAATATTGTTTTTCTTTTAGACAATTAATTTTATGATAATTGCTTAATATTAATAATTTTTTCAATTTAATATATACCCTTACCAACTGTTCAATCATTCATAGATTTAACAGAATTGTCTTTTTTAAAATATCAAAATGAAAATAAGCAGAATATTAGAAATAATAATTTACCTGTTTATCAGCATAAAGTTTATCTTTCGTCTAAAATATTGGAAATGAGAAAATATTTGGAAAAATAATTTTCGTATATCGTTTATTCCAAACGACCACATAATCCCAATGATATTCTATTGATAGATAAAGAAAGATACGTTTTTTACGCTTTTAACTGATTTAATATTTACACAATTATCTGGTTTCTGAAAACTATAAATAAAATATAAAACAAATACACTACTCTATATGAATAATAAACTTCGCCGGATTTTTCATACATCAGTTCGAATTGAATCATAATAATTAATAACAAGACTAATTAAATACCCAATCTGAATGATTAAAACTCATCCAGATATCTAATTAATCATTAATAATAGATTTCACCAATATTATTTATAGCTAAATCCAGATTTTTAACTGAAAATTTCCATATGCCAATATAATATAAAAATTTACTTAATTTAATTTGATATTTCACATTTAATCCTTACTAGTCTCACTGCCTGATTTGTGCGAAAATTCAATTTATTTATTGGGCGAACTACCATGTTAGACAGAGAAGGTTATCGCCCCAATGTCGGGATAATCATTACTAACGACCATAACGAGGTTTTTTGGGGCAAGCGTGTACATGAACACTCTTGGCAGTTTCCGCAAGGCGGTATTAAGCCGGGTGAAAGCCCGGAAGCCGCCATGTATCGTGAACTCATGGAAGAAGTCGGCCTGCTGCCGCATCATGTCAAAATAATCGGACGCACCCGGGACTGGTTACGTTATGATGTACCTACACATTGGATCAAACGCGAATGGCGGGGTTCTTATAAAGGCCAAAAACAGATCTGGTATTTGCTGCGTCTAACCGGACGGGAAAGTGATGTTCATCTGCGAGCAACCCATCATCCTGAATTTGATGCATGGCGTTGGCACCAATACTGGGCTCCAGTTGATGAAGTTATTGAATTCAAAAGAAATGTCTATTTGAATGCATTACACGAGCTTTCACGCTTTTTACACGAACTGCCCAGCTGGACTGAATTTGTTCAAACTCGACAAAATCATGATGATAAATACTCACTGGCAGAATGATTGCCTGTGAATAGTTCTGTATTGAAGATTCCGCCAAAATTCTGAATCTGAAACAAATTACCGAAAAAATAAATTTTTTACGGTAATTTGTTTTATATTGCGATTAATACTTATCTAAAAATAAATTATGAGCAAATCCACAACTTATGATGAATCCAGTGTCACCGTTCTGAAGGGTCTGGCACCGGTTAAAGAACGCCCTGGTATGTATACCAGAACGGATAGCCCTACTCATATCATTCAGGAAGTAATTGATAATGCCGCAGACGAAGCTCTGGGCGGCTATGCACAAAATATCGATGTTACTCTGAATCGCGATGGATCCGTTACCGTCAGAGACAATGGTCGCGGTATTCCCACCGGATTACACCCAACCGAAAAAGTACCCGTAATTGAACTGGTTTTCACCCAACTACATGCTGGTGGTAAATTCAATAAAAAAAGCGGCGACGGTGCTTATGCTTTTTCAGGTGGCTTACATGGTGTAGGCGTTTCCGTGACCAATGCACTGTCTTCCCGGCTTGAAGTTACTGTCAAAAGAGCCGGAAATATTTACCATATTGCCTTTGCTGGTGGTGACGTCATTAAGCCTTTGTCTGTAACCGGCAAATGCGCCGTTAAAGACAGTGGTACCGAAGTTCGTATCTGGCCTGACGGACATTACTTCGATAATCCGCAATACAATCTGCCGGAACTGGAACGCAATTTACGTGCTAAAGCTGTTTTATTACCCGGCGTGAATGTTACCCTTACCCGCTACCAGAATGCTACGGATGAAGCTCAGACACAAAACTGGCATTATCCGAATGGCCTGAAAAGCTATTTACTTGACTTACTTTCAGATAGCCAGACTGCCACACCCATTTTCTCAAGTGAAAATTATTTAAACTCAAATCATGGAACTGACTTTAATCAGGGTGAAGGTGCAGCTTTCGCTCTGACATGGCTGGAAGACGGACATACACCAAGTGAAAGCTACGTTAATCTGATCCCTACCGCGTTAGGCGGCACTCATGAAGCCGGGCTGAAACAGGCAGTTTTTCACGCTGTAAACAACTTTATCAATCATCATAATTTACTTCCACGCGGCGTAAAACTACAGTCAGATGATGTTTTTTCACGCGTTGCCTTTGTTCTCTCTGCACGGTTGCTCGATCCTCAGTTTCAAGGGCAGACAAAAGACAAATTAACCAGTCGTGATGCACTCAAACTGGTAGCTGCAGTATGTAGTGATCCATTAGAACTCTGGTTAAACCAGAATATCGATACAGGTAAAAAAATAGCTGAACTGGCTATTAGTCAGGCTCAGGCGCGAATGCGTTCAACTAAAAAAATTGAAAAGAAAAAAGGTTCTGGCGTAGCTGTTTTACCAGGCAAACTTACTGACTGCGAAAGTGAAGACATCCGAGAAAATGAATTGTTTCTGGTAGAAGGTGATTCAGCCGGCGGCTCAGCTAAACTGGCCCGGGATAAAAATACTCAGGCAATTCTTCCATTGCGCGGTAAAGTTTTAAACAGTTTTGAAATTCATCGCGACCAATTGTTTGGTAATGCAGAAATACATGATATTTCTGTTGCCATCGGAGTAGACCCCCACGGTAGAAACGATAATCCTGATTTATCTGGCTTACGCTATGGAAAAATAGCCATCTTATCAGATGCTGATGTTGATGGTGCTCATATACAGGTTCTATTACTCACCTTGTTTTATACCCATTTCCCGCGACTGATAGAGACCGGACACATTTATGTAGCCCAACCACCACTTTTTCGTATAGATGTAAATGCACAGGGTAAAAGCAAACCTGCACGCAAGATTTATGCTCAGGATGAGGCAGAACTGGAAAGCATTAAAGACAGACTGCAACTAGAAAAAAGTACTTATCACATAAATCGCTTTAAAGGTTTAGGCGAAATGAATCCTGATCAGCTCAAGGATACTACCATGAATCCGGATACACGCCGTCTGTTGCAAGTACATATTCCCGATGAAGAAAACAGTGAAACCCGAAATATTTTTATCAAATTAATGGGAAAAGGTGAAGCAGCTTCCAGAAGAGTATGGATGGAAGCTGAAGGAGATAAAGTAGAAGCCGATATTTGAAATTAACCTAACAAACAGGTTGTTTATCATATTGAGAACAACCTGTTTAAATTAATTTATATATTAAACAACAAAATAAACATAATTAACATTATCAAACTATAAGGGCACTAATTTCACTTAATTGTCTTTTTAATAAATAACATTAATTTAAATTTGTAAAATATATAAGCAAACTTACAACACACTATTAATTTATATATTAATATGCACTAAAAAAGTAAGATTTTAATATTTAAAACAATTCATTTACCATTAGTTAAGCATAGAATTAAACATATATTCGCAGTCTCAATAGCATATAAAATATAAAAAATGAGATAACATTTGATAAATATCAAACTTTAGCTAAGTTGACAGGATTATATTACGCAATCTACTATCTAAAATGCTATAATTTCATTTACATTTCAATAAAATTCAATAAACTGTAACAATAGCTTTCATTGGTTCTGAATAATTATAGATAAACTAAAAAATAAAGAAATGTAAATAAAATAGAAAGCTTAAATAAAGATAATTAATAAAATTTAATAACATTTTTTTGCAAAAACATTCACCCATCTTTATAATTGACAAAGTTACAGTCAATTTAAGAGGAATTTCCATGAAATATGATTTTATCGACGGCGTATTGAAAACCCTGAACAGTACACCCGACATTACATCTTCAGCAGTTATCTCAACTGATGGTTTGCCAATTGCTTCAGCTTTGCAGAGTGGCATGGATGAAGACCGTATTGGTGCAATGGCTGCAGCATTACTGTCTCTGGGTAATCGTTCTGCAAAAGAGGTATTAAAAGGTACTCTGGACAATACCATTATTCATACTGATAAAGGCTACATGCTGCTGTTTCAGGCCTCTGAAGCTATTCTGTTAACCATTACTACCACTCATGAAGCCAAATTAGGTCTGATTCTGTTTGAAGCTAAACGGGCATTGAAAGAATTAGCTGACCATTTTAGTTAATAATCAATTTGCTTGATCTGAAATATGCAATGCTATTTAAATACCCGCTCATGCAAATTTGAAATTAACACGTTTTATTGCAGTTTATAATACTGTAAAAATAAGCTTTAAAATCAGGCAGTACTCTTGTATTCGGATATTTTCTGAATTCTGACTAAATTGCTGTTAGTCAAACCTAAAGAAAACTAAAGCTAAAACTAAATTTATTGCATGAAAGGGCGTTTAAATGTTTTATAACTATATTGAAACGCATCGCATATATGTATTGGGTAATATTTAAAATCCCGATTGTATGCATTTCCAGAAATTTATATTAGCAGTAAATTTATTAAAGTAGAAAGAATAAACTACTGTAAGAAAAATAAAAAATCTGAAATGCATTTCTATTAAGCACACTCATTCTTTATCAGATTAAACCAAAATTGAAGGACAGATAAATATGGATATGAGTCGTTGGATTCAGCCAAAGCCTGAAGGTGAATTTTCAGAGTATAAAATTAAGCATTATCAGCAAGACGGAGAATCAACAGTATATGTAACTCATCAGGAATTTCCTTATCCTGATGGTGCTTTAATTGTATCACGTACAGATCTTAACGGTATTATCACGCATGCCAATGACGTCTTTGTTGATATCAGTGGCTGGGCACGTGATGAAATTATTGGTGCTCCACACTGCCTTTTACGTCATCCTGACATGCCAAAAGCTCCATTTGCCGATATGTGGGAAACCTTGCAAAGAGGCGAACGCTGGTACGGTTATGTTAAAAACTTACGAAAAGATGGCGGCCATTACTGGGTATACGCCACTGTAATTCCGAACTTACGTCAAGGCAAAGTGATTGGCTATAGCTCAATTCGTCGCAAACCAAGCCGTGAACGTGTTAACGAAATGAGTGCCAAGTATATAGAAATGCTGAAAACTGAACAGGAAGGAAAATAATATGCTGAGTTTAATGGTTGTACCCGATTATTTGCCTGATCAGTTCAGCACATGGTATTTGCTAAATAATTACCTGCAAAAGAAAAGCAATCAGAATATTTCTCTGATTATGCCTCCTTCATTTGATGAAGTAAAAGCACAGCAAGATAAAGAAAAAGTCTCTATGCTTTTTGTTAATCCGTTTGCTGCCGGTAATTATGTACGTGAACAAGGTTATTTACCACTGGTTAAACCTAAAAATCAACCAGATGAGATTGTAATTGTTACTGCGGCTGATTCGGAAATTAATGCTATTGAAGAGCTCAAAGGTACTGTTGAACTGGCTCTTTCCAATAATGAAGATGCCAACTTTATTGGTTTGCGTTTGCTTGAACCAGCTAATCTGAGCGATGATGAGCTGGTTATCAATCGTAAAGATAACTTCCTTATGGTAGCTTCCAGTGTTATCCGCCAACAAGCAAAAATTGGCATTATTCAAGCTGAAGTATATGACAGCTTTAACTCTGTTACCAAAGATCAGTTAAAAGTATTACTGAAAAGCCGGATTAATGAAGTATCTCATGTCATGTTATATCATAAAGATATAGCTGATAAAGCAGAGCCGTTGAGAGAGATATTATGCAAAATGGCAGGCGATTCTGATGGCGCTACTATTGTTAAAGCATTAAGTTTTCCAGAAGGTTTTACCGAGTTATCTGAAGAAGATATGGAATTCATGATTGATGTTGTAGACACATTACGTATGTAAGTCTATTACTGCATTCTAGGCCGTGTTAGCTTTATTAAGCTAACACGGTTTATTTTATATCTAATCTTTTTGTTTATATAAACAGAGTAGATATTATCCATGTACAACCTATATAAATTTTTTGAGATTTATTCAATACTTTCTCATTTTATAATTATCCACCTTATTTGAAAAATTTTTTTATAAGCCGGATACTAAAAGCAAGCTTGTACTTAACAGCATCTGCAATAATAAATTTATCTTATATTCATAATGATATATACGCAATGACTATTATTTAATATATCTGAATATTTTGTTTTTTACGCTAAATTTATAATGATTACTTTGTATGTTTGTTAGCTTTTTCCATTGTAGTGAAGCAATGTGTCTTCTGGTAAACAAGTTTAATAAATGTAAAAAACAGATATACCTTAAATAATCCATATACTGGCATTTTTCACCAGACTTTTATATAAGCTTAAATATGATTCAGAAAAAATAAAATAATATCTATCTATACAATTATCCGAACATTATAAACAAACTCAACAAACCTATATTTTATAAAAAATTACTTATCAGAATTTGGTAATGCATGCCTGCTTCGCATTATTAATCTACCATAATAAAACATATATCAACCTTAAAGCATAAACACTTCTTATATACATTTATTATCTTAAAATTATGAATATAAAAAATATACTTTCATAAATTTATGCTTTTATATTAACAAAATAATGCATTACATGAGTCTGTTATAATAAATGAATACATTATTGATAAACAACAATTATGGCTTCTATTAACGACAGTAAACCTTCTCGCTTTTTGCCCATTTTGTTGGCTATAGCCATTTTTATGCAGCAGCTGGATGCTACTATCCTGAATACTGCTCTGCCCTCAATGGCTGCCGATCTTGGGCAGTCACCGCTTAATATGCAATCGGCAATTATTGCCTATGCGCTAACGCTAGCAATAATGATGCCTTTGTCTGGTTTTCTGTCGGATAAATTAGGAACTCGTAAACTCTTTATGGGTTCTATGGTCATATTTATTATTGGATCTGTACTGTGTGCTGCAAGTAATAATCTGGCTTTGCTGGTACTGGCCAGAATCATTCAGGGTTTAGGCGGCGCAATGCTAACACCGGTAGCCCGTTTAACCATGATGCAGGCCTACGACCGCTCTAAACTCATAACTGTTATGAACTATGCCATCATGCCGGCACTGATCGGACCGGTACTGGGGCCAATTATTGGTGGCTATCTTGTTGTATATACCAGCTGGCACTGGATATTTTTGCTTAATGTACCGATAGGGTTATTAGGATTATTGGTTACCTGGTATATCATGCCCAATTTTAACCGTCCGGCAAATTACTTTGATGGATTAGGTTTCTTTCTGTTTTCGGCATCTGCTTTTTGCATGACGCTTACTTTCGAAACCATGTCACATGCTAATAATATTTTATTTGGTTGTATGATGGCTATTGCTGGTATTGGCGCTTTATTTGCCTATCTTGCTCATGCACGCCAGAACAACTGTGCTTTGTATCCTCCGCATTTAATTCTGGTGCGTACATTTCGTCTGGGACTGGCAGGTAATTTAGTAAGCCGCCTTGGCATGAGCGCCCTGCCTTTATTATTGCCTTTATTATTTCAGGTTGCTTTTAACTATGATGCGGTAAATTCAGGCTGGCTGCTGATGCCTCTTGCTTTGGCGGCTATATTTGCCAAACCCTTTCTGAAGCCTTTAATGAATCATTTTGGTTATCGTAATACACTTGCCTGGAACACACGTATTATCGGTATACTGATTATGTCACTCGCTTTAATCAGTGCCAGTACACCGCAATGGTTGATATTATTACATCTGTGTATTTTGGGCGCCTGTAACTCTTTGCAGTTTACTGGTATGAATACCATTACGCTGGCTGACTTACGTCCTAATCAGGTTAGCAGCGGCACCAGTCTGATGGCTGTTAACCAGCAACTGGCATTAAGTTTCGGTATAGCAATTGGCGCATTACTTTTACAATCTTTCAGTCGTGCCAGCTTTATCAATCACAATATTATTACCGCGTTTCGCATTACTTTTATTATTCTCGGCGTATTCACCCTGCTTTCAAGCTGGATATTTGCCCGTCTGCATTCAACTGACGGTGCTAATCTGCTTTCAAAGGAAAAAGCATAGATTAACAATTTTCTGAATCCTGACAAAACAAACTCCTTACCTGTCGGATATTGTTATCAAATCTAAGAATAATACAAAATTAAAAGTAATTTTTAATACAATACTAATACCACCCAGAATTACAAATAATTAAACTTTTCCCTATAACTTATAGTATTCATTAATTAAAGTAGAATTTACTATTTAAAATCATTATTTTAAATTTATAAAAAAGCTGCCAATATTTTCGGCAGCCTTTTTTCAGATATTAATTAATGTGGAATGTCGTCACTTAAATAAACAGCCGGTTCACTTTTATCATGTGGCAACACTATATTTAGAATAATCGCTACAATTCCGCCCATACAAATCGGATTTTGAAACAATATTGGTAACTGAGCAAATACTTCCGGTTCAAAAGCCACACCCAAACCAAGCCCCAGTGATGTAGCACAAATAACTGCTTCACGGCGTCGAATACCGGCAGTAATAATAATTCTGATTCCGGCAGTGACAATCAAACCGAACATAACCACCATTGCGCCGCCTAAAACCGGACTGGGAATAGTGGTAAAAATAGCACCAACCCATGGAAATAAGCCAAGTATAATCAGAATAGCAGCAATATATTTACCGACATACCGGGAAGCAACTCCCGTCATCTGAATTACGCCATTATTCTGGGCAAAAGTGGTTAACGGCAATGAACCCAGTGCTGTAGCAATTACGGATACCAGACCATCAGCCATTACCCCGCCGCGTAAACGGTTTGTGTACAACGGACCATCTACCGGTTGATTAGAAATCATGGCGGTAGCAGTTAAATCACCTACTGCTTCAAATACACTTAAAAGATAAATGGTACCGGCCACCATAAAGGCATGCCAGTCAAAAGCAAAGCCGTATTTAAATGGAATTGGTATTGTAATTAAGGGTAAATCGTGCAGATTGGAAAAATCTACAATGCCCATAAAAATTGCAATTACATAACCTGATATTAAACCTACTGCAATGCCGGCCATACGCCACCATGCATTTTTAAAACAGTTAAATAACAATACAGTAAACAGTACAAATGTAGACAGAGCCAGATTAGACCATGAACCGAAAGTATGATTTGCTTTTGCAGTAAGACCACCGCCAAAGTCAGTAATACCGACATGAATAAGGCTCAGGCCTATCATCAATACCACAACTCCGCTTACAGTAGGTGTGATGATTTTTTTCAGAAAAGGTAACAGCCATGATGCCCCGATTACTAAAAAGGCGCCCACGAATGAGACGCCCAGTAAAGTTGAAATCATAGTATTTTCATTCATCCCGCTTTCTTTCATGCCCAGCCCCAGCGCAATCATGACAGTGACAAATGAAAAATTAACTGATTGAATTGATAACAGCCCCGAACCAATAACACCAAAGCGGTGTACCTGAATATAAGTACCTACACCTGAAGCTACCATAGACATTGAGACCAGATAAGCAGTCATGTCAGCCGGCAGTTTCAGCGCACCGCCCACCACAAGAGCCGGCGCCACCATAGGAACAAAAAGAGCGAGTAAATGGGTTAATGCACTGAGCAAACCATTTAAAACAGGAGGTTTTTCCTCCAGACCATAGACCAAATCAGAGTGTTCATTCTGCTTACGAACAGAGGAATTATCGGCCATGTCATCCTTCCTTATTTGCTTTATGCATGTGTGAAATGTATATAAAGCAGCGTATTTTAAGCGATACGGCACTGTTTAATCCAGAGCAAACTATTGAGGAATAGAATCTTTAACACAAGCAAACTACTTTTATCAAAAGTGGTTCGAATACCGGCAGTTTTCCATGTAAGCAAAAAATACGCTACAATCATCACATTTTTAGCTCACCTGTAAAGGGTAGAATTATGTTGACAGGCAGCCTGGTTGCCATCGTAACGCCTATGCATGAAGATGGCAGTATTGATTATGAACAATACAAACAGCTTATTGACTGGCATATCGAGTCCGGAACCGATGCCATTGTCGCCGTGGGAACAACCGGTGAATCAGCCACACTCAGCGTGGATGAGCATTTGAATGTCATCAAAACTGCTGTAGAACATGTAGCCGGACGTGTGAAAGTAATTGCCGGTACTGGCGCCAACAATACTCATGAAGCAATTTATCTGGCTCAGGAGGCTCAGCAGGCTGGTGCAGATATGACTTTGTCTGTAGTACCCTACTACAATAAACCGAATCAGGAAGGTATCTACCGCCACTTTAAAACTATTGCCGAAGCAACCAGTATCCCCATGATTTTGTATAATGTCCCGGGTCGCACTGTTGCCGATATGCAACCGGACACAGCCTTACGTCTGGCAGAAATTGACAATATTGTTGGTATTAAAGAAGCCACTGGCAACATTGGCCGTGCATGTTATCTGTTTAAGCACGTACCTGAAAATTTTGCAGTTTATTCCGGTGATGATCCTACTGCCCTGGCATTTTTACTGTGCGGTGGTCATGGTGTGATCAGCGTTACTGCTAACGTTGCTCCGAAATTGTTTGCAGATATGTGTCATGCAGCTTTGCGCGGAGATATTACCGGTGCACGCGCTTTAAATGATAAATTACAGCGTCTGCATGGTGATCTTTTCTGTGAACCAAGCCCTGCACCAACGAAATGGGCACTGTCTAAACTGGGTAAAATCAATCCGGTTTGCCGACTGCCTATTACTGAATTAACTCCTGCCGGACAGGCTGTCGTGTTAGCCGCCATGCAGGAAGCCGAATTAATTTAAACACAAGCCTACATTGTCATTGTAATGCACACTGAAAGTGGCCGATATGAATATAAGTAAAACCGTTGCACTAACCCTGCTGGCAGCCAGTCTTGCCGCCTGTGCCAGCAAAAAAGATAACCTGCCTAAACTGGATTATCAGTCTGACAATAAAAAAATTGTTCAGCTGGATGTACCTCCTGATTTGACTGATCCGAATCAGGGGAACCGCTTTAGTGCACCTGGCAGTACACTGATTAATGGGGCTGTACGTGCCAGTGACATGAACAAGAAAGCAGGCAAAACTCAGAATAATGCGAATGCACAGGTACTGACTCAGGTACCGAATATTCATTTACAACGTGATGGCAGTATTCGCTGGCTGACTATCGATAACAAGCAAGCTGCTGAATTATGGCCGCTGCTCAGAGCATTCTGGCAGGAACAGGGCTTTACCATCGAGCGTGAAGAACCATCCATTGGTCTGATGCAAACCAACTGGGCGGAAAACCGTGCCAAACTGCCATCTGATGTGATTCGCGGTATATTCGAAAAAGTAGGTCTGGGTGGTGTTTACTCCAGCGGCGAGCGGGATATGTTTACTATCCGTCTGGAACGTAATAGCAAAGGCGGTACAGATGTATTCTTCAGCCAGAAAGGTATGAAAGAAGTCTATACCAGCAAAGATGGTGACAGCACTGCATGGCAGCCAAGACCAAATGAGCCTGAGCTGGAAGCAGCATTTCTTGCGCGCTTTATGCAATATCTTGGTGCAGACGCCAAACAGGTACAGCAACAGATAGCTGCCCAAAAACAAAACCCGAATGAATACAATCTAGCCAAAATTGATGGCAATAGTATTTACCTGCTTGGACCTCAGGAACGTAATTGGCGTCGTGTTGCACTGGCTTTGGATCGTGTTGGTCTAAATGTAATTGGCGAAAACCAGAGTCAATATGCTTATCTGGTTGAAGTAGCTGCTGCAGAAGCCTCTTCTGTTTCTAATAAAAAACCAGGATTATTCGGACGTATGTTCGGACGCAGCAAAAAAGCTGAACAACAGCAACAGCCAAAACAGCAACCTCGTCTGATGGTACTGGCAATACCTCTCAAGGATGGCGGAACACGTGTCACTCTGGCCAATGAAGATGGCACAATATATACCGGAAAAGATGCCACAAAATGGCTTCAGCAACTGGATCAGCAATTACGCTAACTTTAACAGCCTGCTTATGCAGGCTTTTTTAAACCAAACAACTACTCAGACTTTTATTTCAGGTCGCCTAATTAAATAATTAGAATCAATTTGGATTAAATGGATTGTTTGATTTCTAATCAGAGCTAATTAATTACTTTAAGATTAACTTAACTGGCACCGGATTTTTGTTTTATGCTGTTTTCAGGATTCGATTAAATTACTTATCAAATACTTTTTTAAATTACATACTAACGATTTAATATTTATATCTTTTAAAAATAAAATTATTTTTATACAATCTTTTTTACTGTTCAATCTGTTTATTATAAAACCGGTTTTCTTGTCTATTAGACAGATAAACAGATTCTAAAGATAGAAAATAAAAAATTCTGAAGTGTCAAATATGAAAAAATTAATTGTTAGTTATTGTGTTCTTTCAATGACCGTAATTGGAGCTTTAGTTATCGGTACAATATTCTTTGCGGATATACGCTTTCCATTATGGTACAGTATCACCTGCTTTGTTATTGCTGCTTTCGGCTTAATAATACTAACGCCATTTACCATTAAAATAATTAAAATTAATCGAAACTTAAATTAATTCAATATCCATTTTCAATAATATTAATTTATTTTATATGCATATTTTTAACTATAAGTTGTAAATATTTATTATTTAAATATTTACAATAGTTTTCATTTAACAGATTTTCTGTATATAATTGGCTGGAATTTCTTCTTTAACCTTTTATAATGTCAGACTAATGAAAAAATTAATTATAATGCATATCTGCACAAGCCTTATGTTTGTAATCTTTCTCGGTATCGGATTTTTTCTCTATAATAAAGATCAGCAACTGACAATTTATAGTAAAACATTTTTTATCCTAGGTGCAATTATGGCCATCGGAGAAATGCCTTTGACCTTTAAACTAACCAAAATGAAACAAGAGAATCAGCAGAAATCTGAAACAACTACAGATTTTACTTCATTGGGAAAAAAATAAAATTTTTCAGTTTATGAAATCACTATAATTAATATTAATCTGTATTTTATAAATAACTCATATTTTTTTACTTAAAATTGATTTATAAACTGATTTATTTTATTCCGGCTGTAAGTAACAATTGTAAATAGCTGTATCTTTCTGAATTAACCAATCTGCCCAGCCAATTTATATCTTTTTAAAGCATTTACGAATGACGAAACTCAAACTTTTATTACTCATTCTGGCTTCATGTACATTTATGTTTATTGGCTGGATTGTGCTGGGCTGTTATTATTGGGTACATCAACAGCACACTATTGCGATAATCTGCTGTTTACTCGCTTTCATTAGTGTACTGGGGCAATTTGCTGCGCTGGCGTTTACTTTGCGTGAACGTGCATACCGGCAAATTAATCAAGTGTTATCCTCAAATGATGTAAACCATGAATAAAATTGTTCTTGCCAGTAATAATCAGGGCAAGCTGGCTGAATTTAGCCGCCTGTTTAATTCTTTAAATATCGAAATTGTTCCGCAGTCTGAATTTAATATTCCTGAGTGCCCGGAACCTTATGTCACATTTGTTGAAAATGCACTCGCTAAAGCACGTCATGCCAGCCGTTATAGTGGCTTACCGACATTAGCCGATGATTCTGGTATTTGTGCCAATGCACTGCATGGTAAACCTGGTGTCCATTCAGCACGTTATGCAGGTACAGAACCTAAATCAGATACAGCCAATAATGCCAAGCTGGATGATGAATTACGCAATTGTGATAACAAAAGTGTGTTGTATGTATGCGTACTGGTTTTAGTGCGTCATCCTGATGATCCACAGCCATTAATTGCAGAAGCCAATTGGTCTGGGCTGTGGCAATCCTCTGCTGCAGGAAGCAATGGTTTTGGATACGATCCGCATTTTTATGTTCCAGACCAGAAACTGACTGCAGCACAAATGAGTCAGGAAGAAAAAAACCGGATAAGTCATCGTGCTCAGGCATTAAATATTTTAATGGATAAACTGCGTCAGCAGTATGGCCTGAATACTCATGTCTGAGTTTCCCGTTTCTCTGCAAATACCGCATTCTGTTACGCCAGCTTTGACCAGTTTACCGCCACTATCTCTGTATATTCATATTCCATGGTGTGTTCGCAAATGTCCGTATTGCGACTTCAATTCGCATCAGCTTAAACAAGAACTGGATGAGCAGAAGTATATTGATGCCTTATTAACTGATCTGGAAACTGAACTGCCTTATTTCTGGGGTAGGTCTGTTCACACAATTTTTATCGGTGGAGGGACCCCCAGTCTGTTTTCCGCATCTGCATTTGAAAAGCTCTTAAGCGGCATTCGTGCGCGGGTTAATCTGATACCCACAGCAGAAATTACCCTTGAAGCCAATCCGGGCACATTTGAACGCGATCGTTTTGCAGACTATGCAGCAGCCGGTATAAACCGGCTTTCCATCGGAATACAAAGTTTTGCCAATGACAAACTGGCTGCACTGGGAAGAATTCATAACCGCAATGAAGCACTGAATGCCATTGAATCAGGCTTAATCCTGTTTCCTAAACTCAATATTGATTTGATGTATGCCTTACCAGGACAAACTGTCGCACAGGCAAAGGATGATATTAATACAGCTATTGCAACTGGCGTAAGGCACATTAGTGCTTATCAGCTTACACTGGAACCTAATACACCTTTTGCCCATTCACCTCCTCCGAAGCTACCGGATGATGACCATATTGCTGATATAGAAGAAGCTGTACATACATCACTGTCACAGGCAGGTTTTCATCATTATGAAACGTCTGCCTTCGCCCAGCCTCTGCAACAATGCCGGCATAATCTGAATTACTGGCAATTTGGCGATTATATCGGTATCGGAGCTGGCGCTCATGGTAAGATATCCGGAGCTCAGGCAATTGAGCGCACTACCCGGTGCAGGCATCCGAAAGATTATCTGCAAGCGATGCAGCAGCAACCTCAGTGTGCTATTGCCCGCCGGCAAATTTCTGCACAGGATTTACCTTTTGAATTTATGCTGAATGCTCTGAGATTAACTGATGGAGTTCCTACTACATGGTTTAGCGAGCGTACCGGCTTGCCTGTTACCTCCATTCAATGTGCGATTACTCAGGCCGTAGAGCGAGGTTTAATGGACGCAGATCCGTTAAACTTACGTCCGACTGCACTCGGACGTACTTTTCTGAATGATTTACTGGCTTTATTTTTGAAAGACTGATAACCCCTTTTCATACCAAGGAGTAAAAACATGGGAAAAAATATTATTCATACTGAGAAAGCACCGGCCGCTATCGGTGCTTATTCACAAGCAGTACGTGCTGGCAATACAGTATATCTTTCCGGTCAGATTCCGTTAGTAGCTGAAACAATGCAAATCGTTGATGGCGGTTTTGCTGAACAGGCACATCAGGTGTTTAAAAATCTCCGGGCGGTTGCAGAAGCTGCCGGAGGCAGTCTGAATGATTTGGTAAAAGTAAATGCCTATCTGACTGATTTGAGTAATTTTGCTACGTTTAATGAGATTATGGCGCAATACTTTACAACTCCTTATCCAGCTCGTGCTGCTGTTGAAGTTTCTGCTTTACCTAAAGGTGCTCTGGTAGAAGCTGAAGCCATTCTGGTACTGGACAAGTAAACAGACAAATCGGGACAAACCAGTTTGATTAGGTTTATCCCGATTTCTCAGGAGATGAATATGGCACAGTATGTGATTGGTGATTTACAGGGATGTCTGACAGAGTTTAAAAAACTGCTGGATAAACTGAGTTTTAATCCCGGTACTGATACCTTATGGCTTACCGGAGATCTGGTAAACCGGGGTCCGCAATCACTGGCTACATTGCGTCTGGTAAAACAGCATGATGGCTGTATGCAGACTATTCTGGGAAATCATGACTTACATTTACTTGCACTACATTATGGTTATGGCAAACTCAAACGTGCAGATACAATCAGTGACATTCTGAATGCGCCCGACAGAAAACAATTAATTGACTGGTTACTCCGACAGCCCTTATATCGCCAGCAGGACAATTATGTCATGGTACATGCAGGGATATGGCCTGAATGGACAAGCGATCAGGCACAGCTACTGGCTCAGGAAGTGGAAACCGTATTGCAAAATACACCGGAACAATTTTTTTCCCGAATGTATGGAAATAAACCTGTTCGTTGGAACAATAATCTCAGTGGCGATGAGAGATTGCGTTTTATCACTAACAGCTTTACCCGGATACGTGCACTGACTGATGACGGAGCAATGGATTTTGATTATAAAGGGACGCTCATTAATATACCAGCGCATCATATTCCATGGTTTAAGGTGCCGCACCGCCAAAATATCGATAAAACCATTCTATTCGGTCATTGGTCGGCATTAGGTTTATATCAGGCCGATCATGTTGTGTGTGTGGATACCGGTGCTTTATGGGGGGGTAGCCTGACAGCTTTTAATCTGAATGACAGAAGCGTGGTACAGATACCAAGTGAAATAAAGTTAAATATTGAAAATTAAATACAGTTGAAATAATGACTTTCACATACTGACAGTTGGCCTTGAAAGCAAATATTTCACTTGAAACATGTTGTTGTGAAGAATTTTTTATTCATGTACTATTAACATAGTAACGATAACGTTTAAACTGTATTATTTAATACTACCCTACATTAGCTAAAAAAGACTAAGATACAGCTATTGCATCTTTACCTAAGCCAAGTATGATGGTTTATGTTATCAGAAGATTTATTCATAAATGCTTATAAGGAGTTGTCATGAAAAAAGTTCTTGTCCCGGCTGTATTGTTGATGCTGGCTGTTACCGGCTGTGCATCAAAACATCATCATAAAGCACCTTCTGCACAGGTAGTCGTACCTGCTGCAACTACAGCGAATGTACAGATTGATGCACGTAAAGAAGTAGCTTATTTATGCGGTACTGGAGCAGCCAAAAACCGTTTGACTGTAATGTACGGATTGCAAGGTCAGAACGTCGTGGCAGCTCAGGTAAATTATCAGGGCAGACTTTCTCCTGTAATGATGCGTGATGCACGTGATGTTAACTACAATACTTTCGTTTCTCCCGAAGGCATTACCTGGAAAACTGCTATTGCCAACAGCGATACTGTAGATAAAGTTGGTGCTCTGGGTCTGTTACAGCCAAGCAAACAGGTGATTAACGGTCAGGAAAAAATTGTTCCGCAAATCGTTACCCAGAACTGCGTAATAGATAATGGTACAGTGGCAGTAGCTCCGGCTAAAACCAAAACTGTTAAAACCACCAAAACTGTTACTACCAAAAAAGTGTACAAACGCAAAAAATAATTGATTGTATTTTGAAAAACGGCAACCTTTCAGGTTGCCGTTTTTATTTTATATATGAATAAAAAACTTTTCTACTTCGTATCTGCACTAGCCAGTCGGAGTAACAGACAAATTCTAATTAATCAGAATAAATCATGGTTTAACTTGAAAGCAGTAATAACTGCCCTTATTTAAATGCAGTTATTTTCTCCGGCAGCTATCCGGCTGCTGGTCAGCAAAGGATCACGAGACATGCAACAATTCGACGGTACAACCATTATTTCCGTTCGCCGCGGTGAAAACGTCGCCATCGGTGGAGATGGTCAAGTGACACTGGGTAATACCATTATTAAAGGGACTGCACGCAAAGTGCGCAAACTGTATAACAATCAGGTGCTGGCCGGGTTTGCCGGTGGTACCGCCGATGCATTTACCCTGATAGAACTATTTGAAAGTAAATTGCAAAAACATCAGGGTAAACTGATGCTGGCTGCAATTGAGCTGGCTAAAGAATGGCGTACCGATCGCGCATTACGCCGTCTGGAAGCAATGTTAATTGTGGCAGATAAAAAAAACACACTGGTAATTACCGGAAATGGTGATGTGCTCGAACCGGAACAAAGCATTGCAGCTATTGGTTCCGGTGGTGCTTTTGCCCAGTCGGCAGCACGTGCATTAATGGAAAATACCGAGCTTGAACCGGCTGAGGTAGTTAAAAAATCCCTCGAGATTGCCGGTGACATCTGCATTTACACAAATCAGAGCCACACTATTGAAACCTTGTAAATTTATTGGCCGTTTAATCTGTATTTTAAAACGGTCATATCTCAAGATTGGAACAAGATGAGTACATCTGTAATGACCCCGAGCGAAATCGTTCATGAATTAGATAATCATATTATCGGGCAGACTCAGGCCAAACGTGCAGTAGCAGTAGCGCTGAGAAACCGGTATCGCCGCAGTTGCGTTGCCGAACCCTTACAAAGCGAAATCGTTCCGAAAAATATTCTGATGATCGGGCCTACTGGTGTAGGTAAAACTGAAATAGCCCGCAGACTTGCCCGTCTGGCCAACGCACCTTTTATTAAGGTAGAAGCTACCAAATTTACTGAAGTAGGCTATGTAGGCCGTGATGTTGACAGTATTATTCGCGATTTGATTGAAATTGCCCTGAAAAACATTCGCAACCAGACAATTGCTAAAAACCGCGACCGTGCTCAGGATGCCGCAGAAAACCGTATTCTGGATGCCCTGCTGCCTCCGCCACGCAGCGTCGGTTTTGCCGGTGAGCCACAGGAAGCTCAACCGGAAAATCATACCCGGCAGAAATTCCGTCAGATGCTGCGTAAAGGCGAGCTTGACGATAAGGAAATCGAGATTGAGGTTGCCGCTAATCCTTCTCCGACCATGTCTGTTATGGGTCCTCCGGGAATGGAAGACTTCACGAATCAGTTGCAAGATATGTTCAGCAGTATGGGACAGGGTAAAACCAAAGCTCAGAAAATGAAAGTAAGCGCTGCTATGAAATTACTGCTGGATGAAGAAGCAGCTAAACTGGTAAGCGAAGAAGAGTTACGTGAACAGGCAATTAAGTCAGTTGAACAAAATGGCATCGTATTTTTGGATGAAATTGATAAAATTGCTACTGACAGCAGTCGCCATGGCGGAGATGTTTCACGTCAGGGTGTGCAGCGTGATTTACTGCCTCTGGTTGAAGGGACAACGGTACAGACTAAGTATGGCATGATTAAAACTGATCATGTTTTATTTATTGCATCTGGCGCATTTCATCTTAATCGACCCAGTGATCTAATCCCCGAATTACAGGGGCGCTTTCCAATTCGTGTTGAGCTGGATAATCTGAGTGTAGATGACTTTAAAGCCATTCTGACAACGACCCATGCTAATTTGACTGAACAGTATTCTGCTTTACTGGCTACTGATGATGTCAATCTGCAATTTACTGATGACGGCATTGCCCGTATTGCTGAAATCGCTTTTCAGGTTAATGAAAAAACCGAAAATATTGGAGCACGCCGATTGCATACAGTTATGGAAAAATTACTTGAAGAAGTTTCCTTTGATGCGCCTGCCGGCGATATAACCATTGACGCAGCTTACGTTGATGCGCGTTTACAGGATATAGCTGAACGTGAGGATCTGGCTCGTTACGTATTGTAATTCTATATTCAAGCGGCTTCGGCCGCTTTTTATTAATTGCGAACCTCTTTTTTCTCCCTGATATTCAACTAAATATAACCAATCCATGACCTCAATTTTATCGCAAACCTATCAGCCTTATCTTTTGCAGCACTATAGGTTAACCCAGTGGTCGCACCAGTTACTTGCAACTACATTAGCAGCATTATTAATGGCTATATCAGCCAATATAAGCATTCCTCTGCACCCCATCCCTTTATCGCTGCAATCACTGGCAGTTTTACTGCTCGGTGCATTTTTAGGGCGAAAGCTTGCTGTATTAGCCATACTTGAATATTTGCTGCTCGGCGCCTGCGGTCTGCCCTTTTTTGCGGGCGGGCATGGCGGAATAAATGTATTGGTATCAGCCTCTGCCGGTTATCTGTACGGTTTCATATTCAGTGCGTATATCGCCGGCTGGGCTGCTGAAAGAGGCTATGACCGACATTTTTTCAGCGGATTATGCGCCTTTGCACTTGCTCATCAGATTATATTTGTCTTTGGTGTTTTTTATCTGGCTTCTTATTTACATACCAGTATTTATCATGCATTGCAATTAGGCTATCTGCCATTTGCCGGTTTTGATTTACTTAAATTTTTTATTGCTGCAACTATTATGTTCACTCTGTGGCAATTTGGTAAAAAGCCAAGCTAATATCTTCAAGATAAGAAAACCGTACTAAAGCAATGTAGCAACACACTTGAATCATGTTATCACTGCTATTCTCAGACGGTTTTCTATTTATTCGGACTATTTTTTAAATTGCCGTATCGTCCCGCTCTCCGGTCCGAATACGAATAGCGCTTTCTACCGGCAATACAAAAATTTTACCATCTCCGATTTTGCCGGAATGAGCAGCGGCAATAATTACCTCAATCGCCTGTTCAACTCTGTCATCCGGTAATACCAGCTCAATTTTTACCTTGGGTAGAAAATCGACTGCATATTCAGCGCCGCGATAAATTTCTGTATGTCCTTTCTGCCGACCAAAACCTTTGACCTCAGATACAGTCATTCCGCTGAAACCTACATCAGACAAAGCTTCACGTACATCATCTAGCTTAAACGGTTTAACAATTGCTTCAATTTTTTTCATGCCGCCATGTTCCTTTTTACTGTATCCACAGTGCTAAAAACTACCATATCCTTATCTGAAACTCAAACTACCATGATTTAATAACATAAATTTAAGCAAAGCACTTATTTTTCGCGTAAAATTGCGTTTCAGCCAAAACCCACTACTAAAGTGAGCTACTCTCATCATGTCAGTTGTTCTGTCACTGTGCGGCGAGGCCGCACTATCCCCGTTTCGTATCGAAAAATTGTTACAGCAGGCAGCCAGATTACAACTGGATTGTAATATTCAGATAAACAGCGAATATCGCTATTTTGTGGCTTCAGCCACCGAACTTGATTCTGGTCAACAGCAAAAACTGCTTCAACTTTTACGTGCTACCCATCAGAACAGCAATACTCTGACAGGCACGCAATTATTGGTTACACCCCGTCTGGGCACTATTTCACCGTGGGCATCCAAAGCAACCGATATTGCACACAATTGCGGACTAAACGTAATTGAGCGCATTGAGCGCGGCATCCTGTATTCATTTTCGCGCGAGCTTAGTCAGCAGGAACAAGATAGCTGGCAAACCATACTACACGACCGCATGACAGAAAGTGTATTAACTGCTGTAGCGGACGCTGCACAACTGTTTCACACAACTGCGGCAAAAAGTTTTACCAGTATTGACATACTGGCAAATGGCAAAACAGCTCTACAAGCAGCTAACCAGCAAATGGGGCTGGCATTATCCGCAGATGAAATAGATTATCTGGTTGAAAATTATCAGCAACTGCAACGTAATCCTACCGATGTAGAACTGATGATGTTTGCTCAGGCAAACTCAGAACATTGTCGACACAAAATATTTAATGCCAAATTTATTGTTGATGATGAAGCCAAACCTGAATCCCTGTTTGGCATGATTCGGGCTACGCATCAGGCGTATCCTGAAGGTACACTGGTCGCTTACAAAGACAATTCATCAATCATTGCCGGTGCCAGTATAGAACGCTTTTACCCACAGGCAAATCAACAGCAGAAATATCAATTCAGCACTGAAGAAACACATATTCTGATGAAGGTGGAAACCCATAACCACCCTACCGCTATCGCACCTTTTGCCGGCGCTGCAACCGGCTCTGGTGGGGAAATCCGTGATGAAGGCGCTACAGGAAAAGGCGCACGTCCTAAAGCGGGTTTAAGTGGTTTCAGTGTTTCTAATCTTTGTATTCCCGAATTTACTCAGCCATGGGAACAATATACAACTACACGTAATCAGTACGGTAAGCCAGCACATATCAGCAGTGCGCTGGATATCATGCTGGATGGCCCGATCGGTAGCGCGGCCTTTAATAATGAATTTGGTCGTCCTAATTTGCTCGGCTATTTCCGTACCTTTGAAGAATTATTCAGCGGTACTATGCGCGGCTTTCATAAACCTATTATGATTGCAGGCGGGCTGGGTAATATACAGGCACAACAGGTTTTCAAAGACAATATTCCCGCAGGTGCATTACTTATTCAGCTGGGCGGACCGGGCTTATTGATCGGTTTGGGTGGCGGAGCAGCCTCCAGCATGAGTACCGGAGCAAATCATGCTGATCTGGATTTCGACTCAGTACAGCGTGGTAATCCTGAAATTGAGCGGCGCGCACAGGAAGTTATTGACCGCTGCTGGCAACTTGGCTCAGAAAATCCGATTATATCCATCCATGATGTTGGTGCAGGTGGTTTATCTAACGCTTTTCCGGAGCTGGTCAACGATGCCGGCCGCGGGGCAATCTTTCAGTTACGCCGCATACCACTTGAAGAGCACGGCCTTAATCCGTTGCAGATTTGGTGTAATGAAGCTCAGGAACGCTATGTTTTGGCAGTACAGCCTGAAAATCTGGAAATATTTCAGTCCATATGCCAGCGTGAACGTTGTCCGTTTGCTGTTGTCGGCACAGCTACTGATGATGGCCAGCTACAATTACGTGATGAATTATTCAATAACAACCCGGTAGATATTCCTCTGGACGTGTTACTGGGCAAACCACCTAAAGTGACCCGTACAGATTCTGCCGTTATTGAAGAGATTCCTCCTTTTGACGGAAGTAAACTGGATATTCGTGAAAGTCTGTACAGAGTATTAGGTCTGCCTGCTGTAGCCAGCAAACAATTTCTGATTACTATTGGCGACCGCAGTGTTGGCGGCCTCACGCATCGCGATCAGATGATTGGAAGATATCAGACACCGGTTGCAGACGTTGCCGTAACCAAAATGGGCTTTAATACCTTACGTGGCGAAGCCATGAGTATGGGTGAAAAATCACCTGTAGCCTTATTTTCCGGTGCAGCCTCAGGGCGTATGGCAGTTGGTGAAGCATTAACCAATATTGCTGCCACAGACATCGGAGAAATGGGCAAAATTAAACTTTCTGCCAACTGGATGGCTGCCTGTGGTTTTACCGGAGAAGATGCCCGTCTGTATGAGACTGTCAAAGCCGTATCCGAACTGTGTCAGAAACTGCAAATCAGTATACCTGTAGGCAAAGATTCATTATCAATGCAAACACGCTGGCATGATGCCGGTGAAGAAAAAAGGGTAGTTTCACCCTTATCTGCTGTCATCACAGCCTTTGCACCGGTTCAGAATGTGCTCAACACAGTGACACCAGAGTTACAGAATATTGCAGATACTACCCTGCTGGCCATTGACCTCGGTCAGGGATACAGCCGAATGGGTGGAAGTGCTTTGCAGCAGGTATGGAAAAATCTCTGCGGTTTAGCTCCGGATATCAGCAATCCCGAAATCATTTCTAAATTTTTCACACTTATTCAGTCATTGATTCAGGAACATAAAATTCTGGCCTATCATGACCGCAGTGATGGCGGATTGGTAGTAACACTGGCTGAAATGATGTTTGCTGCCCATATCGGGGTGACTATTGATATTGCATCTCTCATCCGGCAAACCAATAAGCACAGCCAGAATCAGAAGCTGCAAGATGCCGCTGTACGCAGTCTGTTTACAGAAGAGCTTGGTGCGGTTATTCAGATACACAATGATGACCTTGCCAGCATTCAGAATGCTTTTGCCTCTGCCGGCATGGCTGAAACTTTACATGTGCTTGGTCACATCAATACAACTGACCGGTTAATGGTTCAGCATGGTAATACTGTTTTACTCAATGAAAACCGGGTTGAATTGCAAAAGAGGTGGAGTGAAACCAGTTATCAAATGCAACGCTTACGCGATAATCCTTGCTGTGCAGACAGTGAATTTGCCTTACTGGAGCAGGAACAGCTGTCAGAATTATTTGCCAGCCTGAGCTTTAATCCGGAAGAAGATATTGCTTTACCTTATATTCATCGACATCAGCAGCCTAAAGTTGCCATTCTTCGTGAACAGGGCGTCAACGGACAATTAGAAATGGCAGCTGCATTTACCCGCGCTAATTTCGAAACTTACGATGTTCACATGAGTGATTTACTAAGCGGACGGGTTAAATTAAGTGATTTTCAACTGCTGGCTGCCTGTGGCGGATTCAGCTATGGTGATGTACTAGGCGCCGGAGAAGGATGGGCAAAAAGTATTCTGTTTAATGAACAGCTGCGACAACAGTTTGCAGATTTCTTTGACAGACAGGATACACTGACACTAGGCGTGTGTAACGGCTGTCAGATGCTCAGTAATCTGGCTGAAATCATCCCGGGTACAGATAACTGGCCACGCTTTCGGCGCAATATTTCCGAACAGTTTGAAGCTCGCCTGAGCATGGTCACTATTCCGGCTTCCTCATCATTAATTCTGGCTGATATGGTCGGCAGTAGTTTACCGGTAGTGGTGAGTCATGGAGAAGGACGTGCAGATTTTGCTCACCTGACCAATGAAACCATACCGGCAGATCTTTCTGTTGCACTCCAGTATATTGATGGTCAGAATCAGGTAACGGATATATATCCGCTCAATCCGAATGGCTCTCCGGCCGGTATTGCCGGTGTCAGCAGTACGGACGGCCGCGTCACCATTATGATGCCGCATCCTGAACGGGTATTCCAGAAAGCGCAAATGAGCTGGGCTCCGCGCGACTGGCCGGAAATGTCCGGCTGGTACCGGCTGTTTGCCAATGCACGAAAAATTTTAAACTGATAATTGCGAGGGAATCATCATGCCATTACTCGACAGTTTTACTGTAGACCATACCCGTATGCATGCTCCGGCAGTACGTGTGGCTAAGAATATGACCACACCCAAAGGAGATGACATTACTGTATTTGATTTACGCTTCTGCAAACCGAATCAGACTATACTGCCTGAAAAAGGTATGCATACTCTTGAGCATTTGTTTGCCGGATTCATGCGCGATCATCTTAACAGTGATCAAGTGGAAATTATTGATATCTCACCAATGGGCTGCCGCACCGGTTTTTATATGAGTTTGATCGGAACACCTGATGAAGCAACTGTGGCCAAAGCCTGGGCGGAATCTATGCAGGATGTGCTTGCGGTAACTGATCAGAGCAGCATACCTGAACTTAACCGCTATCAGTGTGGCAGCTATGCCATGCATTCACTTGAAGAAGCCAAGTCCATTGCCCGAACAGTTCTTGAAAGTAAGATTAGTATCAATTATAACAATGATTTAAAACTAGATGAGTCACTATTGCAACACTAGATGCTAATCGTTGTCATTGCTGCCTGAAATTAAACGAAGCTGTGCTGAGCTTATATTTTAGGCAGTTTTTCTTTTTTCCTGTAAATGTAGATATATACAGCATAAACTTATCCCCTGATATAAAAAAACTAATAAAACAAAAAAATTAATAATTTTTTTTACAATTTTATTCAAATTGAGACAAATCAAAGCAAACTGCTTGTCAATCAACAAAAATCATTACTTCACTTAACCCAACCATTATCAAGAAGCGGATATAGTCAGTTTTGACAAGTCTTTTTTTTAAAGCAAAAAACCAGTATATTGTGTCTGGAATAACAGTTGACCACTACATTTTGTGTTGGCACTGTTTTTTTCTGCGTTAATTATGCTAGAAAGAATAACTCATGAATGCGGTTGCCAACCTTAAAGTAACCAAACGTAATGGTAGTTTGGAAGACATCAATCTGGATAAAATTCATCAGGTCGTTACCTGGGCTGCAGAAGGCCTGGATAATGTATCCGTATCTCAGGTCGAAATGCGCTCACACATTCAATTTTATAATGGTATTCGTACTGACGATATTCACGAAACCATTATTAAAGCAGCAGCCGACCTGATTTCCACAGAAACACCGGATTATCAGTATCTGGCAGCCCGCTTAGCTATCTTTCATCTGCGTAAAATTGCTTTTGGCCAGTTTGAGCCGCCTCACTTGTATGATCATGTGAGTAAGCTGACAGAATCAGGTAAGTACGATAAACATATTTTAGAAGATTATTCTCGTGCAGAATTTGATGAACTGAATGACTGCATTGAACATAACCGTGATTTAACTTTCTCATATGCTGCAGTTAAACAGCTGGAAGGCAAATATCTGGTTCAGAACCGTGTTACCAAACAAATTTTTGAAAGTCCGCAGTTTTTATACATGCTGGTAGCAATGTGCCTGTTCGCCCGTTACCCTCAGGCTACAAGACTGACTTATGTAAAAAAATTCTATCATGCTATCAGTACTTTTAAAATTTCCCTGCCAACACCAATTATGTCAGGTGTCCGCACCCCGACCCGTCAGTTTTCTTCCTGCGTGCTGATTGAATGTGATGATAGTCTTGATAGCATCAATGCTACTACCAGTGCAATTGTGAAGTATGTATCTCAGCGCGCAGGCATTGGCATTAATGCCGGCCGGATCCGTGCACTGGGCAGCGAAATCCGTGGCGGAGAGGCACAGCATACAGGCTGTATTCCATTTTATAAGATGTTTCAGGCAGCTGTGAAATCATGCTCACAAGGCGGTGTCCGCGGTGGTGCTGCTACCCTGTTCTATCCATTGTGGCATCTGGAAGTAGAAAATCTGCTGGTACTGAAAAACAACCGCGGAGTTGAAGAAAACCGCGTACGGCATCTTGACTACGGTGTACAAATTAATCGCCTGCTGTATACCCGCCTGATTAAGGGTGAAAATATCAGTCTGTTTTCGCCTTCAGATGTCCCGGGGTTATATGATGCATTTTTTGCAGATCAGGACGAATTCGAACGTCTTTATGTTTTATACGAAAAAGACAACAGCATCAACCGCCGCAGTATTCCAGCAGTGGATTTATTTTCATTATTAATGCAGGAACGTGCCGGTACCGGACGCATTTACATTCAGAATGTCGACCATTGTAATACCCATAGCCCGTTTGACCCGAAGCTGGCTCCGGTTCGTCAGTCAAATCTGTGTCTGGAAATTGCTTTACCTACCCGTCCGTTAAATGACATTAAAGACCCTGAGGGAGAAATAGCTCTCTGTACCCTTTCAGCATTTAATCTGGGTGCACTGGAAAGTCTGGAAGAACTCGAAGAACTGGCCGAGCTGGCTACCCGTGCTCTGGACGCTTTGCTGGATTATCAGAACTACCCTATCAAAGCAGCTGAACTGGCTACCATGAACCGGCGGACATTAGGTATCGGTGTCATTAACTTTGCATACTATCTGGCTAAAAATGGCGTTAAATACAGTGATGGTTCTGCTATAAACCTTACCCACCGGACTTTTGAAGCCATTCAATATTATCTGCTGAAAGCTTCTGTCAAACTGGCACAGGAACTGGGAGCATGCCCTAAATTCAGCGATACTACTTATGCTCAGGGTTTATTACCGATTGATACTTACAAAAAAGATCTGGATAAAATCTGTCAGGAACCTTTGCATCTGGACTGGGAATCATTGCGTGCCGATATAGTTAAACACGGCCTGCGCAATTCCACTCTGACGGCACTTATGCCATCAGAAACATCCAGCCAGATTGCCAATGCTACAAACGGTATCGAACCACCGCGCGGGCTGGTATCTGTCAAGGCGTCCAAAGATGGTATTCTTAAACAGGTAGTACCGGAATTCGAACGTCTGCACAACCAGTATGAATTGCTCTGGGATATGCCGAATAATGAAGGTTATCTGCATTTAGTCGGTATTATGCAGAAATTTATCGACCAGTCGATATCTGCCAATACCAATTACGATCCGCAGCGTTTTGAAGGACAAAAAGTCCCGATGAAGCAATTAATCAAAGATTTGCTGACAGCCTATAAATTTGGTCTGAAAACTTTGTATTACCAGAATACCCGTGATGGTGCCGATGATATGCAAACCAGTATTCAGGATGACGGTTGCGCCAGCGGTGCTTGCAAAATCTGATTAAACAAGGGTGCATCAGCACCCTTATCTCCTTTTTCTACATTAATTAAATAAAGAGTATCGCCATGGCCTGTGAACATCTGTCTATGAATTACAGTACATTCTGTCAAAAACCGAATAATGCCCTGACAGAACCGATGTTCTTCGGACAGCCGGTTAATGTAGCCCGTTATGACCAGCAGAAATTTGATATATTCGAAAAACTGATTGAAAAACAGCTTTCATTCTTCTGGCGTCCTGAAGAAGTAGATGTATCGCGTGATCGCATCGATTATGCCAATTTACCAGAGCACGAAAAGCATATTTTTATCAGTAATCTGAAATATCAGACCCTGCTTGATTCCATTCAGGGGCGCAGTCCTAATGTTGCCTTACTGCCTCTAGTATCTATTCCTGAGCTGGAAACATGGATTGAAACATGGTCTTTTTCTGAAACCATTCATTCACGCAGTTACACTCACATTATCCGCAATATCGTGAATGATCCTTCGGTTGTGTTTGATGATATTGTACAAAACAAACACATTATTGCCCGTGCTGAAGAAATTGCCTGTTACTACGATGATTTAATCGAATATACCCAGTACTACAACTTACTGGGCGTAGGTGAACATGAGATTAACGGTAAAACCATTGTAATCAATTTACATGAACTCAAGAAAAAGCTGTATTTATGCCTGATGTGTGTCAATGTACTGGAAGCAATCCGCTTTTATGTTTCATTTGCATGCTCCTTTGCTTTTGCTGAGCGCGAACTGATGGAAGGCAATGCCAAAATCATCAAACTGATTGCCCGTGATGAAGCTTTACACCTCACTGGCACCCAGCAAATGCTTAACCTGATGCGTACCGGCGCAGATGATCCGGAAATGGCGGTGATAGCGGCTGAAACGGAAGAAGAATGTTTCCGGCTTTTCCGTCGTGCTGCCATACAGGAAAAAGACTGGGCAGAATATTTATTTAAAGACGGATCTATGATTGGTCTGAACAAAGATATTCTTGGTCAGTATGTCGAATATATCACCAACCTGCGTATGCAGGCTGTAGGTTTACCGCCGGCTTTTGAACACGCCAAACAAAATCCCATTCCGTGGATTAATGCATGGTTGTCTTCCGACAATGTTCAGGTAGCACCACAAGAAGTAGAAGTCAGCTCATATCTGGTTGGTCAGATTGATGCCGAACTTAATGAAGACGACTTAAGCGATTTTGAACTTTAAAATTTCTGTCTGAATCCAGTTTTCAACAAAACCTACCGGAGCAGCTTCAGCTAAAATGAGCTTAATCACCACCTGCGACAAAACATTCACTCTTCAGCAGGATGAAACCCTGCTGGAAGGTCTGGAACGTACCGGACATGAAGTTGAATATCAGTGTCGCAGCGGTTATTGTGGTTCATGCCGGCTCAAACTGCTATCCGGGCAGGTCAGTTATGCAGAACAGCCGCTGGCCTTTATCGCCCCGGGAGAGATACTTCCCTGCTGCTGTCAGGTAAAAACCGATTTGCATCTGGTCTGCCATCTTCGAACCGATACACCGGAACACAATCCAGACCTTTTTGACAACGATTTATTTGCAGATAAATAAAGTTAAACCGGTTATCTTTACCGCCGGAAAAAGGTAAAGTATCGTGACATCCATTTAACTCAGCACTAGGTAAAAACTTATGTTACTTGGCGTAAACATAGATCATGTGGCAACAGTACGTAACGCTCGCGGCAGTATCTATCCCAGCCCGCTGGAAGCAGCACTGCTTGCCGAAACACATGGTGCCGATCTGATTACCATGCATTTACGTGAAGATCGCCGCCATATTCATGATGCTGATGTATTTGCCGTAAAAAATGCCATCAGCACCCGTCTTAATCTGGAAATGGCACTTACCCCGGAAATGCTTGACAACGCTCTGGCTGTTCAGCCTGCCGACGTATGTATCGTACCGGAAAAAAGACAGGAAATTACCACAGAAGGCGGACTGGATGTTCTGTCACAACAGGATAAAGTAGCAGAATATGTCCAGAAACTGACAGCTGCGGGGATACGCGTATCACTGTTTATTGATGCTGATAGCCGGCAGATACAGGCCTGTCAGGAAGTCGGTGCACCAGTTATTGAGCTGCATACCGGTGCTTATGCTGATGCACCTGAAATGCATCAGCGCCGGCAGCAGCTGACACGAATCGAAGAAGCAGCTCATCAGGCCAGTGAAATGGGCATAATTGTTAATGCCGGCCATGGTCTGAATATTCACAATGTCACCCCTATTGCTAAAATTCTAGCTATAAACGAACTGAATATTGGTCATGCCCTGATTGCTCAGGCTATTTTCATCGGCTTACCACAAGCCATTGAACAAATGAAGACCACTATTTTCCGTGCACGCAGCCTTCCTTATTAACCTAACCTTTTACCAGCAAAAGGAACAACATGATTTACGGCATAGGTACAGATTTAGTTAAAATTGAACGTATTGCCAAAATGTGTAAAACCTATGGTGCCAATGCCGTAGCAGCAAAAATGCTGTCACGGATTGAAGCACTAGAGTGGCCTTCAGCCAATCATCCTGTACAGTTTCTGGCCAAACGCTTTGCCGCTAAAGAAGCTTTTGCCAAAGCCGTCCATACCGGTCTGCGCAGTCCAGTGACCTTACGCAATATCGGAATTGGTCATAATGAACTCGGCCGGCCTGAATTTATTGTTGAAAAGCCATTAGCACAATGGCTCAAACAAAAAAACATTGGCCGTATCCATCTGAGTCTCACAGATGAAGACGACTACATAGTGGCTTTTGCTGTAGCAGAGTATGCTAAATGACGCAGGATAATCTCATCGAAGTAGTTGCCGGTGTCCTTTATAACCAGCGCGGTGAATTTCTGCTTAGTTCACGTCCGGCAGGTAAAGCATATGCGGGGTACTGGGAATTTGCAGGCGGTAAAGTAGAATCAGGGGAAAGTCCGCTGGCGGCATTGCAGCGGGAATTTGCCGAAGAACTAGGCATAACCGTTAATTCAGCTACACCATGGATAAGCAAAACTCATCGTTACGAACATGCCCACGTACATTTGCAATTTTATCGCATTGCAGCCGATCAGTGGCAGGGACAACTAACTGCACGAGAACAGCAAAGCTGGAGCTGGCAGCAGCCAGGTTGTCTTGCTGTTACCCCCATATTACCTGCTAATGCACCTATTCTGGCCGCATTAGCGATTCCTGCTCATATGAGCGGAAATTTAAATAGAGGTTTTCATACCGCGGCAAAGCAGGAACCTGCCTTAAACATATACCCTTATCACTCAGGAATAGCAGCAGGATCAATTATTTATACACCAGCAGATCAGCTGCAGCAACTGGTGAATCTGCATCCTGTCAGCGCCATCTGGGCTATATGTCATAACAGTGAAGAGTGGCTACAGGCACAAGCAGCTGCGGCGATAATCTGGCCGGTTGGCCAGTATGAAGATATTCAGCTGCTGCTTCATCTGCTGCATAATCAGCCTTCCTCTGTACCCGTTATGGTTTTACAGCAAACAAACGCTCAGCTCATCGCACAGCCAGACTGGATGACTCTGGGTGTTCATGGCATCATAATGGAACAACAATAATAAATATTACAACCTCTGTGTATTCACGACCACCTGTATTGCAATTACCAGATAATTTTTCTTAATTTATATTGGTCAGCCAATCTCATGAATCAGCCCGCAAAAAAATCAACTGCTGTTATCATCGGACTACTTATTTTTATCATAGCTGTTCCGCTTATTATTGGCATAGTTTTCTGGCATAACACCCGTACCGATGCTTTGAGCACCCTCAGTAACTGTAATGTCCGTACCGGCTGTATATTACCCGGAGGAGCTGTCATTCAATTTACGCCTCCGGCAGATATCACTAAACCTTTTGATATCAGCATGCGTAAAGTACCTGCATCTGTAAAACGTATCAGCATACATTTCACCATGCGTAATATGAGTCTGGGTTTTAATCGTACCGACTTCAAACCGCAGGGACAGGGGGTATGGACAGCTTACCGTGCCGTATTGCCCGTATGTGTTGACGAACGTAATGACTTTCTTGGTGATTTAACTGTTGACGGCAAGCATTACAATATTGTGTTCACTGCACCGTAAACAGCACAGCATATAAGCATTGCATCTCAGACGGTTTCACCCGTACAATCACAGACATTGATTACCTTGCCATTAAAAGGATTCAGGTCATGATCAGCAAAAAATTTTTTGAAGACATCAGCGATAAACTCGGCGATACCATCAGTAACAGTCCCATTAAAGATATGGAAAAAAATGTTAAATCTATGCTTGGCAGTGCTTTTAACCGGATGGATTTGATTACACGTGAAGAATTCGATATTCAGCAACAGGTCTTACTAAAAACCCGGGAAAAACTGGCTGAGCTGGAAAGCAGAGTGATCGCGCTGGAAGCGTTGTTAGCACAAAATAATAACAACCATGAAACCACCGATCCGGCTGCTCCGACAGATAATCATACTGATTTGTCTGACTAAGGAATTACGCCATGTCATGGGCAGTTGTTTATAGTCGTGCTCTGGCTGGCATGGCAGCACCACTCGTAGAGGTAGAAGCTCATCTGGCCAACGGCTTACCTGCATTCAGCATTGTTGGTCTGCCGGATACAGAAGTTAAAGAAAGCAGAGATCGGGTAAGAGCGGCTATTATTCAGTCCGGTTTTGACTTTCCGGCTAAAAAAATTACCGTTAATCTGGCACCTGCTGATTTACCCAAAGAATCAGGCCGGTTTGATTTACCGATAGCTATCGGCATACTGGCAGCATCCGGTCAGATTGATGGTACCAATCTGCATCAGTATGAACTAGCCGGAGAACTTGGCCTGTCCGGTCAGATCAGGCCTATCCGCGGAGCTATCGCCATGGCAGAAGCAGCCAGACAGCACCAGCGTTCATTTATTCTGCCCTCAGATAATGCTTTTCAAACTGCCCTGTTACCCAATGCGCATGTTTATGGCGCCGATACATTATTGGCTGTAGCAGCTCATCTTAATCAGGACCAACCACTTTCCCCTGTTGATGTACAACATATACAACAACAGCCTGATGAAACAAACTATCCTGATATGGCTGATGTACGCGGGCAACAAACAGCCAGACTGGCACTGGAGATCGCCGCAGCCGGCGGTCACAGTATCCTCATGTCCGGACCGCCTGGAACCGGTAAATCTATGCTGGCACAGCGTCTACCCGGTATCTTACCGCCACTTACAGCCAAAGAACTCGTCAGTGTCTGGTCATTACAGTCATTGTTGCCTCACGGACAGCAAAAATACCGCCTGAACCGGCCATTTCGCTCACCCCATCATAGTACTTCGGCTGTTGCACTGGTAGGTGGTGGCTCCGATCCCCGACCCGGTGAAATTTCACTGGCACATCATGGTATTTTATTTTTGGACGAACTGCCGGAATTCGACCGGAAAGTTCTTGAAGTTCTGCGAGAACCACTGGAAAGCGGAGAAATTCATATCTCACGCGCAGCACGTCAGGCTACTTATCCGGCTGAATTCCAGCTGATAGCAGCAATGAACCCCTGCCCTTGTGGATATCTCGGACATCCTGTTAAACCATGCCGCTGTACACCCGAAGCCATAACCCGTTACCGTGATAAAATTTCCGGTCCGCTGCTTGACCGTATAGACCTGATCATTGAAGTGCCCAGTTTACCTGCCAGTGATCTGTTACAGCAGGCAAACGGTGAAAACAGCAGCAGTATTCGTGAGCGTGTCAGAACAGCACGCTCGCGCCAGTATCAACGTCAGGGTAAAATCAATGCTCAACTGAGCAACCGTGAGCTGGATGATATAGCCCGAATCACCCCTGAAGCCAAACAAACCCTGGCCAGTGTAATGGAAAAATTGTCGCTGTCAGCACGCAGTTTTCATCGTATTTTACGTATTGCACGTACATTAGCAGATATGAATGATATACATGATGTTGAAACCAGTCACATTTTACGCGCCATAAGCTTCCGCCGTGCTTTATAATATCAGCAGAACTGAAATTGATAATGTTATCTATACAGATAGCTTCCGGTTCTGAACAGAATTTGCCGTATATAATGCCAAACATAAAGGCTTTTAACATGCATATGTACACACCACTTCGTCAGGCAGGTAAGGGGCTTGTCAGCTTTATAATAGGTTTGCTTCTTGCAACCTTAATCATTGCCTGTATCCTGTTCTTCCTGAATAAAAGCAAATCAGATTTTAAAAATCCTGATAATCCCGCTGCTTCTGTTCCGCCACAACCCGAAATACTTACTCCGGCCAATAGTACAACAGCATCTTCTCAAATCTTTACTCCTGATACTCCTGCGTCTTCAGGAACCACCGTTGAAACCCCGGAGACTATACCGGCTTCACAACCGGTCAATATGGGAGGGATTGAAAATGACATTACTATTGAACACACACCGACAACACAACCATCTATACCACATAAAACACCAGAAAAAACACCCAGAAAAGCACCCCCAGTCAGTCATACAGATATAACTCCGGAACAAATTCTGAATAACGGCAGTCTTGAAAAAGCTCAGCGTGCTGCAGCAAAGCAGCGTACTGAAGACAAAGTTTTTTTACAAATCGGTTCATATAACAACCGTACTGATGCTGATGCCCAGCGTGCCAAACTAGTGATGCTGGGAATTAACAGCAGCGTACATAGTGCTAAAGTGAACGGTACAATCAAATATCGTGTTCAGACTGATAATCTGAGTCAGAATCAGGCAAAACAGATTAAACAAACTTTACAGCAGCATAATATCGACAGCCTGACCAGAACAGCATCCTGAGTCAGCCAGTTTCATAACAGGAAATTAACATGCTAAAAAAAATCATTACTACCATGGTGACAGCAATGGCTTTTGTCACTGGCATAGCACAGGCAGCAATAGTAAAAATAGATTATGATGTACTGGATAAACCCATTCCGCAACTGCATAAAGACAAAGTAGAAGTTCTGGAATTTTTCTCCTACAGCTGTATACACTGCTCACATCTCGAGCCCTTTATGCTTAAAGAAATGAAATCTTTTGCGCCTGATACCTATCTGCGTCCCGTTCATGTTGTCTGGGATGATGACGTTTATTTCAATCTTGCCCGTGTTGCTGCCGCAGTAAACAGTACCGGAATGAAATTACAGGCAGACCCGCTAATCTTTGATGCTATTTTTAATAAACACATCGAATTATGGCAACCTGATGTATTTAACAAGTGGGCTATAAAACAAACTGCTTTTGACGGGCAAAAACTGGTAAAAGCCTATAACAGTCTGGAAAATTCAGCTACGGCCACCAGCATGCGTAAAATGGGCGAAAAATACAACATTACGTCAACACCTACTGTTATTGTAGGCGGCAAATACGTACTTAAATTTCCGAAAGGATTTGCAGCAGGAATGAAAACAATGAATGAACTAATTGAAAAAGTACGCAATGAGAATAGCGCACATGCTGCAAGCACACGTAAACTACCTAAAAGCATAGGTGCTTCACTAGCAGCCTCTGCCAATCGATAGACTCTGGTCTTCGATCAAAACAATAGTGTGTTTAACCTTAAACACACTATTGTTTTGTATAAATTTCATGGCTTAAATACACAAATACAGTAAATAAAATGGATATTGTCTTGTTTTTAAAAGCCCTGATTCTGGGCATTGTAGAAGGTTTGACCGAATTTCTGCCTGTTTCCAGTACCGGACATCTGATAGTAGTCGGTAATCTGCTGAAATTTGAGACTACAGGTGAAGTATTCGACATTACGATACAGCTTGGTGCAATTCTTGCCATTGTTTTTGAATATAAACACCGATTTGCTCATATCATTACCCATATTGGTAAAGAACCGGCTACCAACCGCTTTGTTCTTAATCTGGCTATAGCCTTTATTCCCGCAGCCATCATGGGCTTACTGTTCAGTGAACAAATCAAGCATTATCTGTTTAATCCAATTACTGTTGCTACAGCACTTGTAATAGGCGGTTTACTTATTCTCTGGATTGAAAAACGTCAGAGCCGTACCGAACCGAAAGTTAAAACTGTTGAGAACATGCGGCCTCGCGATGCACTTATCGTCGGACTGGCGCAAATTCTGGCATTAATTCCCGGTACATCTCGTTCAGGAAGTACGATTATGGGCGGCATGCTTTGGGGGATTGAGCGCAAAGCAGCAACAGAGTTTTCTTTTTTTCTGGCCGTACCAGTAATGATTGCTGCCACCGGTTACGACATGCTTAAGCATCTGCATGAGTTTACCCGGGATGATTTATTGCTGATTGCTATTGGTTTTGTTGCCGCATTTCTTTCTGCCCTGGTAGCAGTGAAAGCATTACTGCGCTTTGTTGCTCATAAAAATTATATCCCTTTTGCGTGGTACCGAATTATATTTGGCGGTATCATTTTAGTTACCTGGGCTACAGGCTGGGTAAAATGGTAATCAGAATCTAATTGTCTCTGGTATAAAAACGTTAAATTGTGATAAAGTGATATTTTAAAAGACCTCAGGCACAACATTCAGCTGCCTTTCCACGTCCACGTCACACTGTTCCGTCAGGGTCAGTGTGGCTTGTATTTTGTGAGGAATCCCAATGCAGTCTTGGCAATTGCCCGAATATATTGCCGACATTCTACCTTCAGCGGCGCGCCAGCTTGAAAGCGCCAAAGAACAGCTGTTAGCACTTTATCGCGTCCATGGCTACGAACTTGTCAGCCCCCCTTTACTTGAATACAGCCAGTCCTTACTTACCCGTATTGATGAAGGGCTGTCACTAAAAACCATCCGTGTTGTCGATCAGCTTAGTGGCCGGCAGCTTGGTCTGCGCGCAGATATCACACCCCAGGTTGCCCGTATAGATGCTCATCTGCTGTCAGCCAATAGCGGGATTAACCGATTGTGTTACGCCGGTCCGGTTTTACATGCACGACCTGACGGCTTTTTAAGTACCCGGGAGCCTTTACAGATCGGCGCTGAATTATATGGATATGCGGGTATCGAAGCCGATATCGAACTTATTGATTTAATGCTCAAAAGCCTGGCCATTGTCAAAGTACCCAAACCAACACTTTCACTTGGACATATCGGTATTTTTCATACACTGGCTAATGCTGCCAGCCTGACTACACAACAAGCGGCAACTTTATTACAGCTGATGCAGGCTAAAGATGCAGCCGCAGTTCAGCAGTGTGTACAACAATGGCAGCTTTCTGAGCAGTGGATTAAAGCTTTCGTCGCTTTACCTGCATTATATGGAACCCAGACAGTATTGCAGACTGCCGCAGACTGTCTGCCAGACCTGCCGGAAATAAGTGAAGCATTACAGCAGCTCCGGCAAATCTGCACAGCATTTGCAAACCATAATATATTTATTGATTTAAGTGAATTGCGGGTAGACAACTACCATACCGGATTGCTGTTTGCCGCCTATAGCGAAGACTGGCCGGACGCACTGGCACGAGGCGGACGTTATAATGGTCTGGGTAAATATTTTGGCCGTAACCGCCCTGCTTCCGGCTTTAGTTTTGATTTACGTGATTTAATCGGGCATCTGCCTCCGGTAGAAAAACTGCGCGGCATAAAAGTCAGCGTACAAGATGCCTCTGCTGCAAAAACCGAAATAGAGCAACTGCGTTCAGCCGGTGAGTGTGTCATTATTGATTACACTCCCGAATGTAACGATATCAGAGGATGCGACCGCCAGCTGGTATGGCAAAACCAGCAATGGCAGCTGATTCCTTTGTAGCAATAATTAACCCTTAGTATGAGCAGGTAAAACCATATGGCAAAAAACGTCGTTGTTGTCGGCACCCAATGGGGTGATGAAGGCAAAGGTAAAATTGTAGACTGGCTGACTGAACGTGCCTCCGGCGTGGTACGTTATCAGGGCGGACATAATGCAGGGCATACTCTGGTGGTCAATGGCAAAAAAACTGTTTTGCGTCTGATTCCCAGTGGTATTTTACATACAGGTAAACGTTGTTTTATCGGTTCTGGTGTTGTCGTATCACCAGAAGCCCTGCTTAGCGAAATGGCTGAATTACAGCAGGCGGGTATTGATGTAATCAAACAATTAACTATTGCACCGACCTGTCCCTTAATTCTTCCCTATCATATCGCTCTGGATCATGCTCGTGAAGCAGCTAAAGGCGATAAGAAAATCGGCACGACCGGTCGTGGTATCGGACCTGCATATGAAGACAAGATTGCCCGGCGTGCAGTTCGTATTATGGATTTATTTCAGCCTGATGTTTTACAGCAGAAAATTAAAGATGCAGTAGCCATTTATAACTGCCAGCTTACCGGCCTGTACGGTCAGGAAGCACTTGATGCTGAAAAAATTTACCAGCAGACTCTGGAACTGGCCGATCAGATAAAACCAATGGTCGGAGATGTTTCCCGTGAGCTGAACGACATGAATGCCCGTGGTGAATCTTTGCTGTTTGAAGGTGCTCAGGGTACTTTCCTTGATATTGATTACGGTACCTATCCTTTCGTTACCTCCTCTAACTGCATTGCCGGAGCAGCAGCTGTCGGTTCTGGTGTAGGACCGACTAAACTGGATTATGTACTGGGTATTGTCAAAGCTTACACAACACGAGTTGGTTCCGGACCATTCCCGACCGAACTTTTCGATAGCGTGGGTGAAGGTCTGGCAGAACGCGGCAATGAATTTGGTGCAGTAACCGGACGTCCGCGCCGCTGCGGCTGGTTTGATGCTGCTCTGATGAAACGGTCTATCCAGGTAAATGGTATTTCCGGCTTATGTTTAACTAAACTGGACGTTATGGATGGCATGGATAGCATTAATATTTGTGTCGGTTATGATTATAACGGGCAAAAAATAGATATTTTGCCTTGTGGTTCCGACGCCGTTTCTGCCTGTACGCCTATTTATGAAACAATGCCGGGCTGGCAGGAAAGCACTTTTGGTCTAAAATCATACGACGCACTACCAGACAATGCTAAAGCCTATCTGAAACGTATTGAAGAAATTTGCGGTGCTCCGATTGCCATGATTTCTACCGGTCCTGATCGAGAAGAAACTATTCTGCTCTGTCATCCATATGAATAACTGAAATTAAAAATAAACCCATCAGCTGATGGGTTTATTTTTAAAACAAATCAATCAATTCAGCACATATTACCGTTAAACTGATTAATTAGCCGCTTAGATAAATGCTTATCACTCAAAAAACAGCCGGCTTTATCAATTAAAAAGGTTATGCCACCACATGGCGATACCATCCAGCCAGCGACCGAACCCGCTTGCTTCACCCACATTATCCAGTGCCACAACATTCTGTCGGGCAATTTCCTGTTTACCTGACAGCAATTTTAAAGTTCCGATATTCTGGCCTTTGTACACCGGAGCTACCACTGGTTGAACAGCCTCCAGCTCTACAGACAATTGTTTAGCACTACCAGACGGCAAAGTGACATAAGCGTCACCTAAAAAACCTGCTGCTACTTTCCTGTGTGCACCTTTATAAACAGTAATATCACTTACTTTATGTCCGGCCGGATATAATCTGACCGTATTAAAATTAGTCAGAGCCCAGCTTAATAATTTACTTCCCTCTGCTGCTCTGGCCTCACTACTGTCAGCTCCTACCAGTACAGCTACAATTTTGCGTTCATTGCGTTTACTGCTTACAACCAGATTGTAACCACCATGTATAGTATAGCCGACTGCCAGACCATCTACCTGATCATCTCTGAATAGGAGCAAATTACGGTTTAACTGAGTAACACCATTATAAGCAAAAGATTTTTTAGCAAACCAGCTCTGATATTGCGGAAAATCGCGCACCAAAGCCTGAGCCAGCAGCAGCAGATCCCCCACACTGCTATATTGTCCCTCTGCCGGTAATCCGGTGCAATTGACAAAATTGGTATTTGTCAGTCCCATTTTTTGCGCCTCAGCGTTCATCTTGCGCACAAAAGCTTTTTCGTTTCCGCTCACAGCTTCAGCCAGCGTAATTGCTGCATCGTTAGCTGAGATAACCAGCATACCCTGCACAACCGTTTCCACATTTACCGGAACACCCTGCTGTAAAAACATCCGGCTGCCATCTGCCTGCCAGCCGGTAGCGGAAACTTTCAGCGGTTGCTGCGCTTTCAGTTTACCCGTATGCAAAGCATCTAATACCAGATAAGCTGTCATTAGCTTTGTCAGTGCAGCAGGTTCAATCCGGGCATCTTTATCACGGCTGGCCAGAACTGTACCACTTTGCTGATCTGCCACTGCATATGCAGCAGCATTAATTTCAGGCATAGTTACAGCATGTGCCGGTAGCAAAACAATCATCAGCACAGTTGTAATGAGCCAGCGAAAAAAATTTCTCATCATTTCTATTATCAAATTTAAATCTGAATTAACCGCGATTAACCACTTCCATAACCGCTTATTATAAACAGTAGTCTGCACAAGAGAAGCAATATTGGCAAATTTACTTGCATAAAAAAAACAGCCGCGTTATCGTTAATTTTTGATTAATTCAGTTAAGCAGATAATCTGCAAAATAAAATCAGTTTTTTCATTCTACATTATGAACAATCACACAAACTACCTTACCCGCATTCTTACTGCCGCAGTATATGATGTGGCCATTGAAACACCCTTGGATTATGCTGCTAATCTGTCAGATCGACTGAACAATCACATCTGGCTGAAACGGGAGGATTTACAACCAGTATTCTCTTTTAAAATCCGCGGTGCCTATAACAAAATGGCCAAACTGGATAAAAATGCCCTGGAAAAAGGTGTCATCACGGCTTCGGCCGGCAATCATGCTCAGGGCGTAGCACTTTCAGCACAAAAACTGGGTTGTGAAGCAACTATCGTTATGCCACAGACCACACCACAAATTAAAATCGATGCTGTAAAAAAACGCGGTGGCAAAGTAGTACTGGCCGGTGAGTCCTATAATGATGCCTACAACCATGCCATGCAGCTGGTTGCCGAAAGTGGCCTCACATATATTCCACCTTTTGATGATCCGGATGTCATTGCCGGACAGGGTACCATTGGTATGGAAATATTACGCCAGCACCCGAAACCTATCGATGCTGTATTTGTTGCTATTGGCGGTGGCGGGCTGGCTGCAGGAGTGGCAGCGTACATTAAAAATGTACGTCCGGAGGTCAAAGTAATCGGCGTAGAAACTGAAGATGCCTGTGCTATGAAGCAATCTATTGCTGCCGGCAAACGCATAGAACTTAAAGAAGTAGGTCTGTTTGCGGATGGTACTGCAGTTAAACTGGTAGGTGAAGAAACATTCACACTATGCAAAGACTTACTGGATGATATTATTATTGTAGATACCGATAGTATTTGTGCAGCAATTAAAGACATTTTCGATGATACCCGCAGTATTACGGAAACCTCAGGTGCACTGGCTCTTGCCGGATTAAAAGCCTATATCGCCCGGAATCAATGTCAGCATCAAAATCTAATCGCAGTAACCAGCGGTGCAAATATGAATTTCCATCAACTGCGCCACGTCTCTGAACGCTGTGAACTGACAGAGGGACATGAAGGAATTTTTGCGGTAACCATCCCAGAAAAACCCGGTAGCTTTCGTTTTTTCATTGATCTAATCGGTAACAGAAATATTACCGAATTCAATTATCGTTATGGTGATGATCAGAAGGCCCATATATTTGTTGGTATTCAAAGCAATGATACTGCTGATTTACAGACTATCGTACAGGAACTGAACAACAATGGTTTGCCAGCTCTGGATCTCACTCATAACGAAATGGCCAAACTGCATATCCGATATATGGTAGGTGGTCGTACCAGCAAAGTTGCTAATGAGCGTCTGATTAGTTTTGAATTTCCTGAGCGACCGGGTGCTCTGAGACGTTTTCTGATACATATGCAATCCGACTGGAACATTACTTTGTTTCATTATCGCAATCACGGAGCCGATTTCGGCCGCGTACTGGTTGGTTTGAATATTCCCCCGGCTGATGCAGAAAAATTTTATGCATTTCTGGATAATGTGGGTTATATCTATCAGGAACAAACTCACAATGCCGCTTATCAGCTATTTCTGAGCGAATCCGCTACCTCCTGATAATTAAATCAGAAATACAACCACAAAACAACAGACAGAGTAATTGCTAAAATTACTCTGTCTGATTTCTTAAATGAATCTGTGACTGGCTTAATCTTTCCTAGTGATATTTTTATTCTCCATTCTGCCATTAAGCCGATTTTATCTGTAAATTATAGTGTTTACTTTACATTACGGCGTTCATAAACAGCCTGAGCCAGAGTACCCGCATCTATGTATTCCAGTTCTGCTCCGAGTGGCATACCTCGCGCCAGACGCGTAACTTTTGCCGGAAACTCAGCCAGTAATTGTGCCAGCACGTACGCAGTAGCATCTCCTTCAGCAGTAAAATTGGTAGCAATAATAATCTCATCTACTTCATGATGCTGTAATCGCGTTACCAGTTTATCTAAAGCAATGGCCTGCAAATCTGCTCCCTGAGCCGGACTAACCTGTCCCATCAATACAAAATACAAACCATCATGGCAATGTGCTGATTCCATACTGGCTACATCCACCGGCATTTGTACTATCATTAATCGTTTGGTGTCACGCTGCTCATCAGAACAAATTGCACACAATTCACCTTCACAGAAAGTATTACATAAACGACAATGCTGTACCTGTAATAAAGCAGCTTGAATTGCTTCCACCAGCTCTTCTGCGCCCTGACGCTGGTGCTGTAATAATTCATATGCCATGCGCTGCGCTGTTTTAGGGCCAACATTAGGCAATACTTTTAATGCATTGGTTAAGCGGCTAAATGCGTCCACATGTTTTGTACTCATTTTTTACCTGTAACAAACTCTTCAGTCATACATAAAACCAGCCCGTTTTCACTGACTGCCCGGATCTATTTCATAAAAACTATAGATTATTTTATATATAGCTCTGATGTAATTAAACTCTCATCAAACCGGAAGAAACGGAACTGGCTTCACCAACTCAGACAAAACATCTTTACCTTATCCAACCTGATATTTGTATACCATGTAAGATTACCATCAGACTAACCCGGTTCACTTATCATCCTGCCTTCTGAATTTCAATATAACATTTTACCTGCTTAGTTTCGTAACTAAGCAGAAAACAATGGTTTTAATGATACCAGCTTAAATTAAAAACAATAAAAAAGGGTAACGTAACCGTTACCCTTTTTTATTGGCGTAATTATTTAAATAAATCCCCCATACCTGCTGGCAAATTCATACCCTGAGTAAACTGACTCATACGTTCTGAAGAAGTTGATTCAGCTTTACGTACGGCATCATTAACCGCAGCTGCAATCAAATCTTCCAGCATCTCTTTGTCATCAGCGGCATCAGCAAGCAAACTGTCATCAATATGGATACGTTTTACTCCATAGTGACAATTCATGGTTACCTTAACCATACCAGCCCCAGATTCACCTTCCACCTCTACATTAGCCAGATCAGCCTGCGCCTTTTTCATGCGTTCCTGCATCTGTTGCGCCTGCTTCATCAAACCACCCAAACCTGCTTTTCCAAACATAATATCTTCCTTACACGTCAATTAAATAGAGAGAAAAAATTAAACAAATAATGGCAATTATTCTTTATCCAGATGTAAACTTTCCGGTATCCATTCTGCATTAAAAGTTTCCATCAGCATCTTTACAGCGGGCTGCGCTTCTAACACTGTCTTTGCCTGCTGTTGTTGTTCTGCATGTAATCGCTGCTGACGCATTTGCGGTGTTTCCGGCATACTCTGCTCCTGCCAGCTACAGGTATGCAGATGTATCGGCCGTTGATAAACTTCTGACAACGATTCAGCTAGCCGGTTTAATAACTCACGATTGGCTGTCGGCTCACCCTGCTCAGCCAGAGCAATAGTTAAATCACCACTATTTTCATCATAAGCAACAATCGCCGTATGCTGACTGAACAACTGTACTGCACCGAGACGATGTGCCAGCAAAGTTAAAATTTCCGGCCAGTTCTCTGCCGTCAAAGGCGGAAAATCATTTTTTACCAGAGATAAATTCTGATCATCTCTGGGTTTTTCTGCGGATATATCCGTATCTTCATCATACTTTTCTGCCGCGTTTGCATTGACTGATTCTACAGACTCAAACACACTCACAGCCTCGTAGGATATGTCATCAACACCTGTTTCCCAGGGTGGCGGAGGCTCATCGCTAATCGTTACAGACTGAGGTTCCTGCAAAGCAGGTGAAGAATCATTTAATATCTTGCTATCAGCAGCTGTTATCGACGACGATTTTTTTTCGATTATTTCAGTTTCTAATGTTACCGGTACTTCAGTAGTTGCATCAGATGCTGTCTCTGACAGTGCTTCAGATACTGAAGCTGGACTATTTTCTTCAGAAACAGTTGGTATATTATCCATCTGCTTATTGTTTACTGGCACATCATGCAACTGTGTACCGTCGATTTGTCCATGCAAACGTTGTGTATTCAGTGCAGCCAGAGGTGCAAATGCAAGCATCCGCAATAAAGTCATGATAAACCCGGCTTTCTCATCCGGAGCAAGCGGCAAATCTGCCTTACCTCGTAATACACACTGATAATATAATTGAATCTGCTCTCCTGAAAACAAACTCGCAAAACGGGTTAAAGCCGTATATTCAGGATCATCAGCGCCGACTGCCGGAACAGATTGCAGTATTGTTAATCGCTGTAATAACAGAGCCAGCTCAGTTAACGCACTATCAAATCCTACCGCGCAACTGGCCATTTCCTCCGCTTTAGCCAGTAATGCCTGACCATCCCGTACAGCCAAGGCTTCCAAAAGCGCATACAAATAACTTTTATCAACCGCGCCAATCATATTCCGCACATCAGATTCAGTCACCTTTCCTGAACCAATGGCAATAGCCTGATCAAGCAAACTGAGTGCATCACGCATTGAGCCGGCAGCAGCCCGGCCTAACAGCCATAATGCCGGATCTTCATAAGCAATTTGTTCCTGCTGTAATACATAAACCAGATGATCATGTACCTGAGTACTATTCAGATTGCGCAAGACAAATTGCAGACACCGGCTTAAAACCGTAATCGGTACTTTCTGCGGATCTGTTGTCGCCAGAATAAATTTCACATGTTCAGGCGGCTCTTCTAAAGTTTTGAGCATGGCATTAAAAGCACTTTTCGACAACATGTGCACTTCGTCGATGATATAGACTTTATACTGCCCCATCGTTGGCGCATATTGTGCGTTTTCGAGTACTTCGCGGATATTATCAATTCCTGTATTGGAAGCAGCATCAATTTCCAGCACATCAACAAAACGGCCGGCATCAATCTGGCGACAAGAATCACATTGGTTACATGGCTCACCATGTTCAGTATGCTGGCAATTCAGGCTTTTAGCCAGGATACGGGCAATGGTGGTTTTACCTACACCGCGAGTCCCTGTAAGCATATAAGCATGATGCAAACGTCCTTTATCAAGCGCATTTAATAATGCCCTGACTACATGCTCCTGTCCTACTAAATCAGCAAACTTTTTTGGTCGCCATTTTCGTGCCAATACTTGATAAGTCATAACCATCCGCAACTGCCAGCCACAGCAAAACTTAAAGGCAAAATAAATCTTGTTCAGTGCAATCTAAACAAGCACTTTATTGTAACCAAAAACCAGCATAAAAGGTTATACCGAAGCCACAAACTAGGTGAAACAATCAGATGAAACAACCTCAACTTGCTTTAACATCTGTTGTTATTACTTTAAATAGTTAAGATTGCAGAATATATATTTAATATGCTTAAATCATCAATAATAAATTAAAGTACAAATATTTTACACAAATCGCTCTTAGTAAATATAACTACGCGAAAATAAAAACAAAAAGAAATAAAAAGTCATTTGCTACATGAAAAACTATCTGAATACATGTAACCACGCACTTAGTCTGTATGCTTAATTATAAACCAATCTTAATTTATGAAATATATAACATTACTTGAGCAGCCGCGTTTAACAATCACATTATTCCAATATTAAATATTTTTACTCTTAATCTAAGCATCTGGATGGGTAAAAAATTACCAGAAATTTATTTATCCTTGTCAAAAGAGTTCATATTTACAAACTAACCTACCAATAATTTGATATAAATACACAATATATCAATATTATTTGTTTTAAATAAAATAATTAATTTATATTAATAACAGGGTCAATATAATTTTAAAAAGATATTTTTAGTGAGCCTGTACATGGATCATCCTTATTATCACACTGATAGTTATGTTTTTGTATGGATATTTATACTGCCTTTTTTCTACATCGTTTTTCTTCCTACCCTGATAATTGTTTATAGAAAAATTTATAAATTTATCAAAATAGGCTTTGCCATTATTATTGCCGGATGGTTAGTTTTCAGCCTGATATTTGCTGACATCTATATTTTTTTATTTTCAATAACAGGAGTACTTTTTCCAGTTATTCTTCGCTACTGTCAATCCTTCACGGCTCATTTTCAAGGCATTAAGCAAAAATTTTATTCTGTTATTGTTTATATTGTTTTGCCATTCTTATGTACCTTTTTCTGGCCAGCCTATCTTGTCGCTCCCGCGTTAATAGAATACTGGCAAAACCGTCCAGACAGTGAATGCAAACAAAATGGCCGATTAGTGGCTTTATCAGAAGATATTAACTTACGTATTTACCCGATCTCCAAATATCCATCATTTTGGATTAGAAGCCTTGCTCCTAAGTTAGAAGATTATATTTTTAATACCGCTCAAAAGAATTTTTGCAGGCAGTTTTCAGCTTCTCAACCAACTTTAATCGACTCCATTGGTAAAATAAATATTGATTTAGATACTTTATGCCAACATCCGGTTTCAAAAAAAATGGCCGGCTATTGCGAAAATCCGGCAACCAGACAAATAAAATTTGAATGGCTTGAATTCGAACTGATAAAAAAAGATAAGAATACTAAAAGTCCATGGCAACAATTTCAAGACGATCTGAATAATAAATATATTTATACTAAAGAAGAAAAATTAAATTATGAAATAGTGAATCATCACACTGAATTGATTGAAAATTTAAAATTTGATAATCAAGTACAAATGTTTAAGTTTTCTGATCACTACTATAATGTCATAACTGTTCCCAATCCCGGTTGGTTACCATCTGTAACGGAACCTCTTGTTATTAATTGCCCGACTGATTATGATTTAAAATGCTATATAACTCATGATTTTACTAATAATTGGGAAGTTTCCTACTTATACTCTTTTACAATTAATTATAAGAATAATCCTGATAATGATGATCAAAATTCTATCAATCAAAAATTAGATGCAGCTAAACTGGCTTATCAGATTATAGAAAGTGTTATCGAGGAAATGCAGGTAAATCATTAGTTTAATCATTATCTAATAAACACGAATAGCCATATTTAGATAAAATTTCAAATCAGCGTTATCGGCAAAGAAAAATAAAAACTTATTTGAACACATAAACTAATATTAATAGCTTCTACTATAACTAATTTAATAATCATTAATCAGACATTTATCCTCATTTCAATGATAAATCAGACTATGGTTTAATTGAGTATCCTGCAGTATTAATACAGGTAAGAATTACACCAGATTAGTTTCATCTTTATTTAAATTTTTTAATAATTATTTTAATCAATCACTACTTACCATAGCAAAATAAAAGCCATCTGTATAACAAGATGGCTGATGATTGCAAATGAATACTCATTTATAAATTAGCATTGGCATCTGCCAGATTATTCGCAATCTGACGAACGGCAGCCACATAATGTCGGCTATGGTTATATTGCCAGATAGTGTAGAAATTATTCAGACCAAACCAGTAATCATATTCGCCGGAAGATCTTTCCAGACGATATAAAATACCCTTTTCCTGATCTTTAATCTGCGCGGGAATGACTACGCCTAACTGACGCAACTGACCTGCGGTGTATTTAAGCGAAGTAGGTTCATCAATGATTTGCTGTAATCGCGGTGTTGGCTGCATATTTACCGGAACAGCAATCGGCGCTCCGGACTGCCAGCCATGCTGTTTCATATAATTGGCCACTGAGGCCAGTGTATCACCAGAATTACGCCAGATATCCCGATGTCCGTCACCATCCCAGTCAACAGCAAACTGGCGAAAACTGGATGGCATGAACTGTGGCATACCCATTGCCCCGGCAAAGCTGCCCTTAAAGCTTAATGGATCCTGCTTTTCTTCATAAGCCAGTTGCAAAAATTCAGATAGCTCACGCTGAAAATATTCAGCCCGCCGTGGATAGTGATAGCCCAATGTTGTCAGTGCATCAGCAACCCGATATGAGCCCATAGTATTGCCGTAATTGGTTTCAATCCCAACAATCGCCACCAGCAATTGCGGCGCTACTCCATAACGTTTTGATACTGCCTGAATTATTCCGGTGTTATTTTTCCAGAAGATATTTCCGGTATTAATACGAACATTATTGGCATTATTCTGTACAAATGTATACCACGGTAAGGATGTTCCCGGTTTATCCATACCACGAACAATACTTGGCCGGTAGCTTACCTGCCGGAAAAAATTTTCCAATTGAGCCCTGCTATATTGTCCCCGCTTAACTTCAAAATCAATAAAACGATTTACATCATTACGTTTCAGTAAATCTATTCCACTGTCCGTCAAAGCAAACACTTTATTATCAGCTGGTGACGATACACTGGTTGTAGCAGTAGGCTGAAGTGGTTTTTCCTGAATTGGATGGGTACTTTGACAAGCAGACAGAAACAAAGCTGCACTTATCATCCTGACTAATTTCATTATTATGGTTCCTAGCATATGCTTCATGCACAGTTTAAACTAATTTTACCATCAATAACAAAAAAGCTGTCCGGATTAACCCGAACAGCTTACGCTTTCCTGATGTGTGTCAGTTATATTTATTCTGCAGCAGCTACAACAGTTACTGTGATAGCAGCAACAGCATCACTGTGCAGAGCTACTTCGATTTCATATTCACCAATGGCTTTCAAAGGACCATTAGGCAAACGCACATTAGCTTTAACTACTTCAACACCAATAGCAGTTTTAATAGCTTCTGCAATATCATGAGTCGTTACAGAACCAAACAGACGACCATCAACACCAGCTTTTTGCGCTACACTGATGTTCTGACCATCCAGTTTCAGTTTACGTGCTTCAGCATCAGCAAGAACAGCAGCCTGATGTGCTTCATATTCAGCACGTTTTTCTTCAAATGCAGCCAGATTGGCAGCATTGGCACGCTGAGCCTTACCCTGAGGAATCAAAAAGTTACGGGCATAGCCATTTTTTACATTAACCAGATCACCCAGATTGCCCAGGCCACCGACTTTTTCTAACAAAATAATCTGCATAATAACTCTTCCTTATTATTTATGTTGATCGGTGTAAGGCAGCAAAGCCAGAAAACGGGCACGTTTTACAGCTGTAGACAGCTGACGCTGGTAATGTGCTTTGGTTCCGGTAATGCGTGCCGGAATGATTTTACCATTTTCAGTAATAAAATCTTTTAACAAATCAACTGCTTTATAGTCTACTTGTTTGATACCTTCCGCAGTAAAGCGGCAAAATTTTCTACGTTTGAATGATTGACGAGCCATGTCGTTTAACCTTTATATTCACGAATTTGTTGGATATGCAGTACCGGACGGGAGTGGTATATACCTTTCTGGCTGAGAAATCCGCTGACTTCGACCATATTTCCCGGCTGATACGACCAGTTTTCAGCTAAATCACCCAGTGCTTTCGCCTGAATTTCTACTTTTGCCAGATACTGCTGTTGCAGTTCCGTTTGCCATGACTCATGGGTAAGCCACATGGTCAGAACCGGCAAACCGGCTGGCGTATAGCGTAAATTGTCCAGACTTTTAATCTGTGCACACAGGCATATTTGATTCAGCAAACCGGCCTCAGTAAATTAATCAGGCTTCAGCTGCTTCTTCTGAAGCAGTTTCAGTGCTGTTACCTGCTAACAGATTTTTAGACTTCTCGTCTTTCATCATCGGAGAAGCTTCAGTCACTGCTGCGTCCATTTTTACAGTCAGATGACGCAATACAGCATCATTAAAGCGGAATGCTGTTTCAATTTCGTCAATCACTTCAGGTGTGGTTTCAATATTCATTAACACGTAGTGTGCTTTATGAATTTTATTGATCGGGTAAGCCAGCTGACGGCGGCCCCAGTCTTCCAGACGGTGAATTTTACCATTAGCTTCGGTAATCATGGTTTTGTAACGTTCAACCATAGCACCGACCTGTTCGCTTTGATCCGGATGGACAATGAACACGATTTCATAATGACGCATGAGTACTCCTTGTGGCTAATCGATCCCTTTACCATGCGAAAGTGCAAAGGGCAAGGTTGGAAAACCGATTATTATAAGCATCTTTGTATTCAGAATCAAATAATAAGTTGCCTGCTTAAGCTGATTTATTAAAATCACAACAAAAATATGTTTTTTATAAACAATTTTAAATAAACCATCATTCTTACAAGTATTATTTACCACTATCATATGCACAGATTAAGTTATCTATATTTGATAATTTTAATAACGACAGTTTACAGAAACCAATTAGAACGCCTACCATTAGGTCAATTTTAAAATTTTTTTCTTTGCCCTACCATGAATAACTACTTTGACTCCATGTTTGCCCGCAAAGAATTTCTGGCACGCCTGATAGTACATAGTTTAAAAACCACTACCGGCTGGCTGGAACTGGCCTGTGCAGTGGTGATTATGATTGGTACTTATTGGCTCAGCCTGCAAATGCTGTCGGCCGTATCCAAACGTACTGAAAACCAGAACAACATTAAATTTCCGTTTCTGTACCACCTGTTTACACGCCTGCTATGGCCCGTATTGCTATTTATCTGCACTATTATTGCAATGATTATCTGGCGTGCCGGCACAGGTGAGTCGGTATTATGGTTACAAATAACTGTTTTTACTGCGCGCTGGTTACTGATGATTCGCATCATTATGGCCGTGTTGCACAACGCTATCCCGAATAACCGTTTTAATGAGCATTATGAGCGCTCACTATCCACATTCCTATGGGTATGTTTTATTCTATGGCTCACCAGTCTGGATACCTTTATTGTCCGCCTGCTCAAGTCACTGGCTCTGCCCATAGGTTCAACCAGTCTGAGCCTGTATACTGTCATTACCGGTAGTATTATTGTCGGGATTGCCATTATTATTGCCATGTGGCTGTCCCGATTTACCGAAAGACGTATTCTTAAAGCAGAAAAACTCGACGTCAATCTGCGTTATGTACTGGTGAAAATTGTCAAAACTTTACTGGTAGTGGTTGCCGTACTAATTGCCCTGCCAATGGTAGGAATTAACTTAACTATTCTCTCTGTTTTTGGTGGTGCTCTGGGTGTTGGTCTTGGCTTGGGCTTACAGAAAATTGCCAGCAACTATGTATCCGGTTTTATCATTCTGGCAGACCATTCCGTGCGTCCTGGCGACAGGCTGAATATTAATAATTTCACCGGCTATGTAACCAAGATAACTGCCCGTTTTGTAGTACTACGCAGCAGTGATGGCTCAGAAGCCCTGATTCCGAATGATACCTTTGTTTCAAATACGGTTATCAATGATTCTTATTCCAGTAAAATTATGTCCAACAACCTGACCTTACAGGTAGCCTACAATACAGATCTGCCTCAGGCTTTGGAAATACTAAAAGAAGCTGCAGCCAAACAGGCAAGAGTATGCGATGATCCTAAACCAAACAGTTATGTTACCGGCTTTGCTGATTCCGGAATTAATCTGTATGTTAATTACTGGATTCGTGATCCAGAAAATGGTTTTCTAAGTATCAATTCTGCAATTTTGCTGGAAATCTGGAATCGTTTTAAAGAAGTTGGTATAGAATTTCCATTTCCGCAGCAGGAAATACGTATTCTCAATGATAAAGAAGATCCGATTACCTGCGATACCATAACCAGTTCAGTAAAAACTGAAACTGCTTCAGCTTATCCGGAGCCCTTACCCACCGCATTAAGCGTTTCATCTTATCGCTCAGCTCATCAACAGCATCATGATTAACAATAAACCATATAAACAACCTGTATCTGTACTGGTTGTTATTTATGATAACAACCGGCAGATACTGCTACTGGAACGCGCAGATAAGCCGGATTTCTGGCAATCTGTAACTGGCAGTCTGGAACCGGGAGAAACAATTGAGCAGACTGCAAAACGAGAACTGGCAGAAGAAACCGGCATTTATAGCAATGATATTCTTAACTGGCAGCAATCCACTATCTACGAAATTTATCCGCACTGGCGTCATCGCTATGCTCCCGGAGTTACTTATAATACCGAGTATATCTTTTCTCTGTGTATAGCAGCAGAAACTCCTATTCTTCTGTCACCACGCGAACATTTAGACTATATATGGTGTTCACCTGAACAGGCAGCGGAAAAAGTATTTTCGCCATCGAACCGTTCAGCAATACTGCAACTACCCCAACACTGGTAATTCAGAATCATCGGCCATTTTCATGAATAAAATCACCATTGCCTCCTATAACATACATAAAGGCATGTCGGCACTTAATAAAAAAGTACAACTTCCTCAAATGGCTGCCGCCCTGCATCAGCTGGCTCCGGACATACTGTTTTTACAGGAAGTGCAAGGAATAAATAGCAAACGGGCAGAAAATATACCGGATTTTCCTAAACAACCTCATTATCAGGTTCTCGGCGAACAACTAGCCTATAATGTAAGTTATGGTCGCAATGCCCGTTATAAATTTCGTGATCATGGTAATGCTATTTTAAGTCAGCTACCGATCGTAACCTGTCATAATCTGGATATAAGTGTAAACAGTGTTGAACAACGAGGACTGTTACATTGTGAAATACAGCCCCCGCACTGGACACGACCTTTGGTATGCCTGTGTGCCCATTTAAACTTACGTGAACCAGACCGAATAAAACAGTATCAGACTATTTATGACTATATCCAAAGTGAAATAGATCCGGCCAATCCATTAATTTTAGCCGGCGATTTCAACGACTGGCGCCAGCGTTCCCACGATACTTTAGGTTTAAAATTAAATTTGCATGATGCATTTTATGCTTATCGCCATGCACCGAAAACTTTTCCCGCCCGCCTGCCTATTTTAAGTCTCGACAGAATCTTTACCCGCCATCTGGAAATACATGAAGCAAAACCATTAACAGGTCTGCCATGGCAAAAACTCTCCGACCATCTGCCTTTGTACGCAGTTGTCAGCCCTCTGAGTAAAACTTAATAACCTGTTTTCAAATGAATCTAAATCATTATTCCTAAGCTGGATTTCATCTAAGCTATTTTTATCCAGACATTTTCCGAATAATTTTAAAAACCGTCGTATCTATTGAATTAATAAAGCTTTCAGCAAAATTATTAATAAAATAAACTTGTTATATAAATATACTTTAATATAACAAGTAATAGAAATTGCGTTAATTATTTTACATTTCAATAGTTTAATAGGTTAAACTCAATATTTGCTTTACTATCAGGACTAGGCCTTGGCTTTTCATTAATTATAGCTATTGGTGCCCAAAATGCATTTGTTTTAAAGCAAGGTTTAAAGCAGCAATATGTTTTCTGGGTATGCCTAATCTGCTCAGTATCAGATACTATTCTGATTTATTTAGGGGTAACCGGATTTGCTAAAGTACTTAACCGCTATCCGGAAATTATTATTTATGCCAAATATTTTGGTGCTACTTTTTTATTTATTTATAGCATACGAAGTTTTTATTCTGCATTGAATCAAAATTCAGCGCTGAAAACAAGCCTGATTGATAAAAGTTCCTTAATGAAAGTTATTGGAGTATGTCTGGCTTTTACATGGTTAAATCCACATGTGTATCTGGATACAGTGATTTTAGTTGGTTCGATATCAGTATCATTCAAAGATAATCTTCATCTATTTACACTTGGAGTTATGCTTGCCTCATGGCTGTTCTTTTTTTCATTAGGCTATGGTGCAAAATTTTTATCTCCTTTATTTAATCAAAATCTTTCATGGAAGATATTAGACTTAGTTATAGGCGTTATTATGTGGAGTATAAGTTTTAGCTTGATTTTCATTAAATAGTCACATTGAACGCTAAATTCATTGAAAAATCAGCTTTCTTTTCTGTCAGCAATAAAAATTTATTCTATCAATTAACTCAGTCAGACTTTGTTTCAAACATTTACTGCTTATCAATTTTAATTAAATACTAAACACAAGGAACTTTAAAAGCAATTATGCTTTTTCCTAATTACATCTTATAAATACATTTTTAATTACAAACCAGAATTTAATAGTTTTTATTAATAATCAGTACAGAATTATGTCATTAGAAGTCCTGCCTGAAAGGGTTTAGAATAACAATCCGAATTTCACTAAGCTTTACAGGCCGTGATTTTAGCCAGCTTATAGGTGGCTGGCTGTAATTATTAAAAATCAGGATTATTATTATGAACTTTCCTCCTCGAATTATGCCCAATACACGTATGCGGCGTATGCGACATGATGATTTTTCACGGCGTATGATGCGTGAAACCATACTGACAGCCAATGATTTTATTTTGCCGGTATTTGTACATGAACAAACTGGGCGTATGCCTGTTGACAGCATGCCTGGTGTAGAACGTTTATCTATTGATGAATTATTAAAAGTTGCGGAACAGGCTTTAAAACTGGGTGTACCGGTTCTGGATTTATTTGGTGTTCCCAATCCTGATAGCAAAACTGCTGACGGACGGGCGGCATGGGATGAAAACGGTATTATTCAGCGTGCTATCCGTGCTCTGAAATCCCGTTTTCCTGAGCTGGGTGTAATGGCAGATCAGGCTCTCGATCCTTATACAACCCACGGACAGGATGGCCTGCCGGATGAAAATGGTTATATTAAAAATGATGAAACGATAGAAGCGCTTATCAAACAATCACTTTCACATGCAGCAGCCGGTGCGGATATTCTTTCTCCAAGCGATATGATGGATGGACGTATCGGAGCTATCCGCGAAGCATTGGAAGAAAATGGTTTTATTCATACCCGGATTATGTCTTATGCTGCCAAATATGCTTCAGCTTTTTACGGTCCGTTTCGCAGTGCGGTAGGCAGTGCCGGTAATCTGGGTAAAGGTAATAAATATACTTATCAGATGGATCCTGCTAACAGCAATGAAGCACTGCATGAAGTAGCACTTGATATAGCTGAAGGAGCAGATATGGTAATGATTAAACCGGGTATGCCTTATCTGGATGTAATCAGACGGGTTAAAGATGAATTTGGCGTTCCTACATACGCCTATCAGGTATCTGGTGAGTACGCCATGCTGCAGGCAGCCATCAGTAATGGCTGGCTCGAGGCTGATAAAGTAATTTTAGAAAGCCTGCTTGCATTTAAACGAGCCGGTGCAGATGGTATTCTGACCTATTTTGCCTTGCAAGCAGCGCAGCAATTACAACAAAATAGCTAGAATAAAAAGATATATAGCCATCAGGAATGCATCAGTTTGCAAACAACCCAGCCGGTATGAAAGCAAACTGATGCATTTATATATTTATATTTGAATGCATGCTGATTTATTTTGAATTTGATCACTGATTCTTCTATACCATCATACAAATATCATTAACAATATAGATAATCAGATAGTTAAAACACTTAATGATTATTTTGAGAAATTACAATAAATATGAATTCAATACAGAAAATATGCAAAATGGTATGAAAATTGCTAAACATTTACTCAAATGTTAACAAGTAAGGAAAATAAGCATAAAAACAATAAAGATAATAATTATCTAATTTGAATTAGATTGTTTACTTTAGTTATATTATTTAAACCATGTTGCAAAAAGAAATCAATCAATATTTTATTTCAGTCGATACCTTTACAACACCCGAATATTTGTTTATTTCAAAACGAGTTCATAAAAAACCATATAATACAAAATTTTAAATACAACAATTAGACGATCTGGCTTTTAATTATTGTTGAAATTATTTTAAAAAAATTATTTTTTAAAATAATTCACACAAAATTGATACAGATTAACCTTTTTATAATCTTAACATTTATCTTCTTTTTTTTCAGAAAAAAAGCTTGCTGTTTTTTTCTTAAAACATACACCCTATATTTATCTATATAAATCAGCATTTTATATTTAATAAAAATTTAAGTTTATTCATGATAAATTTAAATATTAAACTAATTTTCAAGATGACATTTATGTGTTAATAAACGGATTTTATCGGAAATCAAAGCAGTATTCTTATCTTCACGACAAAGAAATATAAAGTAATTTTTTAATATACATATTTGTTTTATATTATAAATAATAAAAAATATTTTAAAAATTTTTTATTTATTCCGCTATGTTTTTTAATAATGTGTTGAATACTGCAATATACAGTTCAGCTACATTGTCTTAAAATAGTAGCACCCGTTTTTTACAAACGTTAATCGTGTTTCCCGTAATGTTGAGGTCGTTACATGAAATTAAGTAAGCTCTCAGGGATAGTATTGACGATGCTGATCGGTTCGCTTTTTTTAAGCGGCTGTGATGCAGCTCTGCTAAACCCTAAAGGCCATATAGGTCAGGAAGAACGCACACTGATACTGACAGCCTTAGGCTTGATGTTGATAGTCGTAATTCCGGTGATTATCATGGCAGTTTTATTCTCTCTGAAATTCAGAGAGGGTAGTAATGCCAAATATTCACCGAAATGGGCGCATTCCAACAAACTCGAAGCCGTAGTTTGGGGTATTCCTATCCTGATTATTCTCATTCTGGGAACAATCACATGGAAAACCACTCACTCTCTGGATCCCTATCGTCCGCTGGAAAGTGATAAAAAACCGGTGGTAATCGAAGTAATTTCATTAGACTGGAAATGGCTGTTTATTTATCCTGAACAGGGTATTGCCACTGTTAATGAAATTGCTTTTCCGAAAGATACCCCGGTGGAATTCAGAATCACTTCCAATACAGTGATGAATTCATTCTTTATTCCGCAGCTGGGTAGCCAGATTTATGCTATGGCTGGTATGCAAACCAAATTACATCTGGTTGCTGATACAGCAGGTGAATACAAAGGTATTTCATCCAGCTACAGCGGTGCCGGTTTCTCTGGCATGAAATTTACTGCCATTGCGACACCGGATGAAGCCAGCTTCAATCAGTGGGTGGATAAGGTGAAACAGTCGCCCAATACACTTAATGACATGGCTTCATTCAACAAACTGGCTGCGCCTAGTCAATTCCATAAAGTGGAATATTTCTCCAGCGCAAATCCGAGTTTGTACGGCAACGTGATTGCTAAATTTGCCAATCACAATATGCCTGCTGCTCTACAGGCCAGTGCAGCCAGCAGTGCTGAGTAAGCTTGCGAGGAAATAAACAATGTTCGGAAAATTATCTTTAGATGCGATACCGTTCCATGAACCGATTGTCATGGTAACGATTACAGCTATCATCGTCATTGGTCTGGCGCTGGTAGGTGCAATTACGTATTTTCATAAATGGGGCTATCTGTGGAAAGAATGGTTTACTACAGTTGACCACAAACGCATCGGTATCATGTATATCATTGTCGCTATTGTGATGCTGGTTCGTGGTTTTGCCGATGCAGTGATGATGCGTAGTCAGCAGGTTTTAGCCTCATCAGGTACCAGTGACGGCTTTTTGCCACCACATCACTACGATCAGATTTTCACCGCTCACGGTGTAATCATGATTTTCTTTGTTGCCATGCCTTTTGTAATCGGCCTGATGAACTTTGTCATCCCGCTGCAACTGGGTGCGCGCGATGTGGCCTACCCATTCCTGAATAATCTGGGTTTCTGGTTTACTGCTGTAAGTGTGGTACTGGTTAACTTATCACTGGGAATCGGTGAATTTGCACAAACCGGCTGGTTGTCCTATCCGCCGCTGTCTGGTCTGGAATTCAGTCCGGGGGTAGGTGTTGATTACTGGATATGGAGTTTGCAGATATCAGGTATCGGGACAACGGTTAGTGCTGTTAACTTTATTGCTACTATCCTGAAAATGCGTGCACCGGGCATGACTATGATGAAAATGCCTATTTTCTGCTGGGCATCTTTCTGTAGCAATATTCTGATTCTGACTTCCTTCCCTATCCTGACAGCCTCTGTTGCCATGCTGACATTAGACCGTTACCTCGGCACCCACTTCTTTACTAATGAACTGGGCGGTAACATGATGATGTACATCAACCTGATCTGGGCATGGGGTCATCCGGAAGTATATATTCTGATACTGCCAATCTTTGGTGTGTATTCAGAAGTTACAGCTACATTCTCACGCAAGACCATGTTTGGCTATACTTCAATGGTATGGGCAACTGTGTGTATCACCATATTGTCTTTTATCGTATGGCTGCACCACTTCTTTACCATGGGTTCAGGTGCCAATGTCAACGCATTCTTCGGTATCGCAACCATGATTATTTCTATCCCGACCGGGGTAAAAATCTTCAACTGGCTGTTTACCATGTATGAAGGTCGTATTTCCTTCCATGTGCCGATGCTGTGGACTGTAGGCTTTATCATTACATTCTCTGTAGGTGGTATGACCGGTGTACTGCTTGCTGTGCCGGGTGCGGACTTTGTACTGCATGGCAGTCTGTTCTTAGTCGCTCACTTCCATAACACCATTATCGGTGGTGTAGTGTTTGGATTGTTTGCAGCACTTAACTACTGGTTCCCGAAAGCATTCGGCTTTAAGCTGGATGAAAAATGGGGCAAACGGGCTTTCTGGTGCTGGTTTATCGGCTTCTTTGTAGCATTCATGCCTTTATACGCACTGGGCTTCATGGGTATGACCCGCCGTCTGAGTCAGCACATTGATCCGGCTTACCATAATTTGCTGTGCGTTGCTGCCAGTGGTGCTGCCATTATCGCTCTGGGCGTAGTATGCATGGTGATTCAAGTTGTAGTTTCCTGCCTGCATCGTAAGGAAAACCTTGATGTTACGGGTGATCCGTGGGATGGTCGTACTCTGGAATGGTCTACTTCTTCCCCTGTACCTTTCTATAATTTCGCTGTGCAGCCACAGGTTGAAAGCCGTGATGCATTCTGGGATGAGAAAGAAAAAGGTATTGCTTACAAGAAACCAGCCAAATATGAAGAAATTCATATGCCGAAAAATACTGCTGCCGGTCTGGTGATTGCAGTGTTCTCAATGATTTGCGGCTTTGCCCTGATCTGGCATATCTGGTGGATGGCTATCGTTGGCTTTGCCGGCATGATTATCAGCATTATTGTCAAGAGCTTTGACACGGATGTGGATTACTACGTTCCGGTTGCTGAAATCGAAACCATTGAAAGCAAACGTTTTAATGAATTAACTAAAGCAGGACTGAAATAATGTCAACTGAAACCTTGATTCACGGTAGTGCGCATGAGCACGCTCACCACGACAACGGTTCACTGAAGGTATTCGGGTTCTGGATTTACCTGATGAGTGACTTGATTTTGTTCTCCTGTCTGTTTGCCACCTATATCGTGCTCCTGCCGGGCACAGCAGGTGGTCCAAGCGGCAAAGACATTTTCGAGCTGCCTTTTGTGCTGGTAGAAACTTTTGCTCTTTTATTGAGTTCCATTACTTACGGCTTTGCCGTGCTGGCAATGAATCGCAATAATCAGAGTCAGGTTTTATTATGGCTGGTGATTACTTTTGTATTCGGTGCATGCTTCATCGGGATGGAACTGTATGAATTTCATCACCTGATTACAAGTGGTATGGGTCCTGACCGCAGTGGTTATCTTTCTGGCTTTTTTGCTCTGGTCGGCACCCACGGTCTGCACGTTACTGCCGGTTTAATCTGGATGGCTGTAATGATGATTCAGGTAGCTTCACGCGGTCTTACCAGTGTTAACCGTATGCGCATCAACTGCCTGAGCCTGTTCTGGCACTTTCTGGACATCGTGTGGATTTGCGTGTTCTCAATTGTATATCTGATGGGGGTAGCGTTATGAGTCAGTCAAACCATCAAGACCATATCCCACAACATGGCAGTGCTAAAAACTACATTATCGGGTTTATCCTGTCTGTAGTTTTAACTCTGATTCCATTTATGATGGTAATGAATCAGTCCGCTGACAAACAAACTCTGTTTGCTGTGATTGTCATTACTGCCGTTTTACAGCTTATTGTTCAGCTGGTATGCTTTTTGCATCTGGGCAGTAACCCTGAAGAACGCTGGAATCTGATTTCATTTATCTTCACTGCTATTGTGATTGTATTGCTGGTAGGTCTTTCCATCTGGATTATGTGGAGCCTCAACGCAAACATGGTGTTAGGTTAAAGGCAGTTCATGATTAAGCCATACCTGCAAGTAACAAAACCAGGTATTATCGTCGGCAACCTGATTTCGGTTGTCGGCGGGTTTTTGCTGGCGTCAAAAGGCAGCATAAACGGCTACCTGCTAATCCTTACCCTGCTGGGCGTGTCTTTGGTAGTAGCCTCCGGCTGTGCGTTTAATAATCTGATTGACCGTGATATTGATCCGAAAATGGAGCGTACTAAGAATCGTGTGCTTGTGCGGGGCTTAGCATCTGCCCGTGTAACATTTGCACTGGCCACGATACTGGGTATTGCCGGATTTGTTGTGCTTTATTTTGGCGCAAATCCCTTAGCCATGTGGTTATCTGTAATGGGCTTTGTGGTTTATGTAGGGATTTACAGTCTCTATATGAAACGGCATTCAGTTTACGGAACTTTAATTGGCAGTCTGTCGGGTGCCGCACCACCAGTAATCGGTTATTGCGCTGTAAGCAATAATTTTGATGCAGGTGCACTTATTCTGCTGGCGATTTTCAGTCTCTGGCAGATGCCACATTCCTATGCAATCGCGATTTACCGCTTTAAGGATTATCAGGCGGCTAATATTCCGGTTTTACCGGTAGTAAAAGGCATTGCTGTAGCAAAACACCATATCACGTTTTATATTATTGCCTTTATGTTTGCAACATTGATGCTGTCAATAGGCGGTTACGCTGGCTACAAATATCTGGTCGTTGCTGCGGCTGTCAGCGTGTGGTGGCTGTGTATGGCATTATCCGGCTATAAAGCACAGAATAATGATCGTATATGGGCGCGCAAACTGTTTGTGTTTTCGATTATTGCTATCACTACCTTAAGCATAATGATGTCGGTAGATTTTATGACTCCGGCCTCACAAACTGTATTAAGCTTTGCTGGCTGATACCGTGACATAAATATATAACAATACGCAAACCAACCCAACCTGCCTTTGTTTCTTTTACAATAGGCAGGTTTTTCTTTTAAGCAGTATTAAACATGAATTCCAAGAACAACAGTGATACACACATGAATCTTGCCGAAAGGCGTGCAACTTGGGGATTAGGAGCAGTCTTTTCGCTGCGCATGCTGGGCATGTTTATGGTTCTTCCTGTTCTGACTACTTATGGTATGAAACTAGAGGGAGCAAGTGAAAGCCTGATCGGACTGGCAATCGGAATTTATGGTCTGATGCAGGCTATATTACAAATTCCTTTTGGTTTGTGGTCTGACCGTTTCGGGCGTAAACCTTTAATTGTAGGCGGCTTGCTGATTTTCACTCTGGGCAGCATTATTGCTGCCTTAACATCCTCTATCTGGGGAGTCATACTGGGACGTGCATTACAAGGCAGTGGTGCTATCGCAGCAGCTGTAATGGCATTATTATCTGACCTGACGCGCGAACAAAACCGCACCAAAGCCATGGCTTTTATTGGTATTAGCTTTGGTATCACTTTTGCAATTGCCATGGTCTGCGGACCTATCATTACACACGCAATAGGTTTACACGGATTATTCTGGGTTATTGCGGTACTGGCACTGGCTGCTATCGGCCTGACATTGTTTTTTGTACCCGACAGTACTGTTCATATACTTAACCGTGAATCAGGCATTGTACGCGGCAGTTTTGGTACTGTACTGCGCAACCCTGCCCTGTTTAAGCTGAACATCGGTATTTTCTGCATGCATTTTCTGCTTATGTCGACTTTTGTTGCACTGCCTATACAACTGGAACAGGCAGGCTTTCCGGCAGCCAGACATTGGCAGATTTATTTATACACGATGCTGATTGCTTTCATAACTGTTCTGCCACCAATTATATACGCTGAAAGCAAACGGCAAATGAAGCAAGTGTTTATCTTGTGTGTTGCCGGACTATTAATTGCTGAAAGTGTATTATGGCTGGCTAATATTTCTTTCTGGCCGCTTGTCACAGGTGTTTTATTATTCTTTATTGCTTTTAATCTGATGGAAGCACTCTTGCCTTCATGGGTCAGTAAAGAAGCACCGGCAGGTTATAAAGGCACTGCAATGGGCATCTATGCAACCGGGCAGTTTCTGGGCGTAGCCTGCGGAGGAACAATCGGAGGCTGGCTAGCTGCACATACCGGTGCACATAGTGTTTTTATCTTTGGCACAGGATTAACTTTTATCTGGCTTCTGCTGAGCCTGACAATGCACGAACCACCCTATTTGGCCAGTCTGCGCATTATCCTGAAACAGGGTCGTGTTTTACCTGACAATGCCCGACAACAATTACTTGAACAGGCTGGTGTACATCAGGTACTGATTATTCCTGAAGAACACAGTATATATATCAAAATAGACAGCAAAATTACTAACCGTGAACAACTGGAAGTATTCATCGATACCATAAGTAATTAAACCAAAACAGGCGCAAACCAATATTAGATAATTATTGATTTACGCCTGTTTCAGAAAATATCATTCTCAGGATATTGGATTATTTTTAAAAAACTAATAAAAAAATTATATTTTTCTATTGGAATCAATGTCAGTTTTCAGACCTGTCCGAATGCTTGCATAATTTCATTGGCCAGTACGAGCTGACTGTCAACAACTTTGGTTGCCCCTGCCTGAATAAACAATTGTTTGTCCTGTTCATATCTGCTGAATGTGACTATGTGCAGTTGCGGATTAAGCGCGATAGCAGCCTTTATAATTGATATCACTTCAGTTTTATTCTGAATAGTAATAATCAGATTTTTAGCCTGAGCGACAAATACAGCGTCCAGCATCCCATCTGATAATGCATGCCCATAGGCAACGGGTATCTGACGTGCACGCAACTCGGTAACAACTTCTAAACGATTTTCCTGTACATAGACTGTTTCATTACGTGCGTGCAAATGTCTGATTATTTCTTGTCCGACCGGGCCTGCACCCACCAACACTGTATGATCGCTCACCGCAGGAGCAATAGCCATATCTTCATCTACAAAATAGATTGAAACCGGCTTAATCGGTGCAGCTACTTTTGCATGAGGTTTATCCGATAATCGATTATTCTCGGACACAATGGTTGTAGCAGAAGTTTTTTGCTGTGACTGTTTTTCCAGATAGTGGTTCAGCCAGACAAATAAAAACGGGTTACAGATTATGGATATTAGTGCACTACCCAGAATCAGATCACTGGCTAATTGTGGCAAAATATTGTATACCGCGCCCAGACTGGCAATCATGAAGGAAAACTCACCGATCTGAGCCAGCGCAACAGCAATTGTTAGTGCAGTTTGAGGCGGATAGCCGAATACACGCACAATCAAAAATGCTCCCGCACTTTTACCTATTACTACCACCAATAAAGTGGCTAAGAGTAATAGTGGGTTACGGACAATAATACTAGGATCAAACAGCATACCCACTGAAACAAAAAACAGTACGGTAAAAAAATCACGTAAGCCGCCGGATGCTTCTTCAGCAGTGTGATTCATACTGGTTTCGCTGATGATGGCTCCGGCAAAAAAAGCACCCAGAGCAAACGACACACCAAAGAAATAATTGGCCAGTATGGCACAGCCTAAAGCAATAGCAATGACAGCCAGACGAAACAACTCAGGACTTCCGGTGCTCACTACACGCTGTAAAGACCATGGAATTATTCTGCGACCAAGAAAAAGCATAACCAGTATAAATGCAATGATTTGTACTCCGGTTTTACCCAGCAAATAAAGCAAATTTGCACTGGAAACAGCTCCCTCTCCTGATAAAACCGGCGCCAGAGCCGGAATCATCACCAGCACAAACACCATGGCAATATCTTCAACAATCAGCCAGCCGGTGGCAATTCGCCCCTGTGTAGAATCCCCCAAATGCCAGCGCTGTAAAGCCGCTATTAAGACAACAGTTGAAGCACAAGATAGAGCCAATCCGAAGACGATACCGGCACCTGTTGTCCAGCCAGCCAGATAAGCAAGCAGCCAGCCAAGTAAAGTAGCCAGAATAATCTGGATAAGTGCGCCTGGTATTGCTACCCGCTTAACCGCAAGTAAATCGCGAATGGAAAAATGCAGTCCCACCCCAAACATCAGCAAAATCACGCCCAGTTCGGCCAACTGCTGTGATAAATGCATATCTGCAGTAAATCCTTTGGTATACGGTCCGACAATTATGCCGGCCAGCAGATAGCCGACCAGCGGGGGCATACGCAGCTTATGTGCGATATAACCGAGCACAAAGGCGAAAAATAAACCACCTACGATGGTTTCAACCAATGGAAATGAGTGATGCATTGCTTTCTCAGGGTAATAGTAAATAATAGTAAGTAATCTATACTAGCGGAAAAATATCAGCAAATAAAAGCTTTTATACGCTTTTAGGTTATAATTATCATATTTTATCGATAATTTTCATATCTTATGTATAAGTATCCCCATTTATTAATTACGTTACTAATACAGGCAGTGAGAAAAGCCGGGTTTATTACTCGGTTCGGTTTACAGTGCTGAACGTATTTACAGGCAATTTTTATGACATAGTTAAAAATATTTAAATTCATGTCAGTTTGTACTTAATAATGTACGTTGATTTCATTATAATAATGGTTTAGGAAAGTATTTATTAATGACAATATACAGAACACCTTCAGTATTAGCTTATCCGGGTAAAAGTGCTTTATTTATTACGTTAGGGATACAGAATAATCAGGCAGCGATTACCAAGGTACTCGAATTTATTACTGGTTTTTCAGCGTTAGTACGCAGCATGCATGGCCGGTTTCATGATGAGAATTTTAATGCATTAATGGGGATTGGTTCGGAAGCCTGGGACAGGCTGCGGCCGGGTAAACCAAAGCCTAAGGAACTGATTCCTTTTACTGCTATTAAAGGCGAAAAACATACTGCTGTAGCGACAGCAGGCGATCTTTTCTTTCATATCCGTGCCGATCGTCAGGATATTTGTTATGAAATGGCCGCTATGATTGATGAACTACTGGCTGATGCGACTTATTCCATCGATGAAGTAAGTGGTTTCCGTTATCTGGATGGTCGCGCTATCATCGGTTTTGTTGACGGTACTGAAAATCCGGAAGATGTATCCAAAGCAGAATATGCTCTGGTGGGTGATGAAGATCCGTTATTTCGCAACGGCAGTTATGCTTTTACTCAGAAATATCTGCATAACATGCAGGCATGGCGGCAATTATCAGTAGAAGAACAGGAAAAAGTCATTGGCCGGCGCCGTTTTAATGACATTGAGCTTTCTGATGAAGAAAAGCCGAAAACTGCACATAGTAACGTGAGTAAGGCTTATGATGCGCAAGGCAATGAACTGAAAATTATTCGTGCCAATGTAGCATTTGCTCATCCGTCAAAAAATGAGTACGGTACGTTTTTTATCGGTTATGCACGTTCATTTGCAGTAACACGCCAAATGCTGCAGCATATGTTTACCGGAAATGACGAAGGTCACGTAGACCGTCTGCTGGATTTCAGCACACCGGTAAGCGGCAGTCTCTATTTTATTCCAGCACCTGATTTACTGGATGAATTTGATTCGTAAGTTATTATTGCAAGTTTTGATTCAAGGGGAACCTGCTACAAACTGCGACAGATTCGATTCATCAGCAACTTATTACAATACTTAAATAAAGGAAAACTGTTTGCATGGGTAGTGTACTTTTTTTACAGGCAATAACGGTTATTTTTTCACTGTCTATTGTCACCACATTATTAAATAAACGCTTATTTGATATGCCGCAGGCCATTGGTGTACCGATTGTTTCAGCCATTCTGGTGTTTGCACTGCAATGGGGCATGAATTTATTCGGACGCAATCATTTTATCCATGTAGATATCATGGCCTTAAAGGCAGCCGTAAGTCATATTAATTTTTATGATTTTCTGGTAAACGGCGTAATCTGCTTTATTCTGACCTCCTCTGCTCTTAAATTTAAGATTTCTGATTTAAAGCGTTACTGGAGACAAATTCTGATTCTGGCCACTCTGGGATTATTGCTGTGCTCAGTGCTGTTTGGCGGTCTGCTTTATGGGTTTCAGTTTCTGGTCGGCGATCATGTTCCTCTGCTGGTTCTGCTGTTACTGGGCTCTGCTCTGGGTGCAACAGACCCTATCGGGATTAAAGGCGTACTGAGCTCAGTACGTACCCCACGCCATTTAATGGTTAAACTGGAAGGTGAATCATTATTTAATGATGCCATGTGTATCGTTGTATTTATGACCATTCTTACTCTGATTAATGGTCAGCACGTATCTCCTTTAGGTGTTATTGAAAATTTCTTCTATGAAATTGTTGTTGCCGTTATTATCGGGTTTATTTTCGGCATTGGCGCATTGCGCCTGTTGCATGGCAAACATGAAAATGAATCACTGATTCTGACAACAGCTTTGCTGGCTTCCGGTTCTTATCTGGTGGCTTATTTCGCTCATGCGTCCGGCCCGATTGCCTGTGTTGTCGGCGGTTTGATCGTTGGAAATAAATGGCAGGAAGTTTTACAGAAAAAAGAAATAGATGATGTTAATAACTTCTGGCACGCTGTAGAAGGCATCATCAATTCATTTCTGTTTACCTTAATCGGTCTGGAACTGTTTATCGTTGATATGAGTAAAACTCTGGTTATCGGCGGTATTATAGCTTTCGTATTACTGCATCTGAGCCGTTTTGCCGGAAACATACTGGCATTTATGTTGTTTCCGAAAGTATATAAGAAAAGCTACCATGGCAGCCTTACCATTTTATCTTGGGGGGGTGTACGCGGTGGTATCTCTCTCGCCCTGATACTGGCTGTAGCCAATATGCCGGCATTGGCTAAATACAGCGATATTCTGGTTGGTTATACATTTATCTGTGTATTGCTTTCCGGTGTGGTATGTGGCCTTGGCTTACCGGAAATACTCAACGCATTCTATTACAACCCGAATGAACCTAAAACCGGGTTCCGAGGCTGGTATCAGCGCCAGTGCCACCGTTTCAACCGCAGCGGAGTGATGTACACTATTGAGGATCGTTCTGACGGATCAGAATACATTTCTGTCTATAATCCTGTTGCAGTAGCCACTGCGGCCGCTAATCCAAGTGAAGAAATTGCGCTGACTCCTGAAGAATTAAAACAGAAAGTAGATAAACTGGAAAATCCGGATAATTTCTAATTTGAAAAACTAAGGCCGGCATAACCATGCCGGCCTTTAATATTTAAAAACGCTTACATCTACTTTTATTTACCTAATTGTGTTTCCACAAACCGTTTAACCGCAGCCGCATCATTATCCATCACGGTAACATGCTGTGGTAAATCTTCCAGTCCGTCTAGATTATCAGGGCGCGGTATGGTTACATCACTTCCAACTGCCTCATGAATGGTCTGTGCAAATTTAGCTGCCAGAGCAGTTTCCAGACACACAATGATTTCGCCGGCTTCGCGCAACTGTCGCGCTACCTTTACGCCATCTGCTGTATGCGGATCAATCAATTCATTGTCTTCCCGATACACCTGAGCAATGGTTTGCAAACGATCAGCATGAGTACTTTTACCAGCAGCAAAACCATACTGATGCTGAATTTTATTCAGCATATGGCTTAAATCAAATCCCTCACCAGCTGCAACCTGCTGCCAGAGTTTTTGCATATGGGAACCATCATGGTCAAGCAAATCATAAACAAAGCGTTCAAAGTTGGAAGCCTTGGAAATATCCATAGACGGGCTTGAAGTAACAAATGTATGTGCCGCATCACGGGGACGATAATGCCCAGTGTTGAAAAATTCATTCAACACATCGTTTTCATTTGTAGCAACAATCAGGCGATGAATAGGCAGCCCCATGCTTCGGGCAATATGCCCTGCGAGCACATTACCAAAATTACCACTGGGTACGCAGAATGAAACCTTCTGTTCATTTGTGCTGGTAGCCGCAAAATAGCCCTTAAAGTAATACACCACCTGCGCAACAATACGACCCCAGTTGATAGAATTAACTGTACTTAAATGATAGTGTGCCTTAAAAGCATGATCATTCTGCAGCGCTTTTACAATATCCTGGCAATCATCGAACATGCCTTTAACAGCAATATTAAAAATGTTACTGTCTTTCAGGCTATACATCTGAGCACGCTGAAAATCACTCATTTTTCCATATGGCGACAACATAAATACATTTACCCGTTTTTTGCCGCGCAGAGCATACTCAGCAGCAGAACCGGTATCGCCACTGGTGGCGCCGATAATATTCAGAAAGCGGTTTTCACGTTCCAGCACATACTCAAACAAATTACCCAATAATTGCATGGCCATATCTTTAAATGCCAGCGTCGGACCATTTGAAAGTCCTTCAATCAGAATTCCATCATGCAAAGTTCTGACCGGAGTAATCTCATTACTTCCGAATATTTCTTTTGTATATGTCTTACTGACTATCTTCTGTAAATCTGCTTTGGGAATATCAGTAGCAAACAGACTGATAATCTGCATAGCCAGTTCAGCATAATTTAATGACCGCCACTCATGAAGAGTAAATGTATCAATATGCGGATAGCTTTGTGGTAATAATAAACCACCGTCATCTGCCAGTCCGGCCATTAATGCCTGACTGAAATTTTTTGACGCGGTCTGCCCTCTGGTGCTAATGTATTTCATTGTTTCTCCTGTATGATTTAATCATATTTGAGCTATAGTTAATAACGCTGTAATCTTATCTTGCATACTCTGGCCTGAGATACAGTAAATTCACGCACTCTTCGCTGACGAACCTGCGGATCGACCATTTTTGCAATTTCTTTAATACTGAGTTTTCGACTTGCATGTACTGCAATACAGTTACAATCCTTTTGACTGATTCTTTTGATGATAAATAATTCTGTCAATTGTTTATTTATCGGTTGACTAAACTGACGCTGACATTCCTGATTGATCATATATCCGCCAATACCAGATATCAGCCCGTATTCTGATTTTCTGTCATAATTTATATAAGCCCCTATCACCACAACTATAAAAACCAGAAAAAACAATATTTTACTCATGTAATTTCTTCAGTTGGATTAAATTTAAGTCTAGAATACAACTTTTCTTATTTATACAATATATAACCATACTGATTATACCTATAATCCAATGGTTACCAGCCCTGCAAAGTTTACATAATCAGGTACAATATATTACACGAATTATCGTGTACTGAATGACACGTTATGGATTTATTTAATCAGAAACCTTTACCACCACTGGCAGAACAGTTACGCCCGAAAAATCTGGACGACGTAATCGGGCAGCAACACCTGATTGGTGCAGGTAAACCTCTGCGTGTTGCCGTAGAAACCGGACACCTGCATTCCATGCTGTTATGGGGTCCTCCCGGCGTGGGTAAAACCACTCTGGCACGGATTCTGGCACAAAGCTTTAATGCTCTGTTTATTCCTTTATCAGCGGTTTTTTCAGGAGTAAAAGAAATCCGTACTGCGGTTGAAAAAGCTCAGCTGGCTTTACAACAGGGACAACGCACCATACTTTTTGTCGATGAAGTACATCGCTTTAATAAATCACAGCAGGATGCATTTTTACCTTATGTCGAAAACGGCTTATTTACTTTTATAGGCGCTACAACAGAAAATCCTTCTTTTGAGGTTAATCCGGCACTGCTAAGCCGATCACAGGTGTATACCCTGCACTCACTCAGCATTGAAGAACTGAAACAATTGCAAAATAAAGTTTTCAGCCTGCCTGAGTTTCAATCATTCAGTATTAGTTCGGATGCACAGACATTAATCCTTAACAGCGCTGATGGTGATGGCAGGCGTTTTCTGAATTTACTCGAACAACTGATTCATACCGCACAAGCACAGCAGCAAACTGAAATTAGCGCAGAGTTAACTGCCGGCAGTCTTGGCACGCAATTACGCCGTTTTGATAAAGGCGGCGACAGCTTCTACGAACAGATTTCTGCACTGCATAAATCAGTACGCGGATCTCATCCGAATGCCGCTCTGTACTGGTTTACCCGGATGCTGGATGGTGGTGCTGATCCCCGCTATCTGGCAAGACGTATAATCCGTATGGCATGGGAAGATATTGGTCTGGCTGATCCGAGAGCGATGCAAATAGCCAATGATGCAGCGCAGACTTTTGAACGACTTGGCAGCCCTGAAGGGGAACTGGCTCTGGCGCAGGCAGTACTGTATCTGGCGTGTGCGGCAAAAAGCAATGCCGGTTATCTTGCTTATAACGAAGCCTGTGCTTTTGTCAAAAAACACCCGTCCAATGAAGTACCGGTTCATTTACGCAATGCACCGACTAAGTTAATGAAAGAGCTGGGCTACGGGCGTGAATACCGCTATGCCCATGATGAACCTAATGCCTATGCAGCCGGAGAAACCTATATGCCTGAAGGGATGGATGAACCGGCATTCTATCAGCCGGTAGCTCGCGGGCTGGAAATTAAAATCGCCGAAAAACTGGCGTTCTTACATAATCTTGATGAAGAGGCCGGAGAGAATGAAATCAAATGAACTTTCATTATGTACGATTAGTACCCAGCCATTCGGTTTGGTAGACGGTGAAAGTGCCACATTGTGGACACTGACAAACAGTCAGGGGATGCAGGTATCTGTTATGGATTTCGGCGCCACAATTACCTCACTCATCATGCCGGATAGAGATTGTAATCCTGTGCAATGTGTTCTGGGTTTCAATAATGCTGAGGATTATGCCAGCACCAGTTATCGTACCAACAATCCTCATCTGGGCGCTGTAATCGGACGGCATGCCGGACGCATCAGCTTTGCACATGCACCGCTCAACCATGAACTGCTCCACCTGACTGCTAATCAGGGAGAACATCATATGCATGGCGGATATACTGGTTTTGATCAGAAGTGGTGGAAAGTATGTGCTACCCATAATGATGAACATTGCGCTTCGGTTACCATGCAGCTTTTTAGTGCCGATGGTGAAGAAGGCTATCCGGGTAACCTGAATGTACAGGTATGCTATACCCTGACAGTAAATAACGAACTGAATATTGATTTCAGCGCTGATTCAGATCGTGATACTTTAATTAATCTGACTCAGCATAGTTATTTTAATCTGGCTCTGAGAGAAAGCACGATCAGCGAACATCAGTTATGGCTGTTACCACAAGAAGTCATTGTGACTGATAAAGATATGATACCAACTGGTGATATTCATAAGGCACCGGCAACGCTTGATTTTCATTCAGCACGTCCCATAGGCAGCAGTATCATTGATACGGCCTATGTATTACCACCAAATTCAGCAAACAACATTGTTGCGCGCTTAAGTGCTCCAGATACCGGTTTGTCCATGGCGGTAAAAACAGATGCACCTGTAATGGTGGTCTATAATGCTCAAAATCTGTCTGAGCAGCAGATACCGGCACGTAAATCACTTCTGCCGTTTGCAGCAATCTGTTTTGAACCACAAGGCTATACAGATGCTCCGAATCACCATGCATTTCCGAATAATATTCTGCATGCCGGTACAAAGTTTAAACAGCATATAGCTTATATATTCAGCCGTGATCCCATTCAGCCAGTTATAAACTAACTACAACGGATTAATTGCCTGTAGTTTTATCCGGCTATGTCTGAACCTAAATAATACCGGATTGCTAAACAGAGTAAATATACTGCTACCGGCAGCCTTACTGGTTATTTGAACATGATAAAATAAGCATGTCTTTTACCCAATCAATAAGCCAATCATGAAATGGAATGATATTCATGCCATAGCATTCGATCTGGATGGTACCCTGGTCGATTCAATCGCCGATTTATGTGCTGCTGCCAATCATATGCGCGCGGAACTAGGACTGTCATCATTGCCAGAATCTGAACTGACTACCTATGTAGGTGACGGTTTATCCAGCCTTGTACACCGGGTTCTCAGTGGTAATCGGGACGGTCTGGTGGATGAAGCCATCTGGACACAAGGATTTACTGCCTTTATTTCCTATTACCGTACTCATTTGAGTGTTCATACCCGCCCCTACCCTGAAGTAGAAACCGCACTGGCATTATTCCGTGCCCGTGGTTTGCCTTTAGCAGTAATCACAAATAAAAATGAAATTCTGGCTGTGGAATTATTATGTGAGCTTGGATTGGCTGATTCATTCAGTTTGGTTGTGGGTGGTGATACACTGGCTGAAAAAAAACCTTCTCCTATGCCTTTATTGCACACAGCAGAAGTATTAGGCGTACCCGTCGGAAATTTACTGATGGTTGGTGACTCTGCTAATGATATTCTGGCAGCTAAAGCAGCCGGAGCTTTAAGCTGTGGCGTCACATGGGGTTATGCAGATATGGCACAGCTGGCAAAAAACACCCAGACTAAACCAGACATTATTGTTGATCATCTGCCTCATATTGATGATGGCATACGTCATCATGCTAACAGCGAAATCCGCGCATGAAGCAAAAAATCAGTTTACGTGCCCGTGCCATTGCCCTACTGGCACGGCGGGAAATCAGCAGAGCTGAGCTGGCACGTAAGCTGAATCCTTATGCAGATGAAAACGACAATCTTGAAGCATTACTGGATGAACTGGCACAAAAGCACTGGCAATCAGATGAGCGATATACGGAAACTTATATCAATAGTAAAAGCCGGCTGCATGGTAATCTGCGTTTAGAGCAAAGCCTGAAGCAAAAAGGTGTTGATGCAGCTCTGATTGCAGATTATTTACCGGACAGAGAACAACAGACAAATAATGCTATAGCTGTTTTGCAAAAAAAATATCGTCAACCTCCCGCTGACTTAAAAGAAAAACATAAATGTATGCATTTTCTTGCTTACCGCGGTTTTAGTATGGATATTATTCACTCAGCTATCCGCCAGGCGTGGGCTGATACTTCGCTGCCTGACGAAGATGAATACTGATTATAATGACAGGTACTGACTACACATCCTAAAAATACAAAATTTCGTCTATATACATACAAAATCAATACCTGTACATTTAATTCAGCAAAGCATTATTAAATAAAAAAAGCCCAGACTAATAACCGGGCTTTTTTGGTATGTCAAATTAATTAATGTAAACTGACATCTTCACGTTTTACATGGTCGTTACTTGTACCTGTCGGCTTTCCCGACCAATAGCTGGCGAGAAATGAACCGGAAATATTATGCCATAATGAAAATATTGCGCCCGGTAAAGCAGCCATCGAACCAAAAAATTCAGATCCCAATACTGCTGCCAGACCAGAATTCTGCATCCCTACTTCCAGAGCCAGTGTGCGACAGATGGATTTATCAAAACCAAACAACCGTCCACCCCAGTAACCGCCAATCAGCCCTAAAGCATTATGCAAAATCACACCAACAACAACAATTACCGTCTTTATTCCGATTTTATCGCTGCTTAATGACACCACAGTTGATAGCACAATAATAATCATACACATCGTTATCAGTGGCAGTGAAGGTATAATTTTTTTTACCAGTTTCGGCGCAAAATAATTAATACTTACCCCTATAGCAATAGGTAAGGCAACAATCAGCAAAATTTCCCTGAGCATATTTACGACAGGTACTTCGATTGATGCAGCTATATAAAGTTTTGCCAATAGTGGTGTAGCAAAAATGCCCACTACAGTAGACAAGGCACTGATTGTGACAGACAGTGCAACATCACCTTTGGATAAAAACACCATCACATTCGAAGCAGTACCACTGGCCACACATCCTACCAGCACCATTCCTGCCTGCAATTCTGGTGACATGTTCAGCAATCTGGCAATCAGCCATGCCGCCAGTGGCATAATCAGATAATGCAGACCAATACCTGCCGCAATAGGCGCCGGCCGCTTCAATACTCGGGTAAAATCCTCAATTCTCAGCGTCATGCCCATGGATAGCATTACCAGCATCAGCATTTCAGAGATATAAGATTTCAGAGGAGTAAAAACGGCAGGATTATAATAGGCAAAGATAGAACATAAGGCTGCCCACAATGGGAACAGCCTTGTGATAATAGCAATCATGAGAATCGTCTCATGCAATGACAAAAATCAGCTTAAGCAGCCATAGCCTTGATTTTGGCAGCCAGACGGCTTTTATGACGTGCAGCTTTATTTTTATGGAAAACACCTTTATCAGCAATGCGATCAATCACTTTAACGCTCTCGCTGTAGGTAACCTGAGCAGCTGCTTTGTCACCAGCTTCAACGGCTTTCAATACTTTTTTAACCGCAGTGCGAAAAGCGGTACGCAAGCTAGCGTTATGGGCACGTTGTTTCAGTGCCTGACGGGCGCGCTTACGAGATTGTGCACTATTGGCCATCAATATCTCCTAACATACATATACAAATCATGAAACGCAGAATTTTAATGACTTCACAGCATAAATGCAAGTACTGGTGTTGTTTTTTCAGCAGGCAACATATAAAAACAAGAAGCCAAGATTATCTGTCCTGCTGTGTTTTTTCATCCTTGATTATGCTATTTTCCGGTAATTTGCGGAAATAATCACTTCTCCAGTACGCCTGAGTTCCTTCCCGAATCAATACCAGACATATAGCAGCCAGTGGTAACGCCAGCAGCATACCGACAAAACCAAGTAACTGCCCGAATGCCATCAATGAGAAAATAACCCAGAACGGAGACAGACCAATTCTGTCACCCACAATTTTCGGAGTGACAAAGAAGCTTTCCAGAAACTGACCAATGGCAAATACACCCCAGACAAGTAATAGTCCTGTCCAGCCATCAAACTGCAATAATGCTGCCAGCGTGGCCAGCAGCAAACCGGTAAAAGCACCCAGATAAGGTACAAACACCAGCAAACCGGCAACCATACCTATGGCAAATCCGGATTCCAGCCCTACCAGTGCCAGCCCCAGACCATAAACCATGCCCATAATTACCATTACGAGCAGTTCGCCGCGAAGGAATTCGCCCAGTACCGTATCCATATTGGTTGCGATACGATTATAAGTAGGTAAGGCACGGCGCGGAATCAGATGCCGGATACCGGAGGTCCAGCGATTCCAGTCCAGCAGAAAATAATATAAAAGAAAAGGCAGTAACAGCAGATTGGTCACCCACTCTACCATACCACTGCTATGCTGCCATACTACAGGTAAAACTTTGGAAGCGGCATCTTTAATACTGGCATTATGAGTTTGAATCCATTGTGCTACATACTTGGACATATAATCCGCATCCCAGCGGATACGGATATGAAATGTCTGATTAAGCCATGGAACAAGCCGGTGATGCACCCAGTCAAGAAATGCGGGCAGTTTCTCATAAATACTGTCCAGCAAATTAATCAGCATCGGTATCACAATCAGCAGCAAAATCACAATAACACTCAGTCCCAGAAACATCACCAGCATTGCTGCCAGCGAGCGGGAAATTTTTAGACTATGCAGTTTTACTACCAACGGATTTAAAATATAGGCCAGTACTCCGGCTGCGGCAAAAGGCATTAAAATCGGTTTTAGCCCTACAAATAGACCGATGGTTGCCAGCAGTACCAACCCGCCTATAATCCAGGGGGCAATACCAGAAGAGGTTTTGCTGTTCATATTCATTTAATTACACTCATACTGATTAATAAAAATATAAGCTCACAGCAATATACGGATAATGATTTATCAGCATATTTATTTTGATAATAGCTGAATAAGCACAGTACTGGAATGTCTAAATGTAACTTACGTATCAGATACTGATATTTTTTTGCAAAAATTATTTAATTTAACCAGCTGATTTAATCAATTGTTTCCGAATTTACCCTTTTTCCAATAAAAAAGCTGTCCGGAAAAACCGGACAGCTTGTGATATAAGAATTTTAGTTTTTACTTTTTACGCTGTGGTGGCAGATCAGTACACGTACCCATAGCAACTTCAGCCGCCATACCTATTGATTCACCCAGCGTCGGATGAGGATGGATGGTGCGACCGATATCATCTGCATCACAACCCATTTCAATAGCCAGACAGATTTCACCAATCATATCGCCGGCACTCGGACCAACAATTGCACCGCCGATTATCAGTCCACTGTCGGCGTCAAAAATCAGCTTAGTTGCACCCTCACTGCAACCATTGGCTACAGCACGGCCGGAAGCAGCCCAAGGGAATACAGATTTAGTGATTTTTACCCCGTCTTTTTTCGCCTGATCTTCTGTCATGCCTACCCATGCAACTTCCGGATTGGTATAAGCCACCCCAGGGATAACACGTGCATCAAAATACGCCTGATGACCGGCACAATTATCAGCAGCCACATGGGCTTCATGTACAGCTTTATGCGCCAGCATCGGCTGCCCCACAATATCACCTATGGCAAAAATATGCGGTACATTAGTACGCATCTGCTTATCAACATTAATAAACCCGCGATCTGTAACGGCCACTCCGGCGTTTTCTGCGCCTATCAGCTTGCCATTGGGTGCACGACCGGCTGCAACCAGAACTAAATCATAGCGTTGCGGCTGTGTCGGAGCTTTAGCGCCTTCAAATGTCACGTAAATACCATCTTCTTTAGCTTCAACAGCTGTGGTTTTGGTATTCAGCATAATATTATCAAAACGATGTTCGTTTTTCTTCTGCCAGATTCTGACCATATCGCGGTCAGCACCCTGCATCAGACCATCCATCATTTCTACTACATCCAGACGTGCGCCCAGTGTGCTGTACACTGTGCCCATTTCCAGACCAATAATACCGCCGCCGATTATCAGCATTTTTTCCGGCACAAATTTCAGTGCCAGAGCGCCTGTTGAATCAACAATGCGCGGATCTTCAGGAATAAACGGTAAATTAACTACGCGACTGCCGGCAGCAATAATGGTATTTTTAAAAGCCAGTGTTCTGGTTTCACCGGTTTCAACACGTCCTTCACCTGAAGTCAGTTTGACTTCAATATGATGCGGATCGATATAACGACCATTACCGCGAATAATATCAACTTTACGGGTTTTAGCCATGCCGGCCAGACCGCCGGTCATTCTCGCTACTACTTTTTCCTTGTAGCTGCGCAACTGGTCGATATCAATTTTTGGTGCCGGATACTCAATACCATTGGCTTTCAGTTCTTTAACTTCATCGATTACAGCTGCATTATGCAGTAAAGCTTTGGATGGAATGCAACCAACATTCAAACAAACGCCGCCTAAAGTTGCATAACGTTCCACGATGGCAACTTTCAGGCCTTCATCAGCTGCGGCAAAAGCTGCAGAATACCCACCCGGGCCGCCGCCAAGTACAACAACATCGTACTCAGCATCACTGCTGCCGGAGTAACTGGCTGCCTGAGGTGCTGCTACCGGTGCACTTTCAGCTGCAGGAGCACTTGCTGCCGGTTTAGCAACAGCTTCTACTACTGCAATCACACCGCCTTCAGAAATTTTATCACCAACTTTAACTTTAACCTCTTTCACCACACCGGCTGTTTCTGCCGGTACATCCATCGTGGCTTTATCTGTTTCCAGCGTAATCAGTGTGTCATCTACCGCAACGGTATCGCCCGGTTTGATTTCTACCGCAATAATATCGACATCTTTATAATTGCCGATATCCGGTACTTTCAATTCAATTAAGCTCATGGTCTTACCTTTTGCCTGACTGTTGCATTAGATACAACAGTAATTGCCTGTATTTCATGTATACAGGCTGCCAGAAACCAATCTGTTTTCAGGCAGCCTGTTATTTAAAAACTTACAGAGATACACGGCGGAAATCAGCCAGCAGCTGGCTGATAAATACCAGAAAACGCATACCGGCCGCACCATCAATCACACGGTGGTCAAAAGACAGAGACAGCGGGCATTGTAAGCGCGGCTCAAATTCCTTACCATTCCAGGTCGGTTTGATCTGTGATTTACAAACGCCCAGAATAGCCACTTCCGGTGCATTAACAATAGGCGTAAAGCCTGTACCGCCAATACCGCCTAAAGAAGAAATGGTGAAAGAAGCGCCTTGCATTTCCTGAGGTTTCAGCTTGCCTTCACGAGCACGCTTACTCATATCAGCCAGTTCCTGCGTGATTTCTTTCAGACCTTTCTGGTCAGCGTTTTTAATAACCGGCACAACCAGACCATTCGGCGTATCAGCGGCAAAACCGATATGAATGTATTTCTTCAGAATCAGGTTATCACCATCAAGCGAAGAATTAAATTCAGGGAATTCCTGTAATGCTTTCACGCAGGCCAGAATAATGAAAGCCAGCGGAGATACTTTAATACCGGCACGCTCCCATTCTTTATTCAGCTGTTTACGGAAAGCCTCCAGATCTGTCATGTCTGCATCTTCATGCAAAGTAACATGAGGAATCATTACCCAGTTACGAGCCAGATTCTGACCAGAGATTTTCTTGATTCGTGACAGTTCTTTAACTTCAATTTCACCAAATTTGCTGAAATCTACTTTAGGCCATGGCAATAAATCCAGCCCGCCTCCGAGAGAAGCACCACTACCACCCTGCTCAACCTTCTGCATAACCGATTTAACAAATTCACGCAGATCAACAGGGGTAATGCGCCCTTTACGTCCACTACCACTCACACGTCCTAAATCTACGCCAAGTTCACGAGCCAGTTTGCGTACAGACGGGCTGGCATGGGCTTTTTCAAAACCTTTCTCATCAATATCAGAGCTGCCAAAAGCCTGAGGCACGTGGCTTTTGATTTCGGCACGTAATTCGTTATTTTCAGCAGATGGTGTGGCAGCAACCTGTTTTTTGATTTCAGAAGCTTCTTTTTGTTCCGGCGTTAACGGTGCGGCAGTAGCACTTGCCGGAGCAACAGCCACTTCAATCAGAGCACTTCCTTCTGATACTTTATCGCCAACTTTTACATGTACAGCCGTTACTTTACCGGCAACAGTAGACGGTACATCCATCGTCGCTTTATCAGTTTCCAGGGTAACCAGTGTCTGATCAACAGCCACATCATCACCAACCTTAATATCTACTTCAATTACATCAACATTCGAGAAATTACCGATATCCGGCACTTTCACAGCAACAGACTGAGCAGCTGTACCGGCTGCTTCGGTAGTTGTTGCCTTAACCGGAGCTTCAGTAGTGGTACCAGCAGATGAAGATGCACTTGCGGCAGCAGAAGTTTCTACTTTCACAATCACATTACCTTCAGATACTTTATCACCTACTTTAACCAAGACTTCTTTCACCACACCAGCCTTATCAGCAGGAACGTCCATAGTGGCTTTATCTGTTTCAAGCGTAATCAGGGTATCGTCTACCGCAATGCTATCGCCAACTTTGACCGCCACGTCAATAACATCGACACCGGTATAATTACCGATATCAGGCACTTTTATTTCTACAATCTGACTCATCATTATGTCCTTTGATGACAGCAGGCTTAAGCCTGCGTCCGACAATCATTAGCTTGCACAGCCAGCAAAACCTGCCTGAAATCCGAATGAACTTCAGGCATTGGGTTTATTAACGTGCCCAGCTCGGTTCTACATCAGCCTTGATACCATATTTATTGATGGCATCCTGTACCACCTGTTTACTGATCTTGCCTTCATCAGCCAGACCATTCAGAGCAGCTACAGCCACGTGGTAACGGTTGATTTCAAAGAACTCACGCAAATTGTCACGGGAATCACTGCGACCAAAGCCATCTGTACCCAGAACTGTGAACACATCCTGTGGTACATAAGCACGAATACGGTCAGCAAAGTGACGTACATAATCGGTTGAAGCCACAATCGGACCTTCATGACCAGACAGTAATTGAGTCACATAAGGTACTTTCTGGGTATCGGTCGGATGCAGACGGTTGTAGCGTTCGATATCAATACCATCACGGTACAGTTCATTAAATGAAGTCACACTCCAGATATTGGCATCAACATCGAAATCCTGTTTCAGCAGTTCTGCTGCAGCAATCACTTCCTGCAAAATAACACCGGAACCCATTAACTGCACTTTCAGTTTACCGCTGCCACCTTCCTGCAACAGATACATACCTTTCAGAATCTGCTGTTCGATTCCTTCACGCTGCGGCATAGCCGGATGTTTATAGTTCTGGTTCATCAGAGTGATGTAATAGAACACATCTTCACGGTCTACATACATGCGCTGCAGACCATGCTGAATAATGACAGCAACTTCATAAGAGAAGGACGGGTCATAGGAAATGCAGTTTGGAATCAGCTCAGCCTGAATATGGCTATGACCATCCTGATGCTGCAAGCCTTCACCGTTCAGAGTTGTACGGCCGGAAGTACCACCCAGCATAAAGCCGCGGGCACGCTGATCACCGGCAGCCCAGGCCAGATCGCCGATACGCTGGAAACCAAACATTGAATAATAAATATAGAACGGGATTAGCGGGCAATCATTATTGGAATAGCTTGTTGCAGCAGCAATCCATGAACTCATTGCACCCGGCTCATTAATACCTTCCTGGAAAATCTGACCATTTTTAGATTCTTTATAGAACATCAGCTGGTCGTGATCCTGCGGGGTGTAAATCTGACCTTTCGGATTCCAGATAGCATACTGACGGAACAGACCTTCCATACCGAATGTACGGCTTTCATCCGGCACAATCGGCACAATCCGCTTGCCGATATTTTTATCTTTAAGCAGTGTACTCAGAATACGTACGAAGGCCATTGTTGTAGAGAATTCACGGTCTCCGCTATCCTGCAGCTGAGCTTCAAATTCACTTAATGGCGGAATTGGCAGCTGCTCAGAATCAGGATGACGGTAAGGCAGGAAACCACCCAGCTGAGCACGACGCTCTTTCATGTATTTCATTTCTTCGCTGTCTTCAGGCAGACGGAAGAATGGCAGAGTATGTTCCATCTCTTCATCAGTTACCGGAATCTGGAAACGATCACGGAACTGTTTCAAAGATTTCATATCCATTTTCTTAGCCTGGTGAGCAGTATTCTGTGCCTCACCAGAAGCACCCATACCATAACCTTTAATGGTTTTAGCCAGAATTACAGTCGGACGTCCATCCGGATTATTAACTGCTTCATAGTAAGCGGCATACACTTTATGCGGATCGTGACCACCACGGTTCAGTGACCAGATTTCATCGTCTGACATATTAGCCACCATGGCTTTCAGTTCAGGCGTATTGAAGAAGTGTTCGCGCACATATGCGCCATTCTGTGATTTATACATCTGATAATCACCGTCAACACATTCTTCCATGCGTTTTTTCAGCAGATTATCTTTATCCTGAGCCAGCAGTGCATCCCACTTACTGCCCCAGATTACTTTCAGTACATTCCAGCCGGCACCGCGGAAGTTGCCTTCCAGTTCCTGAATAATTTTACCGTTACCGCGTACCGGTCCGTCCAGACGCTGCAAGTTACAGTTAACAACAAAAATCAGGTTATCTAATCCATCACGGGCAGCCAGTGCAATTGCGCCCTGACTTTCCGGCTCATCCATTTCGCCATCACCACAGAATACCCATACTTTACGGCCCTGAGTTTTCGCCAGACCACGGGATTCCAGATATTTCAGCAAACGGGCCTGATAAATACCCTGGATTGGTCCCAGACCCATAGATACTGTCGGGAACTGCCAGAAGTCAGGCATCAGCCATGGATGAGGATAAGAAGACAGGCCATTACCATGTACTTCCTGACGGAAATTACTCATCTGTTCTTCAGTTAAGCGGCCTTCAACAAATGCACGTGCATAGAAACCAGGTGCACTATGACCCTGGAAAAATACCAGATCGCCTTCCTGATTATCTGTTTTACCATGCCAGAAGTGATTGAAACCAACATCATATAAAGTAGCACAAGACTGGAAGCTGGCAATATGCCCGCCCAACTCAAGATTCTTTTTGCTGGCATTTAATACCAGTGCTGCCGCATTCCAGCGCACCAGTGATCGGATTCGGTGCTCTAATTCATGATTACCCGGTGATTTTTTTTCTTTACCAACAGGAATAGTATTCAGATAGGCTGTTGTGGCACTGAACGGCATATAAATGCCTCGGCGGCGGATATAGCGCACCAGGCTTTCCATTAAATAATGCGCACGTTCAGGTCCCTCTTCTTTCAGCACCGAGCTGAGTGAATCCAGCCATTCCTGGGTTTCAATCGGATCGATATCTTGATCATGGAAGTCAGCAGACATAGCAATATCCTCTTTCATTTGGGATTGAGTCATGAACAAAACACTTTATGTTGTTGCTATTTCATTTATCATTTTCTTTATTAACCAGATGCTTTACCAAATTAATTAAAAGAAATACAAATAAATTCAAATAACTTACAATAAATCTGCATAATCTTAGTTGAATAAAAGCATATATTATTGTGATGCAACATACTGTATTTTCGTTTAAATCGTACCAGCGTAATACCTAAACAGCAATGTATTTTTACACCAATTTTCTGATTTAAAACAAGTAAACAAATTATCACAGAAATTTTATCAGAATGTGGTAAATGATTTTTACTATGCCAAAAACAGGTAATTAGATAAAACAAAAGTAAATATAATAAGTTATATTAATACCAAATACGTAATTATCATTAACAAAAACTATTTCTTATTAATAAATTCAGAATTGAAATTATTTTTGAATTTATGCACATTAGTTGGCATTTATTAACAAATAAATTTTATTTTATACAAACGCTATTAATGAGTAATCATATTTGTTTATTCGCTGCTTTAAACAACCAAACCTAAATCAAGTTATCAGTATCAGTTTTATTCAGACAAATGAGATTTTCTTTATTTTTATCTTAGTTTTAATTCTTTAGAATTTTATTTATAGTTTAATGTTAAATAATTATCATAAACTGATCCCATAAAATTATTTCACATTCTGTTATTTTCAATCTCAATTTATAATTTATTTAGTATAATCAATATTATATTAGCTGGATTATTACAATTTTTCTTTATCGCATTATTAAATCAAGTTTTAATTTCTTTCAGACTTCAAAAATTAATCATTTCATTTTTATTTAACTATAATTAAAACACAAATATACATTTTATTAATTGTTTTTACTACCTAAAATAAGCACTTTAAATCTTAATCATTTGACCTTATTTTAATTTAAATAGTATTTTGAAAACGAATAGAAATTTCAGCAAAGGATAAAATATGGCTGAACGCAATTATTATGAAATTCTGGGTGTTGATCGAAAGGCCAGCGAAGACGATATCAAAAAAGCTTATCGTAAACTGGTTCGCAAATATCACCCAGATGTAAGTAAAGATCCTGATGCCGTAGCTAAAACTAGTGAAATCAATATTGCTTATGAAACCTTACATGATAAGGAAAAACGGGCTGAATATGATGAAATGCTGGACAATCCGTTCCGGCATAGCAGCCGGCAGGCTGGAGGCAGCCAGGGTGATTACAGTTATCAGCAGTATGATTTTGACCCGAGTCACTTTGGCCAGAACGGAGCCTTTGGCAATGGCGATTTTCGTTTTGACGACTTGTTCTCTGCTTTCGGCAGCAGTGCAAGACAAGGCTTTCAACAACGCCGAAGCGGTCCGGCAGGCGGAGAAGACCAGCATGCTGAGCTGATTATTGATATTGCCGCAGCCTATCAGGGAGCACAGCGTAATTTATCCCTGGATATGCCTACACTGAATGCTCAGGGGCAAATGGCTTATGAGCGTAAAACACTCAATGTAAAAATTCCGGCAGGAATTACTGAAGGTCAGCAAATCCGGCTTAGCGGTCAGGGATTACCTGGTTTTAACGGTGGTTCATCCGGAGATTTATATTTAAAAATCAGTTTCCGTAATCAGGATAATTTATATGTCCAGAACCGTAAAGATGTTTACCAGCGTATCAACGTCGCTCCCTGGACTGCTGCATTAGGCGGTAAAACAGATATCACCACTCCAGCCGGCAAACTGAGTGTCAATATTCCTGCCAACAGCCACAACGGGCAGAAAATGCGCCTGAAAGGTAAAGGTATACCGGCAAAAGCAGCCGGTGATTTGTATCTGCTGATTAATATTGTGCTGCCACAAGCCAGTAACGAAGCAGACCGTGCCGCATGGCAGGCACTTGCCACGCATTACGCCGGTTTTAAACCCCAGAATCATGTTTGATAACAGGAGCGAAGAATGAATAAAAATCAACAAGATATTGAATTGAGCTTTGATGATCTGGTTCGTGCCTGTGACAATCAGAGTAACTGGATATTAAGCCTGATTGCTGAAAGCGTTATTCCTGTTGAACAAGAACCGCAATTGGCGCGCTATAGTGGCTACCATATGGCTATTGCCCGCCGCGCATGGCGTATTCATCGTGATTTTGATGCCAGTGCGAGTGCCACTGCACTGATTCTGCAATTACTGGATGAAGTAGAAGATTTACGCCGACGCGGTTAATCTGGAGTGAGTAATTAACCAATACTCTTTGCAGTTACTGGTCATTATCCGGCAATTGTGCAGAACCCATTCGCCGTAAAATAACATTGGCTTTACGGCGGATTTCTTTATCTCGCGGATGATCAATGTAATACAGCGGTCTGGGTACACGCGCAGCGAGTTTGGCTGCCTGCTGCGGAGACAACTGCATGGCGGTTCGTCCATAAATCGTTTCACTGGCCGCTTCGGCACCGTATACCCCATATCCCCACTCAATTACATTCAGATATAGCGCAAAAATCCGGTCTTTATTGGTTGTAGCTTCAAGCAGCGAAGTAATCACTGCTTCTTCTGCCTTACGCCAGTAACTGCGACTTTCAGATAAAAACAGATTTTTAGCCAGCTGCTGGCTGATGGTTGACCCGCCAGCCTTAATATTACCCTGACGTTCATTTTTTTTAATTGCCGTACGGATACCATTCCAGTCAAAACCATCATGTTCGGCAAAACGCGCATCTTCTGAGGCAATCAGCGCTTTTTTCAGATTTGGCGAAATACGGTTGTAAGCTACCCACTGATAATTCAACTGCGTATCCGGGTGAGTTTCAGCCAGCTCATGCATACGTAACAACATAAACATGGTACGGTGCGGCGCTACTGTCCGATAGATTAACAGACTGCCATAAATATAAACATTAAACAGCAAAAACAGCGTAACGAGCACAATAAACAAATTACGCACGATTTTCATGACTGTTCCATTTCTTTACGTATCTGCTCGGTTACCGGCCGGATATCAGGATTAAAACCATGCCACAATGCATATGAGGCTGCTGCCTGCGCTACCAGCATACCAAGACCATCAGCCAGATGCCGACACCCTGCTTCATGAGCCTGAAGCAAAAAAGGGGTTAGCTTTGCCGAATACATCATATCGTAAACCAGTTGTGCTCTGGCCAGTACTGGCGCAGACACAGATAATTTCTGCCCGTGTAAACTACCTGAGGTAGCATTGATAATGACATCATATTCCGGTTTTATCTGCGTTACTGCACACCAGTTTACATTATGCTCTTGAGCAAGCAACTGCGCTTTTTCAACTGAACGGTTAGCAATGGTCAGTGAAGCCGGCAGTTGCTGTAAAAGCGGCTGAATGACACCACATGCTGCACCACCGGCTCCCAGCAGTAATATATGTTTATTACTCAGAGAAAATGACAGTAATTCTTCAATTGCCCGCACCAGACCAATACCGTCAGTATTGTCTCCCAGCAACTGTCCGTTGCGCCAGAATAAAGTATTAACAGCTTTTGCTGCTTTAGCCCGTTCAGTCAGCACATCAGCCAGAATATAAGCCTCATGCTTAAAAGGCACAGTAACATTAGCCCCGGTTCCGCCGGCTTTAAAAAATTCTCTGGCTTGTACAGCAAAATCATCTAAAGCAATCAGACGCCGCTCATAAATTAACTTTTGACCGTGCTGAGCAGCAAAAGCCTGATGAATTTGCGGAGAACGACTATGCGCTACAGGATTACCCAATACTGCAAATATACTCATTGACTCCCCTCTGCTATGTAAATAACTGTCGCCATTATCCAGACTACACCGGTCAAAGGCAAAACCCTATCATAAAACCATTAATTTTTCTTTCATGATAAGCAGACGCTGGCTTTCATACGTATGCATATCTGGTCACTAAATAAATTTCTGACTGAATAAAATTAGTTTTTTAGCCTGAAAACCAGACCAATTAGCAACAATTGTAAAAATTTATTTTTATTTTACTTCAATTTACCGTATGATTTACTCACGCTTACTCTTTAATTTTCGGATTATCGATTAACCGTAATAAAACCTGATTACATCCAGGTAAACACAAAACTACTTATCAATCAGCTGGCATTCAATCAGCACGTTCAAAAATAATCTGATATCAGGCCAGCATCTGAAGTAAAAATTTCTAATTTTTATGCAATGCATATTGCAATGCCAATTGATATAGTTTTTATCAGGATGAATCATGCATACTCGCCGGCCTGTCGTTCCTCACACATTCAATAAAAAATTACCCTTACACGTTAAACTGGGATATGCCATCGGACAAATGGCCGATTCACTCGCCTATAATCTTTTTTATGTTTTTTATCTTTTTTTTCTGACAAACGTTGCCAGCATTCCTGCTACTCAGGCAGGTACCATTGTTCTGATTGCTGTTATCTGGGATGCTGTGGCTGATCCGCTGGTCGGTCAGTTTTCAGATAATATCTGTTCACACTGGGGGCGGCGCAGACCATTAATGCTGGCAGCTATTCTGCCATATACCCTGCTATTGTTACTGCTCTATACTGATATTTCATCTCTCAGCACCAATCAGAAAACGGTTTATTTCACCATAATTGCCATTCTGTTCTGGTCTGCTTACAAAATCTACGTCATACCTTTCTACACTTTAGGTGCAGAAATGACCAATAACTTTGATGAACGTACTTCGCTTCGGGTATGGGCGGGTTATGCACTTAATGCAGCCGTTCTTGTATCTTCTTGCGCTCCGCCGCTGATTGTTAAATGGATGGTAGATTATGGATTCAGTGTCAGCAGCGGCTGGCACGGCGTGAGTGTGATATTTGCTGTTCTGACTTTACTGAGCGGACTCACCTGCTGGTTTCTGACACGTGGTTATGAACTGCCTGTCCGGCATAAAACAAGCCGAATACATAGCAGATACCGGCTTCTGGCTTTTATTCGCGAAGTTATCAGTAATATGATTGAAATCTGGCGTCTTTCATCAAGTAAATTTCTTGGCGCATCAGTTTTTTTCTGGTCGGCAGCTTACGCACTCAGTACCGGAGCCTTATATTATTTATTCTTAAACAACATGGCATACAGCGAAAAAGATGCTGCGATCTGTTTTTTGATTTATAGCTCACTGGCTCTTGCCTGGCTTCCCGCTGTAAATTATACCGCGCAGAAATTTGATAAAAGAAATGTCTATTATCTGTCTATGCTCATTAGCTCAATAGGCACAGGCGTATTCTTTTTTTGCGGAATTCCTAACAGAACTATGCTGATAATTTTTTTAATTCTGCTGCAACTTGGCAATAGTTATTTTTGGACTATATATTATTCCATGATGTACGACATTAGTGAGCTGGATGATTTTATTAACAACAAACGAAGAGAAGGAGCAATTACAGCCCTGATGTCATTCTTACAAAAATTCGGTAGTGCACTGGCCATTTGGTTTATTGGTTTTTATCTGGAGAAACATGGATATATATCATCCACAGGTCAGGAAACCATTATTCAGCCACCACTGGCACAACAGGCTATTCTGGAATTAAACACATGGATTCATGCATTAGCCGGCATTATTGCTGCATTGTGTGCTATTGGTTATCCACTGTCCCGCAGCCGTTACCAGGCATTACTTACCGCTCTTAAAGCAAAAAAAGAGCAGCAACCGTACACCACCAGTAATTTCAAACAACTATTGTAAAAATACTGCAAAAGCTGATTTTTACAATATAATCAAGACAAACAACATGATACATGTAAAAAGGAGAAATATTATGACTAAGAAACGTGCACGGGAATTAGGAATTCCTCTAACCGGCACCACTGGCAAAAACAATGCGATAACCGATGTATGCGGCATTGAAGTTGGCTACAGTACCGTTATCTATGGTACACCGGATGATTATACAGGTCCGGGTTCAGCCTTTGCCCGTACTGGCGTAACCGCTATTTTGCCCAGAGGTAAACAACGCAGTGCTGTATTCGTCGGCAGGCATGATTTAAACGGTAATGGAGAATTAACCGGCACTCACTGGCTGGATGATTCAGGTTTAATGCATGGTCCGGTACTCATTACCAATACCAACAGCGTAGGTATTGTTCGCGATACCACCAGCAAATGGATGATAGATAATCACTTTTATTTTCCATATGTTAACAATGGTCAGCCTGTAGACGGCGTAGGATATTTTTATCCGGTAGTGGGCGAAACATGGGACGGATTATTAAACGACATTAATGGTTTTCATATCAAACCTGAACATGCACTTGAGGCTTTAAATAATGCACACGCAGGTGCCATTGCTGAAGGTAACGTCGGTGGTGGCACCGGCATGATCTGCCATGATTTCAAAGGTGGTACCGGCACCGCATCACGTATAGTCAGCACAGAAGCCGGTGAATTTACTCTGGGTGTACTGGTACAGGCCAACCATGGGATGCGTGATACTTTTCAAATTTGCGGTATTCCGCTGAAAGATGAATTTGGTCCTGAAACCATGCCTGTAATTAATACTTTTGCCCCCAAACCGGGAACAGGATCTATCATTGTGATTCTCGCTACCGACGCCCCGTTACTTCCCTGGCAACTGAGTAAACTCACCAAACGTGTCCCTATTGGCATAGGCTTACTCGGCGCTTATGGTGATAACGGTTCCGGCGACATTTTTCTGGCTTTCTCTACCGCTAATGAAAATGCTTACAGTCTGGGCATCAGCAAAATTGATATGCTGAGCGATGAAATTATTGATCCGCTTTATATTGCTACAGTAGAAGCAGTTGAAGAAGCAGTATTAAATGCTTTATGTGCAGCTGAAACCATGGAAGGTCGTGACCACAATCTGGTTCAGGCACTACCGCAGGATCAACTGTTAGCTATTTTGAAAAAATACGGAAAAATCAAATAAATAATTAATATTTATTAATTTCAGCCCGTTAATTATGAGTTAATAGATAACTTACGGGCTGAAACAAATCAATACAATTCGATTCAAATATCAGCATTCCGAATCAATAACATAAGAAAATTTGAAATAACGCCTTTTATTTACCGTTAATATTCTGACTGATACATCACCTGGCTCTTCCTTATTTCCTGACAATATTTGATTTATTAAATTTTTCTGTAGTGAATATCTAAATCTGATAGTTCACAAATTCTGATATAAACCAGAATAGATATACATAACAACATGTTTTTAAATAAATTAATTTAATCCGTTATAAAAAACCGGCTTTTTTTACATCAATGCGTTTTTTTTACAAATTGAATGTGGCAGAATCACCTTAACTTGCCGGAGAGTTTGTCACTCTCCAGACCTTAATGGGAGCCTTAAATATGTCAATAAAAAAAGTAGTTAGCCTGATTGAAGAAAATGATGCCAAATTCATTGATTTGCGCTTTACCGATACAAAAGGCAAACAGCAGCACGTATCCGTGCCAGCCAGAATTGTGCTGGAAGACCCTGAAGAATGGTTTGAAAACGGTCAGGCTTTTGATGGATCTTCCATCGCCGGCTGGAAAGGAATTCAGGCTTCCGATATGACTCTGAGACCAGATGCATCGACAGCATTTATTGACCCTTTCTATGATGACACCACAGTTGTTTTAACCTGTGATGTTATCGATCCGGCCAATGGTCAGGGTTACGACCGTGATCCGCGCTCCATCGCAAAACGTGCCGAAGCTTATCTGAAATCAACCGGTATCGGTGATACTGCATTCTTTGGTCCGGAACCGGAATTTTTCGTGTTTGACGGCGTAGAATGGCAAACCGATATGAGCGGTACCCGTTACAAAATTCATTCTGAAGAAGCCGCATGGTCTAGTGGTAAATCATATGACGGTCAGAATACCGGACACCGCCCGGGCGTTAAAGGCGGCTATTTCCCTGTAGCACCTGTTGATTCCGGTCAGGATTTACGCTCAGCCTGCACCCAGACACTGGAAGCGATCGGCATTCCGGTAGAAGTACATCACCACGAAGTTGCCACAGCCGGTCAGATGGAAATTGGTACCCGCTTCAATACACTGGTACGCCGTGCTGACTGGACACAAGATATGAAATATGTCATCCAGAATGTAGCGCACAACTTTGGTAAAACTGCTACTTTCATGCCAAAACCTATTCTGGGTGATAATGGTTCCGGTATGCATGTACATCAGTCTATCTGGAAAGACGGACAAAATCTGTTTTCCGGTGATGGCTATGCCGGCTTGTCTGATCTGGCTTTGTACTACATCGGCGGTATCATTAAACATGCTAAAGCACTGAATGCGCTGACTAATCCGTCAACCAACTCTTACAAACGCCTGGTACCGCATTTTGAAGCCCCGACTAAACTGGCCTACTCTGCCAAAAACCGTTCAGCTTCTATCCGCATTCCGTACGTTGCCAGTGCAAAAGCCCGCCGTATCGAAGCTCGCTTCCCGGATCCAACCGCTAATCCTTATCTGGCTTTCACCGCTTTGTTAATGGCCGGACTGGACGGCATCCAGAATAAAATTCATCCGGGCGATCCTTCAGATAAAAATCTGTACGATTTACCACCGGAAGAAGATGCTCTGGTACCAACCGTATGTGCTTCTTTAGAAGAGGCACTGGAAGCACTGAAAGCAGACCATGAATTTTTAACCCGTGGCGGCGTATTCAGTCAGGACTGGATCGACAGCTATATTGAATTCAAGAGCGATGATGTAAAACGCATCCGTATGGCACCACATCCGCTTGAATTTGAAATGTATTACAGTCTGTAAAATATTAGTCTCAAGCTGATTCTCAGACCGCTTTATCTGTGGGATAAAGCGGTCTGAATTGTATCCGGATTTTAGCTGACTCAAGCTTTATACACTTCTGCAATCTGTCAGCATAATAGCAAATGTTAAGTCTTTAAGAATGAAAAAATTTTCATATTCAATTTTGCAGATATGATTAGTATACCCTTTGTACCATTTCTTGCCCATTTATTCTCTTTTGAGAGAGTAATACATCATGTCGTCATTTTCTATGACTTCACTAATACACCTATATCCTAGTGTTAAGCGATCTTCGCCAAAAAAGTGGGCAGATGTCTCTTCTATGATATTGGTCGACAAACAAGCCATCACATATTTAAAGTTTTTAACATAACAACACTATCATTAAGACAAAATATAGATTATATAAACTCTAATATATCACCAGTAGACATTTTTTTTGAATTTAATATTTTTTCTGCAATTTTACCTGTACAATGACATGTATAAAAATTAGTCGTATTTGTTTTTTTTAAAATTCTAAGCACGAATGGTAATTTTAATACCGAAAGCCCATTAAAATGTAATCCACCAACTATTGCATAAACTCTCTTATCCCCAGTTATTCTGATAGCTTTATTTATATGTTTCTTCAAACCAGCATGATTGCATCCGGTAATAATGACTAATCCCTTTTCTGAACAATAAACTAAACTAGAATCATCATTAATATAGTCTAATCTTATTTTATTATCAGTTTTAATAATTCCTGTGGGTAATTTGCATCCACCAACATCACCAAGAAATACCATTTTTTTTGTTAACCAAATAGCTTCTGTTGTTAACTTTATATCAAATTTTGTTTTCAATTTTTCCAAAGATAACCTGCCATCCGATCGAGTTTTTAATGGATTGATGGCATATCTTTTTTCTAATGCATCAGGATGCGCTATCAGCGTTATTTTTTCTAATGCATCCTGATTTATATTTACATGTTTTATTCCACCAGAATGATCATAATGACCGTGTGATAAAACTATATAATTTATGTTATTTAGAGTTAAATTCTCACTCCATTCAGATCCACAATCCATTAGAATTTTTGTATTATCATCTTCAATATAAAAACTAACACCTTTATTGGGGCTTAATTTGAAGCCTCTAATATCATTAATTAATAATTTTATTTTCATATACTACTCAAAACATGATTTTCCAAAAAAACTAACAAGCATGGTAATTTGAAAATTATTATTGTCTGTGTGATGGATCTCACTTATTTTAAACTAAACTGGTAAAGGATGGTTATATTTGTTTGGACGTAAAGTGAAAAGTATTCAGCTCTGCCAAAATACTTAAGTACATTCAATCACAAATTTCCCCTTTTTATTTTTACCCAAAAATAAAATTCACTGTTACTTGTGTATCATTTTCGCTGATAGCATTTGGTAAAACAGCCTTTCATGGCAGTTGTGGTAGGGATACGGTAACATTAAGCCTATCTGAACTAAAAAATATTTATTATGACCACGCAAGACATGCTCGCTACTGTAGACCTAGGCTCTAACAGTTTTCGTCTCCAGATTTGCCACAATCAGAACGGCCATTTACAGGTCATTGATTCCATCAAAGAAATGGTAAGGCTGGCAGCAGGACTGGACGAACAAAAAAATCTTGATCAGGATTCTCAGCAACGTGCATTGGATTGTCTGGCCAGATTCGGAGAAAGGCTGCGTGGTTTCAATCCCGACCAGGTAAGAGTTGTTGCAACCAATACTTTTCGCGTTGCCAAAAATATCAGCCAGTTTATACCGCTTGCCGAAGCCAGACTGGGTTTTCCGATTGATATTATTGCCGGACGCGAAGAAGCCAGACTGATATATACCGGTGTGGTTCACACCTTACCGCCTAAGGGTGAAAACATGCTGGTAATAGATATTGGCGGCGGCTCTACTGAATTTGTTATCGGACAGGATTTACAGCCTGCCATTACTGAAAGCCTGAATCTTGGCTGTGTTTCCTACAGTATGCGGTTCTTCCCGCGCGGTAAAATACACCATAAAAATTTTCAGGCCGCAGTCAACAATGCACGGGCAGAAATTCAGCGTATTTCCGTCGCACTTAAAAATATTGGCTGGCATTACGCTATTGGTACCTCCGGCTCTGCCCGCTCAATTCGCGATGTGATTGCAGCCGGCGACACAACCATCGATGCAATTACCGCAACACAAATGCACAAAATTGCCAATCATATTATTGCAGCCGGAAGTACCAAAAAAGCCAAACTGGAAGGCTTAAAATCAGACCGGACAGAGGTTTTTGCCGGCGGACTGGCTGTAATGATCGCCGCCTTTGCCGAACTGAATATCAGCGAAATGACAGTAACCGATGCCGCACTGCGGGATGGTGTGTTTTACGACATGATCGGACGACAACTTGGTGATGATATGCGCAACCAGACTATAGCTGATTTTCAGCAGCGCTATCATGTTGATACCATCCAGGCAGAACGCGTAGCCGAGCTAGCTCAAATGATATTCAATCATCTGTCCGCCTCTGTTTCTCCTGATCATCCGGAACAATGGCAGCAATATGTACATTGGGCTGGGCTGGTACATGAAATTGGTCTGGATATTTCTCATACTGGTTTTCATAAGCATGCAGCCTATATTCTCGATCAGGCTGATATGCCCGGTTTTTCACGTAAAGAACAGCATATTCTGGCCACAATGGTATTAGGACAGCGCGGCGACCTACGCAAAATAGCCGAATTCAGTCAGCAGGAAATGCTCTGGCTGGGTATATTGTCATTACGGCTGGCTGCACTGTTCTGCCGGGCACGGCAAGACATTCAGATACCGGTGAATCATTGTGACATTCACTATGACCAACAGTTAAGGAAACTGACCATCAGCCTGGGTAAAGAATGGTTAAAACACAATCCGCTTACTGATAGTGTCTTATTGCAGGAATCTGTTTTATGGCAGAAAATTGGATTACAGTTAGAAATCAAAGCCATGTAAACCATAAATCAGTCAAGGATGTCCCATGAGTACAACGCCGAATGTTTCCAGTAACAAACTGGCTCAGACCCATAATCTGCCTAGTCTGGTACATCGCAGCAATGTCAGCAACATGCCGGCACAATCCATGACTATTATCCGGATTAAAGAAAAGCAACTAATCAATCATAGCTTCACCGGCGACGATATATGCAGTAAAAACATACCGGCACCTGATACAGACTGTCTCACATGGATTCACCTGATTGGTATTACTGATAACGAACAGCTGCATCAGCTATTACAGCCTTTTAATATCCATGAACTGGCCATGGAAGACATGCTTAGTCGCAAGCAGCGTCCGAAAATTGAAGACTACGGACATTATCTGTTTGTAGCCGCACGAGTTTTTGTTTATAAAAAACAAAAACTGCAATATAACCAGATTTATATCATCATTGGTCAGAATTATATTATTACTTTCCAGTTTGAACCGCTCGGATTACTGCATATTATCCGTAAATATATTCAGCATAATTACAGCGATATCTACCGCAAAGGAATTGATTTTCTGGCGTATTCATTGCTGGATCGTATCATTGATGATTATTTTGTTACTGTAGATGAATTTGATAATCGGGTTGAAGGAGTAGACAAACGCCTGTTTAGCAACAGTAATAAAAACTTACTGATTCTGATCCACCAGTTAAAACGTGATGCCAGCAATCTGCGCCGTACCCTTTCCCCTATCCGTGATATTGTCGGCCGAATTGTACATGGTGAATTTTCCATGTTCAGTCAGAACACTCATGTTTATTTACTTGACGTGTATGACCATACCCAGCAATTAATGGAAACGCTCGACAGTGCACGAGATACTGTAATGGGCATGATGGATGTGCATTTATCCTATCAGTCAAACCATCTGAATGAACAAATGCGCATGCTTACCGTTATCACTATCATCGTCATGCCACTGAATGTCCTTACCGGTATCTATGGGATGAATTTTGATAACATGCCTGAATTACACTGGCATTATAGTTATTTTGTGGTACTCGGTCTTATGGCGACTATAATTATTAGCTTATTAATTTATTTCTACAGACGGCGCTGGTTATAACTATCAATAGCTTCTATAATAACAATCAGTCTTCATAGAAAGACAATAATTAATACAGAAATACACATCAGAGGCTATTCCATGAAACCTACACCTTTACCACCACAAGGTGCGCAGCATCAGCTTTCCATGTCTGTACTCATGACTCCAGCATTAGCAAATTTTCACGGAAATGTACATGGCGGAGATTTACTCAAGCTACTGGATCAGGTAGCCTATGCCTGCGCCAGTCGTTATTCTGGCGAATATGTAGTAACATTATCAGTTGATCAGGTAATATTCAAAGAACCAATTCACGTGGGCGAACTCGTTACTTTTTATGCGTCAGTTAACCATGTCGGCCGAACTTCTATGGAAGTTGGTATTCGCGTGGAAGCACAGGATATCCAGCATCGCAGTGCACGTCACACTAATAGTTGTTATTTCAGCATGGTTGCTGTAGACAAAAACGGCAAACCTACAGTTGTACCGCCGCTATGTATTGCCAGCGAAGAAGAGGCTCGCCGTTTTCAGGAAGGAGCCATTCGCAAAGAAGCCCGGTTAAAAGCTGCAAAAACCAGACATACACAATCTGCCTGATCTATTTAAAGGGAATATAAATGTTTACAGGAATTGTCTGCGGTTTAGGTACCGTTACCTCTATTCAAGAGTATGAACAATTGCGCACAATACAGGTACGTCTCCCTGAGGGAGCCTGTGACAACCTGACTATCGGTGCTTCTATTGCCAATAATGGCTGCTGCCTGACCATTACAGCCATTAAAGGTGATGAAGTATGTTTTGATGTCATGGCGGAAAGTCTGGCCAAAACCAATTTAGGACAACTACAAGTAGGTGATGCGGTAAACATTGAGCGGGCTGCACGCTATGGGGATGAAATTGGCGGTCATATTATGAGTGGTCATATTTTTACTACGACCACCATTAATAAAATTGAAGATACCCCTGATAATCGTACTGTCTGGTTTAATCTCCCTGAAAGTACAGCCCCTTATATCCTTACTAAAGGTTTTATCGGGCTGAACGGTTGCAGCCTGACCATCGGCGAGGTAACCACTACTGAATTTAACGTTCATCTGATTCCCGAAACCCTGAACCGGACTTTATTTGGACGCTGTCAGGTAAATGATCGCATCAATCTTGAAGTGGATGCTCAGACACAGGCAATTGTTGATACTGTGCAGAAATATATGCAACAGTATATAAATAAAGTAAAAAATTAATTATAAATTTGCTTATATATAAAATATGTTATATAAATATACAGAAACTGATTACTATTTATCCTAATAAGTAATAATCAGTTTCAAAATATTCGGCTATAAATAATTATTTGTTATTAATTTTATCTTTAAACTGAGTTTAATCGAAAATATTAAAGTACCTAAGTGACAGATATATAGATAATATTGTCGCAGGTAAAATTAATAATCCTATTCCTATCAGGGCACCAAAACTCAAACACAATGCAGCGTTAGGAAAACCGCAGCAACAGCCAATAATCACCAATATTTTCAGAAAACGATTAGTAGAAATATCAAATATCCATCCGAACATCATAATTAATAATATTACTGTGGCTAAAAAAGCCATTACTCCCAATGTGAAATAAAAAATTTCATCACTGCTCATATTTTCCGGCATAGGCATAATATGCAATAAACGTAAAAACGGAAATGCTTTATCATCACCTACAATACCTAGAAAGAAACACGGTGATCCTATAATCAGGCACATGACAGAAATACTAAAACGCCGCAGAAATGTAGCCTCAGTATATTCTTTATCCATAATAGTTATCCTGTGTAATAATATTGATTAAAAATGCAATAAATTTATTAAATTTATTAACTTATTTAACAAACTCAATACGAGCAGATGTGGCCATTAGTTTTAATTAATGAAATATTTCATGGCCAGTTATCATACTGATATTTTATATTTTTTTAATAGATATTTTTTAAATATAAAAACTAAATCATACTATAACTTTATTGATGACATATTTTAGCTGATTACCTTTAACCTAATTCTCTTTGGCTTTGTTGTGGGCTGGTAATTTGCACCACCTTTCAAATACCAATAAGCTAGGTAATAAGTAAATATGTATAAAGGGAGGCTGAAAATACCTAGCAGAAATACCAAACTGAATAATAAATGAGGAATAGCACAACATGACGCGAAGATGACAACTGTCTTAATCCAAATATTTGATTTACAGTTAAGAGCCCATCCTAAAATCATTAAAACAAGTATAGTAAGTATAAAGTAGACTGATAACAAAAGCAGAATTAAATCATTATTTTTGTTTTCTTTATAAATTAATCCGATATACAACAATATTGGATATCCATAGCAAATTATAATTGCTAAAGAAGAACATAAACGTGAAAAAAATACTGTTGGTGTAAAAGAGCTCATTACTATTCCTATATTTTCATAAATAAACTTTTCTTTACATTTATAAACAAATTATAACTTTAATAACTTAGATTTTCAATATTATTTTTATTCTAAAAACTACAATTTAATTTTTTATTATTTCAGACAAATCCAGATTAATTTGTTTAGATACATACATATATTCAGACATCAATTGATATATAACATTATGTCTTCTAAGTTTAATTCATAAGGTATTTAAGGCAATACTATCCTATTCAGACAAATTTATATCTGGAATAAAATTTTTAATAAAAAAATTGAATTTAATAGCTAACAAATTTATCGGATACTTTATTTTTGTAATTATAAGATTTATTTATTCAGACTATATAAATAAGAAATGACTGGGACAATCACCATTGAGCTTGCAGATATGGCTTACGGCACGATGTGTATGGAAAGCAAATTTAAAAATCTATACTATTAAAGTTCAGGAATAATATTGATATCGAATCAAATCTGATGAGCCAATTACTGGCTTCTATAGATATCTATCAGGTAAAATCTGGCTCGAATTTTATTCCCGAAACTGTTTTCCATAAAGTGCAGCTGATTAAAAAAATTCTTGTCTACAAGGTATTTAATTAAAAGAATAGAAAATATAATTAAATATTATTTTATCTCGATAATAAAAGCTGTTCCGCCAAGTTTGTATTTATCCACCCTTCTACATTCAATCTGTTTTCAAAACGGCTTACTGCTATGTTTCGCTATATACTTACGCAATCAGAAGCAGAAACCTTTATAAACATTTTTTGTATACCGCGTAATATTATTTACCAATACCATTCTATCGTTACTTTCAAAAAAATTTCTACTTTAATCTGAACATGCAGAATTAATTTATGAATCTGTTTTATAGCAGATTGTACAATCTTATGACTGTCAGAATAATCTTTGTTGGTTAGTTGGCAAGTTTTGTGAAAAAATTTGCTAACTGACTGAACCTTACCTTTTTCAAAAATTCAACTTGCCAGTACCTGAATAAATAAAGCAAGCGACTGACTCATCTTTTATTCATCAATAATGCCTGCGAGTAAAATTTTATTATCTCACTATCTATTCTGTAACTTGAGTAAAAAATCATCATTATTTATATAATTTCCTGCCTGATTAATGATATTGCAGCTTAATCTGTTTATTTTAATTTTTTTATTCCGGTAATTTCGTAGCCGGCATTCGAATAACGCTAAGATAAAAGCCCACCAATCCCGGTAATCCAGAGTAAAATAACCCTTATTTTATTAAGGGAGCGTTGTTTGCTATCATGAGTATTGCCACCATTCCTGAAATTATTGCCGACATAAAAGCCGGTAAAATGGTTATTATTACTGATGCAGAAAACCGTGAAAACGAAGGTGATTTAATCATGGCTGCACAGTTTGTCACACCTGAAGCCATCAATTTCATGATTAAATATGCCCGGGGTCTGGTTTGCCTGCCTCTGGAAGAAGAAATAGTAGATCGCCTCCGCTTACCACTGATGACACAGAATAACGGCGCTCAGTATGGTACTAATTTTACGGTTTCCATAGAAGCAGCACATGGTATTACTACCGGTATTTCCGCAGCAGACCGTGCCCATACTGTACAGGCAGCAGTTTCCCCTACTGCCAAAGCAGAAGATATTGTCCAGCCGGGCCATATTTTTCCGCTACGTGCACAAAAAGGCGGTGTTCTGGTTCGCACCGGGCACACTGAGGCAAGCGTTGATTTAGCCAAACTGGCCGGCCTGATTCCGGCAGCCGTTATCTGTGAAATCATTAATGACGATGGCACTATGGCCCGTATGCCGGAGCTGATGGTTTTTGCTGAAAAACATGATATTAAAATTGGCACTATTGCTGATTTGATTGAATATCGCAGCCGTCACGAAAGTCTGATAGAAGAACTGGGAGTAAATACTATCCATACAACATGGGGAGATTTTACTCAGCATGTATATGTTGATCAATTATCCGGTGAAACCCATCTGGCACTGGTTAAAGGCGATCCGGAAACTGCCGGTGAAGTGCTGGTAAGAGTACATGAACCATTTAGTGCCATGGATTTTCTGCAACCGGATCAGTTGCATACATGGCCACTACCTGAAGCTATGGCACGTATACAGCAAGCTGATGCCGGTATAATAATACTGATGCACCGTACTGAAACCGGAGCCACTTTATTAGACCGCACCTTACCCAAAGGCACTCATCAGACCAGACAGTGGGATAGTAAAACTTATGGTATCGGTGCTCAGATACTGGCTGGTTTAAAAGTCAAACGTATGCGGGTAATGGGTAAGCCTTCTGCCTTTACCGGTCTGAATGGATTTGGTTTGGAAGTTACCGGGTTTGAAGAACCATCCCGATAATAATTCTTTACTAAACAAGTATATATTTTAGTAACACAATTAAATACAATACCCCACCTCAGGCTGTCTGAATTATCTGTTGCCATGGAACACCGGCATCGGGTATTTTCCGACAGCCTATTGTAATGGCTGTTATTTAAGGATGGTATCTAATGCAACTGACCCCGCAAAAATGGGCTGCTTCCGGTTTAACTTTCGGCTGCGTTGTTTTCGGACTCGGCAGCCTGATTGTTAAATTTGTATCTATTGGTTCTTATGCCATTGCATTATGGCGTGTATTCATTGGTGGTATTGTTTTTCTGTTTTTAAGTCGCTATTTTGGTCAGAAACTGCCTGAAAGCAATAAAGCAAAACGGTTTTGTATGTTATCAGGTGTATTTTTAGGTTTTGATCTGGCATTCTGGCATGAAAGCATTCATGCAGTAGGTCCGGGAATTTCTACTCTGCTCAACAGTATGCAGATTTTTTTTCTGGCGGCAATTGCCTGGTTTTTCTTCGGTGAACGACAGAGCAAATTACAACTATTCAGCATGATATTGTCTGTAATCGGCATTTTACTGATTGCCCACCCTGAACTCAGACACAATTCACATGGTGGTTATGGTATTTTTATCGGTCTGATTTCCGGTGCAGCAATGGCTGCCTCCATGGCATGTATTCGTCAGGCACACCTGGCAGAGCCGGTTGCATTATTTCCGCTAATGCTGCTGGTCAGTGTCGGAGCAGTCGGTGCATTAATTGTGCCAAGTATCCTCATTGACTCAAGCCATTTCTGGCCTACTAACACAAAAGATATTCTGCTGATCATGATTTACGGTGTGGTCATGCAGTGTTTTGCCTGGGGGTTAATTGCTTATGCCGTACCTTTGCTGTCACTGACTTTAACCGGTTTATTACTATTAAGTGAACCTGTTGCTGCGATTCTGATCGATTTTTTCTTGCTGAATAAACCGATAAATACTGTGCAATGGACTGGTACTGCACTGACCTTACTGGCCATTTATCTGGGCTCACTTAAGCCTAGACACAAACAGAAAAAAACGGTTTAAACATTCCACCCTATTGGCAAATTCGGTAAAATCAGAATGCTAAGCATAAATACTTGTATGTCTGTGATGTAAGTATTTTATTCCGGACAATGCAATGGTGCTTGAGGCGTAACAGATGAAAAAAGGAAACTGAATGAATACCATCACCCCGGAACATAACGGCTCTGGCCTGCGTATAGGCATTGTACAGGCACGCTTTACTAATCCTATCGGAGCAGAGCTGGTCAAAGCCTGTTGCAGCCGCTTGGTTAAACTGGGGGTTAAAGACAGCGATATAACTTTGGCTACTGTGCCGGGTGCTTTAGAAGTACCTCTGGTATTGAAAAGCATGGCTGGTAGCGGCAAATTTGATGCTTTGGTGGCCATCGGAGTGGTTATCCGCGGTGAGACTTATCATTTTGAGCTGGTGTCCAACGAAGCTGCCGCAGGTGTATCCCGAGTTAGTCTGGATCACAATATACCCATTGCCAATGCCATACTGACTACCGAAAACGATGCTCAGGCACTGGCGCGTATGCACAATAAAGGCAGTGAAGCGGCTATAGTTGCAGTAGAAATGGCCAATCTGCTTAAAATTCAATATTGATTATTTATTAAACAAGGACATTGTATACATGTCAATGATTACACCACGTCGTCGTGCCCGTCAGTTTGCTGTTCAGGCTTTATATCAGGCACAACTGAATAACGAAGAATCAGCTGCTATTATTGCGCAGAATATCCGTGATAATGAATATTTCGCCAAAGCTGATGAAGAATTGTTTACCCAGATATTTTTTGGTGCCTATAACAATCAGCGTGATTACATGAAACGGATCCGTCCTCTGCTGGACCGCCACGAAGATGAGCTTAATCCAGTTGAACGGGCTGTACTGCTGATGGCCTGCCATGAGCTTTCTGCCATGCCCGAAACACCCCATCCAGTAATTATCAATGAAGCTATCGAAATTACTAAAACCTTCGGTGGTACTGATGGCTATAAATTCATTAATGGTATTCTGGATAAACTTTCAGCTGAGTTGAGAACACCTGCATGATATAAAAACGGATTAGCTACATCATAAAACAGATATTTTATTTAAAAATATCTGTTTTTATTTACAAAAAAATATTTACCAAATAAATCTAATGAAATATAAATAAATTCTGATATTATTACCAAATAATATTATGTAAATATATAATATTATTTTTTATAAAAACTAACTTAAAACATTGCTGATTTATAAGCATATTGAAATTTGATTTCACACTAGGAGATTTATAAAATTTATGTCCCGTACTCAACAATCATCAGCATTAAATGATAAACATAATTTTTTAATGACGGAAAAAGGCGGCCTGGTTGAACTGGCTCCGCCATGGAAAAGAGTTACAGCATATCTGATTAATTATGTAATATATTATTTTATATTTTACATTTCTTTACATGTTTACAATTTTCAAACTGATTATGAATCGAATTATTCACAAAATATTATAAATCCTTTTGAATTATGGATTTTTGCAGATTATACAACTGATAAACCAATAAGATCTATTTTTTCATTCTTATTTATGGGTGATAATTTTGAGGGAGGTGTACATCAACCAATACGAATATTCTTATATATCATATTACCTTTACTCATTTATGTTGTGTTTCAATTTATACAAATGAGTCTAACAGGCCAATCTGTTGGTAAGCGATTAATGAAAATCAAAGTTATTAAAAAAAATGGTGAGAAAGCTGGCTTTTTCAATGCAGTATTAGTCCGTGAAATTTTTTATACATTCATTACTCTTATCCTTTTGTTTAAATTAGTAGGAATATATGTATATTTCAGTAAAATGGAACCTGCTAAAAATATTGGTATATACCTGAATTTTATTGATAAGTTTTTAGATTATTTATATAGGATTTTAAGTATATTCACTGAATTTTCAACTCTATTTCTTTTTATTTGTATAATTATGTTATTTATAAGAAAATCAAATTATCGTACACTGCAAGACTTTTTGGCTAATACAATCGTTGTAAAAATTAAATAACTAAGAAGCCTCAGGAAAAATTAAAATTTCTTGAGGCTGACTAAATTTAAAATTACTCAAATAATATTAATATATTTTTTATAAAGCTATTTTGAAATATTTTGTACTACTTTGGTTTTTGCAAGTTTATCCTGTAAAGTGATAGATAAAAATTTATCTGAAAGTAGTCGATATAGACACGTTAAATTGAATATATTTACCAAAAGAATGATAAATAATAACGGAAGTGTTGTTACTGATGACCATAGCTTAAGCAACGTCAGTAAGAAAAAATTCCAAAAATCCTCATTATGTAGATCTGGTAAATAAAAAATAGTTATTACAAGAAAAAATAAATATAAATAATAAATGATCTCCCTTTTTATTACATTAGTCCAAAAATCAGGCGAACTATTATCAAGGTGTATTACCCTGATACCCATTATTTTTTTACCTATAGACTGCCCTCGTGTCCGCATCCAGTAACACTGCCAGGCCGGAAAAATTATTAAAAATATAATACAAGCAAGAGTAATATAGAAAAAAATATTCGAATAAGGACGAATATGTAAAACAATATACATGACAATTGCAGTAGCGAGAAATAATTGTATATTGATCATACCTGCTATCACGTGTTGTAATGAAGTTGCAACAAGATAATCTTGTGTAGAAATATCATCTTTTTCATTCAAACCTTGTATTTTTGTAAAATCCTGTATCTTACTCAAGCTAACCTCAAATTAATTCATTTTATTTGATATTGATATAAATTGAATATTTTAAAATAATAAATAAAATATTTATATATTATTAAAAAATTTGCTAAAAATTCACTAATTGAATATTTTTTCATGACAAATAGAAAAATAAATATTGAAAACAAATGATTGACGATTGACAGGGAACAAAATAAAATAATTTACTACATTTAACCTATTTATAATTTAATATTATTTAAATTTGTTTTTATAAAAGTACTTACGACTAATGTTTGAGCAACAATACATTTCTTTAATACTTTTTTAACAAATTTTAAGGAAATACACTATGCCCAATACTCAGAAGAATTTTTCAAAGAATAATTATGATTATGATGATTTTCATGATTCGGAAATAGAAGTTGAACTTGCCAGTCCATGGGAAAGGAGCGCTGCGTATATAATTAACGCTGTTTTATATTCTCTATGTATATTTTTGGCTGCACTGCTATATGTATTTCATGAGGGTTCCCAGTCAGTATCTATGCAAATAAATTACCTAGATTACCTAGCTTTGATCATATGTATTTTAATACCTTCAATACCATTTATCACAGCACAATGGATTATGATGAGTAAAACTGGTCAGTCATTTGGTAAGCGCATTATGAAAATTAAAGTTATTAACCTTGACGGACGCAATCCGGGATTTGTCGGTACTGTATTAATTCGTGAAATTTTGTTTCAAACAATTATCATTATTTTTTCATACTTATTGATTGAAATTTTCAACCTTAATCCTGAATCTACTGAGAAAATATTTAACTATTTAATTACATTTATTTGTTTTTTTATGCTGTTCAGAACAGAGGCCAATCGTCGTACTCTCCAAGATTATTTGGCCAAAACAATTGTCATAAAAAAATAATTTTATATACTTAAGATTATTACATACTGATATGTCGTTTCAGCAATATTAATTTCTGTGTAGTCTGAAATTAACCTGTTAAAATTATATAATCAATTCAGTTCTAAGTTTACAAACATCAACTGCCTGCGTACCATGCTGGCAGTTGTTTTACATTTACAGATAAAAACCAATACAAGGGAATGCATAATGCCACAATACCGTTCACAAACTTCTACACATGGGCGCAATATGGCCGGTGCACGTGCGCTCTGGCGTGCAACAGGTGTCGCTGATAATGATTTTGGTAAACCGATTATTGCCATAGCCAATTCTTTTACTCAGTTTGTTCCCGGACATGTGCATTTGCACGATATAGGTCAGCTGGTAGCACGTGAAATCGAACGTTCTGGCGGTATTGCCAAAGAATTTAATACCATCGCGGTTGATGATGGCATCGCTATGGGACATGAAGGAATGCTTTATAGTCTGCCTTCACGCGACCTGATTGCGGATAGTGTGGAATATATGGTCAACGCACATTGTGCTGATGCACTGGTGTGTATATCCAATTGTGACAAAATTACTCCGGGAATGCTGATGGCATCCATGCGCCTAAACATTCCGACTATTTTTGTCTCCGGTGGTCCGATGGAGGCCGGTAAAATTATCTCAGCCACCAATGGTGAGCAACAAATCCGCAAGCTGGATCTGATTGATGCAATGATTGAGGCTGGTAACGATAAAATCAGCGATGAAACGGTTGCACAAGTGGAGCGTAGTGCCTGCCCTACCTGCGGTTCATGCTCAGGTATGTTTACGGCTAATTCAATGAACTGTCTGACTGAAGCGCTGGGTTTATCCTTACCCGGTAATGGTTCTTTACTCGCTACTCATGCATTACGTAAAGAACTTTTTCTTGAAGCAGGCCGGCGTATTGTTGAATTAGCCAAACGCTATTATGAACAGGATGACTCCAGTGTGCTTCCGCGCAGTATTGCAACTAAGGCAGCTTTTAATAATGCTATGAGTCTGGATATTGCTATGGGTGGTTCTACCAATACGGTATTACACTTACTGGCAGCTGCGACCGAGGCCGGTGTTAATTTTAAAATGGCTGATATTGATCAGTTAAGCCGCCATGTACCCTGCCTGTGTAAAGTGGCTCCGGCTACACAAAAATATCACATGGAAGATGTGCATCGTGCCGGAGGTGTTATGGCCATTTTATCCCAGCTTAATCATGCTGGTTTACTTGATACCAGTGTACATACTGTACATATGCCTACTCTGGCAGATGCGATTAAGCACTGGGATGTAAGCAATCAGAACAATACTGAGGCAATACAACGATATCGGGCTGCACCGGGCGGCATCCGTTCAACAGAGGCCTTCTCACAAAACGCGATGTGGCCTACTCTGGATCTGGATCGTGAAAATGGCTGTATCCGTGATAAACAGCATGCTTATTCTCAGGACGGCGGTCTTGCTGTGTTATTCGGTAATCTCGCAGAACGTGGCTGTGTAGTTAAAACGGCTGGTGTAGATGATAGTATTCTTAAATTTACCGGCCGTGCTCGGGTGTTTGAAAGTCAGGATGAAGCTGTTGAAGCCATTCTAGGTAATCAAATAGTAGCTGGTGATGTGGTTATTATCCGTTATGAGGGTCCCAAAGGTGGTCCAGGAATGCAGGAAATGCTTTATCCGACCAGTTATCTGAAATCTAAAGGTTTGGGTAAAGCATGTGCTCTGCTTACAGACGGTCGTTTTTCCGGGGGCACCTCGGGTCTTTCGATTGGTCACGCCTCTCCTGAAGCTGCTGAAGGCGGCAATATCGGGCTGGTACAGGAAGGAGATATTATCGAAATTGATATTCCTGAACGCCGGATACACCTGGCTGTATCTGATGCAGAGTTGGTACAACGCCGCACAGAAATGGAAAGTCGTGGTGCCCGTGCATGGAAACCTGTTAAACGTCAGCGTCATGTCTCTGTTGCTTTACGTGCCTATGCAGCCATGACTACAAGTGCTGATACCGGTGCTGTACGTGATGTAACACAGGTTGAGCGACAAGATTAATTCATTCTGTCGGAGTACCCGTTTCGCTGTCCGGATAGCGAAACGGGTTTATTTTTTAATCAAAATACACAGTGTATTAATTTGATATTCTGATCAATTATTTAAATATGATTAAAGTGGTCAGATTAGCGCTATATGTGCAAACATGCTATTGTAACCATGTTGTAATATGCTTTTACTGTTTGTCACTATGTCTGCTGCTGATTTTCCCTTTCCAGTAAGTGCCAATACGCTTGCCAAACTGAACAAACTCAATATTACTAATATATGGGATCTGGCTTTACACTTACCATTACGCTATGAAGATGAGACACATATTACGCCGATTGCTGATGCACAGAACGGGGTGCCGGTACAGATTGAAGCGACTGTTATTCATCAGCAAATACAATTCCGTCCGCGTAAACAGCTGGTAGTACAAGTTCAGGACGTATCCGGACATGTCTTGTACCTGCGATTTTTGCATTTTTATCCTAATCAGCAAAAACAACTGGCAGAAGGTAATGTGATTCGGGCTCTGGGTGAAATCAGACATGGTTTTTTTGGCGATGAGATGGTGCACCCAAAGATTCGCACTGATATTGATAAAGGACTGGCAGAAAGCCTCACTCCTGTTTATCCCACCGTTAACGGACTAAACCAGCCTGCTCTTCGCCGGCTGATTCAGGCTGCACTTAAGCACTTGCCGGCAGATGATACACTGCCGGCTGAATTATTACAGCAATTACAATTACCTCCCCTGCTGGAAAGCCTGATTTTTCTGCACTCTCCGCCACCAGAGTACACTGCGCGTGATTTACATGAAGGTACTTTACCGGCATGGCAAAGACTGAAATTTGATGAATTGCTGGCTCAGCAGTTATCCATGAGGCTGGCACGCCAGCAACGCTTAAACGGGCATGCAAAAGCTTTAACTGGTAACGGCCATATTAGTGAGCACTTACTGGCTAATCTGAGTTTTACCTTAACAGAAGCTCAGCAGCGTGCTCTTTCTGAAATCACTGATGATTTAGCCCAGACACACCCGATGCACCGTTTACTACAGGGAGATGTGGGTAGTGGTAAAACCATTGTTTGTGCTCTGGCAGCGGCAATTGCAATAGAAGCCGGTTTTCAGGTAGCGGTCATGGCACCCACAGAAATTCTGGCTGAACAACATTATCTGAAATTTACACAATGGTTTTCACCTTTAGGAATCCGGATTGCCAGACTTTCAGGCAGTATGCGCAAAAAAGCCCGTGATGAAGCACGGAAAGAACTGGCAGATGGTACTGCTCAGCTGGCAATAGGTACGCATGCTCTATTTCAGGATGATGTTACTTTTCATAATCTGGGTCTGATTATTGTTGATGAACAGCACAGATTCGGTGTTGCCCAGCGTCTGGCATTAAAAAATAAAGGTGAAGATGTACATCAGCTGATGATGTCCGCAACACCAATACCCCGCACACTGGCAATGAGTTTTTTTGCCGATCTGGATGTTTCTGTCATTGATGAACTGCCTCCCGGACGAACACCTGTTATAACCCGTCTGGTAAACACGGCCCGCCGTCAGGAAGTTGAAAAACTGGTAAAGCATACCTGTGCACAAGGCCGGCAGGTATACTGGGTCTGTCCGTTAATTGAAGAATCTGAAGTACTGCAATTGCAAACTGCCGTAGATACAGTTGCTCAATTACAGACGGCGTTACCGGAACTGAATATAGGCTTAATACATGGACGGCTCAAGCCGGCAGAAAAAGCAGCTGTTATGACAGCATTTGTTGAAGGCAGTATTCAGGTACTGGTAGCTACAACAGTGATTGAAGTTGGTGTAGATGTACCCAATGCCAGTCTGATGGTAATAGAACATGCTGAACGTATGGGGCTGGCACAATTGCATCAGCTTCGCGGTCGGGTGGGACGTGGAGCAGCAGCCAGCCGCTGTGTATTGTTATTCAGTGAACCTCTTAGTGATGTTGCCAAAGCACGTTTGAAAGTAATTTATGAAAATACCGACGGCTTTGAAATTGCCCGGCAAGATTTGAATATTCGCGGACCGGGAGAGTTTCTGGGAGCACGCCAGAGTGGTGTGCCGATGCTGCGTTTTGCCAATCTGGAAGAAGATCTGCCCATACTGGAAAAAGCACGTGATTTAGCGCCTGTTCTGATTAGCCAGCAACCTGAAGTAGTCAATAAACACTTGCAACGGTGGCTATCTCAACGGTCTGCTTATTTGGGCGTATAAAATATTTATCTGTATTAACAGCTCCAGTGAAACCTGAAAAATTTAATGACAAAATTCAGCAGCTATATTCTCAGGACTAAACAATTAAACCAGCAATATTTCAAGCTAAAATAAAAAAACCTGTTTGCAAAATCAAACAGGTTTTAAAATCTGGCACGCCCACGGGGAATCGAACCCCGGTTACCGCCGTGAAAGGGCGATGTCCTAACCGCTAGACGATGGGCGCATAGCTTGATGGTGCACCCGGAGCGATTCGAACGCCCGACCCTCTGGTTCGTAGCCAGATACTCTATCCAACTGAGCTACGGGTGCACTGCTTTCGAACTCGTTTAAGAGTCACCGAAAATCAAGAAGCGCGATAATACGCAATAAATGGTCTTTTGGCAAGCCAAAAATAGATAAAAATGAAAACAAATAGATAAATATCTTGATTTTTATATATTTATTTTGCAACTATATAAGCAAAAAAATCTACAGCATTCCGATTCCGGATACTTCACGCGCCAGCTTTGCCGCAGTATTGTCAGTCATACCACCAACAAAATCCAGAACTTTCATATATCCCAGATATAAACCATCCTTTTTATCCAGTTTTTGTTCTTTTAATAATGACAATGCCAGCTCCTGCCTTTTACTAAGCTGATCGGTTTTAATAAAGGCATGCACCGCAGGTACAAGCAAACCCAGTATCGAGCCCAGACAAGGAAAAGTAGCAATTTCAGTAATCAGTTTGCTTTGATGGCGGAATATACGTGTGCGAGCCAGCTCTTTTGCAGCGTTCAGGGCTTCACTAACATCCGGACTAGCCAGAGCAAGCAAATCCTTACCACGAAATGAACCATTCAATAAATCCCGATGATGCTTAATAAAAGTATGTGCAATATCGTCTACTGCTCTTCCGATGGCAATTCCGCGCAAGCGGGCACAACGCTCCTGACTGCTATAAGACTGCCAGAAATATTCTTTATTTGTCAGCCTGGATAGTATTTGCTCTACGTCTGCCACCTGTAATAATCCCATTTCAACAGCATCTTCCAAATCCAGCAAGGCATAACAAATATCATCAGCAGCTTCCATTAAATATGAAAGCGGATGGCGCATCCACTGATTTTCACCGGTTTGCGGCAATCCCAGCTGTTCTGCAATACAGCGCATAAAGGGCAGCTCAGTCTGATAAATATTGAATTTATTCCGCCTATGCGGTGCAGAACTGGTCCACGGATACTTAATTAAAGCACCGATAACAGCAGCAGTCAGACGCATTCCGCCATCATTCTGATACATTTCCAGACTGGCTACCAGACGCAAGCTATGTGCATTTCCTTCATAAGTTTCGATATCATTGCGTTCAGTATTGCTCAATTCCTGTAAATAATAAGCATGCTGCGGATCACGGAACCACTCACGCAAAGCATCTTCACCTGTATGACCAAATGGCGGATTACCGAAATCATGAGCCAGACAGGCAACCTGTACAATCGCCCCGATATCAGCAGCATGGCTGCCAGATGGCAGGAAATGGCCGGCATTCAGCATTACACCGACCCGATTTCCAAGACTGCGCCCGACACTGGCAACTTCAACACTATGAGTCAGACGATTATGCGTATGGTCATGTAAGGCAAACGGATGAACCTGCGTTTTACGGGCGAGACGACGAAAACCACTGGAAAAAACCACACGATCATAATCAATATGAAAATCAGTACGCAGTGCATCCGCCCCCTCTTCACTTGAAGCGGTCACTGTAGGCACAATACAACCATTTTCCGGCTTAAAGCGCTGGGTACTGAGCAACTTAGTCCAGTCCATGCAATATGATGATTTTTTCATATTCAGATAAATTGAAAGCTGCATATGCCGGCTGAGATAATCAGTCGCCATTCTTTAGCTCAGTTTCAACTCATTTATTCCTTCGTTATTATGTTGAAATAATCATAGCATGCAGAAAGTCACATTGTGATTAATTTTAAAAATGATTTTTCCACTCCCTTAAATAAGTAAACACTGCCAATGGTTGGGCAAGCTGATGCTCTGAGAGGCCTTTTTGGCGTAATGTGGCAATCACTTCCGGCTGACTGGTACGCAAAAAAGGATTGATTGTGCGTTCATGTGCCAGACTTACCGGTAAGGTAGGTAATTTATCTGCCTGTACTAATGCTTTTCTGATTGCAGAATTATTCGGTTCAACGGCTTGTGCAAATTTCAAATTTGCTGCGGTATATTCATGTGCCGGATAAAACAAGGTATCAGGCGGCAGACTGTTTAAACGCTGCAAACTGCTGAACAATTGTGCCATAGTCCCATTCACTCGTCCGCAGCCTGCACTGAACAGCGTATCACCACAAAATACTCTGTAACGACCGGCAGAATCGCATACTAAATAAGCCAAATGATCTGTAGTATGCCCGGGAATATGCCAAACTGTTACATGCTGACCGAATACCTGAAATTTACTGCCTTCAGTTACGGGTATATTCACAATATGCCAATCAATGCAACCGGTAATCTGGCATTGCGAATAATGTTTTTTTAATTCCGCCACCCCATCAATATGGTCATAATGAGAATGAGTAAGCCAGATAGCATCCAGGGTCAGGTTGTGTTCAGTCAGATAATTTATGACAACAGGTGCTTCGCCCGGGTCAATTACTATAGCCTGATTTTCTTGCTGCAACAGCCAGATATAGTTATCAGAAAGAGCGGGTAACGGGATTATTTTCATGACAAATATAAATTTATTAACAATATAACAACCAGTACTGCAAAGCAATCAGCGTTTTTCCATCATGAATCTGATTATTTGCCAGTGCCGAACGCACTTGCTCACGATTGAGCAACACTGGTTCAATAATTTCATCTTCATCCGCCGCCAGGGCACTATTTGGTTGCACATTTTCAGCCAGATAAAGATACATTTTTTCATCACCGAAACCGGGAACAGTATAAAAAGTATGTATCAGTTTTACTTCAGCAGCAGTATAAGGGGTTTCTTCAGCCAGCTCGCGCAAAGCAGCATGCGCAGGATCTTCATTTTTTCCGTCCAGCTTACCTGCCGGGATTTCCAGTAAAGCCTCACCTACCGGATAGCGCCACTGTCGTACCAATACCACTTTTTGCTCAGCCGTAACCGCAAGTACAGCCGCGGCACCCGGATGCTGTACAACTACCCGCTGTGCCTGGTTGCCATTGGGTAAACGAACAGTGTCCTCTGAAACATTTAAAAAGGAACCGCGATAAACTTCTTTACTGGAAATTTTGGTTTCAGTCAGATCCATATTGATACTTTCTATATGTCTAAAAACACTAGCGTAGTCATTTCAGCAGCAGAAGGCAATATGGCATGTCCGGCTTTAGTTTAAAATTATTAATTATATATTCGTTGTATGATCGGATTAATTATGTATTTATCTTTATTTGCCATTGCTGCCGGCGCAGCTCTGGGTGCCATCATGCGCTGGTTTCTGGGAATCTCGCTGAATACGTTTCATTCCGGTTTGCCCTATGGCACACTGCTGGCAAACTGGATCGGTGCTTATCTGATTGGTCTGTTCAGTGCATTGTGTATACATTTTACCCAGATCGCTCCGGAATGGCGTCTATTTGTTATTACTGGTTTTCTCGGCGGGCTGACTACGTTTTCCACCTTCTCACTCGAAGCCGTGCAAATGCTTTTGTCACAACGTTATACTCTGGCAGTAACACATATACTGCTGCATACAGGCGGTTCTTTACTGCTGACTATTCTGGGTTTGGTAACTGTGCACTGGTGGCTTAAAACCGGCTAAGATATGATTTTGTATTGATGGCGAGCTTTGTAAAAAGCCGAGTTACTATTAACCATCGACAGGCTGAGCTGGAGTATCCAGAATTAACTGATAAAGTGCCGCATCCAGCCAGTGACCAAATTTAAAACCAATCTGAGGCAATGTGCCAACATGTTTGAAGCCAAGCTGTTCATGCAGAGCAATACTGCTGTCATTGGCTGCATCAATCACACCCATTAATACATGTAAATCAGCCTGACGTGCACGTACAATCAGTTCCTGCATCAGTTTGCGTGCCAGTCCCTGCCGGCGACAGTCATTACGCACATATACACTGTGTTCCACCGTATATTTATTGGCAGGATAATCACGGAATGCGCCCCATGAAGCAAAAGCCAACAGTTCACCCTGACTATTTACTGCACCGATAACCGGAAAATTGCGCTCACGTTTAGCTGCAAACCAGCCACGCATAAATGATAGTGAACGGGGCTCATAATCATACAGTGCAGTTGAGGTGGTGATAGTATCGTTAAACAGCGCCAGAATGGCTGCCGCATGTTCCTTTTCATTACATTCAATCAGCTCAACTGCGTTACTTTTGCCGGTATTCATTTTTTTCCCATATAAAAAAACTGCCTGTAAACACAGGCAGCTTACAAATATTAAACTACACCTTTTTTAGCCAGATAACCTTCATAATCACCCAGATAATATTCATAACCACCTTCACCATCCAGCTCAATAATCTGTGTAGCCAGACTGGAAACAAACTGGCGGTCATGAGATACAAACACAAGAGTACCCGGGAATTTTTCCAGCGCCATATTCAGCGCCTCAATACTTTCCATATCCATGTGATTTGTAGGTTCATCCATTACCAGCACATTAGGTTCCTGCAAAATCAGTTTACCATATAGCATACGGCCTTTTTCACCACCGGAAAGTACCTGTACCTGCTTGCCGACTTCATTACTGCCAAAAAGCAGACGGCCTAAAGTACCGCGAATCACCTGCTCATCATCGCCTTCCTTGCCCCACTGACGCATCCATTCAGTCAAAGTCATAGATACATCGAAATCATTTTCATGATCTTGCGGGTAATAGCCAACCTGTGCTTTCTCTGCCCATTTTATAGTACCGCTATCTGCTTTAATGCCATCAGTGTATGCTTCATTATATGCACCAGCCAGTAATTTCAGCAGTGTAGATTTACCGGCACCGTTAGGACCGATAATTGCCAGACGTTCACCGGCATCAAGCATCAGATTCAGCTTTTTAAACAATTGCCGGTCAAAACGTTTTGATAAATCCTCAACTTCAAGCGCCTGCCGATGTAGCTTTTTCTTATCATCAAAATTAAAGCGGATAAACGGGCTTTGACGGCTGGAAGGTTTCACTTCCACCATATCTGCCTTAATTTTATCAGCCAGTTTCGCCCGGCTGGTTGCCTGTCTTGCCTTGGATTTATTGGCAGAAAAACGTGCCACAAACTCCTGTAATTCCTGAAGTTTTTCCTTAGCTTTAGCATTATCCTTTAAAGTACGTTCACGTGCTTGTGCAGAGGCAAGCATATAATCATCGTAGTTGCCTGGATACAATGTAATGCCACCATAGTCTACATCGGCCATATAAGTACATACTTCATTCAGAAAATGGCGATCGTGCGAAATAATAATCATGGTGGATTCATAGCTGTTCAGCACACCTTCCAGCCAGCGAATAGTATTAATATCCAGATTATTGGTCGGTTCATCCAGCAACAGCACATCCGGTTTGGAAAACAGTGCCTGTGCCAGTAATACGCGCAGTTTAAAACCCGGTGCAACTTCACTCATGCTGGCATTATGCAGATGCTCATCGATACCGACACCGGCAAGTAATTCTCCCGCCCGTGCCTCAGCTGTATAGCCGTCATACTCGGCAAATTTTGTTTCCAGATCGGCTGCACGCATATAATCATCTTCAGTGGCATCCGGATTAGCATAAATGGCGTCGCGTTCTGTCATGGCTGCCCACATTTCTGTGTGCCCCATCAGTACCACGTCCAGTACGCGCATATCCTCATACGCAAACTGATCCTGTCTCAGCTTACCCAGACGCAGGCCTTGATCAATGGCCACCTCACCACTAGTGGGTTCGAGATCACCGCCGAGAATCTTCATAAAAGTTGATTTACCCGAGCCATTAGCACCAATCAACCCATAACGATGGCCTCCACCGAACTTAACCGATACATTCTCAAACAATGGCTTCGCGCCAAACTGCATCGTAATATTATTGGTACTGATCACTGCAATACTTCCTTTAAATTCCTGACAAAATATTCTGATTTTAACACAGACACGTGCCAAAATTCGGCAAAGTCTGTGCTGTCGTTTACAATATCGTTATTTAAAATGTAAAAGTACCTTTGATTTATCGCAAATTTATCATGCCATGTTCAGATTAAATCCGAAACTGATTGCCTTATTACTATTTTGTGGTGCCATTGCCGGCGTGGCAGGCATGTCACTTATCGGATTATTGCATTTCATTCAGCAGTTAGTGTACGGAATAGTCCGTACAGACGGTATCACATTTCGTAATATTGTCGAACAAACCACAGCCATACATCGTTTACTTGCATTAAGTGCATGTGGCGTAATAGCGGGCGCCGGCTGGTATCTGCTGCACCGTTTTGCTCCCAAACTGGTTGATATCAGGGAAGCAATTGGCAACAGTGCCACACCTATACCGTTAGTTTCTACTTTCTTTCATGGTATGTTACAGATATTCACAGTAGGCATGGGTTCACCTCTCGGACGTGAGACAGCACCACGTGAAATCAGTTCAGCTATTGCAGATTTTATCGGCCGGCGATTTAACATCAGTACAGAAGAGAGAAAAGTCCTGCTTGCCTGTAGTGCAGCCGCCGGTCTGTCCGCGGTTTTTGATGTACCTCTGGCCGGTGCTCTGTTTGCACTGGAAACTTTATTATTCAGTTTTCAGCGCAATACCGTTATTGCGGCTTTAATCTGCTGTACAACCGCAGCATGGGTAGGCCGGATCGGACTGGGTAGCCAGCCAGCCTATCAGCTACCGGCAATTACCCTGAACAGTCAACTGTTAATCTGGTCGTTGTTGCTGGGACCACTGATTGTTGCATTCTCATGGCTGTTACAATACCAGCTCGCCTATTGCAAACCGGCTGTACGTACCAGCCCCAAGCTGATCTTTATCAGTATCGGTGCCTTTATACTTATCGGGGTTTTGTCCATGCAACTACCGGAGATACTTGGTAACGGAAAAGCCGGTAATGAACTGTTATTTAATGACCAGATAAGCTGGCATTATGCTCTGGCACTATTAATCGGTAAATGGCTGGCGCTTCTACTGGCCACCCGTGCCGGAGCATACGGGGGATTTATTACTCCTTCGATGATGCTTGGCGGTCTGATTGCATTACTGGCAGCCACTGCATGGAACAGCATGCTGCCACCTGTTCCCATAGTCGCCGCAGTTGTGACCGGAGCTACCGTTTTTCTGGCAGTACAGCAAAAAATGCCTCTTACCGCCATATTATTTTTATTGGAAATAACCAATATTACGCCCGACATGATAATGCCAATTTGCCTGTGTCTGCTTACAGCACTATCCTGCCAGCAAGGATTGAACAAAAAACAAAGTTAAACAGTATATATAATAATTTTACTACTCAAACCAGACAGTTTTCTGCTTCTGCCAGCCAGTCACGCGCCTGTAAATATCCGGCCAGACCGGCTTCAGCAGAACCAGGTACCGGTTCATACTGATATTCAAAGCGGGCTAAAGGCGGCATAGACATCAGAATAGATTCTGTTCGCCCGCCGGCATGTAAACCAAACTGAGTGCCTCTGTCCCACAATAAATTAAATTCAATATAACGTCCGCGCCTGTATAACTGAAACTGACGTTCACGCTCGCCAAAATCCATATTTTTGCGCCGCGCCACAATAGGCAGATAAGCTTGTAAATAAGCAGCACTTATTGCACGTACAAAAGCAAAACAACGAGCAAAATCCCAGCGGTTTAAATCATCAAAAAATAAACCGCCTACCCCTCGCTGTTCCTGCCGGTGAGGCAGATAGAAATAACGGTCACACCACTCTTTAAATTCAGAATATACCGTTTCACCAAAAGGCAGACACGCATCATAAGCAACCTTATGCCAATGCACTACATCTTCAATAAATGGATAAAAGGGGGTCAAATCAAAACCGCCGCCAAACCACCAGACCGGATTACTGCGTTCCGGATATGCAATGAATAAACGTACATTCGCATGACTGGTAGGTATATATGGATTACACGGATGTACCACCATTGACACCCCCATTGCTTCATAAGGAGCTCCTGCCAGATACTGGCGTTTACGCACAGCTGAAGCCGGCATAGCGGTACCCTTAACATGAGAAAAATTAACGCCAGCCTGTTCAAACACAGCACCTTGTTTGAGCACCATACTGCGCCCGTTTCCCAATTTGCCAGACCATTCATCTGTTACAAACCCCGCAGTACCATCTTCTTTTGCCAGGGCATCAGCCAAATGTAATTGTAAGTTTTGAAAAAAATCCAGATTTTGATTAAAGACATCGCAACTCATAAAAAACCGCAAACTAAGTTTAATTAATATATGTATAATATTAATTAATATTTGTAATACACAATCTACAATAACAGATTATTTTAATCAGTATTATTGTTACCTGACAGTATTTATCGCTTATTTAACAATACGAAACTATCAGTATAAATATTAAAACATGATATTTTTTGTATATTGTACATTTAATCAACACACTAAATCCGAAAAGGAAATCTGAATGCAACTTTATATTTATGACCATTGTCCCTACTGTGTACGAGCCAGAATGATATTCGGTAAAAAAATAGTACCAGTAGAAAATATCTATCTGCTGAATGATGACGAAGACACCCCGAATAAATTAATCGGAAAAAAAATGGTACCGATTCTGGTAAAAGATGATGGTACTGCCATGGGTGAAAGTCTGGATATCGTTCACTACATTGATCAGCTTTCTGGTACAGCTCTTATAAACAATACTGTACGCCCTGAAATTGAAGGCTGGATAAAAATTGTTGATACTTACCGTAATTTCCTGACTTTACCGCGCTGCATCAGTATTAACCTGCCTGAGTTTGCGACGCAGAATGCCATCAACTATTTCATCAACAAAAAAACAGCTATTTTTGGTGATTTTCAGCACCATTTACAAAACAGTCAAACCTATATTAACCGGTTCAATGCCGATCTGATTGCACTATCGCCGCTAATTGTGAATGATCATGGTAGTAATGGTACTTTCGGAATGGAAGATATTCTTTTATTTCCTTTATTGCGCAATATGACTATGGTCAAAGGAATCGAATGGACTGCGCCGGTGCTGGATTATATGCACAGCATTAGCCGGATTACCCGCATTCCATTGTTTGATGACCGCGCAATCTGATTATTAAGCAGTTTTTGGCAGCCGGCAAAACATAAAGGCTGCCATTTTTATAAAAATTTATTCGAAAATATCGATTTTAAATGATTTTCAACAATAATCTTGTTTTGTTGATTACACAATATTACAATACAAACAATATTGATAAAGAATTAATATAAATATTTTATTTATTTATAACATATAGTTATATAAATAAATAGTAAGAAAATATTTTACTTTATTATTTTTGAAATAAATAATCAATTTTAAGAGGAAATACAGCATGTCTAAAACGAAAACTGTATCAGAAATATTGGTTGATGTTCTTACTGAAGCAGGTGTCAGCAACTGTTACGGCATTATCGGTGATACCCTGAACTTTGTTGGCAAAGCGATAGAAAAAAGTAGCATTAACTGGGTGCATACACGTCATGAAGAAGCAGCTGCCTTTGCTGCCGGCGCTGAAGCTCTGATTACAAACAAACTTACTGCATGTGCCGGTTCCTGCGGTCCCGGCAGCTTGCATCTGATTAACGGCTTATACGAATCCAACCGCAATAATGCACCAGTAATTGTTATTGCCAGTCAGCTGGCCGCCACTTCTATGGGCACCGGATTCCCGCAGGAAGTGGATTTCCTCAAGGTCTATCAGGATACAAGCGTTTTCTGCCAGATGGTAAACCAGCCGGAAGAAGCTCAGCGTATATTCACTCAGGCCGCACAAGCTGCCATTAATAAACGCGGTGTAGCCGTTGTTATTCTGCCCAGCGACATCAGCAAAATGGAAGTAGCTGAGAAACCAGTAAAAATATGGCACCCACAACCAGTTACCCGTCCGAATGATAACGAAATCGAAGAACTGGTCAAAGCAATTAATCAGGGAAATAAAATCACCATTTACGCTGGTTTTGGCGCTAAAGATGCACATGATGAAGTAATTGCACTGGCAGAAAAACTAAAGGCACCAGTTGTACACACTTCCCGTGCTAAAGACAGCATTGCCTGGGATAATCCTTATCAGGTGGGCATGACCGGGATGTTTGGTACTAAGGCTGGTTATGATGCCATCAAAAACTGCGATACCTTATTATTACTCGGTTGCAGCTTTGCATGGTCTGAATATTATCCGGAAAAGGCCAATATCATCCAGATTGATCATGAAGCTACTCAGTTAGGCTTGCGTCATCCGATTAATCTGGGGCTGGTTGGTGATGTTAAAACCACTCTGCAAACAATTTTGCCGAAAATACAAACTCGTAACGACAGCAGTTTTCTGGAGCACCATACCGCTTTATTTGCCAAAATTATGGATAAATTTGAAACGTATGCCACTCCGGATGACAAACACCCAATTCACCCCCAGCAACTAATCGAATTGATAGATAAGTATGCCAGTGATGATGCATTGATTACCGCAGATGTAGGAACTCCAATGCTGTGGGGAGCCCGCTATTTAACCATGAATGGCAAACGGCGCTTCCTGACCAGCCTTAAACATGGCACCATGTCAAACGGTATGCCACAGGCTTATGGTTTCCAGAAAGCCTTTCCGGGCAGACAAGTCATTTCTTTATCCGGAGATGGCGGTTTAGCCATGCTGATGGGTGATCTGCTTACTGCCAAACAGGAAAATCTGCCGATTAAAATAGTTGTTTTCAACAACAGTTCCCTGAACTTCGTGGAGCAGGAACAAAAAGGCGAAGGTTTGGTAGAAGTCTATGTTGACCTGAAAAACGGTGACTTCAAAACCATTGCAGAAGGCTGTGGTTTCAGTGCTCAAAGCGTAAGCAAATCTTCTGAGCTGGAGGCCGCTGTAAAAACATTTCTTGCACACGAAGGTCCTGCATTACTGGATGTCGTAATCAGTGATAAAGAACTGATAATGCCACCAGCAATCAGCTATGAAAATGTGAAAAACATGGTCTGGTATGGTTCTAAAGCCATCCTCGAAGGTAAAGGCAAAGAAGTTATTGATATGATCAAAAATAACATCTAAACCTTAACAGGCCCGCTGATTGATGCAGCGGGCGCTTTTTTACACATTAATCAAAAATAATTATTTAAATTAATAATTTAATTGTATTCTTGAATCTCTTATTATTTGAAATAAAAAATAAGTCAAAATTTATGCACACTATTCATAGCCGTATTAAACAAGCTAGAACTAATAAAGGTTTAACCCAAGCTGAATTAGCAGAGAAGTTAAATATATCAATTACAGCTATCCAACTATGGGAAAATAAAGATGAGACTAAAGCCACAGCTCCAAAAAGAAAACGGCTAGAGGAAGTAGCAAAAATTTTAGGAGTAACGGTTACATGGCTATATACAGGGGAAAATTTAATACAAACAGAAGAAAATCCAAAACCAACTGAAAACCCCAGTCCAAGAGACGGATATAAAAAAATTATGATATACAATATTGATTTATCAAAAAATCATGAAAATACCAAATGGGTTTTATCAGAATTTGAAGAGCCACTACTCATAAATAATAATTGGTTCAAATCTAAAAATTTAATTCCTGATGATTTGCGTGCCATGCGTGTAAAAGGTAACAGCATGGCTCCTAACTTGGAAAATAATGACATTGTTATGATAAACACTAATGATGTTGAACCTATTGATGGTGAAATATATGCTATTACTTACAATAAACATTTTTTTATAAGACAAATCCGTCAAACTGTTGATGGTATAAATCTCATAAGCTCAAATAGTGATTATGAAACTATTAAGATTTCTTATAATCATCTAGATAACTTTATAATTTTAGGAAAAAAAGTCTGGCGTTGTGGCTAGTTAATATTCTTTATTTCTTTTTATCTTCCGACATTTTGAAAATAGACATCAAAATTTTTTATACATTTAACATAAAATATTTTTCTAATTCATAAAGATAGCTAATTAATATGAAATAAAATTTTAGTGATACAAAATACAAATATCCGGCAGCATCAACAATCTAAAAGCAACTTCAAAACTAAAAAATATTATATTTTTAACAACAATCTATTCTATTTTTATATTTTTTAAAATCAAATAGTTAATTATTAACATTAATTACTCCTTTTCATTCCAAAGAATTTAAAGTATTGTTATTTCTTAACTTTTATTCGAACCGAGTAAAAGTTATCTGTCAGTAGTGATTTCGGAAAGTCAGGCATTCCAGACCACACGGAAACACGACTGATCTAAAAATTAATATGGTCATTAAATGTAATAATAAACTACCCAGCTCTTGATAACATTGATTGCTGGGTAGTTTTCGTTTCTGTGCTTAATAATTTATCCAAACAACTTCGATATGATGCATCGGGATAATCGGCATAATTACAGATTGCGTACAGCTTTCTTCATTTTACGCAACCATTTTCGCTGGCTGCGCATGTCTGGCATTCCTGCTGCTCCATACTGCCAGTCTATATACTGTGTCAATAAAGCAGCCAAATCTTCATTAAGCAAATTATGCTCTGCCAGTATATTTTGTAACTCAAGCGGACCGATTGCAGATAATTCTGACTCTTCACCTTCTACAATAGTCTGCTTAAGCAGATTAATACCATCGGTTAATGGCTGAGTCTGCACATTACCCTGACGGCGTAACCAGAAAATCAGTGGAAGTGACGTAATGACAATTGCGATTATAATGACTATTATCAGTACATATACAGGTATATTTTTTAAATTCAGCCAGCTAAGTATTGACTTCTGACTACCCCTATCATAATTAACCACCCATTGCTGCCAGTAAAACTGACCATTATCCAGATATTTCTGTAATAACGGAAAAGCTGAAGATAATCCGGCACGCTGTTCTGCCGGTAAAGCACTTTCCACCCCTTTGTCTATACGCACTGATGAAACTGCCGTGGTCGGATCTACCCGTTTCCATAAACCCTTTTCAGCAATCCAGATTTCAGTCCATGCATGGGCATCCTTACTGCGAATTTGCCAGAACTTATTGTCAGGGTGATATTCTCCTCCCTGATAACCAATTACGATTCGTGCCGGCACACCGATTGAACGAGCCAGCCACACCATAGCGTCTGCATAATCTTCACAAAAACCTTCATGTCCCTCGAATAAAAAATAATCTATTTTATTCTGTGTTTCATTGTTCCGTTTTGGGGTTAGAGTGTATTGAAAATGACTGCTTTTGAAATAAGTTAGTATATGATTGATAAACGCTTCGCTGCCGCCAGATTTATCGGCCAGCTGTTTTGCCAGTCTGCGGGTTTCAGGATTCAGTCCATCCGGCAACTGGGTATAATAATTCAGTAAACCCTGATCCATTTGCTGACGCAGGTATGGTGTCATCTGAGAATATAAATGTACCCTGCGCAGACCTTCGCGACTATTATTGACCCTGACAACGTTACCTACTCGTCGGCTGAAACCAAACTGTTCATTAGGCAAAGGCTGATCTAGTGCCGGTAATCGCCCGTGATCATCCTGAATAATCAGCTCATATCCTACCATTTTACTGTCGGTACGCTGTTCCAGCAAAGCTCTGCTTGGCAGCTGTAAAGTATCTTCATCCGTATACTGTTCTTTTACTGCATGCCATTTTCCATCCGTGTTATTACCCATTACCATTACACGCCAGTACATATCAGCATTGCGTGGAATAGCATTATTATCAAAGATAACATTGAAAGCCAGTTCATTACTCAAAATCAGATTGCTGACACTCCCTGATTCAAGGGTATCCGACAATCCTGTAACAGATGATTGCTGCGGCTGCGGCACACCCCATAATGGCGTATTTCTGCGCGGCATCGCTATAAATAAAATAACGGCCAGTGGAAAAGACAGAATTAAAATTACTGCACCCTGCCGTATTGCCATCATAGGTTTGATGCCCGCAAGTAATCCCAGAGATGAAATCAGGCAGAACAACGCTACAATCAGCCAGGGGGCCATTAATATACTTTGATTAAACAGCAGACCGCCGCCCATCAGTACTAGCTGAGCTAACAATAATATTTGCCAGTCGCGTAAAGTTTCACCCTCAAATGCCTTGAGTATTATCATTAACATGAGCAAAGAAACACTGGCATCCCGGCCAATAATCGTTCCCACACGAAAATATACCCATACAGAAGTAGCCACCAGCAATATTATTAATGCCCATAACGGCAATTTTTTAATACTGGTAAATAGCAAAGCAACGCGCGCAATCCACAACAGAGCGAATGCAGCGCACACACTCAGAGGTAATTCAAATAATAAGGGTAACGATACCCATGCCAGCATCAGTAACAGAATAAGCTGGGTGCGTACAGATGGGGATTTACGTAAAAAAACCGGATCAGCAAGCCACATTACCATCTACCCAAAGCATTCAGGCATTTTGTCCGTTGACCTGTCGTTGCCTCATAGCGCTGTCTTGGTAACTCCAGTATATATTTTTCCCCGATAGCATCTGCTGCCAGTACCCGATAGCACATCATACTCGCCATCTTTTCCAGGCTGGTTCCCTGAGGATAATCCCGATAGGAAATCAGTAGCGGCTCAGCCCGCTTACCTCCCTGTTCAAAATATTTATCCAATAAATCACCTGTTTTGGCATAATGTTTCCATGCTATCTGCCGCATTGAAGCTGAACTCTGATGAGGCAGCAGATAAGCCGGATCCTGACCGCTCAGACTGATTTGGGTGCTGGGTACGTCATCACTGCTACGCTGTGCTGAAATAGTATGTTCTAAAGGTTCCGGAAAAATCACAAGTTCTTCAGTAAATTCCCATTGAGTTTTAATCATCAGTAACCCAAATGGCGCCATACTGGCTCCGGCAAGTATTAACGGTGGCAGAATACCGCGGCGCTGCGGAGGTAATTTCCAGAGAAATTCAGTATTTTCTGGTGTAATTGTCCACAATTCCCAATCACTGGCTGTGCCGGTTATTTCCTGTGCTGTTTGCAGCCATAACCAGCGTGTACGTTTGCAGCTGTCACAGGCTCGCAAAGTCAGAACACATTCTTTACCGGCAAAATATTCCTGTTGGGGTTTAATCGTCAATACTATCCCGGTAAGCTGGCGGACACCGGCAAGTGCACCAAATAATAAAATGCCCACTAACCAGAACACCAGTGCATGAGCTACGTTTACCTGATAATTAACTGCCATAACCCATAACAGAAAACTGGCAATAGCCACACCCCAGCCCATACGTGTCAGGTTGACACGTATATTACGTGCACGCAAAGCTGTGTGCCCGTCAATAAGTGTAGGTGCAGGTGTCTCAGACCACAGCCACATGGTCCAGCATTCCTGTGAGTAAAGTACTGCTTCGGGACTGACTTTGTAAAGGTTGCAGGCGGTGTGCCGCTACTGCTACCCAGACAGCTTTCACATCTTCCGGAACAACATGTGCTCTTCCCTGTACCCATGCATATGCTTTTGCAGCCTGAACTACCGCCAATCCGGCACGCGGACTCAGCCCGACTGCGAATGTACCCGGAGTACGCGTAGCTGCAACTAGCCGATAAATATAATCCGCTGCAGCTGCAGATAAATTTATTTTGGATACTTCTGCCTGCCATTGCTGTAATATTTCCGCATTGCATACTGCTTTAATGCGCGGCACAAACTGGCGACGCCCGCCAGAGATGTAAAGCTGTTTTTCTTCTTTTTCTGCCGGATAGCCAATACTCAGACACATCATAAACCGGTCCAGCTGCGATTCAGGTAAAGGGTAAGTACCCAGCTGTTCTGTCGGATTCTGGGTAGCAACTACAAGAAATGGTTTCGGCAGCGCATAGGTTTTACCATCCACAGATACCTGCCCCTCTTCCATAGCTTCAAGCAAAGCCGATTGCAGTTTGGGAGAAGCACGGTTAATTTCATCAGCCAGTAAAAAAGAATTGAAAACCGGTCCCGGATGAAAAATAAACTCGTTGGAATTTGGCTGGAATATACTGACTCCCAGCAAATCAGCCGGTAACATATCGTTAGTAAATTGTACGCGCTGGTAATTTAATCCTAGTACCGCTGCCAGTGCATGCGCCAGTGTGGTTTTACCAACTCCTGGTACATCTTCAAGCAGAATATGTCCGCGTGCCAGTACACAGGTAACAATTTGTATCAGCAATTGTTGTTTGCCCAGAATAAGGGCATTGAGTTGTTTGAAAATCGGTTCGAGTTTTGGATTCATATTTGGATACAGTAATAATAAAAAATCCGGCAGTGATATCGGGTTTGTTATCGCAGAATGTAACTACTGGACATAATTCTGTATTATTTATACAAAATTTATTTTATACATATATTTTTGCAGCAATACATACGTATATAAATTGTAAAAATTAAATTTTATAACGAATATTAACACTATTCATGAGTATATGTACATTATTCAATGCGAATATATTCTACTGTTAATATTTCAATATTTTCCACTCCATCAGGGCCATGCAAACGCACTTCATCACCTTCATGTGCTTTCAATAAAGTACGCGCAAGCGGTGAAACCCAGGAAATTTTATTTCTACTGGTATCGATTTCATCTGTACCTACAATATGTACAATCTGCTCCTGACCATTGCCGCGTAAAATAGTTACAGTAGCACTAAAAAAAATCTGATCACTGGGTTCACGTGCTTCCGGATCAATAACCTGTGCAGCTTCCAGTCTTTTAGTCAAAAAGCGGATACGTCGGTCAATTTCACGCAACCTGCGTTTCCCATACAGATAATCACCATTTTCACTTCGGTCACCATTACCCGCTGCCCAGTTCACCACATTAACAATTTCAGGACGTTCTTTATGAACAAGCTGATAAAGCTCATCCTGTAAAGCCTGATGGCCCGAAGGGGTAATATAATTGGGTGCAGTCTGGGGTGCTGACACATTACTCATAAACTGTCTCCATAATTGACACAAAAAGGCTGTCTGAAAACACAGACAGCCTGCATGATTCTTCCAGAATTCAGCGATTATTTACGCTGGGCATCTACAGCAGCCAAAGCCACCATATTTACTATACGGCGTACAGAAGCCATAGGAGTAACAATATGTACAGATTCATTCATACCCATCAGAATCGGGCCAATCGTTACGCCATGAGATGAAGTACGTAATAGATTGTAACTGATATTCGCTGCTTCAACATTCGGCATTACCAGCAAGTTTGCTGCACCTTTTAGTTTGCAGTCCGGCATCAGTTTCTGACGCAGTTTTTCATCCAGTGCCAGATCACCCTGCATTTCACCATCCACGTTTAGCTCCGGAGCTGCCTCTTTAATTAAAGCAAGCGCTTCCTGCATTTTGGTGCTGCTTGGTTGATCGAGTGAGCCGAAGTTTGAATTGGACAATAAAGCCACTTTTGGTTCTATACCAAAACGTTTCATTTCATCAACACACATCAGTGTATTAGCAGCAATCTGCTCTGCAGTCGGTTCCGGATTAACATAGGTATCGGCAATAAACATATTACCTGAAGTCATAATCAGTGCATTCATAGCACAGGCATTCTGTTCAGGATTGTTATAGCCGATTACTTCTTCCAGAATATTGAAATGATCATGGAAGCGACCTACCGTGCCACACAGTAATGCATCGGCACTGCCCATTCGCACCAGCATTGCACCAATCAGAGTAGAACTGCTAATCATCCGGCGCCGGGCCATTTCCTCGGTGACACCGTGACGTTTACGCAGCTCGTAATAAGCCTGCCAGTATTCACGGTAGCGAGGATCATCCTGATTATTAACAATCTCAAAATCCTTGCCTGGCTGTATAGTCAGACCCAGTTTTTTCGAACGTGCTTCAATTACTGCCGGCCGGCCAATCAGAATCGGGAAGGCCAGCTTGTGGTTAACAATGTGCTGCGTTGCATGCAGAACACGCTCATCCTCACCTTCACACAATACCACACGTTTCAGTTCTTTTTTCGCCTGAGAGAATACCGGTTTCATAAACAGGCTGGATTTATAGACAAACTGACTCAGTTTCTCTACATAGGCTTCCATGTCATCAATCGGACGGGTTGCCACACCGGAATCCATAGCTGCTTTGGCTACAGCAGGCGCCACTACAGCAATCAGACGAGGGTCAAATGGCTTAGGAATCAGATATTCACGTCCGAAAGAAAGCTCGGTATTGCCATAAGCAGCAGAGACTTCATCACTTAGCTCAGCTTTGGCCAGTTCAGCAATAGCATGCACACAGGCCAGCTTCATCTGTTCATTAATGGTAGTTGCACCTACATCCAGTGCACCACGGAAAATAAACGGGAAGCATAGAACATTATTTACCTGATTCGGAAAATCAGAACGTCCGGTACCAATTACCGCATCCGGTCGTGCAGCTTTAGCTTCAGGCGGCCAGATTTCCGGAGTCGGATTAGCCATAGCCAGAATAATCGGATCTTTGGCCATAGTTTTGAGCATATCCACGCTCAACACATTCGGACCAGATAATCCGAGGAAAATATCTTTGTCATGAACAGCATCAGCAAGCTTACGCTGACCATTATCCGGTATAGCGAATAATTTTTTCGATTCCACCATGTTTTCTTCACGATTCTGGTAAATCACACCTTTTGAATCGCACACAGTGATATTTTCACGCTTCATACCTAGCGCAACCAGCAGCTCCAGACAGGCAATCGCTGCTGCACCGGCTCCGGAACATACTAGTTTAACCTGACTGATATCTTTACCAACAACTTCAAGACCATTTTTAATCGCTGCTGCAGTAATAATTGCTGTACCATGCTGATCATCATGGAATACCGGAATGTTGCAACGCTCACGCAGTTTTTTCTCAATATAAAAACATTCCGGTGCTTTAATATCTTCAAGGTTAATACCGCCGAATGTCGGCTCCAGTGAAGCAATAATATCTACCAGTTTGTCCGGATCAGTTTCATTAATTTCGATATCGAATACATCAATACCACCGAATTTTTTGAACAGTACCCCCTTACCTTCCATTACTGGTTTTCCGGCCAGAGCACCGATATTACCCAAACCCAGTACCGCTGTACCATTGGAAATAACTGCAACCAGATTACCGCGTGCAGTATATCTGTATGCATTCAGGGGATCACGGTGAATTTCCATACACGGTGCAGCCACACCCGGTGAATAGGCCAGTGACAAATCATATTGAGTAGCCAATGGTTTGGTAGGCGTAATTTGAATTTTACCGGGACGGGGTTCTTCGTGAAAATGTAATGCTGCTTCTTTGATTAATTCATCCATATCTTTTCTCAGTCTTAGGTTTTCAATACCAGTAAGCTGTTCTTGAAAGAGCACGCTAAAAAGTCACTTTTACCCGAGCAATTTACTAAATATGGCCAAGATAAAAGTTATTCACATTATAGCGTTAATTAACAAAATCATACACCGCTTTATTATCAGTATAATCAATTGCCATTCATTGTAAACATCCGGTTCTTGCAATTCTGCTGGATTTAAAACAACTATTCTTTAAACCGGAAAATACGTTTTCTTATTTTTATAAAACATCAGTCGGTATTTATTAAAATTATTTTTACCGGTTAATTTAAATTCAGTCTGAATCATCATATTTCATACAATACAGCCTACTGATTAATTTATATAGATTCAGGAAATATAGTTCAGTTAAACTAATTAAAAAGAGAAATTATAGTTTTATAATCTAACAATATTATTCAGAATATAATTTATTTAAATGAAACCTATGCTATTAATCAGACAATGATTTCAGCAAATTTTAACTGATATATCAATAAGCCGGCGCATCTGATATCTGAAACGCCGGCTTTTCTTTTAAATATCGAATTCAATATATTATATTTAAAGATTATAAAGTAAGTTCCATCTGCATATTTAATAAGTTAAAAGTATTTGCCTGACCAGTGATTTCCTTAAAACCGGTTTGTAGATAAAGGTCTATTGTCGGCTTCAGACTGGTATGAATTTCAACATATAGTTTTTTTACACTCAGCTTTCTGGCTTTAGCTAGACAACCTCAATAAGCTTTTTATCAATGTGTGTCCGCCCTTTTCAAGAACAGCCAGCTTCGGATTATCCAGTATCTGATAATCGCCACCTTCCATTTCAATTGGTCAGCCATGCTGCATTTAAATCACGTAAAGTGGGCTGATAGCGATCACTTAGCCTGAAATCTGTACACTGTCTGCCAAAGTTATGATACATCATTACATAAAATTCAGTATCGGCCAGCCATGGCGATGGGCATACTGCACCAGTTTCTCATCAGGATTAACGGCAACCGGATCCGTTACCAAATTGAGCAAGGGCAAATCATTATGCGAATCACTGTAAAAATACACTTTACTAAAATCTTCCAGTTGTTGCCCGCGCTGTGTTAACCACTGCTGCAAGCGGGTAACTTTGCCTTCTTTAAAACTGGGCGTACCTGTATAGTGTCCGGTATAGTTACCGTCTGCATCTGTTTCTAACTGCACGCCGATAATATTCTGAATACCAAACGCTTTTGCGATGGGTGCGATAATAAATTCATTAGTAGCAGACAAAAGCAGCATTTCATCACCAGCATCGCGGTGTCCTTGTACCAGCATTTTAGCCATAGTAGAAATATGCGGCACGATAAAATCGCGCATATACTCATTATGCATTTCATCCAGCTCTGCGCGGCTAAAGCGCGCCAGTGGTGCAAGCTGGAATTTCAGAAATTCATCAATATCCAGACAGCCATTCAGGTAATCCTGGTAAAATTTGTCGTTTTTCATGTCAACAAACGATTTATCTACCAGCCCTTTTTGCATCAGATACTTCGGCCATTCATTATCTGAATCACAGTTAATCAGTGTGTGGTCAAGGTCAAAAATAGCCAGATTCATGCATTTTCCTGTTGTTTAAGTAACTGGCGCAATAATGTAAGAGTGATGCGTCTACCCTGCGCCAGTGAATAATCATTCAGGGTATTAAGCATCAGCAGCAAGCTATCCAGATCTCTGCGCCAGTGAGCCAGCAAATAGCGGATTACTTCTGCATCAACCGGTATTTGCCTTGCATGAGCCATGCCTACCAGAGCATTGAATTTTTCATCATCACTTAATGGTTTGATTTCGTAGACAAGACAATAGGCCATGCGTGTACGTAAATCTTCACGGATCATTAGCTGCTGAGGGGGGATTGCTGAACTTAAAAGCAGATTACCGTGCCGGCTGTTGCGAAAATGGTTGAAGAGAGAAAATAGTTGCTGCTGTTCAGTGGCACTGAGTAATTCAATCTGGTCTACGGCAACACAATCCAGATCGAACAGCCAGTGTCCCAGGCCTTCTCTGGCTGCATCAACATATTCAGCTTTCAGCCCGCGTGACTGTGCTTGAGCCACCCATGCTTTGAGCAAGTGGCTTTTACCACTGCCTGCTTCCCCCCAGACAAAGATAAACGGGTCAGCCTGATGCTGTAACACATAAATCAGTTCCGCATTGGTATGTCCAAGAAATTTATCAAATCCGGGATAGCTACGATCGTCAAAGTCAAATATCAGTTGGTTCACTACAGTAGACCAGTTTGAAAGCTAGTGCGACCTTTGATTGTAGCTGTCTGCTTAGTTCATATCAAGCAGCATAACGATGGAATTTAACTGATGAATAAGGATTTTATATTTAGCGGAAGTGAAAACCAACAGATAAAATATTTACTCCGACGGTTCAGCGGCAAATACCTGTTTCCATAGTTTCTTCACTATCTGATAATATTCAAGTAAGGAAGCATCTATGGGCGTAGTGACTGCGTCACGAAGACGGGTGTTATGCTGTAGCTGTCGATAATAACGATATGCAGTACGGCTGCCTTCCGCCAGTTTAGTGTCAATCAGCCCCAGCTCAGCCGCAATACTGAGCAAAGCAATATTGCCATAATTTTGTAATAATTGCGGATACTGATGTGCAAAAGAAAGAATCAGATACTGCACAATGAATTCCACATCAACGACACCGCCGCGGGCATATTTCACGTTACTATCAACTGGAGGATGTGTAGGGAACATTTTTTCGCGCATGGCAATAATTTCTTTCCGAAGCTGTTCTGCATCACGCTGACGACACAGTATCTCATTCCGTACAGCATCAAAGCGTCTGCCAACTACACTGTCTCCGGCAATAAAGCGGGCACGTGTTAAAGCCTGATGTTCCCATGTCCATGCACTTTCACGTTCATAGCGCTCATAAGCCTGTATATGTGTGACGGTAAAACCGGAATCTCCGTTCGGACGCAGACGTAAATCAATATCATAGAGCATACCGGCGCCAGTCGGAACAGTGAGCCAGCTGGTCAAGCGGCGTGCCAGTCGAGTATAAGTATCGACAGCATCCGGATGATTATCATCAAATACATAAACCAAATCCAGATCAGAAGTATAGCCCAGCTCTTTGCCGCCTAATTTGCCATAACCAATCACAGCAAAGTGCGCAGTATCAGTATGCCTGCGTGGTAATTCAGTCCATACTCTTGTAAGTGCTGCTTGAATAATCAAATCAGCCAAAGCGGAAAGCTGGTCGGATAAAGACTCAACTGTCCACAAGCCAGCCAGATCCTGCACAGCCAGACGGAAAGTCCATGCATGCTGAAACCGGCGTAAAACATCCATCTGGGCTTCAACATCACCGTGACACTCATCAAGCTGATACTCCAGTTCAATCGAGTGAGCTGCCCAATCAGTATCTATACGCATTAATTCGTTGCTAAGCAGCTCATCCAGCAATACCGGATGCTGCTGTAGATAAGTAGCTACCCAGCTACTCTGGCTCATTAAACCAGCCAGTTTTTCCAGAGCCTCAGGATGCTCATGCATAAATGCCAGATAAGAGCTGCGCCGACCAATGGCCTCAAGAAAATCCAGTAAACGGGCTAAAGTAACATCTGCTTGCGAACATTTCGCAGCAATACTAAGCACTGACGGTATGATTTCGTCAAAGCGCTGTTGCGCAGTGGACGATAGCTGCCGGTACTGACTGCCATGATGCAATTGTTGCAGCCGCTGCAATACATTTTTGGCATCAAACCCGTGCGCAGTCAGCAAAGCGATTTTTTCTTTGTTGTCACTTTCATCCTGCCATACACGCAACATATCCGGATCGTTTACTTTGGCTTTGTCTTCCGGTTCAGTAAATATTGCTTCAAAAATCTGGTGCACAGCCTGTCTGTGCTGATTCAGGGCAGCCAGATAATCTTTGTAGTCGCTGTATCCCATACTTTGTGCCAGCATTTGCTGCTGCTTTTCACCAGTTGGTAACATCTGGGTTTGTTGGTCATCCCAGTATTGCAGCCGGTGTTCGGTATCCCGCAAAAAATAATAGGCTTTCAGTAATGTATCGACATTATCCTCCGACAGCATACCGTGCTGAAGCAAAGCATGCAGCGTTTCCTGTGTACCTTTTAATTGCAGGCTGCGTACCTGTCCGCCCCGTATTAACTGGAATATCTGGGCAACAAATTCCACCTCACGGATACCACCGGCACCAAGTTTGATATTATCAGCCATACCTTTACGGGTAACTTCACGCTGTATCTGCCTATGCAGGTTGCGCATGCCGTCATAAGCATTAAAATCCAGATATTTGCGATATACAAAAGGTCGTACCAGTGCAGCAATATTATTCGGATAGTCAGTGACCAGACGCGCCTTTGTCCATGCATAACGCTCCCACTCCCGTCCCTGCTGAATCAGATAATGCTCCAGTGCGGTTTCATTGATTACCAGAGCTCCAGAATCACCATCTGGACGCAAACGCATATCAACCCGAAAGACCTGACCATCTCCGGTAATATCATTTAACAAAGCAATGATTTTCTGTCCGACTTTTGTAAAAAATTCCTGATTGCTCTTCTGTCGTTTACCATCAGTATTTCCGGCTTCCGGAAACACAAAAATTAAATCAATATCAGAAGATACATTCAGCTCATAGCCACCCATTTTCCCCATACCTACAATACTAAGGCGTTGCTTATCCCCGCTGTACTGGCCGACTGGCTGTCCGTACAAACCAGCATAGTAGGCATGTGCATACTGCTCAGCAATATTTATAGCGAAATCCGCCAGATGGGTAATAGTTACAGTGACTTCATTTAAATCGCTTACCCGCGCCAAATCACGAGCCATAATATGTGCCATTACATAACGGCGCAGCAGGCGTAACTGGCGTGCCAGTTCATCTTCATTTTCACTACTCTGTAATTGCGCCCAGTCAGCGAAATTCCGGAAATCATCAATGGTCAGTTGCCGCTCCAGCCAAGGATAAAGTTTGTCTGTATTAAGTAACTGATTATCCAGTAAACGGCTTAGAAACAATGAATACGGACGTGCTGCTGCAAGAATTTGTTCGGGAGTCATAATGGCATTAATAAGAATATGAATGCATGGTTTATCATACCGTCTGAAACTAATACTGTGAATCAGTAATTCAGAGACAATAACATGCAGTATTTCAGTGAGAAGCTGAATATTGCCGGAAATAAAAAAAGAAGTTTGCGCTTTCGGCGAAACTTCCTTTTTTCAGATTTAATTATCCAATGATGTAACTAATTAGTGATGATGGTGATCATGCGCTCCATGTACATGACCATGTTCCAGCTCCTCAGCCGTAGCAGGGCGAATGTCTTTTACTGTTGCTTTAAAACGAATACACTGTCCAGCCAACGGATGATTACCATCGACTACAGCTTTACCATCTGCTACATCGGTAATACGATAAACCATTACATCACCAGTTTCCGGGTCATCTGCTTCAAACATCATGCCCACTTCAACTTCAACCGGAAACACATCCAATGGTTCAATACGAATCAGATCTTCATCCTGTTCGCCAAATGCATCATCTGGTGCCAGTTTTACATCTACTACATCGCCAACCGTCTTATCATGTAACTGTTCTTCAACCAACGGAAAAATACCGTCATAGCCACCGTGCAAATAGCTAATCGGTTCTTCAGTTTTATCGATCAGCTGGTTATCAGCATTGAACATTTCATAGTCCAGTGTCACAACAGAATTTTTGGCGATTTTCATAATTTTTTTCCATAATCAAGCTGCACAGGCAGCAAACAATTTGTATTTTAACATGTAATGGTGCAAACCACATGACGTTACAGACTGCTATTGCAGACTATCCAGCCGTGCCATCATTCCGGCAAGAATACTTTTACCTTCCGACTGACTAACAATGGGTTCACTGCCCTTACGTCCCAGCAAACGAATATCTTCGCCCGGCATTTCATCAATAAAACGGCTGGGTTCATGAAATTCCCAGGAACCGGCACGTTTGCGTTTATGACAATGTGTAAGAGTAAGAGTTTGCCGCGCACGGGTGATACCCACATACATCAGCCGGCGTTCCTCATCAATATTGCCTTCTTCGATACTGTCAGCATGCGGAAATACTCCTTCTTCACAGCCTACCAGAAACACATGCGGATACTCCAGACCTTTAGACGCATGCAGAGTGGACATACTCACCATATCTGCATCTTCATCTTCTTTACCATCAAGCAATGTCATTAGTGCTATAGTCTGGGCTATTTCCAGAATATTCCGGCCATCTTCTTCACCTTTTTTGCCTATCCAGCTGAGCAAATCCTGCACATTGCGCCATTTAATTTCTCCGGCCCGTCCTTCCTCTGTATTGAGCAAATGTGTTTCATAAGCTATATCGGCAAGCAAACTGTGCAACAATTGTCCGGCATCTTCCACAGTAGCACGTGCCTGATAATCAGCCAGCAAAGCCATAAACTGCTGTAACGGTTCACGGCTTTTTGCTGACAACTCTGCCAGCGCATCCATACTGCGTGCAGCTTCAAATAAACTGCATTGTGCTACTTTGGCATAATTATTCAGCTTAGCCAGTGTGGTTTCACCTACTCCTCGCCGTGGTGTCGTTACTGCGCGCAGAAATGCCGGATCATCGTCCGGATTAGCAAGTAAACGAACATAAGCCAGTACATCTTTGATTTCGGCCTTATCAAAAAAACTTTGTCCGCCTGAAAGTCTGTATGGAATTCTCCGGCTGCGCAATGCCTCTTCAAAAACTCTCGCCTGATGATTACCCCGATATAAAATCGCAAAATCCCGGTAATGTACGGCATCACCACCAATCAATTTCTGATGAGCAATTCTGCTGACGACTACATCAGCTTCGTGAGCCTCATTTTTACAGGCAATAACATCAATCATGTCACCCAACCCGTATTCACTCCATAATGTTTTAGCAAAAAGTTTGGGATTATGGGCAATCACCTGATTGGCTACACGCAGAATACGTGCAGTAGAACGATAATTCTGCTCCAGTTTAATAATCTTTAAATCCGGATAATCTTGTTGCAGCAGACGCAGATTTTCCATATTGGCACCACGCCAGGCATAAATACTCTGATCATCATCACCTACGGCAGTAAACTTACCTTCTGCACCGGTAAGCAGACGCATCAGCGCATACTGACAGGTATTGGTATCCTGACATTCATCTACCAGCAAATAACGCAAACGAAGCTGCCACTTATAGCGAATGTCTGCCTGTGACTGGAGCAGCTCAACCGGTATCCGGATTAAATCATCAAAATCTACTGCCTGATAGCTGGTCAGAGTATCCTGATAAGAGGCATATAACTGCCCCATCTGATGTGTCCATGTATCATCAGCCTGCCGAATAACAGTTTCCGGAGAAAGCAGACTATTTTTCCACAGTGAAATCTGATGCTGGGCTTTAAACACCATTTCCCTGCCGGTACTGCCCAGTAATTCACTGATGATTTTGCCCGCATCGGCACTGTCGAGAATAGAAAATTGTTTTTTATATCCCGCAGCTGCTGCTTCCTCACGTAAAAAACGCATACCCAGCGAATGAAAAGTACATATAGTTAAACCGCGGGTTTGCGGTTTACTTAATAAATGACCAACACGCTCCTGCATTTCCCGTGCCGCTTTATTAGTAAAGGTAATTGCAGCTATCTGCTGGGCAGGATAATGTGCTTGTGTAATCAGGTAAGCAATTTTTTCAGTAATAACACGCGTTTTACCACTGCCGGCACCGGCCAGCACCAGTAATGGTCCATCAAGATAGTGAATAGCTTCGTGTTGTTGCGGATTCAGATTTAACATGGTTTTATTGATGCTTCCGGCAAAAACACAACCGTACTGTTTATCAGGCCGGCTTCTGGTCAGCCGGATATCTTACAATTGCCAGTCTATCGGGCTTAATCCGTGCTCCTGCAGATATGCATTAGCCCGTGAAAAATGTCTGCATCCGAAAAAACCACGGTATGCAGATAAAGGAGACGGATGAGGTGCAGTTAATACCAGATGTTTTTTCCGGTCAATCATAGCACCTTTTTTTTGGGCATGGCTGCCCCAAAGCATAAATACAATATGTTCACGTTCAGCATTTAAGACAGCAATCACATGGTCGGTAAAAGTTTCCCAGCCCAGCTCTGCATGTGAATGTGCCTGACCGGCGCGCACGGTTAAAACGGTATTAAGCAACAATACACCTTGCTCTGCCCAGTGCTGCAAATAGCCATGCTGCGGAATACGAAAGCCGGGTATATCCCCAGTCAGTTCTTTATATATATTGACTAGTGAAGGAGGAATGGCTACACCTTGCCGTACAGAAAAAGACAAACCATGCGCCTGCTGCGGACCATGATAAGGATCCTGACCAAGAATAACCACTTTAACCTGAGCAAATTCAGTTGCCTTAAACGCATTGAACACATCTTGTGCCGGCGGATAAATCACCTTACCGGCCAGCCTTTCAGCACGTACTGTTTCCAGAATATGCTGAAAATACGGTTGCTGTTTTTCTGCACCAATTGCCTGATGCCATGTCTGCATTAAAACTTCCCCTGTCTGATAAAAAGGCAATTTATGCCTTGCAGTCGGCCTTATACCCGTCAAGCTGCCAATTTTAGCATAGCGGCAAAACTACTAATCATGCCTTATACGCCAGAAATGCGCTAACGGACCATACCCATGTCCCAGATGCCAGTGTTGCCCTGCCTCAATCGCACCATGTACATAACTTTTGGCAGCCGCAACTGTATTAGCCAGATTTTCATGCTGTGGTCGCAAAGCGGCTATCGCAGCTGAAAGAGTACAGCCGGTACCATGAGTATGTGAAGTATGAATCCGGAGACTTTTAAAACATACCGGTTCATTATCCCGTTCCATCAGCCAGTCTGCAGCATCTTCAGAATTATTACGGTGCCCGCCTTTTACCAGTACCGCATGACAGCCTTCATCCAGTAAAATCTGTCCCTGCTCGAGCATTTCTTTATCCGTAGTGGCTATCGGCTTATGTGTCATGATAGACAGTTCAAAAAGATTAGGTGTCAGAATATCAGCCAGCGGCATCAGCAAATGCTTCATTATCTGCACAGTATTTTCTATCGACAAAGCTGAACCTGAAGTAGCCACCATGACCGGATCCAGTACAGTAAAGGGCAAATGATATTGTTGCAGTGATTGAGCAACCGTACGGATGCTGTCAATATCAGCCAGCATACCGATTTTGACTGCATCAATACGAATATCAGACATCACTGCCGCACACTGCGCTTCTATCATATCCGGCGCTACTACCATAACCTGCTGTACACCAAAAGTATTCTGTGCAGTAATGGCTGTAATCACACTAGTACCGTATGCGCCCAGCGCAGCAAAAGTTTTTAAGTCCGCCTGAATACCTGCTCCGCCACTGGAATCAGATCCGGCAATAGTTAAAGCACGGGGGTAAGGCTTGGCGAGCGCCATAAGCATCTCCCTGAAAATTTTTATTTGTCAACGAATTAACTTATATATACTTCCAGAAAAAAAAACAAGCCCGTATAAATATCCGCAAAATATGCCTATTGACTATTTGTAAAGAAAAACCCACATAAAAATATAATATTTTCAATTAAAAACAGAAATTTAATTCAAACTTTCAATCAGCAAAAATATGTTCTGCTGCCGGAAAAGTTTTTGCTTTTACTTCGCGAACATAGGCACTGACTGCTGCCTGAATACTATCCTGATCCTGCATAAAATTTTTGACAAATTTAGCTGTTTTACCCGGATAAATACCCAGCATATCATGCATTACCAAAACTTGTCCGTCACAGTCGACACCTGCACCAATACCGATTGTCGGGCAGCTAAGTGCTGCTGTCACTTCTGCTGCCAGCTGACCGGGTACACACTCCATTAATACCATATCAGCACCAGCCTGTGCATGAGCCTGAGCATCGGCCATTAATTGTGCCGCGGCTTCACCACGACCTTGTACTTTATAGCCTCCGAGTGTATGAACGGATTGCGGTGTAAGACCGATATGTGCACATACCGGAATACCTCGCTGCTGTAAAAACTGCGTGGTTTCTGCTATCCATGCACCCCCTTCCAGTTTTACCATATGTGCACCAGCAACCATCAGGCGTACTGCAGCAGCAAAAGCCTGTTCTTTGCTTTGCTGATAGGCTCCAAAAGGCAGATCAGCCAGAATCATTGCCTGTTGATTACCTCGTGCTACAGCAGCCGTGTGATAACAGATATCATCAACACTAACCGGTATAGTAGATGTTTGCCCTTGTACCGCCATACCAAGCGAATCACCAATCAGCAATATATCAACACCGGCATCGCTCATCAGACGGGCAAAACTGGCATCATAACAAGTCAGCATGGCAATTTTTTCACCGGCTGCCTTCATTTTCCTTAAAGTATGAATAGTATGCATATACAGATAAATCCGCTATTTATGTTTTATCAGAAAATACTGCCGGAAATAACAGCTTATTTATTTTTAACTTGCATTCCGGCTAAAGAAACCCAAATTTGTTACAACAAATATCCGGCTAGTTGTAATGACCGGCAAAATACCACAGACTACAGCCAAACCAGAACAGATTAACAAATATTTTGCCATCCTTTATTCCCATCTGATGACTGGAATATCTTTAAAATTATTTATCTAATATGGATATATCCAATGTTGGTACTAAACCAGTAATTTCATCCTCGGTAATGCTGGGAAAATACGTATCTGAATTTTGCAATTCCATATACAAAAACTGTACTTTTTTCTATAAAAAGTACAGTTTGTAAGTCTGAAATCCATCGCAAAGAGAAAATAAATACCAAATTAACAGAATATTGTCATTGATATTTTTTTACTCAAATTAAACGGCATAAAATGCCGATATAGCTAATTTACGACAAATCAGATTGACGAAATATCCACGCAGACAACAGAAATAATTATTTCACCAAACAATTTTAAATAACTATTCGCTTAAATTGAGATAATTACGGCTGCCCTGCATATTGGCAATGGTATTGAGCAACAGTTCAAAATGATCGTCATTACCAAGAAAATCCAGCTCATTAGTATTAGCAATCAATAGCGGAGCATGCTGATATAAATGGAAAAACCGGCGATACTCAGCGTGAATTTGCTGTAAATAACCAGCCGGAAACAGATTAACCATTCCGTCATCCCGCTGACGCAAACGCTTATCAAGCAACTCGTCATCAGCTTCCAGATAAATCACCAGATCCGGAACCGGAAATTTCGGCATTACTTTTTGCTTAATTTGCCAGTACAGAGTCTGTTCCTCTTCACGCAAAATTACCGGCACATATATCTGATCCTTCTCAAGCAGAAAATCAGCAATAACCCGCGAGCGTCGCTCATCCTCTGCATAAATCACATTTATTGCCTCGCAACGACGCATTAAAAAATGCATCTCTGTGGCTAGCCCGTGATTAGTCGCATTCAGATAAAATTTTTCCAGAAACGGATTGCTTTCCGGAATTTCCGACAGCAGCAGAGCATCAAAATATTGTGCCAGACGGCGGCTTAAAGCTGATTTTCCACTGCCAATAGATCCTTCTACGACAATGTAGCGATAATCCATACTCCCTGCTCCCCTGTTTTTATTCCTGTTCGTCAGTAATTTCAGTAATTATAGTTACTGCATCCGGCTGTTTCTTTAATAATGCCGCGGCCACCACAGAAGCACTGTCATGAGTACCAATTACATAATAAGGCGCAATTGCAGCCAGCGGTGCCATTACAAAAGCACGTTCACACGCACGCGGGTGCGGCAGTGTCAGATCCGCATCATTAATATCCTGATGATCATAATCAATTATATCCAAATCAATCACTCGCGGTCCGTTTGGAACCTCACGTACCCGTCCCAGTCGGTTTTCCAGATCCAATAAAGAATTTAATAGTTCATGAGCACTTAAAGTGGTATGAACCAGAACAACAGCATTGACAAAATCCGGCTGGTCAGTCATTCCTACCGGCTTAGTAATATAAAGTGGTGAAATTGCCTTGACCCGAACCCCTTTAATCTGATTCAAATCTGTCAGAGCTGTTTCAACCTGTTTACGTGGATTATCAAGATTAGCCCCTAAAGCAATTACCGCTGTAACTAAATTCATGCTTCCTCCTGCTTAGGTTTGTTAGTGCGTCTGTTACGGTATCTTTTTTGTCTTGTTGAATTTTTTTCTGATTGCGAAGCAGTACGAATTAATTGCTCACGCTCTACATCTGAACCATGCTGAAAAGCCTGCCACCACTGAACTGTCTCCTGTGATAATTCGCCCAGACTGGCACGCAGACACATAAAATCAAAAGCAGCACGAAAACGCGGCTGTCCGAGTAAGCGGTAAGGACGCGCCCCGCGCATAATTTCAAACTGCGGTTGCAAACTCCAGATTTCACGCATGGTTACACTATATCGCTGCGGCACACCCCAGTTTTTATCTACATGCTGACGTTCTGAAGTAATCGCCGCATTCATCGCTGCACTGGAGCGCATACCACTATTCAGTTCCCGCTGCCATACTGTTCTTATATGCGGCCATAATACAGCTGCCAGTACAAAGCCCATAGATACAGATTTATCTGCCCGCAGGCGTTCGTCAGTATTGTGCAGAGCCAGTGCGACAATATTATCATTACTTTCGCCGCCCGGCATTAATGCATCAAGTAGCGGATGAATATCTTTCAGACCAAGATTATTCATCTGGCGCAGACATGCCTGTGCATAACCACTGAACAATATTTTCAGCACTTCATCAAACAGCCGAGCCGGCGGTTCCCGCTTTAACAACTGCACACATTCAGCTATCGGTTTAGATGTATGTTTATCTACGGTAAAGCCAAGTTTGCCAGATAATCTGGCTGCCCGTAGCATGCGCACCGGATCCTCCTGATAGCGCTCAGCCGGATTACCTATCATTACCAGACGCCGGTTAAGTATGTCTTCAACGCCATGATGAAAATCCAGAACTACCTGCTGTTTCGGATCATAGTATAGAGCGTTGGCAGTAAAGTCCCGGCGCATTGCATCCTGTTCAAGCGTACCGAAACTGACATCCTTCATAATCCGGCCTAGCTCATTATGGCTGTTGACTGCCCCGCCCCGAAAAGTTGTTACCTCGATAGTTTCCGGACCAACCATAACATGCACAATCGGAAAACGCCTGCCGATAATGCGGCTGCGCCGGAAAAGTTTATGTATCTGTTCGGGTGTAGCATCTGTTGCCACATCGAAATCTTTAGGTGTCACACCAAGCAATAAATCACGCACAGCACCACCTACCACATAAGCCTGATAACCCTCCTTCTGCAAGCGGGTGATAACCTTTTCCGCTGCAAAACTCAGATCATCTGCCTGAATATGGTGTTGTGCCAATGAGATTTCCCGCCTTTTGCCACGCCGGGCAGATTTTCTCGGCAAAACCTTGTGTAACCACTTTGTTAGCATAAATAATACAAAAGCTTGTGAAAAAAATACTCGCGTGCCGCAGCAACCACGACCGATAAAGTACTATAGTATAACCTATCTATCCGTATCTCATCATTCCTCACCGCACGGACAAGTGCAATCTGCCGGCATTTTCTTCACTACCACTGCCTACTTTGTATATAATACACCCGTTTCTGAACTCATCATGTAAGAAGAAACCGATATGTATAATTATCAGTCTGACACTACCCAGTTTCTGAATGAATTTCTAACTAAGCACCCGGAAGAAGCACAAGCACAAATCGAACATCGCGGCATGCTATGGGATGTACAACTCAATCCGGAAGATGAAGCAAACTTTGCTGCCGCCAAATTGCCGAAAAAAGGTTATACCTATCTAACTGAATAATCTCTGTTTAACCAGTTATGAGCCAGAACGGTTATCTGAATACCCCGGAGCTGAGGCAATATCTTGCCGGAATAAACCCTGCAGAAGCGCCACTATTGGCACAGCTGCGTGCTGAAACGGCACGGCATCGCAAGGGTAATATGAGTATCGCACCGGAACAGGCTCAATTAATGGTATGGCTTGCACGGATGATTCAGGCTCGCAACTATCTGGAAATTGGTGTTTTTACCGGTTACAGTAGTACAGCTATGGCAATGGCACTGCCGGAAGACGGACACATCACTGCCTGTGATATTAACGTAACCTATACCGATATTGCCCGCCGCTACTGGCAAGAGGCTAATGTCAGCCATAAAATCCAGCTGTATCTGCAGCCGGCAATAATAACCCTCGATAAACTGATTACCAGTAATCAAAACAATTATTACGATATTGCTCTGATAGACGCAGATAAGATACCCACCCCTCAATATTTTGAGCGCTGCCTGCAATTGGTTCGTCCCGGCGGTATTATCGCCATTGATAATGTCTTATTGCATGGCCGTGTTGCACAGACAGCCAACGCTAATGAATCAGAAAGTGTTCATATCATGCGTCAGTTCAATGCCGGCCTGATAAACAATACGCGGATAATTCCGTTAACTATACCACTTGGTGATGGTTTAACACTTATTCAGAAAAGATAATAACAAACAACCAGAGGAGAAAAATACATGAATTCACGTTTAAATCAATACTATTTCAGCCTAATCCTGATAGTTACATTTTGTATCAGTGCTTGCAGTAACCTACCATCCTCCTCTGTTATGACTAGTACTTCTGCTGCGGAAGAAGTACACACAAATAGTAACCAATCTACTGAACAGCTTGGCCAGATTCAGGCGCAGCTGAATGCTTTACAGATACAGATCAATGGTCTGCAAAACCAGATGAATGATATTCGTCAGCAACAAGATACATTATCGCGCTACCTGAATGTACGTACTCCGGTCAGCCACACTACTCCGGTCAAAGCCTCCGCTACTAATGATAATACCAGCGAAGCACGCCGGCTATATAATGCCGGTCTTTATAGCCAAAGCATTCGTCTGCTGAAAAACGCTGATAGTGGTGGCAATGGCAGTGCCCAGGCACAAGATCGCATGTGGCTGCTGCTGCAAAACCATTCTCGTTTGAATAATTGTGAATCAGTAATTAATATCGGCAAGCGCTTTAACAGCCTTTATCCGCAAAACAGTCAAAGTGCCAACGCTCTTTATCTGGTGGCACAATGTCAGACTCATTTACAGCAGCAGGATATTTCCCGCCTTACTTATCAGCACATTATCAGTAGTTATCCCAACAGTAATGCCGCTGTTAAAGCCAGGCATCAATTAAAAAACCTGTTACCAATCAAAAAAGGAACTCGATGAACACTCCGCAAATCGGCATTATTATGGGTAGCAATAGTGACTATCCGATTATGCAGCAGGCAGAGCAGTTTCTGCAGCAATTCAGTATTCCTTATGAAATACAGGTTGTATCCGCACACCGTACTCCGGATTTAATGTTTGAATACGCTGAAACCGCCCGTTCCCGAGGCTTGAAAGCGATTATAGCCGGCGCCGGAGGGGCTGCTCATCTGCCGGGCATGGTTGCTGCCAAAACCACCGTTCCTGTTCTGGGCGTACCTGTACCAAGTAAATATTTGCGCGGTGAAGATTCACTACTGTCTATTGTCCAAATGCCTAAAGGCGTACCAGTAGCCACTTTTGCTATTGGTGAAGCTGGTGCAGCCAATGCTGCTTTATTTGCCATTTCCATGCTGGCCAATGACAATCCGCAGCTGGCACAAAAACTGGCAGAATTTCGTGAAAGCCAGAAACAAAGTGTTCTGGATATGAATTTACCCAGCATTTCAGCCTGATTACTACTTAATTCAGACATATTTGCTGCATAAATATACTGAATAATATCATTATGCTATTGATATTAATTGTATTCAAATAAGAAAGAAAATTGACTATTATCCTCAGTAGCATGAGCATATTTACATGATTAGAATTAGCTCCAGAAAGCAATATCAGTTTTTTAGTTATCAACTTAATCTAAAGAATTTCTGCTAAATAACTGAAAGTAGAATACAATTTAAAATTAAAAATAAAATTCCAGCTTTCTTATTATTGCCAACAACAAGTACTAAAAATATTCATTCTAAATTAAATATTCCATTTGAATTACAATCAGTATTGGACTGATTTAAGATTCAGTTTAACAATAAATTAAGCTAAAAAATTAGTAAATTCATTTATTTATTACAACCAGACAGGATTTGGATATTAAACAAATAAAACCTATAAATATGTTTATATCATTTATTATATTTGATACCCATAATAAATAAATTATTACATTTTATTTACTGAATAAAAAACGGATACTGCTCTTATATTAGCAGTATCCGTTTTTTATAACAAAATATTATTTTTCTGTTCGCAAATCCTTACGCAAAATTTTTCCTACAGCAGATTTGGGCAGTTCTGAGCAAAACTCTATATCTTTAGGCACTTTATAGCCGGTCAGATTCTGGCGGCAATAGGCAATAATTTGTTCACGAGTCAGATTCGGTTCTCGTTTTACTACAAATAACTTGATTGCTTCGCCTGATTTTTCATTAGGTACACCGATACAAGCTACTTCCAGCACCTCAGGCATAGCGGCTACAACCTCTTCTACCTCATTCGGATATACATTAAAACCCGATACCAGAATCATATCTTTTTTGCGATCTACCAGCTTTACATAACCTTTAGCATCAATTTCAGCCATATCACCGGTAGCCACAAAACCACGGCTATCAAGAACTTTAGCTGTTTCTTCTGGTCGGTTCCAGTAGCCTTTCATTACTTGCGGCCCCTGAACCCATAATTCGCCTACTTCACCAACCCCGAGAACCTTGCCGTTATCATCACGAATTTCAATATCTGTATTCGACACCGGCAAACCGGCAGTACCCGTATATTCAGGATTATTCAGCGGATTAGCACACACGCCGGGGCTGGCCTCAGTTAAACCATAAGCATCAATAATGGGCACACCCGTAATGGCTTTCCATTCCTGCGCTACCATTTTCTGAGTTGCCATTCCGCCACCCAGCACCAGCTTCCAGGTTGAAAAATCAATCGTTTTAAATTCTTCATTATGAATCAGTGCATTAAACAGAGTATTAACGCCACTCATTACCGTTACCCGATTGTTTTTCAGAACTTTAACCAAAGCTTTAATATCACGTGGGTTGGTAATCAGAATATTTTTGGAACCAGCATTAGCAAAAATCATAATATTCACAGTAAGTGAAAAAATATGATATAGCGGCAATGGTGTTACTACTACTTCCTTTCCAGGGACCAGATTTGCTTTAATCCATTCTGATGCCTGCTGCATATTAGCTACAATATTACCATGCGTCAGCATTGCGCCCTTGGACATACCGGTTGTCCCGCCGGTATATTGCAACAAAGCCAAATCTTCCAGCTCAAGCGGTACCGGAGTAAAACGTTGTTTTTTCCCTAATTCCAGAGCATGCAGAAAAGTAACTGCCCCCTCAATCCGAAAAGGCTTCACCATTTTTTTGACTTTGCGCAGCATGAAGTTCACTACAGTACCCTTCAGCCAGCCAAGCATATCGCCCATACTGGCCACTATCACCTGCTTGATTGCAGTCTGCTCCAGAACCTGAGCCACTGTATGCGCAAAATTTTCCAGTACAATAATCGCAGTTGCACCGGAATCAATCAACTGATGAGCTAATTCCCTCGGCGTATACAGAGGATTAACGTTAACAACTACGCCGCCAGCCTGTAACACCCCGAATACCGCAATCGGATACTGCAATACATTAGGCATCATAATTGCTACCCGCTCACCTTTTTGCAGATTCAGTACATTCTGCAAATATGACGTGAACTGATTTACAAAAGTAGCAGTTTGAGTATACGTGAGTGTAGTACCCATATTGGAAAAGCTTGGCTGCGGGCCGAATTTCTTCACACTGGTGTCAAGAACGTCAATAATTGACGAATATGCACGCACATCTACTTCTGCCCGCACCCCTTCCTGATAACTTTGTAACCAGATTTTTTCCATTATCTTTTTCCTCTGCAACAATGCGTCTAATTTAAAGTGAAGTAAGGAAATATCAGTCAAAACAGACTGCAAAGAAAACATCAAATCAGAACATCAGCATTGTCTGCAAGATGACTGACTGTAGCCAGCCAGTCTGTTGATATAAGTGATTAAATTAATTATTTTGAATACTATGACTGTCGGTATCTCTGATAATACCACCACCCAGACACACAGCGCCAGCATACAGTACAGCAGACTGACCGGGTGTCACTGCCCATTGTGGTTCATCAAACACCAGTTCCGCGCAATCATCAGCCAGATAACGCAATTGAGCCGCCGCATCAGGCATGCGATAACGTGTTTTCACGCCATAGCGCCCTTCTGCCGGACGTTCTGGTGTCGTAAAACTTAAATCATGCATAATCAGGCTGCGACTGAACAACAGTGGATGATCATGTCCCTGTACAACCAGAAGCTCATTATCCGACAAATTTTTTCCGGCAACAAACCATGGCTCACCGTCGCCACCAATACCCAAACCTTTGCGCTGCCCCAGTGTGTAATACATCAGTCCTTCATGCTCACCTACAATTTTACCTTCCGGCGTCACCATTGCACCCGGATTAGTAGGCAGATAACGCTGTAAAAATTGTCTGAACGGACGTTCACCAATAAAGCAGATTCCGGTACTGTCTTTTTTTCCGGCTGTGGGTAACTGAGCCTGCTCCGCCAGTCGGCGTACTTCAGATTTTTCCAGATCACCCAGCGGAAACAATGCACGCTGTAATTGGTATGGTTGCAGTCGATACAGAAAATAGCTTTGGTCTTTATTCTGATCCAGCCCCTTGAGCAGATAATGTACGCCATCGCGTACATCCTTACGTGCATAATGTCCTGTTGCAATCAGATCTGCACCACCGTTCAGCGCATGTTCCAGAAAACATTTGAATTTAATTTCTGCATTACACAATACATCAGGATTGGGTGTGCGACCAGCCTGATACTCCTGAAGAAAATATGCAAAGACATTATCTTTATACTGACCTGCAAAATTAACAATATCAATATCCATATCAATCAGATCAGCCACTGCTACTGCATCCAGTGAATCCTGCTTGATAGAACAATATTCGTCATCGTTATCGTCTTCCCAGTTTTGCATGAAGACACCGCGCACATCATAACCGCCCTGCTTGAGCAGCCAGGCTGTAACCGATGAATCCACTCCACCGGACATGCCAACAACAATACGTTGTGATAAATTTGCTTTTGTATTCATTTACATTCATCCAAAACCGGCGCAGATTGTGCCACAGGCAGAACACAGCAGCAACCTGCCGGCATAATTAATTGTGTATCAAACTTACAAAAAAATGCCATAAATACACAATTTGCATCCATAATCAGCTTTTTATTTACACAAAAAAAATTTTTACTCAATACTATTAGCCTAAATAACACAGACTGCCGGTACTGTAATATCTGTCTGTAGACAAATAATCACAAGACCGGCAGCCTGTGTAAATGCAAATCAAACTCAGTTCTGACGCAGACGGCGCAATACCTCATCGCGCCCTAATAAAGCCAGCACCTGATCAATCGACGGGGTTTTTTCTGTACCACATACAGCCAGACGTAAAGGCATACCCAATTTACCCATTTTAATATTTTCTGTTTCACAAAATGGTGCAAAAAGAGCGTGAATACTTTCCGCATCCCAGTGTGATAACTGTTCAAGCAGGGCTGCAAAGCGCTGCATACGTGCCGGAGCATCAGCATCCCAGTGTTTAGCTACTTCCTTTTCTCCAGGAGTGGCTTTAGCATAAAAATATCTGCATTCTTCAGCCAGCTGATTTAAATCCTGAGCACGTTCCTTAACCAGTGCTATCACTTCAGCCAAATCCGGCTGCTCAGTCACTTCAATGCCCTGCTGTGTCAGACGCGGACGCACCAGCTCAGCCAGACGAGAATTATCACTGGCTTTAATATGCTGCGCATTCAGCCACAACAGCTTTTCATGATCAAAACGGCTGGCTGAAGGGCTGACATCTTTTAAATCAAACCATTCAACAAACTGTTCCATCGTGAAGAATTCATCATCACCATGTCCCCAGCCGAGTCGTGCCAGATAATTCAGCAAAGCTTCCGGTAAAATACCTTGCCGGTCATAATCAACCACACTAACAGCGTCACGGCGCTTACTCATTTTTGCGCCTTTTTCATTCAAAATCATCGGCAAATGAGCATATTGAGGTAAAGCTGCACCCATAGCCAAAAGAATATTAATCTGTTTAGGTGTATTGTTGACATGGTCATCACCACGGATAACCTGCGTAATACCCATATCATAATCATCTACAACTACACAGAAATTATAGGTAGGCGTACCATCGGCACGCGCAATAATCAGATCATCCAGATCCTGATTGGCAATGGCAATATGACCTTTAACCAAATCATCCCATGCCGTTTCACCAGTTAGCGGCATTTTAAAACGTACAACCGGCTGAACACCTTCGGGTACAGGCGGCAGTGTTTTGCCTTCATCCGGCCGCCAGCGGCGGTCATACCAGAAGTGTTCACCACGTGCCTCAGCTTCCTGCCGCATTGCTTCCAGTTCTTCACGGCTGGTATAGTCATAATAGGCATGACCGGAAGCCACTAACTCACGTAAAACTTCTGCATAACGGTCAAAGCGCTTTGTCTGGTAAAACGGACCTTCATCATAGTCCAGACCAACCCAGTGCATACCATCCATAATCGCCTGCACTGATTCAGCCGTAGAACGTTCCAGATCCGTGTCTTCAATTCGTAATATAAACTTACCATGATGTTTACGTGCAAATGCCCAAGAGAACAAAGCAGTGCGCACACCACCAATATGCAAAAAACCGGTAGGACTGGGAGCAAAACGAGTACGAATCATGATTACCATTCTTCAGACACAGAAAAAACCTTATTGTACGCGTAAGCCAGAGTAAACAAAACCCGTTCGTGATATGCTTGCACTAATACCAGTAACCGTATGAAAGGCAGCATATATGAACTCCCCGAAACATCTGGCTGTTTACTACACTGGCGGAACCATTGGTATGCAGCAAACACCGGCCGGACTGGCTCCGGCTGCCAATTTTGCCAGCCTGGCTGCGCCGATTTTTCAGGAATACAGTCATCAGCTCAAATGCGACTGGTTTATTTGTGAACCACTGATTGATTCTTCAGCGATTACCCTGTCAAACTGGGAGACATGGCTTAACTGGATAGACAGCAAAGCTGAAAATTATGATGGTCTGCTCATTCTGCACGGTACCGATACCATGGCCTACAGTGCCAATATAATTGCGCTGGCACGGCCGAAACTGAATATCCCCATTATCCTTACCGGAGCCATGCTACCCCTGGAAGCTGATAACAGTGATGCACCACAAAACCTGCGTACTGCACTAGCTGCATTCAGCCTGCCGGGTTTTACCCAAACTGCCATTGCCTTTAACAGACAGCTCTGGCCGGCTGTCGGCAGCAGCAAAATCAGTACAGAACAGGCAGACGCATTTGCCAATCCGCAGTTTGGTTCACTGGCACAATGGTCAGAATCCGAAGGATGGTTTAATACTAATCTGCCTGTTGCCGGCAATTCAGACCTATCTGCACAATATGACATCAGTACATCGGCCAGAATTCACTGCTTTACTCTGACTCCGGGCGCTAATCTGGCAATGATTACCACCAGTCTTACTCACAATCCGCCTGACGGAGTAATTTTACAAAGCTATGGCAATGGCAATACACCTAATGATAGGAATTTTCTGGCTGCAATCAGACAGATTAGTGAGCAATCTATACCTGTTCTGAATATCAGTCAGGTTTTACAGGGATGTGCCTCTGCTGTTTACGCACAAGGACATGAATTGCGTGCAGCCGGCGTTATCAACGGCGGTAAATGTAATCTGGAAACTGCTGTGGCTATCCTGACACTGGCTGTAAGCAATAACTGGAATAAAGAACAAATTGAAAATCTGCTGCATACACAGAAGCTGATTTAAATATTTACTTTTGCAGGATTATCCGGCTTACCCTGTAACCGATTAATCCTGCAAAATTTTTGTTAATAAACAGCTTCTGATAACTTAGTCCGGTATCGTCGATACTATAAAAAGCTATTAACAACTTTTTGTATTCTCAATTACTTGAAACTTTCGTTGAAAAATTATTCAAATTCCCCAAAAAATTTCATTTTAAATTAATCGTATAAACTAATTTGTAATAATCAAATATTTTTTATACAAACACTGGTCTCTGCCAATTATTTTTAGATAAAAATTTATCGGCTTTTATAATCATATTGCTATTTTTTATCAAACACGATTTCATATATACTGTATTTATATTTACTATCAATAAATTTAAATTTAATAAATATTCAAATTTGAAATTTAATTAACAAATTAACAATAACTTATGTGCTTTATTAAATAAAATATGACATTTTTATTAAGAGTTTTAAATACCTATAACCATGATTTATGATATAACTCATTCTTTTCAGAATAGAAAAGTCAGTTATGGAAGAAAACCTTGCGATAAAACAAAAGGCTTATATTATTCTGGGTTCTTTTCTGGTTGCCGCATTTATTATTGGTATTGCCGGTGCATTGCAGGCACCGACACTCAGCCGTTATCTTGCCGAAGATGTGAAGGTTAATCCATATCAGGTAGGTTTGTTTTACTCAATCAATGCCGTTGCCGGCATTGTCGTCAGCTTTCTGCTGGCACAATATTCAGATAATAAAGGCGTTCGACGGAATATTATTCTATTTTGTTGTCTGATGGGCATAGGAAATTGCATTACATTTGCATTTTCGCGCCAATACTTTATCCTCGTTACCATAGGCATATTTTTTTCAGCTTTTACCTCTGCAGCTATGCCGCAAATTTTTGCATCTGCACGTGAATATACAGATAAAACCGGCCGCAACGTTGTCGTTTTCAATGGCATTTTACGGGCGCAATTATCACTGGCCTGGGTAATCGGTCCGCCATTATCATTTGCATTAGCCGTGAATTACGGATTTACCATTATGTATCTGAGTGCGGCAGCTATGTTTTTTGTAGCCATGCTGATCGTTTTTCTGTACTTTCCTGTCATAAAACGTCCGGCATCTGTTACTAAAAAACAAGAGCCAAAAGAAAAGATTTTCAATAATCCTAATGTCATTTTGCTGTTTATCGCTTCAATCAGTATGGGTACAGCCAATATGATGTATTTGATTGATATGCCTTTATATATTGATGATATTCTGCCCGGTTCACCTTCACTACCCGGACATTTGATGGGCATAGCTGCTGCCATTGAAATTCCCGCTATGCTGATTGCCAGCATGCTGGTACCGCGCTTTGGTAATAAAAATCTGATTTGTTTTGCAGTCATTTGCGGCATCATATTTTATATCGGTATGGTTTCTACCCAAAACGAATGGATGCTGATTGGTTTACAATTCTTTAATGGTTTATTTATCGGCATAATAGCCAGTATCGGTCTGATTTATTTCCAGGATTTATTACCTAAACGTACGGGTGTTGCTTCTACATTGTTTAATAACTGTATTTCTTGCAGTATTATTCTGGCCGGTATGTTGCAGGGCGTAATTTCGGCCAACTTCGGCCATCAGAGTATCTATACCATTTCTTTAGCCATGGTAATTTTATCTTTCATCTTGTGCCTGATTATTCAGCCACCGCCTTCAGCAATTAAATCGCCCTCAAAGGTTAATCACTGATCAGCACCGTAATCACCATTCTAACAAGGTTCTAAAACTGACTATAGACTTATCTTAAAACATCTATTATCAATATCAATAAAGCACTGTAGTAATAAATAAATTCATACCGCCAAAAATCCGCATTAACAAACAAATATTTTCTTAAACTATCCGACACAATTATATTATCGTTTAACAGTTGTAAACGTTTAAATAGTCATATTTCAGGGAAAATAAAACGCAATTGTATGATTCTAAATTATTCAAAACCCAGTGCTAAGTTGATGGTGAATGATTAAATGCTGATGATAAAAAATCATACCTGTATCCAATCCTGCAATCGGTGAAAAACTGGCTGATAATCCTAAAATGGTTACCACAGAAGCTGTACGTGCAGTAACAGCCGCCCGGAATACTTTAAAAACGAAGTTAGAGCAAAACTTATTGCGCAATAAGCATTTCAGTAAAAAAATTTCTATAGAACTTGAGGAAAGTCCCATCTATTGTTTTCAATGATACAGATATTCATGCAGCGGTAACCTTATTATCAAAAGAATAATAGGAGCTTCTCTGAATTACTCAGACAATTTAGAAAGAAAAACAAATTCTCCATCATTCAGTGATAAAAAGCCTACTTAAATTTAACAAATTGTTTTTTAATTAACATTAATATACAAAATATTGCGAATAAAACAAGGAAAGTTTACAATCTTCATAATACAAAACCAATTGATAAACCCGTACTTTATTTTTGCTTGGCTCTACTTTGATATTAAGCATATACATTTGTAAATAGCCGGATAATTTCAAAAAGAGGAAGATTAATGAAAAGAATCATTCTAACAGTAGTAGCATCCTGTGCCCTGTGTTTTGCGGGTTATCAATGGCATAAAAGCATACAAGAAAAAAGAATATTTGTTCAGGATATCAAATCCAGAACTGATCAATATGGTTTTCTGGATATATCAGATAATCTTCCCGAAAGTAAGGGAATTGTCATTGTGGCTCCAGTCAATTGTCCGTCACAGCAGGCAAAGGTTGCTGATTATCTGGTCACAGAACTAAATAAACAGAATATTCCTGCGACCCGAACTAATAGTTACAATTTCAGACAGAAAAACATTATGTCAGAAAGAGAAATAAATCAGATGATTAAAAGATATCAATATGTCAGAACAATGGCTCCACCGCTGGTATTTGTAAATGGTAAAATAAAGTCTAATCCATCAATTGAAGCCATCAAAAAAGAGTGGGAGTTACAATAGTTGTTTCGTTAACCAAACTTACTTCAACATGTTCAATAAAAATTAAAATTAATCAAGTGTGCCAATGTCTGTATCTTGTATTTTCAGGATCAGCTTCCCAATTGAACTATTTAATTTCTAATTTGTTTAACAATTGCCTTTATACAGTACTATTCTGCTTGGTTTGTTACAGGACGTAATTTCTGCCAACTTCGGCTACCATATGATTTATGCGATTGCACTTGCAATGGTATCTGTTTTATTTATTTTCTGTCTCATTATTGCTAAACCAGTCCATACCAAAATAGTTTCTTAACAGCAGTATTGATTAGTTTCAACTGAATAACACTACACGACCCCAATATCTATCAGGCTAAACCCAACCGGTTTAGCCTTTTTAATTAACACTGACATCTATACATCATTGAAATCAATAATCAAATAAGGCAGCACTTTATTTGCCTGCCTGCAGACGCTCAGCAATTAAGAATATACGCATAAATTAAGCAATTAATTCATAAAATAATATTTATAATTAATATTAATTGCTAATAATACCAATTATAAAAACATTTAATTTCATTCTTATTGAATTTTTTTCAATATTCTACGTTAGCAGAATATTTATCCAGATTGACAGTATAAATTTAATCCCGTAATTTAACCGAATAAACCAATCAATTATAAGACTGATATATTCAGTCAGTTAATTATATTGTCAGAACACATATCATACCGTTGATATTAGTAAAAACCTGCTTAGGCCGGTCTGCACTTTATTGGAGAAAATATTATGAGTCAAACAAGCAATGTTCGTCAGCGTCAACTGGCCGCAGCCCCTCGTGGCGTCGGTTTCATGTGCGATTTTTATATTGATCACGCTAAAAACGCTGAGTTCTGGACTCCTGAAGGTAAGCGTTATATTGACTTTGCCGGAGGCATCGGCGTTTTGAATACTGGTCATCTGCATCCCAAAGTACAAAAAGCAGTAGCTGATCAACTGCAGAAATTTTCGCATACCTGTTTTAATACTGTTCCATATGAGCTGTATGCTAAGGTTGCCGAAAAAATTAATGCCAGAGCACCTATTGCCGGCGACAAACGCACAATGTTTGTTACCTCTGGTGCTGAAGCTGTTGAAAATGCCATTAAAATTGCCCGTGCCTATACCAAAAGACGTGGTGTAATTGCATTTAACGGTGCCTTTCATGGCCGTACCAATCTCACTATGGCTTTAACTGGCAAAATCGCACCCTATAAAGTAGATTTCGGGCCATTCCCTGCTGATATCGTACATGCACCTTATCCGAATGCACTGCATGGCGTTAGCATTGAAGATGCCTTGCATGGTCTTCATAATATTTTCAAATGCCATCTGGCACCCAGTGATATTGCTGCTATTATTATCGAAGTAGTTCAGGGTGAAGGCGGCTTTAATGTTACACCAAATGAATTTCTGCGTGCCTTACGCCAGCTGGCAGATGAACACGGAATTGTGCTGATTTTTGATGAAATTCAGTCCGGCTTTGCCCGTAGCGGAAAAATGTTTGCTACCGAATTGACCGGTGTACAGCCAGATTTAATGACCATTGCCAAATCTCTGGCCGGCGGTTTTCCACTTTCCGGTGTAGTAGGCAAAGAAGCCATAATGAATGCTCCTGTAGTAGGCGGCTTGGGCGGTACTTACGCCGGCAGTCCGCTGGGACTGGCTGCTGCTGATGCAGTTATTGATGTTATCGAAGAAGAAAAACTATGTGAGCGCGCCAATATTCTGGGGAACAGATTAAAAGAACGCTTTAAAAATTTAAAAGAAGTTATTCCGTCTATTGCAGAAGTACGCGGACCAGGCTCTATGGTCGCTATTGAATTAGTTAAACCAGGCACCTCAGAACCAGATGCTGAACGAACCAAAAAAGTACAGCAACTGGCACTGGAAAACGGTCTGATGATTCTGACCTGCGGACAGTATTACAACGTAATTCGTTGTCTCTATCCGCTTACTATTGAAGATCATGTATTTGATGAAGCCTTGAATATACTTGAAACTGCCCTGCGTCAGGCTCAATAATATTCATTGTGTGCAGGCTGCTCCGGTTGAATATTTTACCGGCAGTCTGCCATGTCTGTTTCAGTTTTTTAGGAAAAAACTATGCAATTGCATGATTCTGCATTATTAAAAACCCAGTGTTATATAAATGGACAATGGCTGAACGCCGATAATGGCGCAGTTATTTCAGTTATCAATCCGGCTACCGGAAACAATCTGGCAGACGTGCCCCGCATGGGTACAGCAGAAGCTGAACGTGCTGTAGCAGCAGCACATGCAGCATTGAAACCATGGCAAGCCAAATCAGCCAAAGAACGCAGCAATCTTCTGCGCCGCTGGTTTGAACTAATGATGCAGCATCAGGAAGATCTGGGCATTATCCTGACTTCAGAACAGGGAAAGCCGCTGGCTGAGGCTAAAGGTGAAATTGCTTATGGTGCATCTTATCTGGAATGGTATTCAGAAGAAGCCAAACGTATTTATGGTGATACCATACCCGCACCGTCAAATGACAAACGGATTATGGTACTTAAGCAGCCAATCGGCGTATGTGCAGCCATTACGCCGTGGAACTTTCCGAATGCAATGATTACCCGCAAGATTGCTCCGGCTCTGGCTGCCGGCTGTACTTTTGTTATTCGTCCGGCCTCGCAAACACCATTATCTGCACTGGCCATTGCTGAGCTGGCACAGCGTGCCGGCATCCCGCCCGGAGTAGTCAATGTCATTACCGGCAGCTCCAGTGAAATCGGTAAAGTATTAACTGAAGACGATCGGGTAAAAAAATTCAGTTTTACCGGTTCTACAGAAGTAGGTCGTAAACTGATTGCTCAGTGCGCCGGTACAGTAAAAAAAGTATCGATGGAACTGGGTGGTAATGCACCATTTATCGTCTTCAATGATGCTGATATCGATGCAGCCGTAGAAGGTGCGATGATTTCCAAATTCCGCAATGCCGGCCAGACCTGCGTATGTGCCAACCGGTTGTACGTACAAAGTGCTGTATATGATGAATTCGTGGATAAACTGGCTCAGGCCATTGCCAAACTGAAAATAGGCAACGGACTGGATCAGGGCGTAACTGTCGGACCATTAATCGATGCAGGTGCGGTTAACAAAGTTCAGGAACATATTACTGATGCTATTGGCAAAGGGGCGGAAATCGTTACCGGCGGAACCGCAGATAATCACGGTGAATTATTTTTCCAGCCTACATTACTGAAAAATGTTACTCAGGACATGAAAGTTGCTCGTGAGGAAACTTTCGGTCCGCTGGCGCCGGTATTTCGTTTTGAAAGCGAAGACGAAGTTGTCAGCTGGGCTAATGACACCGAATTCGGGCTAGCCAGTTATTTCTACAGCCGTGATATCGGCAGAATAGTACGCGTCAGCGAAAATCTGGATTATGGCATGGTAGCCATCAATACAGGACTGCTGTCAAATGAAGCAGCACCTTTTGGCGGCGTCAAGCAATCCGGTCTTGGTCGGGAAGGTTCTAAATACGGTATAGAAGATTACGTTGAAATTAAATATGTACTTCTTGCCGGCATTGACCAGTAATTCCTGAATCCGCGGCAGCCATAATCTGCTTCGCTGCCGCTTTCTTCATAATTATAAAAATCCTGAATGCACTGCATAAATCAGGATGGGGCGTTGTTGACTGAATTCAGCCAGCTAAAGGTGTTTCAGTCTGATATTACTCTTTCCAAAGGAGAATTAATTTGAGCACATCATCCACACTGAAAAACGGACTTAAATCACGCCATCTGACTATGATTTCTATTGCTGGCGTGATCGGAGGGGCTTTATTTATTGGCTCCGGCTCTGTAATTTACCATACAGGACCCGCAGCCATTCTTGCCTATGGTGCCGGCGGTCTTCTGGTCATGCTGATTATGCGCATGTTAGGAGAAATGGCTGTAGCTCATCCGGATAGCGGTTCTTTTTCCACATATGCCGATACTGCTATCGGCCGCTGGGCAGGTTTCAGCATTGGCTGGTTATACTGGTTTTTCTGGGCATTGCTCATGGGCTGGGAAGCCTATGTAGCCGGTAAAATTCTTAATAACTGGTTTCCAATATTTCCCATCTGGAGCTATATGCTGGCAGTAACCGTAGCTCTGGTTGTTATCAATCTGATGGATGTTAAAAATTACGGAGAATTTGAATTCTGGTTTGCTTTAATCAAAGTAGTCGCCATTGTATTGTTTCTGATTGTAGGCAGTCTGGCTATTATCTATTTATGGCCGTGGGGTCAGGCAGATGCAAAAGGCTGGACACACTTAACTGATCAGGGATTCATGCCTAAAGGATCATCATCTGTGGTAACAGCATTGCTGGGTGTTATGTTTGCCTATATTGGTGCTGAAATCGTTACTGTTGCTGCTGCAGAATCCAACCATCCGGCTACAGAAATTCGTAAAGCCACAAAATCTGTCGTCTGGCGCATCATCCTGTTTTATGTAGGTTCGATTTTTATTACCGTTTGTCTGATTCCGTATAACGACCCACGGCTGAATGATGCCACATGGGGAACATACAGTGTAGTATTAACCTCACTGGGAATTCCTCAGGCACGTCATATCGTCAACTTTGTTGTCCTTACTTCAGTTTTAAGCTGTTTTAATTCAGCTCTGTATACCTGTTCGCGCATGTTATATTCATTGGCAAAACGCGGTGATGCTCATCGGATCATGTCCTATACCTCGAAAAATGGCAGTCCGCAAATTGGCGTGCTTATTTCCTGTGTCTTTACCCTATTTGCAGTGTATCTCACCGCTACCGCCAAAATGGATGTTTACGATGTACTGATGACTGCTACCGGTACGATTGCCCTGTATGTTTATCTCGCTATCAGCTGCTCACAATTATTTCTGCGAAAAAAACTGGAAAAACAAGGGCAGACACTGACATTTAAAATGTGGTGCTTTCCATGGCTGACTTATCTGGTTATCGGGCTGATTATTGCTTCGATTATTATTATGATTATCGAAGGAACCTATAAATATGAAGTAATATATACCAGCATACTGGCGGCTATCATCCTGATAATGGGTATAGTGGCACAAATATTTAAAATCGGCAGCCAGCAGAATAAAACAGAATAATATTTATCTATCTTGACACAGATTGATTAAGATAAATATTCGGATAAATTAATTTAAATTTTATTCGCCATAACTGGCAACAATTCAGTACACTATTCATTTTGAAATTCAACCGGCACAAAATGATTACACTAGAACAATGTCAGCAATGGGATGCCGCCGATATTCTGGCTCCCCTAAAAAATCAGTTTGAATTACCACAAGGGGTTATATATCTGGATGGTAATTCTTTGGGTGCGAAACCCAGAAAAGCTGCAGAAAATGCTCAGGCAGTGATTAATCAGCAATGGGGTACCGATCTGATTAATAGCTGGAATAAAGCCGGCTGGTGGGATTTACCGGTTCGATTAGGCAATAAAGTCGGTCAGCTGATTGGTGCTCAGGAAAATGAAACCGTTGTTACCGATACAACCAGCCTGAATCTGTTTAAAGTATTGGCCACAGCCATCCATATTCAGCAGAATAATGACAATAATCGTAAAATCATTATCGCTGAGCGTGATTCTTTCCCTACCGATATTTATATGATTGAAGGTTTCATGGCTCTGATTAATCAGGGTTATCAGCTTCATCTAATAGATACACCGGCAGATCTGCCCGCCCGTATTAATGAAAACACTGCTGTTGTAGTGTTATCTCATGTTAACTATCGTACCGGCTACCTGCATGACATGGCAGCAAACAATGCACTGGTACATTCGCATGGTGCATTACTTATCTGGGATTTGTGTCATTCAATCGGTGCTGTACCTATTGATCTGAATGCCAGTAACAGTGATTTTGCTATTGGTTGTACTTACAAATATTTGAACGGCGGACCCGGCGCACCTGCTATGCTGTGGGTAAATGAGCGTTATCAGACTGCATTCAGCCAGCCATTATCCGGCTGGTGGGGTCATGCGCGGCCGTTTGATATGGCTGAAAGCTATACACCCGCAGACAATATCCGTCGTTATTTATGCGGTACACAGCCAATTGTATCTATGAGCCTGATAGAAAGCGGCGTAGATATCTTTTTGCAAACAGATATGCAGTCATTACGGCACAAATCTCTGCAACTAACTGATTTACTGATTGCCCTTACTGAGCAGGAATGTGCCGGACATAATTTAACGCTGATTACACCGCGTGAACATGCTCACCGTGGCAGCCATGTCAGCCTACGTCACCCTCATGGTTATGCCATAGTTCAGGCTCTGATTGCCCGCGGTGTAATCGGAGATTATCGCGAACCGGAAGTGATTCGCCTGGGAGTTACACCTTTGTATCTGAGCTATACCGATATCTGGCATGCTGTTCAGCATCTGAAACAGGTATTAATTAATGAGGAGTGGGCACAGCCACAGTTTCACACGCGCGGACAGGTAACCTGATTTGCATTTCTTTAATCCACACAGGTACAGGCCGGGCATGAATATTCTGCTCGGCTTATGCTTCTCATCTTAAGGAAAAACGATGGGTAATTTCGAGCGTATTCAGTCTCGGGAAACAGGATTACACAAAAAGCTATCCGCCGGTCAGATGAGCATGATTGCCATTGGCGGAGCAATAGGAACCGGCTTATTTCTAGGCAGCAAATTTGCCATTGGCTTTGCCGGCCCTGCTGTTATCATCAGTTATGCACTGGGCGGCATGATTGCACTGGCTTTAATGGGATGTCTGGCAGAAATGACTGTACAGCACCCTACTTCGGGTTCTTTTGGTGCTTATGCTGAATTTTATCTGCATCCTCTGGCTGGTTTTCTGGTGCGTTACAGTTACTGGGCCTGTATTGTTCTGGCTGTGGGTACAGAAGTCACAGCCATCGCTGAATACATGAAATTCTGGTTTCCACAGGTTGATTCATGGATATGGATTGCACTGTTTTCATGCTGTCTGATCGGCGTTAATGCCTATAGTGTCAAAGCTTTCGGTTCAGTTGAATACTGGTTTTCCACCATTAAAATTTTTGCCATTATCGTATTTATTGTACTGGCCATCAGTGTATTACTAACGCAAAGCAGTATCAGCAGAATTGAACAAAACATGTTTAGCGGCGGCTTTGCTCCGCATGGATTTTCCGGTATCTGGACCGGTGTTATTATTTCCATATTCAGCTATCTCGGTATTGAAATGATCGCTATAGCCGCAGGTGAAGCCACCAATCCTGAACAGGCAGTTAAAACCGCGTTTAAAGGAACTTTTGCAAGGCTATTGATATTTTATCTGCTTGCACTCAGTCTGATTGTCATGCTGGTACCGTGGCAGGAATTAATTAAAGAAGGAAGCACCAGCCCGTTTGTCAGCGTAATGAAAAATGTAGGTATACCATTTGCCGACAGTATTCTGAACTTTATTGTCATTGTTGCTGCACTTTCAGCCATGAACAGTATGCTCTATATTGCCACTCGTATGATGTTCAGCCTGTCTCGTGCTAACGAAGCACCACAAATATTCGGTAAAGTAAAAAGTAATGGCGTACCACTGAATGCACTGGCTTTATCCTCTGCCGGTATCGCTGTCGCCGCACTGGTTTATATTTTAAATCCGGAAACGGCTTTTCCAGTTATGATAGCTTTGTCTATGTTTGGTGCATTATTCAGCTGGGGGGCAGTATTTCTGACACATCTGTGTTTTCGCATCCGGATGCAGCGGCAACAGCAAAAACTAAAATTCCGTGTACCCGGTTTTCCATTTGTCACTATAGCCGGTTTATTGGCAATCATCAGCATCATGATCACCACATGGTTTACCCCGATATTTCATGCTACCTTATTATTTGGTTTACCTTTTCTGGCATTTTTAATTCTGGCATATATTATTCAGATATATCATAAAAAAAGTATAAATAAATAAATATGTACAAAGTGTATATATCATAACAGCATCAATGCCAACTGGCATTGATGCTGTTATTGAATTAATAGAAAACAATATGGGATTAATAAATTAAATATCTATTTTTCATCAATAATAAATAAAATAATATTTATTGAATTTTAGTAAACTCAATATATAATTTTTATATAAATTATATATTTATTATATTAAATCTGCATTCCTTCAAAAGGATTAAAAGATTTGGATTTTTTAGTTCTATGTACATAATAAATAGGATTAGTCATAACAGCCCAAAAGATTGCATAACAACAACCTGCTGCCGCTTTAGAAAGAAGCAGTATTAGTAATAAATCTAGTACTGTTAAAAATAACAATATAGTTAGCGCTTTACGCCACATACCTAAATAAAAATAATAGAAAGGACCAAAAAAGAATGCTTTCCAGTTCATCGCCATCGTCATTTGTGACTTAAATGGTAAACTTTTAAAATTTTTTACATATTTATCTGTTTGTTTGAAAACCTTTGGTATACCATTTTCTTCATAAAATTTGAATCTGAACAGCCATGCATCACTAAGCCCCATGTCGGAAAAATCACATTTTTTTTCAGTACTCTCGTCCATAAATAACCTATAGATATATTAATTACTAATTTAAAAATTTTAATTAAATACAAAAAAACTTCATTAATTTTAACATAAATAATTTTATTTAAATAATATTACAGAATTTACCTTAATATTGTTTGACTATTGTTAAATTTTAGAGATTAATTTAAATATAATCACAGTTCATTTACTGATAACTTTCATCTAATAATTTAATTATTTATAATTATCAATATTTTGTGATATATCAGTGATTAACTATAGATTATCATCTATCACAATCAGAAAATTTAATATTCTCTCCACTGTAATACTACTATTTAATTACGGAAATACTATTCTTATTTAATAAATTACATTTTTATCTGTTCAGCAAAAAATTACCGACAGGTAAAACAAAAGAGCTGCTTGTGATAAAGCAGCTCTTTTGGTCTGAGAAAAACAATATTACTGATTTAGTGTCAGCAATAAATGATTCATGCGTTTTACAAATGCCGCCGGATTTTCCAGTTTACCGCCTTCAGCCAGCAAAGCCTGATCATATACCAGCTCAGCCAGTTCATTGCGCTGTACTTCGTCCTGCTCTGAAGCAATTTTCTTAATCAAAGGATGATCCGGATTAATTTCCAGTGTTGGTTTGGTCTGCGGAATTTGACCGGCTGCGCCGGAAGCTTCCAGCATTCTTGCCAGATGCTGGCTCATATCATGCTCACCAACAACCAGACATGCCGGACTTTCTGTCAAACGGGCAGTAGCACGAACAGCGTCAACTTTATCACCCAGAGCAGTTTTAATCTGCTCTACCAGTTCCTTATTGTCTTCTTCTGTTTTAGCCTGAGCTGCTTTTTCTTCCTCATCAGCCAGATTACCTAAGTCCAGTGAACCCTTGGCTACACTTACCAAACCCTTGCCATCAAATTCAGATAAGCTGTTTACCACCCATTCATCCACACGGTCAGTCAGCAGCAGTACCTCAACACCTTTTTTCAGGAAAATTTCCAGATGCGGGCTATTTTTGGCAGCAGCATAACTATCGGCAGTAATATAGTAAATTTTCTCCTGCCCCTCTTTCATCCGACCAATATAATCAGCCAGAGTAACATTTTGCTCATTACTATCATTATACGTAGAGGCAAACCAGCATAAACCAGCTATTTTGTCTTTATTAGTGAAATCTTCAGCAATACCTTCTTTCAGTGTATTACCGAACACCTGCCAGAATTCAGCATATTTTTCCGGCTGATTTTTCTTCAGATCTTCTAAAAGAGACAATACTTTTTTAACACTGCCAGAGCGAATTGCATCCAGATCACGGCTTTCCTGCAAAATTTCACGGGATACATTCAAAGGCAAATCGCTGCTGTCGATCACTCCGCGAATAAAACGCAGATAAGAAGGCATCAGCTTTTTCGCATCATCCATAATGAATACACGTTTTACATATAACTGTACACCATGCTTAGGTTCACGCTCATATAAATCAAATGGTGCATGTTTCGGAATGTACAGCAATCCGGTGTATTCATGCCGACCTTCCACACGAAAATGTGTCCACGCTAAAGCATCATCATAATCGTGTGATACATGACGATAGAAAGTCTGGTACTGCTCATCGGTAATTTCATTTTTCGGCCGCTGCCATAAAGCCTGAGCCTGATTAACCACTTCCAGCTCATCTGAAACTTTTACATTACCTTCTTCATCATATTCAGGCGCTTTCTTCATATAAATCGGCACAGAAATATGATCACTATAAGTCGTTACAATCCGGCGCAAAGTCCAGTCAGACAACAAATCTTTTTCATCATCTTTAAGATGCAGAATTACATCTGTACCACGGGCAGACTTACTAATCGGTTCAACAGTAAATTCGCCGTCACCAGCACTCACCCAGCGTACAGCTTGATTTTCAGCAGCACCTGCCCTGCGGCTTTCAACAGTTACCTTATCAGCCACGATAAATGCAGAATAAAAACCTACACCAAACTGCCCGATAAGATTGGCATCTTTTTTATCGTCGCCAGTCAGTTTTTCCAGAAATGCTTTGGTACCGGATTTAGCAATGGTGCCCAGATGTTCAATAATATCGGCTTCAGTCATACCGATACCATTATCTGATACAGTAATGGTTTTAGCTTCTGCATCAGCAGTAACTTTAATCCTGAATTCTGTATCATCTCCCAGCAAAGAAGCATCATTCAGAGACTCAAAGCGCAATTTATCGCACGCGTCGGCAGCATTGGAAATCAGTTCCCGCAAAAAGATTTCTTTATTGCTGTATAAAGAATGAATCATCAACTGTAACAACTGTTTTACTTCAGTCTGAAAACTGTGTGTCTGTTTCATAATTTTCTCAAAAGCCCAAATATATGATTGTTGTTAATTTAAAATATGGGCAGCACATTTCAGTTTCAAGCCGGATAGTCATATGTTTGCTTGCTGTACAGCTTTTTCCGCAAGCACAAAATATCAGACAAATATCAGTATATACATTTCAGACAAAGCTAATTTGTTACAATAGAATATTTACTAAGCCTACTAAATAAAAACGATCAAACATCATGAACACCCATCATTGTTTGCCTGATACCCGCGCATTTCCTACCGATCAGGTTAAAAACGAACTGCTGCTGCATGCAGCCAGTCTGGTAACACCTGCATCAAAAGCACAAACTACCCTTGCCCGTGAGAGCCTGCAAACTGAAATCAGCCGTATGCTGGCACAAAATCACTATACCAACCTTTCTGTAGCTCTGGCTATGGCGGCCAATAGTGATGTTTACAATGCACTGTGGAACAGTATGGAAACTGTATTACAAGCACGTAATCAGACAGAAGTACAATGGCTGGCCTTGCCCGTGATAATAGTAGGTGGTGCTAAAGAAAATATCTCTCTGCCAGACAGCATACCCGCAGAAGCCATTGCTGAAATCTTCAAAAACCGTCCATGGTCTGATGAATGGAATAAAATTCAATGGGCATCTCATCTTGTGAGTGATACTACCCTGACCCATATCAAAGCCAGTCAATGGTATGCTGCTAAACAAAATCAACAAATGGCCGCAGATTTTCTCGGTCAGTTACCTAAAACACCACTGATAGTTGAAAGCGGACAATCAGTACAGGTTTTTTATGCCCTTGGTTTTTCCGGACCAGACATTCAGTCTGCCCTTAACTGCAATCTGGCAGATACTGCCCTGCCGCTCATGCAAGTCTGGCAAACTCATCTGGCTACAGCCGGTGCTACGCTGTTTATCAACCCGCTTGCGCCACAATCACCATTAAACGCCTTACGCTCTGGCAGTGCCATGCGTCTGCGAATGGCCTGTGATGTCTTTACAACTAATGCTATCCGAGCGATTCGCCTGCAAAGTCCGCGGGTTGGCGTAGTTATTGCTGCTCAGGAGGGCGGGAATATATTATTTGGTTTCAACGCAACCGACAGTGTATTTGAACTTCAGCCACAAATTTTTCGCTGGCCGCTAACACAGGCAGACAACATTGACAGCATAATACAAAATTTCATTGATCTGCTGGCTGAGTGCAATGTTGAAAATATTCGCCTGTTACATGAACCAATCAGTGCACAGGCCCAATTGCCTAATTATGCCCAATCTATCAATATGGTCGGGCATAACCCACTTTTTCCACGGAGTCACTGATGGCTGCAACAAAAGTATTATTTGTCTGTCTGGGTAATATCTGCCGTTCTCCCATGGCAGAATACATTCTGCGCGACCTGGTAACAAAAAAAGGTCTGAGTGAACAGATTGAAATTGCCAGCGCCGGCACTTCCGGCTGGCACAATGGTGAAGACATGCACTCAGGCACCAAAGAAATTTTGCATGCAAAACAAATCAGTACTAATGATTTTCAAAGTAGTGAAGTAAGGCCGGAGGATATTGCCATTTACGATCATATTATTGCTATGGATGATAAAAACCTGCGAGACTTATCCCGTATTTTTGGGTGTAACCGTCCGGATAAAGTCTACAAAATTACCGATTTATTACCAGACAGCGAATATGACTACGTACCAGACCCTTATTTCAGCGGTAATTTTACAGAAAGCTGCACCATTATCCATGCCGGCTGCGAGGCATGGCTCAAATACTGGCAAACCTCAGCAGGCAAACAGTAATCCAGATTACCCGCCGTTTATACTATCCGGATAGAATCTACTCAATAAAAGAGCAATATGGTAAAATTAATACCATATTTCAATTATTTGATGGTATTAAAACTTGCCAAAGCGCTCAGCTTTGGCATTGTTTTAGTACGTAAAATCAACACAGCAATAAGGAATTTAAAATGGCAGGACATAGCAAGTGGGCCAATATTCAGCATCGTAAAGGTCGTCAGGATGCCAAACGCGGCAAAATCTTCACCCGCCTGATTAAAGAAATTACCATTGCAGCCCGTCTGGGCGGTGGCGATCCGAATGCCAATCCACGCCTGCGTCTGGCAATGGATAAAGCTACTGATGCCAACATGCCCAAAGATAATATTCAGCGGGCAATAGATAAAGGTACAGGTAATCTTGAAGGTGTTGAATATGCAGAACTGCGTTACGAAGGTTATGGCATTGGCGGAGCAGCAGTAATGGTAGACTGCCTGACCGACAATAAAACCCGTACCGTAGCCGATGTACGCCATGCCTTCACCAAACATGGCGGCAATCTTGGTACAGACGGCTCAGTAGCTTTTCAGTTTGTTCATCAGGGCTATTTACTTTTCAGCCCGGAAGTGGATGAAGATACTCTGATGGAGGCTGCTCTCGAAGCAGGTGCTGAAGACGTTATCGTACAGGCAGATGGTTCTAAAGAAGTCATCACCGAACCCTATCAGTACAGCAGTGTTAAAGAAGCACTGGAAGCAGCGGGTTTGCACGCGGCCGATGGCGAAGTAACCATGCGTGCTATTAATGAAACCGTTCTGCAAGGAGCAGAAGCTGAAAAAATGCAGCGTTTACTAGACGCACTTGAAGATCTTGATGATGTTCAGAACGTTTATACTACAGCCGTACTGGAAACTGAATAAACATAAAACGGACTGTTACTCAGTCCGTTTTTATCATTAACAGCATATTATTATTGATTCATGCAAGCTATAACCGAACTTTTTCAAACAGCTTCTGCCGGTGAATGCGCTGAAATTTTAGATTTCTGGCTCAACGAATGCAGCCTTGATGAAGCACCAGATGTACATACAGTAAAATTATGGCAACAATTGTTTCAACAGCGCGGCAGTAAATTTAACCGTCTGGCTACCCTGTGTCAGCAATGGCTAATTGAAACAGACTCATTATGAAATCATCATGGATGAATAAATGGCTGTTCCTTGCCGCCATCTGGTTTCTGGCCAGCCTGTATTTTTTATTCTTCAAAGCAAGCGGTAATCCGGTACCTATTCCGCAATTTGATAAAATCTGTCACTTTGGCTTATTTTTCGGCCAATTCTGGCTCCTGTCCAAATCCTGCTTTAGTGCCGGCATCACAATTCCGCTACGCCTGCTAATTATAACTGCCATTATCTGGGCTGCTTCCAGCGAAATCATTCAGGCACTGTTCACTAAACGTGAGGGCGATATAATGGATGCAATGGCCGATCTCATCGGTGCCGCACTGGCACTTTGGCTGGCTCGTCAAATACAAACAGCTCGCCGCAACATCAGCAGGGAGAAATATTAAAATGGATATTACCGTTTATCAGCAACGCCGTCAGACTGTACTGGATAAAATCGGCGAAGATGGCATTGCCATTATATTTGCCGCTCCGGAACAACGCCGCAGTAATGACACAGAATACCCCTTCAGACAGGATAGCTACTTTCATTACCTGACCGGTTTTCCTGAGCCCGGAGCAGCATTGATACTGAATGGACGTGAACACACCTCCACTCTTCTGTGCCGCAATAAAGACCCTGAACACGAAATCTGGAACGGTTTCCGATATGGTTATACAGCTGCACGAGAGCAATTTGCTTTCGACTCAGCCGATGATATCAACCAGTGGCCGGTTTTGCTTAAACAAGCACTGGCTGGTCACCGACGACTCTTCGCATTGTGGGGACTATATCCTGAAAATGACCCTAAGCTCATTGAATTATGGTATGAAATTGCCCGTATAGCCAATTATCGCAGTGCCAATGGCAGTACGATTGCACCTGACAGTCTGGTAAATCTGGCCAGCATCCTTGATCCGATGCGTCTTATCAAAGATAAACATGAACAGTCGATCATGCGCATTGCCGCAGAAATCAGTGCACAAGCTCATATTCGTGCCATGCAGACTACTTGTGCCGGTCAGTATGAATATCAGGTAGAGGCAGAAATTCTGCATGAATTCATGCAACGCGGAGCACGCTATCCATCGTACAACAGCATAGTTGCCGGAGGCAAAAATGCCTGTTGTCTGCATTATGTCAGCAATAACTGTCAATTGCAGCAAAATGATTTACTCATGATTGATGCAGGTGCCGAATACCAGATGTATGCTGGTGATATTAGCCGCACCTTTCCCGTCAGCGGGCGTTTCAGCAGTGCACAAAAAGATATCTACGATATAGTACTGGCTGTTAACCAGGCGAGCATTGCCTCTACTGTAAAACAAGCAAACTGGCAGAATATCAGTGCTACAGCCATCAGCATGCTAACCCAGGGGCTGATTGATCTGGGCATCCTCCATGGCAGTCTCGAACAGAATATTGAAACTCAGACTTATCGGCGTTTTTATATGCATGGGCTCGGACACTGGCTCGGACTGGATGTTCATGATGTTGGTGGCCGTTTTGACAGCAATGAACAGCCTATTTTGCTTCAGGCGGGAATGGTAACGACCATAGAGCCTGGTTTATATATCAGCGCAGCAGATGATATACCTCAGGCATTTCATAATATTGGTATCCGCATTGAAGACAACGTTCTGATTACAGAAACCGGTAATGAAGTACTCACTGCTTCTGTACCTAAAACTACCGCAGAAATCGAAACATTGATGCAGCACTAAATCAGAATTTAATCAGTATTAGCCATTAAAATAGCCGGATAACATTTATCCGGCTATTTTTTATAAATGTACATTTAATGATTAAGCTGTCGTGCAGCCAGTTCCTCCTGCGCAGTAGCCACAATATCAGTACCAAACAAAGAATTCACATCTGCCTCATCAAATACATAGCGTGCATGACAAAAATCACAGTTTACCTCAATACTGCCTTGCTCCGCTACAGCCTCACCTACTTCTTGCCCGCCAAGCAATAGCAGCATATCACCAACCTTAGCACGCGAGCAGGTACAGGAAAATTCAACATTCTGAGGTGTAAACACCCTTAGCTCATGCTCATGAAACAGCCTGAATAAAAATTTCTGCACATCCAGCCGCAACAACTCATCCTCCGTAAGCGTCTCAGATAAAGCTGATAACTCTGTCCAGCTATCTTCATCTATATCCTGTTCGGGTAACTTTTGCAGTAATAGACCGCTGGCATGCTCATCATCCGCAGCAAGCATAATATACGTAGCCAGCTGTTCGGAACGCGCCATATAATTCATCAGCATCTGAGCAATACTGCTACCACTAAGCTCGACCACACCCTGCCAGGATTCACCCTGTGAGGGCTGCAAAGTCAGTACAAACATTCCTCCCTCACCAAGCAAATCTACCAGTGTCATATTGTCATCAATGACAGCAGATTCATCCCAGCGTGCTGTTGCTCGGCAGGTTGCTGCCGATGTAGCTTCCGCCACCAGCATTTTCAAAACGCCCTTACCTTGCACCTGTACAATCAGATTACCTTCAAATTTCAGATTACTGGCCAACAATACCGCAGCCACAGTCAGCTCACCCAGAGCTTGATGAACTGCCTTAGGATAAACTTTATTTGCTGCCACATGACGCCATACCTGCTGCAAATTCACATGCAGACCACGTACAGGACAGTCATCAAACATAAACCTCGTTAACTGATCTGCTTGTACCATCTTATTTTCTGTCATCATTCCAATCCTGGCAAAATAATCAAACAATATGACCTCATCCGCCCAAAAATCAAGTAAAAGAAATTTCCGTTTGCATTAATATATATTTGACCTAAGAAATCAATTTATTCCAAAAATATAAAATTAAACTTAGATATATATAAATTAAATTTTAATTATCATTTAATAATTTCAACCCAAAAATTAACTATAACAATTTAATAAATTATTTATAAATATACATACTTAACTTATAAACAATATTAAAAGCAAAAATGCATAAAATATGAATACTATTATTGCAACTAAGTAACTATAAATTTGCAGAAGTGGCAATGATTGTCTTATATAGAAATAATAATAATTGTATCCTGATTGAAGGTAAGAGTCTTAATTCTCTCTGGGAACAACCGAAAGTAACATCTACTTTTTTTATATCAGGATCCGGGCTGGATGAAATAGTAGAAAATACCATTCTTCCTGATGATATAAAACCATCTTTGTCTCCGGCTGCGCCAGCAATGAACTTTGTTTAGCTTAAATTCTAATGAATTAATCATTAATCACATAGATACCTCAGACTAAATAAACATTAGTTCATAAGGCTCAATTACCTAACATTTTAATATCACAACTTCCGATACAAACAAATAGGTGCAGCTCAGCTCAGATAACTAATTAATGCTTTATCTGGATATTATAATACCAATGAAATAAATATAACTGATATTTGAATAAATAAGTATATTTGTTCTTCCTCTACCTGTTTTAATCCAGAAATAATCAACTAAATGCTGTAGTTTAATTCGTATGCAAACTTAGCTGCCATATAAGATTAATTAATAGATTTAGCTCTGCTTGTTTTTGTATAAACACCTGCCATTCAATAGCTGGCGGATGTTTTTTATTTGGAAATGGTTTCTTTTTTCAATAACCTTTATTAAAAAGTTAATATAAATCAAATTTAAAGACAATATTTGATTTATATTAACTTTTTAACTCTTTGATACAGTATAATTTTCTTTCGAGAGATGAAAATTAAATTGTCACAATATCCTAGAATATAAAATTATAATTAATTCTATATTCTATTACTAATAAAAATATTTTTTAAATTATAAAGGAGAAGCATATAGATAATCAAATTCATTATGAGCAGTAAATATATGGCGATCATATTAATATTATACAAAATATGATCAGAATAATTTTATTTTATATTGAAATGATTACATTTAGGAGATAATAATGCCCCAATCTCAAAATACATCAACCGTTAATACTGTTGTTAGCACTTCAAAAAATGAATTTCTGAAAGGTACAGATAATAAAAAAGATCGTTATATTTTTCAGAAAGGTCACGGACAAGATATTATTGAAGATATTGGCTTTGCAAGCCGCCGGGATAATACTCTGGTATACTATGAAGAATCTGATGAGCAAATACAATTAGAAAATTTTGAAAATGAAACTAACGAATTAATTTTCAAAGATTCAAATTCGTTTAATACCGCATTTATCAGATCTGGAAATGATCTGATTATTAAAGCTTATGGCGAAAAAGATTCAGTCACTTTACGTAATTTTTTCATTGATCCTGCTAATCCAGAAGACAACAATAGATATAGAAACTATAAATTTATATTTCAGGATAAAACAATTACGCTGAATGACATTAGTCATATGCCTTTTGAAACTCCATATAATCCCTTATTTAATGCTTATACAGGCTGGCTGGGAACTGACATTATCAAAGGTAGTTCAAAAGCAGATATTTTGTTTGGTTACGACGGTGATGACATTCTTTATGGCTATGATGGTGATGACGACTTGAACGGAGGAATGGGTAATGACACTATTTACGGAGGAGATGGTAATGATATTCTCTATGGAGGAAATTACTATCCTGATGCTAACAGGGATGGCGACGACTATCTTGACGGTGGTAACGGAGACGATGAAATTTATGGAGGTGGTGGACACGACACCCTGATTGGAGGAGCCGGCAACGATTATCTGGCTGGCGGTGACTGGGAAAGTGATTCTTACATTTTTCATAAAGGTCATGGGCAAGACATTATAGAAGATAAGGGCTACGATCAGTTGCCATTCTTATCCCAGAGCAATCAGCTCAAATTTACAGAGGCTAAAAGCACTGATGCAGTATTCAAACGTGACGGAGAAGATTTATTAGTTTATGCATACAAAATTGATGACTGTGTCAGACTAAAAGATTATTTTAAAGATGCTTTCCATCGGGCATTTATCTTCTGTTTTGAGGATCAGACATTGGATATTAGTGGTATTGCGCAGAAACTGTCAGAGCAAAGTGGTGAAAGCATGGCAGAGATACTTGATAATTTCATTTCTCAGGGTATACAGACTGCTTCAAAACCCGGTGATGTTTTATCAGGCGAAAATTCGGAAACCGGTGAATTGTATAATCAGCTAATCGGCAGCAATGGTAATGATAGATTATCTGGAGAAAATGAATATAACTTCATAGATGCCGGTGATGGTGATGACACTCTGATTGCAAACGGTGAATATAATATTCTGATTGGTGGTCGTGGTAACGATTACATGATTGGTTCTGAAGATTGTAAGGATATCTATATTTTTGAAGAAGGTCATGGTCAGGATACCATCGAAGATGGAGGTGAAAATAGTACTCTTAAAGATGGAGCATTAACCAATGAACTGATATTTAAAGGTGCTCAAAAAAATAATATCCAATTCTACCGTGAACTCGATGATTTAATTATTCATGCATATAACAGTAATGATTCAATTAGATTAAAAAAATTCTTTTATGCTGAATATTATCAGGATTACAGATTGATATTTGAAGATGGTACTATATCAAGTATTGATATTCCTAAAAACCTGCCAACTAATGGTACCAGCGATGATGATTACATCCTGGGTGACGAAACAAATGATATTATTTACGGGGGTGCAGGTGATGATACTATTTTCGGAGAAGAAGGTGATGATATTATCTATGGAGATGCTGGAGATGATGATATTACAGGAGATGAAGGTAACGACATTTTAATCGGTGGCAGTGGAAATGATATTCTTGATGGAGGAAGCGGAAGTGATCGTTATATATTTGAAGCTGGTCATGGACAGGATACGGTTACAGAATGGGATGTAAATCCTAAAGACATCAACTCACTTGAATTTACAGAATATAATAGTAATGAATTATGGTTCAGAGAGGATGGATCTGATTTGATTATCAGTCATATCGGAACAAACGATCAGGTAACAGTTACCTCATGGTTTGAAGATACTGATTATCAACACTATAATGTTATTACTGCTGATGGTAAAAAGATAAATTCAAATCAGATACAACAACTGGTTGAAGCCATGGCTGCATTTACAAATGATTGCGACTTTAACTCTCCAGATATTGCCAGTCAGATGCAGCAATTTATACAAAAAGCAAATGTTGCTGCCTATTGGGGCTAATCAACCGATTTAATTAACTTTAATTATTACCTGCCAGCTATAAACTGACAGGTAATTTTTTGTCTTTCAAACTTAGATTTTTATTTTATTTACATATTTAGCAATTTTTCATTTAATCAGTTTACCAATGATCAAAAATAAACAATTGATTCGCTCAAATATAAAACAATTATGAATTTGATTTTTACTATGAATAAATATCTATATTGAGTATTTAAATATACAATTTTTTATATAGAGTAATTTTATTGCAATATCTTTAAGGATATTCAGTTGATAAAAAAGCTTATTCAAATTGAATTTTAGGTCTAAGGTTACAGGCTTTTTTATGGGTATGCATGCTTATAAATTATGGATTAATATAATCACGATGTATAATCTTTATTTGGTGAAATACGAAAAATTATATTGTTGATTTATTTATGGAGAAATAATACATGTGCCAGTTGTTAGGCATGGATTGCAATACCCCTACTGATATTGTCTTTTCTTTTGAAGGTTTTCGTTTGCGGGGAGGTCTGACTGACAGCCATGCAGATGGTTTCGGCATTGCTTTTTTCGAGGGGCACGGAGTGCGTCTGCTTCAGGATGATAAGCCTTGTGCCAGCTCACCTGTAGCGGATTTGGTGCAGCAATATAAAATCAAATCGGAAAATGTAATAGCCCATATTCGCAAAGCTACTCAGGGACAAGTGCATTTAGTAAATACACATCCGTTTGTACGCGAGTTATGGGGAGAATACTGGGTGTTTGCACATAATGGCAATTTGCGCCGTTTTAATCCTTCTGAAGGTGAATATTTCAACCCGGTAGGCTCTACGGATTCAGAACAGGCCTTTTGCTATCTGCTTGAGCAGCTACGCCAGCGCTTTCGTCACAAGCCTTCTCGGGAAATTTTATTTAATGCTATAGCAGAAATTACTGGTGAGCTGCGTCAGTATGGTTTATTTAATTATATGCTTTCGAATGGTGACTGGTTAATTGCCCATGCCAGCACCCTGCTTTTTTATATTATCCGGCAGGCGCCTTTTGGTAAGGCTGTTCTGGCAGATGAAGACGTGGCTATTGATTTTTCCGCGGTTACTACGCCACATGATCGTGTAGCCGTAATTGCCACATTACCGCTTACCTGTAATGAGCAGTGGCAGCAACTGGCTGTTAATGAACTGGTGATGTTCAGCCAGGGAGAAATTATTTTGCGCGATTGTATCCAGCCGGCTCAATATATGAGTGTAGAAGATGGTCTGAGCATCGCACGCAAAGCCGGCGTCAGCATGTAACAGATTAAATTGAACTAAGAAACTAAAATTTCAGAAAATCTGTTATTAACTGAACTATCTTATGTTATTTATCCAGAATGGATTTAAACCAGATTAAAGTATAGTAACAATTGCAGATATTTGATGCAAATCCAGATATTCATTAAATATCTATATCTGCTTTCAGGCATTTTCTATAGTAATTAGCGAATCCATAAAAGAAAATCCCGGACAATTCCGGGATTTTTTTTACTCAGATATGAGAATATTAACTATATATTGATTACATAAATCCGTAAATCAGAATTGCTATTACAGCTATCGGAATAACATAACGGCATAGCACTTTCCAACAAGCAAATACAGCCGGGCCTAAATTCAGCTCCTGACGAATTCTTTCCTGATTCATCATCCAGCCGGCAAATACAATGGTGCCAAGACCGGTTAACGGTAACATAAGCTTACTGGTCAGATAATCGAGAGAATCAAATATATTTTTACCGAAAATTGTAATATCCTGCCACTCATTAAAAGACAGCAGGCAGGCAATACCCAATGCCCAGATAAACAAACTACTTACTAAAGTCGCTGATTTACGTCCCAAATGAGTTTTTTCTTCCAGTAACTCAACTGTCGGCTCCAGCAATGAAATTGAGGAAGTCAGGGCGGCGAAAGTCAGGAAAATAAAGAATACGACACCAATAATAGTACCACCGGCCATATTGCCGAAAGCGATAGGTAAGGTAACAAAAATCAGACCCGGACCTTCTCCCGGTTGCAGACCATTGGCAAATACCAGCGGGAAAATGGCCATACCGGATAACATGGCAACAATAACATCCAGAATAACTACAGTACGTGCTGTAGAAATCAGATTCACATCTTTACCCAGATAGGAACCGTAAGCCATCATAATACCCATGCCCAGAGACAGGCTGAAAAATGCATGCCCCAATGCCGCCAGTACTGCCTTACCGGTAATAGCAGACCAGTTAGGAGTAAATAGGAAAGCAAAAGCCTTACCAAATGAAGGTCCGCTGACAACAGCCGCATAAACTACCAGACCAATCAGTAAAAGACCCAGCCCTGGCATCATCACTTTACAAGAACGTTCCAAACCGGCACCTACACCCATGGCTACAATCAAAGCGGTAGCAAACATGAAGACGGTATGCCATGTAAGTAAATGGCTTACACTACCAAGAAATTGCTGGAAGACCTGACCGGTACCCTCGCCATTTAAACCTTTAAAAGTACCAGTACCGGCAAGAAAAATGTAATCAGCAGCCCACCCGCCAATAACGCTGTAAAAAGAAAGAATCAGGAATGAACCAAGTACGCCGATAATACCTACCCAGCGCCATGATTTAGATTGCCCTTCATCAGCAGCAACATCTTCCATGGTATGAATCGGATTTTTCTGCCCACGACGGCCAATCAGCCATTCAGCCACCAGAATAGGCAAACCAATCACAAACATGCAAATCAGATAGGTAAGCACAAATGCAGAACCGCCCATCTGACCGGCCATATAGGGAAATTTCCAGATATTACCCAAACCAACTGCTGAACCTGCTGCGGCGAGCATAAACCCCATCCGCGAGCTCCACTGAGAATGCGATTTTTTCTTTGTTCCGCCACTCATCGCTACTGCCCCTTACTTCTTAATTCAAACTTTAATCAATAATCATGCCATGAATCGTATTTTTGGACAAGAAATGATTGTGAATGTACCGTTTTTGAGACTATTAAGCCCATTATTCAGACATTATGTCCAAATAATGGGCTTAAGTATGGATTAAATTCAGGCTGGTTCAAAAAATACTAACTTAAAAAACATATTTACAACAGTCGATGCTGTAGTGCCGGTAGCTTAGTTCGTACTGATTGCAGAAATTCAGTATCCAGCTCTGCACAAATAACCCCCTCTCCTTCTGGCAAAGAGGCAAGAATTTCTCCCCAAGGATTAATAATCATACTATGGCCATATGTACGGCGGCCATTCTGATGTTGCCCACCCTGTGCAGACGCCAGCACATAACACTGATTTTCAATTGCTCTGGCAGTTAATAATGTGTTCCAGTGTGCTTTACCCGTGGTATAAGTAAATGCTGCCGGTAACACCAGTACTTCAAATGGAAGCTGGGCACGGAAAAATTCAGGAAAACGTAAATCGTAACAAATACCCTGTGCCACAGCGATATTATCAATTCTCAGCTCCGGTACATCCATGCCACGCAGTATTGTATCGGCTTCTGCGTAAGACTCATTGGCACCAGTGTAACCAAACAAATGCATTTTATGGTAGAAACCCAGTAACTCTCCTGAGCGCCCGTACACCAGCATGGTATTAAATATTTTGGTTTTATCCGTACTTTGTAAAGGTATGGTACCCCCAAATAGTATGATCCCCAGCTCAGCAGCCAGAGTTTTCAAAGCTGTTTGCAATCGGCCATCTCCAAAAACCTCAGCTACAGCTACTTTATCTGTTTCGTCTTTACCCATTATCGGCCAGTATTCAGGTAATACTACCCACTCTGCACCCTCAGCAGCTGCCTGTTGCACCAGTCGTTGCATTGTGCGCACATTCTCTGCTACCTGAGTACCAGATACCATTTGCACTATAGCTACTTTTACATTCAGCATCAGTTACTCCCGAATTTTATCCTCACCTATGCTCTTTATAACCGTAACATAGCCGTCTGGCAAATTATTCTCTTTTCAACAATATTATCTGAATTTTGATCTCAATTTTGTAAGCGTTGGCACATGCGGATTTATTTTACTTTGATTAGCATGGATAACAGCAAATATTACGACAAATTCTCTCGATAATTGCTTCCCATTTTCTTCAGAAATTCCTGTTGAGATTTAAACAGACCGATTAAAGATAAAGCCTGATACGAAATATTGAATTGCTGTGCTATATCCGCCACAATAGGAGTCAGTTTATGATAATGCCGGTGGCTAACACCGGGATATAAATGATGGGTTAAGTGCAAATTCAATCCGCCCAGCCAATATTCAAGCCAGCCATATTTTAGATGCCAGTTGAGCGTTGTGTTAAAAGCATGCTGCAAACGTCCATGCATAAAATGTCCATTTTCCGGCGCCTGATAGAAAGTAGCTTTAGCCCAATGACTACCTAAAATCAATACAACAAATATCAGCGAAGAACTCATTTGACTTAAACAATAAACCAGCACAATCCAGCTAAAATTGAATTGCGGACATACCCAAGCCGGCAAAATGAACGCCAGTAAAATATGCCCCGATTTAGCTAGTAAAAATACCATCCATCCATTCCTGCCCTGGCTAGTAAATTTTTTAACATTGAACTTAAGACCTAATCTGTCCTGCCAGTCAAAACACCAGACAATAGCCGGAAATGTCATTGCTGCTACTATTGGCCAGTAATAATGCTGATAGCGCATAAACCAATAATATACCTGAAACGGAGTCTGTCGCAACACTCCGTTATAATCAATATCTAAATCGTAGTATTCAACATTAGTGTAAGGATGATGTTGAATAACATGACGAACACGCCAGCAGTCTGGATCAATACCCAGGGGAATGGTAATAAGACAATTTAACCATTTATTTGCTCGTCCGGAACGGAAAAAAACATTATGTGAAGCATCATGTACTACATTAATAGCCAGCAGTAGCGCAAAGGTAATATAGCAAAAATATAATAATGAAAACCAAATTACTGAGCTTTGATGCAATGCCGTAATATAGCTTGCAGCACAAAACAGACAAAGTATTGCCAGCTTGAACTTCATACCCCTGTCAGCATAACGATGATCCTGATGTGCAGTCAGATATTCTTGCAAAGCATCATTAAGAACCTTTTTTAAACTTTTATCCTGTTGCGAATTGTATTCAAGTTCTCTTAATTCAGATCTCATATTTTATCCGTACTCGGCTTCAGGGTTCGATTACAGGCAGAGATTTTCGATATACTCTTATCCAGTTAATGAAAATAATGATGCCATGTATGCTCAGCAGTGCCATAGTAATTTGCCAGTAGATCTGATGCCATTGAAATCCATACAAAAATAACAATGGCATAGTTAAAGTTAATATTATCCAGCCTATTATTCCCCACGGGCGACCTTCGGACATCGCGCCCAGAAAAACTGTTCCACCAGCCAGGTAAGCAAATAATATATATTGAGTTAAACTAATATCGCTCAGACCGTATCCATATGTATAGATATAACTAATAGCTAAAATAAACAATGCTGTTGACCCTAAAGTCATGAGTAAATTTGAAATAGTAAATTTGTCAGGAAACGGGGAGGGCTGAAAAGGGATTTTAAATATTTGCATAAAAGGAAAATTACTGGCTAATAACGGATTAAATGTTTTTACGCCCGGAGAACCATAATTAATAGTGCCTTCCGGCATTTCAGCATAACTACCGAATAATTTATCCCATATAATAAATGAACCACCAAAATTGCGATTAGAATAATATCTGTCATTAATATGATGCACACGGTGGTGAGTGGGTGTAACAAAAATTTTCTCTAAAAAACCTAGTCGGGGCGTGAAATCATTATGATTAAAAAACTGGATAGAATAATGTATTATAGAAACTGTCAGGAAAATTTCTGTAGGTAATCCAAGAAAAGCTAAACCAACATTAAATACAGCAGACAGTATAGAAGAGTACCAGGAATTTCTGACCGCCAGGGACAAATTAAAATTTTCACCCTGATGATGAATTAAATGAACAGCATATAACAAACGAAAAGTATGTAATAAACGATGCTGCCAGTAAAAGCAAAAATCCCAGGCAAAGATGGCAAATATCCATATATAAAAGACCGGGGTTGAAGAAAATAAATTTAAACTACAATTTTGATAAACATAGGCATAACATAAAATTTCCAGCCCCCTGAATAACCACAAAACAAGATGCCCAGAATTTAAATTGAAGATAATATCAAGCCAATTAATATTCTGCTTTTTAATCCATTTCAATAATATTGCTTCAATATAGATACAAACCAACATAAAGATAATAGGGAATGTCAATGTATTCATTCTGCTTCCAATAACTTAATTGGTAAAATATTAACTGTTATTTATTAATCTATATTTCCGGCTAACTGCAGTAGTTCAGCGATTGCTTAGAATCAGATCAAATAATAGTTATAATCTTTTAAGAATTAAATTCTAAAAATTCAAAGACAGACTTCATAATACAGACATTAAAATTAGATACTTTACTCTAGATCAAATTTTCTAATTTTATTTATCATAGAAAAACTTGATTTAACATTTATTTTAAATGCTGGCTTATAATCGGATATGACAATATCGCTTTCAATCCTATTTAATTATTACAGGATAGCATGTCATACAATAAATAATGGAAATAATGTCAGACGCAACAATCTAATGTAATCTATATTTGTTTTTCTTTATTACTGTTTGGACACAATTTATTCCGTTAGTAGGATATTTGCTATAACAATAAAATTTAGTGTATATAGTTTTCATTCAACATTATAAAACGCCATCAGGATAGGTAATTCCACTTAATTCCTTGAGAATGTATAGATAATAATGTTGTTTAATTAACCATATTTTCACGAATAATTCGGCGTTTCTTATGCATAAAAGATAAAGGAATGGTTTCAACCGGTTTAAGAATCCAAAACTGACTGGATAACTTATTTAAAGTTTTCATTTTGAGTACGACACTGGCTACACATACCAGTCAAAACAATATGTTCATCATTAAGTAAAAATCCGCTATCAGCTACCCTCTGTCGTAAAGCTACCCATTCCGGGCTCATACTTTGTTCATCCACTGCTCCGCACTGATTACATACCAGCACAAAATCACTGTGATGAATATGATCCGGCTGGCATTGTTCACCACAATCATGCTGAGCATGCCGACATAATATATAGCCATTAATCGCCGGAATTTTGTGCAGAATACCTTGTTCTGTCCAAAAATCCAGCGCTCTGTACGCTGTCGGTGGTGCAATTGTGTTGTGACTACTTTGCTGCATATGAGCCAAAACCTGATAAGCTTTAATCACTCCGCTCATGCTCAGCACGATATCCAAAACCTGTGCGCGCAACTGAGTAATGGTTACACCTTGTGCTTCACATTGAGCCAATATACGCGTTTTCTCTGTGGTTCTTGTCGACCATGCAAGTTTATCCGTCATGACTCAAACCTCAAGCCAAATCACGGGTTACACTCAGACCGGCGAAGGTTTGTGATACCGGCATAATTTCAATATGGTTAACATTCATATGTGCCGGAGTCTGATACAGCCATAATACGGTGTTGGCAATATCTGCCGGTTGCAGATAGCTGATATTTTCATATACGGCAGCAGCCTGTTTATCATCGCCGCGAAAGCGTACATTGGAAAATTCAGTATCACCGCATAAACCGGGGGCAATATTGGTGACTCGTATGCGGGTACCGGCCAGATCAGTACGCAAATTCAGGCTGAACTGGCGTACAAAAGCTTTGGTAGCACCGTAAACATTACCGCCTTTATATGGCCATGATCCGGCAGTAGATCCCAGATTAATGATATAGCCGCTATTTTTCGCTACCATACGTGGCAATATTTGCCGGGTGACATAAGTTAAACCCAGAACATTGGTATGAATCATGGTTTCCCAGTCAGCAAAGTTTGCTTCCTGAGCCAGCTCCATGCCCAGTGCCAGCCCGGCATTGTTCACGAGTAAATCAATATCCGCCCAAGTACCCTGTAAGGAGGCTAATGCATTATCTACACTGCTTTTATCGGCTACATCCATTTGTAATGGTAAAAACTGTGTACCCAGTTCTGTCTGTAAATCTTGCAGCTTATCCAGCCGCCGTGCGGCACCAATAACCTGGTAACCGGCATGAACCAGCACACGACACATTTCTGCGCCAAATCCTGCAGAAGCACCTGTAATTAATATTGCCATGTCAGTATCTTTCTCTGTTTAAAGATAACACCTCTATTTGTCCCTTATGAGATAAGTCAATATTTATTCCATTTCCAATATTATGGTATTACATTTCTATTTTGCTACGACCGAGTCTTGTTTATCAACCGGTGACATCCATTCATTCATACCTCAGGAATATTTATCAGTCTCAGAACCAATATTTTACACTGATGATTAAGCTTTTTACTCAGTACTATTCTCGGAAACTATGCCTTGCCCATTATTTTACAAACAAAAGATGCAGACGAATCAACTGACTCATTTATAAAACGCTATTAATCATATCTGTTAAATTACTTTCAGTTGCTGATGTTAATTCGTTATGTCTGGCTTTCTATCATGTTAATTAACTGCTTTGACAGTTACATTACGATATAAACGGATTGATTTATTGATAAAAAACCCCGTTATTGCTAACGGGGCTCTTTGATAACAGATATATGGTTTATAAGGATTGCTGCATCGCCCATGAACGTAAAGCGCGGGCATCGCTTACGCGGGTTGTTGAACTGGGAGAGTTCAGTAAAACAATGGTTACCGGCTGGTTCTGCACACTGGTCAGCAGCACCATAGACCGACCTGCTTCACGAATATATCCGGTTTTTTGCAGCGCGATAGGCCATAAACCTTCGCGTACCAGCGCATTGGAGTTGTGATATTGCTCTACTCTGCCATTACTGGTGTATACCGAACCGGAATTGTCAGTTGAATATTGTCTGATAAGCGGATACTGACTGGCACCACGCACCAGCAAAGCCAAATCCCGTGCAGTGGACTGATTGCGCGGATCAAGCCCGGTTGGTTCGTAAAAACGTGAATTAGTCATTCCCAGCTCAGCCGCCTTATTATTCATGGCTTCTACAAATGCCGGCATACCGCCCGGATAAGTACGTGCCAGAGCATGGATTGCCCGGTTTTCACTACTCATTAAACCAATATGCAACAGCTCACGCCGGGTCATTACTGTACCAACAGACAGACGGCTGGTTGAGTTTTTCAGCCGGTCAATTTCGGCATCTGTGATGGTAATCTGATCATTCATGTTCTGATTGGCATCCAGCACTACCATTGCTGAAACCAGCTTAGAAATGGATGCAATTGAACGTACCTGATTGATATTTTTCTGGTAAAGAATTTCACCGGTCTGATTATTCATAATCAGAGCCGATTGTGAGCTTAATAAAGGGCCGGCAATCTGTGCACGTGTTTCCAGATTGGCATCCGGATGATTGCTGATAAATGTGCTGAGTGTGTCAGACTGACCACCTGTCTGCTTTTGTTCGATAAACTGGCCGAGAACATCAAGGTCTCCGGCTACAGCAGGTACTGCAAAAAACAGACTGCTGCTTAACAGGCTTACCCACTGCCAGCGACGCAGACGTGATAAACATGACATGATAACTTCCTTTTTAACCCTGAATCAGGGTAATTTATTTTTCAAGAGAATACTACTCAAACTGAACGCAATAGAGACAGACATAATTATTGTCTGTGTTTGAAAGAAGTTTTTAACGTCCAATTATTCAATAAATATATTGTTTCTCAATCTAATTATAAGACAAATTTGCTTACGGCCGGTATTTTCTTATTATATTTGGCTAAAAAGGTGTTTATAAACGATATTTTAATCAGATTTTCATTATCAAACTGATTTCTTCAGTGATTAAAACCACACTAGCATTCAGTTTGATATCAGCCTGATAAAACTATATACTCGTTTTTTGGCTGAATCCGATACGATATCATCTATGTATTTGGTCCGGCATTCAATATAAGCTCTATTTTCTTGATGAAATCCTGTTTATGAGTAAAGAAATTCGTTATTGTTCGTTTTGCGGTAAACCAGAAAACGAAGTTAAAAATTTAATTGAAGGTGAAAACGCATTAATCTGTAATGAGTGCGTGGATACATGCAATGAAATGCTACATAATCCGGGTGCTTCTTCTACAGAGAATGGCATGCCGGCAACTGACGGGGACGGTCAGGAAAAACTGCCTACTCCGGCAGAGATTGTTGCTAATCTTGATCAGTATGTAATCGGACAAGAAACAGCAAAAAAATCACTGGCTGTAGCGGTATATAATCATTACAAACGCTTGCGTCTGGGTAAGGAAGAAGGTCAGGTAGAGCTGTCTAAATCCAATATTCTGCTGATTGGACCTACCGGTTCGGGTAAAACTCTGCTCGCTCAGACTCTGGCGCGCAAACTGGATGTTCCGTTTGTGATGGCTGATGCCACCACACTTACCGAAGCCGGCTATGTTGGTGAGGATGTGGAACAGATTATCACTAAATTATTGGGTAAATGCGATTTTGATGTACAAAAAGCACAAAAAGGCATTGTATACATTGATGAAATCGATAAAATCTCCCGTAAAAGTGATAATCCCTCTATCACCCGCGATGTTTCCGGTGAGGGTGTTCAGCAGGCTTTACTTAAACTGATAGAAGGAACTGTTGCATCTGTGCCGCCACAAGGTGGACGCAAACATCCTAATCAGGAATTTATTAATGTAGACACTACTAATATTCTGTTTATCTGTGGTGGTGCATTTGCCGGACTGGAAAAAGTTATCCGTCAGCGTACTGAAAAAGGTGGTATCGGCTTTGGTGCTGCGGTACACAGCAAAGACGAAAATACCAATGTAAGCGAGCTGTTTCAGACGGTTGAACCGGAAGATCTGATTAAATTCGGTTTGATTCCCGAGCTGATCGGCCGTCTGCCAGTTATTGCAACGCTCACTGAGCTGGATGAAGATGCACTGATTAATATCCTTACCGAACCTAAAAATGCATTAATTAAGCAGTTTCAGGCTCTGTTTGCGATGGAAGGTGTGGAGCTACAGGTACAACCCTCTGCATTACGGGCAATTGCCAAGCTGGCCATGGCGCGCAAAACTGGTGCCCGCGGCCTACGCTCAATTGTAGAAAAAGCGTTGCTTAACACTATGTATGCTTTGCCGGATTTAAACGATGTAAAAAAAGTGGTTGTTAATCAGGATGTAATTGATAAAGGTGCTGAACCTGAATGGTTACTGGCTGATGGCAGTGCTTATAAAGGCTAAAACCATAAGCTGAATTTTACATGCATAAAAAACCGTCTGAATTTTAGAATTTCAGACGGTTTTTTTATGTACAGAATAAATGAGTTAACCGGTTAATAATGTGTCCGCAGTAATACCCGGATTATCAAACCGACTTTTCAGTATGAAATTTTATTATCAGAATATTACAGATAACGGCCAAACCACAATACTTTACCGATGATTTGTACATCATCACTTTCACTATCCAGACGGATTTCAAAACTCGGATAGGCTTCATTAGCAGAAATAACATTCACTACATTACCCGGCATCAGCTGTAAACGCTTAACCAGCAGATTATCGTTAATACGCAGTACATACAAACCATCACGGCGTATATGATTCATTTGCTGTACCAGAATGGTGTCTCCGTCATTGAGCACACCTTCCATTGAATCGCCTTTGACCGAAATCACTGACAAGCCACTAACTTCAGGGCTAATCATTGAATTTATCCAGTCCTTACGAAACGCCATGGTAAACATCGGTTTTTCATTAGCAACTAAACTACCATGTCCGGCAGCTGCTTCAATTGCATAACGCGGCACATAAACAAAATCTTCAGTATTCACCGGATTACCCAGCGTATCATGTGCTGCCTGAGTTTGCTGTTCAGGAAAGGGCTCCCCTTCTCCAGTCAGCAGCCAGTCAATACTGCAGCCTTTTAATTCTTTGATACGTTTCAGGGTTTCTGCTTTGGGTAACCCGCCTTCATGCCAGATACGGCTGAAACCGGCCATAGTCATATCAATGTCTGTGGCAATTTTAGACTGGCGCTCACCCGGCCACAGTGAAGCCAGACGGTCTTTAAATGTTTGCATGCACAAATTCCGGCAATTTCTTAGAAATATCGTCAATAAATTTATTTTTATTATACTTCATTTTTAGAAAAATGAAAAGTAACTAAATATTTAAGAAATAAATTCCTTGAATATTTATTTTTTTCTAATTAATATAATAAAAATTAAACAATTTATTAGATTTTCCTAAATAAGGAATGGATTATGAAATTATTAAAAATATATGGGTTAATGGCTTTATTATTGTTGCTGGGCAATTTTCATTCAGTACCAGCCCGTGCTACAGCTCCTGCGGTATTGATTTCGCAAACGCTGAACTGCCAGCATCTGGCGAATTTAACTTATACTGAAATGAATCCAACCCAGATTAAAGTAGCCAAAAACTGTGACCAGCGTGAAGCTGCACAAAGCTGGCAGAATGCATACGGGAAAATGAATCATACTGAAATGGCAAAAGCTACGGTTTATGAGGCTTCCTGAAATATTGTATCGCTCCGCTTCTGTTGTACTATCAACCATGTAATTTCATTATTTTTTATATTTACCCTGATACTGCACTGTTTTAAAACGCACATAAAATAAAAGCCTTAGCACCTGAAATAACAGATAGCTACGGCCTTTAGAAAATCTGAACAGGGGTTATTGTTTTACCTTGAATTCAGTACAAAAATAATTAATTATTTGCTTTGTGTTGTAACTGAGTCAGTAATTGCTGATGAATACCACCAAAGCCGCCATTACTCATTATCAGAATATGATCCCCCTGCTCTGCCTGTGCAGTGATAGCTTCAACCAGTGACTGCATATCCTGAAAAACTGCTACTTTATCCTGTAACGGACTTAGTGCAGCCGCAACATCCCAATCAACCCCGCCGGCATAACAGAATACTTTATCAGCTTCCGCCAGACTGGCAGATAAAGCAGCTTTCATGGTACCCAGCTTCATAGTATTAGAGCGTGGTTCAAGCACAGCCAGAATACGTGCATTAGCGACTTTCTGACGCAAACCGGCAATAGTTGTGGCAATGGCTGTCGGATGATGAGCAAAATCATCATAAACCGTAATATCGTTAACAACACCTTTGACTTCCATGCGCCGTTTAACATTCTCAAAACGAGATAATGCTGCACAAGATTGCCGGATCGACACACCTGCATGACGTGCTGCAGCAATCACTGCCAGTGCATTCATGCGGTTATGCTGCCCCAGTAGTTTCCACTCTATATGTCCCACCTTTTGTTGCTGATAGAGGACATCGAAGCCACCGGATGCAAAAATTTCACCAATTTGCCAATCCTTATTCAGACCAAAGCCTTCTACTTCTGACCAGCAGCCTTGCTGTAAAACTTCGTCCAGTGCAGCAGATTGTTCATTAACGACAATCAGCCCTTCACTGGGAATTGTACGAATCAAATGATGAAACTGAGTCTGAATTGCTGCAAGATTGGGGAAAATATCCGCATGATCATATTCCAGATTGTTCAGAATCGCCGTACGCGGACGATAGTGGACAAACTTACTGCGTTTATCAAAAAAAGCTGTGTCATACTCATCTGCCTCGATGACAAAAAACGGACTGCACTCTGGTTCAGATGTAGATTGCTCAGCCGGTGGTACCTGAGGCAGGCGCGCTGATACAGCAAAATTTTGCGGCACCCCGCCAATCAGAAATCCGGGAGCCAGACCAGCATCTTCAAGCACCCATGCCAGCATACTGGCTGTCGTTGTCTTACCATGAGTGCCGGCTACTGCCAGTACCCAGTGCTGTTGAAGGATATTTTCTGCCAGCCATTGCGGGCCGGAAGTATAAGGTAAGTTACGATTAAGGATGGCCTCTATGACAGGCATGCCGCGACGGGCAACATTACCAATTACATAGACATCAGCAGGATAACTGTCCAGCTGTGCTGCTTCGAATCCTTCCACCACATCAATGCCCAAATCAGCCAGCTGTGTACTCATGGGCGGATACATTTTGGCATCACAACCAGTTACATGATAGCCTGCCTGTTTGGCTATAGCGGCAATTCCTCCCATAAATGTTCCGCCGATACCAATGATGTGGATATGCTGCATTTCTCTGTCTCTATGCGATGAAAACCAGCATTATAGACTTTCCTCATATTTACTACATGGATGTTTTGTATTTTCTGTACACTATCACTGCTAAAATTAAATTCAAAATACAAACCGGCACTGAAATACAGAAAACAGACTATTGTGATTAATTTAAAAGGGTTTGTATTGAATCATTATAAATATTTGATTATGAGATATATTATCATCTGCTAATACTGAGAAATAATTATTTGGTGTTTTTATGAATATTTAATAATGTAACGCTGAAGGATATTTTTCAAATTTCTTTTTTGCCATTTCGCGACAAGAATAAAGTTCGGGACTTTTATAAGATATTCCTTTTGTTTAAATTTAAATGTCAGCTTGCCTCTGATAAAGCCTGATTTGAAGCTTAGTTCAGAAACTTCTGTCATAGGAATAACAGTAATTGCATCTGTTAAATTTGTATTCAAGGTTAAACCAATCAGAATTATTTTTTCTGCATTAAAATAAATAAGCAGATGTTTAATAAATAATCCAGAAAATTCAGTTATTACAATCTTTAGCCATAATTTTGCATCTATTGATCCATACAATATTGATGAACTGTCGAATTTTGGTAATTTGTGCTCTTCAAAATATGCTTCGATATTTTCTAACTTTAAACCATTACTCATATAAGATATCCATAATTTTTAAGAAATTCAAAATTTTTTTAATCCTGTCAATATAATAAATATATTTTAGTTTATCCACAATCATAATACCTGATATTGTTTTCCCCGGTTTTTATCCATGTATCTGTCAGTGTATGCGATAAGATGAATAAATACACATTATTCCTGTGATTATTGGGATGGTGTTGCACATAAACTGTGGATAAGTAATTTATAGCCTTGTTATATATAAATTAAATTTAACTGCCTATTTTTTAAGCAGCAAATTATAACTGAATCAATTTTCCTTAATTCCAATGCATAAACTGCACTGACAATATCTGTTTGCAGACAGCAGCATAGCCCTTATATCTATAACAGAAATAGCTGCTAGTACATATTAAATTCAGTATTACTTGTTGAGCTTGTTGATTATTTTGAAATGCTGATAAGTTTCCACCGTTATGATGTTAATCGGAATGGTTTTCCGAAAAGCTGATTATCTTTATCATAAAAAACCAGTAAACGCTGAAATCAGTGATAATTAAATTTTATATTCATTTCCGGATTTGAATTTGATTTATATAACGGAATATTGAACATTGATTACTGCTATTGATAATGGCTTTGATTTATTCCTTATTATATTATTTGAAATTATTATAACAACACTCCCTTATTAAAGAGGGATGCTATGATTAAATTACTTTTTTGCTTTATCAATTCATTTATTTTACTTTTTCCACTTATCTCCAACGCTTCAGAACATATTGGTTTTAAGCGAATTCACTATGATATACAAGATGGAAAGCCACTAGATATTGCTGTTTGGTATGCTACTAATAATAAGCAAAATTCAATAACTATAGCTGATAATGCTATTTTTGATGGTTCTGAAGTTATTGCTGATGCGGTACCGGAAGTAAAGAATACTAAATCGCCATTAATTTTACTTTCACATGGTTACGGTGGGAGCTGGCGAAATTTAAGCTGGCTTGCACATGCATTAGCTGCAAAGGGATATATTGTTGCAGCTCCTAATCATCCGGGGACAACTGGATTTGATCAGAATACTGAGCAGTCAGCCAAACTATGGTTACGGCCGCAAGATTTAAGTAAAACTATTGATGCACTGGCTGAAAATCAAACATTCTCAAATTTCATTAATTTAAATCAGATTTCCGCTATAGGCCATTCGCTTGGTGGTTGGTCAGTAATTGCACTTTCCGGAGCCAGATTTGATACAGAGTCCTTTAAGAAAGATTGTAATAAATATTCATATTTAAAAGCTTGTCATTTGATATCTGAACTTGGTTTGGCAAATTCAGAGCTTAATAAGAATATGTCAGCCCCCAGGATAAAAGCATTCGTATCATTGGATGCTGGTTTGACAAGAGGGTTTACCATTGAAAGCTTACAAAAAATCAAAATACCATCTCTTATTATTGGTGCAGGAGTTGATATAGGTGATACAAATACACAACTTGAATCGGGTTATGTACAAGAATTTCTACCAAAATCGTCCTCAACTTATATTATTATTCCAGATGCAATGCATTTTAGTTTTATCCAAATTTGTAAATCTGATGCAATTGATATATTGAATCAAGAAAAAGAAGGAGACGGAATTATTTGTAAGGATGGCGGCAGTCGGGATAGAAGTGAGATTCATCGTGAAATTACTCATCTCATTGTTGATTTTTTATTTAAGACATTTTCAAATTATAAAAACTGATTTCAAAACTGCTTTAAATGATGCGGTTTCTTATTATTCTTATAATGGGTTATACCCCTAATAAATGATGTAATACTTCTATTTTACTACAAAAAAAGACTGCCTTACATGTAAGGCAGTCTTGAATACTCAATATTAACGATTAATTTTCAGCCGGTTTTGGTTCTTGCGGTGCCTTTTCAAGCAAAGCTTTGATTGACAGGCGTACACGGCCGCGATCATCAATTTCCAACGCTTTTACTTTAACCTGCTGACCAATTTGCAGATAATCACTTACATTTTTCACACGATCATGTGAAATCTGGCTGATGTGTACCAAGCCGTCTTTACCCGGCATAACTGATACGATAGCACCAACATTGTTATCCAGAATCTTGATTACTGTGCCTTCGTATACTTTACCCACTTCTACTTCAGCAGTAATTTCTTCAATACGGCGTTTGGCCGCTTCTCCTGCTTCACTGGTGCTGGCAGCAATGGTAATTGTACCATCTTCGGCAATATTAATTTCAGTACCGGTTTCTGCGGTTAATGCACGGATGGTTTCACCGCCTTTACCAATAACATCACGAATTTTGTCCTGATGGATTTTCATGGTAAATAAACGTGGTGCATGTGCAGATAACTCTTGCGGACCTTCTACTGCTTCCTGCATTTGTCCGAGAATATTCAAACGAGCTTCTTTCGCCTGAGCCAGTGCAATCTGCATGATTTCCTTGGTAATTCCCTGAATTTTGATATCCATTTGCAGAGCAGTCACACCTGTAGTGGTGCCGGCAACTTTAAAGTCCATATCACCAAGGTGGTCTTCATCGCCCAGAATATCAGTCAGTACAGCAAATTTATTGCCATCCAGGATTAAACCCATGGCTATACCGGCAACATGGCTTTTCAGAGGAACGCCAGCATTCAGCAGACTCAGACATCCGGCACATACACTGGCCATGGAAGAAGAACCATTGGATTCAGTAATTTCAGACACCACACGCATGGTGTAGCTGAAATCTTCAACATCAGGCAATACTGCCAGCAGTGCGCGTTTTGCCAGACGGCCGTGCCCGATTTCACGGCGTTTTGGTGCACCCATACGGCCTACTTCACCGGTTGAGTATGGCGGGAAGTTGTAATGCAGCATAAAGCGGTCGGTATATTCACCACTCAGAGCATCGATAATCTGTTCATCACGCTGGGTGCCCAGTGTTGCTGTAGCCAGTGACTGAGTTTCACCACGGGTAAATAAGGCAGAACCATGTGTACGCGGTAATACGCCGGTCCGGATATTAATAGGTCGAACAGTACGGGTATCACGGCCGTCAATACGCGGCTGACCTTCCAGAATCTGGCCACGAACTACTTCTTTTTCCAGATCTTTGAAAATACCGCGAATCTGGTTAGCCAGTAAGGTATCAGTTTCTTCGGTAATCAAAGCCGCTTCAACAGCAGACCATGCTTCATCTAGTTTTGCTGTACGGGCTTGTTTTTGCTTGATTTTGAATGCTTCATCAATTGTTGCACCAGCCAGCTCACGCACTTTGGCAATCAGGCTTTCATCAGCAACAGGAGCCTGCCAGTCCCACATTTCCGGATTAACTTCATCAGCAAATTCATTGATGGCACGGATGGCTGCCTGCATTTGTTCATGACCGAATACTACTGCACCCAGCATGGTTTCTTCAGACAGTACATCTGCTTCAGATTCCACCATCAATACGGCTTTTTCTGTACCAGCAACAACTAAATCCAGTTGTGACTGAGCCAGCTGAGTTTTAGTCGGATTAAGAACATATTCACCATTGACATAGCCGACACGGGCTGCACCAATCGGACCGGCAAAAGGAACACCTGTTAGTAGTAGTGCAGCTGAAGCACCTAGCATAGCCGGAATATCTGAATCAATTTCCGGATCAACTGATACTACCATGGCAACTATCTGAATATCGTTGTAGAAACCTTCCGGAAATAAAGGACGAATCGGACGGTCAATCAGGCGGCTGGTAAGGATTTCTTTTTCACTCTGTTTGCCTTCCCGCTTAAAAAATCCGCCCGGAATTTTACCGGCTGCATAGGTGCGTTCCAGATAGTCTACGGTCAGCGGAAAGAAATCCTGACCAGGTTTGACTTCTTTAGCAGCTGTAACGGCTACCAGTACCACAGTATCGCCCATGGAAATTTTTACTGCACCGGCTGCCTGACGGGCAATTTCACCAGTTTCCAAAGTAACTGTCTGATTGCCGTATTGAAAGGTTTTAATGTGTTTATTAAACATATTGTTTTTCCATTCTAATTTTTTGCAGATACCGCACCTGCTAAAAAACCTAACAATGTACACGTAACTGGCATATACATAGGTAGGGTTTCTGGCCGGGCGTGATTTGCAAAATGATTATTAATGAGGTTTTAATCAAGCCTGTAACAGGCTATAAATACATTTTGTATTATGGTCAAATTCTAACATATATTTTTTACCTTATCGCAAACTCAATGACTGTCCCGACGCTGGTTAAGCTCAGGATATGCATTTTTGGTCTTTTTCAATCTGCCATAAAAATATTTCTATTGACCGTATATTTTTTCTTTACCAAAAATCATTAATATTAAAACTATTTACTTGTATGTTAGAATTGATTTTACTAATGTAAATTACCATATTGGTTCAACCGGATCTGGCTGTACCTGTATTATTGAGGACAAAGTAATGTCTGAATTTTTATATAAAAAACCAACTGACAGTGATGTACTGTTATCTGTAGTGATGCATCCGGAAGATACCAACGCAAACAATACTATTTTCGGCGGACGTATTCTGGCTTTAATGGATCAGGCCGCGTATGCATGCGCCTGTAAACACTCACGTTCTGTAACGGTAACAGCAGCTATTAATACTGTTAATTTCCGTACGCCAATTTATGTAGGTGATTTGGTCTCAATTAAAGCACGGGTCAATTATGTAGGTAAATCGTCCATGATGATTGGTATTCGTGTAGAAGCGGAAAATCTGCTTACCGGAGAAATTCGTCATAGTAATTCAAGTTATTTCACCATGGTCGCCATTGATTCTGCCACTGGTAAACCACAGTCGGTACCCGGTCTGATTCTGGAAACATCCAATGAAGTACGCCGTTTTGTACGCTCATATACTCGCAAGATAGAACAGCAGGAAGCTTTGAAAGAATTTCAGGCAAAAGCTTTTCATTTAAATAAGGATCATCTGGACTGGTGTCAGACACAGAATGCGCGTTTAAATCCGGATTTATATAACGAAATAGGATAATCAAATATTGCCTGAATGGTTTTAGTTTGATGTATAAAAAAGCCGCCTCTTTTAAAAGGCGGCTTTTTTTCAGATGGAGAATGCTTATTTACGCAGACCCAGACGTGCAATCAATTCGCGGTAGGTATCCGGTTTAGTGCGGCGGATGTACGCCAGCAAACGACGACGGGAGCTAACCATTTTCAACAGACCACGACGGCTGTGATGGTCTTTCGGGTTAGCTTTAAAGTGACCAGTCAGATCATTAATACGGAAAGTCAATAACGCGATTTGTACTTCAGAAGAACCAGTGTCCCCTTCGGCACGTTGATAATCTTTAATAATTTGTGCTTTTTGTTCAACAGATAACATGTAATTTACTCTTAAAAAAAGCCTTACGGCAGACAAGTTGGCCAAGCTAATATATGTCATTAACAAATACCAACTCCGGATACATATTTAACTGATATAAGCCGTATTCATCAGACGCAGCACTTTCAAACGCCTGCTGGCAGCCTGATATTGCACCAGCCCGATAAAGCGACCATCAACAGCATAAATACGCAAGGGGCACATTGTGCCATAATTTTGCTCAGAATGCACGGCTATACCATGCTGTAACTGCAAAATATCTTTATCATTCAGAGTGACAGCCGGAAAATGTTGTACGAGTACATCACAAGGTAAAAGCCAGTTATCCCGTGCTGTCTCATCCAGATTACTGATTGCTGCAAGTGAATGAGTCTGTTCAATGGTAAAGCCGGCAGTAGCAGTGCGGCGTAATGCAGTCAGATGCGCTACAGTTCCCATATGTTTGGCCATATCTTCAGCCAGAGTACGTATATACGTTCCCTTACTGCAACGCACACTGATGACCAGCCGCGGGAAAGTAAATTCAATAATATCTATCTGATAAATCGTTACCTGACGGCTTTTGCGTTCGATGGTGATACCCGCACGGGCATATTCATATAATGGCTTACCCTGATATTTAATAGCTGAATACATAGGTGGTGTCTGAGTAATTTCACCACTAAAAGCAGAAATGGCTGCCTGTACCTGCGCCAGTGTAATCACTGTATCGGCAGTGGCAACGATTTCACCTTCAGCATCACCTGTGCTGGTAGCCGCACCCAGCTGTAAAGTCGCTATATAAGCTTTATCTGCATCCAGAAGATACTGAGCAAATTTAGTTGCTTCTCCAAAGCATACGGGTAACAAACCTGTTGCCAGCGGATCCAGTACACCGGTATGCCCTGCTTTGGCCGCACCATATAAAAAGCGCGCCCGCTGCAAAGCACTGTTACTACTCATTCCGCTGTCTTTATCGAGTAACAGCACACCATTAAGAACGCGTTTGCGCCGGCTAGTCTGGGTATTCATGATGTTGTTTATCTAATTTCAGTTTCAGGGTCATTAGGCGAGCGCATCATAACATGCTTTATCCGGCCTATTCAGGATTAGTCGCTTTTTCGATCAGAAACAGGCTTGAGAACCAGTACTGGCTTTTAAAATTATTGGTTCTGCCGATAACAGAATTTCGGACATCTATATTTTCAAACTTAAAAACTGACTATAAAAGCATCTTATCAGGATGCACACAGATGACATAATTACCAGATTTCACTATCAGTGAAATCTGCGAACCCAGATAGGTGTATAGATCAGATGTATATGCCGATAGTCATACTATTCCTGATTTCCAGCGATGTTTACCCATGTGACAGTTAATTTTGCATACTGTTTTATTGTCTTAATTTAGGTGTGCATGCCTCTATGCAGATTTTATGTTTTCTTACCTGAGCAGATCTGATTAGCAGGACAATAGCAAAAAAGAATCATTGAAATTTATTAAAATTTCTTATAAATATATGGTATTTTGCTGCAATTAAGTCTTACGCAGATGCTTTATTTAGAGTTACAATTATTTTATATACTAGTGCTGGTACTGCACTGATATATCTGTCAGAATAACTGGTAGAAAATAAATATTTTAATCCTGTTTTAAATGACATTTAATCGGTAATATGAGGTGCATATACACCTCTGAATAATTTTCTGTCATTTTTATTCAGGATTATATTTATACCGGTATCGATTTTATCCGGTAAATGATTTTCTGGTTGTACCGGTCTGTTTATCTGAGAACAGAAACTAACAGACTAAACACTTCTTCTTTACTGATGAAAAGGGTTCATTATGAAAGCAGCCGTAGTAACAAAAGACAAAAAAGTTGCCATCCAGGATAAAGCTGTACGCCCGCTGAAAGCCAATGAAGCATTGCTGAAAATGGAATGCTGTGGCGTTTGCCATACCGACTTGCATGTAAAAAATGCGGATTTTGGTGACGTAACCGGTGTAACACTGGGACATGAAGGTATTGGAGTAGTAACTGCTGTAGGTGAAGATGTTACTTCTTTAAAAGTGGGTGACCGTGCCAGTGTTGCCTGGTTCTTTGAAGGCTGCGGACATTGTGAATATTGCAACAGTGGTCGCGAAACCTTCTGCCGTGAAGTTAAAAATGCCGGCTATACTGTAGACGGTGGTATGGCTGAAGAATGTATCGTTGTAGCAGATTATGCAGTTAAAGTACCAGACGGACTGAGTTCTGAAGCAGCCAGCAGTATTACCTGTGCCGGTGTGACAACCTACAAGGCAATCAAAGTATCACACATCCAGCCGGGTCAGTGGATTGCGATTTATGGCCTTGGTGGCTTAGGTAATCTGGCGTTGCAGTATGCCAAAAACGTGTTTAATGCTAAAGTAATTGCTATTGATGTCAATGAAAAACAACTTGAGCTGGCACGCGAAATGGGCGCAGATATGACTCTGAACCCTGCTAAAGAAAAAGTAGAAGAAATCATTCAGGAAAAAGTAGGTGGTGCTTACGCTGCTGTGGTTACAGCTGTAGCTAAATCTGCTTTCAATTCAGCCGTAGCCTCTGTACGTGCCGGCGGACGTATTGTTGCTGTAGCCTTGCCAGTTGACACTATGGATCTGAATATTCCGCGTCTGGTTCTGGATGGTATTGAAGTGGTAGGTTCACTGGTAGGTACACGTGAAGATTTGCGTGAAGCATTCCAGTTTGGTGCAGAAGGTAAAGTAGTACCAAAAGTAACTATGCGCCCTCTGGAAGATATCAATGATATTTTCGATGAAATGACTGCCGGTAAGTTTACTGGTCGTATGGTAATCGACTTTAAAAATGCCTGATATCTGTTAGGCAGTTTAAAAAAGCCATAGTTTGACTATGGCTTTTTTGTTGTCCGGAAAATAATTAGCAGGCTTCGCCCACCTGAACACCATTGAGAGTATCCTGAGCAGAGGCCAGACTGGCAACCAGTTGCTGAGCTGCCTGAAATTCAGGTGTCTGCATAGTAGCAACGTATTCTGTTGCACTCCCCTTACCGGCAATCATCTGCCAGCGCTGTGCCAGCCGGCTGATATCCGGCCAGACAAAATCGGTCAGCAGATTATCTACCCAGTCTGGTTTATTACATACCAGAGCAATATCACAGCCGGCACCAAAAGCCTGCGCTGTACGTGCATGGATATCACCGGCACAGCTGGCTCCTTCCATAGTTAAATCATCAGAGAAAATCACCCCATCAAACTGCATTTTATCGCGCAAAACACCCCCCAGCCAGATAGTGGAGAATCCTGCCGGTTCTGTCGGATCAACTTTAGGATATACCACATGTGCGGGCATGAGTGCCGGCATACCATTATGAATTAAATCTTTAAATGGCTGAATATCATCAGCCCACAATTCTTCCCAGCTGCGGTTATCTTCCGGTAAGGTAAGATGGCTATCACCACTGACGGCTCCATGTCCGGGAAAATGTTTGCCACAGCAAGCCATACCACCACGAGCCAGACCACGTTGCAAAGCTATTGCCAGAGAGCTGACTACAGCCGGCTGCTGATGAAAACTGCGATTACCAATAACAGCACATTCACCCCAGTCCAAATCCAGAACAGGCGTAAATGATAAATCTATGCCACAGGCACGTAATTCAGTAGCCAGCACCCAGCCTACTGTTTCGGCCATTTTGTCGGCCATTGCTGCACCATGCTGCTCCCAGCACTGTCCCAGAGTACGCATGGCCGGCAATCGGGTAAATTCGGGAATAAAGCGCTGTACCCGCCCGCCTTCATGATCAACAGCGACAATAAGTTCCGGTGTTCTTAATGTTTTAATTTCAGCAACCAGCTCGGTTAACTGAGCACGGGATTGATAATTGCGCCGGAACAGAATCACGCCACCAATGGCCGGATGACATAAACGTTCACGTTCAATATCACTTAACCTGAACTCTGCCACATCAGCCATAACCGGACCACGTGCTAATGCTTTGGGATGTACTGACAACATAAATTATTCCAAAATTTTTCTGAATGAATCGCGCGGTCTGACCTGAAAGTGATCCATCATTAACAATGGAACAATTAAAAAAACCTGCATAATGGTGTAAACGACCTGTGCGATTAACTGATAACCCAACTAGAACATATCCAAAAGACAATATCTTTATAAAAAAATTACGGCAACATCATAGCAATAAACAAGGTATTGTTTGCACGCCTGATTAACAGAGGTACATTTTTTCCACTGGCTGCTACTGCATTATCAAAATCTTTTTCATCATGTACCAGTTTCTGACCAACGGCGATAATAATATCGCCACGACGTAAATCTACCTGTGCAGCCAGCCCGCTGATGTCTTCAATAATCAGCCCCTGAGCTGTTGCCCTCAATACCAGACCGAGACGGTGTTCGGCAAAACTGGTTCCGTCAGTTGGCATAATGGTACTACTGGCAGAACTGGCCGGATTAGCTACAGCCGGAGACACATTATCCAGCGTTACCCTGATTTCTTCTTTTTGACCTTTACGCCAGATACCCAGAACGATTTGCTTACCTGGTGGCAGTAAACCAACTTTCACCGGCAAATCGCTTGAATTCTTTAGCTCATCGCCATTCACACTTTGTACGATATCACCGGATAATAAGCCTGCTTTAGCTGCCGGTCCGCCGGCAACAACTTGAGTAATCAGCGCACCATTAGCTTTATCCAGACCAAAAGATTTGGCCAGATTATAGTTGACTTCCTGAATAACTACTCCAAGCCGGCCTCGCTGTACCTTACCAGATGTTTTCAATTGTTCGGCTACATTCATGGCCACATCAATCGGAATGGCAAAAGAAATACCCATAAAGCCACCACTGCGGCTGTATATCTGTGAGTTAATTCCTACTACCTGTCCCTTAAGATTAAATAATGGTCCACCTGAATTTCCGGGATTAATAGCCACATCAGTCTGGATAAACGGCGTATAGTTTTCTTCCGGCAGACTGCGTCCTTTGGCTGAAACGATGCCGGCAGTCACACTATTATCAAAACCAAACGGCGCACCAATGGCCGCTACCCATTCTCCGACTTTTAATTCTTCAGGATTACCCAGTTCTACAACCGGTAATTCATCGGCATTGATTTTTAATAATGCAACATCAGACTGAGCATCAGCACCAATCAGTTTTGCCTGAAATTCACGTTTGTCATTCAGTAAAACCTTAATATTATTCATACCGTTGACTACATGAGTGTTGGTAAGAATATAACCATCCTTACTGATAATAAAACCTGAACCAAAATTATATTCATCATCATTTGCCTGCGGGGTTTGCGGTACATTTGGCAAAAGGCGTTTGAAGTATTCGTAAAACGGATCATTGTCAGGCAAAGCATCCGGACCGGCTTCATTATCGATATTACGGTTATTGCGTGTAGCCTGAATATTGACTACTGCCGGACCTTGCTGGTCGACCAGCCGGGTAAAATCGGGCAACAACATAGCTACCTGATTGCTGTTCCCATCAGTACCGGCAGGTATTTCCTTCACAAAACCCTGACCGTCCTTATTTTTGCCAAACCATTGTTCCAGCCTGTCACAACCTGCTACTAACAACACTGACAAAATTGCCGTCAACATATATTTGCGATTTATCCGCATCCACTTCCCTAACTTTTTTGTTTTCTTACACAAGCAAAGATTAATAATATTGTAACGAAAAGAGGCGTTAAGTTACACAATCAGACGGTTAAAGTCGTCTTTGCCGGGTACTCACACAAATCATTTATCAGACATTGCTCACACAGCGGTTTACGCGCTTTACATATGTAACGTCCGTGTAAAATAAGCCAGTGATGTGCATTAAGTCTGAACTGTTTCGGCACTACCTGCATTAATTTATCCTCAACTTCACGTACCGTTTTACCCGGTGCCAGACCAGTACGATTACATACCCGGAAAATATGCGTATCTACTGCAATCGTTGGATGACCAAAAGCTGTATTCAGCACAACATTAGCCGTTTTTCTCCCTACTCCCGGCAATGCCTCCAGCTCTTCTCTGGTTTGCGGTACATCTCCGTTATACAGCTGCACCAGAATCCGGCAAGTTTCCATCACATGTTTGGCTTTGGTTTTATATAAACCGATGGTCCGAATACACTCCATAACTTTATCTATTCCTAACTCCAGCATAGCTTGTGCCGTGGGTGCCATTCGGAATAAATGTATAGTGCATTTATTGACAGAAACATCCGTTGCCTGTGCCGAGAGCATAACAGCTATCAATAATTCAAATGGTGAATGATATATCAGCTCTGTAGTCGGATTCTGACAGACGGCCTGCAAACGAGTGAATATTTTCTTGCGCTTTTGTGCATTCATGAAATTAAACCATTATCGGTTTTTTTGTTGCTGACGAAACTGCCACGGTGCTATTGCACTGGCATTGTGCCATAAACCGAGACGATTTTGGCGCGCCTGTATCTGAGCACTTTGATAACGGCCAAAACCTAATCGATCCTGCTGCTTTTTAGCAATTGAGTCGTAATGCCATGCATATCCCTGCTGAACCATCCATAAGTTAATATCTGCATTATTCAATATAATCTGACCAACTTCACGCTGATACTGATCTATAGCAACCACATTGACATCAACATACTTACCCTCAATACGTGCTTTTAAGGCATCGCGACTGGCTATACCATAAGCTTGTTTGATTTCCGGCGCATCAATATTAGCCAGACGAACTTTATGCGTATGCCCATCCTTGTCTCTGATATGCACAGTATCTCCATCATGCACACTGTCAACATTACCTGAATAGCGTCCTTTACTGGCTACTGCCCATTTTTTTCCTCTTACAGGCGGCTTACCATTAAGCAAATCCTGTACAGAGCGCACAATACTGTCCGCTTTCTGTGTCCATTCCGCTAAAGGTGCAATTATACTTTCCGGCAACCACACTTTAGCGATTGTCAGAATAACAGCCACCCAGACCAGAATTTTACGCCAGTTAGTCAGAATTTTTTTTCTTTTATGCATTTATCAGAAAACCACATTGTTAAATATACCCGGCCTGAACAGAATAAATCACAGACAGTAAAATAAACCCTTAAAACAACAGCAGCCAGCTACCCTTTTTTCAGGTAACTGGCTGCGCAGATATTAATTAATTGTATTATTCAATACTTCTGCTGCAGCAAATTCAGACTCTGGCAGTTAATACCTTGACACCATTGCTGCAACCCAGCACCAGTAAATCAGCTGGATGGTGAGTAAACAAACCATTTTCTACTACACCGGGTATCTTATTAATGGCATCTTCCATTTTAATCGGCTCATCAAAGTTCAGATTAGCTACATCCAGAATCTGATTACCATGATCAGAAGTAAAACCCAGACGCAGTTCAGGCTCTCCACCAAGTTTCAGTAGCCGGCGCGCTACCAGTGAACGAGCATTGGGTGTCACTTCCACTGGTAACGATACATGACCAAGACGACTGGTATATTTACTTTCATCAGCAATACAAATGAATTTCTCAGCAGCACTGGCAACAATTTTTTCATTTAACAATGCACCGCCGCCACCTTTAATCATCTGCAATAAATGATTGATTTCATCAGCTCCATCAATGTACAGCGGTAAACCATTCACTTCATTGAGTGTTACTTCCGGAATACCAAATTTTTTCAAAGTTTCACTGGTCAGGGCAGATGTGGATACTGCACCTTTAATCTGCTTTTTACTTTGTGCCAGTGCCTCAATAAAAAAATACACGGTAGAACCGGTACCAATACCCAGATACTCGTTTTCATTGACATATTCAACAGCTTTTTGCGCTGCCTGACGTTTCAACTCATCCTGTGTGGCCATTCTACTGCTCCTTGATCAGCTTAACTTTAAGTACATTTCAAACAATAATTATTCCTGCACGAAATTATAACTGATGCCGCAACAGGATTAAACTGCCGTCAGCAATACGACTGCCTGAGCCTCAATAGCTTCTTTCCGCCCCAGATAGCCTAATTTTTCATTGGTTTTACCCTTAACATTTACTGCATCCACAGCTATATTCAAATCAGCTGCAATATTTATACGCATCTGATCTATATAAGGACGCAATTTCGGCTCCTGAGCAATAACCGTACTATCAACATTGACCACACGCCAGCCGGCAGCCCGAACGGCAGCACAGGCACCGCGTAACAGTACACGGCTATCGGCATCTTTATTTGCAGCAGCTGTATCTGGATAAAGCTTGCCAATATCACCTAAAGCGGCTGCACCCAGCAGTGCATCGGTAATCGCATGCAATAGCGCATCTGCATCAGAATGACCAAGCAAACCTTTATCAAAAGGAATTTTTACGCCGCCAAGTAACAATGGCCGCCCGCTAACGAGCTGATGCACATCATAACCCTGACCAATTCTTAAAGAACTCATTTAATGGTGTCCTGCTGTAAAAAATAGCTAGCCAGTAACGCATCCTGTGCACTGGTGAGTTTCAGATTGCGTATGTCCCCTGCTACCAGTAATGGAGCCAGACCAAGCGCCTCTACGGCAGAAGATTCATCTGTAATCACATCTAAATCTGCTTGTGCCAGTGCTCTGGCCAGAATACCGGTACGAAACATTTGTGGAGTCTGAGCCTGCCATAAACCTGCCCTGTTCACTGTCCGGCTTACCTGCTGTTGTTCATCTGCCTGTTTAAGCGTATCTGCTACGGGAAGCGCCAGTAACCCGCCTACTGCATGATCTTGCACAGCAGCTAATAAACGTTTTACAGAATCCGTACTCACACAGCAACGAGCGGCATCATGTACCAGTATCCAGTCGTTATCCTGTACATTAAAATATTTTTGCGCCTGCACAATCCCATTGCGCACAGTTTGCGCCCGCGTCGCTCCGCCACAACGCAGGATATGCACATCCGGCGGTAATAAATCTGCCGGATAGACAGCATCGATATATTCATCCTGTTCTGATACAACAATCAAAAACAGATCAATTGCACTGATTTGTGCCAGTCGCGACACTGTGTGCTGTAATACAGTCTGACCGGCTAAAGTAACATACTGTTTCGGACATTCTGCACCAAATCGTGCTCCGACACCCGCGGCAGGAATCAGCACTACATGCCGGGTCATACAGATTTATCTCCGTTATTTTCCTGCCATTTTCGCCACATACAGGGTTCACCAACTATTTTATCCAACGCCTGCAAATAAGCTTCATGTTCAGCCAGTTCTTCTGCACTGGGTTCCACTACTGTTAATCCAGTATGTTTTATCTGATATTTGCTTTCTGCAATCTGATTTTCACTGGCAGCAGCAGTGGCCATCAGTTCATCTACCAGACTGAACTGGCTTCGGGTCATGGCAAGATAAACTTCACCAAGTAATTCACAGTCAATCAGCGCACCATGCAGTACACGCTTACTGCGGTCTACTTCCAGCCGTGTACATAAAGCATCCAGCGAATTTTTCTGACCCGGATATTTATCACGAGCCATTTTGAGCGTATCAACTATCCCACTGGTAATCGTTTTAATTTTGGGCATACTCAGACGCTCAAACTCCATATCCAGAAAGCCTTCATCAAACACAGCATTATGAATAATCAGTTCGGCACCATGCAGGTAGTCGGCAATCTGCTGAGCCACACCGGCAAACACCGGTGCATTCATTTCCTGTAGCTTTTCCAGTGTAATTCCGTGTACTGCCACAGCTTCGTCTGGAATATCGCGCTCAGGATTAATATACAGATGCAGATTATTTCCGGTAAGGCGCCGGTCTACCATTTCTACACCGGCAAATTCAATCAGGCGATCACCATTGTTTGCATACAGTCCGGTGGTTTCAGTATCAAGAATAATTTGACGCATATTGATTCAATGCTTTATGCGGTTGAACACCGCTGACTTAAAACTCCGATAATACTAAAAAATCAACTCCGGTGCATAACAGCCGTCCGCACCGGTAAAACAAATTACTCAGCAGGCAAATCCAACAGATGACTATTACAAACTAATAGTCATCAAGCTGTTTTATCCGGATAAAACATTATTTTTTAGTATTTTTTGTCATAGTCTCTATTAACGGGTATATATACCACTATTTATTTTTCTTTTAAAAACAAAATTATAAATAAAATTCTCAGTTATTTTTGCAAATAATAATAACTATCATTTGCAATTAGAAAATAATTTGTTTATGATGCATCTATGTTCACGAAACGACACAAATATTCACAAATATTTTGCAGCCATTTCTGAACATACTCACAGATTTAAAATATATTGTTTTTGTTCAACAATTTATTTAGCACTTTTCTATTGGTAGTGGTTTGTGTTCCTTTTTGCGCCCCCTTTTTGAGGGGCGATTTTTTTTGTTAGTCATTAGTGTAATAAAAACAGAAAAATAATTCAATTATCAACTAACCTATAAAAAGCCGGCCTGTATATTTTCAAACAGGCCGGCTTGAATATTATTGCGGCTGATAGCGTCCGGCCATAGCCTGATAAATCAGATTCTCATTTTGCAGGACACTATAACGGTTGTTTAACACGTTTTGTGCCGAAGAATACTGTGTATTCAATGCATCCAGCCAGTCACTAAGCGGATTAGTACCGTATTGATAGCGGGCATGGTAGTAGCGACTGTTTTTTAAATCGTACTGGTATTTTTGTTCATTATTGGCCAGAGTATTGCGGCTAAGCGTGTATTGCCGGTAATAGCGTTCAACTTCATTAAGGGCCGTAGTCAGAGATTGTTCAAAAGTCAGTTTTGCACTTTCAAAATCTGCCTTAGCCTGCTTGTTCTGCCAATACAGAGTCTGCCAGTCGAGAAAAGGCAAATTTACATTAACACTTGCCGTACCGACAGGAAAATGTAAAGCAGAAGAAGCAGCCTCAGAACGCGAATTAACCGCACCATTCAGACTAATACTCGGATACCAGCTACGTTTAGTTGCCTGCTGACTGGAAAAAGCAGATTGCAAACGATATTCTGCCGCACGTAAATCAGGGCGATTAGCCAGTACAGACAATGGCACATTCAGATTCACTTCACTCAAATGAATCTGATTTAAAGATGTTGGCTGAATATCCGTTACCTCACCCGGACGCTGATTAAGTAAATTATGCAGATTCTGCAATACTTCCAGCCGGTTCTGCTGCAATGAGGTCAGATTATTCTCTGCGCTCAGTAATGATTGTTTGGCATTAGTGGCATTAATGCTGCTGACTTTACCTACCTGATACTGTGCCTGAGAGATTCTGGCAATCTGCCGGTATTGTTCAATACTGTCTTTGGTTAAACTGATTGCACCATCAATGTAGGCAAGATGAAAATAATTATCGACGACACTATTAATCAGTGAGAGTCTGCTGGCAGCCAGATCCTCTTCACTGGCCTGATATTTCCAGCGTGCCGCATTGGTATTGGCACGAATTTTCTGCCATACGTCCAGCTCATAACTTAATCCGAGCTGGCCGGTAAAATTACGGCTGGACACCCCGCCATGTTTCAAATCTTTGGAGCTGCTGGCGCCAAGAGAACCACTTGCATTCGGTACCAGGTCTACTGCTGTCAGACGGGCACTATAACGTGCTTTTTCAGCTGTCAGTGCTGCCTGACGCAAATCAACATTATTAGCCAGCGCAGTATTTACCAGCTGATTCAGAGTGTCATCATGGTAAATTTCCCACCAGTTAGCATTAACCTGATACTGCGCAGCAATTTCTGCACTGCTTAGCATTCCGGCTTTATGCATGCTTTGCTGCGGATAGGAACTATGCGTAGCACAGGCGGTTAACAGCAGACTCAGACTCAGCATCCATACTGCGCTGCGTTTTTTCACAAAATTATCTCTCATCATCGTAACTTTTTATTCTGACGCTTACTGCATTTATCAATGCAGTACAGCCATTTCCGCCAGATTGAAATTTCAGCATCAACACAATTAATCGCGTGACAGCGCGTCAATAGGATTAAGCTGCGATGCACGTTTTGCCGGCATAAAACCAAACAGCACACCAATTACACTTGAACAAAGTACAGCCATCACAATAGAAATTGTTGAGAATGACATAGCAAAATCTGTTGCCAGCAAATTAAACAGCATACTGATGGCAAACGAAAACAGTACACCTACCAACCCGCCAATCAGACAAATAAGCACCGCTTCAATCAGAAACTGTTCAAGAATATTGTGCTGACGTGCACCGATAGCCATGCGTATACCAATCTCCTTCACCCGCTCGGTTACTGATACCAGCATGATATTCATCACCCCGATACCGCCTACGACCAGAGATATCAGCGCAATACTTGATATCAGCAGAGTCATGGTGCCGGTAGTACTTTCAATTGTCTGCTTAATAGTGTCACTGTTACGGGTAAAAAAGTCCTCTGTACCATGACGTACTTTCAGTAATTCAATAATGCCTTTTTCTGCCGTTTGTGAATTGACATTATCTTTTACCTTCACTGTAACTGAAGTAATGTATTTAGAGCCGGAAATCCGGTTCATCAGCGTGGTATAAGGAGTAAACAGTTGTAAACTGTCACTGTCCGAAAAGCCGTTATTATTAGGTTCTGTTACTCCGATAATACGCAATGGCCGTTTATTAAACAGAATAACCTTTCCCAGCGGATTAGTACCATCTGCAAACAATTTATTTTTGGTATTGTCATCAATTACGACTACCTGACTGTTCTGAGTTACATCATCCTCATTAAACAGCCGGCCAAAAGCAAGCTTGATACCACGTACATCAAAATACTGGTCACCTACACCGTATAGCTGAGCTGAAAGAGACTGATTATCATAAGTCAGCGTACCACTGGTATTAACACCCGGAGTGACACTGTCAACATAGTCCTGTTGCTTCAGAACCTCTGCATCACCAACAGTCAGCGTTTTAATACGGGAAGAACGGCGATCCCCATATCCGTAACCCGGATATACGGAAACCGTGTTTGTGCCCATAGCATTGATGTTTTCAAGAATTTTTTCCTGCGACCCTCTTCCCAGTGCCACTACCGACACCACTGAAGCAATCCCGATAATAATGCCGAGCATCGTAAGAAACGAGCGCATCTTATGCGCCATAATCGCCTGAATAGACATCAGAAAAGATTCAAAAAACTGATCACGGTAAAAATGCCATGAATTATGCTCTTCAATACTCTCAATATTGCTGGGCGGAATATCTGTATTCTTACTGTGGTCGGCGATAATCCGTCCGTCACTAATTTCAATTACCCGGTTAGCATTAGCTGCAATCGTCGGATCATGTGTAACCATCACAATGGTATGACCGGCATCATGCAGTTTATGCAGGATTTCCATCACGTTTTTTCCGCTACCGGTATCAAGCGCACCTGTTGGCTCGTCTGCCAGAATAATTTCACCGCCGTTCATCAGCGCACGGGCAATACTTACCCGCTGCTGCTGACCACCGGACAGTTCACTGGGACGGTTTTCTTCCTTACCGGCAAGCCCGAGCTGAGCCAGCAACTCATCCGCCCGTTTCATTCGCTCACCGTATTCCATACCGGCATATACAGCCGGCAGGGCTACATTTTCACGTGCTGTTAATGTGCCGAGCAGGTTATAGCGCTGAAAAATAAAACCAAAGCTGCGACGGCGCAAAGCGGCCTGTTCATCTGCGGTCATAGCAGCAGTTTCTACGCCGTCAATTTTGTACGAACCGCTGGACGGCACATCCAGACAGCCAATGATGTTCATCAGGGTAGACTTACCCGAACCAGACTGACCGATAATAGCTACAAAATCACCTTTTTCTATGCTCAGATTAATATCTTTGAGCACCTGAACCCGGTTTTCACCAGTGCCGAACCAGCGATTGATTGCCTTAATTTCCAATAAACTCATGGCTTACATTCTCGGACCGCGCATTTTAGGTTCTTTGCTGACACCATTTTTGGCGTCTGCCTTGCTCAGCGCAGATAAAACTACCCGGTCACCCTCTTTCAGGCCTGATTTCACTTCTGTGCGCATACCGTCTGTAATACCAGTCTCAATCTGTTTTTCCTGAACCTGCTGATTATCGCCCAGCACCTTCACCACTTTTTTACCACGGTTATGCCTGATTGCCTGATTCGATACAGTCAGTACATTTTTAACAGATTTCACAAAAATATTATTCTGAGTAGTCATCCCGATGTGCAGTGTGCCATCATCATTCGGAACCAGAGCCCGGGCATAGTAATAAATAGCTGTATCAGTTGTATCCGTACTGGTGTCATAACTTCCCTGAGACATCTTGGTTAACCCCGGATCTACTGCTTCAAGAGTAGCTTTACGCACTTTGTTATTGTCCGCCAGTGTAGTAAAAGTTAAATGCATTCCTGCCTTAACCTTACTCATGTCGCCCTCGGCAATCTGCATTTTATTCAGCATTTTGCTTAAGTCAGCCAGCTGTACAATCGTTGGCGTATTCTGGCTGGAGTTCACAGTTTGTCCCTCTTCTACTGGAATGGATACAACTGTACCGTCCATCGGAGCAGTAATGCGGGTATAGCCTAAATCTGCTTCTGAAGTGTTAATGGCAATCTGTGTTTGCCGGATTTGTGACTTCAGCTCAGCCACGTTAGCCCGTGCTGCGGCCAGATTATCCTGAGCATTATCAAAATCTGCTTTAGAGGTAGCATCCTGCCCCATCAGCGCGCGTTCACGGTCAAATGCACGCTGCTTCATTTTCAATGCAATTTGAGCAGATACCAGCTGAGCACGATAAGTATCCAGCTTAGCTTTATTAGTGTTGAGGGTATTTAACTGGGTAGTGGAATCAATATCAGCAATCAAATCACCTTTTTTAACCTGCTGACCCAGTTTAACATACAGTTTTTTGATCTGGCCGGAAGCCTGAGCACCGACATCAACCAATTGTGCCGCCGCAATTTCTCCTGTGGCATTAACTGTCTGCATGATATCGCTGCGGCGAACATCATCTGTCACAAAATTCATCTGGTCTTTAGGTTTAAAAAACAGGCTCCATACAACAGCAGCCAGCACCACCACAACTAACAACCATACAAACCTTTTAACCCATTTTTTTTTCATTTGCTTAATAATCCGTATATCACTCAAATTTTGCTCTAATTAATAAATTTAATAAATAGCGGCAAAAGATTAAGATTGTAAAGGATGAAAACCATTCTCATCAATATATCATGTTAGTTATTAATATCTGATATCCATTATTAATTTATGAATATTAAATAATAATCCAAGCTCTTTATAAAATCATATATATTAAATCTTTGCTTGCTTAAAAAAATATAATGATAAAATTTTAAATGATTTCAACAAAATACACATTTTACTGATACTCAAATATGAATAAGAGTCTGAAAATATATTTAACTATTCATTAACTACAGAGTCGCTGCTCCATATCGAAATTCTGCTAATAAAAATATAGTAGTTATTAAGAAAAACCGCCACTACAAATACAGCAGAAAAATTAAAGGATTCCACTTTTTTAAGTATTTTTTAATAAAATTAATAAAATCAACATAAAAAATTATCTAAATAGAAATTAAAAAACTCCTCTTTTTATATGAACCGTTAAAACAAAATGACGAAACCTAATCTGAATATTCATATATGGCAAAATTAAGCAGGCAAACTACTTACTATTTATACTATTAAAACAAAAATGATTATTTTATAATATTTCATATTATTCTTTTGAATTCTTTACCTTTATTCGGCTTAATATTTTCTTTCCCACATAAAAAAACATTTATGTTTTGACAATGCACACACAACTGATTAAGCTGCGCAGCTTTGTACTGACAACATTGAAAAAAATAATAACTGTTTACAATTAAATCAATCATGTTCAGCAGATAATATCTGCATACTGGTTATTTTTCCGGCACATGAAAAAGCAGTTTGGAATAAGCAACAATGACTAATTCAACTACCCGCCGTGCAGTCTATGCCGGCAGCTTTGATCCCCCTACCAATGGTCACTTATGGATGATTCGTGAAGCACAACCATTATTTGATGAACTAATCGTCGCTATTGGTGTTAATCCGGAAAAAAACGCCACATATTCAGTTGAAGAGCGCAAAGAAATGCTTCAGGCTATCACGGCAAATTTTCCCAATGTTAAAATCTCCAGTTTTCAAAATCAGTATCTGGTTAATTATGCACGCAGTATTGGTGCAGATTTCATTATCCGCGGTATCCGTACCGCTTCTGATTATGAGTATGAGCGTTCCATGCGCCATATCAATCATGACTTACAGCCGGAAATTTCCACTATCTTCCTGATACCGCCGCGTGAATATGCCGAAGTATCATCAACCATGATAAAAGGCATGGTCGGACCGCAAAACTGGCAGGCCATGATTCGCCGTTATGTCCCTGATGCAGTTTATGAAAAAATTATGCAAGACCATATGTACACTGAGAATTGAACAGACAGAATGATCCGGGCAGTCGCAACCTGAGTGCCCGGTTCAGAGACTGATTTTGCATTAATCTTGATTCTTGACTAATAGGGTAGCTGATTATCAGCTACCCTATTATCCATCTGGTTTTAAAACAGAGGATTCAAAAAATTTTTCATATTCAACTTTACAGATACGAATTGAATATTCTTCGTACCATTGTTTGATATCCATCTTTTTCCCCTCTATGTGCAGCGTATGGTTTTTCCATTTATCAATAGCCTCTAGTGTTCGCCAGTATGAAACTGTAATACCGATTCCTTCTGCGTCTCTAACACTGTCCGCTCCTAAAAATCCTTCTATTTTTTCGGCTTCAATTAATAAATTTTGTGCCATCTCTAAGTAGCCAAAATCTCCCGGGCTGCGTTTAGAGGTAAAAATAACGGCGTAATAGGGTAATTCAAACACTTTACTGATCATTTAAAACCTTTTTACTCTTGATTGCCGTATTCTGTAATGGAAAGTGATAAAAGGGTTTTTCCGGTTATTATATGAATTTATCCCTAGCTTTTTTTAAAATAACTCTTTGTAAAAATATAAATCATTATCATTCTGCAAACAATAAAGCAAGCTATTTTTCAGGCTGCTGTTTGTCATTGGTTACTATTTTGTCTGCATTTTTCAATACTCTGCTTACTTATACGTTAAACAGTTATTTGGAAAATTCCTCTCTGATAACTTTAAGCCATGCTTTTACAGCCGGTGTCAGTTTTTTGTGACGAGGCCACGCCATAGACAAACTCCAGTTAATTGCCGGATCGGTTAACGGAACAGCTGCAAATATTTTATCGTCAAATTCATCCGTATAATAACTGGGCAGTAAAGCAATGCCCATTTCTTTTGCTACCATATCACGCAAAAGTTCCCACTGGCTGGTACAGCAAACCACATTTGGCTCAAATCCCTGATCATGACAACCATTAATAACACGTTCAAATAAAACAAAACCGCGACTAAACAAAATAAAAGACTCATCACGCAAACTGCGCAAAGACATAGATGCAGGTATTTTTGCTAACCGTTTACGCGGAAACAGTACCATCATCGGGTAATCGCATAAAGGAATATAATCAAATTCATCACTTACCGGTAACAGTAACTGACCTACATCCAGACGGTTATCCAGCAAGGCTGCTTCAATATCACGAGTACCGGCTTCAATAAAAGCCAGCTCAATATCCGGACATTGCTGATGAAAATTAAAAAAAGCCGGTGTTAGCAAACGGCTCCCTAGTAACGACATACCGATACGCAATGTACCCAATTTTAGTTCACGATAATCTTCTACCTCCTGTTTCAGCAACGACACCTGATTAAGTATCTGTAGAGAATGTTCATATACACGCTTACCAATTTCTGTTGGTAGTACCTGACGCTTGCGTCCGTTTTCTCCTTTCTGCAGTAAGGCTACATTTAAATCATTTTCCAGTGCGTGAATTATTTTGCTGATACTCGGTTGGGATAATGCCAGTTTTTCCGCAGTAACTGAAAAGCTGTGATTCTGAACCAGAGTGACCCAGCATTGAAGTGCTTTTATATCAATCATAAATATTCAAAAAAAGAATAATAAAAAAATTATAATTCATATTATGCCTAATAAAGCTAATTATAATCAGTGGTTTCCAATAATTGGCTATAAGGAACAGCCAAAATGAATATGTTACACCTTCGCATGGCAAACTGCTTACGTATATGCGCACAAATTTTATTAATCATTTTATTTTGGCTGATAGGGCTGGGTATCGAAAAAGCTACTCATATCCCTTTATCTGCCGGTGTAATCGGATTATTTCTGGTATTGCTGTTATTACAGCTTAACATATTGAAATTATCATGGATTGCCAGTGGTGCGCAGGTTTTGCTGGGTGAATTAATGTTGTATTTTATGCCTGTTCTTGTTGCAGTGGTTCAATACAAGGCATTGTTTGCTGCTGAAGGATGGCAACTGATTATTAGCATCGTAACAGGTACATTTCTAGTAATGAGCAGTACTGCTCTGACCTTAAAATACTGCTATCGTCTGCGCCGTGTATGGATTAAACATCGCCATGTCTGAACTGGCATATATTTAATTTCTAACTGGATATCTGTTATGAATATAATTGCTGCCGGCTGTTTTATCTGGACAATTGCATTGTATGCACTGGCAAAAAAATGCTATCGCGCCAAACCGGTTATATTTTTGTCACCCGCCATTACTTTTAGTGTATTAACCATAGCCCTCATGCAATGGCTGGACATCAGTTATACACAATATAATCAATATACGCGTTATATTTCCGGCTTACTTGGCCCTGCCACTGTTGCTTTTGCCATTCCAATTTATCAATATCGTGATGTAATGAAACGTCAGTTACCGATTCTGATGACAGCTATTATTGTGGGAATGTTTGTCGGAGTGGGCAGTGCTTATCTGATGGCTCGTCTGTTTCATTTTAACCACGAAGTAACCTACAGCCTGATGGCACGTTCCGTATCTACTCCGTTTGCCATTGAGCTTGCTGACAAAATTCATGGTTCAGCGGCGCTGGTATCCGTATTCACCATCATAACCGGACTGGTAGGCATGCTATTTGGTGATATCACACTGGCTTTCAGTCGCAGCCGGCTGCATCTGGCCAATGGTGCTGCTTTTGGTAATGCCGCACATGGATTTGGTACTTCGCGGGCAATTCAGCGTAATGCCGACGAAGGTGTGGTTGCCAGCCTGACTATGATTCTGGCAGGTTTATTTATGGTGCTGGCCGGACCTTTAATAGTGAAAATCATAGTCTGGTTATAATAAAGATAACCTGCTTTACATAAACTTTACCGCTGCCGTACAATCATTAGCGGCTTCTGTTACTATTTCTTAATTGCGTTAAAGCTGTTCCGGCATGATTCGGACAGCCGCTTTCTTCTGCTCTGCATTTTTACAGACAAATTACTCTTATCTATTACATCTGTGGAGGATAGCTGAATATGGCTTATCAATCTATCAATCCGTTTACTGGCGAGCTGGCCAGAACTTTTTCCAATCATACTAATACTGAGGTAGAAAATGCACTGACTCAGGCTCATGCTCTGTACAAGTCTGAATGGTCGCAACCGGAAAACATCGGCGAAAGACAGGCATTACTACAACGCCTGGCTGAAATTATGACACGGCATCAGGAAAAAATTGCCCGTATTATCACATTGGATATGGGTAAGCGTATTGCAGAGAGCCGTAACGAAATTGTTAATTGCATTGAAATTGTCCAGTACTATGCAAAACAGGCTGCAGAACTGCTAAAACCGGCAGCCTATCCGAGCAAACTGGGCAAAGGCTGGGTGGAACATCATCCTATCGGTATCATTCTGGCAGTTGAACCGTGGAATTTTCCTATTTACCAGCTTATCCGGGTTATTGCACCGGCTATTGCTGTAGGCAATCCGGTTGTAGCCAAACATGCCAGTAATGTTCCGCAATGTGCGCAACTAGTGGAAGATCTGCTGCATGAAGCCCAGGCACCTGCCGGTACTTATACCAATCTGTTTGTAACTCCGGAGCAGATAGAAACCATTATCAGTGACAAACGCGTACAGGGTGTGGCTCTGACAGGCTCAGAAGGTGCCGGCAGTATTGTAGCCGGACAGGCTGGCAGTAAACTGAAAAAATCTACTATGGAACTAGGCGGTAATGATGTATTCGTTGTCACAGATGATGCAGATGTAGTAGCCGCCGCACATACCGCAGTAGCAGGACGCTTGTTTAACGCCGGTCAGGTATGTATTGCAGCAAAACGTTTTATCGTGCATGAAAAAGTGGCTGAACAATTCACTCGGATTGTTCAGGAAGATTTTGCCCAGGTAGTGATGGGCGATCCGTTGGATGAAAATACGACACTGGCACCACTTTCATCTCGTAAAAGCAAGGATACATTACAAGAGCAGCTCAATGCAGCCATTGCACATGGTGCTAAGGTATTATGTGGTAATAAACCTGCTGAAGGCAATTTCTTTACCCCTACACTGATCACGGATATTAGCCGGGATAATCCGGCCTATTTCGAAGAATTTTTCGGACCTGTAGCACAGTTGTATGTTGTAAAAAATGATGAAGAAGCAATTACATTGGCTAATGATTCTAATTTTGGTCTGGGCGGAACCGTTTTCTGTAAAGATATTGAACGCGCCAAAAATCTGGCCTCGCGAATTGAAACCGGTATGGTATTTATTAACCGTTTCGGTGATTCCGTAGCTGAACTGCCGTTTGGCGGAATTAAACGTTCAGGCTTCGGACGTGAACTAAGTGATCTGGGCATTAAAGAATTTGTTAATCACAAACTTGTGGTACTTGCACAGGACTAATCCTCCTATTAATGCAAAAAGCAGTCTGTTTATACAGACTGCTTTTTTTAGATAATAATCAGTTACTGGCCATAAAACACCAACCATATCTTTACTGCTTATGGTTGTAGCAATTTGAATTCCACTTTATCAGCTAAGTTTTTAGGCACAATCAAGATAACAAACGGATGCATCTGATAACTCTGTCTTGCTCCAGAACGAATGCGTACATCTAATATCAGCTTATCCTGAGCATAATTTAAGGTTAAGGGCGTAATTTCCAGCTGCTTTTGCACGATTCCGGCATCATATACAATTACATCATGAGCTGCAAAATCAATAGGAGTTGGTTTCCCATTTTTCCCCATAGTTGCAGCCATACCGAAATAACGGGCAAACTCAACAGATGAACTAATGTGTCTCGGGACTAATCCGGTTACCGTATTTTTAATGAAGTAATTATCGGCCAGCTGATAAGCAACTGGCGTCGCTGATTGGTTGAAAACCTGAGCAGAACTATTAGCTGTGACAGCTGCTGAATGGCTACAAGCACACAGACTGCCTGCCAGTAAGAAACTCATTATCATTGAATAAACATTACCGCGCATAGCAACCTCCTGTCAGGTTTCGTAAATTTTACTGCTGCTTAAAGGCCAGCCATGCCAGAGTCAGCCAGCCGGTAATCATTAAAACACCGCCAACCGGTGTAATTGCACCGAGCCAGCGAGGCAAACCCAAAGCCATCAGATACAGTGAACCACAAAAAATAATCAATCCCAGCTGTAGTAAAGAAAACGGTATTTTTACCATAAATGCCGGTACTGCTTTTGCCAGTACGCCTAATACCAGTAATCCCAATGCATGCCAGAAAAAATACTGTGTTGCTGTATGCCACCATTCCAGTTGCTGCACACTGGCCATATGTTTTAATCCGTGTGCACCAAATGCACCCAGCATTACCGCCAAAGCCAGATTAACCGCTGCAATACCTAACCACATATCAATTCCCCATTATTCAATTAATTAAACCGTAGATATGCCTGTCTTATTACCAACAGACTATTCAGCTAAGCGAAGTATAAAGGTCGGTTTACTGAATCTCAAATTACTTACATAAATACAATTATTATGGCAAATTCCCGTTTTCTGTCCTTCATGCAAATAAAAACCAAAATAAAAATTAAAGGAAAGATTATATTGCTGAAAATAGATCTATAAAAACCAATCAAAAGAGTAAATTTTCCTCCAAGATACATTAATCTTTTCACTCTTTCTTCTAATTTTCATAATACTATTACCGATAAAAAAACTGACCAGTTACTATGAACAGGTCAGTTTTTCATCTTTTGATTGTAATAGCTATTTTCTATTTATTTACAGCTGATACCGCTAATTTGTGGCGTTTTTGCCGTACCTACTTTAAATATACATTTAGTGTCACTACTGCCGGTAACAATGAGATTACCGGAAGCAACGTTCATATTCAGAGGTTCTTTTACACCCATTTTTACTGCTGTATTGGCCAGTTTCTGTACCTCTTCCGGCGCATATGCAGTGTTATTACTAGCTACTTTGATTTCCTTAGCACTAACACCTGCTGCTACAACAAGCCCAATAGCAAAAATCAGACTATTACGCATAGATTTATTCATTCGGATTCCTTTCCGAAGATTATATTCATTAATTATACTAATACAAAAAACCAGCACTTTCCAGCAAAATACATCAAATTTACTGTAAATCAAACAATAATGAACAAATCATTTCAATAAATATAATTATTACCTTTGTATTACCTTTAGTATAAAAGAAAAAGCTGTATACCAAGCAAACTGGTATACAGCAAACCAAAGGAACTTTTTTAAAATTAATTAATTCAGTAACAGAATGTATCAGACTGGCATACACTATTTCATTGTTGTGATTGCTGATCTAACTTATCTCTGTCTTGCTGATATTCACCCCATAATGCATTTACTACTCCAAGCAGTATGGCAAAACCAATACCTAAACACCAGGCAAAATACCACATAAAATACTCCTTATTTTACTGGCTTGTCTGCCGACTAAAATACCAGCGGCAGACTAAGCCGAATTTAATACAGGCTATGGTCATTTTTGCGAATCATGTCGGTAGTTACCTTACCGCGCATCACCCGATAACACCAGCTGGTATAGCACAACATTAGCGGCACGAAAATTAATGCCACCACCAGCATAATTTTAAGAGTAAATTCACTCGAACTGGCATCCCATACCGTCAGGCTGGAGCGCAAATCTGTGCTTGAAGGCATGATAAAGGGGAACATGGATACACCAGCGGTACTGATTACGCCGCCAAGACCCAATGCTGAAAACCAGAATGCTACAAAATTCTTCCCGCCTTTTGCCAGAAGCCATGCCACTATAAAACCAACATAAGCCAGTACCGGTATCACTAACAGCAGCGGATATTGCTGATAGTTATTCATCCATGCACCAGTGGCACTAACCACCTGTTTATTCAGCGGATCAGGTGAAGCTCCAGGCAAATAACTTCCCTCAACCATGCTGTAACCATTAATTCCCATATTGACCCAGATACCGGCCAGTGAGAATGCAATTACCACAACAATCAGAGCAATTGTGCTGGCACGCAGTGCACGTTGTCTTACCTGTTCATCTGTGCGCAATGCCAGATAAATCGCACCATGAAAGGTAATCATTGCAGCCGATACCACACCACACAACAAACTGAAAGGATTGAGCAAAGCCCAGAATGAACCAGTATAGAAAGAACGCAAATCATCATTAAAATGAAATGGCACCCCCAGCAGCAGATTACCGAAAGCCACACCGAAAATCAGCGGTGGAACGAAACTGCCGACAAACAGTAACCAGTCCCAGGTAGTACGCCAGCGGGCATTATTGATTTTACTGCGATAGTCAAATCCTACCGGACGGAAAAACATTGCCCACAGCACAGCCATCATTGCCCAGTAAAAGCCGGAAAATGCTGTCGCATAAGCATATGGCCATGCTGCAAAAATAGCACCACCACCAGTAAGAAACCATACCTGATTACCATCCCAGTGCGGGGCTATTGAATTAATAATGACACGGCGCTCGTTATCGTTTCTGCCAACAAACGGAAGCAGACAACCTGCCCCCATATCCTGCCCGTCCATGATGGCAAAGCCAATCAGCAGAACACCCAGCAACAACCACCAGATGAATTTTAATACCGAATAATCCAAGAATTCCATGGTCTACTCCTAATGTTCTGCTTCATTAGCATAACGCCCTGTACCCAGTGAACCCGGGCCCTGACGGGAAAACCGTACCATCAGATACACTTCCACAATTAATAAGATTGTGTACAGTGTTACAAAACCGAAAATTGATCCCCAGAGACTAGCAGCCGTCAGCGAAGAAGCCGAAAGATTAGTCGGTAGTACACCATATACTGTCCATGGCTGGCGTCCATACTCCGCAACAAACCATCCTGCCTCACAGGCCAGCCAGGGCAATGGTAAACTCCAGAACACCCATTTAAGCAACCAGCGTTTATCTGCAAAACTATTTCTAACCGAAGTATAAAATGCTACAACCATCAGCAACAGCAGCAGACAGCCACACAATACCATGATGCGGAAACTCCAGAACATCGGAGCGACACGCGGAATTGTTTCCCGGGCTGCATGTGCGATATCAGATTCAGTAGCCTGACGTACATCCGGCACATAGGATTTAAGCAGTAAGCCAAAGCCCAGATCATCGCCATATTTTTTCATGGCAGCCTGTGCTTGTGCATCTGTACGGTCTTTACGCAATGTTTCCAGCGCAATCACAGCTTCCCGACCATTGCGAATACGCTCCGTATTCTCAGCAATGATTTCCTTGATTCCCGGAATCTGTTTATCCAGTGACCGGGTACCGATTAAACCCATTACCCATGGAATTTCGATAGCGAAATCATTTTCCATTTTCTGCTCATTTGGCAGAGCAATCAGATTAAACGAAGCCGGAGCCGGTTCTGTTTCCCACATGGCTTCCAGTGTCGCCATTTTAGTTTGCTGTGATTTTCCCACGGTATAACCGGATTCATCACCCAGGATAATAACTGACAGAATTGAAGCTACACCAAAAGCTACGGCAATACGAAAGCTTTTTTTGGCAAATTCGACATCCTGACGTTTCAGCAAATACCAGGCAGAAATAGACATCACGAAAACCGCAGCGGTTACATAACCGGCAGAGACTGTATGTACAAATTTATTCTGCGCTACTTCATTCAGGAAAATGTCAGTAAAACTGGTCATTTCCATACGCATTGATTCAAAATTGAAATGCGCCCCTACCGGATCCTGCATCCAGCCATTGGCTACCAGAATCCACAATGCAGACAGATTGGAACCAAGTGCCATAAGAATGGTAACTAATAGATGACCAGGCCGGCTCAGTCTTTCCCAGCCAAAAAAGAACAGGCCTACAAAAGTGGATTCCAGAAAAAATGCCATCAGCGCTTCAATAGCCAATGGCGCACCAAAAATATCCCCCACATAATGCGAATAATATGACCAGTTGGTACCAAACTGGAATTCCATTGTTATACCGGTAGTTACACCCAGAGCAAAATTGATGCCGAACAATTTGCCCCAGAATCGCGTCATATCTTTATATATCTGCTTACCGGTTAACACATAAGTGGATTCCATTATTACCAGAATCCATACTATCCCCAATGTTAGCGGTACAAACAAAAAATGATAAAGCGCGACCAGCGCAAACTGCAGCCTTGACAGTTCCACTAAATCCATGGCTTTGTTCCTGTAATTTATATTAATAAAAATTATATTTATCTTTAAACCGGCATTGATAAATATTTCAATTTAATAGAATTTAATATACTATACAAATCGAAAATATTAAACTAATGCATAAATTTAACAAATAAATATAGTTATTTAAGTTTACATTAAATATGTAAAATTAAAAATAAACTAAACTTCTATTGTTAAAAATATTATATATTTTACTTTTACATTATAAATGCTAAAAATATATATTTAGAAATTATAATACAATGTCTTTGTTAAAATTTGTTATTAGTTATTTTTTTGATCTAGATCAAATAAAGGCAGCCACAAAATGGCTGCCAGAAAAGTAAATCAGCTAAAAATTTATTCAGAATTTATTCAATTTATTTGCAAAATCTGAGCTTCAGGCCACGGATTAGTCTGATGGCTTGCTACAATCAGAATACCTTGCCGCTGATGCTGTTGCAGCACAGAAGCCAGCTCTGCCTGTGCCTGCTCATCAATACCGGCAAACGGTTCATCCAGTATCAGTATTTTATAAGGACGCAGCAGTAAACGTGCCAAAGCAATACGACGTGCCTGCCCTCCTGACACAGCTGCTCCATATTCTCCCAGACGTGTCTCCAGAAGCTGGGGCTGATTTTCAGCCCATACAGCCAGCCCGACGCTGGAAAGTACTGACCACAACTCATCCTCAGTAGCATCAGCTTTACCCAAACGCAGATTCTCAGCCAGAGTTAAATCAAATATATCCAGTTGCTGAGCCAGATAACCCACCTCTCCCTGCCACTGCCATGCTGAAAACGGTTGCTGATTACAACACAATTGCCCTGCTGCTGGTTCCAGTTCCCCCGCTAATACTGCCAGCAAAGTTGATTTCCCGGCACCAGATGCTCCTTGCAGCAACAAAATATTACCGTTAACCAAATCAAAACTGACATTTTCCGCTCCGTTCAGCGCATCCGGCCAGCGTGCCTGTAATGCACGCGCCTGTAAATGCAGTTGTGCCGGTAAAGGCTTTTTATCTGATTCTTCAACAGTCAGTGCGGGCGTAATTGCATTAAGACGTATGCATGCAGCCTGACACAGACCATAGGTCATCATATTCATACCCAGTACCAGCACCAGTTCTGTAAAACCAAATACAGCCAGCACCAGCGCCAGCAACATGGCTACTGAAAGGTTTGCATCGCCACCGAAACGCTCACTTCCCAACCATAACAAAACAGCCACTGCTGCAGCCATCAATACCTGCTGTAACAATACTACTCTTCCTGCCAATTGCTGCTGATGCAACTGGCCAGAGACATAATATTGATCTTCGGCATGAAAAACCGTTGCAAAGCGTGACCATTGCTGCCATTGCAACAAAGCTGTTATTGCTTCAAGCGGTTGCAATAAAGCTATACGCCGCTTTTCAGCCAATCCTGCCTGCTGTTTGCCCCAGTTTTGTCCGTACAGTGCAGCCAATGCCGGAATCACGACAGTTGCCAGAAATAATGGAATAGACAGATACAATGTCAGTTTGCTGCCGGCCACAATTAAAGTTAGCCCCAGAATGCCCAGCAACATGAATAATGCCCATAACCATGGCAATACAACATTAAGCGGCCAGTTATTCAGCAATTCAATATCACTCAGTAAAGAATGCATCTGCCGCAGAGCGTTCTGTTGCTGCTGTTTACCTGTAGCCAGACGAGAAAACAGCCCGCTACGTAAATCAGCCAGAAGACCCAGTACTGCATCATGTGAACCAAGACGCTCACCATAGCGCCCCGCGGTACGCACAATCGCCAGCAAACGGATCACCCCTGCCGGAGTAAAATAGTTAAAGGTGTAAGCTGTTGCCAGACTTATTATTCCGGCCAGCCCGGCAGCAGTAATAAACCAGCCGGACAGAGCCAGCAGTCCGGTACTGGCTATAGCCGTTACCTGCCCTAATAACCATGCCAGTAACCAGGCACGCTTGCGACTCAGCAATAAATTAGACAGTTTCAGCTGCTGTTGTGACCATAACAAATGATAACGCTTCATCGTAATTGCTCCTGCCGGTCAGTCAGCATGATTTCCCTATCAACCCATCCGGCAAAACTAATATCATGACTAACGAGTATCACCGTTTTACCGATACTCAGCTGCGCCAGCAACTGCATAATTTCCGATGCTGTTTGCGCATCCAGATGAGCGGTTGGTTCATCCAGCAGCCATAACGGTGCTTTTCGTAACAGCATTTGTGCCAGCGCCAGTCGTTGTAACTGTCCGCCGGACATTCCACGACCACGCTCACCCAGTTGTGTATCCATTTGATGAGGTAAACGCTGAATTAATACCCACAGTCCTACTTGTTGCAGTACCTGCTGCAATTCTTCATCCGTAGCATCCGGGCTGGCCAGCCGCAAATTTTCGGCAACTGATAGTGACAATATTGGTGGCGTCTGTGCCAGATAAGCCACCGACTGTCGTAATAGCGGTAAATTTAATTCAGCATAATTATGCTGATTGATCCATAAAGTACCAGAGTAAGGAGCAAACCCCAGTAAGGCCTGCAGCAGACTGGATTTTCCACTGCCACTCGCTCCTCTGAGCAGAACACGTTCTCCGGCTTCTATGCAAAAACTGAATTGCGGCAGACGGATACGTTCATCACGTCCGTATACCACCAGATAATCTGCGCGCAAACTGGGAGGTGTTTGCAATACAAAATCAACTTCTTCAGAAACAGCAGGAATATTTTCGACCACTTTATATAGTGGCATTAATGTCTCGGCTGCTGCCTCTGCCTTAGCTTTATCATGATAATCAGCACCAAGCTGACGCAATGGTGCATAAAATTCCGGCGCCAGCAATAAAATAAATAATGCCCCCTGATAAGGTACCGGTATTTGTCCGTTTGCCCAGGGCAATACACCCAGCAGTCCGAGACCCAGATAGACAGCCACCAGTGCGATCGCCAGTGAAGCAAACAGTTCCAGAACGGCTGTAGACAGAAATGCCAGCCGTAATACCGCCATTGTTCGCACCCGATAAGACTCAGCAGCGGCATCAATAGTCTTCTGTGCCTGCAACTGAGCACCTAAACGACGTAACGTGGGCAGACCCCGCAGCAAATCCAGAAAACGTCCGCTTAAAGCCGCCAGTGCTGAAAACTGCGCACGATTTTTACGTGCTGCCGCCTGTCCGAGCAAAATCATAAAAATCGGAACCAATGGCGCAGTCAGCAATAATAGTGCAGCAGCAAATGGACTATAAAAACAGGTAGCCGCAGCAATCAGTACCGGCATCAGTACTGCAAGTTGCTGTTGCAGAACATAACGGCTTAAATATCCATCCAGAGCATCTACCTGTTCCAGAACCATTGTAGACAGAGCTCCATCACTGCCATACTGGCTACGCTCAGGTCCCAGTAATGCCAGTGCTTTCATTAACTGACTGCGCAACTGTAATCTGATTGCCACACTTGCCCGTAATAGCAACCGGTCTTTAAAATAGTTCAGTAACGGCCGCAACAGCCAGCAGATTAATAGATAAGGTAAAAACTGAAATAAAGTCTCAGTTACATCCTCTCCATTAAGCCACAAAGCAAAAAGGTTAGCCAGTAGAGCACTCTGTACAATAATTAATACGGCTGCGGTAACCATCAGCACCCATGCCAGCCGGTATGAGCGGTGTTGTCGTTTTTGCCATAAGCGCAGATAAAATCGCGGAGCAGATGCATGTAAGTTACTTCGAACCAACCCTTTTCTCCCTCGTTGTCTAAAACTTTCTATCAGCATTAATTTGTTGCAATTGCCTGTGGTGAAATACGCTTAAGCTGCCAGTGCTGCACCGCCCAGCTCAGCAAATCAGACAGACTATCCACCTCTGGTGCCTGCGGCTGCCCGAGATAAGTGAGAACCTGCCGCAGTAAAGTTTCACGCCGGCGCAAATCTAATGCAGGTGCCTGCGTCTGTTTTGACCATTTTTGTCCCAGCGTATTAGTCAGCAACGGTAAATGAGCATAAGCCGGCTGTGAAAAACCCAGTAACTGCTGTAAATAAATCTGACGGGGGGTAGATAATAACAAATCCTGACCGCGTACTACATGATTGATTCCCTGATCCGCATCATCAACTACGACCGCCAGTTGATAAGCCCAGAAACCATCTGCCCGCAACAAAACAAAATCGCCCACATCTCTGGATAAACACTGTTGCTTATAACCTTGTATTGCATCCGTAAAACCGGTTATATCTGTACCAGTTCGCAAACGCCATGCCGGCATTTTCTCTGAACAGACAGACATATCTGCATTCAAAGATGCACAATGTCCGGCATAAATAAAACCATCCGTACCCATGCCCTGTGCTTCAGCCTGTATCGTTTTTCGGCTGCAAAAGCACGGATACACCAGTTCTTGCGCTTTCAATCGCGCCAGAGCTGCAGCATAAAGGTGATGACGCTTGCTCTGATAAACAACTTCACCATCCCAGTGCAGTTCAAAAGCTTCCAGTGCAGATAAAATAGCTGCTGCCGCACCCGGCATTTCACGTGGCGGATCCAGATCTTCCATCCGCACCAGCCAGCGTCCCTCTCGGCTGCGGGCATCCAGATAAGAAGCTACCGCAGTAAGCAGCGAACCGATATGCAACAAACCGGTAGGGCTAGGGGCAAAACGCCCTACATACAACTCATCCACAAACAACTTCCATTCTTAATTCAATTTCACAGCCGGCACAGCTAATATAACTTAACATCACACCCGAAAAAGTACAAACCAGCCGTGATAATTAATCACTAAATCTAGAATATAAACAATTATTTATCAAAAAATTACCCAAAAATAGCATTTATTACCCTTACCTATAACTTTACTCTGGCACAATATTTAACCTAAAAAATAAAGGCATAAAACGGTATAATTCAATTTATCCGAATACATTAACACATCATGATTAGCAATGATTCACGTCTGCTTGTAATCGATACCAGCACCAGTTATCTGTCACTGGGACTGCATCACAACGGACATACTGACAGCATCTGCGAAGCAGCCGGTGCAAAACAGTCTGAACTGATATTACCGCGTATACAGCAGTTACTGGCAGAATCCGGACTGATACTGTCTCAGCTGGATGCCATCATTTACGCACAAGGCCCCGGTGCTTTCACCGGATTACGCATTGGTCTAGGTGTAGCTACTGGTTTAGCATTGCCATTCAGTCTGCCACTGATTGGCATTCCCTGTCTGGATGCTGTAGCTGCTCTTGCACCGGATCAGCCTTGCGTACTGGCCGCAACAGACGCACGTATGAACGAACTATTCTATGCATGGTATGACACCCATAATCATAAACGTCTGAGTGATTATCTGGTGGGTACTGCCGAAAGCATCTGTCTGCCGGCCGGTCAGCATCAGGCTACAGGTATCGGTAATGCTTACGGGCTGAATATCAATTTACCCGTATCAGGGCAGAATCTTATGCCCGGAGCTCAGGAGTATGTGCAACTGGCCTTATCCGGTCGTTACAAAGCAACTGATGCTGCTCATGCCAGCCTGCATTATGTCCGCAATAAAATTGCTCTGACAGCTGCCGAACAGGCTGCCAGACGAACTGCGAGTCAGATAGCATGAATATCCGTGCCGCCACTCTCGCTGATGTCGCCGCTCTGCATGAGCTTGAAAAACAGTGTAATCCGGCGCCATGGTCAGCAACACAACTGGCCAATACCGTTTATGCACCACAGCCTGTATGGGTAATTGACCTGCCTGTGCATGGAATTGTCAGCATGCTGGTCTGGCAAAAACTACCGGGGGAAGCCGAAATTCATTTGCTTGACACCCAGCCTGATTTCAGAAGGCAGGGTTATGCACAACAATTACTGGAACATTTATTCCAGCATGCAAAGCAACAGCATCTGAACCGGATATTGCTTGAAGTGCGTGCCGGCAATTCCGGTGCACTGCAACTGTATACAAACAATGGTTTTGTATCCTGTGGCATACGTAAAAATTATTACCAGAATGGTGATGATGCTGTATTAATGGAAAAACCATGCTAGACAGCCGCTATCTTTATCTGCACGAAGCGCTGGGTCTCGGCCCCATGTGGTTATCACAAACTGCTTATCTGATACCTTCCGAAATTACAGAAACAAATACGCCAGTAAAAAACGATACCCGGCTTGTGGCACGTTCTGCTTCGGATAATTCTGTCCATCTAGAACCAGTGAGAACTTCTCACCAGACGTCACCGGCAGATATTTCTGCAACTCAGCCAGCCAACCGGCATCGTGACGCACTTCGGCAAATTATCAATCAACCGGCAACTGAATCTGTAACACAGATTACCAAAGAAGATAACACTAGCAAAATCAGCCCCATTACCACAAGTGACAAATTAAATATCAGTTTCGAATCGATTCCGGCAACACTGGCCGCATGCACCCGCTGCAATTTGCATCAGGAGCGCTGCACTCCACTTCCGGGATATGGTGCAAGCAATGCACGGCTTCTGGTTATCAGCTCTAATCCTGCACCGCCCGACGACAGCAGCAGGCAGCTTTTCAGCGGAGAAGTCGGCAAATTGCTCAGCAATATGCTGGCAGCCATCAATATTACTGCTGAAGAAGTTTTTTTTACCAGCCAGGTGAAGTGTGCGCCTAATGTCAGCCTGCGCATTACTGATGAGCATCTGCAAGCCTGTTTGCCTTATCTGAGTGCTCAGATCGAACATATCCGGCCTCAGGCTATTCTGCTGCTTGGGCAGATATTCAGCCAGCTCGACCAGACAATACTGGCACAAAATCTGCACAATACTCCTTACGTAATATCGCCCCACCCTGCACGATTATTGCGTCAAAGCCATTTAAAAGCCAATGCATGGACAGCACTTAAACAATTGCGCAATTTCTTACAATAATCTGTTAAAAAATGTATCTTTATAAGGTATAAGTCCGCACAAGCCAAAACATCTATGTTAAAATATGATAATAAAATTTTAATTAAATAAAATCAATATATTATGCATATTTCTCTTGGCCCTGTCGTGATGATTCTTTTGGTGGCCGTTTTGGCCTCTATCATCTGCCGACGTTTACACATTCCCGCCATGCTAGGCTACCTGGTAGTTGGCTTCATAGCCGGTCCTGGCTGGCTGCATTTAATTAATCAGAGTCATGCCACCGAATTTATCGGAGAAATCGGCATTACTTTTCTTATGTTCAGCATCGGGCTTGAATTTTCCATCGGCAAACTCAAAGCCATGCGCAGGCTGGTGCTTGGTTTAGGCGGATTACAGGTTGCACTTACCCTGTTGATACTTTTTATCCTGTTTGCAGCTATGCGTATTCAGCTGACATGGGCGTTTACCCTTGCCGCAGCCATGACCATGTCTTCGACGGCTATTGTCAGCCGCATTATGGTAGAAAAAAACGAACTGGGACAGCATTACGGCCACATGATTATGGGCGTACTGCTGATGCAGGATATTGCCGTCGTTCCATTGATGATTTTATTACCTGCTCTGGCTCACAGCAGTGACGGTCTGATCCTGCAAATGGGCAAAGCCCTGCTTACCATGGCACTTGCCTTAGGTCTGCTGCTGGTGGTCGGCAGTAAAATCATGCCTATGTGGTTCCGTCTGATTGCCCGCACCAAATCCAGCGAACTCTTCATGATTAACGTTTTGCTGGTCACTCTCGGAGTTGCTTATCTTACTCAGCTGGCCGGTCTGTCACTGGCACTGGGCGCCTTTGTTGCCGGTATGCTGATATCAGAAACCGAATACCGCTATCAGGTAGAAGATGACATTCGCCCCTTCCGGGACATTCTGCTCGGCTTCTTCTTCATTACCATCGGCATGAAACTGAATATACAAGTTTTACAATCAAGCTGGTTAATGATACTGATACTGGGAGCACTGCTGGTTATTCTGAAAGCAGCGGTACTATTTGGCATTAGCCGCTACATGAAAGAAAATACCGGCGACAGCATTAAAACAGCTTTGTATCTCGCTCAGGGTGGTGAATTCGGCTTTGTTATGCTGGCCATTAGTGGCGCATTAAAACTCATTTCTCTTGAGCTGCAACAAGCAGCCATTGCCGCCATCCTGCTTTCCATGATACTGGCACCCTTTATTATGCGAAGTGCAGATAAAATCAATAAACTGCTGGTTAAACGCAGCTGGGACGAACAGGCAGTTGATTTACAGAGCATACTGGTAGATACCATGAGCAAATCTGACCATATTCTCATCATCGGTTTCGGCCGCTGCGGTCAGAGCATTGCCCGTATCCTGCAACAGGAGGATACACCCTACTATGCCATTGATCTGGATGCTGAACGGGTTGCCACAGCCAAAGCTGCCGGAGAACCGGTCACATTCGGTGATGCCAAACGGCAGGAAGTATTACAGGCAGCCGGATTAAAACGTGCCAATACCGTACTGATTACCATCAACAACATGACAGAGGCCAAGCATATTCTCAATAATATTATGCTGATTGCCCCTACCATGCCGGTAATCGTGCGCGTTACCAACGACGACAACATTCCTGTGCTAACCAATATGGGTGCAGACGATATCGTTTCTGATGAGAAAGAATCCAGCCTTACACTCGCCAGTCAGGCATTATTAAGCTCAGGCAAACCGTTTGATGAAGTCTATCAAATCATGCAGCGTATTCGTCAAAATCGTTATCAGGCACTTGAAGGTTTATTTGCCGGCAGCGATGACACCGTCTCTGATGAGAATATCCATTATTTCCGTCAGGCTTTCACTCTGCCGCCAGATGCTTTTCTGGTAGGTAAAAGTGTAGACGACCTTCCGCTGGACAAATTGAAAGTAAAACTGCTCTCAGTACGCCGCAATGCTCATCAATTACGCAAATTTGACTCTGAATTCCGTTTTAAAAATGCAGATACTCTGGTTGTACTCGGCCCCAGAGACAAAGTAATTCTTTTTGAAAACTGGTCACTACAGGGAACGAACTAATTTTTTCATCACTAGTACTTGCCAGCGAACGGCATATCTGGTTTAATAGCGTCTTTCCCAAGCAGGGGTGATTAGCTCAGTTGGTAGAGCGTCTGCCTTACAAGCAGAATGTCGGCGGTTCGACTCCGTCATCACCCACCAGTTTTCTGTTTTATGCGTTGCATAAAACTTGCGCGGTGGTAGCTCAGTTGGTTAGAGTACCGGCCTGTCACGCCGGGGGTCGCGGGTTCGAGCCCCGTCCGCCGCGCCAAATTAAATAAAAAAGCACAGCATAAGCTGTGCTTTTTTATTATTCATTATATACAAACATTTTTCAGACAACCTATTACGTCAAACCCGAATATTCAAATACATAATCCTTATAGAACAGATATCCTTTAATCAGACCATTTATACATCATTCCCAGAATTTTTCTGGTAGATAATTTCGATTACAGCAAAAATTATTTCAGTCAGATTTTTTCTGCTTAGCTATTTATCTGATTCATTATATAAAAAAGATTCAAAAGCAACACTCAACTTATATTCAGCATGTCCAGCTGAATAAACCACCAATAAACCAGACATTTTAATATTGTTAAATTATGTATAATACATTATTATAAATAAGGAAAATAAAAATTCCGTATACCATAAAGACAGGTATTGCTTTACTCATATAACATCGACAAAATCAATAAATTTAACTCCCTGAACAAGAAAGGTTTAGAGTGGGAAAAATCAATTATCTCATTGAAGTTAAAAATGTTAGCAAAAAGATTAAAAACAGGAAGATTCTGGATAACATTTCTTTCAAGATTGCACCCGGTCGGATTATGGGCTTTTTAGGCCCCAATGGTGCCGGCAAAACCACTATGCTGAAAATACTCACAGGTCTGATGTTTCCCACTTCCGGAGACATTAAAATCTGTGGACACAATATACAAAAAGACTTTGAAAAAGCAGCTTTTAATCTTGGTACCATCATTGAAAATCCGGAATTCTATAATTACATGTCCGGTTTCAATAATCTGCAAATTTTTGCTGATATGAGCCGTCAGTCAATCAGTAAAGATGATTTAATGCAAACATTAACCAGAACCGGGCTTAAAGGTGCAGAACACCAAAAAGTCAAAGGCTATTCTCTGGGTATGCGCCAAAGATTAGGCGTCGCAAACGCAACTATTCATCAGCCTAAAGTATTAATTCTAGATGAACCCATGAATGGTCTTGATCCGGAAGGAATGAAAGATTTTCGTACATTGATGAAAAATTTTGTTCAGCATGGAAACAGCATTATTATTTCCAGCCACCTGCTTTCCGAGCTTCAGGAAATTGTTAATGATATTTTTATCGTTAATCAGGGCAGACAGGTCTATGCGGGAACAATGAGTGATTTTCTGGGTAAATCCAATAACATTATTCATATCGAAGTAGACGGAGATTTAGCACCGGCAGAAAAAATTCTGCTGAACAACGGGTATCAGGTTACCCGTCAGCTCAATAATCTTGAAATTGCAACTGATTCAACTGACCACGATCCGCGTGCAGAAATTGCCAGACTTCTTGTTCAACATGATATTCCCTTAATTGGTTTGAAGCTGACTCATTACTCTCTGGAAGATTCTTTTCTGCAAAGCATAAAAAACGATAATCAACAAAAGGTCAACAAATGAAATTACTAATTAATGAATGGCGTAAATACCTTAAAAACACCCGAAGTGTCATTATCATACCCCTAATATTATTATTGACACTAATTATTTATTTCAGCACTATGCATTTTGTGGTCACTCATACATCACATTCAATTTCTAAAAATGATAGTGACCAAGTCTTTTTAATTAGTATCGCTATTTGTTACAGTTTTATTAATTTTATCTCTATTATCTATTCATCTAATATTCTAAGTTCTGAAATATCCAAAGGAACAATTAAATTTATTCTGACCCGTCCTTATCAGCGTTACAAAATATTACTGGCTAAAATTGCAGCGATTACTATATTAATGCCTGTTTTTCTGATTATATCTGTAATCGTTTCTCTATTATTACATATACTGACAATTCACCAAATGCCGGAAATTAGCATCATATTAAAGTACACTGGAATACACAGCATATTCATATTAGCCATTACAATATTTTTTACTGCTTTTGCTCTGATGCTTTCTTCTGTATTTAACAGCAGTGCACTCGTAACCGGAAGCTGTATTGTGTATTATTTCTTTGCTGATAATCTTTGGGAAATAATCAACTTTTTTTATCTTCATTTACCTGAAGACGGATGGATATACAAATTAAATCCATTAAATGTAAACAGTTATTTGATTAAATTAATGGCGGATGCAGTTGAAAAACCTGTCCAGAGTGAATTTTTTATTACCTTGGCAGCCAATATTGTCTATGCATTGATTTTTTTCCTGATAGCCACATTGATATTCAGACGGCGTGATATTTCATTATCCAACTAACAGACACTAAAATTTTAAAGGTCAGGCTTCAAAATATTATTTAATAATTCAGTAATTTAAATGATATTTTCAGTCTGCCCTTTATGCTATTTTGCAATTTATCTACCTCAATCAGATTAGTATGATTGAGGTCTTTGCTTTTTACATTGGTTTATCTTGTTTTTTCTACAATACGAATTTCGTATAACAAATTATATATTTCTCAATTCTTTTTTTGTTAGTTAACCTGTCTTGAACTCAATCACTCGCTAATCGGGATTTTGTTCATGGAAGCAAAGTCTAAAGAAAATCTTGTACAGACAAAACCGAATTTAATGTTATCAGCATTATTAATCATGCTGTTAGTCGGGTCGGTTTATATCAGCCAACTTATTTTTCAAGAGATCTCTCAAAGCTATCATATCGATATTTTAGCAGCGAGAAATGTATTCAGCTTATCTTGCTTTTTTTATGCCATTTCTTTTTTTATTTATGGCCCGCTTTCGGACAAAGTTTCGACAAAGTTGTTAGTTTTAGTCGGTAGTATTGGAACTGTTTGTTGTTTATTTTTATCGGTGATTGTTGATTCTTTTACGTTGTATTTGGTCACCATGTCATTAATCGGTTTTTTCGCCGCTGCTGTTCCTGCGGCATTATTCGCTTATACAGCTAAAAACACGCCTAACCATAAGTTACCACAAGCAATGGGAATGATGATTTCAGCTTCTATTGTGGGCATGAATTTTAGCCGAAGTATAGTCGCAATGCTGACCGATCTTTGGTCTTGGCAAGTTGCATTTATTATTTATGCGGGTTTGATAACTGCAACATGTTTTTTTGTCCCTTACGGTATAAAACGCTCAATAATCCAACCTTCAGCTAATAGTGTACGGGGTACTTATCTAGCAGCAATTAAATTATTACTTGATAAAACGGTAGTTATTTTTTTATTAGTCGGCTTTTTACTATTTTTTGTTTATTTAGGATTGTCTTCATTACTTACTTTTTATTTGAAAAGTTCACCTTTTTATTTGTCTGCAACAACTTTAGGCTGGCTTAATTTTGCCGGTCTGAGTGCGGTTATTGGCACCATAATTACTGGTAAATTATCACAGATTATCAAAGAACGGTCTCTCTTAATCATCTGTTTGCTAGCTGTATGTATATCGGTTGTGACTATTGGTTATAGCTCAGCAATGTATGTTATCGGATTCGGGATTTTTGCTTTGTTTTTATTTGTATTTGGCATTCAGCCATTAGTTATAGCCATGCTTAATAAAATTGTGCCAATTAATTCGCGCGGTGCGATTTCGTCTTTATATTTACTTTCGTGTTTGGCAGGAGGCAGTATTGGCACTTATCTATTAGGTATAGTTTATCAAAACATGACCTGGAGTGGAGTAATTGCCATTTGTGTTCTGTTATCAACGTTAAATCTAATCTTAGCGTTAGTTGGTATTCAACTTATTAACAATAATCATAAATAATCATAAATAATCATAAATAATCATAAATAATCATAAATAATCATAAATAATCATAAATAATCATAAATAATAAAAATACAGGAATTTACTGATAAGGAAACTCGTTATGAAAAAAAGATTATTATCATTCTTGATATTTATATTTTGCTGATTTATTGATGATTAAGTGTGGAAAATTTAAAATGATCAGTTCCGGGCTCAATACTCCGACAGCAATTGCCTTTGATAGCGCAGAGCTTATGTACGTAACAGATTAGTCAAATAATTCAATAATTAAAGTAAACGCCAACGGTGAAAAAGAGACTTTCTTTGACATCATACATAAACACCTAAATCCATATTTGCAGACAATATTTGAGATTCTGTTATTAAATAAAATAGCTAAACGAATTCATAAGCGAAACTGACACAACTTATTTTCAACAATATCTGTTTTCTGCTGATCCAGCCAATGCATAATTGATAATCAGCTTAGCCGATATCTATAAACCATATATTTAGTTTTCCATACGATTGTTACACCAGATTATTTGGTATTATTTCTCTCATTATTAGTTTCTATAGATTTAATTAATATTTTCTCGTTAACTTTCATACTAACATTAACTATATCTTTTCTGTTATGATTCCCGACGATATCAATAATTACCTGCAGATAATTTAATTTTAGATTTGATTTTTTTTAAATCATTTCCATTAAACATTCGCATGATGTGCTTTTCCAGTCTGATTGACGAAAATATTGTCGCTTATACAGTTTAATTGCGAACGGATGCACAACAATGAATTAGGGGAAATATGTATAATCAATTACCTGCTCAGACAGAACATAATCTCGATAACTCAGCCATTTACAGCCGACATCTGCCAACAGTCCGACAATTGCAATATTTTCTGGCAGTATGTGAAGAAGGCAATTTTCGCAAAGCTGCCAGCAGACTGGGTATTAGTCAGCCTCCGTTATCAATGCAAATCAAAGAGCTGGAAGAAAAGCTGCAAACTACTTTATTAGTACGTAATACCCGCTATGTCATGCTTACTGAACAGGGAAGACAATTCAGAGACAAAGCCAGAAACTGGCTGGAAGGCTTATCTATGGCCATAACCAATGTTAATAATTATTCGACAGACAGAATAACTGTTGGCATAACTAAAATTCTGGGTTTTAATTTTATTCCGCTATTCAGCGAATTTATTAATAAATTCCAGCCAAACATCGATCTTTTGCAGCAAGACTACTCTTCAAAAGAGCTATTAGCTGAATTTAATAAAAGCAATATTGATCTGGTTATTATTTCAGATTATAAAAAAAATAATGATCAGGCAAATAGTTTATTAGTCTATCAGGAAAAACTGGTACTGGCCTTACCTGAAAACCACCCTGCCTGTTCACGGGATGAAATAGATTTAAATACAGTAATAGACTTACCTCTGTACTGGTGTAAACGGTACCAGAATCCGGGATTGTATGATCAACTGCAAAAAGTCATCAGCAACTTAACTGCTTCTCTGGTTTTACAACCGAAATTACCTAATTTCTTAACCATGCTGATGGAAATTGCCATGGGCAGAGGCATGTTATTACTTCCGGCTTCTATGGCACAGGCACATATCCCGGGAGTGGTATATAAAAAATTAACTACTGAATATGAACAGCAACTATCAATCGATATACATCTGCTCTGGCATCAGCAGGCTGAAAATACTGTGATACAAACCATTATTGAGTATTTTAAGCACCATAATTCAGTTAATACACCATTGTGACATGTATATTTCCGGAAGGTTCAGAAACTCAAATCATTGATATATTTTTTATATCAATGATTTTATATTTCTCTTAGCAAGGTTAATTAATTACTATCACTATCAGTAATTAACAATTATCTGACCGCAGTCGAATAAAAGCATTATTTGATTAAGCGTTTCAGATATAACTAATCTGAGGATAGAAAATAATGAGCCATTCTTTACCACAACGAAAACTTGGACAAAACATTACCGTATCTGCAATGGGCTATGGAGCAATGGGTCTGAGCGAATTTTATGGTGATATGGATACAGCACATGCCCGCACAATGATGCACAAAGTTATTGATAGCGGTGTTACGCTGATTGACACAGCAGATATGTATGGTCGGGGTGAAAACGAAAAACTGATCGGTGCAGTATTGAAAACTCTGCCTGCTTCAGTACGGGCACAACTTACTATCGCAACCAAATGCGGTATTGATAGAAACAATACTTCCGGCTATAACCGCAGCATTAATAACCACCCTGAATATATTAAACAATGCTGCGATGACTCTCTGGCCAGACTCGGCATTGAACAGATCGATTTATTTTATATTCATCGTTTAGATCCTAATGCTGCAATTGAAGATACGATGCAGACTCTGGCAGAACTGGTACAGGCAGGGAAAATAGCCCATGTCGGTTTATGTGAAGTTTCTGCCCCTGTTTTGCAGCGTGCCCATGCAGTTCATCCGGTTGATGTGGTGCAAACAGAATATTCGCTGTGGACACGTCATATAGAAGATGATTCAGTGCTGCCATTACTGAAAGAATTGAATATCGGTCTTGTACCCTACTCACCTCTCGGGCGCGGTTTTCTGACCGGTAAAATTCAGAATAAAAATGAATTGGCTGAAAATGATTTCCGCCGTACCAACCCACGTTTTCAGGATGATAATCTGGAACATAACAAACGTTTGCTTCAGGCATTAGAACCCATGACTGTTAAATATAATTGCACTATGGGTCAAATCGCACTGGCCTGGCTGCTTGCTCAATGGGAACATATTGTACCGATACCGGGAACCAAAAGTGAAAAATACCTGAATGAAAATAATCAGGCTTGCCAGTTAAAACTGGATACAGCAGATATTCAGACATTGAATGAGCTGAAAAATCATATCAATATTCAGGGAGAACGCTATACACCAGAAGGTATGAAAGGAATTTTCTGATCAGACCGATAGAATAAGCGTTGCTGTTCATACAGATAACTCCCGCAGCTTGTTAAGCTGCGGGAGTTATCTATTATTCATGGCTGACAATAACTAATGATTTAATCGCCTGACGCTGATCCATAGCCTGATAGGCAGCCTGAATATCGGTTAAATCAAACCGATGGGTAAATACTTTCCCCGGCTGAATTTCTTCATTTAATACAGCTTGCAGTAATAAATTTTTATCATAAGTGGTGACACTGGCAATACCGCCGCGTAATCCAATATTCCGCCAGAAAACATCGCTGGTTTTAATTTCTGTGTCATGCTGTATACCAACACAACCAACAATTGCTCCGGGGCGGGCTACAGCAACTGCTGTTTGCAGTGATTGCTGAGTTCCCACACATTCCAATACTGCATCAGCACCAGCCTGCCGGGTAAGCGACAACACTTTTTCTGTCGCTTCATCGCCACGCTCAGGCACAATATCAGTTGCTCCGAACTCCTCTGCCAGTTTTGCCCGGTCAGGATGACGGCTCATTGCAATAATTCGTTCAGCGCCGCGCAGTTTCGCCGCAATGACTCCGCACAGCCCAACTGCTCCATCGCCCATCACCACTACTGTATCTCCCGGCTTAACTTCAGCACTGGCAGCAGCATGATAACCGGTAGCCATAACATCGGCCAAGGTAAGTAACGAATTCAAAACAGCATCAGAATAATCCTGCGGCTGACCGGGAATTTTCACCAAAGCCCAGTCTGCATTAGTAAAGCGCAGATATTCACCCTGATACCCGCCATTGCGCTCATCTTCTTTATTCTGACAATTACCATCAAAACCTGCATTACAGGCAGCACAATGACCACAACCATGCGTAAACGGTACAATAACAAAATCACCATTTCGGACATGAGTTACTGCGCTGCCGGTAGCTTCAACCACACCAATAGCTTCATGGCCGACAATTCGTTCCGGCTCACAGGTACTGATTCCGCGATACCACCATAAATCAGAACCGCAAACACAAGCACGAACAATGCGGATAATGGCATCAGTAGGTTTCTGAATAACCGGCTTTTCCATTTCCCGTATAGCTACTTTTCCGGGTTCAACGAATACTGCTACTTTCATAGTTATTTTCCCAGATTACTGTGATTTACCTGTTTCTGACAGCCAAATCACTTTATATAACATAGTGAATCAGTACTATTCAGATTAAGCCGGAAGGAGCCAAAGAATTTTTCCGGCTTTTTCTGTATTGTTTAGCAATAACTCTTTGCTATCATTATTTTTTCCATTAAAAAATATTAAGACAAGATTATTTTACGCTATTTACTGAGTTTTTCATCAAGCAATGCACAGTAGCAGCCGGTTTGGTTATAACCCATATTATTTATTCGTTATTTCATAACGATAACTATTTTTATACATTTAATGGTGTTCAGTTATTTGATACTGTGATCCCGTTTACTCTTTCAGACTCTTCTGACAGTAAAGGGGATCAGTCAGTTTGACAGGCATTGTATCTATGCCTGGATTCAAGTGGTTATGTAAACCGGCAAAATAAAATGACAGAATGCTTTTGGTTTAATTATCATTTACCAATGGTACAAATAAAGTCTGTTGCACACAGGTTTCCTGAAAACCTTCAGCAGTTTTGTCGATTACCCATAAAAACTGCACCCCGCCTTCATCCAGAGGTAAAACCATACGCCCACCAATTGAAAGTTGCTGTAATAAAGGCAAAGGCACCTCTTTCGGCGCAGCTGTCAGTATAATGCCATCAAAAGGTGCTTCCTGCGGCAAACCCAGATAACCATCTCCACAGACCAGCCGTGCATGAGCCAGTAAACGTACTGCACGTAAATTCTGTTTGGCACGCTCATGCAACGGACGCAAACGCTCTATTGAGTAAATTTCACGTAAACCCAGTGCCTGTAAAATAGCTGTCTGATAACCGCAACCGGTACCGATTTCCAGTATCCGCAGATTATTTTGTATTGGCCGTCTGGCAAACAATAACTGCGTCATGACTGCGACCGTATATGGCTGGGAAATAGTTTGCCCTAAACCCAGCGGCAGAGACATATCATCATAAGCATGAGAGCGCAAAGCCTCTTCAACGAATACATGCCGCGGCACAGCAGACATAGCAGCCAATACTTCAGCACGGGTAATACCCATCTGTTTCAGCCGTTCTACCATTCGTGCACGCCGGAATTCATATCCGGTCCAGCTTACGCCCTGTCCCACTTCTGTCACCATTGTATGTCGTGTAAAAATGTACTGACTGCACCCATTTGCTGATAATTAGTTAAGTCCAGCGATAATGGCGTAATGGTAATAAAACCTGCTTCGTTATCACTAAAATCGGTTTCCTGCCAGCGAGTATCAGCGGCACCTACGCCACCAATCCAATACAGGGTTTCGCCGCGAGGACTGCTATACGGCACAATACACTGGTCATGGTGTCGGCGCCCCAGTTTAGCCACACGATAGCCCTGCACTGATTCTGCTTTTACAGCAGGAATATTAACATTCCATAAAACCGGTTCAGCCGGCGGCTGTACACATACTTTTTCCAGAATAGTCATGACGGCTTTTTCAGCCGTTGCCCAGTACTCACCGCTGCGATCATTAATTGAAAATGCCAGTGCAGGTATGCCCATCAGAAAGGCTTCAGTAGCTGCAGCCACTGTACCGGAATACAGCACATCATCACCCATATTGGCACCATGATTTATACCGGACAAAACCAAATCAGGTTTAAAGTCAGTCATGGTATGCATAGCTACATGGATACAGTCAGTTGGTGTGCCATTAACATAATAAAAACCGTTTGCGGCTTTTTTAATCGACAGAGGCCGGTTCAGAGTAAATGAATTGCTTACGCCGCTCTGATCACTTTCCGGAGCAACAACTCTTATTTCAGCAAATTTAGATGCTACCAGTGCCAGTAAAGCAATCCCATCTGATAAATAACCGTCATCATTACAAATTAAAATTTTCATAACCATCCAATTTAAAACTTTAAAACCTTTATCCTGCTAACGCTGCTGCCCTTTACACTTTTTATCCGGCCGTGGTCAGCCAGTCAGATTAAAGATTAAACGTAAAAATTTCAGAACAAACTTTTATTTTAAATGAATAAAAAACCATTACTTCCGATAATGACTGATAATTTCATTGATTTACTATCTGCTATATGAAAATATGCTGATATTCACTCTCAAATTTTGTCTGACCTTCAGCAGTCAGAACTGGTGCTGTAGCCTCTGATTATAAGTGTTTACCCATATTCTGACAGCTAATATCTATAACGATTCTGCCATTATCAGCATACTACACCCTTACAAAGAGTGTTATGTTCCGATAACTCTCCAAGATAAACTAATCATCCTAAATAAAAAACGAACCGGAACGATTCGTTTTTTTATTGAAACCTGCGTGCGCGAATATCAAACAGCTACTGCCCTGCTTTTACCTGCTGGAACAGGCGCACAGCCAGACGCACGGCATCCTGTGATTTCGGTGATACGATAAAACTCTTATCCAGTACTTCCTGAGTGGGAAATATGCTGGGGTCGCTAGCAATTTCACTTCTCATCAGTGCTCGTGCCGGTTTACTGGCTGGTGCAAAAGTCACATAATTACCATTTTTCGCTGCAACTTTAGGTTCGAGTGTGTAATTGATGTATTTCAGAGCATTGGCTACATTCTGGGCATCTTTAGGAATCATAAACGAATCAACCCAGATTCCAACCCCTTCTTTCGGTGCCAGCACCTGTAAATGCACGCCACTTTTAGCATCCTCAGCACGTTTTTTAGCGATGTTTAAATCACCACCGTAACCGGTAGCCACACACAGATCACCGCGAGCCATATCATCAATATAGCCTGATGAGCTAAAACGTTTCACATCATTACGTACGGATTTAATCAGATTGGTTGCAGCACGGATATCATCCGGTTCACTGCTGTTCGGGTCTTTACCTAAATAATGCAAAGCCAGCGGATACAGCTCTGTAGGGCTGTCAAACAGAGAAATACCGCAATTTTTCAGTTTATGTGTATATTCCGGATTAAATACCAGATCCCAGAGATTATCCGGTAATTTGCCATCAAGTGCTTTCTCTACCATAGCGGTATTGATACCGATAGTATTAATACCCCAGAAATAAGGCACTGCATATTTATTACCCGGATCTACCTTATCCATCATTTTCAACAGATTCGGGTCGATATTATTGTAATAGGACAGCTGGCTTTTATCTACCGGCCGGTAAGCACCGGCTTTAATTTCCCGGCCGACATTGGCAATGGATGGTACAACCAGATCATAGCCGGAACGACCAATCAGAATTTTGGCTTCCAATGTTTCGTTACTATCATAATAATCGTAACGAACCTTGATATTATTTTCTTTTTCAAAACTTTTTACTGTATCGGGATCAACATAGTCAGACCAGTTATAGATATTAAGCTGGTCAGTTGGATTCATGACTCCGTTATTGGAAGCAGCATCTTTATTTGCTGTACCGGCATCCGAGCAGGCAACTATCAGCAAGCTTACGATAGCTGACAATACCAGTAATTTTTTCATACACGATTTCCAATTTGTATGCCCCGTTATAACGGGAGGAAGCAAGTATCTATGACGTGCACCAGCACAGCCACCACTAAACCGACATTAAACTGTGAAATACCGTACCATGCAAGAGCATTTGGCAAATTATTACAGAGTTTATAACCACTCAGAACACAAATAGTAATACATACTCAGAAAATCATCCGAAAAAACCAGAATAAGCCTCCAGCCAGCAGAATGGAAACCGGCAGAGTAAGTACCCATGCCATCACCAGATTACGAATTGTGGATTTTTGCAGGCCACTTTTATTGGCAGCCATCGTACCGGCTATACCAGAAGTCAGTACATGTGTTGTGCTTACTGGCAGACCAAAGCGATCAGCAGCAAAAATCAGCGCCGCCGTTACCAGTTCTGCAGAAGCACCCTGTGCATAGGACAAATGGGTTTTGCCGATTTTTTCACCCACTGTTACCACAATCCGTTTCCAGCCAACCAGTGTACCCAGTCCGAGTGCCAGTGCAACCAGTACCTTTACCCAAACCGGAATATACTTAGTGGCATGATCAATTGACGTGTGATATGTCTTTAAACTGTCCATCTGTATCGGATTAAGACTGTATTGATGAACCAGGGCATTTTTTTGCAACAAGGTCATTGATTCAGACACCAGATACATATCGTTGCGAATATTACCTACCTGTTCAGGCGGTAAATTACGCAGACTGTCGCTTTTACTCACATCCTGCGCCACAATTTCTACCAGCTGAGCCAGTGCGTCCAGTTGTTCCGGCGTACCCTGTTTATTTTCCACTAAAGCCGTTACCTGTGCCCGCACATCTGTACCTTGTTGCAACACGAAGCCCACTGGCAGCAAATCATGGATGGTTTTCTGTGCAGCCACTGAATGAGCTGAAAATTTTGCCCATTCTTCCTTGGGTACAGTATGGTTAAGAGCATACGCCATGGGCACGGTACCAATCAGAATCAGCATAATCAGACCCATACCCTTTTGTCCGTCATTTGAGCCATGGGCAAAACTTACTGTAGTACAGGTAAAAATCAGCAGCAGACGAATTGGCCAGGGTGGTGGCATATCATTTTCCGGTGCTTTATATAAAGCAGGGATACGCAATAATTTTTTAGACAGAATTAACAGTAAAGCAGCCAGAATAAAACCGAGTAACGGCGAAAATAATAACGATTCACCAACATTAATTACCTGATTCCAGCTTACGCCGCTGGTTCCCTGATGTGCCGACATCAGCTGATTAGCCACCCCTACACCGATGATTGAGCCAATCAGGGTATGCGAGCTGGAAGCCGGTAAGCCAAGCCACCAAGTGCTCAGATTCCAGATAATGGCTGCTGAAAGCAAAGCAAAAATCATCGCATAGCCAACATCACTGCCCATATGCAGAATCAGCTCTACTGGCAGTAAAGAAATCACACCATAAGCCACGGCACCGGTAGACAGCATCACCCCGAGAAAATTGAACGTTCCAGACCAGATTACCGCAGTATTGGGTTTAAGCGAACGTGTATAGATAACACTGGCCACTGCATTAGCGGTGTCATGAAAACCATTCACAAACTCAAACGCCAGCGCAATCAGAAGTGCTACTGTTAATAAGGCATATACCAACAATGAAGAAGTGGGAATTCCCTGCAAATCATGATAAATACAAACGCCGGCATAGGCCAGACCACCCATTAGTATCAGCAGGAATAAAATTTTACTTACTTTACTGGTTTTACTAGATGCAGACATAATTGCCCCAGACGACGAAGCCGCAGACGAAGCAGACACAGCTTTCTCCCTAATGTTAGGAATTACCCTGACTTATTGTAAAAGACCAACATGACAACTTTGTGACAAACACAATTTTATTGCCAATGCCGGAATTCTCCTTATTACCTAAATTTGGCTGATAAAAGACAATCGGTATACAAACAGCTGCTTTTCTGCGCCAGCACAATATTCATATTATTCTTGCCGCACAGCAATCAAGTACTGTACATCTATCATTCTGCTGTATCAGTATACAGACAGTAATTAAACTCTGCTATCACTAGCATACATCAAATTAACAATATAGTTATAAATCACCTGATCAAACCAGCCTATAATTAAAAATAATCTGCTTTCTCAGATACTAAAATCTAATAAAATAAATAATTAATATATTATCATTGAAAATTTATCTTCTGGTTGAGCAGAAAAAAGACTTATTCAGCCGCATCGGCTTTAATTACAAAGATTAAAATATAAAATACAAACATTGACGTTAACATTTTTATTTTTTAAAGTAACAGCCTGCAAGGCATTATGCATTAGTTAGCATTAAAAAAATTAATAGTACTCAGCATTTTCAAAAACGCACATACCAATCAACTTATCACACACAGACTCATACATTGAGGAGAAATATATGCACCAATGGGTACAAAGTTACTCGGCATTAGGCAACAGCATTTATCTCACATTGCTGGCAGCCCTTTTACCTATCATATTTTTTTTTGCAGCACTCACCGTTTTGCGCATGAAAGGCCACGTTGCCGGAGCCATTACGCTGATTCTGTCAATTATCGTGGCTGTTGCCGCATATAAAATGCCGGTCGCTCTCGCCCTGTCCTCTGCCTTGTATGGTTTCTTTTATGGTCTGTGGCCAATTGCCTGGATTATTATTACCGCAGTTTTTCTCTATAATCTTACGGTTAAAAGCGGACAGTTTGACATCATTCGCTCATCTATTCTGTCTATTACTAAAGATCAGCGTTTGCAATTGCTGCTGATTGGTTTTTGCTTTGGTTCTTTTCTGGAAGGTGCAGCCGGATTTGGTGCACCTGTTGCCATCAGTGCAGCACTACTCGTAGGTCTTGGTTTCAAACCATTATATGCAGCCGGACTGTGTCTGATTGCCGATACCGCACCAGTAGCATTCGGCGCACTGGGCATTCCGATTCTGGTTGGCGGACAAGTATCAGGTATTGATCCGTTTCATATCGGCCAGCTTGCTGGCCGGCAGTTACCTATGATGTCTGTCGTTATTCCGTTTTATCTGATATTCATCATGGACGGGATGCGCGGTATTCGTCAGACATGGCCTGCTTTACTGGTTTCCGGTGTTTCTTTTGCCGCTACCCAGTTCATCACAGCCAATTTTGTCGGACCTGAATTGCCGGATGTGACATCTGCCCTGGTTAGTATGGTGTGTCTGGCACTGTTTCTTCGGGTCTGGCAGCCGAAACAGATATTTACGTTCAGTGGCATGCAGCAACCTGAAAAACAACGCAGTACTTCAGAATACTGCGCCAAACAAATTGCCCTGGCCTGGTCGCCTTTCATTATTCTGACTGTTTGTGTTGCGGTCTGGACAATCAAACCGCTGCAAGAATGGTTTAACTCATTCAGCCTGATTAAAATTCAATGGCCGTGGCTTGATAATCTGGTGATTAAAACCGCACCTATCGTAACGGAAAACACCCCTATCGCAGCCGAATTTAAACTTAATCTGTTAGGAGCAGTGGGCACATCCATACTGCTGGCTGCCATTATTTCCATATTGCTATTAAAAATAAAACCACGTCTGGCTGTCGACACATTCAAACATACTCTGTACGACTTACGCTACCCCGTACTGTCTATCGGATTAGTACTGGCTTTTGCATACGTGGTTAATTATTCCGGTCTTTCCTCCACACTGGCTCTGGCGCTGGCTGATACCGGCAAAGCATTTCCGTTTTTCTCACCATTCCTTGGCTGGGTAGGCGTTTTCCTCACTGGTTCAGACACATCTGCCAATGCTCTGTTTGGCGCCCTGCAGGCTAATACTGCTATGCAGGTAGGTATGGATCCGGTACTGGCTGTAGCAGTTAACTCAGTTGGTGGTGTAACCGGTAAAATGATTTCACCGCAGTCTATTGCCATTGCCTGCGCTGCTGTGGGTCTGGCCGGTAAAGAATCAGATCTGTTCCGCTTTACCGTACGTCATAGCCTGCTTTTCTGTGTAATCGCCGGCTTATTTACCGTCGTACAAACTTATCTGCTACCGTGGACACTCATCCTGTTCTGATTTATTTCTAAACCAAAAGCCCGCTCTCCTGAGCGGGCTTTTGTTCTCCGATAACAGCAATAACCAGGATACTAACCACCGGTTTTGGCCATAATGCGCACAATTTTATCCGGTTTTTCATTGAATTCATGTTTTTCCGGTTTTAAATCCACTGCCTGCTGAATTGCCTGCTCCAGCAGAGTATCAGAACAATTTGCCATTAATAAAGGTTTTAATGCCATACTCTGCTCCTGCCCCAGACACAAATACAATGTCCCATCAACAGACATACGTACCCGGTTACAGGTGGCACAGAAATGCTGGGAACGTGGTGTAATCAGTCCTAAAGTAAATCGGCCATCCGCACTTTCCCAGTATTTAGCCGGCCCGCCGCCATAGACACGTTTACTTTCATACAACTGATATTTCGGGCGCAGATTTTCAATCAGTTCCAGTAAATTAAAATAATCCAGTCCGCGGGCGCTTACACCCATCGGCATTACTTCAATCAGGCGCAGAATAAAACCATTGGCAATACAGAACGCCACCATATCCTCTATATCACCGGTATTAACCCCCGGCAGCGGCACCATATTAATTTTAATCTGCTCAAAGCCTGCATCGCGTGCCGTCTGAAGACTATTTATTACCTTATCAAAGCTATCCTTACCGGAAATCTCCTGTACACATTCACGCCGCAGTGAATCCAGACTCACATTCAATCGGTTCAATCCCGCTTTGCGTAAATCATATGCAAACCTGTCCAGTTGCGTGCCATTGGTGGTTAACGACAAATCTGAAACCCCGGGCAATGCCGCCAGCCGTGCAACCAGATCGGGCAGATTTTTGCGCAATAGTGGTTCACCGCCGGTTAAACGGAAACGTGACACGCCCATACGGGCAAATGCGCCGGCAACACGCTCAATCTCAGCAAACGACAGCCAGTTGACCGGTTTTTCAAACTCTGTGAATCCCTGCGGAATACAATAAGTACAGCGCAAATCACATTTATCCGTTACCGAAATTCGTAAATAATCAATACGTCTGTTGAAGCGGTCAATCAGCATGAGATAGGTAAAAGCCTGTTATCAGAAAAAATTTCAGAATAAGGCAAATGATTGGAATGATTAAGAAAAGAACGGCATTTTATCCTAAATTATTACTTAAATCCAATAGCATTGGCAGCAGCTATCTGCCACAAAAAGAAAAAACACGGCATAATAACCGATTATTGGTTTAACTATGTCTTTATCATGATTACGGTTATTTATCTGGCACGATTTGCCGAAGAACTAGGCATGGCACAGGAAGAGCTTGCATGCAGTTTTGATGACAGCGATACCCTGCTCGCCTATCTGCGGCAGCGCGGAATACCGTTCTCCGAGGTACTGGCCGAGGGAAAAGTATATAAAATTGCTGTAAATAATATTATTCAGCATGGCAACACAGCCATTAGAGACGGAGACAGCATCGCACTGCTACCACCAGTAACCGGAGGTTAAAATGCAGACACGCATACAAATACAGACAGAAGACTTCAACCTCAGTCAGGAACTGGCACTGGCTGAAAAAAATGCGCCGGATTGCGGAGCTGTAGTCAGTTTTATTGGTAAAGTGCGCGGCAACGATAACCCGCAGCAACCACTGAGTCATCTGTATCTCACTCATATGCCGGAAGTAACCGAGCATGAAATCAGCAAAATTATCACCCGTGCCGGCGAACGCTGGTCTTTACCCTACGCCTGCGTCATTCATCGTGTGGGTGAATTACCAGTAGGCGCACAAATAGTACTGGTACTTACTGCCAGCGGCCATCGCGAACATGCTTATCAGGCCAATCATTTTATTATGGACTACCTCAAAACCGAAGCACCATTCTGGAAAAAAGAATGTTTTGCCAATGGTCAGCAGCACTGGGTAGAAATGAAACATACAGACCGGCTGCGCACACAGTCATGGGAATAAATGCAAAGCTCGGGCTGATTATTCTGGCCGGCGGACTCGGTACCCGTGTAGGTGGTGCCAATAAAGCCCTGCTCACATTAAATGGTCAGCCATTGCTGGAACATATTCTGCATCAGCTTGGTCACTGCAGCGAGCACATTATTATCAGTGCCAACCGGGATATTGCCCGAATAGAAAAATACGGCTACCCCGTATATTCTGATCTGCCGGCCTATAGCGGGATGGGACCACTTGCCGGTATCATCAGTGCTGCACAATATTTACCGGAAACTATTGAATATCTGCAAATAGTACCGTGTGACCTGCCATTACTCAACACCGATATCATTGCCGGTTTGTATCAGAAACTATCCGGCCAGCCTGAACTTGATATTGTTTGCGCCGCAGATTCTTTCACTCTGCACCCTGTCGTTTGTCAGATGCGGCGTCGTCACTTACAGCATATCCGGCAACAGCTTAACAGTACCGGCAAACACAGTGTCCGCTCCGTCATTCTGCCTTACCGGCATGCTATCGTTACCTTTGCCGACAATATTCCGTTTACCAACTATAACAGCAGCGCAATGTTTACCAGCATGCGCAGCGGAGAAACAACCTTATGATGGATTTTTACCAAGGGCAGGAAGCCCTGTTGCAACAGGCAAGCCGCATAGTCGAAACTGAAACCGTACCGCTTAATCAGGCTGCCGGGCGTATTCTCGCCCAAAGCATTATAGCTACTACAGACTCTCCCGCATTCGACAACAGCGCTATGGATGGCTATGCAATATGCGGACTCGATTGCTCTGAATGGCAACTAACCGATACAGCCGCAGCAGGAGATACACGACAGCTAACCCTGCAACACGGTCAGGCTATGCGTATCTACACTGGTGCCGGAATTCCGGTAAATACTGATGCAGTAATTATGCAGGAGAACACCTGCGTTGAAGGACTCACCCTCAGCTGCACCAGCACACCCGTTGCCAATGAAAATATTCGCCGTCAGGGCGAAGAGCTGAAACAAGGGGCAACTTTACTGGAAAAAGGTGCATTACTTAATGCTCAGGCAATCGGACTGGCCGCCTCACAGGGATTCAGTGAACTACAGGTTTACCAAAAACTGCGTGTAAGCGTATTTACCACCGGTGATGAACTGATAAGCGGCAATAGCCAGTTACAGCAACATCAGATATATGATAGTAATCGCCCCATGTTGCTGGCCTGTCTTCAAACTTACACATTTATTGAAATCATTGACGGCGGTATTCTGCCGGATAATCTCGATACCATCACCGAAACCCTTTCCAAAGCCGCCACCAGCAGCCACAGCATTATTATTTCCGGTGGTGCTTCTGTAGGTGATCGTGATCTGGTTAAACCGGCACTGCAACAATTAGGCAGTATAGAACACTGGAAACTGGCGATAAAACCGGGCAAACCCTTTGGTTGGGGCAGTATCGGTGAATGTCGTGTCATGCTTCTGCCCGGCAATCCGGTAGCCAGCTTTGTTACCTTCAAACTGCTTGGACTACCGGCACTGCAAACAGCCGCCGGGCGTCATATTCTGCAAGCACTACCCGAATGCTATCAGGCCAAAGCTGCTTTCAGCATAACCCCGAACCGGCAAAAACGACGCGAATTCCTGCGCGGAACCTTGCGCTTTACCAATAATGGTCCGGAGGTTATTCCATTAAATAAACAGGGTTCACATATGCTTTCCGGTTGCGTGAATGCACAGGTATTAATCGATATTCCCGCACAAACTGATATTCAGCAGGGACAGTGGCTGACAGTTTATCCTATATAAAAAAAATTATTCAGCAAAAATAAGGCCGGAAAGAGCAAGAGAGCTTTTTCCGGCTTTCATATAATCAGGATTTTTCTGATTTTATTATCTGATTAGCCAAATAATCTGATAACCCGAGCAGAATTTTAATTTGCTAATGGCCGACTATATTTAGTTTAAATTACTGCTCAATTTGTTTTTATAAATATATTGCGCATCGTGATCAGGTGCTGCTGATAATCAGATTAATCGTATGCAGTAAATCTGCCTTAATTTTATCCAACTCAATGCTCGAGCGTTTTTTCCCCGCAACCACCCATATACCTTCGAGCAAACTAACAATGATTAATGCACGCCGCTGTATTTCATCATTATTGAGTAAAGTATTCTGTGATTGGACGAAACAAGCTATTTTTTTTAAATATTCCTGATAAAACAAATCAATAGCATGATGAGCTTCTGTTGTTCGTTCAGACAGTGCCCAGATTTCCCACATTAACTGACAATTGTAAACATCATCAAGTTCTGAGCAAATGATATCTATCAGTACACTCATCGTTTCAGCATCACTTTTTAGCGCAAGATTTATTTTCCGCTCAACCAGTAGCAGCATATTTTCAACCAGCGCGCTAAAGAGTTTGTCCAGCGTAGGGAAATAATATTGCAGATTACTTAGCCGTATTCCCATTTCATCTGCCACTATCCGCATACTGAAATTCACCCCACCCCGTATCGCCAGCAACCGCGCGGCAGTAGTCAGTATTTGTTCTTTTTTTGGAGATAATTTAGCCATCATGATTTTTATAAATAGGTCAATTGACCAAAAATAAATTATTTAGTATATTATTTTAGGTCAATCAACCTAAAATAGAAAGTCTGCATGAACAATCAGCTGTCAGTATTATTAATCGGTGGCTATGGTGTAGTAGGCAAACAAGTAGCGGCACTGTTAAATCAATATTATCCGGATGTACATATTATTATTGGCGGGCGCAATATACATACTGCAACTGCATTTGCCAGTACCTTATCCAAAGCATCTGCAATACAATTCGATATTAATGCACCACAGCTTCCAGACAATATCCGGCCCCAATTAATCGTAACCCTGGCCAATGATCCCGATAACCGCGTACTGCATTTTGCCATCAAAAATCAGATTGCCTATCTTGATATCACCCGCTGGACGGATAAATTAAAAACAGCGATTACCTATACCCATACATTCGACCAGTTGCATGCTCCCATAGTATTTTCTTCCACATGGATGGCTGGTGTAGCTGCCAGCCTGATACTCCGGCAGGCACTTAAATTCAAGCAGATAAACAGCATAGATATTAATATTCTCTATTCTATGCAAGATAACGCAGGAATCAATTCTGTAGATTATATGGACAGAATGCTGATTCCTTTTGAAGTCATCGCCGAGGGACACACTCAAAGCTGTATGCCATTTTCAGACAGCAGGCTGGTCAGCTTTACAGATAAAAAACGTTTTCGGGTTTATCGCTTTGATACACCTGATCAGTTAACCTTGCCAATGTTAACCCAAGCCAGATCAGTATCCACACGAATTGGTTTTAACAGCAATATAACCAACCGTCTTTTCTATGTATTAATTCATAGTGGCTTCTGGCGTTTAATCTCAGCGCAACGTTTTAAATCATTTCGCCAGAAACTGCTATACAATCCGGGTAAAGGTGATGAGCACCGCATTTTAATCAATATCACAGGTAAAGATTCGGCCAACCGGCCAGCTCAATCCGTCTTATCCATTACAGATCCTAAAGGTCAGTCTCATCTCACCGCTATTGGTGCATTTAACCAGATACATTCGATATTCACTCAGCAATTATCTAATCGGGTTTACTTCGGCGAAACACTGCCGGATATAAATATTGCAACTAATATACTTAAAAAAGAAGGCGTAAAAATTGATTTCGACTAATATTTCTCTGAATTTTATCAAAGTCTTCAGACAATAAATTCTGAAATATTTTAATTAAACAAAAGATTATGATTTATTAATCAGCAGATGAAATGATTAATAAATCATTTCAACTAAGATTTTTTTAACAACTGATTCAACAGATAGTACGAGCTTATCATAAGCTGATATACACTGGATTACCTACCTTTCTGACCAATTTTCTGCGCCAAAAAAGTATCACACAGTTTTTCAATTTACTGATAACAACATGATAGGTTTATTATTATTTTTCATTTTCTTTAAAGAGTGCCAGCCAATAGACAGGCCAATGCGTTTTATTAAAAAGATTATTAACTAAATAAGCAATTGCTACCAATATTACTGACCCGGACAGCACTGGAAACAATAGAAAAGTAAAATCATAATCTATTTTATCTGCTGTTAATAAAATGACTAATGGATTAGCACCGGCTGGTGGATGCACTGCCCGAAAATATTGCATAGCGATAATTGCTATGCCTACAGCCAAAGCAATAGTAATGACATCATGACCGAATAGTTTTAAAAACAGTAACCCGCAAAAAGCTGAAATTAAATGTCCCAGAATAACATTTCTTGGCTGCGCAAGTGGTGATTGAGATACAGCAAACAAGAGTACACAACTTGCTCCAAATGGTGCCATTATTAAAGTATAGCCGGTTACCCGACTAAACCAGAACAGAAAAAATATAGCTACAAAACCACCGGTCAGACTTTGCAATAATTCACTATTTGTGGGCTTTGGTGGCAGTTTCTCCTTGCCGAAAAAAAATGGTTTCATTATTCTTTATATCCTATAAGATTAGCTTGAGTGTTAGCAATTAGTGCCAGCACAAAAGTGAACAAATCTGTTCACTTTTATAATAGTACAGATCTGTCCACTTATCAAACACTTTGGATAATAAATGAAAAAAACATACAGATTAATTGCTGATACAGCAGAACAACTCTTTTATCAAAAGGGTTTTGGCAATGTAGGAGTCGATGAAATAAGAGACCAGTCAGGTTGTTCTAAAACAACGCTATATAAACATTTTGGCAATAAAGACAATTTAATCTTTGAAGTTTTAAAACTAAGAGACTTGCGATTTAAACAAGAACTTACCGAAGCAATAGCTAATCTTGACCAGCAACAGTCCATTATTCAGATATTTAAATGGCATTTAGACTGGTACAATCAAGACGATTTTAATGGCTGCTTATTTGTCAGAGCAAGAGAAGAAATCCATAACGACAATGCAATCAAAGAGCTGGTTATGGAGCATAAAGAATTTATTCGAAATTTAATCCGCGATAAACTCCGGCAAAACCCACAAAATGAGGCAATAACCAATCAATTAATGGTTATATTAGAAGGTCTGAGTAATATCAGTCTTATTTATAAAGATAATAAATTACTTTACGATGAAATAATAAAAAATAGTTTTAATTGGGTATCAGAAATACTTCTTTAATTATTTATCAAGCCTGTTTTTTAAAAAAATTTTATTCCAATAGCTGATTAGAGTAAGAATAATTCCCCCTATAATAATAAAAAAACCTTCAAAAAAGCCATAAGGGCTGGGAATTTCATGAAGAACTTTTGCATATGTCGCGGGTAAATTTATATTTGGATTAGCCGGGTCAAAAATGATTTCTTCTGAAAAAAATTCAGCTGAGTTCAGGCCTCCTGCAGGAAAATAGCGCAGTCCGGTTTTGGTAAAACCAAAACCTTCACTAAAAACACGCAAATCATCATTAATATAGGTTTTATCTGCTATCCGGAAATAATAGCGAAAATGATAAATTGGTGTACTGATGGATTTAGCAGATATATTTTCCGGATGGTTATATATCATCTTCCCCTGTGTAGTGCATTGGCTTGGTGCACAATTCAATGATAAAAGATATTTGGCTTTATTTTGCAAAGGAAGATAATAGTGCTGGTGATTGCTTTTACTTTCAGCTAAACAGATTATCCCCAATACGATAATTAAAGGACCAATTACTCTGGAAAAAAACTTCTCCGCTTTTTTCATCTTTATTATCCATCTGTTAGATCAGATTTTCTTATTTAAGCTGTTTGACTCCCTATCATTTATTCAAGCCAAACAGCTTTAGCTTAATTTAATGTCTGGGTATTTTTCCCATCAGTAAAAACGGATTAGCTCCGCCACGCTGCCATCCCTCTTCATTCAACAGTATATCCAGAGCTAAAGAGGCCAAATCATCAGCAATCGGATCAGCATATTGTTGCCTGGCCAGGCGATAACGTTTGCGGTAAGCATGGCAGCCGGGGCAGCATTCCGCCTCTGCACCAGCCAATACACCTTCTTTCACCTGTTCAATCCGGTGTACGCCCAGATCACGGCTATTATCACAAAAACTACAGCGTGCCCGTACACTGTGCCAGCGACTATTGCATACACCACAACACAAATAGCGCAACCCTTCAAGTTCACCCTGTCCGACTATTACTGAACCCACAGCATCAGTACCACAGCAGGGGCAAAAACCCGGTTCAGACAGAGGTTTTACCGTTGTAACAGCCAGATTTAACGCTGCATGAGTATAAACAATCTGCACCACTGCATTTACCCAGACCTGATAATCCTGCTGAGCTATTCCGAGCTGCTGATTAAATGCATGCTGGCATAACTGGTTGCGGCTTTCACTGTCGAGCTGCAATAACTCTTTCCATACCTGCTGAGCAGTTGGTGACAAATCTGCTTGCAATAAAGCATGTAAATCGGTAAACAGACGCTCTGTCAGGTCTCTATTGGCACTCAGTAATGCCAGAGTAAGCGGAACTTCATCTTTATCAGTATCAGGAATTACCCAGGCTTCCTGTGCATATTGCTCAAGTAAATTTTGCTGAGCATTATTGATAACAGCCAGTAGCTGTAAGTATGGTTGCCAGTCACTATTGTCTTCTGCAGCCAATTCATTCAGCCGTAATGCGCGCCGGCTGAAAATATCAACAGGAGGCTGCTGCCAGAACGGGATATGAAAAAATTCCTGTGCTTGTATGGTTTCTGGTGTTGCTTGTGTTTTCATGTATCAACGCGGTTATATAACGGTATTACTTGTTCAGGTAATGGTACCGTTATCATTATCAACAAATTAAATAACCAAGTTTAACCAAAAATAGGTATTCTGTCTGGATTTACTGTCTATGATTTTCTATATGCCATCAATAGAGAAAGATAATGTCTCTTATCAATTTGTTTTTCAAAATGTGATAAATCGGATAACAAAAAAGGTTCAGAAATTTCTGAACCTTTTTATTACTGAAAACTAATTATTTAATACCAAGTGATTTCTCATATTCCCGCGCTTTTTCATCATCAAAATCATGTTCCCAGCGCGAAATAACCAATGAAGCCAGAGCATTACCGATTACATTAACTACAGTACGTCCCATATCCAGAATACGGTCGATACCCAGAATAAAGCCCAGACCTTCTAACGGAATGGATGTTGTAGCCAGCGTGGCAGACAGTACCAGAAACGATACACCCGGTACACCGGCAATACCTTTAGAAGCCACCATCAGCGTAATCACAATCATTACCTGATCACTTACCGACAGAGAAATACCGTATAACTGTGCCAGAAAGATTACTGCAATACTCTGATACAACGTAGAACCATCCAGATTAAATGAATATCCGGTAGGAATCACAAAGCTGGTAATAGATTTCGGCGCGCCATATGCTTCCATTTTCTCAATCATTTTTGGCAGCGCAGTTTCTGAGCTGGAGGTTGAGAAAGCCACTATCAGCTCATCTTTCAGAATTTTGATAATAGTGAAAATGTTAAAGCGGCAGAAATAGGCCACGCCACCCAGAATCACCAGAGTAAATACTATCATCGCCAGATAAACTATTAAAATCAGTTTCATCAGCGGAATCAGCGAACCGAAACCGAATTTACTGATGGTAACAGTCATCAGACCAAATACCCCGATAGGTGCGTAACGCATAATCATATTGGTGATTTTGAACATTACGTCTGAAATCACTTTCAGAAAATCTGAAAAGAACAGGCGCTGATTATCAGGTAGCTTAGTTAAGCCCAGACCAAAAAACACACAGAAAAAGATTACCGGCAGAATTTCACCGCTGCTAAGCGAATCAAATATATTATGCGGAATCATGTCCAGAATCATTATAACCAGACCATGAGGCTTCTCGGCCAGTGCTTCACTTTTTTGTACGTACTGACTGACATTGCTGTGGTGCAGATTGGAAATATCAATGCCGCTACCCGGGTGAAACAGATTACCGAAAAGTAAACCCACACCAATGGCGATAGTAGTGATAATTTCAAAATACAGAATGGTTTTACCGCCCAGTCGCCCCAGACTTTTGGAGTTACCAAGTCCCGCGATACCCAATGTCAGCGTACTGAGAATGATGGGCAGCACAATCATTTTAATCAGGCGGATAAAAATATCCCCCATCGGTTGTAATACATTGATTACCCACGACTGATAGGTTTTGTAGTAGGGATGAGAAGGATCTGAAAAAGTATGCAGATATAATCCCAGTGCTACCCCCATAATCAGTGCGATTAAAATTTGCCAGGCCAAATTACGGCTATATCGTTTGATAATCGATAACATAGTCGTCCTTACTGTAAGTGGTAATATAGTTCTTATTCAATCTAAAAAGCGAAACAAAAACAATAGAGTATATTCTATTATTTTTTGTTTTAAACATGCGTTAAGGATGAAAAAATTGAGGATGGGTATAAATTACTTGGCGATTATGACGCGCAAAACCCACCAGCGTGATATTGGCCTTGTGAGCCAAATCAATGGCATAGGTGGTGGGCGCAGATACGGCCACGATACACCCGATACCGGTTATTGCTGATTTCATTACCATTTCAAAACTAGCGCGACTGGACAATACCACAAAACCATGCTTCCAATCCACTTTTGCATGCAATCCCCAGCCAATAAGCTTGTCTAAAGCATTGTGCCGGCCGATATCTTCACGGACGGTTACAATCTTTCCAGTCATATCAGCCCACGCCACACCGTGAACTGAACCAGTTTGCGCCCGCAGTTGCTGATGATGGTTAAAATCGGTCAAAGCACGCCCGATTATGCTAAATTCTACATGCCAATCGCGTAAAACCGGTTCTATTTCTGGCTGAACAGCTGCCAGACTGTCAATACCGCACAGTCCGCAACCAGTGCGTCCGCTCATCTGGCGACGGCGACTTTTCAAACGTGCAAATGCTGCGCTGGCCAGCTCAATCTCAGCCACAATTCCATGCAGATGTTCAGTAATTTCAATCGCATAAATTTGCTCTGCATTTTCAATGATGCCTTCACTCAGGCTGAAACCCAATGCCAGTTCGGCAATATTAGCGGGTGTAGCCATTAATACGACATGGGAGATACCGTTATAAACAAGTGCTACCGGGATTTCGGCACTGATATTATCACTGGTACTACTGCATTCTCCAGCCTGTGCCACCCAGACAGTGCGATTTTGGGCGGGGGTGTAATTCATGAGGTTTCTGTATTTATGAACCGGTAACAGCCAGAAAAGACCTGTACCGACATATTAACCGGATTACGCAAGAAGATAAAATATTACTGTCTGTATGACAATACACCATACAGACAGCACTACAGATGATGATTATTTAAATTATTCAGTTGTCTGTGAAGTGGAATTTTGCTGCGCTTTGGCTTCTTTTTTTGCCATCATTTCGCGGTACCAGCGTGGATGGTGCTTTTTCGCCCATTCCTGACTAACCACTCCTTCCACCATCGCCGGAATTGTGCCTTTAATCCACAATGCGGCATATACATGAATAATAATACCGACAATCAGCAGGATAGCAGAGGCAGAATGCACCAGCAAAGCGATACGTACCACCCAGATTGGAAAATATCCGGAAAAAAACTGCCGCCAGGCAATCAGCCCGCTGATAAGCAGCAGTGCCATACTGATGGACATCAGCCAGAACATACATTTTTGTCCAGCATTATATTTGCCAGTATCACCAATTTCTCTTCCCAGCAGAATATGCTTAATTCCCAGTAACCATTTAATATCATCCCGCTCAAAAAAATTATATTTTACATAGCGGAAAAACTGGATAAAAAAGCCCAGAAACATCACCACTCCGATGAACGGATGCAGGATGCGTGCCAATTGCGGAGAACCGAAAACTTCAGTGAGCCAGAAAAAAGACGGATAGAAAAAACCCAGACCGGAAACAGCCAGCAGCACAAAGCAGCCGGCTACTACCCAGTGGTTAAACCGCTCGGATTTTTTATATCGCTGAATTAATAATCTTTTCATTATGCGTCCCCTTTATCTTTGAGGATTTCGCCTTCACGATTCAGAACCTGTTCTTTATCATCGTCAGGGCGATTCGGACCAATGGTAATGTAGTGCAGCCAGCCGGCAAAAGCAGCGGTAGCAATACCGAATGCTGCTATCGGTTTGAGCATACTCTTCCATAATTTAACGGTGGTACTGATACGCGGATTGTCCGGCAGACCATGGTACAGGCTGGGTTTATCCGCATGATGCAGTACATACATAACATGGGTACCGCCCACACCCTGTGGATCGTAGAGCCCTGCCTGCTCAAAACCGCGCTGTTTTAAGTCTTTTATACGCTCCCCGGCCAAAGACTTCATGTCTTCTTTGCTGCCGAAATGAATAGCGCCGGTAGGACAAGTTTTCACACAGGCCGGTTCCTGCCCGACGGCCACACGGTCTGAACACAGGGTACATTTGTAAGCGCGGTTATCTTTTTTCGAAATACGCGGAATATTAAACGGGCAGCCGGAAATACAGTAACCGCAACCAATACAGTTTTCCTGATGGAAATCGACGATACCATTTTCATACTGAATGATTGCACCCGGTGACGGGCAGGCTTTCAGACAGCCCGGGTCAGAACAGTGCATACAGCCGTCCTTACGAATCAGCCACTCCAGCTTGCCGTATTGCTCGGTTTCAGAAAACCGCATTACCGTCCAGCTATCCGCACTCAGGTCAATCGGGTTATCGTATACACCATGATTGGTGCCAACTTCATCACGAATGTCATTCCATTCCGAACACGCAGCCTGACAGGCTTTGCAGCCTATACAGGTCGAAACATCAATCAGTTTGGCAATTTCAATGGGTTTTCTTGCCTGTGGTAGCGGCGTGAGCTGATTAGTAGCCGAACGACGTTTTATATCCAAAGATTGTAAAGCCATGACTTATTCCCCTCACGCTTTTTCGATATTGCATAAAAAGGTTTTGTATTCTGGTGTCTGTGTATTGCAGTCACCAACAAATGGTGTGAGTGTGTTAATGAGAAACTGTTTTTTCTCACCAACATTCACCCAGCCACCATGCAGGGGAATACCTATCTGATGGACGGTCTGCCCGTTAATTTCCAACGGACGCAGGCGTTTGGTTACCACGGCTTTAGCCTCTACCCAGCCGCGCTTAGTACTGATTTTAACCGTATCGCCTTTAGCAATATTTTTTTGTGCTGCCAGCTCTTCGCTGATTTCAACAAACTGTTCGGGCTGAGCAATCATCAGCAATTTCACGGATTTCGTCCAGAACTGAAAATGCTCTGTCAGACGATATGTAGTGCCGACACAAGGAAATTCATCTTTATTGCCGATACGACCTTTAACGCTGTCAAACAAGCGCACTGCGGGTGTATTCAGCACTTTAGGATAGAGCAGGTTTTTACCAACTGGTGATTCAGTAGGCTCATAGAATGTCGGAAACGGGCCATCTACCAGTTTTTTGGTACAGAACAGACGACCAACACCCTCCTCATTCATGATAAACGGATTCATATTAGTGTCAGGTGCCTGATCTGCCTTGTAGTCAGCCACATCCGCCCCAATCCATTTGCTGCCGTCCCAGTGAATTAATATTCTGTCAGGATCCCAGGCTTTGCCGGACGGATCGCAGGAAGCGCGGTTATACAGAATACGGCGGTTTGCCGGCCAGGCCCACGCCCAGCCCGGGGTATTACCCAGTCCGGCATTGCTGTTATCACGCCGTGCCATCTGGTTGCCGTTTTTAGTCCAGGAACCGGCAAAAATCCAGCAGGCGCAGGCTGTTGTGCCGTCATCGCGTAACTGAGCAAAGCTATCCAGTTGCCCGCCTTTAGGCACGATAATATTACCCTGCTCGTCTTTAATATCTGTGAGTGCCCAGCCATTGGATTCCTGTGCCATTTCTTCCGGTGTCGGTGAATGCGGTACCTTATACGGCCAGCTCAGGTTCAGAATCGGTTCAGGTACTTTACCGCCCTCTTTCTCATACAGAGCTTTAATACGTAAATGCAAATCAGCCAGAATCTCAAGATCGGCTCTGGCTTCTTCCGGAGCTTCGGCTCCGGCATAATGCCATTGCAGCCAGCGTGAAGAATTGACAATCGAACCATTTTCTTCTGCAAAACAAGGGACAGGCAGGCGGAATACCGTCGTCATGATAGAGCGGGAATCTACGTCATGCGCATCACCATGATTTTCCCAGAAGGTAGCCGTTTCGGTATTAAGCGGATCCATTACTACCATCCACTTGAGGCGGGAAAATGCTTCGATGATACGGTTGGAATCCGGAAAGGAACCCATGGCATTGAAACCTTGTACCAGTAATCCGTGCATCTGGCCCTGATACATCATTTCGGTCATTTGCAGCACATCATACATTTTGTCCCACTTCGGCAGCCAGTCATAGCCCCAGTCATTTTCTTTGGTAGCCTTATCACCAAAGAACCATTTGAGCAGGCTTACCATAAATTTGGGCGTATTGCTCCAGTAATTAAGCTGTCCCGGACGCATGGCCGCAGGTGTCTGAACTTTCAGATAATCAGCAAAAGTCGGATTTTTCTTTTCGTTAGGCAGGCTCAGATAGCCCGGAAGACTGGTAGACAGCAAACCAAGATCAGACAAGCCCTGAATATTGGAATGGCCGCGTAAAGCATTCACACCCCCACCGGGCATACCGATATTACCCAGAATCAGCTGAATCATGGCCATGGTACGGATATTCTGCGAACCATAAGTATGCTGAGTCCAGCCCAGTGCATACAGAATTGTACCGGCTTTGTTTTTTGCCGAGGTTGCCCCCAGAGCTTCACACACCAGCAGAAAATCTTTAATCGGGGTACCGGTAATTTTGTGCATCATTTCCGGTGTGTACTGGGCATAATGCTTTTTCATTATCTGCCAGACGCAACGCGGATTTTCCAAAGTCGGGTCTACTTTGGCATAGCCGTTTTCATCCAGCTCGTATGTCCAGCTGGCATTATTATAAACAGCCCCGCCTTTAGCACCTTTCGGAGCCGCTTCCGGTGCCGCGCTGCCGTCTTCAGTCGTATAATCGGCATGTCCGGAAAACAGACCTTCATGAAAACCATAGCCATCAGCTAGAATAAAAGCAGCATTGGTATAGTTTTTGACATAATCCCATTGCACTTTATCATTTTTAATCAGCCAGTTGATTACCGCTCCGAGGAAAGCTATGTCGGTACCGGAACGAATCGGCAAATAATGATCGGCTACAGAGGCAGTACGGTTAAAACGCGGGTCGCAAACAATCAGTTTAGTGCCTTTTTGTTTTTTGGCTTCAATAACCCATTTAAAACCTACCGGATGTGCTTCAGCGGCATTACCACCCATAACCAGAATAAAATCGGCGTTCTGGATATCAGTCCAGGTATTGGTCATAGCGCCACGACCAAACGTAGCAGCTAGTGCAGATACCGTCGGCCCATGACAAACCCGTGCCTGTGAATCAGCACCAACCAGCCCGAGCGAACGCATGAATTTCTGAGTCAGAATACCGGTTTCATTGGAGCTGGCAGAAGCGCACAGCATACCCACACTTTCCAGCCGGTTAACCGTAACACCATCAGCATTTTTTTCAATAATATTGGCATCACGTTCTTCTTTAATCAGGCGGGCAATACGATCCAGTGCCTCATCCCAGCTGATGTCTTTCCACTCTGTGCTTCCGGCTTCACGAACCTGCGGATGCAATACACGGTTCGGGCTGTTAACAAAGTCAATCAGTGAGGCGCCTTTAGGACATAAGCTGCCGCGACTGACCGGATGATCGGGATCACCTTCTATGTGAAAAATTTTCTTTTTGGCGTTTTTGGCACCGTCACCCAGACTATACAACAACGTACCACAACCAACTGAGCAATATGTGCAGTTATTACGTGTTTCTGTAGCCCTCAACAGCTTGTACTGGCGGACTTCAGCAAAGGCTGTGGCAGGAGCCATGCCCATCACTGCCAGTCCTGTCGCGCCGGCACCTGCTGCGGTAACCTTGAAAAACTGGCGTCTTGTCAGGTTCATGTGTGTATGTTCCTAATAAAATTTTTATTATTTATTTGCAGGAAATCCATCCCCGCACTGCTTACTAATTATGCTAGAAAATTAATTTATACTAACATTTAATCCTATTATAATACCTTATTTAAACTATTATAAAATTTTATCAGTATTTTCTACTTTAAATAAATAATTACAATTTCATTTAAATTCCGAATTTAATTAGTATAAAGGTTAAAATACAATTTATTACATTAGCAATAAATAGAAATAATTTATTCAATAAATTATTTCTATTAGTCATGAATATTTTGCATACAAATTGATTTATAAATTATTTATTTGCTATGACATATATGTTGTATCGAACATCTCTATGACTATCTATCGCTATATACATAGGTATATTTCGCAATAATTTTCCTTTATAATCGGTATTGCCTGACCTGGCGCCGGATAATAATTTATTTCAAATAAGGATAAAATATGCGCTTTAACCACATTCGTCTGACTACTATTGTTACTGCAATCAGCCTGAGTGTAATGAGCACTGCTTCACTTGCCGCCAATATCACAGTTTCAGCGGCTGCCAGTCTGACCAATGCATTTAATGACATTGCCAAAGCATATCAGCAGCAATATCCTCAGGATAAAGTACTGCTTAATTTCGGAGCTTCAGGCTCTCTGCTTCAGCAGATGCAAAACGGTGCACCTGTAGATGTATTTGCTTCTGCTGATCAGCAAACTATGGATCAGGCTCAGACTAAGAATCTTGTGCGGGCACAGGACAGAATTAATTTTGTAAATAACAGTCTGGTACTGATTATTCCGAAAAAAAGCAGTCTGAATGTACGCGGACTGAAAGATCTGCAGCAACCAGGTATTAAACATATTGCACTGGGCAACCCCGCTTTTACACCGGCCGGACGTTATGCTCAGGCAGCAATGGAGCAGGCAAAAGTATGGAGTACGGTAAAGCCTAAAATTGTGAATGTGAATAATGTCCGTCAGGCTCTGGATTATGTCGCTAATCAGTCAGCGGAAGCCGGTTTCGTATTTGGCACAGATGCGGCCATTATGCCGGATAAAGTTAGTGTAGCTGCAACCATCCCGACCAGTAAGCCAATCAGCTATCCGATTGCTAAGACAGTAGCCAGTAAAGAACCGGCAGCTGCCAGCCGCTTTATTAATTTTATCCAGTCGCCAAAGGGTCAGAAAATTCTTAAGCGTTACGGTTTTCAAAACGCACGCTGAGTATTTTTCCACCGGCAGTTATCCTCCCGCAATTCTGTCTGAATTTTTATTTCAAGGAGTAGATAATGGCTGCGGCCTGGATTGCTCTTGCCCTGTCACTTAAAATCGCCCTGTGGGCAACTGCTATCAATCTGGTTCTGGGGGTTGGTATAGGTTATGTACTTGCCCGTAAAGCTGTCTGGGGTAAGGAGCTGATTGATACCATTCTCACTTTGCCAATGGTAATGCCGCCAACGGTACTGGGATACTACTTACTGGTTCTGATTGGAAAAAATGGCTTTATTGGTCAGTGGCTGGAACGTTATCTGGGTATTAATCTGATTTTCACCTGGCAGGGTGCTGTTGTAGCGGCAACAATCGTATCGTTTCCTCTGGTATTCAAACCGGCACGTGCTGCATTTGAAAGTCTGGATTCCCAGCTGGAGCAGGCAGCGCGTGTTCTGGGTATCAGTAATGCCGGAGTATTTCTGCGCATTACTCTGCCGCTGGCCTGGAGAGGTATTCTGGCCGGCGTATTACTGGCATTTGCACGCAGTATGGGTGAATTCGGTGCTACGCTGATGGTGGCAGGCAGCATTCCGGGGCAGACACAAACTCTGTCGATTGCCGTATATGAAGCAGTACAGGCCGGAGATGACTATCTGGCCAATACTCTGGTCTTGATTATATCTGTGGTCTGTATTCTGATATTACTGCTTACCGGCAAACTTTTATCCGGCAAAGTACCTATGACCAATCTTAAATAATCCGATACCTGAATCAAACAATATTGTTTTCCGATATTGCTTTGCCTGTTTTTAATCCGGCCAATGGTTTTTATGTTAGATTTTAATTTTCAGAAAACCCTTCAGCGTAATGACGGAAGTCATTTTACTCTGGATATCCGCCTGTGCTGTCAGTCACAGCGTACAGTTATTATGGGAGCCTCAGGCAGCGGTAAAAGTCTGATGCTAAAGACTGTTGCCGGTCTGCTGACTCCTGAACAGGGTCATATTAATGTGAATGGTGTTACTCTGTTTCAGGCACAGCAGCATATTAATCTTAGCCCGCAACAACGTAAACTGGCCTTTGTATTTCAGGATTATGCCCTCTTTCCTCATTTAAATGTCCGGCAGAATATTGCCTGCGGTATTTGTCATGGCTTATTCAATCCGAAAAAACGCAGCCGGTATACAGAAGTTGAATACTGGCTGACTGCTATGCAGCTCAATTCGGTAGCAGAACAATATCCGGCTCATCTGTCCGGCGGACAGCGCCAGCGTGTGGCTCTGGCTCGTGCATTGATTGCTCAGCCGCGGGCTATTCTGCTGGATGAACCATTTTCTGCATTGGATACTCAGCTACGGGCTCAAATGCGTTCTGAGTTATCTGCCTGGCAGCAGAAATTAAATTTACCCATGCTACTGATTACTCACGATCCGGAAGATGCAGCTGCTTTTGACGCTCAAATCTGGCATATGGATAATGGATGTCTGTACTCAGCTCCTCGTAACAATCGCAATGAATCAATTTAATCTTAACAGCGAACTAATTCCCACTATTAACGGCCAGCGAATTGGCAACAGCAAACGGATTACTTTACTGGAAAATATCCGGCGTTTCGGTTCCATTACCCAGGCAGCTAAAGCGGTACCTATGAGTTATAAAGCAGCATGGGATGCCATAGATGCAATGAATAATCTGGCGCCTGAACCTTTAGTCTTACGGCAAACCGGTGGTCAGGGTGGCGGAAACAGCGTATTAACAGCTTTTGGTGAAGCTTTTTTAAATTATTATCACACTATGCAGCAACGTCATCAGCAACTCATCCGGCAACTGGAAGCTAACGCTGACAATAGTCATCATAGTTTATGGCAAAAAATGAATCTGGATTTAAGTGCTGATAACCAACTCGCCGGAAGAATCAGCCAAATCATTGAAGGAGCTGTAAATAATGAGGTTCATCTGCAACTGAGCAACGGACAGGAACTGGTTGCCATACTTACCAGACACAGTTGTGAACAGATGGAACTGGCTGTAGGCGTTGATGCACTGGCACTCATTCAGGCATCAGCCATTATGCTTGCGCGTCCCGATCCGAATTTACAAATATCCGCTCGTAACCAGCTAACCGGTCAAATACGCCACATAGATACTGGTGCTGTAAACAGTGTGATTACTGTGAATTTAGGCGCAGCTGTCAGCCTGACCGCCAGTATTACCTGTCATAGTGCACAAACTATGCAATTGAAAAATGAAGATAAAATCATGCTGTTAATCAAGGCGCCGAACATTATTATCGGACGTTTGCGCTGAACGTGCACTCATCAGACAAACTGAAGCCAGAATAATCCTGTCATGCAATATCAGATTATTCCGGCTTATGCTTACGTGCGATAGTCAAACTACCTGCGGCCATGCACATTCCCTCTTTGTCAATCTGTCCTTTTAAGCCGCAGATATATTATAGACCTTATATATTTGTATTTTAATATTATTAAATAAATTTAATTCAAAAAAACTATTTATGGCGTTTTATCCCGAAATATTAATAATTAATTCCACATCTTTTGTAATTATGGGCTAATTTACTGAAAATACTGCACACTGATAATTTAATTGAATATTAAGCCGTTACAGTACCTTGAAAATTTACTTATATAAATACTTAGTTTTTCAAAACTAGCGCAGAATAACTTCATCAGCCAGTTCATTAGTACCGGCATGCGTACGCGGAAAATACTGTACAAGTAATTCCGTCAGCTCATCCAGTCCGGCAGTTAAACCATCCATATATCGTTGATGCTGAAACGCCTGAGTAATGCGATTACATATCTGCTGCCAATGCACCATACTCACACAGGTATTAATACCCCGGTCTGCAATAATTTCTACTGCGCGATCAGCAAAAAGTACATAAACCAAAATACCACTTTTTTCAGCAGTATCCCATATACCCAGATTTCCGAACCAATACTGTGCACGCTGGCGTGCCGTAGTGTGATGACACAAATTCGCGGTATCAAGGCTGGATTCAATCACAAACCGAAGCTGTCCAGTATGACGTTGCTCAGATAATGTAATTTGTTCAGTTAGCTGTTGCAATGCAAGAGCAGGAAAATATTTACTTACTCGTTGGCGCGGATTTACCCAGTGGCGCCAGATACGTGGTAATAATTGCATATTGAGTTTATTTAAGCTCGTACATTCTGCTTTTTCCTGTATATCTGATTTCATAGTTAGCACCACAGATTTATTAAAAAATATATATTGAGTTACTTAATTAATTTCATAATAATCAGCATTCTACTTACACTACCATAAATTTTCTTAATAAGAAAATGCTGCTGTTACCAGGCTGATAACAAAAACAATATATATCATATAAAAACAGAAAACCGGAAAGTCAGATGTAACGGATATTATTGCTGGCGACATTAGTTAGCATATATTTTGATGATAACGATACTAATTGATCTAGCAGGGAAAATTAGCCTGTAAAGTAAAAATCCAGATATTGCCAGAGAGCAAAAATGATTTCTAACATAAAAACCAACCTATTATCAGAGCTGGCTCTGACAAATTCTCTGATTGGAAAATCACAAAATTCTAAGGGTTATATATTTTGAAATAAATATAGATTCTATAATCCCTTATCTATTATCTAAACAAATCCCCGTAACTGTTTCACATAAGCATAGGCTGCCTGTATACGCTGAGCATGTTCAGTTGCCTGCTGCATCTTAGTTTCCGACAGATTTTGCTTAATGAGTTTATCCGGATGATATTTATTCATCAGGCGGCGATATGCCTGTTTAATTTCCTGCGGGCTCGCTTTTGCTGATATACCCAGTACAAGATAAGGATCAGAACCAAACGGTTCTTCAGGCTGTTGTTGCTGTTGCTGGTATTGCTGCTGATATTGCTTCTGCTGTTGCTGATATTGTTGACGGCGTTGCTCTGAACGCGCACGCTGACGCTGCTGTTTCCATTGCTCGTTGGTCTGCCAGTAATGCCGGTATTCATTTTCCTGATGAATAGTCTGGCTGGCAAAAATAAGCATTTGTGCATAAGGAATATGAAATTCATCCGCTATGATATTCAGAATGCGCCGTTCATTATTATGCAGCCGTCCGTCAATCAGCGCTAATTCAAGCATATTTTTACAAAACAGCATTAAACCGCGCTTGTCATCACTATAAGCCCGGTATAGTTGTTTAAGTCTGATTCTGAGCGGATAATTTGTTGTCTGCCCCATATTAAAAGCATAACGCGACAAAACTTCAGTTTCTGCATCCAGCTGCATTTTTTTAATCATGTCATAGACACGCGACCGGTCTTCATCAGAAACATGTCCTTTGGCTGCACATATCTGACCGGCCACTTCAAACATAACAACTATATAAAGATTATTGTCGGCAGCGATAGATGCTTCAGTACCATCATCTACAATCTGCAAAGCTTGAAGATAAAACATAATCAGGATGATTAGTACAATATCAATCAGCACCCCGAACACGCTATAACGCATGACTAAAAAGCACAACAGCAAAAAACAGATACCATAACCGACTTTAGACATGTATACCCACCAGAAACGAAATGCTAAATAATCATAATTATATAAATAAATAACTATACATTATTTTACGTAAAATTTACAAATTGTCAGTATTTAACGGGGAATTCAATTATGACTGCCAGTATTACCAGCTACCGGAGGCTCCGCCACCACCATAGCCGCCGCCTCCTCCGCTAAACCCTCCGCCTCCTGAACCACCGCCAAAACCGCCCCTACCACCGCCAGAGCCGCCAATAAAAATATTACCGGCAAAAATGAGTGCTATTATGAATGCCAGAATTGCACCAATAATCGCTGCAAACAGGCTCCAGCCCGAATACCAGCCAAAACTTAATACCAGAAATCCGACAATTGCACTGCCCAGCGTATTACCAAATATATTTTTCAAAAATGAACCGGCTATAAATATCAGTAACAGAATTCCAAAAATTGTTGAGCCTGAATCATCAGATTCCTGATGTGCAGATTGTTGTGCCGGTAATTTTTCACCGTTAATCAGCTTCTCCAGCTGATTTACAGCCTCACGTACACCTCCGTCTGCATTATTTGCCCGTAACTGCGGACGAAGCACATCATCCAGAATTCTTTTAGCATAAACATCAGGAATAGCCCCTTCCAGTCCGCGACCGGGTGCCAGAAACGTTTTATGTTCATTGCGCACCAGCAACAACAGTACACCATCATCAATTCCTTTACGTCCTGGTTTCCAGCTATCCATAACACGTGTAGCATAGTCAAAAGGTGTTTCCGGTGCGATAGCCGGAACTGTCAATACTATAATCTGACTGCCATGCTGCCGGCTGAACGCCAGTAACTGCTGGTTTAATTCTGCACGGGTAGCAGGCTGTAACATATTGGCTGTATCCATTACCGGATCAGTCAGCGCTGGTACAGGAACCAAACCATTGGCAGCGAGCAAATGCATTGCAAAAAAACAGCCCAGAAAAAGACCGAGTAGCCTGTGGACAGATAAGCGTATTATGTTCATCTTTGCAACCTTAGTGCCATAAAAGCAAATTTGCTTGTATTTTAGTTCATACTAACCTTTTGATTGTCAGGATAAAAGACCACTATTATCTGACTCCATACTTTCAGACAAACAGATTCTGTTATTACAACAGAATACAAGTATTCAGTCCGATACAGCAAATTTCCACAGTTAGTATTGCAAGTTTTTATCGAACTGCTGGTATGTTTAACAATTACTCCTGTCTGTTCGGAAAATAGCCGCAACCATATAAATTTTTAATTTCCATTTTGTCAGATTCTGCAAAAAAACAATTAGCACAATAGTAGCAGCTGCTTACTATACTGATATGCAAACAGCCAGTTCTGACAAACTGGCTGTTTAATTAATCACATAAAATAACAACAGAAAACGAATTAAAATTCTACCTGCGGTGCCTGTTTTACCGCCGCTTCATTTTCCGGTACAAAATTCGGGCGAACATGCATTCCGAAAATTTTGGCTGTGATATTGTTCGGGAAAGAACGCAAAGTAGTGTTGTAAACCTGTACTGTCTGAATATAGCGGTTGCGTGCCAGAGCAATACGGTTTTCTGTGCCTTCAAGCTGCGCTTGTAAATCTCGGAAACTTTGATCAGCTTTCAGATCAGGATAATTTTCTGTTACTACCAGCAAGCGGCTCAGAGCACTGCTCAGATTTCCCTGTGCCTGTGAAAACTGTTCCATTTTTGCCGGATTATCAGCATCACTGCTGGTCATATTCAGACTGCCTACACGTGAACGGGCATTAGTAACGTCGGTTAAAACTTGTTGTTCATGTTTGGCATAGCCTTTAACTGTATTCACAAGATTGGGTACCAGATCAGCACGACGCTGATACTGATTCAGCACTTCCGACCAGGCAGCATTTGCAGCTTCATCCTGTGACTGCATTGTATTATAGCCACACCCGCTGAGGCTTAAAACCAGAATAAATGCGCCTATCCAACCCATTAACCGTTTATACATTATAAACTCCCGTATGTATTATTGTGCCAGTTTAACATGCTCTTGTTACTTTTTACGTCATAACTAGCGCAATCTTATATACCTTAAGCTATAATTAATGCAAAATAATAAAAATCATTTTAACCAACTGTAAAGGATGTTATATGTTTCCTGAATATCGCGACTTGATTACCAAATTAAAGGCGGAAAATACCCATTTTGCTAATATATTCGAAGAACACAACCGACTGGACGATAAAATTACAGGTCTGACTAATAACCCGGTAACCAGTGGTCTGGATAATCTGGACGAACTGAAACGGGAAAAATTGCGCCTGAAAGATGAAATTTACGCCATGCTGCGTGAAGCTGACGGTAAAGCCTGATAGTGGTTGAGTTAAGTCAGTAAAAAACCCTGCCAAGCGCAGGGTTTTTTACTGACTTAACTTATATTGTTACCTGATAGCATTAAATCGTTCTTGTATCGCAGCAGGAAAAGAAATTGCTTTATTGCTTTGCTGATCGAAAGCCATAAACGTCACCACAGCCTGCACAACTGTCTGTCCTGTATTTTTAAGAGTAATCGTTTGATTAACTTCTACTTTGCGCGGTTGTATTTTGCTCAAAGCAGTAGATATCAGCAAATCATCTCCGAAACCGGCACTGCGCCGGTAACTGATATTGATATTTATCACAGCCATTCCACAACCGGCTTCAGTAAACATTGGCGTTAAGCCGGCTTCATCAAAATAATGCCAGCGAGCCTCTTCCAGAAATTCCAGATAGCGTGCATTATTAACATGGCGGTATACATCTATGTGAAAGCCGCGCACCCGAATTTCGGTTTGATGTGCTTGTACTGATAGCCGGTCTGTAATTTGAGTTGAATCTTGCATATTTAATTATTTACCACACTCCAGCTAATGGTCTGATTAGCACGCAACGGAATCAGTCGTTCATGATTACCATACGGATAGTATGGTGGCACTGTGCGATTTATTTTTTCCAGTGTAATGGTTTCCTTATTGATTTCCAGACCATAAAACCGCGGACCGTTTTCTGCTGCAAAAGCCTGTAATTTATCCAGTGCTCCCGCCTGCTCAAAAGCTTCCGCATATAACTCAATAGCAGCAAAGGCACTGAATATACCCGCACATCCGCAAGCACATTCTTTACTGTGCTGAGCATGCGGCGCACTATCGGTACCGAGAAAAAATTTATGTGACTGTGTACCGCTTACAGCCTGTAACAGTGCCTGACGATGGGTTTCGCGCTTTAGTACCGGCAAACAGTAATGATGAGGCTGGATTCCCCCTACCAGTAAAGCATTGCGATTGTAGAGCAAGTGCTGGGGTGTTACCGTAGCAGCCACATTTTCACCAGCCTGAATCACCAGCTCAGCAGCTTGTGCAGTGGTGATATGCTCAAATACTAATTTCAGTTCAGGCAGACGTTGTAATAGCGGCTGTAAAAGTTCATCAATAAATACTGATTCACGGTCAAAAATATCAATTTCACTTTTGGTTACTTCACCATGCACCAGTAGTGGCATGCCTGTTTCAGCCATGGTTTCCAATACTGGCAATAAAGCCCACAAATCACTGACACCAGCCGCAGAGTTAGTTGTGGCACCGGCAGGATAAAGCTTACACGCAATAATACCTGCCTCTTTGGCTTCGCGTATCAATGCCGGAGTAGTCTGGTCAGTCAGATATAAAGTCATCAATGGCTGAAAATGACTGCCCGCAGGTACTGCAGCAAGTATACGTTCACGATAAGCCAGTGCTGCTGCAACTGAGGTTACCGGTGGTTTCAGATTTGGCATAATCAGGGCTCGCCCCATTTGCCGTGCACTGAAAGGTAATACTGCCTTTAATGCTGCACCATCACGCACATGAAGATGCCAGTCATCCGGACGGGTTATAGTGAGAGTCTGCATCTGTATCCGTTCTATCAGCGTGTGTTACACAGCTAAAAATAATAGGTTAATGTACTATTCTGTCGCAGCTTCTACAACCTGAACCTGAATAAAGTTAACAAAATATTGTAATTAATTGTAATAAATTACCGTCTGAAAAACTTAGCGGTGTTTTACCCACATCATTATTACATCATCATTTCTGATTTGCTGATGCAATAATTCATGTCCTGTCTGCCGGCAAAAAGCTGCAAAATCATCAGGAGCAGTTTTATCTGTTGCCAGTACTAGCAATACTTCTCCGCTATCCATTACTGCCAGCGCTTTTTTTGCACGTAAAATCGGCATCGGGCAATTTAAATCGATAACATCTAGTGTTCTATCACTGTGTGGTTCACTCATCAGCAACTCATCATAGAATATTGAAAGTTATTATTATACATCGCGCATGAAACAGACTGAACGTATACACCTTGCTCAGGCTAAAGCAGCCCGTTCCAGTCTATATCAGTCATATATTATAAAAATGCACGCTGACAGGAAAATTATCAGAATATGTTTTGTTATTAAAACTGTTGTAATCAAGAACAGCATGCATAAAACATAAGCAGATAAACGTTATTTTATAATTATTTACTTAAATAAATATCATTTCCGGCTTTTGCAGTAATGACATATATACATTGAAAAATCAGAAAGCTTGCAGATAAATTCGTAATAGTAAAATTAACTTTGCGCTAGCTCCAGCATTTCCCTGGCATGATTACGTGTGGTATCGGTAATGGTTTCGCCGCCAAGCATTCGTGCAATCTCATTCACCCGATCTGTCGCAGCCAGTACGTTTATTTCACTTACAGTCTGCCCTTTGCTGTTATGTTTTCGCACCTGCCAGTGCTGCTGACCACAAGCTGCGACCTGCGGCAGATGAGTAACAGCCAGCACTTGACGATTTTGCCCCAGACTACGCAGTGCGTGACCAACAACATCAGCTACAGCTCCGCCAATCCCGGTATCCACCTCATCGAAAATCAATGTAGGTACCGCATTATACTGACTGGTAACCATTTGCAGAGCCAGACTGATACGTGCCAACTCACCACCGGAAGCGACTTTGCTCATTGCTCTTAAAGGCGTGCCCTGATTGGCAGCTACCTGATACTGTACCTGCTCCAGACCATGCACAGATGGTGAGGCACTTAACAATTCAATATGAAAGCGTGCGCCTTGCATTGATAAATTTTGCATGTGAGCCGTGGTTTGTTTCGCCAGCTTTTTCGCTGCCTGATGGCGTTTCACTGATAATTGCTGTGCTGCATGCATATATTCATTTTCGCGTTCTGCTACCCGCGCCTGTAACGCTTCAATATCCGCAGCCGCCTCCAGTTCATTAAGAGCTGATTCAACTTTTTCTAGCTCTTCAGGCAATTGTGGTGGCTCGATCCGATATTTACGCGCAACACTCATTAACTCCTGCATGCGCTGTCCCTGCTGTGCTAATAAATTTTCATCAGTCTCTACACTGGCAGTGGCTTCACGCAAATACGCACTGACTTCACTCAATTCTGCTTCTACTGATTCCAGTAATGCCACACTGTCTGCAAAAGCAGGAGCTGCTTTAATCAGTGCAGCCAGTTGCTGCCGGCAATGATACAAACGGCTTTGCAAACCCTCATCACCATTGAGAACTTCTTCTACATTTTCCGCCGTTTGCAGTATTTCCGCCGCATGTACTAATGAATCATGACTCTGACTGAGATTTTCCCACTCATGCTCTTGAAGATTCAGGGCATTTAGCTCATCAAAGCGCCATTGCAAGCGCTCACGCTCAATATTCAGACTATCAGCCTGTGTTTGCGCTTTTTCCAGCTCTTTTTTGGCTTCATGCCAGCGCTGATAGGCTTCACGTACCAGAGCAACTTCTGTATCAGCACCCGCAAATGCATCCAGTAATATACGTTGCGCGGATTCACTATTTAAAGAGTGGTGTGCATTCTGACCATGTATATCAATTAATAATTCACCTATCTGCCGCAACTGACTCAGAGTAACCGCCTGATTATTAATAAAACTGCGACTTTTTCCTTTTATATCAATCGTACGGCGGATACTTAATTGCGTTTCGTTTTCATCCAGTAATCCCTGTTCCTGTAGTAAGGTGCGGGCATGCGTTACATCACTGACATCAAACAGTGCTGATAACTGGGCTTCTCTGGCACCATGTCTTATCTGACCATAATCAGCTTTATCACCTAACAACAGACCCAATGCATCCAGCGTGATTGATTTACCCGCCCCGGTTTCACCTGTCAGAACGGTAAAGCCGCTTTGAAAACTCAGATTCAGCTCATCAACAATGACAAAGTCACGCAAAGACAGCGCCAGAAGCATAAACAACCTTTCTTAGAGAAAGTATTAATGATTTATGCCGGATTTTAGTATTTTTTAGGAAAATAAGAAACCATTTTTTAGAAAAATCTAAAATAATCGATAATAAATTTCGGTTTTATTAATTTTTATTGTATTTTTTCCACCAATAGCAACATACACATTATTTTTTCAGAGATGATGTCAGGCTACAAAAATTACTTAAAATCTGATTAACGGCTTAAAGCTTGTTTATACAACACACAGCTATACCAGCTGGTCACCCCAATGCAGTTTCTGGCGCAGAGTTTTGTAATATTGATAATTAACCGGATGTAAAATCCTCAGAGAATTGCGATAGCGGCAAATACGGATTTTATCCATACTATGTAAATCAAAAAACGCCTGTCCGTCAAAATGAGCCCGGGCATCGCTGCCTTTAGTAATCAGCACTTCTATTTCACTGGTATCACTAACAGCGATCGGCCGGTTGGACATGGATTGCGGGCAAATAGGCACCAAACTGAATGCACGCAGAGTTGGCTGTAAAATAGGACCACCGGCAGCCAGAGCATATGCCGTCGAACCAGTAGGTGTAGACACAATCAAACCGTCTGAACGCTGGGTATAAACAAACTCTTTATTGATGAATACCTCAAATTCAATCATCTGCCCCAGTGCACCACGGCTGAGTACAACGTCGTTTAGTGCCAGTGAATGATAAACTTCTTCGCCTGCACGTACCACAGTCGCTTCCAGCAAAATACGTTCTTCGGGCAGATATTTGCCAGTCAGCATGCCGGTTAATTCTGTTACCATCTGAGCACGCGGTACTTGTGTCAGAAAACCAAGATGTCCCTGATGAATACCAATCAGTGGTACCCGGTAAGGTGCCAGTTTACGGGCAACAGACAATAAAGTACCGTCACCACCCAGTACCATAACAAGATCACAGCGCCGCCCCATTTCACATTTATTAATAATATTACAGCGTTGCAGCAATACCGGATTAATCTGGTTATCCGCTTGCGCCTCACTATCCAGATACACCGAAATTTCTTCTTCACATAAAAAAGTAATGAGTTCGTCCAGTACTTCACTCATCATTGGTGTTTGCGGCCGTGTCACAATTCCGATATGGTTAAACTGGCTATTCATGTAAACATTTATTCCTGACTAAGTTACTCTCTCTAAATAACTACCATAACTTTATTTGGCTATTATAAAGGTTAGTGTAACAATAAACTTATATTATGTGCATTTTCATGCCGAATGCAAATATTATGCAAATGCACTGATAGCAAATTTGAAAAGGTATAAATATAAGATATTACTTTCATAGTTGCTGATATCCGCAGCACTTATTCTTTTAGCTGGCTGAAATATCTGCTACTGAGGTATCTGATTATTCCGAATCATAAAATTAAATCTTAACTTAAAACAAAATATTAATTACTAGCAGAATACTTCTTGCACAACAGTTATATTAATTTGCCGGTACAGATCAATTTTAAAGTCGTTTAGCTGACATCTGATTAGAAATACACCTGTATTATGCAAGTAAATTATCATTGCTTCCGCACAATAGCTGTTTCCTTCTCAATTCAGCTAATCAACAATTGAAATTACTCGCTAATTCTTGGTTACTTTATTGCTTCAAATATCTCTGAATAAAAGAAAATTTTAAAATATCTAATGTTCAAAAAATAATCTTCATATTTATGCTTTGATTTTCTTTAACTGCTTTAACAGATTACATAACATTATGCTGCTTATCCCGATTTATACTCTTATCTAACTATCTATCGCTCAATTGAGCGTAAATCGCTACAATAACTGTTTAAACTACGGTAGCCACTATGTCTGCATCTCTGCCAAAAGTTTTTGCTCTGCTTGGTCCTACTGCGTCAGGCAAGACCAGTCTGGCTCTGAGTCTGGCTGAGCAGTTTCCGATTGAAATTATCAGTCTGGATTCCGCCCTGATTTATCGTGATATGAATATCGGTACGGCTAAACCCAGTGCAGAAGAGTTAGAAGCAGTGCCCCATCATCTGATTGATATTATTTCACCGCTTGAAAGCTACAGTGCTGCCCAGTTTGTCAGTGATTGTGTGGATTTAGTCGGGGAAATTCATACACGCGGTCACCTGCCTTTGCTCGTGGGCGGTACCATGATGTATTACCATGCCCTGACACAGGGACTGAACAGCCTGCCCGAAGCCAATCCGCAAATCCGTGCCGAACTGGATAAACTTAAACAACAGCACGGTACAGACTTTCTGTATGCACAATTACAGCGGGTGGATCCCATTACTGCTGCCCGCTTGCCTGCCGGTGATAGCCAGCGTATTGAACGGGCACTGGAAATCTATCACATCACCGGTGTTCCCATGAGCAGCCATCTGGCTAAACAGGAAAGCCGGCAGAGTCCTTTAAATGTATGTACGCTGGCACTTTTACCGGCTGACCGTGCTCGTTTGCATACACAGATTGCCACCCGCTTTCATTCGATGCTGGCACAGGGTTTTGTGGAAGAAGTGGAAGCACTTCGGCTGCAATACCCGGAATTGCATCCTGATTTGCCTTCAATTCGCTGTGTAGGCTATCGGCAGGCTTTTGATTATCTTAATGGCACAACTAACTACAGTACATTTGTTGAACGCGGAATTACTGCCACCCGGCAACTGGCAAAACGTCAGCTTACATGGTTGCGTAAACTGAATCCCGAACATGTATGCGATCCGTTTAATCCTGCAGGGCTGCAAGAACATGCGCAGCAATTAATACAGCAGTTTTTTGCTTAAACTGATTTAATTTAGAAAATTCTCCGGCAACGAAACCTTAGGCAATACTATTAAAATATTGTGTAAACATTGTCTAATCTGATAGTCTGTTTATTTTGCAACTTAATGTATTAATTCAAATTCTTAATTATTAATTTGTAATTATTTATCTGTATCTGCTGTTCTGCACTTTTTCAGTACAAAGACAGAACAGCAAAACAAAATTATTTACAGTAAAATGCAGTCCGTTGTTAGAGTCATTATGTCATAGCATTCGTACTGAATTGAATATACGGCAAAGACAAACACTTATCTTCTACGCCTCACTCTGACCAGGCAAGGGTCAGGCATTTTTGATTTAATAAGGAGAAAACACGATGTCCGTACAGGATCGCATTCGTTATACCTCACTTCATTCCCGCCTTATGTCTGCTGAGCAAGCTGCTACCCTGATAGATAATAATGCCAATGTCGGCATGAGCGGATTTACCGGCGCCAGCTATCCTAAAGTTTTGCCGAAAGCTATTGCTGACTTTGCCCGTGCTGAACATGCTGCCGGTCGGCCATATAAAATTAATGTATGGACTGGTGCTTCCACTGCGCCGGAATGTGATGGCGCACTGGCTGAGGCACATGCAATAAATCAGCGTTTACCATTTAATACTGATCGCCATATGCGTCAGGAAATCAACAATGGCGATGTCAATTTTATTGACATGCATTTATCGCATGTTGCTCAGCAGGCATGGTTTGGTTTTCTGGGTCACATGCATGTAGCCATTATCGAAGTACTGGGCATTACTGAAGACGGACATCTGATTCCGTCTACCGCAATCGGTAATAATCAGACATGGCTGGATATGGCTGACAAGGTTATTCTGGAAATCAATACCGGTTTGCCGATACAAATGGAAGGCATGCATGATATTCCTATGGATAATGCTATTCCGCCCCACCGTAAACCAATTAACATGACCCGCGCTGATGATCGCATCGGTGAAAAATACCTGAAAGTTGATTTAAACAAAATAGTCGCTATTGTTGAATCCAATGCTCCGGATCGCGACAATGTTTTCAGCGAACCTGATGACAAATCCAAACAGATTGCCGCTTATATTGTTGATTTCCTGTCTCACGAAATCAAAATGGGGCGTCTGCCTAAAGAAATGCTGCCAATTCAGTCTGGCGTAGGTAACGTGGCGAATGCCGTACTGGCAGGTCTGTTAACCGGTCCGTTTGAAAATCTGTATGGTTATACCGAAGTATTGCAGGACGGTATGCTGGATCTGATACGTGCCGGAAAAATGGCTACTGCATCTGCTACCGCTATTTCCCTGTCTGCTAAGGCATTCCAGGATTTTGCAGACAATATTGATTTTTACCGTGAACGCATTATTCTGCGCCCGCAGGAAATCTCCAATCACCCGGAACTGGTACGCCGTTTAGGTATTATTGGGATGAATTCAATGATTGAAGCCGATATTTACGGCAACATCAATTCTACCCATGTAATGGGTACCAGTATGATGAATGGTATCGGCGGTTCAGGTGACTTTGCACGCAACAGTTTCCTGAATTTCTTTGTTACCCCGTCTACTGCTAAAGATGACAAGATTTCCTGCATCGTGCCGATGGTTTCACATGTTGACCATACCGAACACGATACACAGATTATTGTTACTGAGCAGGGTCTGGCTGATTTGCGCGGTCTGGCTCCGCGGCAGAGAGCAAAAGTGATGATTGAAAAATGTGCTCATCCGGATTATCGCGATCAGTTGCAGGATTACTACGACCGTGCTTTGCAAACGGCAAAAGGTATTCATACACCTCATATTCTCACTGAAGCTTTAAGCTGGCATGAACAATTCCTGAAAACCGGTTCTATGAAAATGTAATTGATTCCGGATAATGTCAAACAGCCCTGTTTTCAACAGGGCTGTTTTTTATCAGACTGCATCACTTCTCGACCAGATAATTTACTTTCGGTTCAGCATCCGCAATTGATTTACTGAATCCTATAAACAGGTTATTACCCTTACCAGACTGAAATCCAGTATCACATCGTCTGAATGTGTATTTATGAATATACTTCATCATCACACATTATCAAATTCAGCCACATACACATTACTATCAGTTAAAATAGCCACCACTCACTCTCTGCTGCATTCAGCAAATTCTTTATTTCTTCATCCTCAAAAGGAACAACCACCATGTTTTCCAAAGCGTTAACCATCGAAAAATTTGATCCGGAACTGGCCGGTGCCATTGCCCGTGAAGATCAGCGCCAGCAAGATCACGTAGAACTAATTGCATCAGAAAACTATGTAAGCTGCGCCGTAATGGAGGCTCAGGGCAGCCAGTTAACCAATAAATATGCCGAAGGCTATCCGGGTAAACGTTATTATGGTGGCTGCGAATATGTCGATGAAGTAGAACAGCTGGCTATCGACCGCCTGAAAGAATTATTTGGCGCCAGTTATGTCAATGTACAGCCTCATTCCGGCTCTCAGGCCAATCAGGCTGTTTACGCCAGCGTATTACAACCGGGCGACACTATTCTGGGTATGTCACTGGCACATGGGGGGCATCTAACACACGGAGCCAGTGTCAACATTTCCGGTCGCCTGTATAACGCCATTACCTATGGTCTGGATGAAAATGAAATCCTCGACTACAAACAGGTGGAACAGCTGGCACTGGAGCATAAGCCGAAAATGATTGTGGCCGGTGCTTCTGCTTATGCTCTGGAAATAGACTGGGCACGTTTCCGTGAGATTGCAGATAAAGTAGGTGCTTATCTGTTTGTAGACATGGCGCATTACGCCGGTCTGGTCGCTGGCGGAGAGTATCCGAATCCGGTACCTTTTGCTGATTTTGTGACCACTACTACCCATAAAACTCTGCGCGGACCGCGCGGCGGTGTGATTATGTGCCGCAGCGATGAACACGCAAAAGCACTGAATTCAGCTATTTTCCCGTGCCTGCAAGGTGGTCCGTTAATGCATGTGATTGCAGCCAAAGCAGTAGCCTTCAAAGAAGCCTTACAGCCGGAATTCAAACAATATGCCCGTCAGATTAAAGCCAATGCCAAAGTACTGGCAGAAACCTTGATTGAACGTGGCTTGCGTATTGTTTCAGGTCGTACTGAAAGCCATGTATTTCTGGTAGACCTGCAACCAAAAAAACTTACCGGTAAAACGGCAGAAGCGGTGCTGGGCAAAGCACATATTACCGTTAATAAAAATGCCATCCCTAATGATCCGGAAAAACCATTTGTCACTTCCGGTATCCGTTTAGGCACGGCAGCCATTACTACTCGCGGCTTTACTGAAACAGATACGCGTGAACTTGGTCATCTGATTGCTGATGTTCTGGATAATGCAGACAATGAAAAAGTTATTTCAGAAGTCTCAGAAAAAATACAGAAAATTTGCAATCGTTTACCTGTATATGGTAAATAAACCACAATATTATAGTATTAATATAATTTCCAATCATTCCTGTTGATTGACTATAAAATAGTACTTATACTCAAAGCAGACTTTTTCATCATTGAATAAATGATGTTTTAGTCTGTTTTTTATTGACATTAAACATCGCCATTGAGTTTCTCAATAAGAAATTCATCTTTAACTAATCAGGTATTATCAAAATACTAATAAAGTATTAATATAACCATATTGCAAAAGCAAAAATAACAATTTGGCGTTTAAATTTAAAATATTTTGATAATTCATTTTGAAAGGAAACAAAAATGAAAAAATTAGTTTCTTCCGCTTTACTGGCTGCTTCTTTAGCTATGACTGCAGGTTTCGCTATGGCTAATAGTAACAACGATGATACTGATGTTCGTCATTTCAGCGAATCTACTGCTCAAAATGGTCAAAACACTCATGTTTCTGACTCTACACCAGAAAATACCCCTTTCCGTACTGTTAATACCTACGCTGGTAACCACTAACAGTCTGGCAATAAAAAAAAGCATAACTTATTGTTATGCTTTTTTTTTTACTTATCTATTTTCATGCAAAATATTATTCTCTCAGAGAGTAAACTAAGAATTATCTTACACTTTCTCTTTCACGCTGCTTAAATCTTCTGTCAGCTATTCTTGTGTTTATTTTTAAAAGATAACTTATTGATTACATATATTTATTTAAAAAATCATAATTAATATTGATTTTACTTAATAACTCAACTTTTATTATAGCCACAGGATTAAGATAAAGCTTCCTTATTCTCAGGAGTACAACATCATGGGGTTACTCTGGACAATTATAGTTGGCTTTATCATTGGTTTAATTGCCAAACTAATCTATCCGGGCAAACAGCAACTTGGGTTAGTGGTCACCACTTTACTTGGTATCGGCGGCTCATTACTGGCCGGATACGTTGGTCAGGCATTTGGCTGGTACCATGCAGGAGAAAAAGCCGGTTTAATAGCTTCGATTATTTTTGCCTGCATTATTCTGTTTATTTACGGCAAAATTAAAAACAGACAGATATAACGAAACGGTGATGGATATTTAATCCATCACCGTTTTTTTGCTCAAATAAATGCATTATTTATTGATCTGCACTTTACCCAAACCTTTATCACGTAACTGAGCAATAGTTGCATCAATACCCTGTTTCTGAATCAATTGATCAAACTGACTGCGGTATACAGTTACCAGACTGGTACCGTTAACCCGGAAATTATAAATTTTAAACACACCATTAGCATAATACATCTGATAACCCACGGTGTAGTGCTTATTACCGGCACTAACAATTTCGGTAAATGTTTCCAGCCGGTTATTACCCTGATTCACTACTTTAGGTATAACCTTCACAGATGCATTACTAGCACCCATCAATGCTGAATGTGCATAAATGCGCACAATCATACTCTTAAAGGCCGCACTGAAATCCTGTCTTTGCTGTGCAGTAAACTGTCGCCATTGCATACCTACAGCCAAAGCTGAAATACGCTCATAATCCAGATACTGATCGGCATAACGTTCAATCTGACTAATACGCTGTTGTTCATTCAGGCTTTTGTCACGAGCCACTGATAACACCATATCCACATTTTGCTGTAACTGTTGTTGTGCCAGCTGTTCCTGCGTTGCAGCGAACGAACATACTGCAACCATCAGCATCCAGCCTGCCAAACAAGCTTTTACATACCTCTGCATTGTATTCTCCTGTGAATAAGCAAAAAAAACGGCTTATGTTTTTTTATCATCCATAAACCGCTTGCTGTTTTCATTTACTAAGTCTTTATCCTAATTTGGAAGCTAACCAGTCAGTTACACTGGCGAGCGCCGGTTCTAATGCAGCTATATCCTGACCGCCGGCTTGTGCCAGTTCGGGACGACCGCCACCCTTACCACCAACCTGACCGGCAACATAATTAACCAGCTCACCAGCCTTGATTGTTTTAGTTAATGCTTTTGATACTCCTGCTATGATGGCAATTTTACCATCATTTACTGCTGCCAGCAGAACGATAATATTATCACCCTGTGCAATTAAATCAGCAGCAATATCTCTCAGAGCACTGCTTTCTGCCTCAATTTGTCCCAGCACCAGACGAGCTGTACCAATAGTTCTGGCCTGAGCCAGCAAAGCGGTACCTGCCTGTCTGGCCAGTTCACTTCTGGCTTCAGTTAATGCCTTTTCCAACTGCTTGGTTTGAGTATGTATTGCCTGAAGTTTAGGCAGCAAATCTTCAGCAGTCTGTGCTTTTACTTCGGCAACCGCCGCCTTAAGCAGCTCTTCCTGCTGCTGAACAAACTGTAAAGCATTCAATCCGGTCACAGCTTCAATACGGCGTACTCCGGCAGCAATACCACTTTCAGAAATAATTTTGAAAAGACCAATATCTCCAGTCCGTGCAACATGGGTACCACCGCATAATTCGGTAGAAAATTCGCCCATGCTCAGTACACGTACCTCGTCACCGTATTTTTCTCCGAACAGCGCCATCGCACCGGCAGCAATGGCTTCATCAAAGCTCATATCCTGCGCACATACAGGAACATTAGCCACAATTGCCTGATTTACCCGACGTTCAACTTCGGTCAGTTGTGCAGCGGTAACCGGCTGTGGATGTGAAAAGTCAAAGCGTGTGCGCTCAGCATTAACCAGAGAACCTTTCTGCTCAACGTGTGTACCCAATACTTCACGCAAGGCGCGATGCATCAGGTGAGTGGCACTGTGATTACGCATACTGGCTTCGCGCAGTACACTGTCTACCTGAGCGGTAACAGCATCACCCACTTTCAGACTGCCGGACAGCATTTCGCCAAACTGACCAAATACTTTAGCTTTGATTTTTTGCGTATCTTCCACCTGAAAGCGATTTTCACCGGCAAAAATATAACCAGTATCACCAGTCTGACCGCCAGACTCTGCATAAAACGGTGTGAAGTCAATCACGACCACACCTGATTCACCGGCATTTAACTGCTCAACAGCTTCACCATCCTGATACAAAGCAAGAACTTTGCTTTCATTCTGGCGTTGCTGATAGCCGGTAAATTCTGTGTCTGCACCTTCATAGGTAAGCTGAGTATTGGCTTTAAAATTCTGCGCAGCACGGGCACGGGCACGCTGAGCAGCCATTTCACGCTCAAACCCTTCTTCATCCAGACTGATATTACGCTCACGCGCAATATCGGCGGTTAAATCATATGGAAATCCATAAGTATCATACAGTTTGAAAATTACCTCACCAGCCAGTGTCTGACCGCCATTCTGCAAGGCACTTTCCAGCAGAGTCATTCCGGTTTCCAGTGTTTGCGCAAAACGGCTTTCTTCCTGTTTCAGTACATCACTGATTTGTGTCTGTTTTTCAACCAGCTCAGGATAGGCAGAGCCCATTTCCTGCACCAGATCCGTTACCAGCAAATGGAAAAATGCCTGTTTACAACCCAGTTTATAACCATGGCGCACAGCCCGGCGGATAATACGCCGCAATACATAGCCACGCCCCTCATTGCTGGGTAATACACCATCAGCAATTAAAAACGCACAAGAGCGGATATGGTCGGCAATGACTTTCAGACTCGGTACATCCTGACTATAGGGAATGCCTACAACACGGGCTACAGCATGCAGCAAATTGACAAACAGATCGATTTCATAATTACTGTGTACATGCTGCAATACTGCCGACACCCGCTCCAGTCCCATCCCTGTATCAACTGACGGCTTAGGAAGCGGATTCATGTTACCGTTTTCATCCCGGTTATACTGCATGAATACACAGTTCCAGATTTCTATAAAACGATCACCATCTTCTTCGGCACTGCCCGGAGGTCCACCCCAGATATGTTCGCCATGATCATAAAAAATTTCCGAACAAGGGCCGCACGGACCGGTATCGCCCATTTGCCAGAAATTATCAGAAGCATAGCGTGCGCCTTTATTGTCACCTATACGGATAATTTTTTCCGGTGGCAGACCAATCTCATTTAACCAGATATCATAAGCTTCGTCATCATCTGCATATACAGTTGCCAGCAGTTTTTCCGGTGGCAGGTTCAGCCAGTCCTTACTGGTGAGAAATTCCCAGGCAAAATGCAGGGCATCACGTTTAAAATAATCGCCAAAGCTGAAATTGCCCAGCATTTCGAAAAATGTATGATGGCGCGCGGTATAACCAACGTTTTCCAGATCATTGTGTTTACCACCGGCACGCACACATTTTTGTGCTGTTGTCGCACGGCTGTACGGGCGCTTGTCAAAACCCAGAAACACATCTTTAAACTGATTCATACCCGCATTGGTAAACAACAGGGTTTTATCATCCTGCGGAGGTACAAGTGAAGATGAAGGTACAACCTGATGACCCTTACTTGCAAAAAATTGAAGAAATTTAGAACGTAATTCTGCTGTTTTCATGGTAGTTTCAATAAGACGGGTGATTAATCGTATTCAGGCAGTCTGTATAAAACACAGACTGCCTGAACATAGATATAAAAACAGGACACTGGTTAGTCCATCTCAACCATCACCCTTGTTAAAATCATCCGCTTATCTTACCGCAGTTTTACGCATAAGCCTACCTGAACAGACGAAAATCCATGCCAAAATGACAATTCCGACAACACTAATGCCTTATGCGGTATAGTTACCCCCATACGAACAGATTGAAGTTACAAAGGTGGTTAACACATAACCATGCCAGCCAGCCTTGGCACATCTTTGAAAAGGACGGACATGAAAAACACAGCCTGTCTGGGTTTATCCGGTTTGATTTTATGTATTCTGACTGCATGCAGCGGTTCACACGACAATGCCGGTCCTCAACCGGCTTCTGCTGTAGCGGCCAGCAAACCTGGTAGTTTGAGCGACACCAAGACACTTAAAATATTTAACTGGTCAGACTATGTTGACCCGAAAACCATTGGTGAATTTGAAAAAAAATATGGCATTAAAGTCACTTACAATTTTTATGACAGTGACGAAACACTGGAAAGCAAAATTCTGACCGGACAGTCCGGCTATGATATTGTCGGGCCGTCCAACTCATTTGTCGGACGCCAGATTAAAGCCGGAGCATACCAGCCACTAGACAAAAATCAGTTGCCTAACTGGAAATACATTAACCCGAAATTACTGGACTTATTAAAAGACGTAGATCCGGATAATCAGTATGCGGTACCCAACTACTGGGGTATGAATACCATTGCAATCAATATTGAAAAAGTGAATGCCGCACTCGGTGCTACACCAATGCCGCATAATAGCTGGGATTTGGTGTTTAATCCTGAGTATACCGACAAACTGAAAAACTGTGGCATCAGTTACATGGATAGTCCGGTAGAGATGATTCCGCTAGCGTTGCATTATGCCGGCAAAGATCCGAACAGCCAAAGCAAAGATGATATAGATATTGCAGCTAATATTATCAAAGCGAACCGAAGCAATGTATTGCGTTATTCGTCTTCTGGTTATATCGACGATCTGGCACGCGGCGATGTTTGTGTAGCCATTGGTTTTGGCGGTGATTTAAACATTGCCAAACGACGCCGGCTGGATGCAACCGGTAAAAAAGATATCGTGGTACTGGTTCCGACTCAGGGAGTTTCTCTCTGGATAGATACATTAACTATCCCGAAAGATGCAACCAACCTCAAAAATGCCTATCGCTACCTGAACTGGATACTGGAACCGCAAATAGCGGCCAGAAACGCCAATTATGTTAGTTACGCGCCTTCAAGCATGCCGGCAAAAGAACTGATAAAAAAAGAATATCGCGAAGATAACAGTATTTTTCCGTCAGATGAAGTTCTGGCTAACAGTTATCTGGTATTACCGGCAAAATCGGATACCCTGAAATACGAATTGCGATTATGGCAAAATCTTAAAGCAGGAAAATAAATTTCCGGCTAAATCCCATGTTTGCAAAAGCCCCTCCTTTGAGAGGGGCTTGATACATTCTACTTTATGCAAATCAAAACTGATGCCATTTAGCGGCACAGCTCAGGAAATTTTTTCCACGCTTGCGACAAAGTCATACCATTAGAATATAGATTCACTATACTTTGTGACATACCTGCTTTAACTACGTCTATCTGTAAACCTTCTGTCTGTGTGAAAGGATTGACCAGTGCCAGTGTCTGAGTGCCATTAGGATAGGAGCTGATTTTGTAAAATTCCTGCGGCAGTTTAAACCGTGACTGAAATTTTTCATGCAGACACTTACTCACTTCTGTCACCGGCCGTTCAATACGCAGGCTGACTTCAGGTGGTGCGGAACGTTCAGGTTTCATTACAGGTAAGTTTTTTGACGATACCGCACAGCGAACATTATTGGTACCATAAGGCTGATTAGATTGCAATAAAGCCATTGCCATCGCTCTCGAATCACATTCACGCTCTTCAGCAACAGGAGGAACCTGAGCACAGCCGGCCAGAATACTGACACAAAAACAGGGCCACCATAATATTTTTTTCCACAACATGCTTATCATTCCATGATCAGTATTAATATTTGTATTTAGTTATTCAGAAATTTAAGTTTTTTGCCAGCCTGCCATTTTCCGCAGAGCTTGATTAATTAATCACAATTACAGAAAATAAAACTTCAACTGGCTAATAATGGTTTTCATCTGAATATAGCTGTCATATGCCAAATGTTATATTGAAAACAAAATAGCTATAATAACAGGCATATTTGAATATACACTAGTTTTATTATGATTTTTCCCTCTGCTCATTCTGTCAAAACCGTTACACTGGCTCTTACCGGAGCATCGGGTATGCCTTATGCCAAACGTCTGCTGGGCTGCCTGTTACAGGCTGATATAAGGGTCTGGTTACTGTATTCACAGGCTGCCCAGATAGTCGCACAACAGGAAATCAACTGGCATTTACCTGCAAATGCTAAACAGTGTAATGCCGCATTGTGTGCAGAATACGGCGTAGACTCATCCATGCTTACTGTATTTGGCCGCGATGAATGGTTTGCACCTCCGGCCTCTGGTTCCAATCCCGCTGATGCAATGATTATCTGTCCGGCCAGCATGGGTTGTGTTGCTGCCATTGCAGCCGGCACTTCCGACCATTTACTTGAACGGGCAGCTGATGTATCGATTAAAGAAAATCGTCCGCTAATCATCGTACCGCGGGAAACGCCTTTATCAGCCATTCATTTGGAAAATCTGCTTAAACTGTCACGTTTGGGTGTATGCATTCTGCCCCCAGTATCCGGTTTTTATCAGCACCCGCAAACTATTCAGGATATGGTGGATTTTGTAGTAGGACGTATTTTGGACCAGTTGCATATATCTCATCAGTTGATTACACGCTGGGGTGAAAAAAATAATTCTTGACACATGTTTCAATAAGGTTTAAGGTTTAATGATGAAAAACGCAACCACTTTCTCTTTTGCTTATTATTGGTACCACACCTCGGTGCGGTGCTTTTTTGCGTTTATATAATATCTAATAAGCAAAATAAAAAAGTGAACCGCCCGGCCAAACCGAGGCGGTTTTTTGTTGCTACAAACGCCTCATACAGAAAGGCATTACAAATGAATCGACAACTACTGGAGAATAAAATGTCCGCATTACCGCTAAATCAGATACGGCAATCAGAATCACCTGTGGCTCAGCTTCAACGGTGGTACATGATTGTTGACGGCAATCAGCACCGCTCTGACCTATGCCAGCTACAGCCACAATTCCAGACTGCATTTATGCTTAGTGAAGCTCTGATTCCTCAGCTTCGCCTGATAGCAATGTTAATTGCTGCACAGCGTCTGGGCTTTGAACAACCTACTCCTGATATTATCAGTGATGAGGCAGATTGGTTTGCCGCACGTATTCTGGTAATGGGTGTAAGAATTTTTCATCTGGATATTACCCTGATACCCATGCTGAAAACAGCAAACAGCCGTGCACGCAGCTTCGCCCAAAAGCATAATCTGCCGTTTACTCCCGCACAAATGCGCATGAGCCTGCATGCCGGACGGCCGGAACAAATGCTGATTATTGAAACTGAAACTCAGTACGAAGAAGATCTGGGGCTAGTAGAAAATAGTTTATATTTTGCTCACAATCTGTGTCTGAAAGAACATACCATTATGGCCGCATGTCTTACTCAATAAGCTTACGCAGATATCAGATTAAATCAGTCTGCGTAATTTATGGCTTACTTTATAACGTGCGTAAACTGTTATCTGCTGTAAAAACGGTTCCAGCTGCTCGGCAGTAAAATTTGCATGAATATAATAGCAACCATCACCCGTAATTTTATACAGAGCCTGTACCTCAGCAAAGGTACTCACCAAATGCTCGAATTCAGCAAACCGGCTGTTATTCATATAAATAAAAATAAATTGTTCCGATATCAAGTGTTCAGTCAGTGTAAAACGTTCTATCACGCCGGTCTCAAGCAGGTTCTGTACCCTTAGCCCCACTGCCTGTCCGCTAAGAAATACTTTCTCACCAATCTCTTTCCACGACAAACGACTATTATTTTTTAATAAATCCAGAATTGCTCTGTCTTTTTTATCCATAGTTTCATCCTGAAAACAAATAGAGTATATCTTTTTCATCAGCCTATTTTGTCGAAAACAGATAAGGCGCATAATTAAATTATTAAAACCAACAGGATATAACTAATGAAACAAGCACTCATTATAATTGATGTACAAAATGATTATTTTTCAGCAGGTAAAATGGAACTGTACCAGCCACAACTGGCACTGGAAAAAATATTGAAGGTTCGTGAGTATTTCCGCAATCAGCAGCTGCCCGTGTATTACATCCAGCATATTAATAGTAACCCAGGAGCTACTTTTTTTCAGCCTGACAGCCATGGTGTAGAATTACATCATCAATTACTGCCAATTGCGGACACGAATGAATTTATAATTCATAAAAGCTATCCAAATAGCTTCTTACAAACAACCCTGCATGAACACCTTCAACAACAGAATATAGAGCAGTTGGTTATCTGTGGCATGATGACACACATGTGTGTTGACTCTACCACTCGTCAGGCAGTTGAATTCGGTTATCAGCCAATTGTTATTGCAAATGCATGCGCAACAATGAATCTGGAATTCAATAGCACCATCATTAGTGCAACAAATGTACAAAACAGTTTTTTAGCCGCATTGAATTATCTGGCTACTGTACAATCTGCTGAACAGTTCCTCAGTTAATACTTTTAATAGTATAAATTTTACTTGAATCGCAATTCAGTCAGCAGTTTACATAAATTTTTAGAAATACGCCTGTTAACCTTATCCGCTTGCAGAATAACGGAGCGTATTTCTAATGCTGAATTTAACTTTTTGTCAAATTTATCAGTTTTATCCAGCAACCATTATTAATTTTTTCAATCGGGTTTAGTTTATCTCTACCTATATAAATTAATTTATTTTTGCATAAAAACAGCACTTACTCTCTGAATTTATTTATCCAGTGAATAAGTGCTTTTATTGACAACTAAAACATTCAGTTAGTCGTCTGATACTCACATTGGCAGAAAACGGCTGGGATCCTGTGGCTGACCATTTTCACGCAATTCAAAATGCAGCTGAGTGCGTTTAGCATCAGTATTACCCATAGTAGCAATCTGCTGGCCACGTTTGACCTGCTGACCTTCTTTTACCAGAATATTCTGGTTGTTACCATAGGCGGTCAGATATGTCTGATTATGCTGTACGATAATCAGATTACCATAGCCACGCAAACCATTACCGGCATACACTACTTTACCAGAAGCAGCTGCCAGAATAGGCTGCCCGGCATTACCACCATAATCAATACCTTTACTGCTGCCGCCATAACTCTGCAGAATATTACCGGCGGTCGGACGCTGCCATTCAATTCCGCTTACATTGCGGACGCCTCCAACACTCACTGTTTTACTGGTTGATACAGTACTTGTACTGGTTGGTGTAGTTGTTGTGGTAGTACTGGTAGTAGTAGTGACATTTGCTGTTTGTACAGGAGCAGTCACAGTAGTAGTTGTGTTTGTGCTACCAGCCGGCGCCACATAGCCGGCTGGCTTCACGCGCAGAACCTGCCCTATCTTAATATTATTCTCTATTATATTATTCCATGAACGCAGATTATCCTGAGTAATCTGATAACGTTTGGAAATGTTATATACCGTATCTCCGCGCTGTACCGTATGCGTTGCTGCATTAATATCAACCGGAGAGTAATTGCCCACATAACCAGTAGAAGTACCTGCAGCGGCAGGTGTATAAGCCGGAGCTGTATTTGCCGGTGGCGTATAAGGAGCAGCACCATATGGATTGTCGGCAGTGGTAGCAGCAGTACCTGTAGTTACATCACTGCTACCCGTTTCTGTCGGTGCTGCCGGCTGTTTGAAAAGAGTACAGGCACTTAATGCCAGTACCAGCAAGCACCAGCCGGAACGATTCACACTTTTTTTCAACATAACGGTTTACCTTAAATCATTGCAATATTCAGGGGGTGCCAGCGCAACAGCGGCGGCAATAGCCAATTCAGACAGTATCATAAACAATGACCAGCATTGTGTAAAATAGCATCGGGCATAAATTATTTTAACATGTCCTAATGATTGTGTTTATTCTGATAACTTTTTAGCATTAATTGCCCAGTCATATAAAGCTTTTCGGTTTTCACCACTAATCTGCGCAGCCAGTACGGCAGCCTGCTTGGTCGGCAGTTCCTGCACTAAAATCTGCATAATATTAATAGCTTCAGCAGACAGCTCGGTATTTTTTTCTAATGATGCCGGATGAAGTATCAGTACCATCTCACCACGTTTCTGATTAGCATCTGCCTGCACAATCGACTGAATTTCAGAAACTGTGTCGCATAAATAGGTTTCATGAGTTTTACTGATTTCACGTGCCAGCATCAGAGTACGTTGCGGATAAAGTAAAACCATTTGTGCCAGTGTATCTGTAATTCTGTGGGGCGTTTCAAACATAACCACCGGATAAGATACTTCTTTCCATAACTGTAGCTTTTGATGACGTTCACCACTTTTTGCCGGTAAAAATCCCGCAAAATAAAAATCTGACTGAGTAACTCCCGCAACACTCAAAGCTGTCATTACTGCACTCGGGCCTGCTACCGGTAATACCTGATAACCGGCCGCACGTACCCGTGTTACCAGCCGTGCACCAGGATCACACACTGCCGGCGTACCAGCATCAGAAACCTGTGCCACTACCTGACCGGCAGCCAGAGCAGCAATAACGCGCTCTGCCATACTTTGTTCGTTCTGTTCACGCACACTGATCAATCGTGCAGAAACACCGTATGCACGCAGTAATTGCTGTGTTACGCGTGTATCTTCTGCACAAATTAAATCTGCCCGGGATAATACTGCCAATGCATGAAAACTCAGATCTGCCAGATTACCAATCGGAGTAGCCACTACATAAAGGGTTTGCGGTACAATGCTGGCAACAGCTTTCTGGTAATGGGCTTGCATTTATAAATCCGTAATCTGATTAAACTTTATCATCAGGCATTAAACTGAAAACTCAGTACATAAGCCTGAAACTGTTACTATACCACGTAGTGATAATGTTTCAGAGTTTACGGTTAACAATTACACGGGTTATAAACCGTATAATAGTGCCGTTTCAGAAGTCACACAGCCTGAAACCTGCACAGGGGTATTTACGCGTAACACATTGTAAATACCAAGCATATTGCCTGCTCCCGCCTTAATTAACAAATTAATTTATATGACAGAATCCATCTCCGTCCATCAACATTTTGCCGATAGTGCCCAGCTTCTGAACGAGTGTGCAGACTTACTGGCTGAACCAATTGCCGAAGTTGCTCAGGGAATACTGATGGCCTTGATGAGTGATGGCAAGCTGCTTATTGCCGGTAATGGTGCATATGCATCACTGGCAAACACGCTCGCCGCCTATATGGTGACCCGATTACAACAGGAACGCATGGCACTGGCCGCCTTATCACTGTGCAATAATCCTTCTGTACTCAGTATATTAACCGACAGCGGCCCTAACGATATGTTTGCCAAGCAAATTCATGCACTTGGCAAACAGCATGATATGCTCTGTGTACTATCGGCAGATGGTCAGAATATCAATCTGGTTAGTGCGATTAAAACCGCGCATGAACGTGATATGCGAGTGCTGGCGATTACCGGCGGAAGCGGTGGTGAAGTTGCCGGATTATTGCGCGATGACGATCTCTGGCTCAATGTACCCGGCGACCATCCTTTACGTGTACTTGAGGCACATCAGGTAACTATTCATGCCTTGTGCGCACAGATTGACCAATTATTGCTAGGTGGTATATAACCTGCAACAACCAATTTACAGGTGTATTTCATGAAAAAATATCTTTCTGCTCTGGCATTGGGACTTTGCCTGACCACTACCCTGACCGGCTGTCCGGCTGTTCTGGTAGGTGGTGCCACTGTTGGTACGCTTTCAGTTATCGACCGACGTACTACTGGCGCACAGGCAGATGACAAAATAATGGAAGTTCGGATTCATGATGGTGCTATCTCATACCTGAATAGTCAGGCACAGGAAAGTAAATTCCAGCCTACACTGTCCGTTATCAGCTACAATCGGCAGATATTACTGCTTGGCTTAGTAGCCAGTGAAAATGATAAAAATCTGGTAGAGCGCGTTGCCCGTGCCCAGCCTGCGGCACAAAAAATCTATAACTACATTGATATCGCCACTCAGAATCGTAAATTAAGTCATGTTACAGATGATACCTGGGTTACCTCAAAAATACGTTCCAATCTGCTAAATACCAAAGGCGTATCGGCAAATCACGTCAAAGTAGTTACTTATAATGGCGTTACCTATGTAATGGGTATTCTGACACCAGATGAACAACAGGCCGCTACAACGGCTATCAGTACAACGTCTGGTGTTCAGAAAGTTATTACTTTGTATCAAACCTTTGAAAATACTCCGAAGAGTACACCGGCCAACCCCTGATAACCGACATTCTGCTGCGATACAACCATATAGACCAAGCTTATCGAAGCAGTAAATTGCCAGTATCTGATTAGCGTAAACAAAATTTTGCGTATAATAACGATATTATACGCAACGATATCCCTGAAGGATTACCTATCATGAGCACTAAACCTACCGCACCGGAAACAAAAAACAAAAAAAAAGCGGTTAAAACTGGTCTGAGTACATTCACCAAAATTCTACTGACTTTATTTCTGATTCTGGCCATATTTGTTGTCTGGTTTGTTTTTCACGCATGGCAAGTTCTGAATTCCACCTCTGAAACCACAGAATTTGCCTCGCAGGCAAGCTTTGAAGTACTGACCCCGACCGGTGCACCGGTAACAGGCAGTAATGTTCCAACACCAGTATTTTCACCTAATCCTGCTATAGCTGCTTCAGAGAGTACAGAACCTGACACTGCTTCCGAACCTGCTCTACCTGCTACTACCGGCAGAGCTAATACCAGAGACAGAGCCACCCCGGAAAATACACAAGAAATTCGGCCTATTACGCCCACAAACGTACCCGCTGCCACTAATAGAGAAAATAACTCTGAAACTCCTGTTAATACCGCTCCGACAACAAAACCAAAACCCGCAGCAAACGGAAATAACGGCAAACCGCTGGATAATCTGTTTTAAACCAATATTCACAGCAACAATAACGCCCATCCTGATAATGGGCGTTATTTATGGCCAACTGGTGACCCTGACAAAATTTCATAGTTGTATTTAATCATTTTAAAGGCAGCAGAAAACCATAGCTATGTACACAATAAATTAGCATACATAACCAAATATTCAGAACTCCGGCAGATAAAGTTCGATGAGTGCTTAAGCAGTACACACTATCAATACATTATTGATAGGGGTTCTCCACTGAGTTCATCAGTTCGCTCAGATAAGCGCGTAACTGCTTTTCCTGACACCCCATCAGTAATCCGTCTTCAAAAGCTTCCTGTGCCAGCTCATAGATCTCCTGCATATTTTGCTGCATCACCTTAATTTTTTCAGTGCAAGAGACCACATTACCCGCATCATCTACCCACTTCGGCATCGGTGGTAAAGGTTTCATCAGTGTTTCACCCTGCGCGCAGTCACAAAAGCACGAGACCAATAACCCTGTTCAATACTGGTAATTTCAATATTCTTACCCGTACGCGGCGCATGGATCATCCGGCCATTACCGATATACATACCAACATGGGAAATTCCACCACCACCCGGACTAAAAAATACCAGATCCCCCGGCTGCAAACTGGTTCGGCTGACTGCTTCACCTACCGTAGCCATCTGCCGTGAACTGCGCGGCAAAGTAACACCCATACTGCGCCGAAAGATATATTGCATAAAACCACTGCAATCCAGTCCGCTTGTGGGTGAATTTCCACCAAAATGATAGGCAACACCAAGCAGTCCCATTGCGTTCATAATCAGGTCACTGGCGTCATCACCTGTACGCACAGCCGGTGTAGCAGTCCTGTCACGAATCAAACGCTCCAGAGCTGCATTATCCAGACCTTCATCCGGAGCCGCCATTACCGGCGAAATCAGAATGAAATTGGCACACAAGCATACCGTTGCCGTCTTCATTAATGTTTTTATCCACTTCATGCCAACATTATTCCATCAGTTCATCAAACAATTCTGCTATCCTGTAAATAGCAATTGTTCGGGACATCATCATATGTATTCACCCAGCTCATCCCATATCAGCGATTGGGCGCGTATGCGCGAAATTATCACCATTCTGGCCAGACATGGTCTGGGTGAATTTCTTGTTCGTATCAAATTACCAAGACGCTGGTACAAACACTCCGACCCATCGGGCCAGAATCACCAGCACTACCTGAGCACACCAAAACGAGTGCGGCTCGCCTTTGAAGAGCTCGGACCAACATTCATCAAACTCGGACAAATATTGGCTACCCGTACCGATGTCTTCGGAGAAGAATGGACAGAGGAATTTGCCCATCTGCAAAACAACACACATCCTCTTCCGATTCCAGACATCAGAAATATTATTCAGGCTCAGCTTAACCAGCCACTGGAAAGCATTTTCAGTAATATAGAAGCTCAGCCTGTCGGCAGCGCATCCATAGCACAGGTTCACCGCGCCACACTTATCAGCGGAGAGCAGGTCGCCATTAAAGTTAAACGCCCGGGTATTGAGTCAACCGTAGCAGCTGATCTGCGTATTCTTAACCACATAGCACAACTGCTTGAATCGGAAATACCCGAGTCCAGACGTTACTATCCGGTACAAATGGTGCAATATTTTGCCCGTTCACTCGAAAAAGAAACAGATTTGTCTGCCGAACGTCGCAATATGCAACATTTTTCCCGTCTTTACAACCATCAGCAGCAAATCCATATACCAAAAACTTATGCGGCATATTCTAACCGGCAAATATTAGTACAAGAATATATTGACGATACTTTACTTAAAAATCTTGATTTCACCGGCTGGGACAAGCAGCAGCGAAAAAATCTTGCAGCCACACTGGTCGACACCATCCTTGATATGATATTACAGCATGGTTTATTTCACGCAGACCCGCATCCGGGTAATATTTTAGTACGAAATGATGGACGAATCACCTTAATTGATTTCGGGCTTGTCGGCCGGCTAAGCCAGCAACGCCATCAGGAAATCATCACTCTGATTCATGCACTGCTGGAACACGACCAGTTTGCACTGCAATATGTTCTGTCCAACTGGGCGCAGGGAGAAATTATTAATGAAGACCAGCTTGGAACAGATGTATTGGAAATGCTGAATAATTATGAGCAGCTTAATAGTAAAGAACTGCGTATCAGTCAGATAATTAACGATATTACCCATATTATTCGTGAACATGGTCTCACCCTGCCTGCGGATCTGATTATCCTGTTCAAATGCCTGATTACCCTTGATGGCGTGATAAAAAAAATAGACGGCGACTTTGAACTGTTAAATCATGCACGAAACACCATCAAAAACGTACTGCGCAATCGCTTTAACATCCAGTCAATCTGGCGCCACAATAAAATACAGTTACATCTTTTAGCTCAGTTAATAGATACACTACCCCAAAATCTATTACGTCTAAGTAAACGCATCCGGCACGGACAGCTCCCTGTTAACCTGAACATTCAGCACATCGATAAATTTAACAACCAGCTGGATAAAGTTGTTAATCGCCTGACAATGGGAATTGTTACAGCGGCACTTATCATTGGCTCATCTATTGTTATGAGTATTAATTCCGGTCCGAAAGTATTTGGCCTGTCGTTTTTCGGACTGATTGGCTATTTACTGGCATTCAGCAACAGCCTCTGGGTAATCTGGTCAATCTGGCGCTCAGGACGACACTGAATCAATCCCGCAGTTACTCAGTTACCCTTGTAAGAAAACAGCTGATACCATTAAAATATATACTTGAAGTAATAGAAATCCCTTCACACAGCAAATGTGTTATTGAAAACTGAATAACCACGTGGTTCGCAATCCATCCCACGAAAAAAAACTAGGAGCCCTGCTACACATGTATCAACTGTATTCTGCAATATCATCTTCTCTTAATGACAAATCTTTCTTCTTTGGCTTTTAGACAGAAAATATGTTTAAAATCGCCAAAGAATTCCAGTTTGATGCCTGCCATATGCTGGACGGGCATCAGGGCAAATGTCATAACCTGCACGGACACACCTATCGCCTAATTGTCGAAGTAAGCGACCAGCTACATCAGCAAGGATCCAGCAAAGAAATGGTTATGGACTTTTCCGACATCAAAAAAATCATTAACCAGCATATTATCAGCCAGCTGGATCATGCCTATCTGTATGATGAAACCAATAGCAACGAATGTAAAATCGCAGCCCTCCTTCGCCAAATGGAGCGAAAAGTATTTGCCTTTCCCTGTCGCACTACTGCTGAAAGCATAAGCCGGTTTATCTTCAATAAGCTTACAGCTCATCTGCCAGTATCCAAAATTACCCTATGGGAAACTCCTACTTCCTATTGCGAATATCAGAATACCAGCTATGATCCAGTTTAATATTGTCGAAATCTTCGAATCCCTGCAGGGCGAAGGCTACAATACCGGTATGCCTGCTATTTTCATCCGTCTGGCAGCCTGTAACCTCAAATGCCCATGGTGCGATACTGACTTCATGAGTTACCAAAGTATGAGTCTGGAGCACATTCTCAATACCGTCAGTCAGTTTCAGAGTAAAAACATAATCATTACCGGCGGCGAACCTACTATCAATAAAAAACTGCCCTTACTTTTACGCGCACTTAAACAGGAAAATTATTATCTTGCCATCGAAAGCAATGGTTTGGGCACAGTAGACCCGCTTATCGACTATATAGCCCTGAGCCCGAAATTTTATTATCGTCACCAATATCCGTTTCCACTACAGCGTCAGGCTGACGAAGTACGCATCGTAGTTGAAAACCATCCGGATTTTCTTACCTTCTGCCAGAACATAGAACAACATATTCAGGCCAGACACTATTTTCTTTCGCCCTGCGAACAAAACAACCAGTTCAATATGCTTACGACATTACAATATCTCGGCAGACTGAATCAAAACCGCAATAATAATAAATGGTTGCTAAGTATTCAGACACACAAACTGGCCAATATAGAATAATATTTCTGCTCATCTATGTATTCTGCCGGCGATTCAAAATCCTTGAAAAAATCCAAATCAGCCTAATATTATTAGAAATATATTTAAAAATAAAAATCAACATTTTTATTGTAACAATTCATCATTATTGTGCATATTTTGCCAACAATTGTTACAATATAATCAACCAGAGAAATTATTTACTGACAAAATCACGGAGAATATTATTCATGAAATCTCGTAACACTTACGATTTTACCCAGCTGGGTCAGGCAGAGGACAACCAGCAAACCGTTGTTCTGCGCAAAGCCTACAGCCTGCTCGGACTTTCTTTCCTGCCCTGTGCCGCAGGTGCTTACGCAGGTAATTATATAAATTTCTATGCTCTGTTTAGCAATTCATGGCTATCAGTTGTAGCGTTTTTTATTCTCGCTTACGGGCTGATGTTTGCAATTGAAAAAAACCGTTATAACAATCTGGGTATAGCCTTGTTAATGGTTTTTACTTTTGTTATCGGATTTTTCATCTCTCCGCTTTTACAACTTGCTGTGGCTTCTGCTGTCGGATCACAAATTGTAGGTATGGCAGCATTAATGACAGCAGCCGTATTTTTTACCATGGCAACAATTGCTCATCGTTCCAAATCTGAAATGAAAGGTATTGGTCAGTTTCTGGTTGTTGGAGCAGTTGTTTTAATTATCGGTATGATTCTGAATATGTTTATGCATTTACCGGTTTTGTCACTCACTATTGCAGCCGGTTTTGTCATTTTCAGTTCACTGATGATTATGTGGCAAATCCGTACAGTTATTGCCGGTGGTGAAGACAGTGCAACCAGTGCAGCACTCACTCTGTTCGTCTCTTTGTACAATATCTTTACCAGTCTGATACAAATTCTGCTGGCTGTAATGGATAACCGCTAAAATACATACCAACTACAAAACTGCCTGAACATCTGTTAAGTTCAGGCAGTTTTTATTTCTGCAAAATCATGTACACCCAATCCACAGCCATATTATTTACCTGCAACCCCGTTTAACATATTATTCTCTTATATAATGCCTTTTATATAACAAACCAACATGAACGAAACCATTCACTGGACAGAAAACGCACAAAACATGCAGGCAGACTGGGGAGGCGACAGCCGCCATCCCGCTCCGAAACACATTCAGACTATCACTCAGATCAGCGCTGAACAGGCGATTCAACTTATGCGTCAGCATACTGCATTGCTCTGGCGCGGTGATTATCATCAGGGTAAACAACTACTGGCTGCGATTAAAAAACGTGTTCGCAGTAAAGCTCGTATTCATACTGATTTTCATAAACATCGTTTGCAACAGGCTCAGCACAGCCGCCTGTTCCAGCTTCTATTAGTAGAGATTCAACCTCAGGGCATACTTAACAATAGTCGCGCACCAGACATTGCAGCTGCTCTGAACGACGTATTCGGCAAACCCAATCAGAACGCCCTACTTCTGCCATTGCATCTGTTATTAGGCTATATTGGCGCTTATGAGTGGCATAAAACCGGTGTTTCCATTCCTGCATTGCAAGGACAAAAAATCCATGTTCCTTACGGTGTATTTTCGCCCGTACGCGGTGAATATCTTGCACTAGTTGCCGAGGCAACACTTCCCTCTGCCTGTCAGACAGCATGGGACATCGGAACCGGCAGTGGCGTACTGGCTGCTATACTCGCACAGCGTGGAATACCTGAAATCATTGCAACAGATAATAACTCGCGCGCCATTGCATGCGCACAAGCAAATATAGAGCGTCTGGGTTTAAATAAACAAATTCATATTCAGCATACCAGCCTGTTTCCTGAGGGCAAGGCCGATCTCATTGTCTGTAATCCTCCATGGTTACCCGCTAAACCAAGCAGCGATATAGAAACCGCACTCTATGACCCCAACCATCAAATGTTGAAAACATTTCTGGAAAATGTCAGAAACCACCTCTCAGCAAACGGGCAGGTATGGCTGATTATGTCCGATATAGCTGAACATCTTGGCTTACGCCCCACAGAAGCCTTACATCAATGGATAGAAGCAGCAGGGTTAAAAATTATTCATAAAATCGATACTCAACCCACGCATCAAAAAGCCCGGGAACAACACCATCCACTTTCCTATGCCCGTAATCGTGAAATCACTTCTTTGTGGCAATTGGGCATTCAATAAAAAGGTGTTTGCATAGTAATGCAAACACCTGTTTTATTCCTCATCAGTACATACAGACAAAAATCTATTCACAGACATAAACTATAATTTAGTGAACTTAATAGCACCGGTAACCACTTTCAACGTCCAGCTCACCCTTAACATAAAAATTATTGATTTATTTAGAATTACAAGTTATAAATATCTTTTTCAGATATATCACCATTGCCTGGCGCCAAATTGAAATTAATTTCAGTTTGTAAGAAATTCAGTTGAAAAGCATATATTTTAATTACTAATCCAGACACATATTGCAAAAACCTTCTTTCTTAATCAATATCTGCTTCATCATTTTTATTACTCAAAACACCATCTGTACTCTTTACTTGCAGATACAGTAAACCTTTTACTTAAACTATCTAAATACAATTCCAGATAATTACAGATATACTTAATATTGAGTGTAAATATACAACTGAATTCAAAGCTGAAATATATATCAATAAAACATCTGAAATTTTGTATTAATTACTTATTACATTTCTATTACTTCCTGCTATTTATCTTTGAATAAAACATTGATTGCAGTAAGATATATTTTTCATTCCGAGTATATGAACAAAACCATTTCTTCATTGTATGATTTATCTTATTAAGAGATCATCAATTTATATACATCACATCATTATGCATTACTTAATTGTTATTTGTTTGCTTACAGCATCCAATCTGGTCATGACTACAGCATGGTACTGGCATATTAAACCCAATAATTACCAATTTCCGCTTTGGCAGATTATTTTGATTAGCTGGGGAATTGCTCTATTTGAATATTGTCTTGCAGTGCCGGCCAACCATCTGGGGGCACATTGGGGGATAAAACCGTTTCAACTGAAGATTATTCAGGAAGTAGTGACACTGGTCGTATTTACCCTGTTTGCGATTCTTTATTTAAAAGATGAATTCAGACTTAACTATTTAATCAGCTTCGGCTTTATTCTTGGTGCAGTATATTTTGCTTTTAAACGCTAATCTGTAAAACCGCCGCCTGAACATCCAAATTTTTAAGGACGCAATCGCGTCCTTTTTCAAACACAGACTTATATCAAGCTTTAGGTAGAGTTACGCCCGTCTGCCCCATATATTTACCGGCACGATCCTTATAAGAAGTAGCGCACTCTTCATCACTTTCAAAAAACAATACCTGTGCCACCCCTTCATTAGCATAAATCTTTGCCGGTAATGGCGTGGTATTGGAGAATTCCAGAGTTACATAGCCTTCCCATTCAGGTTCAAATGGCGTGACATTAACGATAATACCGCAACGTGCATAAGTGGATTTACCCAGACAAACAGTCAGAACATTGCGCGGGATACGGAAATACTCCACAGTACGTGCCAAAGCAAACGAGTTAGGCGGAATGATGCAAAAGTCGTCTTCAACAGTTACAAAATTACGCGTATCAAAATTTTTCGGGTCTACAATAGTACTGTTGATATTAGTAAAAATCTTGAATTCGCGTGCACAACGAATATCGTAACCATAGCTGGAAGTACCATAGGAAATGATTTTTTCACCGTTTAACTGCTTAATCTGATTAGGTTCAAACGGTTCAATCATGCCGTGCTCTTCACTCATACGGCGTATCCATTTGTCTGACTTAATACTCATGACAGTATCCTTAATAAATTTAGCGCATTATACCGAAGCCAATGCCACTGTTGCAGGCAAATTGCGACTATTTACGCCGTTTAAAGCCATTATTCCGGTAACCAGCCGCCCAGATGATGCACCAGCTCAGCAAGCAGATCGCCTAAGGCTTCTGCCATCAGTATTTGTGATGCGAAGGTTATACTTTGCATATCGTCTCCCTGCCCTGCAGCTTCCTCCTGAATCACATCCAGAAACTGAATACGTTTAAGAGTAAAATCCTGCGTCAGCACAAAACGTACTCTGTCCTGCCAGCATAACCCCAACTGAGTAACAACCTTACCATTTTTGACCAGATTAACCACTTCCTCTGCGGTTAAATCCTGATGGCTGATACGAACTACTGGTGCAGCATCACCCAGTCCTTTGAGTTCACAATCACAGTCCAGCTCAAAATGACCGGCAGCATCTCCTCTTAACAGCCATTCCGTCATCAGACTGCCTGGCGACTGCTGAGTGCGTGGCAGCTTCGCTTCCAGCCCGCCCAGTGCCTCACGTAATTTCGTAAGCAGCATTTCAGCACGATTGGCATTGGCCTGATTAATCATTAATAAGCCGCGCTGAGTATCAATAATGGCTTCTGTTTTACCACTTTTAGTAAAAGCACGCGGTAACAAATCATCGGTGATGGTTTCTTTCAGTTCCATCTTCTCCTTACGCCCGACATTCCGCCCCTCAGCTTCTCGTATTTCATTAATTTTTTCGTCAAGAATATCGCGCACCACGGCTGCGGGTAATACTTTTTCTTCTTTTTTTAGCGCAATGCGCCACGTATTCTGTGCCGGAAATACCATCTCAGGGCTAAACGATACAGGACTGGCAAAACCAATACTGTCCCAATCCAATCCCATACACGGCTTAAACTGAGCTTCAGTCAGCTTATCAACCAAAGTTTCTAAATTCGGCAGATTGTCTTTATTGAGCGGATAAATACTTAATTGCTTAAACCACATGCGTAATTTCTTTCACAGCCAACTAGGAAATGAGTGATTATACGGCAGCTTGAACCTAAGTGCGTTATCTATACAACTTAATAAAATAATAATTGCTCAAATAAATAACCAAGTTAATTTCTTCAAAAATATTAATATAGTATAAGAATTGACCTAGTTAATCATCTCAATAGCTTTATACACATCAAATTTATTGTACATAAAACAACACAAATTAATAAATTATTCCATTTCAAATTAAAAAAAGCCAAATAACTTGGCTTAAATATATATATGGTCGTAATATCTAAAAATATATTTACATAAAATGTGTATTAGGCAGTCAGCTTTTGTTTGTTAACTATTTCTATATGTTTTTAACATTGAATTAAAGTGGAATGGCATTTTATAAAATGGTGATTTTTACTTGTATAGCAATTTTTTTTTCATTAATAATCATCTTTTCCAATAAAAAGCAAAAACCACCAGCTCCAACATCACGCAATCGTATTCAGAAAAGCTCGGCTTCGCAAATAGCCAAACCTCATCAAGATAATATTTTGTCTGTAGAAACAGAATCTGAAAAATCAGAATATGATAGCAACACGCAACAACCCTATTCTCAAAATAATATCAATTCAGTTATTATCGAGTTATCGACTCAATATAATAATGATAAACAATCAGTTAATAAAAATGAAGATGATGAACTGGTAACTTTTACAATTACCTCCGATAATTATTCAAAAAAATCAGAAATTCAGGATATCGAAGACGGACGCTGGCTCCCGCAGGATAGTTCAATTACCATTCAAAACCGGGAATTGAACAAAGGATTTATTTTCTACGGCAGTAAATTAATGGGATTAAACGGATACAGTAGTGAAGATAGTTTGATTGATCCTGCTTTACCTGTGTCTGAACCAGTTGAAATTGAAAATGAGACTGAATTCTATACTGATGCTACATTATGCTATTGGCCAAGCTATTCAGAACTTTCTCCTCAATGTCGCGGGATATATTTAGATTGGCTGGCATCTGATCGTTCTCATCCCAATATGCCTATAGGCTATGTTTTCCTATATTTTTATGGTTTGGAACGTCGCATCATTGCCAACAAAAACTCCATTCATTTAATTGATACAAAAGAATATTTTGAAATATTTTATGAAATAATACGTTTACGGAAAATTTATGACAGTAATTATTCTTTCAATAATTATTCGGGCAATTTACTGGCATTAATGATCTATTTACGTCCAGCTATTACCAAACAGCTGAAAAATGAATTATTCCAATTTTCAAATGAATTATTTTTTAAACTGATACTGGCTGTAACAGTAAAAAATGAAAAACCTGTAAAGGCAAGCTTAGCATTAGACTGGTTAGATTACACTCCTGAATATTATTTCAGAACAGCTGCACGACGCTGTAAAGAGGAGTTTCGACAGCTTTTCTTTCTGAAATTTAATGAACATTTTCCTGCGGGTATCCTGATTAAACCTAATAAGACAAGATTAAAAATCGACTATCAGGCTGCAAATCGCTCCATTGGTTTTTGCCAATGGGATAATCCCAATTTACCAGACCCAAGCATATTAACAAAACCTTTAAAAAGCTTGATTGCAATAGCGGAACTATGTACAAATTTACTGGGTGAATACAGCCGTTACTTAGCAAGAGAAAATTCTTCCCGTAACGATATTACTGCCCTAACTTTGTTGCCGGCAGAACTGTTTAATAAAAATGATTCTGCTGTAATTAAACAGTTCAGAGCATGGGTCAATCATGTCTTGCTGGAGCAGAATGGTTTGGCTTCGGTAAAGGATTTTTGGAAAAATATCAATACCGAATTACCAAAAGCAATTAATAAAAAAGAAAATGAGCTGATGCAGCGGATGGCAAACAAATTTGGTTTAACTATAATACCTGACAGCCGCATTCAAACAATTAAAATCAATCCTGAAGATAAAATTGTACTACATGATTCTCTGGATTTAGTGAATTTTCAGCCCAGTGCAGAGTTTCGATATACTGAGCTATTAATAAGACTAGGCGTAATCGTAGCAAATATTGATGGTTTCATTCATGAGAAAGAAATAGAATTACTAAAACGTTTTATAGATTCTAATCAAAATTTACAAGATACAGAAAAACAGTATTTACAACTTTTTTTATTATCGTGTTTGAATAATACCCATGGCATGCAAGGTTTAAGAGATAAAATAGCAAAACTTGATTCCAACCAAAGAAAAATTATTAGTCATCTGCTCATTTCCATTGCTCTGGCAGACGGTGATGCAGCACCTGCTGAAATCAAACAGATTGAAAAATTATACACTGCTTTAGGATTAGACAAATTTACCGTAGTCAATGACATTCACACACTATCAGCATCCTCCAACAAAACTCTGCAAAAACAACCATTAGCAGCATCAGAAAATAATAAAACTGATACAGATAAAAAAAGCGATATTATCCTTGACTCGGCTATTCTTAAACTGCATGAAAGCGAAACCAGTGATGTGCAATCGTTACTAAGCTCTATATTTACTGATATTGAAGAAGAACCGACAGTACCTCAGCCTGAATTGCCGGATAACCAGAATCTTGATAGCACTCATCAACAGTTCTTAAACATTTTGATTACAAGAGAACATTGGAAGCGTGATGAATATATTGAATTATGCAAAAAATTTAATTTATTGCCCGACGGTGCAATTGAAACCATAAACGAATGGGCCTATGAATGTGTAGATGCACCACTTATAGAAGAAAATAATGATATTTATATAGATTTTGAAATATTAACTGAATTACAAGGATAAAATGATGACAGAAAAAAAATCAGAGCAAAAGAAAGAGATGCAATTATTCAATCTCTGAAAGCAGGTGTTACTCCGAAAATCGGTATTCAGTATATACAGGTGGGAAGAGTTAATGAATTAAAAGCCATGATACAAGATATCCAGCGTATAGAAGATGGAGGAGCTGCTTTCAGGCTGATTATTGGTGACTATGGTTCAGGCAAAACTTTTTTTATGAGTGTAGTAAGAGCAATTGCACTGGAACGGAAATTTGTAACATTACATGCAGATTTATCTCCAGACAGACGCCTGCATGCTACTGGTGGTCAGGCCAAAAATCTCTACTCAGAATTAATGAAAAATATGTCTACACGTAATAAACCTGATGGAAACGCCCTGACCAGTGTTGTAGAAAAATTCATTACCCAAGTTCAGAAAGAAGCAGAAAGCAACGACTACAGTGTAGAGAAAGTTATTCATAAAAGACTCACAGCCATATCTGAAATGGTTGGAGGTTATGATTTTGCCAAAGTTATTGAAATATACTGGAAAGCAAGCGAAGAGGATAATGAACATTTAAAAGCTTGTGCGATTAAATGGTTAAGAGCAGAATACAGCACCAAAACCGATGCCCGCAATGATTTAGGGGTGAGAACCATTATTTCCGACGCTTTTTTTTACGATGCTTTAAAAATAATGAGTCTATTTGTACGACAGGCTGGTTATAGCGGATTATTGGTTAATCTGGACGAAATGGTAAATTTATATAAGCTAAGCAATACACAGGCCAGAAAATCAAATTATGAGCAAATACTACGCATATTAAATGATTGCTTACAGGGAAATGCTGAATATATTGGCTTCTTATTAGGTGGAACACCTGAATTTCTGCTTGATCCTTACAAAGGCTTATATAGTTATGAAGCATTGCAAACAAGACTTGCAGAAAATAATTTTGCTAAACAAGCAGACGTAATCGATTACTCATCCCCAGCATTACATTTAGCCTGTCTTTCCCCTGAAGAATTATATATTTTACTAAAAAATCTTCGGCATATTTATGCCTCAGGAGACAGTACTAAATACCTTGTCCCAGATGATTCTTTAACGGCATTTCTGATTCATTGTAACCAAACCATCGGAGAAGCCTATTTCAAAACGCCACGTAACACTATTAAGGCATTTTTGGATATGCTTACCGTTATAGAACAACATCCAGAGATTTCATGGCAGCAACTACTTGAATCACTCAAAATAGAAGAAGAAAAAAACTCTGATATGGAAATAGAAATTGAAAATGATGATAATCTGACAGATTTCAGACTGTAATGCAAAGCTATCATTTACTAAACCAAAAAGTAAAGAAGTGGATTTACCAGCAAGGTTGGAATAGCCTGCGAGAAATTCAGCAACTTGCTATTGCTCCGATACTTGCTGGAAAAACCGATGTACTAATTAGTGCCTCAACAGCTGCAGGCAAAACAGAAGCTGCATTTTTGCCTGCCTGTAGTAAATGCATGGAAATACAAAATGGAGTAAGTATCTTATATATCAGTCCATTAAAGGCATTGATTAATGACCAGTATCGTCGCCTTTATAGTCTGACGAAAGTGCTGTCGATGCAACTTACCCCATGGCACGGAGATATTCCTGCAAACCAGAAAACTAAATTTAAAAAATCTCCCTCTGGTATTCTGCTAATTACACCAGAATCGTTAGAATCAATGCTTCTCAATGATTCTGGCTGGTTCCGAAAAGCTTTTCAGTCATTGCAATATATCATTATTGATGAATTTCATGCTTTTATCGGTCAAGAAAGAGGCATACAATTATTATCATTGCTAACTCGTACTGAACACCTTATAGGCAAGCTAAAAACACCAGTTCCACGCATTGCCTTAAGTGCTACATTAGGCGATTTAAACAGTGTTCCTTTGTCGCTACGACCAAATCAAAGACTCCATTGCCAGATAATTCGCGAAACCCATGCTCATTCTTCACTTAAATTACAAGTACGTGGCTATATTGATCAATCTAAACAGGATGAGATAGAAAATCGTTTTTCTAAAACTACTAATACTGTTACAGATCAAATTTGTCAGGACATATTTCGCTTTTGCCGCGGTAGTAACAATCTTGTTTTTGTTAATAGCCGACCAAAGTGTGAAAAAATTGCTGTTTGCCTGAGTGATATGTGTGAGCAAAAAAATCTGCCGAATGAATTTTTCCCGCATCATGGCTCTTTAGCAAAATCATTTCGGGAATCCTTAGAACAACGTTTACAGAAAAGTTCACTTCCTACTACTGCAATTTGCACTATGACTCTTGAATTAGGAATTGATATTGGTAAAGTTAATTCGGTTATACAAATAGGTAGCCCGCATTCAGTTTCTAGTTTGCGACAGCGGGTAGGACGAAGTGGCAGACGTGGCAATTCATCAATATTACGGATGTTAATAGCTGGAACAAAAAAAACAGAAACATCTAATTTTATCGATTTATTACATCTGGAATTAATTCAAGCTTTAGCGATGGTACGTCTGTTAATCAGCAGTAACTGGTTTGAACCAGTCGATAACGGCTTGCTTCATTTCTCAACACTTTTGCATCAAATTTTGTCTGTACTTGCTCAATGGGGTGGTATCCGGATAGAACAGCTTTACCAATTATTATGCAAGGAAGGACCTTTTCAAAACGTTACCACATCACAGTTTAAAAGTTTGCTCAGACATATGGGTTCAGAGCAATTAATTGGCCAGACACACAACGATATTCTGATTTTAGGCGTAAATGGTGAAAAACTTGTTAACCATTATACTTTTTATAGTGTCTTCCAAACTCCGCTTGAGTATCGGGTAATAACCAAAAACAAAACGCTAGGATCTATACCTGTCACGAATATACTCATAAAAGGACAAAATATCATTTTTGCTGGCCAGCGCTGGCAAATAATCAGCATTGATATTTCAGATAAAATCATTTTAGTTGATAAAACAAAAGGAGGAGTTCCTCCGACATTTCAAAATAATAGTTTAAATATTCATGGAACTATCCGTAAGGAAATGTATCAAATATTATGCGATGAAGATTTCAGGATATCAGCTGCAAACGGGAAAGCAGATTTTACCGATAATAATGCTAAAAACCTATTTATTGAAAGCTGTCGTTTTTTTAAATATTTTAAACTTTCTACAGAAAGATTAATCCAGTACGATAACACAGTGTATATATTAACGTGGGAAGGAGACAAACTTATTAATACTCTCTTTGCCCTTTTACATCGGAAAGATCTGACTCTAGCGATAAATAATGGAATAATTTTAGTATATGATAAATCAATTGAAGATGTCGAAAAAATATTAAAACAACTTGCTGAGGAAGATTTTGGTGAAGATTGGGCACTTGCACAACTTGTTCCAGAACAAAAACAGGAAAAATTTGACTCTTATCTTCCTAAACATTTGTTATTAATGAAATATGCCCGTCAGGCTTTTGATCTACAAGCAACAAAAAAATGGTTACAGCAATTTGCTCATACAAAATCATAAATTACTAAAACATAATATTCATATAATAATTATTTTCAAATCAATAATTAAAGTTATTTTTCCGGCACGATGCGAATAAATCCAGCTGAGTTTGGTATTCACTGGTTTTCACATCCATTAGTCCCAATACTGAATGAAAAATATTATCATGTGAAAATTCTTGCTGATGCGCATACCGGCGTAAGCAGTTCATATCCAGATTACTGATTTCGGCAAAATCATGGTTTGCCCAGAACAACATAGGTACACGGGTTTGCTTTTCCGGTGCAATAGCATAGGGTGTTGCATGCAGATATATACCATTTTCACCCAAAGATTCTCCATGATCAGAAAAATACCACATCGCACTGGCCAGACCGGATTCATTTTGTAATAACTTAATTATTTCTGCCAGTATATGGTCTGTATACAGTACTGTATTATCGTATGTATTACGCAATTGCTCCCTGGTACACTGCTGAATCTGATTCGTATCACAAGTCGGTGTAAAGCGCCGGAATGCCTCAGGATAACGCTGATAATAAGCGGGGCCGTGACTACCCATTGTATGCAATACCAGTACAGCATCATCAGGCATATTGGTAATTATATCGTGTAAATTAATTAACAGGCTTTCATCCAGACAACCATCACTATTACATTTCAAATTCGGCGCCCAGTCCCGTACATCCTGATGATGGATACGGTCACAAACACCTTTACACCCGCCATCATTATCACGCCAGCTTACCGCAACTCCTGAATGTTGCAAAACATCCAGCAGCCCTTCCTGATGTTTTGCCAGATTAGCCTGATAATGCTGGCGTGGCATATTCGAGAAAAGGCAGGGTAAAGACACAGCAGTTGCTGTACCACACGAACTAACCTGAGGGAAATTGACAACCTGATCACCCATAGCAGCAAGCTCTGGCGTAGTCTGACGCGGATAACCATTCAATCCCCAATTCTGAGCGCGCGTGGTTTCACCCATCACCAGTATCAATAACCGTTTATTCCCATGACGCTGATGACTGGCATCCAGTCCTATGCGTTGCAAAGGCTGATGAGCATCATATGTGTTATAAACTGTTTTTACTGCTGCTCCGACAAAATTAGTGGGCACTATTAAATGATTCACAGTTTTATTATTCCGGAAAAAAGAAATATAACTGCCATACGCAAGCAGAATAAGTGTAAAAACCGTAATCAAAGAAACAATTATGACTACAATTCGTTTGCCGAATTCACGATACCATGGTTTTGTATAATGAATATTAACACCCCAGCAATACCACTGCGCCGGCAATAAACCGGTAATGCCCAGCCACATCCAGAATTGAGGCGTCAGCCAGGCACCGGCTTCACCTATATTAGTTTGCATAATGTTTTGCAGCATATTGGCATCAAAATAAATATGCTGCATCATCACTGCATAGCTTACAGCTGAACCCAGCAACAGAAGCAATGGCACCATCAACCGATGTAAATATGGCCAGAATAACAACTGCATACAAAAATTCATTGCTGCCAGCATCACAGCAGGCACGGTAAACCAGAAAATAACATTATTTTTCAGGGTTACATGCTGAAACAGATAGCTCCAGAAACCTAAATTAAATATTAATAAGATATAAATACTGAGCAATAATATGGCCCGATTGCTGCTTAATACCCATTTCGACTGCATCATCAGCCCCTGTTAACTAAACAGCGGCAAGTGTAAAAAAACAGCCTTAAGTGAAGCTTAAGGTAAACCATGCCAATAAGAGGCGTCATTGTGGTACGGTAATTAATATGTCTGCAAAGTACTAATTTGTACTTATCAGGAGCCCGAAATGAGCCAGTCATGGCATGACGAACAACATTTTTCTAATCGTAACAATTGGTTACGCGCAAGCGTTCTTGGCGCTAACGATGGACTGATTTCCACTGCCAGCCTGCTAATGGGGATGGCAGCAGCCGATCCGGATCAGCATACCTTGCTTATATCCGGTATTGCAGCGCTTGTTTCAGGTGCCGCCTCTATGGCTGCGGGAGAATATGTTTCCGTTTCCAGCCAGCGCGATACAGAAGCAGCTGATTTACGCAAAGAACTGGACTCACTTATCCGATATCCGGAAATAGAACTGGAAGAACTGGCTAATATTTATCGTCAGCGTGGTTTAAACAAAACACTTGCACAACAGGTTGCCGAAGCTCTAACCAAACATAATGCTCTTGAAGCCCACGCCCGTGAGGAAATCGGTATCACCGAAGTCAGTAAAGCCAATCCGCTTCAGGCAGCTTTGGCTTCTGCACTGTCTTTTGCTTGCGGTGCTTTATTACCAGTATTACTATCTCTGTTAAGCTCTACCGTATGGCTGATGAGCATACTGTCTGTTACCACCATAGCCGGTCTTGGTATTCTGGGCTGCATATCAGCACATCTGGGCGGAGCTCCCAAACGTCCGGCTGTAATCCGAATCGTCATATTAGGTGCACTTGCACTGGCCTTTACCAGCATGATAGGTCGGATTATTGGTATCATTATATGAAAAAATATGCGTATACTGATTCTTGAAGATGACAGAGACATTGCTGACGGCCTCACTGCCGGTCTGAGCCAGCATGGTATGGCTTGTGATATTTTTGCATCCGGCCGCCTTGGAGAACAGGCATTAAGTGTAGCACCATACGATGCTGTAATACTTGATTTAAGTCTGGCGGAAAGAGATGGTATGGACGTTTTAAGCCATTGGCGCAGCAAGAATCTCAGCACACCGGTTTTGATTCTCACCGCCCGTGATGCCCTGCCCGACAGACTTGCCGGTCTGAATGCCGGTGCTGATGATTATTTATGTAAACCTTTTGCGCTTGATGAAGTGATTGCACGTTTACATGCGCTTATTCGTCGCAGTCAGGGCATCAGTCAGACCGAAATTAACTTCGGGCAGCTGAGTCTGAAACTTAACTCCTGTCATGCCTGCCTGTATGGCAAACCACTTAATCTTACCCAGCGTGAATGGCTGTTATTACAGCTACTCGTCACTCATCCGCAACATGTTTTCAGCCGCGCTCAAATCGAAGATAAACTGTATAGCTGGGAACAGGAAGTCGAGAGCAATGCCATAGAAGTACACGTGCATCATTTACGTAAAAAAATCAGTACAACCATTATTCGTACCCGGCGCGGATTGGGCTATCAGCTCGGAGAGGCACCTTGAAGCCAACCACTGCTATCAGCCGGCGCTTAATTATCTATCTTGGTATCACCCTGCCACTTCTGTGGATTCTGACAGCCATCATTAGCGCAGTGGCGGTAATGCATGAAATCAATGAAGCCGGTGATACCCAGATGAGTCAGCTGGCACAGCGATTATTACATACACCAATCAACCTCAATTCCAGCCAATATCCCGCTTTACCATCTATTCCAAAACCACAGCGCGGGCTTATTGATGCCAAAGAATCCGGATACGCCATCTGGTATAAAGGTAAACTCATTAATGCCGATGAAACTGGTCAGTCTATTCCCTATCAACCAGATTATCAGGGATTTATCAATCAGGGATACTGGTGGCAAAGCCATGCATGGCGTATTTTTTATCTGAACAGTCCTCAGCAGCAACTCAAAGTAGCCGTATCATTCAGTATGCACGAACGTTTGCAAACTGTATTGCGTGCAGTATGGTCTCAACTGGCAGTATCTATACTTGCTCTGCCACTTTTACTATGGCTGATTGCATGGAGTGTACGCCGTGGTACACAGCCACTTCAGACACTGGCACAAACTCTGTACCATAGAGAACCGCACAGTATTACACCTCTTTCTAATATTGTGCCTACCGAAATTCTGCCTATTATCAATGCATTGAATGATTTATTTCAGCGTATAGAACAATCTCGCGCACGTGAACTGCGCTTCACAGCAGATGCAGCACATGAACTGCGCAGCCCGTTAGCCGCACTTAAAGTACAAACAGAAGTGCTGGCACTTACCAGTCTGAACGATGCTCAGCAAAAGCGTGTACGCAGCATTGAACACAGCATCGACCGCACTACCCATCTGGTCGATCAGCTTCTTACTCTTTCCCGCCTTGATCCACTTACCGAGTTACCCCATACCGAAGCAGTTAACTGGACAGATATTACCAACGACGCTATAGAGAGTGTCAGCTTGCTGTCACGTGAACACCAATGTCGTATCCTGCGGCAATTTAATACTGATGCGATGGCAGTATTACCTATTTGCGGTGACCATACCCTGCTGACTATTCTTATCCGTAATCTGCTTGATAATGCCATTCGCTATAGCCCTGAACACAGTATTATTAATTTAACCCTGAACACAAACTCTATCAGCATTACTAATCCCTGTAATGATATTGCCTCAGAAAACCTGAAACGTCTGCGTGAACGCTTTTTCCGGCCGGCAGGGCAAGAAAGCAGTGGCAGTGGCTTAGGGCTGTCTATTGTTGATGGTATTGCTCAGCTGCACTGGCTGCAAATGGAATTAGATATAGTAAAGATTAGAAAGTATAAAAATGAAACTATTAATTTCCAGGTTAAACTGCAACAAAAAGCATCATAATACAATAATATTAACTAAGGATTTGTTTGTAAGATGGTGGGGCTTTTAGCTAATGTTTGCACTATTCGCACAGCAACAGACTTGTTAATCGGCGCCCAAAATTCATATAAATGAACCAAATCTTATGTTAAGCGATTTTATTCACTCGACCAAAGAAAATATAGGCAATAACAGCAATAACACCAAATACAAGAGATACAAAAAACATTACATGATAAGCATTGTTTACTGAAATTAATTGAGCTTGCGTCAGGTAGATAAGTATTCCTGATAATACTCCCCCAAATGCACCGCCAATCTGCTGTACAACACGCGTGACAGCACTCGTGTCCTTGATTTGATTTTTATCACAAAACTCGAATGGAGAAGAGAGAACAGCAATCGTGGCGATGCCTAATCCGGAGCCTCGGACAGTAAAACCGATGATTTCAGAGGCGTTCCCACCAACTTGAATAATTAATATACTGATTGCTGATATTATTAATCCTACACCAATAATTAGAAATGAATTTATCTCACTTAGAGATTTATAAATAAATTTTCTAGCCAACCAGGCACCTACACCTTGCAGGGCAAGCAGCATACCAATATATGTAATAGATACATTATCCTTTATTGCTTGTATTAAAGGAAAAAAAATCATAAAACCAAAAAAGATAAACGATGTCAGAAACCCCATCATTATTGACATTGAGTATTTAGAGCTATTAAATGCACTTAAATCGATCAGTTTACTGTCTGACTTGTTATTAATAATAAGCGAAACCATCATCAAACCAATACCTAAAACCAGCATAATAATATTAGAAATATCAAAAAAATGCCCAGATGCGATATTTTTAATAGAGATAAAAAATAGAATTAAAGAAATTAAAAATGTCAAAAATACATAAATATTCATATTGTATTTAGACGTTTTAATATCAGGTATTTTCGTCCAGCCAAAGAAAAAAGCCAAAAGCACTAAAGGTATATTGATAAAAAAAGCTATTCTCCAATTTAACTGTTCTGATATGATTGCTCCAAAAACTGGTCCTAGTGCAGGGGCAAAGACTGACGGAATAGCAATCAATGCCATAACCGGCTTTAGTCCTTCCTTACCAAAATAAGTCGCTATTGTGGATTGAGTAATTGGAATTAATATTCCTGCACCAAAACCTTGCAGACATCTAAACAGGATTAAAGACATTAGATTATATGAAAATCCAACCAATATAGAACCAACAAGAAAAACAAAAATTGAGCATATCCATGCTTTCTTGAGTCCAAAATTTTCATGTATATAAGGAGATAGTAATATACACGTAGAACAGGCCAGCATATATACAGTAACAGCCCATTGTATATAAGCATAAGAGGCATTAATGTCATTCGAAATTGAGGATAAAATAACATTAACAACGCTGCTATCCAGTAATGGCAATATACTAGATAGCGTCATAGCAAACACTAACTTTCTTTCTGCGACCGTCAGCTCAACTGAATGTGCCATGTCAAACTCTCTCTAGAGATTAATAAATTTGAAAATAACCAATAAATTTGTATAAAAAACTATTATTTTGCATATCTACAACTTATCTATTTATTGCTAACTTGTTATCTTCAATACAATTAAGAGGCTTCAGGATAGACAGTAGAATAGAGTTTTACTAACCAATTTAAGCCACAAAATATCCCATAGGGGCCATATAAATGAATACTCCGCTCATTTCTCCACAGATCGCTTCTTCTGATAGCGAACCAATGATCATATCGACAGTCAGCCACTCTTCACAAAGAGTGACACAACGCCATGGTCATGCGAGAGGACAATTACTCGGCACATTACAAGGTTTAATTTCAATTGAAGCAGAAAATTGTCAATGGGTAGTGCCCGCAACTCATGGTGTCTGGATACCTCCGAATGTACAGCATAGTCTTCTTGGATCACATGGACCATTCGAAGGATGGAGCATCTATATACAAAAAAACGCATGTACTAAACTACCTGTCAAACCATGCGTTTTAGAATTATCTGACTTACTGCGTGAAGCAATTACACGAACCATGTCATGGCATAATTCAGAACTGGAACCAGAACAGAAGCGATTAATTGCCGTAATCCTTGACGAGATTAGAACAATGCCTCAAGTTGAGCTAGCACTTCCAATGCCCAAAGATATGCGTCTGTTAAAAATCGCTTTAGCTTTGTGTGATAATCCTGGTGATGATAGGAAAATAAACGACTGGGGCATCTGGGCTGGCATTTCCCGACGCTCATTAACACGTCGGTTTACAAATGAAACCGGGTTTAACTTCACAGAATGGCGTCAGAAACTGCGCATGTTAAAAGCGTTAGAATTGCTTGCTGCCGGAAAACCAGTCACAGAAATCTCTTTATATTTAGGTTATGATAATATTAGCGGGTTTATTGCTATTTTCCGACGAAATTTCGGGGTAACGCCGGGAAGCTACCAAAAAGCTATGAGAAACCGTCTCATGGCGAAACTTTACTCACACTACTATCTAAAATAATAATCATATTAATAGTAAATTAACCAAATAAATCTCTACAGAAAAGTATATTCGCTTTTTACCTATGGCAATACATAATTATCGTCACTCTAAAGCACAACAACCTCTCATTCTTAAATTTAAAGTGTAAACTTGCTGGCACGTGAACACCTGTGTCCTATCCTGCGGCAATTTAATACTGATGCGGCGGCAGTATTACCTATTTACGGTGACCATACCCTGCTGACTATTCTTATCCGTAATCTGCTTGATAATGCCATTCGCTATAGTTCTGAACACAGTATTATTAATTTAACCCTAAACACAAACTCTATCAGCATTACTAATCCCTGTAATGATATTGTCTCAGAAAACCTGAAACGTCTGCGTGAACGCTTTTTCCGGCCGGCAGGGCAAGAAAGCAGTGGCAGTGGCTTGAGGCTGTCTATTGTTGATGGTATAGCATTTTTACATAGATTATAATTATACTTAAATGATTTTAAACATTACAAAAGTATCAAGGTTAAATTTCAAGCTACTATAAAATATAAGAAATTTATAATATGACCAATTATATAAATTTAATTTACGTAAAAATATTTAACAATTAAAATGAACGTGTAATTTGGACATGCGTGAAAACCTTATCCATTGATCAACGATCGATACACAAAATAATTCTCAAAAAAAATATATTATTTATATTGAAAATATAAAATATAATTTTAGTAATTACCAAAAGATATAAATTTACCTACTTTATTTAATATAGTAATTTATTTATTGAACTCCAATATAATTGCTTATTTCAGAATTTTGATAAAAATAATTTGCAAGAATCTACTTTTAGCTTTTTCATTTAGTAAATTGTAATATGAATATTGTAAATACCCCATTGTTAGCACACAAACCAAGTAGAAAATCATGCTATTTGTTTCATGTTTCTATATTCAATTGGTGTCATATTATTTAATGCTTCATGCGGTCTTTCTGTGTTATATATTTCTAACCATTCTTCCGTTATTTTTCTTGCTTGTTCCAGATTTTTGAATAAATACAAATCTAATACCTCCGTTCGATATGTTCGGTTAAATCGTTCTATATAGCCGTTTTGATAAGGACTACCAGGTTTAATGTAATCTATGCTTATTCCATGTAATTTTGCCCAGCCTGTGAATCTATTGGCAGTAAATTCTGCTCCATTATCAACTCGTATTTTTAATGGATAACCATAATATTGAGCTAGTCTATCTAAATACCGGGTAATTCTACCTGCCGATAAACTGACCGCAATATCAATGCCTAATGCCTCACGATTAAAGTCATCAATAACATTAAAGGTTCTAAATCTACGATGATTTTCAGAACGATCACTCATAAAATCCATTGACCAACATTCTCCCAGACGACTTGGTACTGATAATGGTTGTGGATAACGCTGGGGTAATCGTTTATTTCGTTTAGAGCGAATGTTGAGTTTTAATTGACAATAAACCCGATAAACCCGTTTATGATTCCACTTATATCCCAGTTTCCTGATTCGATGAAAACACTTAGGAAATCCCCAACGTAAATGCTTGTCTGTTATTGACTTGAGTAACGAAATAATCCTAGAGTCATCTGCCGATTTAGGTTGGTAGTAGTAAGCACAGCGACTTAAATTCACAATGGCGCAACTCATTTTAATTGTCACACAGTATTGTGATTGAAGTGTTTGTGCCCAACTCTTGCGAACTGACGTCGGCACTATAGCTTTTTTATTATTTCTTGCTGAAGCTGAGAGGTTAAGCTTAATTCGGCATACATTTGTTTGAGTTTACGATTTTCAGCTTCCAGCTGTTTTAAGCGCTTAATATCCGAAGATTGCATACCGCCATATTTATCTCGCCATTTATAAAAAGTAGAAACGGCCATACCATATTTACGGCAAAGCTCTTTGACAGAGATGCCAACTTCAGCTTCATTTAAAATAGATACAATTTGATGCTCTGAAAATTTTTTCATATTGAAATTCTCCTTAAAAATATCATAGAGAATTTTCTACTTTCTTGCTGTACTATTTTAAGGGATAGTTACACTTTTAATTCATCGGGAACTAATTTAAATAATTTTTTAATACATTCAATATGTATATTATAGTTTGGTGATATTCTATTATTACAATTTTCAAAATAATATTTAGCCTGATAATTCAAAAAATGCACATCAGATTCATTAAAATCTGAATTCAAAAGTTTTAATGGCAAATTATGTACCAGTTGAGATTCTAAATAGCAGGATTTATCCAAAGTTTTTTAAAGCATACCATGAGTTTGAAGATTTCTAATATGAGTAATGCCCAATAAAGTATCTCTATATAAATTTCTCTTTTATCCATTATTTTTTCCCTTTTTGGGAATCGTCCAGACATACTTAGTGGGTATTCCTGCCTTGTTAAGTTACTTTTTTAATAGTCTATAAATATTTAAAGAATCAATGTTTTTACTGACTACCTTAGCACATGTTCTTTCACGATAATATTTTCCTTCTTAAAAATTTTCAGTTCCATTAAATAATAATAATTTTCCAGATTCTTTAAATTATAAAAGCCCAGCATAAGCTGAGCTTTTAATTAAACTATATTTTAGCTAAACATTCTGGGAAAATACTCACTAATTTTATCATTATCGAATATTCTATCTTTTGTAAAATCCACCGTATCAGATACGACGATTACCGGCCACAACTCTTTCGGTAAATCTTCGATTGAAGCATAGATTGTTGGAAGATAAGATCTATAATAATCCCCGGTTTTAATTTTTCCTATATAATCAACTAAAAAATAATTTTCCTCATAATCAAGAAATCCATAATATACAAACACCCCCTTTTTTGCAGATAGTCCCTCATCTAAAAGTACCTTCTGCTTAGATAACTTTGCTACTGACTTTTCAACATCTTTCCTTTTTTTTAAATCCGTATAATTATTAGTATATAAATCCAATATTGTTTGTCCATGTTTGTTGTATGAATATTGACTATATTCATCCAGACCTTCATAGATGTGTTCAAAAAAAGGATTTAGTAATGATTTTGCATTATCATTGGATAATAGAGCTTTAGGTAAATCTCCCCAAGATTCATTCACCATTATTGCAATTTTTCCATTTTTATCCATTGCAGGCCAATCATATGTTGATAAACCATCTGCTTTCCAGTTTATATTTAAATCTTCAATAATCATCTGAATTTATCCTTAGGAAATGTCACTCAACAACTATTACGATTTTCATACTACTAGTTTCTTTTCTTCAGAACTATCTCATCCCTTTCTTAATCTGAAGAAATCGATCAAATGAATCTTTTCTATAGCAATATCAATCTTTAAACAATTAATTTACTAAATCACTTGAGTAAATTCTTTTTGCGATCATTCCTTATCATTATAATGCTGTATAAATCCAATTCAATATCGTCTCTTAACAACACATATTAAGAAAAATAATATTGTTAACTGATTTTACTTTTAATTATAAAGCCCCAGTTAACCGGTTTTTTTTAGTTATTAAAGCAAATAAAACACGACAATCCCTGATAATTAAACCGCTATAAAAGCGCTCCTTTTATCTTTTGAATATATTGTTAAAATTTTAATAAAAACTAGTGAAAATTAAAAGTCACAACTAGAATTGTGTTTTGGAAATTATTTAGGATAAGTTATGAAAATTACATCTAAAATAAGACTTGAAAATTTAAACCTATTAGTCAAAGAAGCTGGAGGTGTAACGCAACTAGCTAAAAGAGCAGGATATAAACAGTCTAGTTACTTATATCAAATAATTAATCGCACACCTGTTCAAAATGGCAAAGCAAAAAATATCGGATCAAATATGGCTTCAAAATTAGAAGAAGCCATGAATAAACCTAAGGGATGGATGGATCAAGAACACCAAAAAAATTCAAAATCAAATTCTGTGTATCTCGGCACTCTAGAAATCTGGGGCTATTCTAAACCTTCAGGTGACATTGAAATAGAAGTACCGTTTTATAAGGAAATTAGTTTTTCGGCAAGTAATGATTTTGCAGAATACATCAAAGATTACAATATATATAAACTTTGTTTTGCGCGTTCTATTTTTGCAAAGCACGGCATTAATCCAGAATCCGTTGTGTGCGTTACAGCAAATGGCAATAGTATGTATCCTGTTATTCCAGATAGCAGTACTATCGGGATCAATACAGATGATAAAGATATTCGAGATGGCAAAATATATGCAATAAATCATAATGGATTACTGCGTATAAATATTTTAAAAAGACGCCCAGGAAACAAATTATTGATCCAAAGTTTTAATTCTTCAGAATATAAGGACGAAGAAGTCAATCGGGAAGAAATACATATAATTGGTAGGGTGTTTTGGTGGTCTGTTTTAGCTTAATGCGTAGATCTATTTAAGAATAAATTATAATAAAACTTTCTATCGATATTTATTACAAATAAAATGCCTAGTACACTAAGAGATCGTTTAATAGAATTAATGGCTGAGTGTGGGCTCAGCAAACAAATCGAACTAGCCAATCTTGCTAAGTTTAGTAAAGAATTGGTTAATCAATGGTTTAATGGTGATACAGGCTTAGTAAAAAACCTTTGTTAGAACTGTCAAAAATACAGCTTTTTCAGCTCAATGGTTAGTAGATGGAACAGATCCAAAATATAAAACAAATGACACTGATTCATTAGCTCAAAAATCAAGCACATTGGAAACAGTAAATAGCAATTCTACAATCCTGAAATTATATGATAGGAGTGCTTTTTGCGGTCAAGGAACCATAATTTCTGAATTTCCAGTACAGTACTTCTTAGGACAGTTGAGATTCCTAACGATGCTATTATAAAGCTATTGGGCACAACAAATTTACAAAGTGTCCAGCTTATGCCTCCTGACGGGGATTTAATGGAATCTACTATACCCAGACGCTCCATAACATTCATTAAAACTGATATAGATAAATTTCAAGATAACCGAGTTTATCTTATAACATTTGATGGTTATACCTATATTAAAAGACTAGCAAGAGGGAAATCGGGGGTAATCAATGTAATATCTGATAATAAACTTTATTCATATACAGATTTTGATATTGCACCAGATGATTTAGATCGATTAATAATTCACGGTAAATTTTGGAAAGCATTACCTTTAGATTTTTTTGATATATAATTTAAATTAACAGTTTATTTTCATTATTTAAATGATTTCAGCCGTATTAACACAGTATTTTTGCATGTAAATACCGGCAGCTGTTTACCGGTGTTTTTTGTTTGAAGGACATCTAAATCTCTATAGTATACATTCCAAGCAACCATAATAAACTTGGCAGAAAAACTAATTAATTCTAAATGTTACACAGCTGATCAATTTCTAGGTAAACAATAGATTTTACAATTAACTATAATTCACAACTCTAATATTAGGATTTAAAAATGGATAGACGAGATAAAATATTGTATTTAATAAATAATTCATTCAACGGAAGCCAAGTAAAATTTGCAGAGGCAATTAAAAGATCTCCAGCTCAAGTTAATCAATGGGTAACTAATCGCAGGGCTGTTGGCAACGTTTTGGCTTTACATATAGAACGAACTTTAAATCTACCATCAGGTTGGTTAGCTAAAGAAGAAGACAATAAAATCAAAATTAATCAATCAAATGCCTTTCATCTAGGAGCACCCAGATATATATATGACGAATCATGCCCATTGGGGAATGATGAGATTGAAGTTCCTTTTTATACGGATAATATTTTAAGCGCAGGTAACGGATTTGTATCAGATATACAAAATTTTAATAATATGAAAATGCGCTTTTCACGAACAATGTTAAATCAAAAAGGTATTGATCTAAGATGTTTAGTATGTATTGTGGCTGATAATGATAGTATGGAACCAGCTATTCCAGATGGAGCAATTGTTGGAATCAATACGAGTAATACTCAGATTAAAGATGGTAAATTATACGCAATTAATCATGACGGTTTATTATATATCAAAATCCTAAAAAGACGACCTGGCAACAAAATTCTGATACAAAGTTATAATTTTAACTCATATCCTGATGAAGAGGTTGATACAGGAGCAATTACTGTTATTGGAAAAATATTTTGGTGGTCAGTTTTGCTATAACATAAATTTATGTTTTAAATTGCAAGAAAAGAAAAAGAGAGAGATTATTACATTAAATTGCTATTTTATCTAAATAGCCGAAAATCTAGTCATTTATAGTGTGGAGGACATCAAAATTCGCACATATTAAATGGCAATACCTTGATAAATGTTGCCGCCCCAGTTGATTTTTTTCGCCCAGCTCCTTGGCTGCCTGTTGCATGGCTTCATTAATTGCAGCGAATCTTCGGGTCGTTATCTTTCCTATTGATAGGGTACGGATAAATAACCACCGCGCGCCTTGTTGCGTGCTTACTCGCCAGCGGTGTACTTACCCAAGTCACTTTTTTTCATTCGGCCGCGCGTATTTCGGATCAACTCCCTTTTTCACGCATTCATTAGCTGTACGCCCTTTACCGTAATTGATGAAACACTGTTCCTTACTTCTTTTCTCCTCAATAACGGTAAAATCCTGCTTAGAGATTTCAATGGCTCGCTTAACGACCTTAACCAGATTGGCATCAACGTCGCGTAAATTGTTCAGAGAACGATTGCCTAATTTGTACATATCAAACCTTTCATAAATAAAAAAAGCAGTCAGAACGGCTGCTATGTATAGACTATTTACATTTATTAATGTATTATTAAATTTAATCCCCTTTAATTAATTTAAAGCCCTCAAAAACTCCTCCGTCTTGAGGGTATTTTTTTGCCATAAAAAAAGCTGCCTACTGGCAGCTTATTCAATTCCCAAAAACTCACTTAGTCCATTTAATATCAAGCTTACGCTTATTTTCGGCGCAATCTTTTAAATACATATTCATTAAAACCTGATACGGTAATCCGGTTTCATCAGCCATATCTTTGAAATAAGTAATACTATCTTCATCAATCCGAATAGTGATTGTTTTCTTTAACTGTCCGGAATACGGATTGCGTTTTGCTTGACTAAAATCGTACTCTTTTTTCATAAATGTGCCTCGTATTGTTTGCGTTCTTGCTTGGTAGCAGTCCTTGCAGAAATCAAACGGATTGTATCGCCTCTTTCACAATGAATAACCACTAATATGCGTAAATTCTCACTCATCCCTAGCAATATGAAACGGTCTTCATCTTCGGAATGATCTGGATCATTAATTATCAAGGCATTTTCGTCCCAAAATACTGTAACAGCTTCATCAAATGATACACCGTGCTTTTTGATATTGCTTGCTGCTTTTCCCTGATTCCATTCAAAGCCATTAATCATTCTATCCCCTTAGTTGTAAATATATTATATTTATATTTTAAATATATAACAAGTAGTTAATTTTCATATAGATGATTTTTTCATATCATCTATAGTTACAACTGTATCAATGGCACCAGCGCTCCAAATAAAAAAGCCGGCATTTAGCTGGCTTAAATCAGTTAAATAATCAAAAAACTACAATCAAATCACTATTTCTGCTTATCATCTGTATCACCGATTATCTTTTCTGCCCTGTTACACACAGCATTAATCAGTTTTTTAGCCAGCTTTGGCGCAGTTGCTTTGTTAGAAGCCATTCCGGCAAACACACCGGCACCGGCAAACAGCCACGGGTGATCCTGTGTAAAGAAATACTCTGTTACTGCGGCTGAAAAAACCATGCCTATAATGATGAATGTCACAGTGAGCATGACGCCATAGCGTCGGTAATCAGACACTACCAGCGAGCCCAGAAAGCCACCGGCAAGGGCAAAATAAGTCGCCAGTGTAAATGCTTCATTCATCATTCACCGCCTTTTTTATCTTCTGCCTGTTGCGTGTTTTTAATCAGATTCCTGCCGGCCAGTGCGCATATGATGGCAATCAGCGGATAAGTGGTCATGCCTGTGGACAGTGGCGGATAGGCGGCGATAAACGTTCCGGATATCACAAACCAGATCAGTGCCGACCACAATAGGCAACAACCGGAAAGAATATTGCTGCGGCTGGAATGACAAAAGGCAGTAAATAGCTGCCCGATGGCAACCATAATTAAAATGGTCACAAACACCTTAGGGTATAAATGCGGGAATTTGCCGTATAAATCCTCCTTAATTATCTCGTCACCATGCAGGCCGAACACAAGCGCAAAACCCAGCATAGCGAATCCGTTCAGTACTTCGATTATTCGCGTACCGGTACCGAACAGCCAGTTTTGCAGTCTGTCCGGTAAAAACCGGAAGTCCAGTAACCAGTAAAACCATTTAATCACTTTTGTCATGACATATTTACTCCATAAAAAAAACCGCTTTTCAGCGGTTATCAGTTAATAGTTGCTTTTAGCTTCTTCCCATAGCCGGAACAGCCTGTCCTGATCAATATCCAAGGTATCAGTAAAAAACTGCCAGATATCATCATTTTCCAGTGTGAATGTCTGTGCTTCCATGATGGCATTACGCACTTTAATCAGATGAATACCAGTTAATTCTCGCTCAGCGATTTCCACCAGTTTTTCCTTATTTTTCCCGTACTCCAGCTCAATCTGAGTTAATATCTGGCTGCGATTCAGCATACCGGCATTTTTTCTTTTATCGAGCTGACGCAATTCATCGGCATTAGACACTTCTATCCATGTTTCTGCCTTTTCTAACCATTCGCTATAGGGTAATGGCGCCTGCGTTGTTACATCATCCGGTAGCACTCCCAGTTCAGATATGCGAATGCGTTCGCCGGTTTGTTTGCTGTAAACGGTTTCGCCGCGATGATCTTCAATATATTTCCAGACGTTGCCCAACCATTGCGGAATATAGCCTGCTTTTAATTCAGGCTCATCAGCGATGATGCACAGCCAAGGTATCAGGTAATTACCATCCGTGTTAAGAGGGTCTAAATCCGCTATAGTCATACCGATAAAATAGTTATTTTCGTCCAGCTGGCAGACGGGAATAGTTGGTGAATATTCTTTCATTCATTACTCCTTAAATTTTAATACAGGCAAGCAGTGCAACATTGCGTGGTCGTGTTTCTGCTGATGTTCTTGCTACTTCCGCATTGTCAAATTTAACTTTAAAGTTTAGTGTTAATGGTGTGACCGTTCCGATTTTTGCTGTACTCACATTCTCTCTGCTAAAAACACCATTGGAATAATCCTTACCCACGAAAGTGATATCACCAATTTCACCAGTCATACGCTGTACTGTATCTGACTGGGTGGTACCCAACTGCCTGCCATCATCAACGCCTCTACCCTCATCATATGCGCGTAAAAACTCACCTCTTAAATCCGGCAGGTTAAAGGTAGTTTTCCCGTCCCCTGCACCGAAGCGTGTACCAATAGCCGCATACAGACTGGCATATGATATGCGTGATACTGCTGCGCCATTAGCCTTTAACCAGCCGACAGGTGCGGTATCCATAGCGAAAAACTGCACAGCTCCGGCAGGCGTGGCATTAATATCTTTGCTACCGTCAAACGGTATGCCATTAATACAGACTGCATTCTGTAGCCTTGTGGCAGTTGCGGCATTGCCTGTTGTATCTTGGTTACCTCTGGTATTCACGCCGGGCAGATCTATGTCCTGCGTACCGTCAAAGAAAACCCCGCCAATATTGCGTCCTTCAAATAATTTTGAGGCTGAAACAGCGTTAAGCCCTATGCCGGCAATAACCTCCCAGTATTGGGGATTCTGATTAGGGTTGTTGGTGTTCTTATCTGCAACTGAGATAAATACTTTCGTACCATCATCAGCCAGCAATATCGCACCTTTCTGATACCCGCCAAAAGCATCGCAATAGGCTTATCAAAATAGAACAGATTGCCTTTCTGCATATGTACAATAGTGGCGGATAAAGCGTTAAGGATACCGTTAAAGTCCATCCCCTTTGGAGGCAAGCCGCCCGATTCTATCGGCTGCATGGTTACGTTCGGGAAACCGTCGCTCCATGTTGCATCCTCTGGATCTTGCCCAGTCTGCCTTGTGTTTTGAATATTGTTTTTACTGCCGTTAGCCGCAAACGCCTGCGGGATTAATACTGGATTTTTACTCATGCGAAACTTCCTTGGTTAAATGGTTGAAAACCTGTTCCGGAAAAACCAAAAATCCCCGCGGGCGGGGATTCACGATAATCAATTAAAACGCCAGACGGGCGCGGTAATAATTGCAGGTTATAGATAATATGCCTTTCAAATTTATTGGGTATGAATTCAAAAAAATACCGCCCTTTCATGTGGCCGGTAATTAAAAAATACACGCGCTTTTCCGGAAATATCATACGCAGGTATTTATTAATATTCGGTGCCGTTGCATGAAGAATATTGGCTGCCGCCTTAATCATAATAAGCAGGCGGAAACGCTCATCCGATAATTTATAAGCAGCAAACCGCGCTCCGGAGGCACTGAACGGCTGGTTATTAAACGGTGTAAAAGCCTGCGGAGTGGTTTTAAAGCCGAAAGTATCAATATCATCAGGCGGAATACTGATATTACGATTCACCCCTACAATCCGCCCCCAGATATCCAGCCCGAAACTCTGTGCAGTTTTCACATTGAAAGCCAGCCGGTAAAAATCATCAATTGATCCGGCAGGGTCTATGCATTCGTTCATGCTTTCAATCAGATTGCAGATAACCGGACTGTTTGCATACTGTGACATTAAAGTGTCTTGAATATTTTTCATGATATTTTAATTTGATAAATTGAGGCTGTCGGGTATTCATCCACGCCGATTTCAAGCATGTCTGCCCATTTTTTACCGTCCTTACTCACCCGCAGGGACACTATACTTAAATGAGGAATGGCAGCAGCAACCGGACAGATAAATTTAGAAGCAATAACCGGCTGTCCGATTGCAGCCTTTGCGGGTCCGGTTGTAAAACCGGTAATAATGGCCGCTTTTACAGCCTCGCTATCCTGATATGACAGCAAATCAGGATCATCAACCATCACCTGAAAAAAAACCGGCACAAAAGCCGGTCGTAAAAATTTTACGGTGTATGTCGGCGGTCTGACGGGGAAATTTTCTGTATCCGCTATCACGCATTCTGTATTGCCATTAAAAGAACAGCCCGAACCGGCTTTATTCAAAATGGTACGGGCAATGGTTTCATCATCTCCGCCTACTACGGAAACCAGAATACTGTTACGGATAACCGGATAATTGGTGGCACCAACCTGTATAGTCTCATCTGTCGGGTTGTCGATAACATACACATCTTTCACATCGGCTAAATCAGCCACTGCGCCATAAGTTGAGGCATTGGTATTTTTGCTGTTAATCGCTACCGATGCCCGCCGGCGTTTTTCAAAATCCAGACGACTTTCTTCTTCAATACCAGCAACGGCAGCATATGGGTTAGTTACCCGATCTAAGCCAATAATTGCTTTAGGAATGCCGGTAATCGTATCGGGCACGGCATTGATATTCCCGGCAGATACGCACTGCGCATGCGCGCTTACTTTACCGTCTTGAGTAATGGTTGCTTCGTTAGTTAACTGCCATTTATTGCCGTTATCGTCGTTAAATACCGTACTGGCAGGAATAGTTACCCCGGCCAGCCCATTTAGCATCAGCATCACACTGGAATGCGTAGCCTGTTTGCGGGTCATAAAATAGATATAGCCTAACCCGTCCTGCCAGATACCCTGCGCATAACGCGGGTCGAACTGATTTAACAGGGTTATCATCTGATTGCGCTCATCGGTAATAATGGCTGCCAGAGAAGTTACTAACTGCCCTTGCGGTGTATTCATGGCTGTATTCAAGTCCTGTCCGAAAGCATTTCTGAACAGCTCCCATAAGCCACTAATTATCTCATCTACAGACGGTGCAATAATCCCCTTATCAGTCACCTGTAATTGCGGAATGCTCATAAACCAATTACTCCCGTTTTATGATTGCTGTTAGTAAATTCAATTTGTCAGCGGATAACGTCCGTTGCCAAGAATGCGCGTTAAATACGGTATTCCCTCCTGCTGGTTAAAATACATATCTTCTTTCATGGTACGGCAGGCACTGGCAATGTCCTGCGCTTGCTGATAGGTGCTTTCAGCGACAGCAATGTTGCCCTCTGCATCAAGCGCCAAATCCCATGTATCAGGCATTAAAAATAATGTTTTCATGAATTGGGCTTCCCTGTATTGCCGTTGCCAGTAGTTACACCTTTGTGAGTGTGATCTTGCAGACTGACTGAACCGGCTTTAATATCTCCATCGGCACTGATACCGCCGCCACCGGTAAACTGCGCTGTCTGTAAAGCATTAACTGCATAGCTGCCTGTCGTAGTAGTTACCGATGAAGCTTGCATGCTGATTGATGGTGCCTCCAGCGTGATACTGGTCGGTGAGTGAATCACTATGCCGCTGTCTGAAAAACTGATGTATTGCTGCGGCGTGCCGTTTAAAAATCCGCCGATATACAGCCCGTCATTCCAGTCATGCTGGCGGCGGCTGCCGGGTGCCGATTCGGCTTTATTGCGCTTAACTGCGGATATATCGCGTGAGGCAAATGCACATAAACCGATATCGCCTGCGACCGGATCACAGATAACAGCATTGCTGCCACCCTGTAAGCGGAAATACGGAACGCTGAATATTCTGCCTGGTGAGTAGACATTACCTGCACCGTCAAGCATCTGCACCAGCGGCTGTACGTTTACTTCACCCACCGGACTGACACCGGTACCTGAAACCGCCAGCACTTTGACAAGGGTTACGGTCTGAACCCGCGATATCAGGTTGGAAATAACCGCGTTAAATTCTGCTGATTGCTGCATCTTTGCTGTCTCTCCATGTTGCGGCTATATCACAAAACCAGTTCCCGTCCGGCTGATTGGATTCAAGGCTTTTATGCATGCCGTATATGCGCCATTCGCCGTTACATACTTCAACCTGGCTATCCTGTATCTTGCAGATACCGCCGAAACGCAATAACGGGTCGTACAGGCATTTAAAAGTTACGCCGCGTATATCGGGTACCGGATAGCTGATCAATCCTGAGGCGGGCGTAATGACCGGAATTTTGATGTTGCGTGAGCCGCCTTTCGGTGTAACCGCAATCAGGTTATTCTCAATGTACATATCAAACTCAAAATCATGTTCAAGCGTTTTAAGCTTATCCAGATTAGAGCCGTTTAAAGTCAGGTTTTTGGTGATTGCAGATACGCCGTTATTCTCAAGCTGATAACCCATGCTGTCGCAGATATCCTTGATTGCATCGGCAATATCCACCTCGCCTTCTTTTTCATACGGCGGCTGCGGTTTTTTGTACTCCAGCATGGCCGCCTGAGATTCAATAACCAGACAGACATCGGGAGCCACGGAAAAATCCATCGTTGCAAAAGTAATATTGCCTTCAAATTCAGTAATCAGCTGCTCACCCTCTTCTCCGACTTCAACTTTTACCCTGTTCATCAATGCATCAAGCGTATTCCAGTGTACACGGAACAGTTTGGCCATTTTCTCCAGTGCCAGCCCGTAGATTCGTATTTGTGCTACCGGCATTACTGAGTCATAACCGAACATGATATTGCACATCACACGAAAGCCTGTTGCGCTGATCTGGTTATGATTGCCGGCAAAAACAATATGCTCACCCTGTTTGTCCTTGTCCCGCAGGGTAACGGTTACTTTTATCTGTTTACGTTTCATCGGTATATACCAAAAAAAACCGGCTATTTAAGCCGGTGTAAGTCGGGTTATCGCTGCCATGGGTATCTATAAATACAAGATTTTTGGTTATCGGCGTTCTGTTGAGACAGACGCGGTTTTGTACCTGTACGCCGTCTTTGTCGTTTTCTACGCTGGCAAAAAGCTGTCCCAGCCGTGTAAACAATCGGATATGCCAGCGACTGCCGTTAATCACAAAAGAAATATTCTGATTAGGATTAGCATCCAGCGGTATGGTTACTGTTGTCATTTAAACCACCCTTTAATAGCGTTTACTGCCTGAGATAACAAAGATTCCCCGGGTTTTTCGGGCTGTTTTTCTCCGCCGTCGCTTTCTTTTGCATCATCAGGATTTTTTACCTCTTCGGTATCGTATTTCACTACCACTTCGCGCACTTCTTCTAGATGTAGATTTACTTTAATCAGTTGCGCCCCGTCTGACGCTTCGCGCGCTGTGTCGTAACCAACAATACAGGCGTTGGTATAAACATATTCAGGTGTAATGATGTAAAACAGCAGTGTACTGGCCGCCAGTGTTTCAACCTGTCCGAGAAACACGCCGCGCATTAAGGTGCCTCCTGAGCCTTTGGTAAGCTGTACGGTGGCTTTATACGGATTAGCGACTTTGTTGTAACAGGCGAATGAGCCTTTTTCAACCGGTGCCTGTGCTATTTTGGCGGAATTACTGTATTTGAGAGAGGTGACGTTATCAGCCAGCAGAATAGGTATTCCGTACTCGTTAAACACGCCCCAGTAATTACCGAAAACGGCATTTATCAATGCCGCACCGCCCAGACTGATCAGGGCATTAGTACCGGCAACATTCAAGCCTTTAAAGTTTGGTATGTTAGGAATACCTTCAATTGGCAGCATAGTTTACTCCAATAAAAAAGCAGCCCGAAGGCTGCAATAGAAAAGCCAGCGCATGGCCGGCTTTGATTATTTATATTTACCTGAGGTAAATATAAAAATAAAAAAAATTTGCTTTAACTTAAGACGAAACTTTCTATTTTAGCAATATCATCTTTATTAACTAATTCAATTCGTGCTTTTTTTGCATCTCTAGTTATTAGCTCAAAAGCTTTTTTTTGCCTTTCAGTTTGATCTTGAGCACTCTCAAAAGGAAACATTATTTTAGTATCCTCCTCAATAGAAGAAAAATCTCTCAATCTATTAATAACGGAAATCCATTTATCTGATTTCTGTATAATCTCACTAGAATTATCCTGTCCAAGATATAATGGCTTGATAATTTTTCTGATTCTTTCCCCTTGTTTCTGAACCAATGGGAAATTTGCATAGTATTCATTATCATCACCTACTTTTACCTGAACAAAAGGAAATGGTGTCTGTATCTCCCGAATCATCTTTTGAATATTCTTTGTCAGAATCTCTTCACGCTGGTCTTTAGCAAAACTATGTTCCGCATAATAACTAAAAAGACGATCCAATTCTTTTTTTTCACTTTCCCCCGTTGTGACACCTATATCGCTTGTGCAAATAATTGCATCTCTGGGTCTGGCTAAATGATCTAACAATGCTCGAAAGAGTTCTGGGTCTCTGTTAGAACTTCTCTTTAAATTCTCTTTAATTCTCTCTAATTCATTAGAAAAAGAGTTCATTGCTTGTTTGAAGATTCTGGCATCGAAATATCTAAAAAATTTGCTTAAGCGCTGATATTTAAATTCTAAACTATAATCAAAAAAACCCGTTTTCGGACAAATTAAAATAATTCCTACATTTGCAAATTCTCGGGTCTGAATATAAGGCATAAAGCGGACGACTGCAAAACGCATTGCTAGCATATTCATGTCAGTCTCCATAATTATCCATTATTTAATCTATTCAATGTATCAAAAGAAAATTGAAAATTATATTCTGCTTTCAAATCTCTTTCGTTATTCAACCATTCCCATTCAGGAGGTAAATTATTGCATGCATCATGATATGCAGGCAATGCAGGGTTTAGAAAATCAATTAGCTTAGATTGTAAATCATAATCCGAAATTATACTTTGCATAGCATTTCTAAAGATATGATTTTCTAAAAATTCGCTACCAGTCAGCTTTGAATCAAAAGCTAAATTATGATCAATAACCACTAATTCTTGACTTAATGGCTGAAAAAGTAGGTTTGAATTTCCTCGTGTTCGATCGCCATTTTTTATAAGCCAATCAAAAGCAACAATTTTTAGCTGAATATCAAAAGGGATTTTTTTAATGTTTGCTTCTTCAAAAATAATTACATCATGCACAGTTTGCGAACCAAAACAACATCCTAATCCTATTTTTTTCTGTTTGTCTGATAATTCTTCAAAAAGATATGATGGCACATTTAACAAACTAAATTTTGCTATTGGTAGTTGAATAGCAGCGGCCATATTTGCACATAACCACTCATTAATCTGACTAGCTCTAGTCGATCGTAAACCTTTTGCATAATATTCAGTGTCGTCTTCAGCTATACACCGGTACGGCTCAGACATCCCTTGATCAGAAATATCTGTAATAGTTTTTATTATCTTAGCAGACAAATTCTAACCTCCGAGCCTTATTATTAAGCTTTACTGTAATTATATATTAAATTAACTAAGATTTCAGCTTATTGTAAAATCCACTTTTCAATATTGGAAACAAGCACATGGCTGGCTTGTTTTGTTAGATGGATAATGCTGTATTCAGTGGAACTACATCAGCATGTGATTTCTGGCTAGCTTTCCATAAATCATAATTTACCTGCATATTGAGCCAGAATTGCGGGCTGGTATTCAATAAGATGGATAACCTTACTGCCATATCCGCACTAATTCCGGTTTTCCCGTTAATGATTCTAGAAAGAGCCGCCCGCGTCACTCCTAAATGTTTAGCGGCTGTACTAATGCTGGTATCACCTAAATATTCTTTTAAAACTTCACCTGCATGGCAAGGGTTGTGCATACTCATACGCTTAACCTCCTAATGATAATCTTGGTAATCTACTATTTCAGCGTCATTTCCATTAAATTTAAAAGTTAAACGCCAATTACCGTTTACAGTAACCGCCCAATGTCCCTGCAAATTACCTTTTAACTGGTGCAATTTCCAACTAGGCGCATTCATATCTTGAGGCTGTGCAGCAGCATCCAGAGCAGTTAATAAAACCCTTAACTTGGTGCTATGTGCAGCCTGAATGCCTGCTTTGCTTCCTGTACGATAAAATTGCTCAAGTCCTTTGTGGTTAAAACTTTTTATCATAGCTGCCTCTATAGTGTATAGCATAAGTATACACAAAGCCCAGATATTTTGCTATAAATAAAACCACTCCGTAGAGTGGTTTTATTGTGATTACAATCAAATAATAATTTTAGCATGCAGCTCTTCAATCGGGCGATCTAACCTTGAGCTGTCGCATTCTCCATATATTACCCTCATGCGTTTTGCCAGCTCCATCAGATACTCTGCCTGCTGCTTTGTCTGTATCAGCAGTTTTTTAAACACATCAGCCTTGATACAGTTATAACCGTTGATATTCTCTGCATATGTAACTCTGTTATTTTTGACAATTACCAGCCAGCGTCCGTCTGTATTGATAGTGCGCAAAACATTGTTTTCTACAACAGCAGATTTAAACATATCAGGCGCATTCGGTATGCTTTCCAAGTATTTCAGTGCAGCGGTGTAATGTTCAACCGGCATGGCTCTGTAACTGTCGATGTTCAGATAGGTATGCAAACCAGCATATATTTTCTGATACGGCTCGCCTGTTCGCTGGCTGCGCTCTTCTACTGCGCGTTGTATTGTGTCTGCCTGTTCTTTATTGATTAGGTGGCTGATGGCTTTATGCTGTATTCCTATAAATCGCTCACGCTCACATTGAATAAAATATTTTCATACCTGACGACCTACCTCAGTTTTTTCTACCATCGCCAGTTCTTTAGCCATGTCTAAAATTAGATGGTATTCAATTTTGTTTTGTCCACCTCGTTTAGAATTCTTCCTATTAGATGAATTACTTAGATCGCTCACCAAATTTGGCAAGCGAATAAAATCTACACCTTCAACGAATCCGTACTCTTCAATTCTTCCTTTAATCCAATTTGATAAGTTCCGAACAACAGTGTAATCACATGTATTACAACAGATCACATTTAAGTGCTAGATGTTGTGTAAAGAAATTTCCCCATTTGTATATATCAGCAATTTTACAATCACCATCTTTTTGACATCTTACCAAATAAGTAACAGTACCTTCTACATCCGTCTTTTTGGTTGCACCTACTGTTACTTGAACCATGTTTTCACTTGGCTCAGAAAACGTTAATTTAGCAGAAGGATCTAGATATAGACCCATCCATATAAATAGATAATAAAAATAATTACAATCTCTGCGTAGTCCGAGCGGTGTCTCATCTAAGCTCTTTTCTTTGGTATATATAGAATATAGTCTTTTTATATTATCATCCAGATATTTTGAAAAAAAGGAGTAATGATCTTTAATAGTTCTATAATCTGATTTGTTATCTTTTGTTTCGTCTGCTTTTAATTTAGATATATTTGAATCATACATCCCCTTTATAAATTGTAATTGTGGACTTTCCGCATATGCACATGCACTAATAAACAAACCTAATAAGACAAAAAGAATTTTTTTCATTTTTTCTTTCTGATAAAAAATTTCAAAATATTTATTTAGCTAAGTTATGTTATTGAAACTCCAAACTGGTTAAATAAATAGTTTATTTATTTCGATGTTTTTTGATTTCGGTGCGATAAAAATCATCAAGACATTTAGACATTTTTTTGGTAAAAGGTTTTCCCCTTTCAAATATTTCGGTAATTTTGCAATCCCCGTCTTTTTGACATTTAACCTGATAAGTAACTGAACGCTGCTTCAAGTCTTTGGTTGCACCTATTGTTACTTTAACCCTACCTGTGCTTGGTTCGGTAAATGTTAGCTTGGCCTTTGGATTTAACTCATTCACCTGCCATAAAACATCATAATCAATACAAGCTATACCCTCAGTTGCCTCTCCGTATTCATCATTTCTATCGTATAATTTTCTGATGTTGCTATCAAAATATTTTACATAGGAATCATAATCATAATTTGTTTCTCTGGTCTCAAGCTTTACGCTTTCTTTGTACATTCTTTTTATGTACTGCACTTGAGGGCTTTCAGCAAAAACGTCTGAACTGATACATAATCCCAAAACAGCAAGTAATAGTTTTTTCATATAACAGAACTTTCAAGTTAATTAAATATATAATTGTTTATTTTCTAAATCGCACGCTGTCGATTGTGTACAGCATGGCTGTTGAAACAATTAATTTCTTAATCATGTCATCAATACTCTAAACTGATTAAAAATATAGTTTTGTGTTTCTTTCATCGCGACCATAGTATTCAAACTAACAGTATTTGATAAATATTTAACATTTATGCTTTTATATTAACCACAACATTGCAACGTTCTTTTCCGAACACTTTGGCTACAAATTCACTATTTGATAGCACTGATAATCTCAGGCAATCTCCATGCAATTATAATCATCAGAATAATTAACGCAGCCGTCCACATGGTTTTACGTAATTCTTTGGGTGTGAAATTAATAGCTTCCATATGCACTCCTTGAATTAAAAAAATCACTCCGAAAAGTGGTTTTGATTGCGTAACAGAATCAAGATTAAAGTTTATATCCCTCAAGCTCTTTGGTTTTGGCTTTTATCAGCTTTATTCTACAGTTAAACCGGTTAATTTCTGTCTGCACCTCCGTATCAGCCGGCTTTTCTGAATTGCATTCATTATCCGCACTCTTAGTCCAACTTTTAAGGTTTGAGCTTAACTGATCTCTAATTGATTCTGGTATAGCATCCCATGTTGTTTCTAGTGTTTTTATTGAATCATCTGCTTCTTGCTTTAATTTCTGTAGCTTTGCTTCTTTTACGTTGGCATAAACTTGATCCTGCTGTGCTTGAAGTTCTGAAATACGGCTACGCGTCAATTCAGTCTCACAGTTTAAATATGCTATTTGGTTTTCTTCAGGTGAGGAGTACGCATTAGATTGACACTGTTTTTTCTTATCACGATTCCAAATGACTTGTTGAGATTTTAAATAATTTCGTACATCTACATCCATATTCTTCCATAAAGTATTTATTTCGTTATTCACTGCCGTATTTTCAAGTTTTGCACTTTGTAATAAAGCTTGAATATCTTCCTGAGATGTATTTTGATTATCTGTATTAGCAACTGTCTGCGTGTTATTTGATACTGGAGTATTTTCAGTCGTTTTTTTGTTACTTGAGCATGTTTCTAACAATACACCAACCACCACAAAAAAACCAATCGTTGCCAAGATGCTTTTTAAACAGCCGCCATTTTTGGCTACAGCAGTCGCGCTAGATGATGCAGCCGCAGATGCACTTTGATTAATGATAATCTGCGGCTTTGTCTCAGTTGGCTTTGTTTGAGCTGGATCACCATACCCATTATTATAGGTAGATGTATTACGGGCTTGGTTTAGTAATAAAGCTTTGTGTTCTTCATACTCTTCCTGAGTTATTGCCCCTTTTTCCAGTAATTCATACAAGCGTGTAAGTTCATTTGTTAATGATGGTTTAGACATAAAAAATCCTTATGCAGTATCAAAGTTTTTATCTAAGTTACTACAAACAAATCAAGATGAACAAAACCTCAAACATGCTATACCGGATAAAACAGATTTCTTCATGTTCTTCAAATTCCAAGCTGGTTAATCATATAGTTTATTTATTTCGATGCTTTTTGATTTCAGCGCGATAAAAATCATCTAGACACTTAGACATTTCTTTAGTAAAAGGTTTCTCACCTTCAAATATTTCGGTGATTTTGCAATTACCATCTTTTTGGCATTTAACCTGATAAGTGACCGAGCGTTTTTCTAACCCTTCTGTAGCTCCAATTGTTACTTTAACTTTGTTTATGTTTGGCTGGGTAAATGTTAGCTTAGCCTTTGGATTTAAATCGTTTCCCTGCCATAAAACATCATAATCAATACAACCCGTAGTACCCTCAATTGCCTTCCCGTATTTATCATCTCTTGCGTATAATTTTCTGATGTTGCTATCAAAATATTTTAAATAGTAATTATAATCATAATTTGTTTTTCTTCTATCAATCGGTATGCTTTCAAGCTTTACGCTTTCTTTATACATTCTTTTTATGTATTGCACTTGAGGGCTTTCGGCAAAAACACTTGAACCGATACACAACCCAAAAACAGCAAATAATAGTTTTTTCATATAACAAAACTTTCAAGTTAGTTAAATATATAATTGCTTATTTCCCAAATCGCGCACTGTCAATTGTGCACAGTACGGCTGTTGAAACAATTAATCTCTTAATCATGTCATCGATACCCCAAGTTGATTAAACATATAGTTTTGTGTTTCTTTTATCGCCGCAACAGTATTTCCACTAACAGTATTTGATGAAGTGTTAACATTCATATTTGGTATATTAACATTAACATATTTTCTATTGTCTGTATGTGTTGCTGTATTACCTCCAGCTAACTGGTTGCTTTGGCTAACTCCTTTTGATATTCGATTTGCGTTATACACCATTTCCATATTAGCGGTCTGTTTAAAAAAAGCATCCCGTCTGTCATGCCCGCTCTTGTATTTTGGGTCATCCTGTCGCCAGATAATATAATTATCACCTAATATTTTGTGCCCTTTATCGTATGCGACATTCGGATTATCCAAAAATTCTTTTTTGGTTTTGGAGTACGCGGGGTTGTTGGATATTTCAGACAGCATATACTTAACCATTTCATCAAGTGAAGCTTTTGATCTGGTTATTTTCCCGTTTTTATATAAACCCTTTGCTGTTAATTCCGCAATTAGCTTTTTAGCCCGAATTCCCTGCCAAGAAATCAGTCCAACATTTGTTGCGCCATTTTTCGGGTCTGTATGCGAACCAAAAAGAAAATCAGGATTAAATGAATTTTCCCGACCAATCTCAGCAGTCATTATTCTTGCTTGCTGTGCGGATAAACCGTGTTCACGAAGAGATGCATAAATTTGCTGAGCATAATTCATATTTCCTTTTGCAGGTACACTGGCTGCCGTTTTCTTCTGGTTTGGCGTTTCTGATGATTTCATGCGCGCGATGGTGGGAACTGATACACCATTTACGATATTTTTATATGAAACATCATTGGTTGCAGCAGTATTGCCTCTGGTATTTTTTTGAACAAAGTCTGATACCCAATATCGACCATTCCAGATAGCTACATGCCCAGCTTTGGCGTCCTGTCCAAATCCAGCTGGGATAGACATAACATCTCCAATTTGTGGAACATAGTCCTTACTATAGGCAATACTTTGGAACTTGCCAGTAGCAATCAAATTCTTCGCCACATCTTTACCATGTCCCCACGCTTTAATTCCTTGCTTCCTGAAGGATTCGTTTACATAGTATCCACAGTTTTTGCTACTTTTAGGCAATGCATGTTTTGTTGCGTAATCCGCTGCTTTCACTGCTGTATCAGCAGGAGCACTGTTAGAAGCTCCTTTCTTTCCAATCACAATTGGCTTAGTTGGTGGTTTATAAGAGCCGTTTACTTCTTCATATGTTTTGCCTCCGTGAAATAAACGATACGCACTTTCACCGATGAAATCGGATATATCCTCTTTTTTCTCACCCGTCGCCTTGGCAATCATTTCGGTAGCCATATCAGAAAATGATGCGCTTAATTTTTTAAACGACTCCCCAAGTGCATCAATCATTATTTTGCTGTTTTTAATGCCATTAGCAAAGGCTGTCCAGTCAAACAGAGATTTACCGCCCTTAGCCCAAGTGTCGTAATCGTCGTACAGAAGTAAAAAGGCACCCGCCAGAGCAGTTACCGCAGCAATTGCCGGTGCAAACGGAGCAACAAACCCTAGCAGCGCACGTCCGGCACTAAGCAAGGTAGGGATCAGCAGCGTGCCGATTACGATGGCTGCGGTCTGGAATACTGCTTTAACAACTTTTTCATGCCGTTGCAGAAACTCAAAGAAGCTGTTTACTACCTTAATCAGAGTAAGCAGTATCGGCGTTAATGCGTCACCTACCAACTGCTTCATGCTTTGCCAGTGTGCGCTCAATATCGCCTGCTGTTTGGTTAATTCGCGACTGCGGGCAATGGCTTCCCCGTCTGAGTGATACATTCTTTTCTGAATATCCAGAATTTCCTGTAACTCTTTGCGACCAGAAATTAAGGCGTTGATTGTGCCGTCATCAAAGCCCATTTTTTTGCCGATTGTATAAGCCTGTTCCTTTGGCATTTTCTGGAATGAATCAGCCAGATCAAGCATTACATCATCCAGCTTGCGAACCTTACCGGCATCATCAACAACACTGACGCCCAAAGCATTAAAATAAGGCAGCATGCTGGCGTCACCAAACATAACCAGCCCGTTCATAGCCTGTTTAATGCCGGTTAAAGAGGCTGTCATACCCTGCGCACTGCCACCGAAAGCACCTGCCGCATTCTGCCAGTCTGTAATACTCGCAGTAGCCATACCTAGCTGACCGGAAAGCTTTGACACTTCCATATTGGCATGCGCAGCATCATTAGCCAGTTTAAACAGCCCTGTAGAGCCGATGATGGCACCAAAAAACTTAGTTAGTTCCTTAGTGACTTTGGCTAATTCCTGTCCCATTTTTGCAATCTGTTCAATTGAACTATGGTATTTCTTAGCCAGTTCTTCATTAGCTTTTCCGGCTTGCTTTGAGGCTTTTTCGGTTTTATCCAGAGACTTTTCTAGTGCCTGATTTTTCTTTTCCGCTTTATCTGCCTGCGCAGCAAATTTAGATGTATCAAGCATTAGCTCGACAAGCATTTGTTCAACTATATTCGTTGTCATACTTATTCACCAACATTTTGTTATGTTCAGAAACCTGATAAACCTCAAGAATATTCAGTACATCCTCAAGCCCCAGTACACTATCAAGCTCAACGTAAGAAGCCAGTCCGGCTGTAATAACCTGACTGGCTAAAGAAGAGACATTCACTGTTTGCGCAAGCACGCCCTCACGGAAAGGCAATCCCGCCGTTAGCTCATATCTGGGGAATTGCCGTCCGTTAAAAAATCAATATGCACCAGTAAAGCCGCTTTACGTAATTCAAACAGTGTTTTTAAATCCTCAATATCACTTTCTATGTCCAGACTGCGCGCTAGTCCGCCAGATGGCACTATCTGCACGCAGGTAAGCAGTTCATCCAGCAATTCACCGCCTATCTGCGGGTCTATCTTGCTGATAACGCCAATGGCGAGTTTTGCCATTTCCAGCATGCCGCCGTTCGGATTGATACCCGCTGTATCAATGCCGCTTCCGGCAAGGGCAAACAGCGCACGCTGTGCCCATTTATCTGCCTGCATAATCGGCATTTCTGTGATCAGAAAGGTTTTACCTTTATCTCGACCGGTATCTATGCAGATTGTTCTTGTTTTACGTGCCATCAGTTAATCTCCTCTGCGCCATTCAGAACTAATCTGAATGTGTACTGGCTGCCTGCCAGTAATTTCTGACCGGAAGCCCCGCCGGTTAATTTAACTAATGCACCAGTGGCGCTATAGCGTTTTTTTACAGACGGAATCTCAACCACAATATCAATCGGGCGTGTTTCCATATTGGCATTAAAGTCTTTGCGGATATTTTCCATATGCTCAATTGACGGGCTGTTTGCCTCTAGATGCAGCGTCCATTCCACTTCATGCGGCGTGTAGCCCATTGACTGTTTACCATCCACACCCATGCGGGTTTCTGCGATATTGGCATCACCAAAGCCCCAGGCGTTATCCGCCTGAAAGCCTTGCATCGTAATATAGTTGTCGTATACACCTGCGCAGCGCAACATAAGTACGGAATTGGCTGATGTAATCGTTAGCGGGTTATGTCCCATTGGCATGATTTAATCCTTTTACTTAATCCATCTGTTTAAAAAGGTCGAGCTGATTAATTGCAGCCAGTTGCATTTCAAGCTGCCGTTTTTCTAATTTGCGCTGATTTAAGGCTTTACCTGCTGCACTGCCGCGCGCCTCAGATTCAGCCTGCTGCTTTTTTAGCAGTTCCATTTCCTGCAAAATTTTTTCACGATTGGCTATGCCGTTAGTCCAGTACTGCCATAATGCATCGTCACATTCATTCTGATAGCGGATAATGGTTTGCCTTTTATGTGAGGCTACTTTGTTTGGGTTAATGGTCATCAGCCAGCCAAAAAGTTTTCTCAATGGAAGGCAAAGCATTGAACGATTTCTTTCATCATTGGCAACCGTTTCGATCTCCATAACGGTTGATTTAAATCTCTGTTTTATCTTTATAAATTGACCACCCCAGCCCAGCCCCATGCCCTCAACAACCGTACGCATAGCTACATAAGGCTCACCATCGCGGTCAATTATCATTATTTCTGAACCTAAAAAATTAACGTTTAAATATTCCATGTTTAACTCCGAATGAATAAACAAAAACCCGTACATCTGTACGGGTTTTCAGGGTGGTTTTAGGGTTGTTCCCTTATTTGATTTCAGTGTTATTGCACCGCGATAGAAGCCAGATTCACAGTATGAACACTGCCGCCGTCTGCATACCAGAGCTTTAACGGCAATGATTCGCGCTGACCGCGTACCTGTGCTGAGGCTTTATTTATCAGCAGGCAGTAACCGGCTGTTTCAATCTGCCGGGCCGCGTCAAAACCGGCCTCATAATTAATCTGCGATTTCTGTGCTTCGGAAAGGTTTACTCCGCGCTGGATACCGCCAAAATTCAGCATTTCATTAATCGGGTCTTGTGCGGCTGCGCGGTGAATGGCAATACCCTCAGCGTTATACGGGATAGCTTTATAGCTGATAAGCATATTCATAAACGCCAGTTGCAGCTGAGCGTTGAAATACACCTGATTCAGGTAAGTATCTACCCAGGCAAAATCGCCGCTTACTCTGGTATTTCTGAAAAAGATAAACCGCTCATTAGCTGTTGCCCACGCGCCATAATAGGCGTAGCCGTTGCTTTCCAGTGCCGTGGCATCTTTAAGGGCGGTGACAGAGGCGGCGATACCACTTTGCCGCTTGAATTCCATAGTCGAGCGACCGTTTCTTTCACTAAAGTTGATGGAGGCGGCATAACCGCAAGCCAGCCCTGCCTGTTCGAGTGTGCCGTAAATCGCTGTTGTTCCGGATATGGCATTTTCTTTCAGCCATGAAGCAAAGCAGTTGGTGTTATTGGCAATCAGGGCGGTTGGCTCCTGCGCATAATAAACAAACCAGTAACGGCTGTTCTGTTTGCTGTTCCACTTAGCCAGTGCTTTCAGAACATCCTGAGTAAATGCATCGCCGATGGTAGTAATAACAGCATAATTCAGGGTATAGCCTGATACACGCTCCATTACAGAATCCGGACTGTCTGCCTTAGTGGCATTATCAGCAATCGCCCCGGTATTTTCAGTTAAGCAGAGGGCTTCTGCTGCTGTTCCGCTGGCAAAGGAAATAGCCGAACCTGCACCGGCAGACGGCGAGCTGATAATAAATGCCTGTAACTGCGTATCAAAGACAACATCGTTAGTTAAAGCCTCTTTGATTTTTACCGCAGCATCACTAAAGCTTTTGGCTTTGCTCAAATCGATTGTTGCAGTGATTACCGTGCCGTCTATGGTTAGGGTTAGATCCCCTTTGATGGCTTGCAGTTCATTCAACTGCAATGATTTGACACTGGCACCAATCAGCCGTGCACTAATATCTGTCTGATTGTAACGGACGATAAACAGGGTTGCGGGCTTGATGGTTGAACCGACATAACCATCAAAATAACACTGGGCAAACTGATACTGTTCACTGTTATAACCGTATACAGTGCCTACATCGGCGGCACTGGCATACTGATTTATCGGATACACACTGTTGTCTGACAGTACAACGGTATTTAAGTCTAGTGCATCACCGCCTGTACCGATTACCGCCGGATTGACGGTAACAATATTACTTGCAGGAATTGAAGGTAACATAATATTTCCTATGGGTTTTTCAAAGTTATAACCGGCATGTCCAGATAAGTCTGTTCATGCGTAAATTCAGGGTTGTATTGCAAAAGCAGCTCGACCATCCAGCGTTGCTCATAGCGTGACTGTTCATTGATAAACGTCATCTGTACAGGGTCTTTGCAGTAAAGCGGCTGGCAGGAGATAAGCCGCGCCGTGGTATAGTGGCTTTTCCAGAGATTGCACAGCTTGCGCGCTTTATCGCCTGAATCAGCCCCGTAAAAATCAATCTGCATGGTTATCTCAACTGACTGCTGCACAAAGGTCTGATTGTCTGCCGGCTCGTAATAATGCGCGGAAACATCCAGTGCCTGCTCAAACAGAATTGACATAACAATTGCCTGATCAGGTAAAGGTGCATCATTCTGGTAACCCTGTATGACTGATTCAGGCGGACATAAAAAAAGCCCGAGCAGATATGCGCGGACTTCTGTGTAAATCTGTTTATGCGTTACTGTCGCCATAGCAGCACCTTGCACCATGCCGGAAAGGATTCCAGCACCTGTTTAACCATCCATTCTGATGTTTCGTTTTCGCCGTATGCGGTAAAAATTACCCGTTCCGCACCTTTACCCTGTGAGCGGCGGATTGCAGCTATCTGACCGGTTAGATAGGCATAGATAAACTGCCCTTGCTGGTTAATCAGATTAAGGTGCTCAAGGTCGGCAGAGGAAATACTTTGCAACTGAATAGTTATAGGCTTTTCCTCAAAGCATGGCGCAATGGCACCGGATTCATCTACTGCTGAGCCTGAATTGATTTTTAAGACTGCCTCCTGATTAGGATTAACCCCGGCAATAATGCTGTTAGCCATTCCTCTAAGATTCATCATTATCTGATACCTCTACACCAATCGATCTGGACATCTGCATAGTGTCACGCAATGGAGCATCTCTGCCTTTTCTGGCGATGGTCGCTTTTGAGTTAGGCGGGTCTGTCCATGTCATGATTGATTCAACCAGATCGCCTTTCATAGCCTCACCGACCAGTTCCAGTCCTTTAGCCGCGCCATGCTGGCTAACCAGCCCCGGTAAAGCCTTAATCCATTCGCCCTTATGTGTCCGTACTGTTTTACGAAAGAATGAGCGCGCCGGAATGTTGATTGTGTGCGCCGGTACGGTATGAGTAGTGGCTAAATTGGCTTTAGACTGTTTAACAAAGCGGCCGTTAAGCCGGAAATCCCCGGTTTTTTCACTAACCAGCCGGTAAACGGTTATCTGGTGTTCCGGAATCTGAATCTGTGCGCCGTATTCATTCCAGAACGCCACCTGCGCAACGGGCAAGGGCTCGCCATCGGCTTGTGCATAGGTTGCACTCTCAAAAATACCTGCCCGCACCTTTTTGTTTTTGCCGGCTGCATATTTTTTCAGTGCATCCGATAAATCACCGGTTTTTTTCATACTAACGCCTAACCGGCATGGGAAACTTGCCGAGCACATAAAAGAATGAGCGGTATTGTTTGATCAATGCCCAGTAGCGCGCCCCGTATGGTGTCTGCTGGTACCACTTTTCCGACTGGGTAGTCTGGCCGTTATCCAGTGATACAGACACACTGCCCTCAGAAGCACTGGCAATACGACCGACTGCCTCGTTACCGCTGTCTGTACGCTGCTGTAAGGTGGCAATATGCGCCACCAGCAGAAACAGCAACAATTCACGCTCATCAGGATTTTTAATAATGCTTTTATCGGTGTTATTGCACTGCATGCAGGCTTCAACAAAAAACATACTAAGCTGATCATCAGTTGCGCTAATTTTCGGGTACAACTTTCTGAATCTGGAAGCATCAAACCTGACTACACCGCTCATGGCTGCTCCTTATTTTTCTACCGGCTGAACACTGGTTTCTTTTGACGGATCTACCGGCTCCATGTTTGACTGGTTATCTTTTTTTTCAGCGGCTTCGTCTTTCGCGGACGACACATTGGCATTAGCAAAAATCAGCCCGTTTTTAACCAGATCACGATCCTTGTTTTCTTCCAGCCATTTTGCCCAGAAAGCGGCGGAAACATTATAAGTAAGTCCGTAACCACAAATAATTCTTGAGGAATTGCATCCGTTTATTCTTTGTACCTGTTCACCCACCTGCAACAACAGCCCGTTAGGTAGTTTGCACCCTACTACTACAGTATCTTTTGCCATATAAACTCCGGAAATAAAAAACCGCCCACCTGGGCGGTTGTCTTAAATAAACACATCAGGAAGCCAGCATGCTGGCAATGAACATCGGGCGGTAAATCAGGGCACCCACAGTTCCCTGTGTCCGTTTCTGCTCATAACCAGACTGTTTCTGGATTAGTGCATGTACACGCATTTTTTCGGTAAATCCCAGCTCCACTGTTGGTATTGCTTCGTATTCATCAACAACCAACTGTACCATTTCGCCGGCTTTTGTCTTGTATTCAGGAATAGTGACGATTTTCAGATTCGGAAAATTTTTCTTAATCATGTCACTAACATTTAAGCCATACATATTAGTAGCTGTTATTGCCGCATTCATGGTTGGAGATAACAGCATGGTCATACTGGCATCCACATCAATTAAACCACCTGTCTGACTTACCAGTTGCGTATACAGACGCTGAATTGAATCATAAATACCCTGAACATCCATTTTTGCCCAAGGTTTACCGGCTATAGACGGCAAAAGGGACGGATCATTGAGCATGCCGAAAATCTCTAACCCTTCAATACCGAATAAATAACTTTTGTTCTGAAACTTATTCAGTGCCAATGCCGCAGATGTCTGCTTCTGTGTCGCCCAATCCAGCCGTGCACGGCCTGCTTTCTCCATCTCCCGCTCACCTATACGGATAATGGTCTGATAATGGTAGGTCTGCCGGTATGGATAGTTTACGTTGGCATCACTTAATGCATTATCGTTAAAGTCTCCGTATGTGGTTACACTGCCGACATTTTCAACAACCGGCACAGAAACTGTCTCATCCGTCCATGAGCCCAGCTTACGCTCATTAAACGCCTTGGCTGCGTTCATCGGTGTAACCAGAACCTCAATAACCCGCGGATCTACATATGTAGTAAAAAGTGAGGGAATCCCGGCATTAGGCATTGTTTGCAGTTCAGAATCCTGTGCAATCCGCATGCTGCTGCGTTCATCAAGTTCTACCGGTGCTTGTCCGGCAGCATATACAATACCTGCCCGTTCTCTCAGTGCAGAAAAATTTAATCTTGGCATATTTTCATCCTTAATATTTAGTAATTTTCGCCAGTGCACCAGCCTCAGCTTTCGACGCGACGATAAAGCCGGTATCTTCTGTATCAGCGGGTGCTTCTGTTGCTGCAATAACACTGCCGTCCGCAATGCTGGCAAATACTTTTTGTCCGATCTGCGCACCGGCAGCAAAGCGCGCCCAGAAATCCCCGCCATCGTAAAGCGTTATGCCGAATCCTTTCGGTATCAGCATATTTGCTTCCTGATTAAACTGGATAAACATGGCTGTGTTATCGCGCCGGATAAAACCAATCAGGCCGTTTGCGCATTTAGCATTACTGGCTGTACCGGTTTCCGGATCAAACCACGCAAACCGACCGACAGTTACGCCGTTTTCGCCGGCTTTAGCTTCACCCTCTCCGACAAGCATGGTGTGATAGGGATTTGTTGAAGCAAAATCACCCTCGACACCTACCGGTAAATCATTATTTAAATTCTTCTGAAAACTCATGTGCTTATCCTTTATTTGAATCGGTCTGTGTACTTATCAGTACCGGTAAAAACGGCACTATCCATTGCCACGCCAGTTTTAGGTGCCGTTGTAATCAGCATTCCAACCATTGCCTTGTATGCACTAGGGTGCACGCCATTAATATTTATGCCTTTTTGCTGTAAGGCATATTTATAAACCGCCTCAGCACTGTCCATAGCCACGACACCAACCAGCGGCTTGACCTGTTCGCGTGCTTCAAACAGCGCAGTAACATCCTTTACCGCTGCGGCACGGATTGAATCGGCATCCATAGCCGGCTTGGATTTTTCTGTATCGTCCGGCTCTTCGTCTTCTGCCTTTTCTTCCTTGCTATCAGATTCCTCATCTTCGGCGGTTTTTTCTGTTTCCTCTTCGTCTTCCGCTTCTTTTGCCGGCTCTTCTGTGTCACTGGCAGCGGGTATCAGCATATTGTCTGCAACCGTTTTAATCACTCCCTCGACAACATCCGGCGTAATATCGCCATCCATGCCCATAATAGGCTTTAGCACTTCTGCTACAGCCTCAACTGCACCTTGTTTCAGCTTCATTGAATTCTCCATAAGTCCGATTGGTAAACCATCTGCAATAACTGCATCTCTTCCTATCCGTCCGCGCTCAACCATAGCTACATGATTGCCGTGGATATTCCTCATAATTCCGTCATATTTCTGTCCCTCAAATTCGCCCGAAGTCATATCTGCGGTGTAGGCATACCCGGCAGACAGTTCGTTAAGCTTTTCGTTTTCAATCAGTGCAATGGCTTCTTTGTCAAAAATACGCAAGCTGGCATAAACATCGTTACCCTCTAGCTGCGGGTTAATTACTGTTCCTACCGTAATATCGTTATGCGGCTCTTCTGCGCTGACCGGCGTATGCCTGAGCAGCAATTGCACCCCGTTAAAAGAAAGGAGAGCTTTTTCAAGCTCTCCCTTGTCACGTAGCAGGTAATAGATTTTGTCCGGTTGCAGTTGCAGCCTTTCGTAATCCGGTATTTCCCTCCCGAAATACGGATTAACGGCAGCCTTACTGATAATTGTTCGCTCAACCAGTAAATGTCCGTTACCGTCATAAGAACGCATGGATTTATCCATGGCCAGAGTTTTTTCGGTCATTGTCCTATCCCGTCTATAATGCTTTTACTGCCGCAGCGGCAATTAATCAGCATGCCCGGCTGTACCCATTCACCGTCCAGATACATTCCTTTGCTCACATCAAATACTTTACCGTTTGCCTGTAAATGTGATTGCCGTGGCTTTTTGCTACGATGTGAGTGTAACCAGATTGCTTTGGTAATACCCAGCTCCTGCCGTTTGGCACATTCAATGACCGCATGTGCCTTTGCTCCCTGATCTCTTGCAATCAGTTCAGCACGGCGTTTACTGATGTCATAATTTTTTTCAAGTTCTGTCGCCAGTCCTGAAAGGTCGTAACCACTGGTAACACACTGCCATACCTGCTTCTGTACCCGCTCCAGATACTGTGAAGCAATGGATTTAATCTCACCGACATTAGTTTCAATTGTCGCTTGTAACGCTTCACGCTGATATGGTGTTATCTGAAACCGGACAGTAAAACCGGCTTTACGCATGTGTGTTTTTAACAGGCTTTCGTAGTTGGTTACGGTTTTGCTGACAAATGCCTCAGCAATTTCCGGCGCCAGCCTGTCTAGATTGTCTGACCATTTAGACGCCAGATAATCAACCACGTGGGCAACCCAGTCGACTATGCCGTCCATGGCCATCTGAGCTTTTTCCTGAGCAGCACGTTTGCGAAATTCTGTCACCAGCACCTGATTCACTTCATCGGAAATCTGATTAAGCAGTTTAATAAGTGCTTTGCGGTAGCTGTTTTCTATACCGGCATTAGGCCATAGTGCCGGCAGTGTTGTCGGCTTCTTCCTGATTATTGCCATGATTAAAATCCCACTGCGGCTGTTCCGGTACATCTTCCACATCAATACCTGAGTAATCGCCGCTTTCATCTTTAGCCAGACGCGCGCGTACTTCTTCCTGAGAAAGCACACCGGCGTTAATCAGCGCATTGTCTCTTTCCGCCTTAACTTTATCAGTGTTGGCTTCCTGCTCTTTATTCAACTGCTCCAGCGGTTTAAATACAAAGACAATCTGCGGGTCTATCTCCCCGAACAGATCAAGCTGAATCAGTTTGATAATGGCAGTAAGCTGCGGCAGTAAATGCGCCTCCTGCATGCCGGAAATGTACTCGTGATAAACCTGAATCTCACCATCACTGCTGGCATTTAATCCGCTTGGTGTAATCCCCAGCAATTTAACCAGTGGCGTACGGCTTGGTGCGGCCATTTGTTCCTGTGATTTCTGCAGCAGGTTATCCAGCGTGGATAGCGGTGTGTTGAATTGGAAAAACTCTTCATTATCGTTATCCAGCAGCATCAGATTCTGATTGCCGCGTAACTGCGAAAACAGTTTGGAGCGCCGCAGTAACTGAGTAACCCCATCATCACCGCCGGCCAGAATGTTGCTCATATCGGTTTTAATGCCGGTGAGAGAAAACGAATGAATCAGCTCAGACACACTGTCGACTGTACGCTGCCACCTTTCCACATACGGCTGCATAAGCTGCAGCATGGATATACCACTGAAGTTATATGCAGGCTTAAGTATATCCGTCACCGGACGCATAACCAGTGTTAGCAAACGGTCTGCATGTACCTCTTCGCCCATAACAAACCATTTTGACGGCTTAAAGAAATCCGCAGCAGTTGCATCACTGGCGTTGTAAAAGCTTGGTGTTGTCCAGATCGGCTCAATCAGTTTAAGCCCTTTAAGGCAGCCTTTACCCAGTACCGCCTTATCAATCAGCAGCGGTATGTCTTTTTGGTTTTCATGCCCTTTGATATTAATGAATATTTGCGAACGCCCAAAAATCATTTCATTTTCAATATGGCGGCGCATCAGCTCACGAATATTCAGTGCTTCCATACGCGCTTCAATGCTTTTGATTTTGTCGCGGTGGTCTTTGTCATTACTGTCACTGGAGACTTTGACTTCGCCCCATGTGCGGGTCATTTCCTGCGCTGTGGCTTCATAAACGCAGCGGTAATCCGTAGACTGTGACATGCTGGCCAGTGCCTGATACCCGATAAAACATGGGTAAAAGTGAGGCGCATTAATATCAAAAGCATATGAAGAGGTGAGACTGTCCTGAGCAATAGCCGGCTTTCTGCCCTTCGGTACCACACCGGCAGGAATATCAGGCATTTGGTAGCCTTGTGGCCCGGTATTCGCTGATTGCATTTCTTGCATAAAGGCAATTGCCCGCTCATTGGCTATACTTTGCTTATGCTTGGCTTCCAGCTCAAGCTTTTTAAGCCGGTTAGCCTCTTCCTGCGCAGCCAGCTCACGCTCTCTCAGTTTGTTGTGTTTCCAGAATTTCATCATAAACCACTCAGAACATTAGGATTGATATTTAAACCAGCAGATACCGGAGCAAAAGCCATGATTAAGGCATCAGCACGGTTAGGTGACGGAATGCCGCGTTTTTTCATATCCTTTTTACTTTCTACCCGTACCCGCCCGTTATCGTCATACGCTACCTGCGGCCGGCTTAATTCAGCCTTGAGATATTCAATATCCCTGATACTTCCATCCAGACTGATCAGCTCATCCGCAGGGTAGTTATCGCCTTTCTCAACTGCGCGCCACGTTTTGTAAAACCGGTCACGCACATGCCACCATGCCTGCGCTTTGATATTGGCAAACATATCTTTGTTCTTTTTAGCCGGCATATACGGCGATTCAGGCTTATAAACCTTGCCGCCAGCATTAAATCCCACTGTCTGAATGCGGCCTTTTTTACGCGTAAACTGAGCCTTGACGCCGGCACCCACACCAATACTGTCAAATATAACCTTATCAATATTGGCTTCCATTGCGTCCTGATAGACTTTATCAGCGGAATAGATGACATCCTGTCCGCGCCATTCATCCATACAGAACACAATCGAGCCATGCCGGCTGACAGTTGCGTTAGCGTCCTCACCCTCGTCTGCCACATCAAACCCTAAAATGCGTTTGCCTGCTGCGGTTAAATCCAGACGAGTATGCGCATTTGTTGCCGCCTCAATCCATGCCGGTTTAATAATAGCCAGCTCACTGTCTGCAACCGGCTCACCAAGCCAGATATGCCGGTACAGCTCATAATCCCGTTCTTTGCAGGCTTCCATCTCAACGCGCAGCACTTCTGGGAAGTTCAGGTTATCGTAATAGTTAGCTTTAATAACAATTGCGTTATCCGGGGGACGGATTACAAACCGCTGGTGTGTATCGTCCAGCATGTTCTTAGGATTGTAAGAAACCCATATCTCACTGCCCAGTGTCCGGATTGTAGGAATCAGGGTATCCCACATCTCCTGAGTGATACTTTCTGCCTCTTCTATCCAGCATACGCCGGCACCCTCAAGTGACTTTATCTTTCCCGGGTCATTCTTAATCCCGAAAAAGATAAAGTTTGTACCTGTCCCTCTATGGATAATGGTTGATTTCTGTATTTCAAATTCATCATCATAGCCAAGGCGGGAAATAGTATTTGAGAGTAGCTTGTGTACTGAATCAGCAATCGATAACTGTAATTCGCGTACACACGGGATAGTCGTTTTTGTACGTCTGGCTATTTCAATTGCCAGCTCTGCAAACATCCACGACTTACCCGATCCACGACCACCATAAGCAACCTTGTAACGTGCTGGTCTGGCAAATCTGGCAAAGTGTTTACTAATCATTCGCCTGCTCAAATATCGCACTGATCGGGCGTGTTTCTATTTTTAACTCACCTGATACAGAAGTCTTTTCATTAAACGCCTGTACAGTTACATGCTTGCCCAATAACTCAAGATTCTTCACCTTGTCCGGCCATTTAATCTTTTTGAGAATACTCTGACCATCTTCTTTATCCATCATGGTAAATACATCAAAGCCGCTTAATGTCTTTCTCCATACTTCCGGCCATTCCTTAACCGGTAATACTGAGCCATCTGCATTAAGAATATCCGCAACATCCATCTGGTCAATCTCAACCAGACGCTGCAGAACATAATCAGCATTAATCTGTGTACGCATGCAGCGTTTTTGCTTTGCTTCGTTCAGTGCCTTTACAATCTCAGGTTTTTTGAGGTTTTCATGCCCTACCGCGCTCGCCGTTCTGGCACTGTATCCAGCCCTTATTGCAGCCTGTGTTGCATTGAAATCTATTAGATACTCTTCAACAAAACGCTGCTGTTTTTCTGTTAATCCGCTCATGGCGGAGTTGTTGGTATCCACCATGGCAATCTCCAATAAAAAAAGCCCACGCGCGCGCGTTAGGCTTGTCTCTTTTTTTGACGGTTAATATGCATACACCAACAAAAAAGCGGATTAGCTATCAGCCAACCCGCTATAAATAAATATTATATGTAATATAAATAATTTGCTGCTTAACCCAATAAAAAACCAGCCTTTTTGGCTGGTTAATATGTATATCGAATCTCGCAAATAAGGTTTATATATCTTTATCTAACATCTTATCCGAAACATAGCATAATTATAAATTTTCACTCCCGCTTTTTCAATGCTAAAAGCTTGAATATTCCAAATTTTTACCTAATTTAACTAAAATATCACTCATTCCTACTTCCAGCTTATCTATACAGTCACAATGCAGCTTGTTAATGATGGTTTTAACATGGGATAACTTCCTGTTCAGCCTCTGCGCTCCCCAGTCGAATTTATCCTGAAGCTGTATATAGGTTTTATTCCTAGTAAAAAGGTATTCCAGCAAGGTATCGCACTCTAACGGCTGAATATATGAATCTCTGGCTAATACGTAGTTTGTTAAATCAATAATACCGGACAGGTTATAGCCGTATTCTGCATTAATCAGCGTCCATTCAATATCATTTAAAATACGCTCTACACGGGTTAATAGCATGGAACTGTTTGCATGCATATCATGCTGGCTTAGCCCTGATTTACTTCTGTCAATTACACCTCTGGATTTAATCCATTCCTCAATGCGCGCTGAATTACTTTTGCCCATGATTAGCGTGTTTTTTATGAAAAACACTTCACACAGCATGTGATCTATTGATTCATACATTATTCAGCTCCTAAGCTATTTGTATCAAATGCTGGCTGTTTAGTAGCAGTTGCGTTCTTAGTACGCCCTCTGCGTGGTACAGATGAGCGGTTTCTGCATCCAGTATCCTTGTTCTTCTATCCGCCTCATCATGGCAGGCACTGCATGCGTATGCACCTAAAAGGTCACTGGGTTTAATTCCGGTACCGCAACTACCTGCTAGTCTGTAATGAGCGAAAACCACTGTTTCAGGATTACCGTTACAAATACCGGGCATGCGTACCTGACATTGCTGTCCTCGTGCTGATCGGGTGATTTTGCTCATGATTAATTCCCTAAAGACAAAAGCTGGTCAATAGCCTGCTGTGCTTCATCTTTACTAGAGAAGCGGTTGCATAAAATCATGTTCCAGCAAACGGTGAAGCAGGCTTGATAGAAGGCGTTAAACTCGTTCTGATTCATACTGGCAAAACTTATTGATTTAGGTTCTTTCACCACACCAGCCGGTGTTACGCAAATATTAAAATGTCCAGCTTCAATAGTTAGCCAGCGACGAAATGAATCAATATCTTTGTCTATAACGGGTAGTTTTTCGGCGCGCTTTTTAGCCAGTAAGTTAAGTGCTTCCTCTGCGGCTTTAACAATAATGCCTTTATTACCGGCGAACTTATCCAGCCTCTTAGCTACCCACAGCACTACATCCCGTTCTTTAGGGCTGATAACTCCACCTGCCGGTTGCCAGTAATCAAAAGCCAAAGGCAGTAAGCCGCCAAAGAATAAACGGTGATGAGGCAGGCTCCGGTCTTTTTGTCTTGTTACTTGTATCTTTACCGCTTGCCCTACTTTAATTCCTTTGAGACTATCGGCATCAATTGCTGTAACTGGTCGCAAGCTGTTATCAACTGCCTTAACTGCTACAAATTCCATGATTAAAATTCCTCAATGCTCCAGCCTCCGCCGTTCTTCTTGGCCTGGCGTTTTACCGCAATAAATTTAAGCGGGTACATATCAGCGGCTACTTTGATTTTTACCCTTGCATCATCCTGCCAGAAGCCCTTTACTTCGTGCATTTCCATCGTGCCGTCACTGCGCATAACGCAATAATCCGGTGTGTAAAAGGTGTTATCTGCCAGCCTGAGTTTTACGCCTTCAAACCGGTACCAGCTTACTGATCCGTCCTGCATGGCCGGCTTTAATACTTCCAGCTCATATGCCTGCTCTGTTTTGTTTTTTTGTCCGGTTTTTAATCTTCCCAGTGCGTAAAAATTTTTTGACATCTTTTCTCCAGTATTTGTTTTTCCAGTTTCTTAAGCCACGCAGCTTTGCTTCAATGTCATCCGGGCTTATATCGATTTCTGCGAGGGCACAGACTTCTTGAAAACCTCTACTCCTGAAATAGCCCATTTCCAGCCTGACAGCCCTATCCAGATCTCTGGAATCGCCTATAGCTTCAGTAGCGTCCTGCAATGCCTGAATAATGACCATTCCCCATAAGGCTCTGCATGCGTGATATTGTTCATAAGGGGATTCAACATAATCATCCGGCTGCTTATCCATGCTGCCTCCTGACATACTTACTCCGCTTATTATTTCGGGCTTCCCACTCTTCGCGCTTTATTCTCAGATCTTCGGCTATAGGCTCAAATTTATTGTTTGCACATTCTCTGTGACCGGGGAAATAGTGCCATTTTTCATCATGAGCACAAATGCCAAACCCGAGTGCCGCCATTTCGTGGGGGACATATTCGCCTTTATTATTTTTTTCTCTCAGTATCCAGTGACGGTAAGCTATACAGGTATTTTCAGACACGATGTGATCTCCTGTTAATTCATCGCACATTTTTGCGTTATTAAATTAAGCAGATTTCCTAACCGGGCTTTACCCTCTTCTTTTTGTTTATCGGTTAGAAGATTTCTGGTTTCAATATTCATGCGCTCTTCGCCTGCCGGCAATAAAGCTAAGGCATAATCGTTTGTAATTTTCCCTGTTGCCGCCGCTTCTGTGATTAGTTGCGCTAACTGTTCTTTATCAAGCCCTGCGCTAACGTACCAGTCTGGCTGTATACCTTTTGCCTTCTTCTCGCTAACGATGCGCTCATATGCAGTTTTAAACGCAAGCCCTGCACGGTATTTGTCTCCTGCGTTGAATAATGCTGATACACTTTCTGCTGCATGCATAGCTGTGTGAATTGTAAGGAATGAATTAATGACATATCCTTTCTATCGTAAATCGTAGATACGCACACCCAGTCTCAGGCAATTAAATTTGCGCAAGGCTTCTAAGGGCGTTAAAGCGTTACCTGCCTGTAGGTATTTCAGAATTTGTTCTGATTGGGAATTTATTACTAACCCTCTTAAATTACCTAAACTCGTGCTTGGTTTTAATTGCAGTCATAACTAACCACATTCTTTTAGTGCCGAAAAAATAAACACTATTAATTAAAAAGTTATTAATAAAACTTTTAATTTTTACTTATAAAAGTATTTAGATATTCTTCTTTTCGCAGTGTCTTTAAATAATTTAGTTGAGCTTTTGGAATACCTCATTTTTCCCATTGCGAAACAGCACTGCGGTTATACAGCATAATTTTGCTACAGCCGTATCGCTACCTAATATCTCTATGAATCTATTATCCTTTTCATACATTTTGTTAGCTTTCTATCTATTCTTAAACTATAAAAAGTATAGTTTACTAAATATTGTAAAGTAAACTATACTTTTTATAGTTTAAGAATACTAAACAAATGAAAGGACATTTATACTATGACAAATAAGCTAAAAGAACGTCTTCATGAATTAATGCGGGAGTATGGATTAAAAACCCAAACACAGCTTGCAGATTTTGCTAAGGTTAGCAAAGGATTAGTTCATCAGTGGTTTAATGGTGATACAGGTCTTGGGAAAAAGCCGTTACTAGAATTAGAGAAGAAAACACGATTTTCAGCACAATGGCTAGCAAATGGAACAGGAAATAAATATAAAGATTATGCTACTAATTTATCTGATTCATATAAAATGTATAGCCCATTGGAAGCAGCCGATAGTAATTCCACAACCCTGAAATTATATGATATGAGTGCTTCTTGCGGTCAAGGAATCATAATTCCTGAATTTCCAGAACTCCTTAGAACTATTGAAATTCCTAATGATGCTCTTTTAGAGTTACTAGGAACAACTAATTTACAAGGAGTACAACTAATGCCTCCTGATGGCGATTCAATGGAGCCAACAATACCAAGGCGATCTATTACATTAATTAAAACAGATATAGATAAATTTCAAGATAGTGGTGTTTATTTAATTACATTTGATGGATATACATACATCAAAAGATTAGCAAGAGGGAAATCAGGTGTAATTAAAGTAATATCTGATAATAAATTATATTCAGATACAGATTTTGACATTAAACCTAATGAAATAGACCAGTTAGTTATCCATGGTAAGTTTTGGAAAGCTTTGCCCTTGGATTTTCTAGATATATAAATTTTAAAATGAATAATGAATATTGCATAAAAGCCGCTTTTAGCGGCTTTATATATTTAATTTTAAATACTTTGAACTACAGACCACCAAAAGGCTACACCGATGATCTCTATTTTATCAATTTTTACTAGCTCATCAGCATATGCTTTATCTTCTTGATTGTAACAACTAATTTTTAAGACATCGCTTGCGATTCTATATAATTTTCTGATTCTAACAAGGCTGCCCTGTTTAATCGCATAAATCCTTCCATCCTTAATAATTTTACTTGATGTATCTATAGCTACAATAGAGCCATCTTTTAAAACAGGCTCCATACTGCTGCCGGCAACTGTTATGCAAACTACGTTCTCTTTTTGGACGCCAAATTTTTTTAATAATTCTTTGGAACATGGCAATTTGAAATCAGATTGATTAAATTGATAACGGTAAATACCTGTTTTTGCGTCAAGTGCATAAGTGTCATGATACAAAGGTATCAGTACATAATGCCCAGAAAAGAGGGAATTTTCATCATACAAAAAGAAATCACCATATAATTCGATATTTGATTGATTATTAATTCCGTCGTTTGGATTATCGATAATTAATTCATTCCCAACTCCTGATACTAACCAATCTGGATTGATTTTTAATTTTTTCTGAATCAGCAGCAATCCTTGTTTTGAGATTCCTCTTTTTTCCCAGTTTACAATTGATTGCTGAACGACACCAAGAACATGAGCTAATTCACTTTGCTTGTGTATATTGTTATTTTTCGCCACGATTTTATACAATCTTGCTGCTGTTTCATGCATTTTCTTATTCATGTAGCTCTGTCAATAAATTAATTTAATATCTAATTGTTACATATTTTTTACATATCACTACCATTTTTATTTTTAAATTTAGTTTTCTAAACTTTTTATTGTTTAAAATCAGAATATAACGTCAATAATAGATAATTTGTTTATTTTTCTATACTCCAACCATTAAAACTAATCAACTCAGTTGATTAGTTTTATTCGTAGCATTATCCGCATCGGCTCAAGGCAGCGGAATATAAAAGCCTGAGGCAAGTAGGAGCTTGCTGGCAAGCCGTTAAGCCTTCGCGGGCGGCCGAAACAAAATTGGTAAGTTCATGTAGGACTTACAAACAGAAAAGTCTAAAAATCCAAAGAACTTTATGAAAGGAGAACGACTTTAAATATTAATTTTTGATAGATTCATGAAACAACAAAAGTTAAATTAATATTAAATTTTCAAAGAAAGGAAACGTAATGAAAACTTACTATTTTTATAAATTATAAATTTAAATTCTTTTTCATACTTTAAGTTGATATACGGGCGAGCTAGTGAGTATGCCTGTTGGGAACATCGCCCGACCAGATTGCTAGTGCTGCAAGTTTCTAATTGACATTATGTTTTAATTTTTCCTAAAGAGGTGAACAAGATAACGCCTGATATAGAGGGATATTACAACGTCAGTAATTTAAGAAATGCGCGAACTATTATCAGAAAAGACTGGGAAGAGTTTGGCAGCTTAAATCAATCAGCATAACCAAAGATAAACAGAAATAATTTCTATATCTTTTTATCATTTTATTAATTCAGTTAATAAGTCCGGGGTATTAATCATGAGTAAATTTTCTAGTTATTATGATGATTTGGCTAATTTGATATCTAATGCTGATATTGTGGGAGTTGTAAATAGTTACGCAACGCCAATTGATGAGCAGTTTAAGCATATTAGCGAAGAGGACTTAGCGGATATTATATCGTGCTGCATTAACGTATCGGATAATTCCAACACGATACTAGAAGCATTAAGTATGCTACATATGGGATATGCTAATAAAGATGTTATTGCTTATTTAAAGCTTGAGGATTTTTTGGAGTTTGCAAGTAATATCACATCATTATTAGGCGGTGTTAATAATTGCTTAACACATATTATGTCTTTGGCGTGCCATCTGCAGAATGAAAGACAAGCCTCTGTATCTAATTAATTGATCTATGAATCAATCGAAATTTTAACAATTCAACTATGAGGTGAATAAAGCCAGCTAACCGCTGGCTTTTTAATTCTAACGAAAAGGAAGAAAACATGTAAATTAGATACCTAGGTTTAAAGTCTATTATTTAACCTTCATCGGGTGCTGTGTTAACATTTCATTACCCAGCAAAGGAATAAATAATGGACTTTAAAAATTTATATGCGCTTTTAAAAATAAAGCCGACAGCATCACAATCAGACATTGCCAAGGCAATGAGGCAAGCTGCGCAGCAACAGACAATCACTTTAGATGATTTAAAGCTGTGTAAACAATATCTTTTAAATGAAGAGGAACGCAATAAATATGACGAACGTTTATTTTCCGCATACCCGGAACTTTTAGCCCCTCCGCCTGAACCGAAATCCGAAAAAGCAGAAGAAGTTAAGCCATTAGAACCAGCAAAGACAAAGCAGGGCAATAAAAAGCTGTATCTGATTTTGGTTGTTGTAGCCGCTGCAATTGTGCTGATTGGTACTGTGGCTTATTTCAAACATTTTAAACCCATCGCAGAAGCAAAAGAGGCGGTTAGAGATTTATTGAAAGATCCTGATTCAGCCAAGTTTTATGATGTTAAAAAGGTTGTAAATACCCACAACAAAGAGATATATGTTTGCGGTGAAATGAATGCGAGAGCTCTTGCTGGAGGTTATGCTGGTAAAGAAAAATTTGTATATGAATTAAAATCTAAAAAAGCCACTGTAATCCCAGATAAAAGACCAGATAGTGTAATTGTTGAATATTATTATAGTACTTTATATAGAGTAGGCTGTTTAAATACTGATCCTGCAGAATTACTTAAGGCAATGGAAACTACAGGCGATTATGCAGGAAAGGTTTTATCTCTTATTGACAAAAGAAAAGTTTCTGAAAATAGTTTTGAAAGAGAAGAGCTAGCTAAATCTATAGCTAACTTATCCGCGAAGACAAAGGCAGAAGAGCAAAAGCTAACAATTTATACAAATAGTGATGACGATTGATTCAGTTATCACAGCATATGAATAAGTAACAAAGTAAGCAACACAAGCCAGCTAATAGCTGGCTTTTTTAATAGGTTAAAAAAATGAATAGGGTTATTAATAGTTGGAATGAAAATACAACAAACCCAGAACCTGTCGGATACCATGATTTGATAGCGTATGAGGAAGCCTCGCAAAGAGTAAGTGACGCAGCCAAAGAAAAGAAACAAGAAATACTGGAAAAGCTTGGAGACGATGAACTGGTATATATCGCTGGAGAAGCTACAAAATATTCTGATGAAGCGGACAGACTTATAAATGGAATAGTTAAGGCACTTGTATTGGGCTGCCATAAAGATATGACAGTAAGACAACTATTAAGCCATCTATCATTAGAAGCAAGAAAAATCCTAACTGATTATATTTTAAAGCATGCTAATTAAATCAAAAGCCAGCCAAAATGCTGGCTTTAATTTCAAGCCTAAGCTAATCAATCCAAGCACATTTAAACAAGTGTGCTTGGATTGATTAGTAGACATATTTAACATTATTTAACATTTTCTGTGTGCTGTGTTAACATTTTGAAATGTATCAAGGGGAACATAATGGACATTAAAAATTTATATGCACTTTTAAATATAAAGCCGACAGCATCACGCTCAGACATTGCCAAGGCAATGAAGCAAGCAGCGCAGCAACAGACAATTACTTTAGAGGATTTAAAACTATGCAAACTAAATCTTTTAGATGTAGAGGCGCGCAAACAATACAATACTCGTTTATTTGCAGAATATCCAGAACTTTTAACCCCTCCGCCTGAGCCTGAATCAGTAGAAAAAGCAAAACCACAGCCACCAGCAAAGACAAAACAGGGTAATAAAAAACTGTATCTGATTTTGGTTGTTGTAATTGCACTGATTACCGGTACAGCAGTTTACTTCATGCACTCTAAACTCATCGCGGAAGCAAAAGAGGCGGTTAGAAATACATTGAAAAATCTTGATTCAGCTGAGTTTTATCATGTTGAAATGTCTGTAAATACCCACTACAAAGAACATCTATATGTTTGCGGTGAAGTGGAAGGGAAAACTCTTGATGGTGGTTATACCGGTATAAAAAAATTTGTATATAGATTAAAATCTAAAAAAGCCATTGTAATTTCAAATAAAAGATCAAATGATATAATGCTTGAATATGCTGATAGTTTTACATATAGAGTAGGCTGTTTAAATGCTGATCCTGCCGAGTTGATTAAGGTAGTGAAAACTACAGACACTTATTTAGAAGAGCTTAGATCACTTACTTGGGGACCTGCTCCTAAAAATAATTTTGAAAGAGAAGAGCTAACTAGAGCTATAAATAACGTAATCGCGAAAATAAAGGCAGATCGGAAAAAGATAACAATTTATGCAAATAGTGATGACGATTGATTTAGTTATCACAACATATGAATAAGTAATAAAGTAAGCAACATAAGCCAGCTAAATAGCTGGCTTTTTTATTAGCTATAGAGGTGATATTCCAACACGATAAATTAACCCATGTAACAGCAACAACGAGGGAATTGTACATGATTAAAATTCTATAACTGGATTTATTGCAGTTTTTTTAATGTCTGCTGCTCTTTCAGTGTCCCCTGCTTTGTCTGATAAGGAGCAATTAGATATGCAGCGCAGTTATACAGCAAGACAAATGCAGCAGAAAGAATACCAGGCAGATCTGGAAGTAAAACGGTTAGCTGATACATATGCGCGCATGAGTGATAGCGAACGCATGAAAGGTGATGCAGAGCTTAAATGATTTTAGGTGATGATTGTTGACATTCCCGCCCAGCTAAATAGCTGGTTTTTTATGAGACGCGCTTAGAAAATGACTGGATCACAGGTGAATGTGATATTTATGACCCTAAAGAACGTTTTATTATTGATACAAAATGTTCTTGGGATATAGGCACTCACCCGTTTTTTATTGAAGAGGCGCAAAAAAAGGCAGAAAAAGCAGGATATATCTATCAGATGCAGGGTTATATGTGGCTATTTGATTGTGATAAAGCTGATATAGATTTTTGGCTATTCCCCTGCCCTGAAAATCTGCTGGGTACTTACGATAATCCGGCCATGTTGATTGATGCGGTTGAAGATATTCCTATCGCTAAGAGGTTAACAACGGTTACGGTAACAAGAGATGAAAAAATAATCGAAAAGATTAAAGAAAAAGTAGAAATTTGCCAGGAATATTATGACTTGCTGCTAAAACAGGTCGCATAAAAGGATTTCATTATGTCTGTTAATAAAGTAATTCTAATTGGTCGCCTTGGGCGCGACCCTGAAACACGATATATGCCCAATGGCGACGCCATAACGAATTTCTCGCTAGCAACTGATGAACAGTGGCGTGACCGTAATGGAGAACGCCAGACTCGTACAGAGTGGCATAACGTATCCCTGTACGGCAAACCAGGAGAAATAGCTAACCAGTACCTGAGAAAAGGTAGCCAAGTGTTTGTTGAGGGCAAAATTCAGAGCCGTAAATATACCGATAAAGATGGTATCGAACGCATGGCATACAATATTATCGGCAATGAGATGAAAATGCCGAGCAATCGTAATGATGGTTCTGATTCTGGCAATAATAACGCTGCACCACTTACATCATCGAACCCACCACCAGCACCACATCGGCAACCGCCTCAACATGAATCTACAACCGCGCCAATAGATGATATTGATGACGATATTCCGTTTTGATTGAAAAAAATTAAATTGATCAAAATCAAAAATATTAAACCTTTTAAATATTGAAATATTTAAAGGTTTTTTTATATACTCAAAGAAATGTAAATGTAATATTATAAATATATAAATTTTCTTATTGTGGAAAGAAAATAACTATGAAAAAAATCCTTTTTTTATTATTGCTTCCAATTACCTGTTTCGCACAAAGTGAAATAAGTAATTTTTGGGAATATGGCAATGGCACTCGGGCAATTAGTATTAGTTCCGTTATAAATGATAAAGTTGATTCATATATGATATATAAAGATGTAAAACAGGATTCAGATAGTTTTAGATTTCGTTATAGTCCAATTTTATATCTTAAGGCTGATGGTACTTACTTTTCAACGACCACTTCTGAATGTGGTAACGATTGTTTTTATTATTCGGACGGTATCTTTAAAAAAATTGATGAAACACATATACAATTACAAATTGAAGAATCCGGGCAATCGGATTTGTGTCCGGGTGGAAAAAAAGTCAATAGAAAACGACGAGATTTGGGTATTTTTGAAATTAAAACTGATGAAGATGATAGTATAGTAATGAAAAGACAACCCTCATTAATAATGAGGATCGAGCTGGGCGAGGTGCTCAGAGCTATAACATCATCAATGAAAGCGGCTTTTACTGACTTATCTTTTACTGACTTATATTACATAGTCACAAAACTGAGGCTAAACAGTTTAAGAAATGGGTAACTAGTGAAGTCCTGCCCTCTATCCGTAAAACAGGCGGCTACTCTCTAACATTAAATAAGCAGCAGCAATATTTGATTAAAGAGGCTGTACTTAATAATGAATGCTGCCCAAACAGGCAAAACATATCAGTCTGTGTATAGAAGTCTCTATACCAAGTTTAAAGTACCCAGATACCAAGACATTCTTGCTAAGAATTTTGATGAGGCACTTTCATTTTTAGGTGGCTCAGTTAAGCCAATCAATAATCAGTCTGCATTATCTAATATGAATCAGGACGGACGCTGGCTGGTAATTGTCGAAAATTACAAAGTTACATATGCAGAGAATATCAACGGTTATAACTGTATCAAGGCCGACTAAAATTATTATTTGATTCTGTAACAAAAACAAGCCAGCTAATTGCTGGCTTTTATTTTGGAGAAATTTATTTGTTGTTCTATAAAACAATATAGTTGAATTATCGAACCGATATAGCTGGATTATTGAACAAATGTCAAACTTGATAAGGAGGCACAAAAGGGACACATTTTACTGCATTTTGAAAATATCCCTATGACAGTTTTTGGCCTCACTTTAAAATAGCTACGTTGTAACCAAAATACAAATAAGTAATCAATATTAAATTTTTTAATATGATAAGCCGCTTTTAAGCGACTTTTTAATGGAGATTACCATGATTGGCAATTATTTAAAGGAACCAGATAAATATTTATATGGAATTTTTGTAAGTGGAGATCCTGGAAATAATAAAAATTACGTGCATTGCTCTATAGAAGAAGCCATCTTTTTTGTTTTTTTGTTCGAGATATTTTAATTTATCATACACATGAAAATATAACAGTTTATATTTATCGGAGAGAGTAAATTGTACCGAGTGAATGTAACGGACAGCGAATACGGCAGGCTGCTGGGACTGACGACAAAAAACAAGCGAATGAATTAGCAGCTAAACATTATTATGAAATGTTTGAGGTGCAAAAGCTTGGTTATAGCCGTGAATACACATGGCGCGAATGTGTTGTTGAATGATTAAAAGAAAACCCGCATAAACAGGAGGATAAAACCACATTATCATATTTACGCTGGCTGGATCATTTTCTTGATATGCTCACGGTTAATCAGATTGAGCGTGTAAATATTCGCGAAATACGCGACGCTAAGCTGAATCAAGGACGTAAACCAAGGACAGTAAATGCGTATTTGAATCAAGTTAAAACTGTTTTATTAGCTGCTAATAAATGGGGATGGCTGCCTAAAGTACCAGATATTGAGATGCTCAAGGAGCCAGAACCAAGGGAGCGATGGCTTACCGCTATGGAAAAAGAAAGATTGTTCAAGGAGCTGCCAGAGCATTTAAAACCAATTGTAACTTTTGCACTGGCGACAGGTTTAAAAAGGGCGAATGTTGCAGGCTTGAAATGGTCGCAAATTGATTTATCGCGAAGGATCGCATGGATTTTTGCTACTCAGGCAAAATCATCAAAGCCCATAGGAATTCAGCTAAATGATGAAGCCATGAGCGCAATTTTAAGCCAGCGAGGTAAGCATAAAACGAATGTCTTTACTTACAACGGTAAGCCAATTAAAAACCCTGCCGGCACCGCATGGAAAAAAGCATTAAAGCGAGCCAAGATTGAAAATTATAGATTTCATGATAACCGGCATACGTGGGCAACTAATCACGCAGTACAAGGGACACCCACGCGGCAACTAACTGAGTTAGGCGACTGGTCTAGTGAGAAGATGGTAAAAAGATATGTGCATATGAATGTTGAGCACTTAAAACAGTACGCGACAAACTCGGCGCAAATTGACACCAAATTGACACCAGCTAAGCTTCAATAAAAAAAGCCACAGTGCGAATGTGGCTTTTTTTATTGAATCTTTGATGTAAATTGGTGGAGGTAAGCGGGATCGAACCGCTGACCTCTTGCATGCCATGCAAGCGCTCTACCAACTGAGCTATACCCCCACTGTATACAGCGAGTTACTGCTGAACAGGTTGCGCATTTTACCTGAACTACCGAATTTTGCAAGCCCTGATTCAATCTTTGCTGAGAATAAGAGAAAATATGGTTTTCAACCGGTATGATTTTAAATATAACACTTATCCCATAATAAACATGGATTGATAAAGTAGTCGCATCTGATAATTAAACTTATACTTACATGCTAACCCAGATTTTTTGTTCTCAAACAGGAAAGCGTTTATGCAGCGCAAAAAAAGACAGACTATACTTTTAATATTAACAGGCTTACTGGTATTTGCGCTGGTGTGGGCAACACTTTTATTCCTGCCTAAAAGCAATACAGGCTATCGGTTAAAAGTACCGGCTGGCTACGGCATTAGCGGAGTAAGTCGTAATTTATCTGCTAATGATGTGATTTATAGCCGCTTGGTTTTTGTCGGTACTGCTTATATGCTGGGTATGGGAGATAAAATCAATCGGGGTAATTATCGCATTCCCCATTCAGCTTCCAGCTGGCAGATTTTACAAAGGCTGCGCAACGGTAAACCAGACAGTATTACGGTGCAGATTATTGAAGGCAGTACATTTGCGCAAATGCGCAGGTTAATTGATAACACACCGGATATTGAGCATATTACGAAAGACTGGCCTGACAACAAATTGCTACAGCAGCTAAATGCTGAAAGTAATTACACTCAGGCGGAGGGACTGTTTTTTCCGGCTACTTATGATATTAGTTCAGACAGTAGTGATTTATCTCTTTATCAGCAGGCATTTAATACGATGCAGCGACATTTACAGGCTGCATGGGAAGAGCGTCGCAGTGATTTACCCTATCAGTCTGCCTATGATTTACTAATTATGGCCAGCCTGATCGAAAAAGAAACCGGCCATGCTGAAGACAGAAACAATGTGGCAGCTGTATTTGTTAACCGGCTGAATCAGCATATGAGATTACAAACAGATCCTACTGTCATTTATGGTATGGGTTCCCGTTATAAAGGCAAGATTGGAAAAGCGGATTTGCGCCGTGATACACCATACAATACTTATACTCGTTCCGGTCTGCCGCCTACTCCTATTGCGTTGCCGGGTAAAGCAGCACTCGAAGCAGCGGCACATCCGGCCAGTAACAATTATCTTTACTTTGTAGCGCGAAATGATGGTACAGGACGCAGCCAGTTCAGCCACAATCTGAATGAACACAATGCTGCTGTCCGCCAATATATTCTGAAAAAGCATTAACCGGGTTAACTATAGATGAAAGCAAAATTTATTACTCTGGATGGAATTGACGGTGCCGGTAAATCAACCAACCTCAATACCATACGTAACTGGTTTGAAAAACATCAGCTGCCGGTACTCTTTACCCGTGAACCCGGCGGTACGCCCATTGGTGAGGCATTACGCGAATTATTATTAAACCCGGCTACTCATGCTAATGCCCGTACTGAAACTCTGATGATATTTGCTGCACGCCAGCAGCATCTGGATGAGGTTATTAAACCGGCACTGGAAAAAGGCATACATGTAGTCAGTGATCGTTTTACCGATGCTACATTCGCCTATCAGGGAGGTGGTCGTGGTTTACCGCTGACAGATATCACTATTCTGGAAAACTGGGTGCAGCAAGGTTTTCAGCCCGATTTAACTTTATTACTGGATGTACCTCTTACAGTTGCACAGCAACGTCTCAGCCAAAATAGCCATCCTGACCGCTTTGAACAACTGGATACTGCGTTTTTTGAGCACACTCGCGCTGTCTATCTGGAACGAGCTGCGGCCACACCCCAACGCTATTCTATTATTGATAGCAGTTTGAATCTTCAGGATGTGGCACAGCAAATTAACCAAGGATTAGCACAGTTGTTTGGATTAGATTCATGATTTATCCATGGCTTGAACCAGTCTGGCAACAGATAGCCCGACACTGGCAGCAACAACCGCATGCATGGCTGCTTTATGGTCATCCGGGAATTGGTAAACGGGAATTTGCTGAATATCTGGCACAAGCATTATTGTGCGAGTCGCTGGGTACTAATCATCAGCCGTGTGGTGAATGTACATCCTGTCATTTATACAGTCAGCACAGCCATCCCGATTTTCTGTTGGTTACCCCCGATGAAACAGATGGCGAAGGCGGAGAACGTAAACAGCCACTGATTAAGGTAGAAACTATACGGAACGTTCTGGATTTTGCTCATCTGAGTGCTCATCGTGGCGGCAAGCGTGTAGCTCTGATTTATCCGGCAGAAAATATGAATCTGCAGGCAGCCAACGCCCTGCTGAAAATTCTGGAAGAACCGCCGCAAGGTATGGTATTTATTCTGGTAAGCCATCAGAAAGACCGTCTGTTACCAACAATTAAAAGCCGCTGCCGGCAAGTGGTGTTGACCATACCGGCGCCTGCACAGGCACTGGCTTATGCACAGCAGCAACACGGAGATAATGCAGCTGAACTACTAGCCTTTCACGGCGGAGCCCCCTTGTTTAATGAAAACGACAGCCATACCCGGCTTCGTAACGAATTAATCGCCTTGCTGGTTAAGCCGCGTCTGATTGCTTTGCTGGATTATGCCGCTACTTTTGATAAACACAAACTGGCTCTGGCTACTTTTCTCGACTGGCTGGCTAAATGGTTACTTGATCTGTCACTGGCCCAGCAAAATATGCAACCCATGTATTACCCTGCATGGAGTAAAGCGTTAAATGAGATTAGCCGGCAGGCAGATACATTATCGTTGTTTGCCTTAATTGATAAAGTAAACAAACTTACCCCTTACGGTAAACATACACTCAATGTTAAAATGCAGCTGGAAGATTTATTAATTGAATATCTGAATATTTGGCAGCAAAAAAACACAAAATCTTAAAGGAAATCTATGGCTGAAGCTCCTGTTAATCTGCCGGGCAAAATGCTCAATTTAACGATACCCGACAAACCGGAACTGTATCGCAGTTACATGGCTTTTCTGCAGCATGGCGGTCTGTTTGCCCCTACCACTGATACATTTAATATGGGTGAAGAAGTATTACTGGTCGTTAACTTGCCAGAATTCAACGAAGCCAAATATTTGCGTACCACAGTAGTATGGATCAACACTGCTACCACTTCCACCGGGCAGCCACAGGGAATCGGGCTGGCATTTGGTAAAGATGAAGATAGCATTGCAGTAAAGCAGTCAATTGAAGATATTTTGCCCGGAATACTGTTAAGCGAACGCCCTACCTATACTTTGTAATCATGCTTATCGATTCACATTGTCATTTAAATATGCCTGATCTGGCAGCCAGATTGCCGCAAATACTGGACAATATGGTTCAGGCAGACATAGGTCAGACTATTGCTATTAGTGTAGACCGTACCAGCGCTGCTGAAGTACTGGCGCTGGCAGAACAACATACCAATCTGTTTGCCAGTGTTGGTGTTCATCCTGAAGATCAGAATTCAGTAGAAATGAGCGTGGATGAATTGGTTGCCGCTGCCCGACATCCAAAAGTAGTGGGTATCGGAGAGACCGGACTCGATTATCATTGGTGTAGCGGAGATCTGGCATGGCAGCATCAGCGCTTCAGTACGCATATTCAGGCATCTAATCAGACCGGCTTGCCTCTGATTATCCATACCCGGGAAGCTGCCAGCGATACATTGCGCTTATTGCATGAAAATCAAGCACAACAAGGTGTGATTCACTGTTTTACAGAAGATACTGCATTTGCCAAAGCTGTACTGGATTTAGGTTTTTATATTTCCTTTTCCGGAATTGTAACCTTTAAAAATGCCATACAGATACAGGAAGCCTGTCGCTATGTTCCGTTAGACCGGATACTAGTGGAAACTGATGCTCCCTATCTGGCACCTGTGCCTAAACGCGGTAAACAAAATGAACCGGCTTACGTGCGTTATACTGCCGAATTTGTAGCACAACTGCGCGGAGACAGCATTACCAACATAGAAGAAGCTACAACGGCTAATACCTATCGGCTTTTTAATAAAATTCCACCAATCCGCAATTAGCCATGACACAGATTACCGTTACTGTACTTGGCTGCGGCAGCTCATCCGGTACACCGGTTATTGGGTGTGACTGTCCTACATGTATCAGCACAGATCCCAAAAACCGGCGTACCCGTTGCAGTGCACATGTACAGATTGGTGAACAATACTGGCAAATTGATACTGGTACTGATTTTTACCATCAGGCCTTACAACATGAACTGCAGCGTATCGATGGGGTACTTTATACTCATCCTCATGCAGACCACCTAAACGGCATTGATGATTTGCGTACATTCTGCTACAGACAACGTGCAGCAATGCCTATTTACGGACACCATGACACCTTGTCTAATATTCAGAACCGTTTCGATTATGCCTTTCTGGAACAGAATAACCATTGGAACCGGCCGGTATTACGTGCATATGAACTGCCATTGAATCAAGGTAAAAATAGCGTTCTGACTATTGAAGGTGTACCTGTATGGCACTTCGGTGTACCGCATGGTAGTTGGACAACCAGTGCCTTTCGTATCGGCAATATCGCCTGGTTTACCGATCTTAACCATATAGATGAATCTATATTTCCGTACTTAAACGGGCTAGATTATCTCTTTCTCGATTGCTTGATGGATACCCCATATCCAAGTCATCTGAGTACTGAACAAGCTTTTACTTATGCTAAGCGTATCAATGCCAGACAAACTTACTTTATTCATATGACTCATCATCAGGAATACCGGGCACTAAAACGACGCTGCCCCAAAAATTGTGCACCGGCTTATGATGGTTTAATTGTAAGCAGCTATTATTAATATACTTTTATCATAAATATCTTAACATTACTAATAATAAATTTTTACTATATTTTAATTATAAAAATCATCAATTTAAATTTTGAAAAATAAATCAAAATTACAATTCTGCTTGTTCATCATAATCATCCAATACACCATCATTCATTCTGTCTAAATGCTTTTGTTTACTGAGTTCTTTCAGTTTACTATAAGAAATATAACTACAAATTTCAGATAAAGGGGCTTTCTCTAAAAGAGAAAAAACCGGTCTGAGTATTTCCTGAAAAACCTTTTCCTGTCGGTAATCGGGTGCAACAATATGTAATTTGATATTCATATTCGGTTGCAGTGCAAGTAAATCGGCCATTCTTAATAAACCTGAATAAACCGAAGTCGTATGCTCTACTTCGAACGCCCGAACAATTGAACGCCCTTTTAACCAAATAACATCTATTTGTTCAATCGTACTTATTGTCGCTTCATCATAATTAAGCGGTAATCTGTCCAATAAAGCTTCGGTACCTTTGTTCCATTCTTTTAAGACTCTGCTGCGATCTGCCTTAGGTAACCAAATTCGATGTCCCATACAAGCTCCTATCTGAGCCAGTAATGCCTGCATTTTAATTGATTCACGAACATCATTATTTTGACTGCCTTCATTATCATCTATAGATTCATCATTTTCAGGCACAGAAACTTGAACGACCTTATCTACACGATTCACAGTATGTTTTTTTAAGCTTTTCAACTCTTTTTCATCTAAAGGATATGGAAAAGGATTATTAGCCTGCATCGATAGCATCTCTGCCAATAACTCTCCGTCTTTATCATTAAGTTTATTTAAACTGTTTCGCAGAATACCGGTCCAGATACTACTATTTTTAGGATATGACTGAGTAAAAGAAAGATGCTGCCAGATTTTATCGTCACGAATTGGGATTGAATCAGGTAAGGATAACCATACTTTTGGTCGTACATGAAAACACAAAACATGCTGATCGTCTGTTTCTACAAAATCAGGTTTAATAGCCCTAAACGGTTCGTTATCTAGTATTTCAAGTAAACCACACCAGCGAGAGATGCGGGTAACATAACAAACTAAAATATCTCCGGCTTTAACCCGTTTCGCAACCTCTTTATGTCGTTCATAAAAACCATCAATCGTTCGATCTGATTGAGTAAAAGCCTGATATGTTTCCGGAGTAAAAATTTCGGTGTAGTAAGCCATAGACCGCATCCTGTCCACATTTAATTATGATAACTATTATTGTCTATATCAGAATCACAAAAATTAATGACAGCTCTGAATAAAACTAAGTAAAACAATTATTTTTAATAATTACTGATTCAGATACAGAGTTATACACAATTTACTAAAATAAATTTCTCTATTAACTATATTATCCAAAAATAAAAAATATTTATACAAAAATTATTAAAAAATTAACAATAGCATTAGTTCATTTTAATCATTATCCGGATAAATATAAGATTGTATTAACTTAAATAATGTGTTGTTTGTTCTAATATCTGCTGTAATGTTTCTGCGCTCAACCCTAATGCACGTATACATAAAGCACAATCAGCCGACTGAGTAATCCCCCACAGATATTGATTATTTTCTAACGGCCAGTCTGGCTGTAGTGCAGAATAGATTTCGTTAACCAGTTGCTGGATTTCGTTTTTGCTGGCAGCGGTATTGACATAATAAAGACAAGCCTGATGGGTATATTGCTCCATCTGTCCCAGTACATTCAATGGCTGCTGATGCGGCTGCCAGTATATATTGTCATTAAGCAATGCCTGTTGCCGGTAATCAATGTTAATGCGTGAAGACAGATAGCGAAAATCCCAGCTTTCCTGATTAAGCACGCGCCCGCAGGCTATGATTTCACCTAGAATGAGCTGACAGTTATCTGCCAGAGTAATGTGCATGGTTTGTGTTAAAGCTGCATCACGATGCAATACCAAAGGATGAGGCAGATAGCATAGCCGGCTGTGTTCATGCAAGCAGATACGGGTATGCTGCTGTGCTTCCGTAGCAGCCGGCATGGATTGCACACGGGTAAATGCCTGAGTAAACAAATACAATTGGGTTTGCTCAGCCAGTTCTATGCCAATATCGATACTATCCCCTGCCAGTAATCCCGGTGATGAACTCATCTGTATCGCCGGCAAAGCCTGCGACCATACCGGTGATATCATTTGCGGTAAAGGCAGAATTTTCAGCGGTGGTGTATAAAAGCAACTGGCAAAGGTAGTCTGTCCGTGCCGGTTTAGCTGAGTAGATAGATGTAAGCGGCTGTGCATTAACGTATCAGACCGGCTGGTTCGTCTGTGTTCTCAAGTAAGGCGTATTTTTTAATCCATTTGATTACAGTGTTAATACCTTCCTCTGCCATCAGATTGGTAAATACAAATGGCTGCCCTTTTCGCATACGCTGTGCATCATGCTGCATCACTTCAAGGCTGGCACCTACATACGGCGCTAAATCAGTTTTATTGATAACCAGCAAATCAGAACGGGTAATACCCGGTCCGCCTTTGCGCGGAATTTTTTCTCCCTGCGCCACATCAATAACAAACAGCGTAACATCAGCCAGATCAGGGCTGAAAGTAGCTGAAAGATTATCACCACCACTTTCGATAAATACTATCTGAATATCTGGAAAGCGTGCTGTCATTTCATCTACTGCTTCCAGATTCATACTGGCATCTTCACGAATGGCAGTATGCGGACAGCCACCGGTTTCTACGCCCATAATTCGTTCTGGTGGCAACAGGCTGTTTTTGGTCAGAAATTCAGCATCTTCCTGCGTATAGATATCATTGGTAATCACCGCAATACTATATTCCTGAACCATATGACGGGTAAGTTTTTCAATCAGTGCAGTTTTACCGGAACCTACCGGACCGGCAACGCCGATTTTAATGTATTCACGCATGGTGTTCCTTCTGCACCATTCCGTTTACTCGGTCTGATACAGTATTTCACGACTAACTCAGCTGCTTCTATTCAGACAGAACAGCTTGTTTATTAAACAATCAGTTCAGAAGCCATTTCTGTCTGAACTGATTTTATCCGGGTATTGTTATCAGCCTGCAAACAGCATACCGAAACCAATCAGACCAATCACGCTGCCGGTAAACCGCAACACCCACTGATGTTTACTCATTACTGTACCCAGTGCAAATCCGATGGCATGCAAAGCCGCCGTTGCAATAATGAAGCCACAGGCATAACTGAATGCACCATGTGAGCCCATTTCGGCACCATGTGCAATACCATGAAACAAAGCAAACAGGCCAACCAGCAGCATAGCGGCACCAGCCGGTACTTTTTTCAGCCAGGCCGCAGCCAGCCCCAATACCAGTACGGAAACGGCAATCCCCTGCTCCAGCATTGGTATTCGGATATCCTGTGCTCCCATCACAAATCCGGCAGTCATCACACTGACAAAAGTAACGGGAATCAGCCAGCGTGCTTTACCCTGAAAAGTTGCCGCCCATAAACCCACTGCTACCATAGCCAGCAGATGATCCCAGCCACTGAGCGGATGCTGAACACCTGCCATCCAGCCTTCCGTAAGGTGTCCGGGATGGGCAAAGGCAAATACCGGGGTTAATAATAATAAAGCAAATATTTTTTTCATATTTTCCTCCAGTGTTGAGACATTAACTCATATACAAACGGCTATACAAACGTTCGTGCTGCATTGCCCGAATGTCCGTTGCCAGTGTTGTAGCGCCAAGTTGCTGTTGTTGCGGTTGCATACTTGCAATAACTATATGAGCTATTACTGCATGCAATTCAATTAACATTTCCTGTCCGGCCATCTGGCTCAGCGGTATCAGCTTAACCCCGTTGGTAATTAAACCTATTACGGCATTGTAATAAAATGCCTGCAATGCTGCCGCTTTATCCAGTTGCAGAGACGCAGCAAGTAATCCAAATACCAGCGGGTAAAACCCGCGTACCTGTTGTGCTGCTAAAGCAGCCTGATAGGAAGCCACTATTGCTGAGCTGGTATGTGGTACAAAAATTTTCAGCAGGCGTGTGCCAAGCTTATAACTGCTTTCCCGTAATTCACGTGCGATTTTTGTCGCCCCTATCTGCCTGTCCAGAGATATCAGGACATTCAGATTATGTTCAGTAGCGGCAGTATAAGCCAGAGACATGTAAGCACCATCATTATGTAACCAGTTTTGCTTTAGCTGTGTTTCAGCAAATGCTTTCAGTGTAACAGCATCATAAATAATGCCCTGCTGAACAAAAGTCTCCAGCCCTCCGGAATGGTTAAAACCACCGATTGGTAGCGTCGGGTCGGCCAGTTGCAGCAATAATCCTGCACGTGTCAGTGTTTCAATATCAATTTTTCGGTCTGAGCCGGACATATAGTGCAATTCATTAATGATGGTGATGACCGGTTATATCATGGCTATGGCTGTGTCCTGCGCCGATACCCGGCGCTGAATTAGCCCGCAACTGTTCACTTAATCTTCGTTGCTGACGTGTCGGTGCAAATCCGGCAGCCTGCAGCCACTCAAATAAAGGTTTATCAAACGGCAACAGTAATTCATTACCATCCAGAAACAATGGTGTGTGTTTATTGCCGATTTCATAGCAGGCACGTGCCATTTCCGGCAAAGTTTGCGGAGCAAGTACCATGACTTCACTTGGTTCGATTTGCACTGCAATGACTAGCTGTTTATCCAGATAAACCACATCATCATGATGCAGTCGCTGCCCCTCTTTCAGCAGGCGAAAAGCAATTTCGCGCCCGCCGGCAGTTGTAGTACGGATAATGCGCCGGTCTGCTTCAAACCATTGCAAGCAGACAGTATCCAGCATCTGAGTAGTAATCTGCTTCTCCAGTGTAAGTGTTTGCAGATTGCCGATAATGGTTTGGACAATTAGATTCATTTGTGGTTTTATAAAAAATATTATTGCATATTAAAACAGAAAATATCGCTGTGCCAAAGCCACTTTATTTACTGGTTTACAGGTAATATGTTCGCCATTCACTTGCACTTCATAAGTTTCCGGATTTACGCTGATTTCCGGCATAGCATTATTGTGAATCAGGTCTTTTTTACCGATTGCACGGCAATTATGTACAGGCAGAGTCTGTTTAGATAAACCGTATTTTTTGCGAATATCATTATCCACGCCTGCCTGAGAGACAAATAACACGGCAGTATCCTGAACAGCACGCCCCAGCGCACCAAACATCGGCCGGTAAATAACTGGCTGCGGTGTCGGAATGGAGGCATTCGGATCACCCATACGTGCATAACTGATGCTGCCGCCCTTGATAATAATTTCCGGCTTAACTCCAAAAAATGCCGGTTTCCACAGAACCAAATCGGCAATTTTACCTGCTTCAATTGAGCCGACATAATCACTAATACCCTGAGCAATAGCCGGATTAATGGTGTATTTCGCCAGATACCGCTTAATACGGAAATTGTCATTCGCACCTGTTTCTTCGGCCAGACGTCCGCGCTGCTGTTTCATTTTATCGGCAGTTTGCCATGTTCGCAGAATGACTTCTGCCACTCTGCCCATAGCCTGCGAATCTGAACTCATAATCGAAAATACACCCATATCATGCAAAATATCTTCGGCAGCAATGGTTTCGGGACGAATACGTGAATCAGCAAACGCCACATCTTCAGCTACACTTTTATCCAGATGATGACACACCATCAGCATATCCAGATGTTCGTCTATGGTATTAACTGTAAACGGACGGGTAGGATTGGTGGAAGCCGGTAATACATTCGGATACATCGCAGCCCTGATAATATCCGGAGCATGTCCGCCGCCTGCGCCTTCGGTATGAAAGGTATGGATTACACGGCCATTAATTGCCCGCATGGTATCTTCAAGAAAACCGCCTTCATTCAGCGTATCAGTATGAATTGCCACCTGCACATCCATCTCATCGGCCACCCGTAATGATGCATCGATGACAGCGGCTGTAGCACCCCAGTCTTCATGGATTTTTAACCCCAGTGCTCCGGCATTTATCTGTTCACGCAGCGGCTCCAGAGTGCCACAGTTACCTTTGCCGAAAAAACCAAGGTTAACCGGCGCTTGTTCAGCAGCCTGTAACATTTTCTGAATATGCCATGCGCCCGGTGTGACTGTGGTGGCATTGGTACCATCGGCCGGACCGGTACCACCGCCAATCATGGTAGTAATACCCGATTCGATGGCATGAGTAATCTGTTGCGGAGAAATAAAGTGAATATGGGTATCAATCCCGCCTGCGGTCGCGATCAGGTTGGCGCCATTATGCACTTCGGTAGCAGCACCAATAATCATCCTGGGGTGCACTCCATCCATTGTATCCGGATTACCTGACTGACCTACAGCAACAATTTTGCCGTCACGAATACCAATATCAGCTTTTACAATGCCCCAATAGTCGATTATCAGTACATTGGTGATAACCATATCAAGCACATTTTCATTACTGCGCGTTGCTGTAGCAGACTGTGCCATTCCGTCCCGGATGGATTTACCACCACCGAATTTTCCTTCGTCACCATATGTAAGCAAATCACGCTCTACTTCTACAAATAATTCGGTATCACCCAAACGTACTTTATCGCCTACTGTTGGTCCGTAAGTAGCAACATATTGCCGGCGGGAAATTTTCAGGCTCATAGCTGGTTTCTCTGTCTAAATAATTTGTATCGATTTTCGGTAAGTTATTTTTGCTATTAATCAGAATATATATCAATCTGTTATTGCTCAGACGGATAAATTATTCACTGTTTACGCTGCCATTTATGGCATTATGAAAACCAAATATTTTTTTGTACCCGCCAAATTCCGTCAGTTCAACCGTTTTCGATTCTCCGGGTTCAAACCGGACTGCGTTACCGGAAGGAACATTCAGACGCATGCCGCGTGTCTGTTCCCGCTCAAACTCAAGTGCCGGATTGGTTTCATAAAAATGATAGTGGGAACCCACTTGTATCGGACGGTCACCACGATTAATGACAACAATGGTCATTGTACGGCGGTTCTGATTGGCCATAATGTCATCTGCGGCCAGAATATATTCTCCCGGAATCATGCTGTTTCTCCTGAATTTGTTTTGAGCAGATATTATTTGCTGTTTAATAATAATTCGCCTGCAGCTAATCTCAGAATAACTGACGTTTATTTCAGCGGATAGGCTGATGTACGGTAACCAGCTTTGTCCCGTCCGGAAAAGTAGCTTCAATCTGGACTTCATCTACCATATCGGCAACACCTTCCATAACATCAGCAGTGGTGAGCAGTGTTGCTCCGTACTGCATAAGTTCGGCCACGCTCATACCGTCCCGTGCAGCTTCTTGTAGCTGGCTGCTGATATAAGCTATCGCTTCCGGATAGTTTAGTTTTACTCCCCGCGCCCGGCGTTTGGCCGCAAGTTCTCCTGCCAGAAACAGCATCAGTTTTTCCTGTTCACGACTGGTTAAGTGCATAGTTTCTCTCTGTAAATTATTGGATTGATGAATTAATTTTATATGACTTTATTATATATCTTAGATAGATTTATCTATCTTTGTAATATTGATAAATTTTATAAATGATCAGACTTAGAAAAATAATTAAAAATATTCTTCCTAAGATGGAGCCAGTTTTATAGGTGGTACTATTTTCATCCACATTCGCAAAAGCATTTGTTATAGGAATAGTAAATATGGCACTTGACCATAAAAAATGTTTTATGTATTTCATAATCTGATTAAATTTGAGTTAAAAAATTAGCTTTCAAAATGCTTATTTAAACTTAAATTTATTAAACAAATGTTATAAAAACATAATAAACTTAAATAAAACAGTTTGTACAGTTAAATCGTAGATCCTTATATAAAAATGCCTGTTCTGATTACTTATACCGTAACAGAAGCAGGCATTTTAAAATATTTAATTTTTAAGTCTTTTAACTTGCTTTACACTGATTAAATCACACCCTGAGCTTTAATCCGCGGCTGACTATCCAGCTTATTCAAAGCAGACAAATAAGCTTTGGCACTGGCGACGAGAATATCGGTATCAGCTCCCTGGCCATTAACTATATAGCCTTCGCGTGATAAACGCACGGTTACTTCACCCTGACTTTCAGGGCCAGCAGTAATCGCATTTACCGAATAAAGCTGTAAATCGGCAGAACTGTTAACTTTAGACTCAATGGCTTTAAACACCGCATCTATCGGTCCTGAACCATGACCGCTGGCCCGTTTTTCGTTTCCGTCCAGATTAAAAACAATTTCTGCCACCGGCTCTTCTCCGGTTTCACTGTGAATACTCAGAGATACATATTTGTAACGATCCGGTGCACGGCTAACCAGCTCATCTGAAACCAGCGCATGCAAGTCTTCATCAAAAATTTCACGTTTTTTATCTGCCAGCTCTTTAAAGCGGGCAAAGGCTGCATTCAGTGCTTCTTCACTATCCAGCTCGATACCCAGCTCCTGTAATTTAGTCCGGAAAGCATTACGACCGGAAAGTTTACCCAGTGTAAGCCGGTTTGTACTCCAGCCAACTGATTCAGCCGACATGATTTCATAAGTTTCGCGGCATTTCAGCACTCCATCCTGATGGATACCGGACTCATGGGCGAAAGCATTAGCGCCTACAATGGCTTTATTTGGCTGGACAGGATACCCGGTAACTGTAGAAACCATTTTTGAGGTAGGAACAATTTGTGTGGTATCAATATTGGTTTCCAGACCAAAAATGTCGTGACGGGTCTTCAGTGCCATTACTACTTCTTCCAGACTGGCATTACCTGCCCGTTCACCCAGACCATTAATAGTACACTCTACCTGTCGTGCACCTCCGCTTACGGCGGCCAGTGAGTTTCCTACGGCCAGCCCCAGATCATTATGACAGTGTGCCGACCAGATAACCTTATCACTGCCGGGTGTTTTCTGAATCAATTCACGGAAAAATGCCTCAGTCTGAAAAGGAATGGCATAACCCACTGTATCTGGAATATTGATGGTAGTAGCACCTGCCTCAATAACTGCCTGACAAATCTCGGCAAGAAAATTGATATCACTGCGCAATGCATCTTCGCAGGAAAACTCCACATCATCAGTATATTCGCGTGCAATTTTTACTGCTTTAACTGCGGTTTCTTTAACCTGTTGCGGTTTCATGCGCAGTTTATGTTCCATATGCAACGGGCTGGTAGCAATAAAAGTATGAATGCGTTTGTGCTTTGCCGGTGCAATGGCTTCGCCGGCCTTACGTACATCTCGTTCATTAGCTCGTGACAGTGAACATACCGTGGCATTCTGAATAATTTCGGCAATACTGTGAATAGCATCGAAATCACCCGGACTGGCAGCAGCAAATCCTGCCTCAATGACATCTACACCTAACTTCTCCAACTGGCGTGCGATGCGGATTTTTTCTTCTTTGGTCATGGCTGCACCCGGCGACTGTTCTCCATCGCGCAGAGTGGTGTCAAATATAATGACTCGATTATTGGTACTGGTCATTCTTGGTCTCTCCAAGGTAGTGTTATTGTGTTGCATAAATGCATTGATATCCAGCGGCTTATTTTGTTTCTCAGCCATTAGAATAATTTTTTGTAACTGATTTAATGGTAATGAACCACGCTTACGCCATTTATAAATAGCAGCTGTAGAAGCAGCATTATCCGGATAATGTTGTTTGAGTGCTTCTGCCAAAGCATTGACGCCACCAAAATAGGCAATTAAGCGGTCTATATTCAATTGCATAACTGACCTTTTGTCCAATTTACTCATTTTATTGTGCTACAATATACTCCGTTAAGCTAATATACGTAAAATTAGACATTAAAGCAAGTTAAATTTCTATTTTTCTTAATAGAATAATTTTATTTAGACATTTTAGACAAAAGAGAGATAATTATTTTTGAGTTTATACTTGTGATAAAAAACCGCCGGTTTATCTTTTATTCAGATAAATGGCGGTTGTATGACAAACAGCTGTGATTTTAATTTGCCAGATCCCCTTTCAGAGCAACACCTGCAACCACTCCGCCGGCATGACACTCATATTCTTTTGTACTAGCCATACTGTTTTTCTTATAATAGCTGACAATATTGGTTACTTTACTGGCATTATGTGCAACGGCCTGTTCCTGTAGCTGTTTTACAGCAGATAGAAATGCCCAACGGCAGGCTTCTTCATCTGTTTTGCCTACACTATTGGTTTTACGGTTGCTAACCAGACCGGCACGCACTACCCGTCCGGAACTCTGAGCAAAATAAACTTTTATTTTCGGATTCAATACCTGTGCAGCTTCCGGTGCATTAATTGCATCCTGAATAGACAAAAGCAATTTATCATCACGTGCATAAGCAGCAGACACACAAGCCAGCAATGCTGCCAGCGTTATTACTTTAGAAAACTTTTTCATTCCTTACTCCTTTTAATTAATGAAGTGTACTACATGATGAATCAAGATTGTCTGATTTTGCTTGCATCATCCGAAGTCTCCGGACAATATAGTAACCTGAAACTGGATCAGGCAGACAAACAGCGTTTACAGAAAAATCCGCATTTAGCTCAGCGTACCGACTGGCAAAGCAGCCGGTTTTTGAAACAGCAACTTTCAGCTTTCTATAAACGGCTTTCTCTAACACATAAGAAAGGTTTTGCCGGTTTAATCGCCTGTTCTTCAATACAGCATATTCCAGGTATTGATATGGAGTATGCACAGGAACGTGATTTTATATCACTGGCAAAGCTCTGCTGTACAGATAACGAACAGAAATGGCTATCTGAACAGCAGAATCTATCTTGCTCTTTCTACCAGTTATGGACACTTAAAGAAGCATTGATTAAAGTCAGACACGGTCAGTTATCTGATATGCACCAATATAATTTAATACCTGACGGATATGATGGAATTTATATTCCGGCATTGGATAATCCGGTTCAGGCATACAGCTGTATTGTTGATAATTGCTGGCATATCAGTGTAGTCTATCCTGCTGTCTGCTCTGCATCCCCGTTAAATTGTACTTATGGATTTGGTCGCTGGCATAACTACAAATTTAACTGGCATCAATGGCCCGTTAGCTCATCCGTTTAAATATCAGAGATGAATTTACCCCTCCGAAAGCAAAATTATTATTCATAACAAACTCTGTATCAATTTTGCGGGCTTCGTTGACAACATAATCCAGCTCACCGCACCGGCTATCAATCTGATTAAGATTCAAAGTTGGTGCAAACCAGCCTTCATTCATCATGTGAATTGAAAACCATGATTCCAGTGCACCGCAGGCGCCAAGAGTATGTCCAAGATAACTTTTTTGCGAACTGATCGGCACGTATCCGAATACATCCGCCGTAGCAAGAGTTTCCGCAATATCTCCCTGTTCAGTTGCTGTACCGTGACCATTAATATAACCAACCTCAGCAGCCGGCAGATGCGCATCTTCAAGTGCCATCTGCATACAACGGCGCATTGTCGTACGTTCCGGTCGGGTGATGTGCGAGCCATCACTAGTACAGGCAAATCCCACAACTTCAGCATAAATTCTGGCTCCGCGTGCTTTAGCCATTTCGTACTCTTCCAGCACCAGAATACCTGCACCTTCACCAATAACCAGACCATCACGATCAGCATCATAAGGACTTGGTGATAGCTCCGGAGTCTCATTACGCAAACTTGTTGCATATAACGAATCAAACACGAAAGCTTCAGAAACACATAATTCCTCACCACCTCCGGCCAGCATCATATCAATTTTGCCAGATTTAATTGCTTCATAAGCATAACCAATTGCCTGATTACCTGAAGCACAGGCACTGGATGTAGGAATCACCCTTCCGGTCAGACCAAAGAAAATTGACAGATTAGCAGCCGTAGTATGCGGCATTATACGTACGTAGGTATTGGCATTAAAATTTGCAGAGCTGCCATTAAGAACAAGTTCGCTGATGTCGCGAATATCCTGCGGACTGCCTGTAGACGAACCACATGCTACGCCCATCCGCCCGTCCTTAATAGACTCATCTCCGAGCAGTCCTGCATCTGCCAGTGCATTTTCAGCAGCCTGTGTACACATCTGGGCTACTTTTCCCATACTGCGCAGTTGTTTGCGCGTCCAGTGTGCAGGAGGAGAATAGTCTGTCACCGGCGCAGCCAGTCTGGTATTTAAATCCTGATACCGATCCCAGCTTTCCATACGGACTACTTTATTTTTATAAGCCAGCAAACCGCTTTTAACTGTAGACCAGTCATTTCCCAGCGCGCTGACACCGCTCATGCCTGTAATCACAACACGTCTCAACATAAACCTCCGTTTACAGCCAGCACCTGCCGGGTAATGTAAGCAGCCTGTTCTGATACCAGAAAAGCTACTGCATGGGCTACTTCCTCTGCCCGTCCCATACGATTCATAGGTATAGCCTTCAGAATCTCAGCAACAGGTACATGTTCATCAATCATTTCTGTTTCGATCAGCCCGGGCGCTACACAATTAACAGTAATTTTGCGTCTGGCCAGCTCAACTGCCAGTGCCTTGGCTGCCCCAATCATACCGGCTTTGGATGCACTGTAATTTACCTGCCCCCGATTACCTATTATTCCGGAAACAGAAGCAACGCAAACAATACGCCCGGCTTTCCGCCGGCGTATCATGGGCATCATCAGCGGATGCAGTACATTGAAAAAACCATCCAGATTGGTATCCAGCACCTGATCCCAGTCATCGTTACTTAGTGCCGGAAAAGCGTTATCACGAGTAATACCAGCATTCAGTACCACACCATAATAAGCACCATGCTGTTCTATATCATTTAGTAAAACTTCCTGACAGGCTTGCCGGTCACTGATATCAAATGTCAGTATGCGGCTGTGAGAGCCAAATGCCGCTATTTCAGCAGCTACTTTTTCGGCATCAGCACGCCGGCTGCGGCAATGCAGTACAATATCCCAGCCAGCCTGAGCCAGCGTCAGTGCGATTGCTCTGCCGATTCCGCGTGCGGAACCGGTAACCAGAATGGTTTTATCATTATTCATCATGTATTAGATCATTTTCAGTAGGACTGTATACATTAAGTGCTGCTTCCGCCAGTAACTGATTCGGATTTCTGGCTTCATCACACAACCATAACTGGCTGTCAAAAACACCAAAGCCGTTTGTATCCTGTAAAGAAGCATGAATTTTAATTTGCAAGATAACGGGTACTGGTAATGCTGAAAAATAAAGTTGAAGCTTTCTTGTTCCCAGTAAGAAACCTAGCCGCACCGGTTCACCGGCATCATGAGCTAATGCTCCGGCCCATGCCGCTACGCCCTGCGCCATGATTTCCATTGCTGCCCATGAATGAAGACATTCTCCCTTTACCAGGATCTGATCTGGTTTTACGTATGCATAGGCTGTTAAGCTATGTTCATCATAATTTACAATTTCATCCAGTAGCACCATTTTGCCACTATGCGGCAGCAGGGAAGCCACATCATAAATCGGGGTTTGCATTATTGCTCCCCATAATCAGTGCGGTATTATTACCACCAAAAGCAAATGAAGTACTTAATGCTATGCGCGGACTATCAGCATTGAATGCTTCCTGAAATTGTGTCAGATGAATGAATGCTAATTCGGGATCAAGATTTGTTTTTGCCCGATGCGGGGGTAATTTACCATCAGGATTAATTTGGCGACTGATTACTGTCCATAAAAAAGCTGCTTCGAGTGCACCTGCTGCCCCAAGTGTATGACCAGTAAGTGCTTTAGTTGAAGCACAGGATACTTCCTCACCCAATTCGTTATGAATAGCCAGCGCTTCCATAGCATCATTCTGAGTAGTGCCAGTACCATGCAGATTAACCCAGCCAATAGCACTGGCCGGCAACTGTGCTTTATGTAAAGCCTGCTGAATTACTTTTCTGGCTCCTTCTGCATCAGGTCGCGGACTGGACATATGATAGGCATCACTGCTTGAACCATATCCTAATAGAGGCAGACCTCTGGACGGATTCCGGGTCATTACAAATACAGCTGCTGCTTCACCAATATTGATACCATCACGCATGGCGGTAAATGGCTGACATTGCCCGGAAGATAATACCTGTAATGCATGAAAACCATTAATAGTCAGCGCTGAAAGAGTATCTACTCCGCCACAAATTACAGCGTCGCACATACCAGTACGCAATAACCGTGCCGCACTTATGAGTGCTCGTGCTCCTGAAGTACAGGCAGTTGATATACCATAGCGGACATTACGCAGCTGATACATCTCAGCCACAAAATCTGCCGGTGAAGACATTAACTGCAAGGTCTGATTATAACCACTGTTTGCCCAGTCCTGCCGCGTAAAACCATACTCAATAGCGGCCCTGTTATCATCACTGCCAGTTGTCGATGTACCGAGTACAACTGCTACCCGATCGGTCCCATATTCAGTAATGGCAGCCTGAATGTCATCTTCAATCTGTAAAAGTGCGTGCCAGAGCAACTGATTATTACGACTACAGAAATTCGGATTCAATCCGGCCGGAAAAGGTCTTAATGCTGTCTGGACTGATCCGAATAAATATGATTTACCGTTTACCCAGAAATCGCTACGGGTAAGATAGCTGTCTGCTTCACCCAGCAAAGCACTTATATGCTCATGCACACCACAGCCGAGAGCACTGACCATAGCAGGACGACTTAGAAAAACCGGTTTATTCATCAGTCACCTCCCGGATTTTCCAATGCTGTTTATGCCATTCTATTTTTGCAGCCATACCATCTGTACCAGAAGAAACTCTTACATCATTCAGTTCAGCAGGTACAGACCAATGATACTGATGACCAAGATAAGCATAGACAGCAGTAAATAGCTGACGTGCTTTGGGATTAGGAGGTAAAAAACCGTCATTATGCCATTTCCCCCGTTGCAGAATCTGTCTGGATATCGGTGCGCCTAAACCATCAACCTGTACAAACCGCCATTGCTGCTCCGACAACGGTTCAATTAACAGCAGACTGTTACTACCATCTTTATCTGTAACCTGCAAAGTGAGCGTTTGCTTCAATACCGGTAACGAATCAATCACAGATAAACTTTGACAGGCGCTCAGACAAAACAACATCATCAGCCAAATAACAAAATTCTTTAACATATTTTGGCTTGACCACAAATTTCTGCCAGAACAGCCAAACGACGTTCTGAATTGATAACATAAGGGTTGGTTTCATCCCATGCATAGCCGGCAAGAATAGAGCTTATCATGCGTCTGATTTCAGGATTAATTTTTTCAGCATATATAACATCCTGAAAAGCTGTGCTATACCAGCCATTGACATAAGTCTTAAAGGTGTTAATACCTATCTGTAATTTATCAGCAAAATCCTGCTGCCAGTTTACTGTTTCTCCGGAAAACTGCCGGTGCAGTACATCTGTAGCCAGTTTGGCCGAATGCATGGCAATCGTTACGCCGGATGAAAAAACCGGATCAAGAAATTCTGAAGCATTTCCTAATAAAGCAAAGCGTTTTCCATACAGACTTTTAACGTTAGCAGAATAATTGCGTAAGGTCCGGAATGGTACATCGTTGTGCCATTGTGCATTGACCAGAATGCGTCTAAGCATTGGCACTTCACTGACAAATTTTTGTAAAATAGCCTCCGCTCCCTCTGCTCCATGATTGTTCAGACATTCCGGCAATCCGACCACACCAATAGAGGTACGATTGTTACTGAACGGAATAAACCAGAACCACACATCACGTAAATCAGGATGGGTACATATCAGAATTTTGTTACGGTCAAATACCGGATCTGTAACATTATCATCAATATGAGTAAAATAAGCCATGCGTTCAGGCAAGAAAGACGGCTGTTCCAGATCAAGCAATTTTGCCAATACCCGTCCGTATCCGCTGGCATCCAGCACAAATTGCGTCCGAATCTGATAAGGCATTCCCTGTGTATCCGTTACTGACAGAACAGCAGCATCCTCCTCAAACTCAATCCCGTTAACACTATGCTCAAAACGAACTTCTACGCCCTGTTTCTGTGCTTCACTAATAAGAATATGATCAAAACGCCCCCGCATTACCTGAAAGGTAGTACCCGGACCCGGTGAAAACTTATCGGTAAAATCTATAGTGGTATAGCGATTACCCCAGCTAAATGCCGCACCATTTTTAAACTGGAAACCATCGTCAACACCTGCATTTACTGCTTCCAGCATTCCGGCCTCTGCAATAAATTCCATGCAATGAGGTAACAGGCTTTCACCAATCACAAACCGGGGAAAAACTTGTTTTTCAAGTACACAAACCCGATAACCTTTTTTATTTAATAAAGCACCGGCAATAGCTCCGGACGGACCTGCACCAATTATTACTACATCAAACTGACTCATTACACCTCCCCCTGTTATCGGCTCCGGGCAACAAGGCCAGAGCCAGTATCATGCTAAAAAATACCCCAAGAGCAACACTGCGACCAAAACTGGCAATAGCCGGAGTTGCGCTGAAACCAAGAATAGCAAACGAAATCATTGTTGTTGTCGCAGCCAGCAATACACCGGCCAGACGTTCGGCTACTGCCATCTGTTTGACGGAAACATAGATTGCATAATCCATACCTATTGCCGTTACCAGAAACAGACCAAAAATAGCAAATAAAGACAATGGCCAGTCTGCATAAGCAAATACAGCCAGACAGGCTAATGAAGACAGAACAGGTACAGCCAGCATTAAAAGTCCTTTACGCCAGCCAAAAGCATAAGCCAGCAATACGATGGCCACCAGATAAGAAGCTATCTTCAAAGCAATTGCCTGATTTCGCGTATGTGTAAATAACTGATTTAATGCCTGTAAATTATTAACAAAATAAATACCGTTATTTTTATCGGCCAGCTTCTGTAAAGCAGTAACCTGACTTACTCCTGACAAACTGACAATAGCCGCAACTTTTCCGTTACTCATTTTGCCCAGATACAAATCCTGCCATGCGGTTCCCGGTTCATTATCAAGACTTTGGGAAATTGTTTGCAAAGGTAGTTTTTGTAAACCAGTCAGATAATCCCGGATACTGTGATCATCTATGCCCAAATTAACTAAATCACGCCAGTTATCTGTATTGCTTGACAGACGACTTACATCCTGCTGGCGCTGCTTTTGGATGCTAAGCGGCATAACCCACTGATCAAGAGACTGAAAACCAGATAATTGTTTTTGTATAACCAAATCCTGTAATGATTTGCCCAGAGTACGACTTTTCAGTAACAATTCATCATCATTATCTGCCTGTAATACAAAATACTGTCCGGACGGCATCGTCTGAGTAAGTAAACCGATTTTTTGTGCCTGTGCCATCCATTGTGGTGACAGATTGGCCCACTGGCGGATATCATCCTGAGTGTTCAGCCGCAATAAGCCTCCGCCAATAAGCAGCAGAATCAGTAATACCGGCCATTTTTTCTGTACCATAATCTGCCTCTTGCGGACGATAAATTTACCGAAAGACAACATGGCACTCAAAGCCTGAGGATAGATATATGCCTGAGTAGTAGAAAAAAATGCAGGTAAACAAAGTAAGCTGAATAAAAATGCACTAATCAGCGCAGCAGCAGAAAATATCGCCGTCTGCTGCAATATCGGCAAAGGTGTAATCAGTAAAGCCGCATAACCCAGTAAAGTAATAATCAAACTTAATAAAAAGGCTTTAGCTGCAATATGTAAAGCCTGCCAGCGATTCCATTGCTGCTGAATCACGCCACTGGCCAGCCAGTGCAAAGGAAAATCCAGCAATACACCCATCAAACTGGTTCCCACTACCAGAGTGAGAATATGGATATGTCCGAAGAGCATTACGGTAGCTGCCAGACCAAATAAGATGCCTACTGCCAGAGGAAGTAATAAATATAAAATACGCAGACTGCGGAAAAGCAACAACAGCAGCAGAAAAGTTAAGCCCATACCCAGTATACTCATATACTGGCTTTCCTTCTCTCCGGTGGCTTTATTTTCTGCGGCAAAAATAGCACCACCAGCCATCAGTACCTGCACATCCTGAGATGCCTGAGTATCATGAATTACTTTAAGAAGACCATCTGGTACATTAATCAGTCCGGCTTTTTCCGGTAAACGCGCCCGTAGTAAAACCCATGTAGTATCACCATCATCTATATTCAGCCAGCCCGTCTGAAAATTATAATAAACAGGTCCGTCCTGACTGGCCTGATGCATAATGATGTTACCCAGTCCGAGCCAGTCCTGATCAACAGGCAATATGCTACGCTCAGCAAACGGATTAACGAGTGTTTGCGCCTGTCTAGCAAAAGCTTCTTCAGGCTGATTGATAATATTGCGCCAGCTTTGTTCTGAAACGACAGCCAGGCTCAATCGTTGCATACTGGCCTGCAAAGCGGCAATATCTGGCTCAAGTTTACCTGTAACAGACTGGAATATATGACTATCCTGCCATTTTTGCTGAATCATCTGTGCCGCCTCAACCGCCTTGTCAGGCGATTTACTGCCCACTAAAACCACAATATCACGGTTCATGCGCTGATTCATGCGCATTTTAGCCATTTGCTGTGCCTGTGTATTCTGCCCGTCATCAGGCAACAGGCTGGTTAAATCAGTATCCAGACGATTCTGTTGCAGAAAGCTATAAAATAACGCTGCCGCCACAAAAAATATCAGCAGTAAATAAAGACCAGCCCAGACGCGTTTACGGTAAAACGGCATTTTGCTCAAACCTGTTCAGGGCTGTATTAATTTTCAAAGCGGAAAATGTAATTTCTGTACGATCGCCCTGCACTTCAGACAGTACAATTTTTTTCACCGACTCATCACCCTGAATATCAATTCTGGTGAAAATTTGTTTCATCAATACACTTTTCGGCTGTAATTGTAATTTCCAGTTTTGAGCAGTACCTTGCAACTGCATAGTAAACTGGCTTTGTATGCTATTGGTTTGCCCGGCAAGCAGATCCAGAAAAAGCTTTACCTGATTTTTTTGCGCACTGGCTGATTGTTTGCTGGCAATCCATTTATTATTGGCGTTTAGCTGATCAATACCTGATTTACGCACCCTCATGGTATCTGCAAAAGGTTTTTTCATCTGCCATAATAAGCCGGCTTTTGGTACCAGTACAAACTGTCCCTGTGCAATAATGGGTTTATTGGTACCGCGCAAAAAACGCTGCTGCGTGAAATCACCTTTTATATTTTGCGGCCGTTGCAATTGATTTTGTAGCTCAGTTAAATCAAAAGCCCATAACAATCCACTAAACAGGCAACACCAGCAAATAAATAAAATTTTTCTCAACATATTAATCTTCCCCTTTCAAACCATTTTGCATGGCATTTCGCACTGCCTGTAACCAGCTTTCAGGCGTCTGAAACTGAGTTTCCCGTGTCTGCATACACACAGCAACCTGCATACTTGATGCCTTGGTAAGCTTTTTGCCGCTGATAATGTCACTAATGACATAATCAAACTTCAAACAGCTTTCATATTCTTTTAATACAACTTCAACGCGGATTTTCTGTCCGAAAACAGCCGGTCGTACATACTTGAGATTCAGTTGCACAATCGGCCAGCCATAACCGTTGGTTTTCATGACGTTGTAATCATAACCTATAGCACTTAAAAAAGCACAGCGTGCTACTTCCAGATATTTGACATAATGTCCGTGCCAGACAATATCCATTGAGTCGACATCAAAGAAAGGTACTTCAATAATCACACTGTGCCGTAACTGCTTATATTGCTCTGTCATTCTGATTCCAAAAATCAAAAAAATTAAACCATTGTCTTGGTGCTTTACAGCAATAAGTACCTAACAATTGAGCATATTGCTGAACATATTGTTTAATACAATGCTCCCTTTTTTGCCGTTTCCAGTTCACATTTGCTGCAAAACGCTGAATATGTAAATGATACTTACCCTGCTGTTTAAAGCAGAACAAGGTATTGACTGGTACTTTTAATAATCCGGCTAATAACCATGGTCCCTGCGGCCAGTTTGCTGTCTGCCCGAGAAATGGGATGGCTACAATTTTCTCTCCTCTTACCGGTACACGGTCAGCAGCAATAGCCAGCCACTCACCACGCTGCACTCTTTCATTCAGCTCCATCATTACCTTTGTATCCAGAGATGTCACCTGAATTAAACGAATCCGTGAAGCACCGGCGTCTTTTAAAGCCTGATTAAATTTCACTGCATGGCTGCTATGAATCAGCACATTCAGTATAAGACTCTTATGTTTTTTGACTAATGCACGGCAGATTTCTGTATTTCCTAAATGTGAACAGACAAATATCTGACCCGTAGTACCTGCAACAGGCTGATCAATATACTGAGTAAGATTATCCGGATCATGAATAATCAGATCTTCATATCTGATGCGCCCCTGCCAGACCGCGAAGCGGTCGACTATAGCCTGAGCAAAAGCATAAAATTGCCGGAATACAGATCCTTTTACGGACAGAATCCGGGACAGCTCTGTATGGTTTTCTGCTAATAAATGCTGATAACAGGCAACATTTCGGCGTGCCGATGACGCGGTCAGATAAAAATATGCCACTACTATACAAACTATCGGTGACAAAAGCAGTACAGGACAATATTTAACCAGATAACGGGTCAGAAGCAAGGCAAAGCTACTTCCCCGTTCCTGCTGATTAGCCCAGTGTCGGATTGAATTAGCCATGGAGCTTCCTTTTCCGGCGCTGCCTCAAAATCTCCGGTAAATTCAATAACATATTGACAAATAAACGTGCATGCATTCTGGAAATCAGAACATTATCCTTCCAGACCCGAAAATGGGAAATACCATCGGAAGCATAAGTAATCGGGGTATCAATCCAGATAAAGACACAGCCCCGCCGATGCAGATGCACCAGAAGCTCAGCATCAAAATCCATGTAATTACCGATTTTTTTTTCTCTGATCACATCAAAGGTAGGAACCAGCGGATAAATACGGAATCCGCACATTCCATCTTGAATATCCATTGATAACGTATTTACTGCCAACCAGAAATTAGTAATTTTACGTCCATAAAGACGTGCTTTTGGTGTATCGTCATTGTAAACCGGTCGCCCGCAAATAACTGCATGAGGCTGTGCTTCAGCGGCAGTTATCAGTTTTTGCGTATCTTCCAGACAATGCTGTGCATCAGCATCTACCTGCAAAATATGTGTATAGCCATGTACGGCAGCATACTTTATGCCATCCTTAACCGCTGCACCTTTGCCACCGTTACTGGCACGATAAATTATTTCAATACCGGGTTGTAATAATTCACGTAATTGCGTACGAATTGTTTCATCAGAACCGTCATCTACAATCAGACAATCTATCCCGTAGCCCAGCATCGACTGAGCTACCTTACCTACTGTATGCAAATGGTTATAATGCGGAATCAATGCCAGCACTTTCATGATGCATCACTTTCACTATCAGGTATCACCAACCGGCCGGAAGTAATTTTTTTATCCTGCATTGTGCATTGAAAGGAAATTTTTCTGCGGACACAATCACGCTTAAATACCAGTTCAACAACATCAGCTGGCCGAAGAAAATGTTGAAATTTCAGATTTTCCATTTGTAACGGTGCCTGAACCAGCCACGAACATTGTTGTAGCAGTTCTATTATCCATTTAATCTGAATAACGCCCGGTACCAGATGAAATACATCGAAATGACCTTTGAAATACTCCAGATCCAGAGGGACCTGAATACGTAACCAGTATTCATCTGCAGAAATCATTTTCTGATCCAGAACAACAGGATTGATAACTGGCTGTAAAATGGCCTGTTGTACATCCTCCGGATTCAGTTTACTTTGTGTATTGCGCGGTAACACTGTTGTAAACCGCCAATGGCGCGGCAAGGCAATTTTTTCCTGACTTTTAGCCAGATAGTTTTTTAACTGATGAATAATAACTTTGCGCCCCTGTTTGCACCATTCCTGAATGCCGGCATCGGTCAAAGCCACCCATGCAGCAAGATGAGTACCCTCAGGATGCTTTAGAATATGAATATCAGCAACCCATTCATGCTGCATAAGCTGATTTTCCAGTTGCATAAGGGAAATACGTTTATCTGCCAGTTTGATAATCCGGTCTATCCTGCCTAACAAATCAAAACCATTTTCATGCTCCACCACTGCATCAGCCAGTAATTGCCCGGTAGTACAGCGCTGCGACTGAACAGACAAACCATTCTGACTAACGCTATAACTAATATCAGGAAAAAACTGCCAGTATGGCTGTTTGATTCGACTGGCTACTGCGCCAGTTTCAGTACTGCCATAAATTTCAATTACTTCAGAGCAGATATGCTCATGCAAAAAATCTTTATTGGTTTGTGCCAGTATTCCGCCGGCAGAAATAACAGCACTCACATGCCCTTTAGCCAGAGAGATATCATGAGTCTGCCGGAATGTATGCAGTAAAGTCGGGCTGCTGATCCAGATCACTTTTTTAAAAGCCTGACTAGTTACCAGCAATAACTCCGGAAAAATAAGGCGCTGGCGATAAAGCGGCAATCCCAGATACATGCTGAGCATAATAAGAAAGCTCAGCCCATACATATGCTGTACACTGACACTGCCCAGCACAACCGGCTGGTCTTTGATAACTGAATCCGGTAATACCGCTGCCAGAATCTGTGCCTCAAGACACAATACGTTCCAGTCTTTTTTAATCAGTTTGGCTTTACCGGTAGAACCTGATGTTTGCAAAAATACCGCGATATTATTTATTGGCTTTCTGTCAGATTCACTGTAACTCTGTGAAATCCATGCAGATGCCGGTAATGACGGAATATTTAGTTGATTATTAATTTCATCAGACAGATAAATATCTACAGTCTGCTCCAGCCACTGAGCATTTTCATCAGAAAGATTAGCCGGCAGATAAACATCTGTACCGGCCTGCACACATGCCAGTAAAGCGATAGCAAAATGAGCACTATCATCAAAATACAGACCGGCACGTTTGACAGAATGATCAGACAAATACTGGCTTAATGCCATTATTTGTGCCATGGCCTGCTGCCAGCTCAGGCTGCTCTGACCAGTAGTAAATAAAGCCTGACTTCGGGCCCGCTCTGCCCAGAATTGCTCTGACGTCATCATATTTATATTTTTAATATTAACTGCCGATACAGAAACTCTCCGCCAAACAGTATTCCCATCAGCAGATAAGAAATCAGCCCTGTATATACAGTCCATGCGTGCCAGTATTCACCGGTAATCAAACCAGCGGTAATTATGATATTCACACAAAAAAAACCGCACCATATCTGAGTAATACGTCTGGTATAGCGTACACCTGAAGCAGGCAGATCAGGACGCTGTAAGCGGGCAAGACGCTCAATTAAAGACTGCCGGCTATACAGACTTGCACCAAATACCAGCAAAAGCAGCGCACTTACCATTACCGGATACCAGTACATGGCTTTAGCTGAATGCAGCCATGCTAAAACGATAAACAGTAACATTACTGCACATGACAACAGCTTTTGTAATGGCTGACGATTAAGTAATGCCCGTAACAGCCAGATCAGCGCCATTAATACTGCAACCGGAATAACACCGGTGTATTTTTGACCAAAATACCAGATAAACGGGTAAAGGATACTGACCAGAACGAGTACAGTATTAATTACCGGATATAATTTAGGCATTCTCGGCCTGTTTGGCCTTGTTCATGACTGCCTGAATCACATCAGCTACCGTACGCACATTGCGAAAATCCTCTGCCTGTAATTTGTGTCCAGTCTGGCGCTTGATATAATCAATCAGATCAATGGCATCAATACTGTCAATTTCTAAATCTGCAAATAAATCGGCTTCCGGCTTGATTCGCTCTGGAGCAATTTCAAACAGATTTTCCAGTGCATTTGCCAGAATGGCATAAATTTCCTGTTCAGTCATACACAGGTTTCCCTTTTAAAATAAAAACAGGTTATCTTTAACGTTTGCTTTGGATGTAATTTGCTAATGTATTAACACTAAAAAAATACTCGCGCAGCTGGCTGCTGTCACTTTCCATTTGCAAACCAAATTTTTTCTGAATGGCCAGACCTAACTCCAGAGCATCTACTGAATCAAGTCCTAGACCATCATCCCCGAATAAGGCCATATCATCACCTATATCATCTGTTGTGATATCTTCCAGCCCTAAACTGTCAATAATTAATTCTTTAATCTGAATAACTAAATCGCTCATTTACTACTTTCTTCTACTGCATTCCTGCTGGAAATATTCCTGCAACTGCTGGTTAAGTTGTCTTGCCGCAATTGGCAAAGGTTTGCGTTGTAACCACTGCTGTGGATCGATATCATCACCAACATAAAAATCATAATGAATTTTCTGTTTTGGTATCTGATACCAGGGTTGGTTTTTTTTCAGTGCCGGCGGATTCATGACAATCACGACCGGAGTAATTACGCTGGCACTGCGTAATCCGATAGACACAGCACCACGATTAAAACAAATTTTATTATCCCATCCGGTACGTGTGCCTTCAGGAAAAATCAGCATACTCTGCCCGCTGCGCAGTATTGCATCCGCATCCTCAATAACCTGTAAGGATTCATCATTCGGTAAAAATCCACAGGCAAGTATCGAGTTTTTCATTACCGGATTATGCAACAAATCCTTCTTAACAATACAGTTGAGCACCGGTACTTTGGCCAGCATAAACACAACATCCAGTAATGAAGGATGATTCACTAAAATCAGTTGCCCGGGGCGACCCAAACGTTCAAAACCATGATAGCGGACAGCAATAACTCCTGTGATACTCAGATAACGGATAAATAACGCCCAGACAGATGCAACCAGCCGTCGCGCCTTTATCTGGCTGCCTGCATTTTTTCTTGCAGCAGGTAAGGTATAAGGCCACAGAATTATTTTAAACAGCAGCCCGAATACACCAAAAATTACAAAACCCATTGCTGTTGCACACCAGCGCCACAGCCAGTTACACCAATCCGTTAACCAATTTGCCACTGCCAGATACCTTGCTCCGCAGATTGATGACGCACCGGTTGCGCTGTAATCTGCTGTGTAATCCATTCCAGTGCACTACTGTAATAATTCAGTTCACCAGATAATAATTCGTTGCCAGTATCTGCTGTTGAATAAGTCAGGCTTACCTGTTCACCTCTGGTAATAATTAACCCCAGTGCCAGCGGAAACGGAGCACGTACAGCAGCTACGTTATATTCCTCAGCCAGAGGTTCTTCTACTACGACTACCAAAACCTGTGATGCCCCCTCTTCCAGCAGACCTACAGCCTCAGTAACTCCGATTTCCAAACCATTGTATCTGGCAGTCAGCGCAATACTTTCGCTCATATCACCCCGCATCAGCGACCATTGTCCGATAATGGCATTATGTACTGATAAGGCAAACGAAGTGGGTGATAACTCTTCTTGCTGTATCAGGCTTTTCCACAATTGAAAACTGCGGTTGATCTCACCATCATGAGAAACAAAAACTACCGGACAGGAAGCATCCTCTTGCAGCAGCGGCCATGACGCAGCAAACATCAAACGAGCAGCAGAGCTTAAGCGGCGTCTTTTCATTGCCGGCAAAAAAGATAAATCCACATCTTTAACCGGTAAACCACCTACATTTCTGCGCTGAGCAACCCATTTTTGCCAGTCTTCCGGCGTATGATGAAAAGGACTAACAGCATGCCAGTCAGATATTGAAAATTTCATATATCTGTTGAAAATCTTATAAACTTGGCATTATATGTAAATATATAACAATAAACAATAAGATTTTTTGTTAATTGTTAATGTCATTTGAATCAATTTAATTTCAATATATTTGGTAAATTTTAAAGTATTTGATTATACAATATTAAATACCATAAATATCTAATAGTTAATGATTAAAAATATTAAGAGTAAATGGTTAAATGTAATTTAAAATTTAAATTAAGTGTTAATTATTATTTGGATTTTAAATTAATTTATTTGCAGATATTAGTATATACCTATCAGCACATAAAAGCAGTGCTCCTCTGTTAAAGCGCTTATTTATGGAAATTTCAATGTCATATCCGCAAAGTAATGCACATCTAATCTTACTGATTACTTCGATAATAGTTTGCTAGTTAGTCTTTATTACTTATTGTTACCGTACCATAGACCATGAATATTTTCGTTGTGTCTGCCGAACCGGTATAGCAGCCTTCACCGCCGCTGAGGTAACACGCAAGTGCAGCAAATCCCCATGCATCATCCATAGAAATCTCAAGTTTGCGAGTGGTGAGTGCTTCCAGATTATATTCTGTACCAAAATCTCGTACTTTTTGTGCAGCTACACTGAGCGATTCACTGACTGACGGATGATCCCATCCCCATAACCAGGTATTGTCTTCAGTATTGTATGTACCAACTATTTGTACTGGGGCAGTTACCATCAGTTTTTTTTCATGACTGACAAAAGTAATCGTACCGGTATCAAGGTCTGCACTCCATTCAGCAGTATCAAGACCCCAAGTATCTATTGCTATCTGCGTGCGTAATTGTATCTCGTTATTTGCGCGTGCAATGGTAAGCTCTGGCTCGGAAAGCTCTGTTGTATGCTGATCAGTATTTTTCTCTTTGCTGCCAAAAAGTTTTTTTAAGAAATTACCCATGTTTTATCCCCTGTTTATAATGCTGGTTAAGAAACAATTATTTTACATAATTTATTGATTGTTATAACTAATTGAATTATATCACGATAATTATCAACTTCTAAATCAGTTTTATATAGTTAATTTAACAAAGTATATACCTACAATATTATTTAAGCATTATTATTAGATACTTACCACTTTATTAGCATGCATGACCGGATTAAATTTTTCGGCAGAAGCATCAACGATTTATTTTTAAGTTGATTCTTTTCTAAAAAACATTGATGCTCTGGCTAAAAAATGAATTCAATTTGTAAGCAATTTAATCCATTGCGGTTTTATTCGAGCCAGATTGCACTAAGCATACGTCCGGTTTTCCCGTCACGACGATAAGAAAAATAACGCTCACGCTGCAATACAGTACATTCCGTTCCACCATATACCTGATGCACACCGGCATCTGCGAGAGCCAGCCGTGCCAGAGCATAAATATCAGCCAGATAGTGCTCATTACTAATATCTGTAAATGCAGTCTGTGCCTTTGGCTGTTTCAGACAAAACACCTCCCATACCTCAGCGCCGACTTCAAAAGCTTCCGGTCCGATTGCAGGACCAAGATAAGCTAATATTTCCAGAGGGTTAACCTGCATAGCCTCTACAGTATTCTGCAATACTCCGTTTGCCAGCCCGCGCCAGCCGGCATGTGCAGCGGCAACTACTGTTCCGGCACGGTCACACAATAATACCGGCAAACAATCGGCTGTCATAATCGCACAGGCTGCCGATTCGCCGCGGTGACAAAAGCTTGCATCAGCATTGGCCGGTGTACCTGACTGCAATGCAGTTAACGCAGATACAGCATTAATAACATCTGCACTGTGCACCTGATTCAAATAAGCCAGAGGTTTTGCTACCTGTTGTTGTACTAATGCACGATTATGCTGCACGGCATCTGCGTTATCACCGACATGTGCTCCGACATTCAATGAACTGAACGGTGGCTGGCTCACACCGCCCTGACGTGTTGTAAACAAGGTATGCACACTGGCTGGTGCCGGCCATTGTGCATTAAAAAAGACATTTTTATTCTGATTCAGACCGAGTGCCCGATTCATGTCCCACTGATTCATTCCTCTGTCCTATTCGCGTACATAAATAACATCCACATCATAATCATCGTCGTCCCAGTCTTCATCTTCAGATGCTTCCGCACTCAGCCGCTGCTGCCATTGGTCTTCGGTTTTAATGGAAGAGTCCATGCCAGCCTGTAAACGCAGTACAGACAGTAAATGATAAATATCAGCCGGTAACGGAGCTTCAAATTGCATGTTCTCCTGAGTTTGCGGATGAATAAAACTCAGCCGGTAGGCATGCAGTGCCTGACGTGCCAGCATTTTAACAGCGTCTCTGACTTCTGTTGTGGCGTGATGGCGCGGATTACCATAAAGAGCATCTCCGGCAAGCGGATGTCCGGCAGCTTTCATATGCACGCGAATCTGATGAGTACGGCCGGTTTCCAGCTGACATTCGATATAGCTGAAATCGGCATAACGTTCGAGTACTTTTACATGCGTAATGGCCTCTTTGCCGCCAAAAGGGACAACAGCCATACGGGTACGATTATGCGGATCACGTCCGATCAGTGTTTCAATTTTACCGTCAAACGGCACTACCCCGTCAGCAACAGCACGATAGGTACGTTTGACTGTCCGTGCCTGTAACTGACGAACCAGATGAGTTTGTGCGACTATGGTTTTGGCAACAACCATTAATCCGCTGGTATCTTTATCCAGACGGTGCACGATACCGGCTCGTGGTACTTGTGTCAGTGCCGGGCAATACGCGAGCAGACCATTGAGTAATGTGCCCTGCCAGTTTCCTGCTGCAGGATGTACAACCAGCCCGGCCGGTTTATTCAGTACCAGTACACTATCATCTTCATATATAATATCCAGTGACATAGCCTGCGGTATGAAAGCCAGCTGACTTTCATCCTGCTGGATGGCTGCCTGTATGGCTTCGCCGCCAATCAGTTTATACTTGGGCGGGACTACGCTGCCATTGACTGTGACATGTCCGTCTTTTATCCACGCAGTCAGCCGGCTGCGGGAAAATTCCGGTGCCAGTTTTGCCAGTGCGGCATCCAGACGCAGGCCGGCCAGTTCATTAGGTACTGTCCAATTTTTATAACTTTGTGTACTATCATCTGCCGTAAATGGCAAATCATCGTTATAATCGTCATCATTCTCTAACAAAGAAGTGTCTTTCATGAAAAATTTGTTTTTGGCGGTGGCCTTAGGCCTGTTACTGAGTGCCTGTGCCAGCACAAGTACGGTAGATAAAGATTCCCAGATTACCCAGGACTGGTCAGTTCAGCGTCTGTACAATGAAGCACATGATGAGCTGATGCACCGTAATTATACTCATGCAGAGAAATTATACGAAATTCTGCAGGCACGTTTTCCTTATGGTTCTTATGCCGAACAGGCTCAGCTGGATACGGCTTATGCTTATTATAAGGATGATGAGAACGATAAGGCACTGGCTGCTATTGAACAGTTCCAGCGTCTTTATCCGCAACATCCGAATATGGATTATGCGCTATATTTGAAAGCGCTGATTCAGCTCAATGAAGACAAATCATTTGTCAGCAAACTGGCAAAACAGGACTGGTCTGACCGCGATCCTAAAGCAAACCGTGAAGCTTATGCTACTTTTGCTCTGCTCGTACAGTATTTTCCACAGAGCAAATATGCTGACGACGCCCGTGCCAAAATGCAGAAACTGCTGGATGCACTGGGTGGTAATGAACTCTCCGTGGCACGCTATTATATGAAGCGCGGTGCATGGCTTGCTGCGGTAGGACGGGCACAGACTGTCATTTCTCAATTTCAGAATACGCCAAATGTTGAAGAAGCTCTGGCAATAATGGTTTCAGCATATGCAAATCTGGGCGAGCAGAAACTCAGTGATGACACCAAACGTGTACTGGCACAGAATTTCCCGAACAGCCCGTATTTACAGAAACCATGGCAGGATCACAATACCATTCCATGGTGGCGTTACTGGAAGTAATTACGGCTGATATTCCGGTACTCAGTCTCAGATAAGCTACACTTCTTAATCAGACCAATTCGCAGGTATTGGTCTGATTTTTTGTATATGTACAATTGATTATTCTGCTCTGTATAGTTTTTGCACATGGTGCACAGAAGTAATCAGGACTTACAAATACAAGTAATCTTTATTCTTTTTTACAGCAAATATTTATTCAATATATTCGGAATTTCTGCAGGCATCGTTTCTGAAATTGAAAAGTATGTTTTGATTATTGTTACCCTGATTTCAGTTCAGAAAAAATTTTATACTTTTGGCAAATATTCGCGTGCTAACCAGCGAATCTGCATCTGTGCATCCGGTAATAATTTTTGTAATTTTGCCACAGCAGCTTCAGTCAGTAACTGTCCGCACATAAATATATCAATGGCAGCATAGTGATATTCAGGCCATGTATGGATACTGATATGTGATTCAGCCAATAACAATACACCCGTAACACCACCGTTGCCGCCGAAAGTATGAAAATAACTGGTAAGAATATGCGCCTGTGCTGCCTGCGCAGCCTGACGCAATAATTCTTCGATGGCAACAGCATCCTGCAACCAGTTACCGTTTGTTTGATAAACATCCAGTAAACAGTGCTGCCCTACACTATGACTAAGCTGTTTTATTTGTGCCATCGCCCGCTGCTACTATAATAATGCCCGCCCGAAGAGTTTGTATCTGTTTCATGCGCGGCATAATCTATCCATGTAAATGCAATTAATAGTATTGCAGCAATATAAATATTGTATTTCCTGGTTTTATTTAATTGACGAGTTTTTAATTTGGGCACAGTCGACAGTAAACTAAAAGCAAATATAAACACTAGCACCGCATCAATTCCATAGTCATAATCAGCCGGTCCGCCGACCAATATTATAAAAATTACCGGTAAATTTAAAACAACAAATAAAGCTATCCAGAAATTAGGGTTATAAATATTAAACAGAGAATTTATAAAGGTTTGCCGGGACCATTTTCTGATATTGTCGGCATTAAAATCTTTTGCTTTAATGCCTTGATGTTCACGCACAATTTCAACAGCTTTATCCCGCTCAAGGGGTTTTGCTTTAATACTGATATTTTTATCATTTTGAAACCATGCAGCCACCAGAGAAGCAGGGATGGTGCTGACCACAGACCATGATTGTTCGTTGTCCGTGAGCGTTGTAGACAGTTTATGCGCCTTGCAACCATAATCGATATAATACATTCTGTCGCCCGGAGCAACCTGCCAGTAAAATGCACCGGCAGCATACATTACATGGGCAGCATAATCATATAAAAACGGAATATCTTCTCTTTTTAAATCGAGCGGTTGCAATGGTCCGTTTAAAATAGGCCAATCGTCCAGTGTTGAAGCCATTGCCCATTGATTATTTTCCAGCTCCAGCAGCCATAAAAAGCCTTTTCTGGGTGAGTAAAGCAGATATTCAGTCCAGCCAAGACTGTCTTCTTCCTCTGTCTCTTCACGCATAACCTGAACATACAAAGGTACATCCGGAAAAGCTATCTGTACTGGTAATTCCACCAGTATCATTGCACCCAGTACCCACCAGTCTTCATTGTTGATACGTGCTTTACTGCCAATTTTAATGGTTAACTGACGCTCATACCATTCACGCTTCTCACTGATGTTTTTCTGTAATGCCGCGTCTTCACTCATATCCATCTGACCGTGGCAATACTGGCATAGTACGTAATCGGTTACTCCGCTTACCCAGAGAATTTCACCGCCGCAACTCGGGCATTTACCTCTTTTAGTTCTGCCTTTTACATAACCGGCCTGGCTGCGTATTTGTTCTTTTCTGCGAGTGTTTTGCAGTTTCAGTGATTTCAGGGTCACTCCCCGGCCTGCAAATACTTCAGGCTGTTGCTGACCGGATGAGTAATCCAGCGTAATAAATGACAAACCATTACGGCAATCAGCTGCTAGTGCTGTTTCAGAATTTGGCAGCGATACAGGTAACTCACCTTCAGCCACATACTGACCGCGGCTGGTTTTGTGAATATCAGCTACTGCATACCAACGTGACTGATACTTAAAAAATGTTTTACCGACTTTCAGACTACTGAATTCGGGTAATTTTTCCTCACCGGCAGATGCCGGCTGCAAACGGGTAAAAGCAAAACGGTCATTAGTTTCAGACAGCCATGCACTGCTGCCATCTTCTAACAGTGCATGCCACTCATTCCATAAACCTGCTTCATAATGTACTTGTATACGCCCGATCAGAATAAATGACTTACCCTGCCACTTACCGGTAGTACCGATTTGCAGCGGAGATAAATCATTCAATACTGCAGAATGGCGCCCTGATTGAAGCAGTTTATTCTGATTAACTAATAAAACAGAATGACAATAGCCGCAAACCGCAGTGACTGCGGTGGCTGAACGGATTCCGATTTCAGCCCCGCAGCTGGGACAGCTTGTGTGCAGCAGATAAGAGGATGAACTATTCATACTGCGAATTAACCGGTGATTTTTTTGATAATCTCAGCCTTGGCAGTATCATAATCATTCTGACTAATCAGATTTTGCTCCAGCAATGTTTTCAGTTGCGCGAGCCGCGCAGTTAAATCTGAAGATCCGTTTTCAGTACTACCGGCCGGTGCAGTCTGTGCAGCCACCGTTCCGGTCAGGCCTGAAGTCATCACAGTGGCTATATTCATACCGGCAGCCAGTCCGGCACCAATTCCGGCAATACCGCCTTCATTCTCCGCTGCCAGCGGAATAGCCTGTGCAGTCTGATACTGGGTGTAACGTGCTATATCCCCGACAATACCCATGCCGATACGCTCATCCAGACGCTTTTGCAGATTTTCCGGCAGAGTAATGCTTTCCACAGTAAATTTTTCCAGCTCCAGTCCGAGCTCTGCAAAAGCCGGTTTTAGTAATGTGATCATTTGCTGTGACAGCATTAGCTGGTTAGCAGCCATATCCAGAAAAGGAATAGAAGAATTGCCAAAAGCAGTGGCCATCTGAGTAATGACCAGATTACGCAACTGCTCTTCCAGTGTTTCAGTTCGGTATTCTTCACAGACACCGCTTACTTCACGAAAGAAAACTGCCGGCTGGGCAATGCGAAAAGTGTACATGCCAAACGAGCGTACAGCGATGGCGCCAAAATCACTGTCGCGAATGGTAACTGGCTGTGCAGTCCCCCAGCGTCTGGATAATTGCTGACGCAGATTGAAAAAATACACATCCGATTTAAATGGAGACTGAAATAATTTACTCCAGTTTTTCAGATTGGTGAGTAAAGGCAGATTCTGGGTATTAAGGGTAAATGTTCCTGTACCAAACTGATCTGCAATCTGACCTTCATCCACAAAAAGAGCAGACTGTGCTTCACGCACCACCAGAGCAGCACCATTCTGAATTTCCTGATCCTGTAAGGGAAACCGCCACATTAATACATCCGGGTCAGGATTTTCCCACTGGATAACGTCAATAAATTGTTTCTTAATGAAGCCACCCAGACCATTACTGCCAAAAATTGAATTCATTACCATTGTTCGTATCCAGTTTAAATAAAGTTAATTTTTAACTTAATGCTGCAGCATTGAGAATACCGATAGCCACAGACAAACCAAAAAACAGAATTCCGACTGCAATATTATTATTAACCAGTTCCTGATTAGCTTTAGGTATCAGCAGGGTAGCAATCAAATACACCAGAATCTGAATAATCATGGCTGCTATGCCCCAGATAATAAAACTGACCAGATTAACTGATTGCAGCATACTGGAAGTCAGAGTGATGCAAAAACCAATCATTGAGCCGCTCAGCGAAACAGCACAGGCAATATTCCCTTGTTTAATTAATTTCAGCTCAGCTACAGGAGTAATACGCATATATAACAAAGCAAATGCGATTAGCATGGACAGCGCCACCGCAAAATATTTTAAATATTGGAGATATTGCAATAAAGGAATTGTCATTATTTATTATCCCGATTATTTCTGATGTTAAACATACCGTATAATAATTATTTTGTATAGTGTTGAATTTACTTTATTATGCAGAAATTTAACATCTGAATATAACTGCTGCCTTATCAGTATATACAGTTTAGTCAGACAGGATGCCTCACAGCAGCCTGTGCCTGAAGCAGACAAAATGAATAAAAGGATAAATGGTGAATCCTGCTTTAATTGTATCGGTATTTGTGGTAGCCAGCTGCGGTCTGGCATATGAACTGATTATTGCTGCTCTGGCCAGTTATCTGCTTGGTGATTCGATACTTCAGTTTTCTTCAATTATCGGCGTGTACATGTTTGCGATGGGTATCGGTGCACATATGACACGCTATATCAGGGACAAAGATGCATTAAGCCGTTTTATTGATATCGAAATTCTGGTGGGTATCGTTGGCGGTATTTCTGCGCTGCTGCTGTTTGTTCTGTTTGGTTTCTCTGAGACACCTTTTCGTTCGATACTGTACGGAATGGTGCTGACCATTGGTATTGTTACCGGAATGGAACTGCCACTGGTCATGCGGGTACTCAATTTGCGGGAAGTTGAATTTAAAGAAGTTGTTAGCCGGGTGCTGACTTTTGATTATCTGGGTGCACTGGCTGTTTCCCTGCTCTTTCCTTTGATTCTGGCACCCAAACTCGGTATGGCCAGAAGTGCTCTGCTGTTCGGTATTCTGAATACGATTGTTGCATTATTAACTGCGCGATTATTTAAAAGAAACTTACGCCGCTACCGCAGCCTGTATCTGCGCGGTAATGTAGTTCTGCTTATTCTGATTCTTCTTTTCTGCTATGCCAATAAAATTACCGATAAGGCAGAACAGCATTATTTCGGCGATCCGGTCGTATACAGCACAGCCTCTCCTTACCAGCGTCTGGTCATTACAAAATGGCATAATGATACCCGTTTATTTATCAACGGCAATTTACAATTTTCTTCAATAGATGAAGCCCGTTATCACGAAGCACTGGTCTTGCCTGTAATGGAACAGAATCCTCAGACTGCCAGTGTTCTGATACTGGGCGGCGGTGACGGACTGGCTGCTCGTGAAGTACTGAAATACCCTCAGGTTAAGCAGGTTACTCTGGTCGATCTGGATGCCAGCATGACTAAAGTATTCCGTAACTCTACTCATTTGCGCCAGCTAAACCAGAATTCACTGAATAATCCGAAAATGCATATTATCAATGCGGATGCGGCACAGTGGCTGGAACACAATCAGCAGAAATTTGATGTAATCATTATCGATTTTCCCGACCCGTCTAATTTTTCTCTGGGCAAGCTGTATTCAGTTCCGATGTACCGGATGGTTGCACAGCATCTAAATCCGCTGGGCAATATCGTAGTGCAGTCCACTTCACCTTATTTTGCCCCGAATGCGTTCTGGTGTATTGTGAACACGCTGGAAACGGCCGGCTTAAAGACTCTGCCTTACCATGTTTATGTTCCGTCATTCGGTGAATGGGGTTATGTAATGGCAAATCAGAGCGGTGAATTTCTGATTCCTGATCATTATCAGGTAACAACACGCTATCTGGATGCCGATAGTACAAGAGAAATGTTTATTTTTCCGAAAGATATGCAACGCCGCTCTGTTGAACCCAATCATCTGAATACACAAAAGCTGGTAGAGTATTTTGAGGCTGACTGGCGCGCTGTCATGCGCTAAAGGAATAGCAGAAATGAAAATCAGTCGTCGCCGTTTTCTCAACCATGTACTCGGTGCCAGTATGGTAGGTTTAACCGGCTATGAGGCATGGCGCTATTTCAGACCCGGGCAACCGCCAGTCAGTATAGATTTTCCCGGTAAGGCAACCGGCCATGCTATTCGTGATGCTCGTATAAATGTCCCGGCAGAGATACCCGGATTCAGCGTGAATACTGTGATTGTCGGCAGCGGGGCGGCAGCTCTGGCTGCGGCGTGGCAATTATCCAGACAAGGCATGCAGGATTATATTTTACTTGACGGTGCTGAACGCAATGGCAATAACCGCGGCGAACAGCAGTTTGGCGTAAACTATCCGACCGGAGCCCATTATCTGCCCCTGCCTTCGCCTGAATCAGAACATATTCGCGAACTACTTAGTGATTTACAGCTCTGTCAGCATGGTGTCTATGATGAGCGGGCTTTACTTCAAGTACCCAATGAGCGTCTGTTTTATCAGCAGCAATGGCAGAACGATTTACTGCCGCATACAGATGCCGACAGTAAACGCTTTTTTCAGTTTATACACAGGCTCAGTAGTCAGCGTGGTACAGATGGTAAGCGTTTATTCACTATTCCGCTTGATTTAGCCAGCATGGATAGCCAATGGCGCCGTCTGGAAAAAATAACATTTGCTGACTGGCTTGAGCAGCAAAACTATCGTTCGCCGACATTTTTGTGGTATCTGGACTATTGCTGCCGTGATGATTACGGACAAGGTATCAGACAAATCAGTGCCTGGGCAGGTTTGCACTATTTTTGCGCGCGCGGTAATCAGCAAAATGAGCATGGCACAATAATGACATGGCCTGATGGTTTGAATGAACTGTCACAACGGATACGCACATTCTGCCGCCTGCATCCGGCAACCAGTCTGGCGGATATTAGTTTGCCGCGCACTCAGCCATATAGCATCAATGCCTTTGCTGTTTCAATTGAGGAGCATAATCAGGGTGTTCGCCTGCTTATCTGTACAGAGCGGCAACAATATTACTGGCTCGAGGCTCAGCATGCTGTATGTGCCATGCCACTTTATATTGCAGCTCATGTGGTTAAAGATATTCAGCAGTACGGATTCAAACCGGATATCCATATGCCGCAATATGCACCATGGATAGTGGCAAACTTTCTGCTGCGTGGTTTTCCGGCAGAACGCAAGGGCAGCAAACTCGCCTGGGATAATATCCTCTATCAGGGAAAAGGACTGGGTTATGTGGTGGCAACCCACCAGCAAATCCGGCAGGGGCCACCAGCCTATACCTCATTTACCGCCTATACTGCACTGAATCATGATACCCCTGCTAATGTGCGCCGCTGGATGCTGTCTGCATCAACCGATGAAATTTATCAGTGTGCGGCCGCAGAACTCGAGCAAATCTATGGAGTTAAACTACGCCGGCGTATGTTGCAGGCGCGTTTAAGTTTACGTGGTCATGCCATGGCTGTACCGCAACCGGGCTATCTGTCCAATCAGGGTTTACAGTCACTGCGTACTTATACCGGTCGCTTACAGTTTGCACACAGTGATTTATCCGGTTATTCGATTTTTGAAGAAGCCTGCTACTGGGGTAAACGTGCGGCAGTTCAGATACTGGCACAACACTAATATGCGGTATCAGAACAAACAGCCTGCTGCCAGAAATATGGCAGCAGGCTGTTTGATTCAGATAACAAAGTTTCTAAACTTCAAGATAATCCATAATACTTTGTGCCGCATCACGACCCTCGGCAATAGCAGTAACCACCAGATCAGAACCACGGGTAATATCACCACCGGCAAAAATTCTGGGGTTGGCTGTCTGCTGTTTATATTCACCACAGGTCTGAATCCGGCCGCGTTCATCCACAGTAACACCAACACTGTTTAACCAAGGCATACTGTGCGGAGCAAAACCAAACGCCACAATCACCGCATCGCAGGCAATCACTTCTTCACTGCCGGCAACAATTTCAGCACGCCGGCGCCCGCGTTCATCCGGCGCGCCCATTATGGTTTTTACTACCTGAATACCGCTTACTGTACCATCAGCATCAGTCACTACTGCCTGTGGCTGCACATTGAATTTGAACTGAACACCTTCTTCACGCGCATTATTGAATTCTTTTTTTGATCCGGGCATATTGGCCGCATCGCGGCGATAGGCACAGATAACCTCTTTTGCCTGCTGACGTAAAGCTGTACGCACACAATCCATGGCAGTATCACCACCGCCAAGAACCACTACGCGTTTATCGGCCATAGAAACATAATCTTTACTGGGAATATTCAGCAAATGTTCGGTATTGCCGATTAAATAAGGTAATGCCAGATAAACACCAGCGGCATCTTCATTTTCAATACCTGCACGCAGCCCCTGATAAGTACCTACACCCAGAAATATCGCATCATACTGCTGTTCCAGTTCTTGCAGGGTAACATCTTCACCTACTGTTACCCCCAGTCTGAACTCAATACCCATATCAGTCAGTACATGACGGCGGCGCATCATCACTTCTTTTTCCAGTTTAAAAGCCGGAATACCGAAAGTCAGTAAACCGCCGATTTCTGTCGCCCGTTCGTAGATCGTAACATCCACACCATTGCGAATCAGTACATCGGCACAGCCCAGCCCGGCCGGACCGGCACCGACTACCGCCACTTTTTTGCCTACTTTTTCCACCTTACTGATATCAGGATGCCATCCCTGTGCAAAAGCCTGTTCAGTAATGTATTTTTCAATGGCTCCAATCGTAACAGCTCCGAATTCAGCATTCAGCGTGCAATCACCTTCACACAAGCGGTCTTGCGGGCAAACCCGTCCGCAGACTTCCGGCAGACTGTTGGTAGAGTGTGCCAGTTCAACTGCTTCGATAATTCTTCCTTCATTGGCCAGTCGCAACCAGTTGGGAATATTATTGTGTAAAGGACATTTATTCTGACAGTACGGATTACCACAGGCCAGACAGCGGTCTGCCTGGGCAATAGCCTGTGCAGTAGTAAACGGCTGATAAATTTCCGCAAACTCATGCCGACGTACAGTCAGCGGTTCTTTCGGGGGATCCACACGCGGCACATCAATAAACTGATAAACATTTTCGCGTTGACTCATCTGGTGTTCCTTGCAATATTTCTAATTATTTCTGCATTATCCGGCGGGCTTACTGGGTCACTGCACGCAGTTCTGTAACTGTACGCGGCTTATGTCCCAGTAACGCATCAACATCATTGGCTTTCGGTTTAACCAGCACAAAACGGCTGACATAATTATCCCATTCTGCCAGAATGCGCTCCCCTAACGGACTGTGGGTATTCTCTACATGCTCGGCAATTAACCCGCGCAGATTTTCCTGATGCATAGTTAATTCGCTGATATCCAGTCCTTCCACCAGCTCCGGATTAATCCGCTGTTTAAAGCAGCCGTCTACATCCAGTACATAGGCAAAGCCACCGGTCATACCGGCACCAAAATTAATTCCGGTTTTACCGAGTACGCATACCACACCACCAGTCATATATTCACAGCCATTGTCACCAATGCCTTCTACGACCACCGTAGCGCCGGAATTGCGCACGGCAAAACGTTCACCGGCCTTACCGGAAGCAAATAGCTTGCCACCGGTAGCACCATACAGACAGGTATTGCCGATAATTGTCGTGTCTTCAGGACGGAAAGCTGTGCCGCCGTGCGGATGAATCACAATTTTGCCGCCGGCCATACCTTTACCCACATAATCATTGGCATCCCCGGTGAGATATAAATTTACAGTTCCGGCCAGCCATACGCCAAAACTTTGTCCGGCTGTTCCGGTCAGATAGATATCAAAACGCTGAGGTACGTGACCACGATTACCGTAAGTTTCTGCAATCCGGCCGGACAATGAGGCACCTACTGAACGGTCGGTATTATTAATATCATAATTTAATTCAACATCCTCACCGCTTTGTATCGCATCACCAATATCCTGCATGATGGTACGGTTAAGGCGTCCCGGATCAAACGGAGGATTGGTCTGAGTACAGTAGCGTGAGCTGCCATCCGGTACTTTCGGGGAATACAGCAGCTTGCTCAAATCCAGCGTACCTTGTTTAGGCGTAATTCCGGAAACAATTTCCAGTAACTCAGTACGGCCGATTAAATCCGTTAACTGAGTTACACCGAGCTGCGCCATAATTTCGCGTACATCCTGTGCGATGAATTTGAAATAATTCATTGCTTTCTCAGGCAGGCCGTGGAAATGTTCATGGCGCAGAGTATCATCCTGTGTCGCTACACCGGTAGCGCAGTTATTCAGATGGCAAATGCGCAGATAGCGGCAGCCCAGTGCAATCATCGGTCCGGTACCAAAACCAAAACTTTCAGCCCCCAGAATAGCTGCCTTCACAATATCCAGCCCGGTTTTCAGACCACCGTCAACCTGTAAGCGCACTTTATGGCGCAGATTATTTTCTACCAGAGCCTGCTGAGTTTCAGCCAGACCCAGTTCCCACGGGCTGCCTGCATATTTCACACTGGTTATCGGACTGGCACCGGTACCGCCGTCATAGCCGGAAATAGTAATCAGATCCGCATATGCCTTAGCCACACCGGTAGCAATCGTACCCACACCCGGTAAAGACACCAGCTTAACTGAAATCAGCGCACGCGGATTAATCTGTTTCAAGTCAAAAATCAGCTGTGCCAAATCTTCAATTGAATAAATATCATGATGCGGTGGCGGTGAAATCAGCGTAGACCCGGGAACGGCAAAGCGCAGCTGAGCAATGTACGGAGTCACCTTATCGCCGGGTAACTGACCACCTTCGCCCGGCTTGGCACCCTGTGCCACTTTAATCTGAATAACATCTGCACTCATCAGATAAGCCGGTGTTACACCAAAACGGCCGGAAGCCACCTGTTTAATCCGTGATACCCGTTCAGTGCCGTAGCGGTTCGGATCTTCGCCACCCTCTCCTGAATTGGAGAAACCGCCCAGACGGTTCATCGCAGTAGCCAGCGCTTCATGCGCTTCCGGACTCAGTGCACCGATAGACATTGCCGCACTGTCAAAGCGCTTATACAGATTTTCTGCTGCTTCTACCTGTTCCAGTTTAACCGGCGTTGCATTATCAGTTTTCAGACGCAGCAAATCTCGCAGCATAGCAGGCGGACGGTGGTTAACTGCATCTGCATAGCGACGGTAACGGCTATAGTCTCCGGTATTTATGGCCGCCTGCAATGTATTCACCACCTCAGGATTATAGGCATGATACTCACCCTGCGGCTTGTATTTCAGATAACCGCCGATTTCCAGTCCGCGGCTTTTCTGCCACGCACGCTTGTGAAGCCATCTGAGCTCATCATCCAGCTGGGCAAATGTTGCACCTTCAATCCGGTTAATCATATTCTTAAAGCATAACTGCATCACTTCGTGATGAAAGCCCACTGCTTCAAACAAACAGGCACAACGATAGGAAGAAATCGTTGAAATACCCATTTTGGAGATGATTTTATACAGCCCCTTATTAATACCATTGCGGAAATTCAGCATTACCTGCCGTAATGGTTTGGTAATTGCACCAATGCTAACCATTCTGGCCAGACTTTCATACGCCAGATACGGATACACTGCCGTGGCACCCAGACCAATCAGTACCGCAAAATGGTGCGGATTACGTGCCGAGGCAGTTTCAACAATAATATTGGCATCACAGCGCAAATTGGTTTCAACCAGACGCTGCTGAATAGCACCGACACTGAAAACAGCAGGAATAGCAATAGCATTCCGGCTGACATTGCGGTCTGATATCACCAGCAGAACAGCACCGTTTCTCACAGCAGCCACGGCTTCATCGCATAAATGTACCAGCGCTTCCTGCAAACTGGTTTCATTCGGGTTATAGACAGCATCCAGATGATGATGCTGATAATGCTCAGCTGATAACTGCAATAACTGCTGCATATCAGAGTACAGCAATACTGGTGATTTAAAATTCACCCGGTGTGACATTCCCTCAGCCTCAAAAAACACACTCATTTCGCGCCCGATACAAGTATTCAGGCTCATCACATGTTTTTCGCGCAAGGGGTCAATCGGCGGATTGGTTACCTGAGCAAAATACTGACGGAAATAGTCGTACAGTACCCGCGGCCGTTGTGACAACACCGCAAATGGCGTATCGTCACCCATTGATCCTACCGGTTCCTGCCCGTTTTCTCCCAGTATCCGCACTACATTTTCCAGCTCTTCCATATCATAACCGAACAGTTTCTGGTAAACCAGCAACTGGTCTGCTGACAAACTGGAGGTACCGGCCTCTTCATCCGGCAGTTTTTCAAACGGAATCAGCGATAATACATTTTTATCCAGCCATTCTTTATACGGATGCCGGGTTTTCAGCTCAGTATTGATATCCGCTGAATGCATCAGCCGGCCTTCACGCGTATCAATCACCAGCAACTCACCCGGTCCGACACGGCCTTTTTCCAGTACTTCATCTGGTGCGTAATCCCAGATACCTACTTCAGAGGCAATCGTAATCAGTTTATCCTGAGTAATAACATAGCGCGCCGGCCGTAAACCATTTCTGTCCAGCGTACAGGCCGCATAGCGGCCGTCACTCAGTACAATACCAGCCGGACCGTCCCATGGTTCCATATGCATGGAATTAAAATCGTAAAATGCACGCAAATCCTCATCCATATCCGGATTGTGCTGCCATGCCGGTGGTACCAGCAGACGCATAGCCCGGAACAAATCCATACCGCCGTTCACAAACAGCTCCAGCATATTGTCCAGAGAGCTGGAATCCGAACCGGTTTCATTTACAAACGGCGCAGCAGTCTGCAAATCGGGAATCAGCGGAGTATGGTATTTATACGAGCGTGCGCGCGCCCAGGCACGATTCCCTGAAATAGTATTAATTTCACCATTATGTGCCAGATAACGGAATGGCTGAGCCAGCTGCCAGCGTGGCAATGTATTGGTTGAAAAGCGCTGGTGAAACAGACAAATAGCACTTTGCATGCGCAAATCAGCCAGATCAGGATAAAACCGCGGCAAATCCTTGGGCATACACAGCCCTTTATAAATCATCGTCTGATTGGATAAGCTGCAAATATAAAAATCACGATGATTAATCCGTTTTTCAACACGCCGGCGAGTCATAAACAGCCGCCGTTCCAAATCACGCGGCAGCCAGCCGGCAGGCGCATTAACAAACACCTGCTGAATATAAGGCATATCCGCCAGAGCAATGGAACCAAGCATTTTCGGATTGGTGGGAACAGGCCGCCAGAATGAAATATTCAGCGTTTCACGGGTCAGTTCTTCCTCAATTATTGCTTTATATTCTTCTAGCAAAGCCTCATCACGGGGAAAGAAAATCATCCCTACGGCAAAGTTTTTGGCCAGCGTAATTCCTTCTTCTTCGGCAACAGCCTGAAAGAATTTTTTCGGCATTTGCAGTAACAGGCCACAACCATCACCTGTTTTGCCATCCGATAAAATCGCACCGCGATGCTGCATGCGTGACAGCCCAAGAATTGCGGTACGCACCACCTTATGGCTGGCTTCGCCTTCAATATTGGCAATCAATCCAAAACCGCAGTTTTCTTTTACCAGAGAGTGGTCGTATAAGCTGGACATCGGGAAACCTCATTTGCTGCACTAACTGCAAAGCACAAATTAATTAGACAAGGTAACAAACATACAAAAATTTACCTATAAGCGTCAAAACCTTTTTTCTCCGGCACCGCAAAAAAAACTCTGTGATTTCATTTAAATTTAGATTAAATCACTACGATAATCCGTTTTACTGCGTATAAAAATGGAATTGAGTACAATATCTGCTATTTTTCACCAATTTAGAGATAATTAATAATAACTGCCTAAACAGCCAAAAAAAATTGCCAAAAGCACAAATTATGCTATTGGCAAATTATTTTAATTGAGAATAATAATCAATTATTATTCTAATTCAACAATATAAAATTATCTGATTTAATTATTTCCGGCTTTAAATATAAAAAAACAGGCGCATCCTGTTTTTTTACTTTTCGGCTATAATAAATAAAAAAGGGAGATGCCGGCATCTCCCCGATAAATATTATTCATTAACGACACCCGCATGTTCAGCCTGAACATCAGCATGATAACTGGAGCGTACCATGGCACCAATGGCACCATGCTTAAAGCCCATCTCGTAAGCACGCTTTTCAAACTCCTTAAACTGCTGCGGCGTAACATAACGCAATACCGGCAAATGGCTGTTACTTGGCTGTAAATACTGGCCGATAGTAATCATTTCCACATCATGAGCACGTAAATCCTGCATAACTTCCAGAATTTCCTCATCACTCTCTCCCAGCCCTACCATCAGACCGGATTTGGTTGCCACTTCCGGCCTTAATGCCTTGTACTGTTTCAGCAGTTTCAGTGAATGCTGATAATCAGCTCCGGGGCGAGCCTGCTTATACAGGCGCGGTGCGGTTTCCAGATTGTGATTCAGTACATCCGGCGGTGTCTGTGCCAGAATATCCAGCGCAGTATCCAGACGGCCGCGAAAATCAGGCACCAGCACCTCAATCTGTGTATGCGGGCTGGACTCGCGAATGGCAGTAATGCAGTCGGCAAAATGCTGTGCCCCGCCATCGCGTAAATCATCACGGTCAACCGAAGTAATCACCACATAACGTAAATTCATTGCTTTCACTGAAGCAGCCAGATGCGTTGGTTCCTGCGGATCAAGCGGATTAGGACGTCCATGTCCCACATCACAGAACGGACAGCGGCGGGTGCAGATATCACCCATAATCATAAATGTTGCCGTACCCTTGCTGAAACATTCTCCAATATTCGGGCAGCTGGCTTCTTCGCATACAGTATGCAGCTTCTGCTCACGCACAATGCTTTTAATTTCAAAAAACTTCTGGCTGCTTGGCAGTCGTGCCCGTATCCATTCCGGCTTTTTCAGTTTTTCTTCCAGCGGCACAACCTTAATCGGAATGCGCGCAGTTTTTTCCGCACCTTTATGTTTTACCCCTTGGCTGTTATCTTGATTCATAGTACAACTTTCTGTGTAGATTTCCGCTCAGGCGGCGGTGCATTCAATTCTAAAGTCAGGTAGCCGGTTAAACGCTCAGCCACATCGGCCAGCTCAGGACAGGGCTTAACAAAATCCGCTATCTGGGTCATATGCAAACCGGCATAACCGCACGGATTAATATGTGTAAACGGAGTCAGATCCATATTCACATTCAGTGCCAGCCCGTGATACACCGCGCCTTGTTTAATACGCAGACCAAGCGAAGCAATTTTCTGCCCGTTCACATAAACACCGGGACGTTTCGGATCATTTACTGCTGTGATTCCGTAATCAGCCAGCGTTGCAATAATACTGTTTTCCAGCCGGCTGACCAGTTCGCGCACAGTAATATGCCGGCGCTTGAAATCAATCAGCGTATATACCACCAGCTGCCCCGGACCGTGATAAGTGACCTGTCCGCCACGGTCAATCTGCACTACCTCGATATCATCATGCACCAGAATATGTTCGGGCTTACCAGCCATACCCTGAGTAAACACCGGCGGATGTTCAACTACCCATAATTCATCTTCAGTATCAGCTGTACGCTGTGCAGTAAATTCCTGCATAGCCGCAAAAACCGGCTGATAGGTGCGTAAACCCAGCTGCACCACTTTCATAGTACAACTTTCACCATCGGATGGCTGCTTAAAGCACGATAAATATTATCCAGCTGTTCCTGATTTTCAGCACGAACCACCACCGTTGCACTAATATAATTACCCTTACTGCTCGGACGGGTATTAATATTTTCTGCCGCTGTATCCGGTGCATGCTGCTGCACCAACTCCAGCACTTTAGCCTCAAATTCCGGATGCTGTGCACCCATTACCTTAATCGGGAAATCCAGCGGAAATTCAATAATACTGGTTTTCAGATTATCACTCATTTCTGTACCTTTCCTGTCTGCTCACGTTTGTACCATGTAAATCCCATGCAAAACAGGCTTATTCACGTAAATTTTTTTAATCCAAAGCTAAGAACAGCTGCACAGCCAGACTAAACACCTGTTTTTTGTGCCAGATAGGCCTGTAATCCCCGTTCGCGCAATACACAGCTCGGGCATTTACCACAACCGCCCTCTATACCATCATAACAGGTATGTGTGTGTTTCCGTACATAGTCCAGATAGCCCAGCTCATCCGCCAATGCCCAGGTTTGCGCCTTATCCAGATACATCAGCGGCGTTATCAGCCTGAATTCATAATCCATAGCCAGATTCAGCGTTACATTCATAGACTGGACAAACACATTACGGCAATCAGGATAGCCGGAAAAATCCGTTTCACAAACACCGGCAATAACATCATGAATACCCTGACCCTTAGCGAAAATAGCCGCATAAAGTAAAAACAGCGCATTCCGTCCGTCAACAAAAGTATTGGGCAATCCTTCAGCCGGTGCCTCAATCGTCTGCTGTTTATCCATCAGCGCATTATGGGTAATACTTTGCAACAGCGACAAATCCATTACTGTCTGTGTCACGCCCAGATCCTGTGCAATCCAGCGTGCTTTTTCCAGCTCAATCGCATGACGCTGACCATACTGAAACGTAATCGTCTGCACATTCTCACGCCCGTAAGCAGCAATAGCCTGCAACAGGCAGGTAGTTGAATCCTGACCGCCGGAAAAAATTACCAGAGCCTTAGAATATTGTTTCATTATCCAGATTCCTTAGTTTTGATTTCAGAACCAGCCGGAAAGCCCTCTTTCCGGCCGCCTGACGTGGGAGGTTTGCGAACCACGCAGTCATTTATTACAAATTATAAAACATTTGCCCTCTTATACTGACAGTTTGGTCACGAAAGCGTGTAAAACAGGTAAAATAACCGGCTTTATTGCTGATATTTCAAATACACAAACATGTTGGTACTGGGAATAGAATCTTCTTGTGATGAAACCGGCGTCGCCCTGTACGACAGCACGCGCGGTCTGCTGGCTCATCAACTGCATACACAAATTGCCATGCATGCAGAATATGGCGGTGTCGTGCCTGAACTGGCCAGCCGCGATCACATCCGCCGGCTGACACCGCTTACTCAGGCCTGTCTGCAAGAGGCAGATAAAACATACAGTGATATCGACGCTATTGCCTACACACAGGGACCGGGTCTGGGCGGTGCACTTTTGGCCGGTGCCAGCTTTGCCAATGCACTGGCATTCGCCCTGAATAAACCGGTTATTCCGGTACATCACCTTGAAGGACACATGCTCTCGCCATTACTGAGCGAAGACAAACCTGCCTTTCCCTTCGTCGCCTTACTGGTTTCCGGCGGCCATACCCAGTTTATGGCCGTAAAAGGGATTGGCGACTATACCCTTCTGGGGGAAAGCATCGATGACGCTGCCGGAGAAGCTTTCGATAAAACCGCTAAACTGCTTGGCCTGCCTTATCCCGGCGGTGCCAGACTGTCAGAACTGGCCAGACTGGGACAACCGGGCAGCCTGCATTTTCCCCGCCCCATGCTGCATTCACACGACTTAAACATGAGTTTTTCCGGTTTAAAAACCGCAGTATTGACCGCAGTAAACAAAATCCGCACAGAAACAGGCTGTAAAGAACAGCTTCCGGAGCAAATTCGCAATGATATTTGCCGCGAATTTCAGAACGCCGTAGTAGATGTACTCACCAGCAAAGCAAGACAGGCATTAAAACAAACCGGTTATCAGCAGCTGGTTGTTGCCGGCGGTGTCGGCGCAAACTGGCAGCTACGCCAGAGCCTCAGCAATTTGCCCGGAATACAAACATTCTTTCCACCAATGGCCTACTGCACAGATAATGGCGCCATGATTGCTTTTGCCGGTGCCATGCACCTGAGCAACGCACAGCCTGCTGCCGGTTTTAATGTAAAGCCGCGCTGGCCGCTCAGCCAGATTGTTCAGTAATACCGTGCACCCTCGCACGGTTAACCGCACAGATTAATATGATTGAAATTAAAAACCTTAGTTTACAACGTGGTAATAAACAACTTTTGAATAATGCCAGCCTGACCATCTATCCGGGTCAGCGTATCGGCCTGATTGGTAAAAACGGCACCGGCAAATCCAGCCTGTTCGCTCTGATTGAAGGTAAAATCAGCCATGACAGCGGTGATATCCGTTTACCCAAACACTGGCAACTGGCCACTGTCAAACAGGAAACACCGGCACTGGATATACCCGCCCTGGACTATGTTTTGCAGGGCGATAGCGAATTGCAGCAACTGCAACAGCTACTGCAACAGGCCGAAGATGACGACGACGGCTTCAAACAGGCAGAATATCATGCAAGGCTGGATGAAATCGGCGCATACAGTGCACCGGCACGTGCAGCCAAACTGCTCAACGGTCTTGGTTTCTCACAGCAGGAACAGCAGCAACCGGTAAAATCATTCAGCGGTGGCTGGCGTATGCGCCTGAATCTGGCTCAGGCACTGATGTGCCGTACGGATTTACTTCTGCTGGATGAACCTACCAACCATCTGGATCTGGAAACAGTATTGTGGCTGGAACAGCATCTGGCTGGTCTGGATACCACCCAGATAATCATTTCGCATGACCGTGATTTCCTGAATGCCACCACCACTCAGACAGTTGAACTGACACAACAGCAGCTTATCCTCTACGGCGGCAACTATGATTTTTATCAGCAGGAACGTGCACAGCGGCTGACTCAGCAGCAGGCTGCCTATCTTAAACAGCAGGCACATATTCAGCACCTGCAATCCTTTATCGACCGCTTTAAAGCCAAAGCCACCAAAGCAGTACAGGCACAAAGCCGAATCAAAGCACTGGCACGGCTTGAACGCATTGCCCCGGCTCATCTGGACAGTGAGTTTTCGTTTCAGTTTGCGCAGCCTGACCATCTGCCCAATCCGTTGCTGAAACTGGAACACATTAACCTCGGCTATGGTGACAAAACCGTTCTGCACGATATCGACCTCTCAGTTGAATCCGGAGCACGTTATGGCCTGCTCGGGGTAAACGGCAGCGGTAAATCCACTCTTATCAAAGCCATTTCCGGCAGTCTGAAACCACTAAATGGTCAGATTATCCGCGCGGAAAAACTCAAAATCGGTTATTTCGCCCAGCATCAGCTCGAAACACTGCGTGCAGACCAAAGTCCGGTCTGGCATATTCAGCAGCTGTCACCGGCCGTACGCGAACAGGAAATCCGCAACTTCCTCGGCAGCTTTGCCTTCATCGGAGATATGGCTTTACAACCAATCGCCCCTTTTTCCGGCGGTGAAAAAGCCCGTCTGGCACTGGCAATGATTGTCTGGCAAAAACCGAACCTGCTGCTGCTGGATGAACCCACAAACCATCTTGATCTGGACATGCGCCATGCATTAACTGTAGCATTACAGACGTTTAAAGGCGCACTGATCGTAGTCTCTCACGACCGCAGTCTGCTTGAATCCACTACTGATGCCTTAATTTATCTCAGTGATGGCGAACTGAAACACTTTGATGGTGACCTCAGCAATTACCGCCAGTGGCGTTTAACTCAGGATCAGCATAACGGTGAACAGCCGCAGGATTCGCGTGATAACCACAATCGCAAAGAGCAGAAACGCATTGAAGCACAACAACGTCAGCAGCGTGCCCGTCTGATTAAACCGTTATTGAAAAATATCGAAAAAGCCGAACGGGATATGGGAAACTGGCAGCAGCAACGCAAACAACATGAAGCATTTCTTGCCAGTGAAGAAGCATATCTTGACGAAAATCAGACAAAATTACAACAAACCCTTACCCAATTGGCTGAGCTCAAAGTAAAATTAGCTCAGACTGAAGAAAAATGGCTTGAATGGCAGCAAGAAGTAGAAAACATTAACCAGACTACTTGAATTATTGCAGTATAAGGCTCAATAATGACATACAAAAAAATCATTCCCATACTAATATTTACCAGTGGCCTGTTTATAGGACAGAGTGCCGTTGCAAAAGTGTATACCTGTCTTGAAAACGGCGAAGTTGTCTATACCTCAAAACTAAAGGGAAATTGTGCCGTAGCCAACTTACCGGCTATCGGTAGCTATAGCGACAGCCGTCCCAGCTACCGCAACAGTAGTGCTTCGGCCACAATACGCAGCCGCCCGCGGCCTGCAACCAAGGTAGCAACAGCCTATAGCGGCCTGCAACCCACAGTTAATATCGTTCCTAAAGGCAGCGACAATACCCGTCGTGCCATTTTGCAGCAGGAGCTGACCAATGAACGTAATGCTCTTGCTCAGGCACAGCAGGCACTGAACCGCAGCCGTACCGGTAAAGGCGGTAATATTACCGAACTGCAAAGTGCGGTACTTGACCGGCAGCAGAACATTCAGGCCATACAGCGGGAACTTGGTCGTATGTAAACCCAGATAAAGGATAAATCATGAGAAAATCCCTGATACTTGCCACATTGTGTACACTGATAAGCACTTCTGCACTGGCACAGATATATGAATGCACCGACAGCAGGGGGAATCACAGTTACAGCGAAGTTCCGAAAGGTAAAAACTGCCATTCTGTCAGCAATCTGGGCGGGAATTTCTCAACCACTTCTGCCTACAAACCTGCGGTAGCTACTCCTGATACCAAAGATGCAGATTCAGCCGCCCGCAACCAGCCTGATCAGGCCGCGATTTCTGCTGCCCGTAAAAACCTTGCAGATGCCAAAAAAGCACTGGAAGACGGTAAAAAAATTCGTATGGGAAATGAACGCAACTACGTGCGCTATCAGGAACGTATAAAAGGTCTGGAAGATGCCGTAAAATCCCGGCAGCAGGATTTGGATAAAGCTTTGAATGGCAAATAAAATTTGCTTAGAATTTACCGGCTTAAAATACTTTTTAGCCGGTAAATAACTTGAATGATTCATTAAAAGTATATATCTGAGAATTAACTCTATTATTCAGGCAGTATTATCAAATATAAATCGTAGATAAACCATATAAAAACACTCCTGATATAAAGTAATAACATCATTCTCAGCCTCAACGCATCGATCAAATATCTGTTAAAACTACTATCAATATTGATTAAATAATAGATAATCATCACTATCAGTACAAAAAGATTTTTCTTTTTCTGATTAATCAATCTACATCTGATGATTCTTTTCTCAAATTTTTAACTTAATTACTTTGCGAATAATCCTTTAGATTTAATTTTATCGCACTGTTTGGTAACTCCACACGTAAACCTTTTGTCTTATTCTCTATTGACGGAATAAAAATTAAAGTTTTAGAACCAACATTAGTAAATAGAATATCTATATGTTCTAATTCGCACATGTTATCATCACATGGATTTTTTAAATCGGATTCAGACTTTTGGGAATTTAATTTATTTATTTTTTTTTGCAGTACTAAGTTGAAATAATTTTTATCTACATATAACGAAACATCAATTTGCCTTATACCATAAAAAGCAAGAGAATATTTAATTAAATTATTTGAAAACTGACCTACTACTAATGGAGTGAAAAATAAAAGCAATATAAACATTAAATTAAATTTAACTTTTTCGTTTTTTTCTGGTTTCTTTTTCTCAATATTTTGATTTACTGTTCTTTTTGTTTTTATAATAATATGATTATTATAAAAAAATTTTCCAGCATATATTAGCAACATCAAAAATTGTACAAGAATTATTTTTGGAAAATAAAAAACTCCTGAGTACATACTTAAAAGTAAAATTATTTCTGCTATTACTCCAAAAATATATATTATTCTCCTATCACTCAATGACGGAATTCCTTTTAATTTATAATTTTTAAATTTATAAGATTTTATTTCATTATAATAAATATTAGGCCGTGATTTTACTCTTGATACATAAAGAAAAAAGAAAATTGCTAAATTTGCCCAATATAGCACCCCAACAAATGATGCATATAACATACCAAAACTTATAGTTATTAATATAAATACTAACGTATCACTAATTTGTACATCTGGAGGAATAAAATGTACCTCCATGCAGTAAAAAGTAAAAATAATAATCCCAATAGTTGGACATGTAATACTTATAATCTTGAATATATTTAGTATCAATTGGGTAATTTCTTTAATTTTTTCCATAAATAAAATTTGACATATCATCATGTTATATCAACAAAAAATCCACCAATATTAACATACACAAGTTAACATTAGTGGATTTGATTTTATTCCATCTTTTTAATTATTATTTACTCCAGCTTCGGATGTAAATCAATATATTGCTGCTTACGCTTTTCCAGCTCACCTATCTGCTCCTGTAAGCGGGCAATTTCTGCATCAATATCATCCACACTCTGCTCAATATGCTGATAAGTCTGCACCAGCAGCTCACGCGCTTCCTGCTTATTCGAAGCTGAAGGAGACACACCGCGCAGCGGGCGGTTGGCCGTTTCTTTCAGGCAGATACCGGTAACAATACCGATAATTCCCACCAGCATCAGATAATAAGCCGGAATAAACAGATCATTAGTAGCATCCACCAGCGCAGCGGCAATAGTCGGCGTTAAACCGGCAATAATAATCGCAATATTAAACGCACTGGCCAGAGCACTGTAACGGATACGGGTAGGAAACAGTGCCGGCAGCGTAGAAGCCATAACACCGGTAAAAGAATTCAGAATCAGCGCCAGAATAAACAGCCCGAGAAAAATCAGCCCTACTTTGCCACTGGTAATCAGCTGAAAACACGGAATAGCCAGAATCAGCAATGCAATTGAGCCGCCAATCACAAATGGCTTACGTCCGATTTTATCGCTGACAAAACCAATAATCGGCTGCATAAACATCATACCAATCATAATCGCAATAATAATCAGCACACCGCGATCTTCACCATAATGCAGATTATGCGACAAATAGCTAGGCATATAAGTCAGCAGCATGTAGTAAGTGATATTTGTGGTTAACACCAGCCCGACACTCACCAGCAATGTAGGCCAGAAACGCTGCATAATTTTCTTAAACGAAACCTGAGGCCGGTTACCAACGTCTTCCTGCTCAGCCTTTTCCATCATATCCAGATGTTGCTGAAAAGCCGGAGTTTCCTCCGCAGCATGGCGCAAATACAAGCCCAGCAGACCTAAAGGAGCAGCCAGAAAAAACGGAATGCGCCAGCCCCACGAGAGAAAATGTGCCGAACCCATAATATTTTCCAGCAATACCACCAGCCCTGCACCAAGCACAAACCCGCAGATTGAACCAAAATCCAGAAAACTGCCCAGAAAACCGCGCTGCCTGTCGGGTGAATATTCCGCGACAAAAATAGCCGCTCCCGTATATTCACCGCCCACAGAAAACCCTTGAGCCAGCTTACACAACAGCAACAGCACAGGTGCCCACATACCAATACTGTTATACGATGGAATCAGACCAATACAAAAAGTACTGAGTGCCATAATAATAATGGTAGTCGACAATACTTTCTGCCGGCCGAAGCGATCGCCAAGTATCCCGAAAAATACACCACCAAGCGGGCGCACCAGAAATGGTACGGAGAAGGTACCCAGTGCGGCGATTATCTGCACACTGGGCGAAGCAGACGGAAAAAATACCTGTCCCAGCGCATAAGCCACAAAACCATATACCCCAAAATCAAACCACTCCATGGCATTACCCAGTGCAGCGGCAGAAATGGCCTTTTTAAGCTTATTCTGGTCAACAATAGTGATATCGTGTAATTCCAGCGTTCCGTTCTGAGTAGGAATCAGTGGTGGAACATGAGAAGAAGCCTCATTTTGTTTATTAACAGCTGTCATGATAATCCTCTCATTATTAATATTTAAATGATATTTCAATTATAACATGCGTCTGAAAACGCTTTGTAATTGAATTTTAAAGAAAACTATCTACAGCATAATCGATAAAAGAGCGCTTGTGCTACAATTATTTTATTCCACCCCGATTTTTCATAGTTTATTAATTCACTTTCACAGCCTGTTTGCCGCATTACTGTGCCGCTATCCTGCCTGCTCCGGCATCAGCCCGCAAAGCCTGCCTGTACAGTGGCAGCTGTACATGAATCTGATGCAATTGCCGCCATAATACCTTTTCAACCACATCATCATCCGGCAGCGGCCTGCTCACTTTTAACAGCTCTGCCAATGCCTCCCACTTAGTTTGAAAAAGTGCAGAATCGGGTTTCTGCTCCATCAATTCTGCCAGACTGCCGGCAATCGTCATCCAGTATTGCACCTGTTCCGGCGTCAGCTGTGGACGCAGGCGATCCACCTGAGCACGAATCGCACCCAGTGCAGAAATACAGCTTAACAATACATAATTCAGTTGCAGCAAGGTTTTACCCTCAGCCAGATGTTGCCCGTAACGTTTTGGCTCCATCGACATATCAGCTACAGTATTACTCAGCGTAACCGCCAGCTCGTGTGCATTGCGTCGCGCCGCGCGATAAACAACATCGTCGCTCAGCCCGTTCTGCAACTGCTGCGCTACCTGTCGCAGATAGACACCGTCACTACTTAAGGCGCGTCCGGCAATCCGCCCCAGCGTCAGATAACGCCAGTCTGGCCACAAATACGATACCGCACACCATGCCAGCACAGAGCCAAGAATCGTATCCGTAAAGCGTGACAGCATGGCTGACTGCGTATCCATACCGATAATCGCAAAGCCCACCAGCACCTGAACCGTAATAAAAAACGTGGAGAAACTGTAGCGACGAACCCTGAATGCAAAAAACAGCACCGTACTAACCACCACAATTATCAGCCTGCCAGACAGCGCAGGCACAAAATAGGGCAATGCCGAACCGACTACTACCCCCAGCAGCGTACCCACAATTCTTTGTTTCAGCCTGGCTGTTGTTGCCGAATAATTCGGCTGACAAACAATAACCCCGGTCAGCAAAATCCAGTAACCCATTTTCAGATGGAAACTTTCAACCACCACACAGGTAACAGCAGTCAGAATGGCCAGACGCACAGCATGGCGCAACACATTCGACTGAAAAGTAAAATGTGCTTTTAACGCCGGCAGAATATCGCGTATCCGGTCAACATCCAGCCCGGCAATCTGCAAATCACCGATGTTTTGTTCTTTACTGTTATTCTTTACCTGTTCCAGCCACAACAGCTGCTCATTAATCGCCAGAATATTAGCCGTTAGCTGCTGTAAACCCGGTAAATCCTCATCACTGCCATGTTCTGCACAATAACGTGCCACAGCCTGCTGCACACCTTCACCGGCACGCTGAAGCATCAGATTAAATGCATACGGTTTATCTTCCTGCAGGCATTCACTCATCTGCCGGCAAGCCTGAGCCTGCAACACAATCAAGCGCTGAATACGGTAAATTAAATCAGAGTGTGCCAGCTTGTGCGCCAGTGCCGCATAATCAACATGACGCGAACTGATACGTTCATGGATATTCTGTGCAGTCAGATAATATTGCAGCAGCATACCAATACTACGCTGCCGGTGCTGCCGGCGCAGACGATAAAACAAAGCAGTACGGCACTGATTAAAACCATTAATCACCGCCGTATTTTTCATTGCCAGCTCAAGTTCCCTTTCTGCAAGCAAATCCACCTCATCCGGGTCAAAAAACTGAGCTTTTACCAGCATATAATCGGCTAGTCTGGCAAAAGAGCCGGCCAGATTGTCCTGCACCGGCCGGTTGGGAAACAGCAGATGCAGCACCAGCGTACACAGACTAAACAAACTGGTACCGCAAACCAGCATAATCGGATTGGTATACCAGGGTAAAAGCGGCGAATAAGTCAGCACCGTATACAGCATCACCAGCAGCGTACCAAAAGCAATCGTGCGGTATCGCACATCAACAGCACCCATCATCGTCATACTGAATGCCGCCCACACCATCAGCAGCGAAAACGCCAGCGGATGCCCGAATGTCCACTGCACCGCAGTAGCGGCCAGAGAAAAATGTATCAGCGTAAAAAACAGATTGCGTAAACGGCCGGTAAATCCATCATCCAGATCCACCAGCCCGCCGGCAATAATTCCCAGAAACAGCGCTGTACTTTCAGCCGTATTGCCCGTATACCATACCCACAGTGCCGCCAGCATCATACTGAGCAGCATCGGTAAATTGGCCAGATAACCTGCACGTACCGGAATTGTTCGCATCAAACCGCCTCTAATGACCAGAAAACACAACCTGCCCCATTTTAGCAAGCTGCCGGATAAACCGGACAGATTATTTACAGCATAAAAAAACCGGCTTCAAAAAGCCGGTTTTCCATATACAGACACAATTATTTCTTCTCAGCCTGTGCCTGCCAGGTATCACGCAAAGTTACAGTACGGTTAAATACCGGATTTTCCGCAGTATGGTCATAGCGGTCAGTCACAAAGTAGCCCAGACGCTCAAACTGATAGCGCGTTTCCGGTGCCAGCGTATTTGCTACAGGCTCCACCAGTGCATCAATTTCTGTTACCGAGGCCGGATTCAGAAACTCAGTAAAATCACGATACTGACCATCATCACCGCGTACCGCATCCGGACGTTCCACAGTAAACAGCCGGTCATACAACCGCACCTTAGCCGGCACAGCATATTCAGTAGACAGCCAGTGAATAACACCTTTCACCTTACGTCCCTGCGGCTTAGAAGCCAGCGTGTCATGGTCTATCGAGCATTTCAGCGACACCACCCGTCCGGACGCATCCTGCACCACTTCCTCACACTTAATCACATAGCTGTAACGCAGGCGCACTTCACCGCCCAGCGTTAAACGCTGCCAGCCTTTAGGCGGCTCCAGCGCAAAATCGTCTGCTTCAATATAAATCGTTTTCGTTAGCGGTATCAGACGCTCGCCCATTTCCGGATGATGCGGATGAAACGGTGCTTCACGGCTTTGCGTTATCGCCTCATCAAAATTAATCAGCTCAACTTTAATCGGATTGAGCACCGCAATCATCCGAGGTGCCACACTTTCCAGATCTTCACGAATAGCACCTTCCAGAACACTCATATCCACCACATTTTCGCTCTTGGAAATACCTACCCGTTTGGCAAACAGACGCAGCCCTTCCGGCGTATAACCGCGGCGGCGCATACCGGAAATAGTTGGCATACGCGGGTCGTCCCAGCCGGACACATGGTCTTGCACTACCAGCTGATTCAGCTTGCGTTTGGAAGTAATCGAATACAGCAGTTCCAGCCGTGAAAACTCATACTGATGCGGCTGATGCGCAATCGTAATATTCTCCACCACCCAGTCATACAGCGGCCGGTGTGATTCAAATTCCAGCGTACACAGCGAATGGGTAATATTTTCAATCGCATCCGAAATCGCATGCGTATAATCATACATCGGATAAATAACCCATTTATCACCAGTGCGATGATGATGCACGCGGCGGATACGGTAGATTACCGGATCACGCAGATTAATATTGCCCGCAGCCATATCAATTTTCAGCCGCAGCGTTTTACTGCCATCCGGAAACTCCCCATTGCGCATACGGGCAAACAAATCCAGATTTTCTTCTATCGTACGCTCACGATACGGGCTGTTTTTACCCGGCTCCGTTAACGTACCGCGATACTGACGCATTTCCTCAGCATCCAGATCATCCACATACGCCTTACCTGCTTTAATCAGCTCCAGCGCATACTCATACAAACGTTCAAAATAATCTGAAGCAAAACGTTCCTCATGCCACTGGAAACCCAGCCACTGCACATCTTCCTTAATCGAGCGCACATACTCATCCGATTCTTTCTCAGGATTCGTATCATCAAAGCGCAGATTACACAAACCATCATAAATATAAGCCAGACCAAAATTCAGGCAAATCGATTTAGCATGGCCGATATGCAGATAACCATTAGGTTCGGGAGGGAAACGCGTAATTACCTGCCGGCATTTCCCGCTTTGCAGGTCTTCCTCAATAATAGAGCGTATAAAATGATTATCGGCAAACTGATCTTTATTAAGCATAGTTCTTCTGAATATGTGCAAATGTGTTTTGCAGAATAAAAACGCCTGAAAACACCAACTAAAAGGTAATAATTATATACCCAATTTATATAAGCAATATACAATTATACTAACCAAAAACGTATCAATTAAACAGTTTAGTAATAATTAAGCAAATACTAAACCAAATCAGATGAAATACAAACAATAATTTACCGATTAATTAAATTCAGCATCCATCACCGGAAAAACCCAAATTGCCTTTGTCTGCCATCGGGCAGACTCAACAGCGACAATACCTACCTGTCAGACGCACACTGCCCGTACCAAATAAAATATACTTAATATTCAAAGCATAAAAATCCAGCCAGCCGTAAAGCACAGAATACAACACACAAGCTGTCATACCACATCCGTTAAAATGGCATTGCGCCTTCAACACAATTCATTCCGTAAACATATTTTCAGCAAAACATCTTCCGGAAACGAACCGCATCACATCAGCCAGTTACAAAAAGCCATAATAAATCACTGAGCCGCCATAAACCCATGCATACATTAATATCTGCATTAATTTATTTCATATAATAATCAGACTACAAAACAAAGTTTTTATGTACAATTATCAGAATTAAATTTGAAAATTCATTCAAATAAAAATACACACATCTTTACCCGCACAATCAACAACCCGAAATTTTTATCAACACATGCTTTCTTCCGGTTTAGTGCCAGACACAATCCGGCATACAGCCTGCATAGTTACCAGCCTTAGTGCAGGTCTTAATACCGGTAAATAGATATTCAGGCATTAAGAGCACGAATATCCGGCAGGAAGCAACTGATATCAAAGGATTAATCATGGTACGAGTAAACAAATTCAACCGGCAGAATAAATTTAAAAAAATAAACCGGCAACAAACAGGCAGTGATAAACAGCCCCAAAGCAAAGGGAAAATCAGCCCGGAAACACAGACATCTGCACGCACCGCAACCCCTTCCCTGCTTTTGCGCCTGTATCATTACTATTTCAACCCTGATAAAACCGTAAGAAGAAAAAACCGCATAAGCTCACTGCAAACAAGCGCCAGATTCTCCGTATTAATATGTATTGCTTTAATTATCTTTGCATCGGTCAGAAATATTATCAGATTAAAACATGCCAGCATCACCAACACACACACTTTACAGAATTCCGGTATCAAAAATACACCTGCTCCCATCAAAATCCGCAATAGCAGTACACAATCCCGAAACAAAGAGCACAAAATCCGGCAAGAACATCATTAACCAAATAAATTTTTAATAGTCACATACCGTATTATTAGCGAGAGAATAATAACAGAGAAAATAATTTATAATATCAAATAAAACCATCGGCATATCTAACCAATCCGGCAAAATTAACAGCTGAACGTTTTATCTTTATATTCAGGATTTAGCTGTTAATTTATTTTTCCACTGGTCTGTATTCCTATTTATATTTATTGCTTTATTAAAAATAATTAAATACATCCATCAGCATTTTATGCAAATATATTATCAATAACCAGCACGGAACTGGAGATTTGTTATTATTCAAACGATATTTGCCATATTCACTGCGGATAATAAAACGCCACTGCCCCAATAGAGGAACAATGGCGTTATTTTAATAAAATTCCAGATTCCGGCTATGGCTGAATCAGCCAGCTTTTTTGCAAAGACAACAGTTCAGGCTTGCCGGCGCAAGCTTACTTGCACCGGTAAGTTGTCAGCCGGCGACCATAGCTAGCCTGCAAAACTTATTTACTGCTAACCGGCAACTTGCCCTGCTGCTCCAATTCCTTTATATATTCGGGCAGAATCACCTGCTTAATATTTGCCCGCTCCTGCTTGATTGCATCCATCTTGGCTTTATTACGCCGGTAATCTGCCATGGATTTGATTGACGGGCGCGGTGTACATAGTTTCTGGCTTTTCGCGAATAGTTCAAACTGTTTTTTTACTACTTCCGGTGCATTTTCCTGTCGGGTACCGTAATCAATAAAAATCTGATTACAGGCCAGAAAATGCACTGTGATATTTCTTACCTTGCCAAAATCATCACCAGCAAATGCTGGCGGTGGTGGTAATGGGATTACTGCTGAATAGTTTTCATAATATTGCCTCATTATACTTTTTTGACTTTCATCAAAATTAACTCCCGGCATATCTAACATACGTGCTTTCCAGCCTGGGTAAGGTAAAACCTCCCAGTTGATACGTGCTGTCATGCCCGGTTTCCATTTCGCCGGCAGATAGGCAGCTCCACAAGTAGATCCTCCACCAAAGCGTTTTTTACCAACTTCATAATCGTCGACACCATTAGTATTCGGAATGCAGCCACCATTGATTGAGCCACCGGAAATATTTTCATAGACGTATACAAGTGCCTCTACCGGCGCGGCATAGGATTTGTTTTTGCCGGAAGTAACGCCAACAAACGGTTCAAAACCGCCGCCGCAGGAGGTGATGGCGGTAGCCGACAGCAGCAATAAACTTAGCCGGATAAAGCGGCTAGCGGTGAATATTTTTTTACCAGACATTTAATGCTCACTCTTCTATTCTTGTTTTAAAAAGCACTACAGATAAAATTTAAAGCCTGTTATGTATCTATTTACTAGTAACCGGCAGCTTGCCCTGCTGCTCCAATTCTTTAATGTACTCCGGCAGGATTACCTGCTTAATATTTGCCCGTTCCTGTTTGATTGCATCCAGTTTGGCTTTATTACGCCGGTAATCTGCCATGGATTTAATTGATGGGCGCGGTGTGCATAGTTTCTGGCTTTTCGCAAACAGCGCGAACTGTTTCTTTACTGCCTCACGGGTATCATCATCTGTAGTACCGTAATCAATATATAACTGATTACAAGCCAGAAAATGAACAGTAATATTACTTACTTTACCAAAATCATCACCGGCAGATGGTGGAGGTGGTGGTAATGGTATGACAGCAGAATGATCTTCATGATATTGTGCTATTGCATTTTTTTCATTTTGGTCAAATTCTAATCCAGGCACATTAAGAACTTTTGCATGCCAACCCGGATAAGGTAATACATTCCAATAAATTTTTGCTGTCATACCCGGTTTCCATTTCGCCGGCAAATAGGCGGCTCCACAAGTAGATCCTCCACCAAAGCGTTTTTTACCAACTTCATAATCATCGACACCATTGGTATTGGGAATACAACCACCATTAATTGAACCACCGTGCACATTTTCATAGTTGTATTCCAGTGCTTCAACCGGCGCCGCATAGGATTTGTTTTTACCGGATGTAACACCGACAAATGGTTCAAAACCGCCACCGCAGGAGGTGATGGCGGTAGCCGACAGCAGCAATAAACTTAGCCGGATAAGGCGGTTTACGGTGAATATTTTTTTACCAGACATTTAATGCTCACTCTTCTATTCTTGTTTTAAAAAGCACTACAGATAAAATTCAAAGCCTGTTATGTGTCGTCTATTTACCTGTAACCGGCAGCTTGCCCTGTTGCTCCAGTTCCTTTATATATTCCGGCAGGATTACCTGCTTAATATTTGCCCGTTCCTGCTTAATTGCATCCATTTTTGCTTTGTTACGCCGGTAATCTGCCATGGTTTTTACTATAGGGCGCGGCGTACATAATTTTTCGCTTTTAGCAAAAAGTTTATAATGCATGGGCGTATTTCTGCCTTCTTCTACTGTACCGTAAGTAATATACAATTGATTACAGGCCAGAAAATGCACTGTGATATTTGCTACTTTGCCAAAATCATCACCGGCAGATGGTGGTGGAGGGGGTAATGGTATTACTGCTGAATAGTTCTCAGCATATTGTTCCATAATAGCTGATTCTTCACGATCTATAACTAAGCCCGGTTTATTCAATATTTTTGGTCGCCAATCTGGATAAGGCAAAACCCGCCAGTTAATACGAGCTGTCATACCTAGCTTCCATTTCGCCGACAAATAGGCTGCGCCACACGTAGCACCACCGCCGTAGCGTTTTTTACCAACTTCATAATCATCTACGCCCGGTGTTTTGGGAATACAACCACCATTAATTGAACCACCAGACATATCTTCATAATTGTATTCCAATGCCTCTACCGGCGCGGCATAGGATTTGTTTTTACCGGATGTAACACCGACAAACGGTTCAAAACCGCCGCCGCAGGAGGTAATGGCGGTAGCCGACAGCAGTAATAAACATAGCCGGATAAAGCGGCTAGCGGTGAATATTTTTTTAGCAGACATTTGATTCTCACTCTTCTTGGGTTAAACACTGTGATTACTGCATTGTGTATTTAATAATTGATTTGGTAGCTGCATCTCTGATTTCCGCTTTATTCCGGTTTTTGTTATCACCCTGTTGCCGGTACTGCTTACATCTGTCAGTTTTTATGCAATGATATTACCAATATCTGGCGCAGAAACGGAAATTTTTTATTAGTCGAACCGGTATTTGTACTGCGGATAATAAAACGCCACTGTACCCGTATGGGAACAATGGCGTTATTTTCAGGAGATTCCGGCTAAGGCTGAATCAGCCGGCTTTTTTGCAAAGACAACAGTTCAGAATTGCCGGCGCAAGCTTACTTGCACCGGTAAATTGTCAGCCGGCGACCACAGCAAGCCTGCAAAACTTACTTACTGCTAACCGGCAGCTTGCCCTGCTGTTCCAGTTCCTTTATATATTCCGGCAGGATTACCTGCTGGATATTGTCACGTTCTTTTTTGATTGCATCCAGCTTAGCTTTATTGCGCCGGTAATCTGCCATAGATTTGATAGTCGGGCGCGGCGTACATAATTTTTCGCTTTTAGCATACAATGCAAACTGTTTCTTTACTGCTTCACGGGTATCATCGTCTGTAGTACCGTAATCAATATACAACTGATTACAGGCCAGAAAATGGACAGTAATATTACTTACCTTACCAAAATCATCACCTGCAGATGCTGGCGGTGGTGGCAAAGGTATTACTGCTGAATGGTTTTCATCATACTGAGCTATAATAGCTGCTTCATTTTTATCAACATTTACACCGGGTAAATTTAGAGCTCTGGGATTCCACCTAGGATAAGGTAAAACTCGCCAATATATACGTGCAGTCATACCCGGTTTCCATTTTGCCGGCAGATAAGCTGCTCCACAGGTAGCACCACCTCCGTAACGTTTTTTACCAACTTCATAATCATCTATGCCTGGTGTTTTGGGAATACAACCACCATTAATCGAACCACCGGACATATTTTCATAGTTATACTCCAGTGCCTCTACCGGCGCGGCATAGGATTTGTTTTTGCCGGAAGTAACGCCGACAAAAGGTTCAAACCTTCCGCCACAGGAGGTAATGGCGCTAGCCGACAGCAGCAATAAACTTAGCCGGATAAGGCGGCTAGCGGTGAATATTTTTTTACCAGACATTTAATGCTCACTCTTCTATTCTTGTTTTAAAAAGCACTACAGATAAAATTCAAAGCCCGTTATGTGTCGTCTATTTACCAGTAACCGGCAGCTTGCCCTGTTGCTCTAATTCTTTAATGTATTCCGGCAGAATCACCTGCTTAATATTTGCCCGCTCCTGCTTGATTGCATCCATCTTGGCTTTATTACGCCGGTAATCTGCCATGGTTTTTACTAAAGGGCGCGGCGTGCATAGCTTCTCACTTTTCGCAAACAGCGCGAACTGTTTCTTGACTGCTTCGCGTGTATCATCATCTGTGGTGCCATAATCAATATATAACTGATTACAAGCTAGAAAATGAACAGTAATATTACTTACTTTACCAAAATCATCTCCGGCAGTTGGTGGCGGGGGTGGTAATGGTATTACTGCTGAATAATTTTCAGCATACTGATCCATAATAGCTGATTCTTGACTATCAAAAACCAATCCGGGTTTATTTAATACTTTTGGCTGCCAAGTTGGGTAAGGTAAAACCCGCCAGTTAATACGTGCAGTCATACCCGGTTTCCATTTCGCCGGCAGATAGGCGGCACCGCAAGTTGAACCACCACCAAAGCGTTTTTTACCAACCTCATACTCATTTACTCCTGATGTATTCGGTATACAACCACCATTGATTGAACCTCTTGACAAATCTTCATAATTGTATTCAAGAGCCTCAACTGGCGCGGCATAGGATTTATTTTTACCTGAAGTAACACCGACAAAGGGCTCAAAACCTCGACCGTAAGAGGTGATGGCAGTTGCCGACAGCAGCAATAAACTTAGCCGGATAAGGCGGCTTGCCGTAAATATTTTTTTATCAGACATTTAATGCTCACTCTTCTATTCTTGTTTTAAAAAACACTACAGATAATATTCACAGCCCGTTATATGTCTATTTACTAGTAACCGGCAGCTTGCCCTGCTGCTCCAGTTCCTTTATATATTCCGGCAGGATTACCTGCTGGATATTGTCACGTTCTTTTTTAATTGCATCCATCTTAGCTTTATTACGCCGGTAATCTGCCATGGATTTGATTGATGGGCGTGGCGTACACAGTTTCTGGCTTTTCGCAAAAAGCTGGTAATGCATCGGGGTATTTCTGCCTTCTTCTACTGTACCGTAAGTAATATACAATTGATTACAGGCCAGAAAATGCACTGTGATATTTGCTACCTTGCCAAAATCATCACCGGCAGATGGTGGAGGCGGGGGTAATGGTATTACTGCGGAATGATTTTCATCATACTGAGCTATAATAGCTGCTTCATTTTTATCAAAATTAACACCGGGTAAATCTAAACCTCTAGGATTCCACCTAGGATAAGGTAAAACGCGCCAATATATACGTGCAGTCATACCCGGTTTCCATTTCGCCGGCAAATAGGCAGCTCCGCAAGTAGCACCACCGCCGTAGCGTTTTTTACCAACTTCATAATCATCAACACCGTTGGTTCCCGGAATACAGCCACCATTAATCGAACCTCCGGACATATTTTCATAGTTATATTCCAGTGCCTCTACCGGCGCGGCATAGGATTTATTTTTACCTGAAGTAACGCCGACAAAGGGTTCGAAGCCTCCGCCACAGGAGGTAACAACGGTTACCGACAATAACAATAAACTTAGCCGGATAAGGCGGCTTACAGTAAATATTTTTTTACCAGACATTTGATTCTCACTCTTCTTGGGTTAAACACTGTGATTACTGCATTGTGTATTTAATAATTGATTTCATCGCTGCATCTCTGATTTCCGCTTTATTCCGGTTTTGTTATCGTCCTGTTGCCGGTACTGCTTACATCTGTCAGTTTTTATGCAATGATATTACCAACATCTGGCGCAGAAACGAAAGTTTTTTATTAGTCGAACCGATATTTACACTGCGGATAATAAAACGCCACTGTACCCGTATGGGAACAATGGCGTTATTTTCAGAAGATTCCGGCTATGGCTAAATCAGCCGGCTTTTTTGCAAAGAGAACAGTTCAGGCTTGCCGGCGCAAGCTTACTTGCACCGGTAAGTTGTCAGCCGGCGACCATAGCTAGCCTGCAAAACTTATTTACTGCTAACCGGCAGCTTGCCCTGCTGCTCCAGCTCCTTAATATATTCCGGCAGGATTACCTGCTGGATATTGTCACGTTCTTTTTTAATTGCATCCATCTTGGCTTTATTACGCCGGTAATCTGCCATGGATTTGATTGACGGGAGCGGGGTACATAGTTTCTGGCTTTTCGCAAACAATTTGTAATGCATTGGCGTATTTCTGCCTTCTTCTACTGTACCGTAAGTAATATACAATTGATTACAGGCCAGAAAATGCACTGTGATATTCCTTACCTTGCCAAAATCATCACCGGCAGATGGCGGTGGAGGCGGTAAAGGAATTACTGCTGAATGACTTTCATGATATTGCGCTATTGCTTTTTTTTCATTTTCATCAAAATTGACCCCTGGTAAATTTAATCCTCTTGCATGCCAACCCGGATAAGGTAACACTGTCCAGTTAATACGCGCAGTCATACCCGGTTTCCATTTCGCCGGCAGATAGGCGGCACCGCAAGTTGAACCACCACCAAAGCGTTTTTTGCCAACCTCATAATCATCTACGCCCGGTGTATTCGGAATACAACCACCATTGATTGAACCACCATGTACATTTTCATAGTTGTATTCCAATGCCTCAACCGGCGCCGCATAAGCTTTATTTTTACCGGAAGTAACGCCGACAAACGGTTCAAAACCGCCGCCACAGGAGGTAATGGCGGTAGCCGACAGCAGCAATAAACTTAGCCGGATAAAGCGGCTAGCGGTGAATATTTTTTTACCAGACATTTGATTCTCACTCTTCTTGGGTTAAACGCTGTGATTACTGCATTGTGTATTTAATAATTGATTTCATCGCTGCATCTGCACCTTCCCCTTTATTCAATTGTTAGCTATCGTATTACTTCCGGTATTTATTCCATATATCAATATATTACACAATCATACACAATAGCGCAGTATATTTGTTAACAGCTTAAGCAATTAAGCGGCGATGATAAAAATTCTGGCTATGCGCTTTACTCACATACAGGCAGAGCAGCAGAATAAAACGCCATTGCCCCGGTACGGCGGCAATGGCGTTGCAACAAAGGCAGCGTGAATACAACGCTGCGTGCCGCTTACGGCTACAGCAGCCAGCTTTGCAGTACTTTTTTAATCAATTCGATTTTTTGCGGCGAAATCGCCTGCATCTGCGGCGGAATATTACCGCTTTGCAGCTGCTGCAACAGGCTGGCGATTTCCGGCTGGCTGCGGCTGGCAATGTTTTCCGGCAGATACTGGTTGATTTCCAGGTCGCCGAGACCAAGCCGGCTGAGCGCAGATTTACCCATCTGCTCTACTGCCTGATCGTAAATATCGCCGCCGCTGTTGTTGTAAAAAGCCTGCGCAAGGGTTTGCGGATCCTGTGCACCGCTCTCCAGCAAGGCAGTACTGTTTTGCGCGCTGATGCGGCTGTTTTGCTGGTACTGGCTGATTTGCTGGCGTAAATGCTCGGCCAGACTGTCTTTGCTGATGTCTTCCAGACCGGGCGGCTGCATCAGGCTCGCCTGCGGCAGCGCCGCTACCGGATCGGAATAAACGGTCATCCCCTGTTTAAGGGCTTCCTGCAGCTGCTGCTTATCCAGTGTGCCGGCTTTAGCCTGCTGCACCGCATTTTCCAGTTGTTTCTGATTCTCGGTAACCTTATCCAGCATTTGTTTCACCTGCTCAGCCTGCTGCTTCAGCTGGGCATTGGACTCTTTCATCTTATCCAGCGCCTTTTGCTGCTCGGTAAGCAGCTCGCGGATTTCATTCAGATTCTTGATGGTTTCATCACTGTTCTGAATAACCTGACCGAGGGTTTTATCGAGAAATTCCTTATCGGTCCACGGCTTCTGCTTGTCATATTCGGCTTTAATCTGCTGGGTGGCGGTTTGCAAATCCTTGGTGAACTGACGCAGCTTTTTCAGATTGTCGGCAGTCGGCAGAATTTTACCGGTATCCGGATCGATAGCCAGTGCCTGATAGTCCTGAGTAAGCAGGTTCCATGCGGCTCTGTCTGCATCGGTAACAAACAGCTCGGGATTATTCAGACCAATCAGAATATAGGCCGGATTGCCGTATTTCACGCTCATATAGGCGCTGCGGGCAATCCCGGCTATCCCGACCACGCGATTCGCCAGCAGCACCGGCGACAGCGGTTTATTCGAAAAGCCGCCGCTGAACACCAGACGGTGGGCAAAATAGCTGGTAAACGGTTCACGGCTTTGCAGCAGCGAATCATGCATAAACCAGGCGCGTGAATCATGAATCTGGTCGTCGAAAATCTGCACCATCTGCGGATAATTGGCGGAATATTTTTCTGCATGGTTTTTCAGCCGGTTGATAATCGCCGTTTTCTCACTCAAATCTGCCTTCTGCAGCCGCTGCCAGATATCCATCACCGAACTTGTAGCCAGTTCGAGGCCGTGGAGATTCTTCTGATAGCGCTGGCGCAGGACATCGAGCAGAGTACCGGTAACCAGTGCGCCTTTATCGGCATTCTTGAACATCTCGCTGATTTCCTGCGTTGAATAATCCCATGGCATTTTGGTTTTATTCTCGCCTTTCTGCCCTTTACCGTCTGCCGGTGCACTACCGCCTGCCGGCGGACCTGAGGCAACAATATTTTTCGCCAGTGGCGGCAGCGGAAGGGTATTGGTATTACCTGATGCAGGCGTTTTAAGATCAGCAACTTTTGCGCCGAAATACAGCTCATCGCCATTATCATGAATGTCTTTGTATTCGGCAGCTTCGTCGTCGTTATTCAGCATATACATGCTGCCGGCAAACAGGGTATCAAGCAGGAAACCGGCGGAAAGCATATTCTCCAGATGAAATTCATGCAGATAATCGGCTTTGAAATCCTTGGCGCCTTCAATCAAGTCCCAGCCGTCGTTGCCGGGTACGTAATTTTTATTGATAATGCCATCGAGAAACTCCTGCCGTTTTTCTTTTGGAATATCTTCCAGACCGGCCTGCTTCCACATTTCATCATTATCGGCAACCGGCTTATCGGGGAAATTGCCTTTACCGGCTTCGTTGGCCTCTTTACGCCCTTTATTGATAATATCCGTACGGCCGTTTTTAGTTTCTTTGTCTTCCTTTTCTCCGACGCTGCCATCCTTCGAAAGCTGTAAACCAAGGAAACGCGCATAGCCGGCAATACCGGAGCGTACCCAGCGCAGAATCCGATAGGCAGTAAAATGATGGACTTGCTTTTGCAGTGCGGTGCTGATATTCGAGGTTTCCAGTGTTTTTAGCCAGGCATTAAAGCGCTCAACCATCTCTGGCTGAGTATCAAACTCCTTGACAGTCATTACATCCATAAATTCATAGTTTTTCAGCTTGAAGCGTGGATGCTTTTGTATATCTTTAGCCAAAACTGGATGCTCTCCCCATATCTGTAAAGGCATACCATGCTGCCAGCAGCGCGCATACATATCATGCAGAGCAATCTGCGAGAGCACATGCCCGATGCCATAATTGCTTTTAAACTGCTCACCGGGCGGATAGCCACCGCCGATATCGGAGTGCACACCGGGATAGATATATTCCTTGAAATTGCCTTTCGGATAGCCGCCGTCAACACAGATACTGTCGACCGAGAAGCTTTTGCGCTGCTCATGCGCGGAAACAAAGTGGTAGCAGTTTTTAATAAAACCGGCGCTGCCAGCGCGCTGCAGCGACATGGTGCGATGCGCCCATGAGCAGTGACCGGTAACCATAGCCACCAGCGGCGACATACCAACTGTGGCAACGGTATCAAACAAGCCGCACATCTCCACATAAATCGGGATACCGAGCAGTTTCAGCTCTATGCCTTCATAGGGTTTTTCTGCTTTCTTATTATCGGCCTTAGCCGGTTTGTTGCCTTTGGGAGCACTGGCGCTCATGGTAGCAGCCTGCGCCTGCACCCGCTGCATGGCGGCTTTGGTAGCGCTGCTGTTTACCGGCGCGGCGGCGGCAGGAGCCGGCTGCTTGGCTTTATCCTTGTCCTGCTCGTCTGATTTGTCTTTGTTTTTCGCCTCGGCTTCCTCTTTGGCTTTAGCGCGGTCGTCTTTACGCTGTTTGATGCGCTCTTTCTCCTGCTCCGCCATCAGCTTTTCCAGCTGCTCGCGTGCGTCAGCATTTTCATCACGGTCGAGCAGATAGTCGAGCAGCCAGTTCATAAAGGTGCGCGCCTCGGCGGCACCGCGGGAAAAGCCGACCACATACAGCTTAATTGCATCGGGTAATGGTTTGGAATCCGGGCGCTGCAAGGTATCCAGAAAGCTGTCGAGCTGGCTTTTGCGCCCGGCACGCGAATCCATGCCTTTTACCATTTTCTGCGCCGTTTCCTGCGGCAGTTTCTGCTCATTAAATATTTTACTGATACCTAAGCTGGCACATAAACGGGTTAAACCCCAGTTTATCCGCGCCTGGCCGAACTTCGCCAGTGCCTCGCCAAGCATGCCCGGATCATCATCGCCGATTTCCTCAAAGCGGGTGCCGACGCCCTGAATATAATGCCGGAACCAGCCGTATTTAATCATTTCCTCATTACTATCATTATCGCCGGGGCGACCACCTGCACCCATACAGGCATGAAACAGACGTGCGGCATTGGAAGTACGCGGATAAGTATACGGCTTAATCAGCTTTGCCTGCTGAGCTGCGGCTTCTTTAAGCGGATCAAGCTGCTCTGCGGTCGGTGGTGTAGCACCCGATACCACGCTGTCAGCTTTTTCATGATTATTGGTGCCATCAAAAAAGAAGCTGATTTTAAGCACTTTCTGGCACGGCTTGGCTTTAGTGCGGTCGACAAAATTATTGTCTTTGCGGTTTTCCTGAATGCTGCTGATGGAAGCCGGCAGGCGGCCACCGGCGGCAGTGGGAAATTCATCCGGCTTCAGCACGCCCGGCCACTGAAATTCAATCGGCTTAATCGTCGGCAAATACGGCTTAAGCTTATCGCCGATCTTTTTTCCGATACTCGGCGGTTTGTCCAGAGCGGGGACTCCCGGCCCGGTTTGCGGCAGAAATTTGTCGTCGGGCTTGTTACCATTCGCTGTTGTATTCGCCGGTGTTTTAGCGCCCGGTTTTTGACCTTGCTGCGAAGCTGCCGGCTTATTCGGCTGGTTTTGCCCGGACTGGGGCTTGTTCGGCTGGTTTTGCCCGGACTGCGGTTTTTTCGGGTTGGCTGGAGACGGATGATTGGCAGCATCGGCAGCGTCACCATCCTTATAAATTCCGAAATCATTCTGCTCTGGCGAGTGGCCGGCAGTGATGCTATTTATACTGATTACTTTATTGGTCGGATTGTTCGACCCAGGCAGCGGCGCTTTGCCGCCACCCGGCTTGCCCGCTCCTGCGGCACCAGCAGGTTTATCGCCTGCGCCCGGCTTACCGCCTGCGGCACCGCCACCGGCAGGCTTTCCGCCTGCACCCGGTTTACCGCCGCCGGCACCTCCCGGCTGCGGAGCACCGGCAGGTGCATTCGGCTGTTTTTTATTATCGTCGTTACTCGCCATAACTGGTTTCCCTCTTTAACTAAGAAATACAAATAAGCTGAGTGCCGGTGGCCGGTAGTACTTCGTATTGTGAGGCAGGCTGATTCTGTTTGCCCGGATGCCGACGCTGCTCCCTGGTCTGTGCATTTATGCCGATATAAGCGCTATCTGAATGCACCGTTTTCATAACCGCTTATTTTAACATATTTAATACAGTTTCTGTAGTTTTGTTTACATAATTATAAATAAAAACACAATATAAAAAACGCAGCCATACCGGCAATCTGCGGTATGGCTGCGAAAAATTAAATGATATTTTATTTACTCGGCGTAGGAATTTTGCCCTGCTGCTCCAGTTCTTTAATATATTCCGGCAGAATTACCTGCTTAATATTTGCCCGTTCCTGCTTGATTGCATCCAGCTTGGCTTTATTGCGCCGGTAATCCGCCATGGATTTGATTGACGGGCGTGGCGTACATAGTTTCTGGCTTTTCGCAAATAATGCAAACTGCTTTTTGACTGCATCACGAGCATCATCATCTTTGGTGCCATAATCAATATATATTTGGTTACAAGCTAGGAAATGGACAGTAATATTACTTGTCTTACCAAAATCATCACCCATAGATGGTGGTGGAGGTGGGAGTGGTATTACTGCTGAATGACTCTCAGTATATTGCATTATAGTTTGATATTCATGTTCATCTACATTAACACCGGGTAAGTTTAAACCACGAGGTCTCCAGCCCGGATAAGGTAACACTGTCCAGTGTATACGTGCAGTCATACCAGGCTTCCATTTCGCCGGCAGATAGGCAGCTCCACAAGTAGATCCTCCGCCAAAGCGTTTTTTACCGACTTCATAATCATCTACTCCCGATGTATTCGGAATACAACCACCATTAATTGAACCGCCATGTACATTTTCATAATTGTATTCAAGAGCCTCTACCGGCGCAGCATAGGATTTGTTTTTACCGGAAGTAACGCCGACAAAAGGTTCGAAGCCTCCGCCACAGGAGGTAACCGCGGTTACCGACAGCAGTAATAAACTCAGCCGGATAAGACGGCTTGCCGTAAATATTTTTCTTCCAGACATTTGATTCTCACTATTCTTAAATTGATACGGTATTTTTATGCAAAATTCGGTGTTAACTTTGTATTAGCAGCCGTGTCTGATTTACCGGCTTTATGCCGGTTTTGGTTGATGGTATCGCTTCCGGCTTTTACTACCTATATCAATATTTTACACAATTACCACTACCGGCGCAGAATATTATTTATATTAATATGCTGAATATAATTAATTTTCCGGACTAAGACATTATTTATGTATATATTAATTTTTTACAGCATAATATTGCCATATTCTGGTTTTTATTTATTTTTATGGCTATGCGGGATTCATTCTGTTGTGGTGAAAGTGCCGGTTGCAGCGCCGGCAATGGCTGTTACTGTTGCCAAATCAACCGGCGCACTAAGCAGCAAAAACCGCCAGTCTATTTACCAGTAACCGGCAGTTTGCCCTGTTGCTCCAGTTCTTTAATGTACTCCGGCAGAATTACCTGCTTAATATTAGCCCGTTCCTGCTTGATTGCATCCAGCTTGGCTTTATTGAGCCGGTAATCTGCCATGGATTTAATTGACGGGCGCGGTGTGCATAGTTTCTGGCTTTTCCTAAATAGTTCAAACTGTTTCTTTACTGCTTCACGGGTATCATCATCTGTAGTACCGTAATCAATATATAACTGATTACAAGCCAGAAAATGCACTGTGATATTACTTACCTTGCCAAAATCATCACCGGCAGACGGTGGCGGAGGTGGTAAAGGAATTACCGCTGAATGATTTTCATCATATTGACCAATAATAGCTGATTCTTTTTCATCAAAATTCACACCGGGCAAATTTAACATTTTTGGATGCCATTTAGGATATGGTAGCACTCGCCAGTGAATTCGCGCAGTCATACCTGGTTTCCATTTCGCCGGCAAATAGGCAGCTCCACAAGTAGATCCTCCACCAAAGCGTTTTTTACCAACTTCATAATCGTCGACACCATTAGTATTCGGAATGCAGCCACCATTGATTGAACCACCGGAAATATTTTCATAGACGTATACAAGTGCCTCCACTGGCGCAGCATAAGCTTTGTTTTTACCGGAAGTAACGCCAACAAAGGGTTCGAAACCTCCGCCACAGGAGGTAACCGCGGTTACCGACAGCAGCAATAAACTCAGCCGGATAAGGCGGCTTGCCGTAAATATTTTTCTTCCGGACATTTGATTCTCACTATTCTTGAATTGATACGGTATTTTTATGCAAAATTCGGGGTTAACTTTGTATTAGCAGCCGTGTCTGTTTTGCCGGCTTTCTGCCGGTTTTAGTTGATGGTATCGCTTCCGGCTTTTATTACATATCAGTATTTTATACAATTACAGCTATTGGCGCAGGATATTGTTTATATTAATATGCTGAATATAATTAATTTTCCGGACTAAGACATTATTTATGTATATATTAATTTTTTACAGCATAATATTGCGATATTCTGGTTTTTATTTATTTTTATGGCTATGCGGGATTCATTCCGTTGTGGTGAAAGTGCCGGTTGCAGCGCCGGCGATGGCTGTCACTGTTGCCAAATCAACCGGCGCACTAAGCAGCAAAAACCGCCAGTCTATTTAGCAGTAACCGGCAGCTTGCCCTGCTGCTCCAGTTCCTTTATATATTCCGGCAGGATTACCTGCTTAATATTTGCCCGCTCCTGCTTGATTGCATCCAGCTTGGCTTTATTACGCCGGTAATCCGCCATGGATTTGATTGACGGGCGGGGGGTACACAGTTTCTGGCTTTTCGCAAACAATTTGTAATGCATTGGCGTATTTCTGCCTTCTTCTACTGTACCGTAAGTAATATACAATTGATTACAGGCCAGAAAATGCACTGTGATATTTGCTACCTTGCCAAAATCATCACCGGCAGATGGTGGTGGAGGTGGTAATGGGATTACTGCTGAATAGTTTTCACTGTATTGCTGAATAGTAGCCCGTTCTTTTTCGTCAACATTCACACCAGGCAAATCTAATCCTCTCGCATGCCAGCCCGGATATGGCAAAACCCTCCAGTTAATACGCGCAGTCATACCCGGTTTCCATTTCGCCGGCAGATAGGCAGCTCCACAAGTAGATCCTCCACCAAAGCGTTTTTTACCAACTTCATAATCGTCGACACCATTAGTATTCGGAATGCAGCCACCATTGATTGAACCACCGGAAATATTTTCATAGACGTATACAAGTGCCTCCACTGGTGCAGCGTAGGCTTTGTTTTTGCCGGAAGTAACGCCGACAAAAGGTTCAAACCTGCCGCCGCAGGAGGTAATAGCGGTAGCCGACAGCAGTAATAAGCTCAGCCGGATAAGACGGCTTGCGGTAAATATTTTTCTTCCTGACATTTAATGCTCACTTTATAGATACAAAAGACAATATTAGTTTCTGTGGCTTACAGATTTAATCAATAATAGATAGCGGACTATCATCCGATAAATGCACTTACTGTATTTTATCTGCACTAAATCTGTTTGTTATTGAATTAAACAAACAGTATAGCAATGGATTAATCATATTGAGCAATGCTAATTCACTCTCAACAGATTGAATATTATATTTAATTTTTGCTGATGAAGGTTTGATTTATGTCGAAAATTTGTATATGAATCAATTTATTAAGATTGATGGAATTGATATTTCTTCTTTAGGATTGGTTGTTGAAATAATTTCGATAAAGTTGATTATAAATAATTAATGAGGATCGTTGAAAGACGCGCCGGTTCTCTGTAATCATTAATATATAATTAAAATGTATCTGTTAATCATTTGATATATAAATGAAAATATTCAGGACTATAATAGTGACCTGATTGTTAAAATTTTTTCGATATGTAACAAAATGTATAACTCAGAATATTAAGCTGAATTAATGATGAATTTTATAAAAAATTTATTTTGTTCTTATCTTACCCGGATTTGCTGGGTTTATTTCAGCCGCAGATAATTGGGTGGCTTCACTTCTTTTACCCGATATTTCAGTGGATTTTGGCAGCCCTATTTCTCAGGCAAGTATTATTTTAACTGCATATCTCTTTCCGTATGGTGTGCTGCAACCGTTTTATGGTTTTTATAGTGATTGGTATGGCTGTAAGAAAATAGTATTACTCCTCTTCAGAAGCAGAATTAATTAAATGTTTAGAAAAAATTTTTTATATCAGTCAAGCTGAGTTAAATAGATCGCAGCAGAAATTTTTTAATGTATTTTCAAATTATTATGAAGAAAAAGTGTACATCGGTAATTGCAAAAAATAAACTTAAAAAATCTGATAAAGAATTGATTAAATATCGTGATTTACAGTGTGACTTTGCTTATTCGTTAGGGGGTGGAGCAATTGGTAATGCTCTAAATATGTTAAAATACACATGTTTAGCTGAACTAATTTTCAACGAGCAAAACAACTTGATCTTTATCGGTCTGATTGTTTGTAACTGTTATAAAATTTTTCTACTTATTGTTATTGCATAAAAATAAAGTTATATATTGTTATTCTCAGTATGTGATAAGACATTCAACAAAAGATTGATATAGTTATGAAACTCACTTTTTTAGGAACAAGCTCAGGTTCACCAACCGCTGAGCGCAATGTCAGTAGTATTATGCTCGATCTCCGACAAGAAAGAGGCCGATTATGGCTTTTTGATTGTGGTGAGGCAACTCAAATGCAAATGCAGAAAGCAAAATTCAGCTTAGCCAAATTAGAGATGATATTTATAACACATTTGCATGGTGATCATCTGTTTGGTTTACCGGGTGTTTTAACTACACGTTCATTAACCCAAAATCAATCGGAACTAACTTTGATTGGCCCTAAAGGTATCAAACAATTTATTCAAACTGTGATTGATATTAGTTATTCCTGGATAACTTATCCTTTAAACATTATTGAACTTGATCAAGATGGTTTGGTATTTGAAGATACTAAATTGCGGGTTGAAGCCAAATTATTAGCGCATCGGGTACCTTGTTTTGGTTATCGTGTTATTGAAAAGGATTCATCACCTGTCTTAGATATCGACAAATTACAGCAAGATAATATTAATCCTGGTCCACATTATGCCTATTTAAAAGAAGGTAAAACAGTAACACTAGCTGATGGCCGTGTCATTGATGGTCGTAATTATCTTGGTGATTTTAAACAAGGGAAAAAACTGGCTATTTTAGGTGATACAGTACCTTGTGATGCTTCAATTGAATTAGCTAAAGATGTTGACGTACTTGTGCATGAAGCAACGCATGAAAGTGCATTAGGACAAAAAGCAATTGAGCATGGTCATTCTACCACTGTTCATGCAGCCACGATTGCTAAACAAGCCAATGTTAAAAGATTGATTATAACGCATATAAGCCCTCGATATTCTCTCAATGACAATGCTAAATTAGTTAATGAGGCTAAGAGCATTTTTATCCATACTGAAATCGCAACTGATTTTGCCACGTTCCAAGTATAGAAGAATATGCCGACATTATCGGCTAGTTTGCTGATGTTTCAATGAGTAATAAAATTTCGCAAGAAAAGCTAATTGAGCCTGAAATTTATAGATTTTGTAAAAATATTCAGGAGTCTGTACCGTTTCATTTTTTATTCAGAATAAAATCATTAAATACCCATTACTTTAGAAAAAATAAGAAATATGCTGTATATTTCTTATTTTTTGTCCACAGCAGATTTTATTTAGTAATAAGCTTGGATAAACTTTAATGATCTGTTTTAAATTAGCATTCCTAATTTTTTCATCCAATTCACATAATCATCTGCACTTTTATCTATATCTTTTTGTGTAATTTTATCCGGATAGTCTGGCTCATTATTTGCGCCATAAATTGCAAAAACGGGCTGATAATCAGCCTGAACGTAATTTATTGTTAATTCAAAGGGGCTGAGAATTTGCTCAAGTGTATATTTATAATGTCCTGTTTGAGAATAGTCTGCTTTCTTTATACCCGCCGAAACAGCTAAACCTACTTTTTTACTTCTTAATTTATCGCCTAAGGCACCAAATGCCCATCCGTAAGTGAAAACTTCATCCAACCATTGTTTTAATAATGGTGGACAATTAAACCAATATATCGGAAATTGAATTACCAAATTTTGATGATTTTCAATTAAGTTTTGTTCAAAACCAGAGTTTATTTTAAAAGAGGGATAGTAAGAATATAAATCATGTATGGTTACTTGTTCATGATACTGATTTAATCTATTAACCCAGCATCGGTTAACACTCGAAGAGGCTAAGTGAGGATGAGCAACAATCACTAAAGTGCGTTTCATTGTTAAATATTCCTTCTATATTATTATCAATAATTAAGTCATACTAATATTAATACGATTAATTTTGAAGTACGGTAATTACCGTTATGTACTAGCTTTATGGAAAGTATCTACATGGAAAATCATCATTGTGCCGAAGATCATTTTGAGGATAGTGGATTTAATTACACTCTCTCAATGATTCGAGGTAAGTATAAAATTGTGATTCTTTATTGGTTAAACGAAAATCAACCATCAATGCGATTCAATGAACTTAAACGAAGCATTAATCATATTTCTTTTAAGACACTGAGTAATACCCTAAAAGAGATGGAAAAAGATAAATTAATTTTTAGAAAAGAATATCCGCAAATTCCACCTAAAGTGGAATATGGGTTATTAGAACGAGGTAAATCTTTAGTTCCTATTTTAGATATGCTTTGCCAATGGGGAAATAATCATAAAAATGACCCATTATCATAATCTGAAAAAACTTTATCCGCCGACATTGTCGGCGTATTTATATGACTGAAGGCAGAATTTGGTGGCGGAGGGATTGGTAATCCTGGAAGCTTTAAATTATCAAATTCTATTTATGGTATTTCTTTGCCTGATCTTTATTCCTCTGCTGATTACAATACGCAGTAAAGATATATAAATCAATATATCAGACTATATTTAAGCTTTAGTATCAATGTGATAGCTGATGTCGATGCAGTTATACGGAATTCTTGCATAATCAGTTTGTTAGTTTATCTTGAGTTTATTGTGTTATCGATATAGCGGTATTTTTATGTGTATGGATTTTCTATATAAGTTTTAGCGATAAGCACGGATATGCGGCTATTGTTCAGAAAATAAGATTTCTGCTGTGTCTGATAGTGATACACGGAAAAAAACAGTGTCCTATATCCGCTGGATTAAGCGGTATTATTATAAATGGAATATTGCTTGAAGATGCCGGATTGACGGTGAATGCAGGCTCTGCCCTGCTATCAGGAAAAATTTTTATCCGGCGGTATAAATCATACCTGTTGCGACCGGGCTAATACAAAAAAAACGCCACCGCATTTTTGAAAAATGAAGTGGCGCTTATTACTGCACTATATAGTTATAAGTGTTAGTTATAATTATATATTTTTGTATGTCTATGTTATTTCCTTTTAACTTATACTAAATAAATTTAATCCGTACAGCAAGTGTTTTTTTCAGTTTTATGCTTTAGTTGCGATTTTAAAATTATAGTGTTGGAAAGTAACTACAGTATAACGGGTACAGTAATAATTACAGACGAAACTATCACTATATACTGGTACGTGTATGCTCTAAATTGCGGCAATGACACAAAAAAAACCAAATTCAGCAAGAATTTGGTAAGGAAGTTTATGGCAATAATGGTTTTTAGTATGTGTGTGTTCAGTTGTTTATGGTTTGTTGTTGCGGAGTATGTAAGTTAAGCGATTTAATTGTCCAGTCGCGAATACGCTGTACCAGCTCGGGGTTTTGTTCCAGTTTCTGACCATAGCTCGGTATCCATTCATGCAGTTTTTGCTTCCATTCGCCGCTGACTTTATCGGCAAAGCAGTGTTCGAGTAATTCAAGCATAATGGATACGGAAGTAGAAGCACCCGGAGATGCGCCTAACAGGGCAGCCAGTGTACCATCGGTAGATTTTACCAGCTCAGTACCAAACTGTAGCACGCCACCTTTTTGCGGATCTTTTTTGATTACCTGTACGCGATTGCCGGCAACGGCCAGATGCCAGTCTTCATCGCGGGCTTCGGGATAAAAGGTACGTAATTCCTGCATGCGGTCGGTAAAGCTTAATCGTACCTGCTGTATCAGGTAATGCTCAAGGGCGAAGTTATGTACGCCGACGGTGAGCATGGGGCAAATATTGGCAAAATTCAGGGTCTGGAACAGATCTTTAAATGAGCCGCATTTGAGAAATTTGGTGGTAAAGCCGGCAAAAGGACCAAAAAGCAATGCATCTTCGCCATCGATAACCCGTTTATCAAGATGCGGTACACTCATCGGCGGGGCGCCGACTGATGCTTTGCCATATACTTTGGCATTATGCTGTCTGACAATTTCGGGATTTTTACATACCAGCCACTGACCGGATACGGGAAAGCCGCCGTAGCCTTTGCTGGCTTCAATCTGGCTTTTCTGCAGCAGTCTGAGGGAGCCGCCACCTGCGCCAATAAATACAAAGCGGGCAGATACTTGTTGGCAGGTTTGATTAATTAAATCTTTGATTTTCAGGTGCCAGCGGCCATCTTGCTGTTTCAAGTCGATAATTTCGTGTTGCAGATGCAGTTGACAGCCGTGACTGGTGAGGTTGTTAATCAGGATGCGGCTTAAGGCGCCGTAATTGACATCGGTACCCAGATCCGACCAGGTAACGGCTATTGGCTCACTGTTATCCCGCCCCTGCATCATGAGCGGCACCCACTGGCTAATCTGCTCTTTATCTTCGGTATAAACCATATCCTGAAACAGGCGGTATTGCTGCAAGGCGGCAAAACGTTTACGCAGAAAAGCAACATCAGTTTCACCGCGTACAAGGCTCATATGCGGCACACTGCGGATAAATTCACTGGGATTGGCAATCATGCCGGCATCGACAAGTGATGCCCAGAATTGTTTGGACAATTCAAACTGTTCGATAATTTTAATTGCTTTGGATACTTCGATTGTGCCGTCTTTCAGCTCAGGGGTGTAGTTGAGTTCGCACAGGGCTGAATGACCGGTACCGGCATTATTCCATGCATCTGAGCTTTCTGTAGCCACTCCAGCGAGACGTTCGTAGATATTAATCTGCCAGTCTGGCTGTAACCCCTTAAGAAAGGTTCCCAGTGTCGCGCTCATTATGCCGGCGCCGATTAATACTACGTCTGCTGAGCTATCGCTATTGGTGTTTTTCATAACGCAAACTCTTTTCTCTTCTCTTCAGGCTACTCTGATTAAATGTTTATCTGGAAGTTCGCACACGGAGTAATCAATATTGGTGTGATTTACTTGTTTTTGACTTAAATCATTGACAATAACAAGTGGTTAATTTAAGCACTTTTACTAACAGGCAGCAATAGCAAAATACGGTATGTACCAGACTCTATGGCTTTTTATTAACTATTTTATTGTTTATTAAGAAAATTGTTTTTTATTAGCATGACAATGCTATTTTATAGTAACAGCAAATGATTATATCTTTATTGTTTTAAATTAATTTTTATATATTTTTATACAAATTTTTACAAATCAATAACAAGGGTATTATAACTATGCCGGCTATGACCGCTGCGGTTATGGCTATTTTTTCTGTGCCTGTTGTTGCAAACTGCTTACACACAGCGCACTGATGGCGGCGGCCAGTGCATTAAACAGTATCGGTATCCAGTCCAGCGGCCAGCTAAATAGCCAGTTTTGCAGGAGTGCGACTGAAAAGGCAATAATGGCTGCGGCTGCGGCTGCGCTGAGCAGAAAGCGCGGCAGACGCCAGACAAAATAAGAGCAGAATACGGCCGCCAATAGTGAAGGGACTAACGCAAAAAGCATGCAGCCACAGATAAGTACAAGAATAAGCTTGATATCATTGAAATTAAGTAAGCTGATCTGCATCAAGGGCAGTTCACTATTGGCGCGCCAGTAAAATAATATAGTACAGAATAAAGCGGTGATGATTACACTGCTTAGCGTTTGCAGCATAATTGCGGGCAGTCTGGCCAAAGCTGATGGATGATGGGTATGGATCTGCTTGTGCTGCATGATGCTGTCCCGTTCTGATCGGCCGGCTAACAGGAGCCGGCTCGTGTTATTCAGTGTACCTGACAATGCCGTATGCAAGTATGCTGTCTGGTGTTAAGTATCTCTGACTACTCCGGCATGATACTAGATACTTTACCGCAGCCGGTGCAGAAAAAGCCAGTGATTAAGCTTCGCTGGCACCAAATAACAGATTTTCTTTAATCGCACGGATTTTGTCCCGAATCTGTGCTGCCTCTTCAAACTGTAAATCACGTGCAGCAGCCTGCATGGCTTTTTCCAGTTTGGCGATTTCTTTAACAGCATCATCTTCGTTATGGATTTCTCCAACTTTGAGTTTGCTGCGACCTCGCCCTTTGCTGCCGTTTTCATCGTGGTAAACGCCATCTATCAGGTCGCGTACCTGTTTTTTAATTTGCTGAGGCACGATACCGTGTTCTGCATTAAAGGATATCTGACGGGCACGGCGGCGCTCAGTTTCGTCTATGGCGGCTTTCATGGAATCGGTAATTTTATCGGCATACAGTATAGCTTTACCGTTAACATTGCGTGCAGCGCGGCCTATGGTCTGAATCAGGCTGCGGTGACTGCGCAGAAAACCTTCTTTATCCGCATCCAGAATTGCCACCAGTGAAACTTCGGGAATATCCAGCCCTTCACGCAGCAGGTTAATGCCTACCAGTACATCAAACAATCCCAGACGCAGGTCACGAATGATTTCTACCCGTTCGACGGTATCAATGTCACTGTGCAGATAGCGCACTTTTACACCCAGCTCGGCGTAGTAATCGGTAAGCTGTTCGGCCATGCGTTTGGTTAGCGTGGTGACCAGCACGCGCTCGCCCAGCTCGCGGCGGATATTGATTTCCGAGAGTAAGTCGTCTACCTGTGTAGCCACAGGACGGATAATGATTTCCGGATCCACCAGACCGGTGGGTCGCACCACCTGCTCGACTACCTGACCGGCATGTTCTTCTTCATATTTCGCCGGTGTAGCCGACACAAATATGGTTTGCGGCATCACCCGCTCAAATTCATTGAATTTTAACGGCCGGTTATCCCGCGCAGACGGCAGGCGAAAGCCATAATCCACCAGATTCTGCTTACGTGAAGCATCGCCCTTGTACATACCGCCAATCTGGCTGACGGTAACATGGCTCTCATCGATAAACATCAGTGCATTTTTGGGCAGATAATCCATTAATGTAGGCGGCGGCTCTCCTTCCGGTTTGCCGGAAAAGTGGCGTGAGTAGTTTTCAATACCTTTGCAAAAACCCATTTCATAGAGCATTTCCAGATCAAAGCGGGTGCGCTGTTCAATGCGCTGCGCTTCGACCAGTCGTCCTTCATGGGTAAACCATTTAATCCGGTCGCCCAGCTCCTGTTTGATGTTTTCGCATGCCCGCAATACGGTTTCGCGCGGGGTAACATAGTGGCTGGACGGGAATACGGTATAGCGCCCGACCCGCTGTTGCAGGCTGCCGGATATCGGGTCGAACAGCTGCATACGGTCTACTTCGTCGTCAAACAGACTGACACGCAAAGCCAGCTCAGAACTTTCTGCAGGGAAAATATCAATCACATCACCGCGCACGCGGAAAGAACCGCGGGCAAAGTCGATATCGCCCCGCTCATACTGCATGGCTACCAGACGCGCGATGATATCGCGCTGGTCGATTTTCTGCCCTTCTTTCAGGTGCAGAATCATCTGGTGATACTCATTAGGGTCACCAATACCATAAATGGCCGATACAGTTGCCACAATCACCACATCCTGACGCTGCATCAGGCTTTTGGTGGCACTCAGACGCATCTGCTCGATATGCTCGTTAATGGCCGAATCTTTTTCAATAAACAGGTCTCGGCTGGGCACATAGGCTTCCGGCTGATAGTAATCATAATAGGAAACAAAATACTCGACTGCGTTTTCCGGAAAAAACTCACGCATTTCCGCATATAACTGGGCGGCAAGCGTTTTGTTATGCGCCATGATAATTGCCGGTCGACCGCTTCGGGCAATCACATTGGCCATGGTGAATGTTTTACCGGAACCGGTAACGCCGAGCAGAGTCTGGCCGGATAAACCGTCTTCCAGCCCCTCCAGCAATCCTTTGATTGCAGCCGGCTGATCACCGGCAGGCGGAAATGGCTGGTGCAGTTTAAACACACTACCCGGATACTGAATAACATCCATAAGTTGGTAACCTAAATAAAATTCAACTCAGCAAAAAATCACGGCTGAAACAGCCAAAACCGCCGGCAGCGGTTTTGGCTTACAAATAAGGCCATTACAGGTAAAAAGCAAGTTTAAACATAATGCTTTATATCACTTCTGCCTGCTGAAATACCGGCTACTGCCAGACTTTACTTTTTATGGTGGTTTTCTAACAAATCAGTTATTTAATCAGAAAGCTAATATTCCACAGCAGCCAATCAGGCATATTATGCCGAGCCTGCCCTGCCGGCCGGTGGTTTTGCGTTAGCCGACAGCAGGCAATAGATGGTTGGTGTAATCATACTGCGCCCTGTCTGGCTGTGTTGTAAAACCCGCAAAGGGTATATTTTTATGCGCTTTTCCGGATTGATTTCTGTATTACAGCCATTTAGAAACATTATAATCAAATCATTGATTACACCAACCAGAATAACCGGTGAGTACCGGCAGAATATTGTTATACAGGGGAAAAAGTATCATGGGTAAACTCAGCCTGGGCAAATGCCAGCCAATCGAAATTGATGCCGATAATCCGTTTAAAAACGATGCACTGGGCAGAAAAGAGAATATCGAGAATCTAACCCAATTTATTACCAGCTTTGAACAGTCTATTGTACTGTGTATTGATGGTGGCTGGGGACAGGGTAAAACCACCTTTATCAAAATGTGGCAACAGTACCTGAATAATCAGCATATACCTACAATTTATTTTAACGCTTGGGAAAGTGATTATACTGACGATGCCTTGATTGCACTGATTGGGGAAATTAGTTTATCTATAGAAAAATTAAAAGTTCAGGATAAAACTAAGGCCGAAAAAATCATTGCGCCTATCTATAAATATGCAGCCAAATTTGCTAAAGCTGTTGCACCTTCTGCTGCCAATCTAAGTATTAAAGCTATTTCAGGTGGTTTAACCAATGCTGATGAACTAGCCAAAACCTTAGGTGCATTAGGTGAATCCCTAGTGAAAGAACAGATTAAAAAATACGAAGAATCTCGCAAAACTTTAAGCAAATTTAAAGAAGAATTAAGTAAGCTGGCACAATGTTATACGGGCGGCGATAAACAAAAGCCGTTGGTAATTTTTATTGATGAACTGGATCGCTGTCGCCCTGATTTTGCGATTGAGGTGCTGGAAAAAGCCAAACATTTGTTTAATGTCGATAATATTATTTTTGTACTGGCGACGGATAAAACTCAGCTCGGCCATTCTATCAGGGCTGTGTACGGTCAAGGGCTGGATGTTAACGGCTATCTGCGCCGGTTTATTGATTTTGATTATCAGCTTCCGCTATCAAATCGAAAATATATTACTCATTTAATAAATAAATTTTCACTTGGAAAGTATTTTCAAACAAAAGATACAAACGTTCCGGCTAGTGAATTTTTAGTAGATATTGTTCACAAATACACATTAAGCTTAAGAGAACAAGAAGCTCTTTGTAATATTTTTAATGTCGTTATTAGAACGAAAATTAATATTCGTTTAAAAAATTGGACACTTATTATATTTATCTTTTTAATTATATTAAAATTAAAATTTCCGGATATTTATAAAAATTTGGGTAATAAAAATTTTAGTGATTTTCTTGATGAAACAATAAAAAATATTGATTCACATTGTGCTTCAGATGATAAAAATTCTAATTATTATTTGGAATTATTAGAATTTTTATTGTTAAGAACATCTCCATATATTTATGATTTATATTCATCAGAAGATGAAATTGAGCAAAATGTAAGAAAATTTAATTTTGATGAAAATAAAATAGAAAGACTAATTGACATTGAAATTGAATATGAATACGAAAAACCTAGCATAAATTTACAAATGGTGTTAAACATAAAAAAAGCCATTGAAATTTCTAATTCATTCAAAATTAATTAATTTTCCGGATAGGTACTTATCTACATTTTTTATCTTTTTTTACGAATAAAGAATTAATATCTGAAATATTGAAACCTGCTGGCAAAAATAAAATTTGAATAAAAAAAACGCCATAATGGTGGTTTAAATATTTATTTTTTCGGTGTACGTTTAGAATAATCAATGGCTTTGTAATAATCTGCACCACTGCCTGCCGGCGGTTTGGCTGCCTTTTTAAGACAGGCATTCATCACTGTTTCATCATTCAGTCTGAACTGTTTACTGTCCAGTTTACCGCTTAAGGCCTGATTTTTGATTTTTTTAGCGATATTGATTAAATCCTCACGTGACATGAAACCGGTCAGATTATAAATCCGGTTCTCTGCAATTTCCTTTTCAAGGCCGTTTCTTTTTATCAGATTATAATATTGCAGCATGCCATTATTCAGATATTCTTCCGGCGTCCCTTTCAGAAACGCCGCTCTGATTTCGGTGGAAACAACATTATCCGCAGCAGATAAAGATTTCTGCCCTTTGTAGGCCATGTCATACTGATTGTTGGCTGTGGATACAAAAGCTTTTAACGTAATGCACTGCGGCGGCAGATCATTCACATCGCTGGTTTCATAATTGTATTCTTTGGCAGCGGCACCGGCGGATATACAAAAAAATAAAACTGAGGTAAGCAGCAGTTTGTTCATACGGTTTTCCTGATTAATCAGATATTGCTTTAACTTTATATATCAAATCAGATATAGCCAGAGCCTCCATGCAGACAGCGACAATAAAGCTTAAATTCTGTTTCTCTTAATCCATGATAACTTCACAATAAAGATATCAATGAATGATTAATGTTTAAAGATATAGTTTATATGGTAAATAAGTTTTATATTTTTTTGTCTGCCGAAGTCATTTTCTCCGCATACTGAGCTGATTACTTACCTAAGTGATTTCAGTTGGACGGATAGCATTTTTTAGATAAATCTGAACAGCTTTGCCGGTGTATCCCAGAGTATATTGTGTGTCAGCTGTTTATCCTGCAACAGCATATTCAGCTGTGCAGACAAATAATCAGGGGTAATCTGCTGTTCAAATTGGGTATGCGGCCAGTCACTGCCCCACATCAGCCGATGGCTGCCCAGATTTTCTACTAATAAAGGGATGGCAGAAGCAAAGAATTTGTGACCTTCTGCTGCGGCAGCGCTAATCCGGTATGCTCCGGACAGTTTGCACCATATCATTCCGCTACGCCCCCACTCGAGTAACTGCTGAAAACCATAATCTCGGGCAGGCAGACAATCCAAAGGCCGGCCGAAATGATCAATCACTACTTTCACATTCTGTTTGAGCAGTGTTGCCATCATGTCACTGAGTTTGTTACTGCGGCAATGTACTTCTACATGCCAGTTGAGCTCTTTTACTTTATCAAGCAGATTTTGCCATGAATCGGTTTGTAAATCCGGCTGGACACCATCAATAATATTCAGGCGTATACCGACAATACCGCCTTTATCCAGGGCTTCAAGTTCGGGCATTGTGACGGAGGGCTCAACACAGGCAACGCCTCTGAGACGGGGTTTAGTCTGTGCAATAGCCTGAAGCATAAAGCTATTGTCATAACCCAGAAAACTGGGCTGAATCAATACGCCATGTGTGCAGCCATGAGCATCCAGATGTGCCAGATAATCAGCGAGCGGCGCATTTTGTGCCGGTGTGTAGCGGCGGCCGGCTACCATCGGTAAATCCAGCATAAAAACATGGGCGTGGCTGTCTATAATACCCACCGACTCCTGATTCATGTTATTCCTCTTTTTCAATCTGCTATTTGTCAGATATCTGACCGTCCTGATTAATTTCGCTTAAGTCGCGCCCTTTGGTTTCCGGTAACAGCAATACGCTAATGACCACGATTGAATAAGCCCAGCTGGCATCTATACCGATGGCTGAACCCAGCGACATTGAAGCGCTCATATGCCCGACCAGAGACGGAAATGCAGAGGAAAGAATACGGCCGAAGTTATAACAGAAGCCTACTCCTGCACCTCTGTATTTCTGCGGATACAATTCATTAAATAATGCCCCAAGACTGGAGGGGATGCCGGCAGCAAAGAATCCCAGCGGAAAACCCAGAAACAGCATCTGGGTATTGGTTAAGGGGACAAACAGATAAATACGTACAGTAATCACACAACATATAGCAAAGCAGGCAACATTAAAACGTCTGCCGATTTTATCGAGTAAAACTGAACTGGCCATACAGCCACACCAGAAGGCAACGATGATTACTGCCAGATAGGCACTGGAATTGAGCACAGAAAGGTGGCGTTCTTCTTTCAGATACGTAGGCAGCCATGACATGATTGCATGATAACCGCCATGTGCGCCCAAACCCAGTAAACCGCCTAGTAAAGTAATACGAATCAGTGAAGGAGAAAAGATACCGAACAATGCTTCTTTAATAGGCATGCTGTTTTCGTTTTTCGAAACTACGCTAGCTTGTTTTACCGGCTCCTGTACATGCCGGCGTACATAGAAAATCAGTAATGCCGGCAATAAACCAACTGCAAACATGATGCGCCAGGCGAAAGTTTCCGGAGCCAGACTGAATACAATGGAAAATAGTATAACAGCCAGTCCCCATCCCACTGCCCATGCACTTTGTACTGTTGCCATCACTTTGCCGCGATACTGGCTGGAAATAGTTTCTGCCATCAGTACAGCTCCGGCTGCCCATTCACCGCCAATACCAAATCCTTGTAAAGCTTTCAGCACCAGCAACCAGTGATATTCGGTAACAAATGCCGCCAGAAATGTAAAAATTGCAAACCATATAATCATAATTTGCAATGTTTTAACGCGTCCGTACCGGTCTGAAAGAGCTCCTGCAAACCAGCCACCCAGTGCTGAAGTGACAAGTGTGGCACTACTGAATAAGCCGGCCTCCCCTTTACTGATAGCAAAATATACAAGTAGTGACGGAATCACCAAACCAAACATCTGTGTTTCCAGAGCATCGAGTGCCCAGCCACTAAAGCATGCCCAAAAGGTTTTTCTTTCATTTCCTGATACTGCCCGGTACCACGTAAACATAAAGTTTCTCTTTCTTTATCTAATTTAGAGAAGATCAATTTGTTGTGCTTGCAGCAGAGATAGAACTTAACTTTTAAAACTTTATGCCTTTAATTTACGCTTAATAGCATTTAAAGCCAATAAAAAAACATAATGTTATTCAAAACAAAATAAAACAGATAAAATTTTTCATTAATAACCCTTTTTTTGATAATCAATCTATTAAACATTAAGATATACAAGATTTATCTTTCCAGATATATACACTAGTATATTAATCTTTTTCCATTTAACTACAATTATATACAATAAAGTTTTGATTTTAAGCAAATCTTTAAGTCTTTATTGCACACAAAGGTTATTAATTAATAAATTATTTTAATTCTAATAAAATTGGTACATTTTGTGCACCTTTTTTTCTATTACATTTGTTTTAGCAACAAATTATGAAAATTTATTCTTAATAAAGAATATTATTTTAATAATAATATTTTTTTAAAAATAAATACCAATAAATATCCAATATCTATCCGTAGTTGTCCCTGACAAGCGTTAAAACATTCATTTTATTTGGCATACAATTTATGCAAATAATATTAAATGATTATTATGGTGAATGAACCATTTTATGGTCAGACAATATATAATTTTATTTTATTTTTATAAAAAATTATATATATCTTTGTCTTGATGTTTATTTATAATCCATCTTATTCTCCCTGAGTTTAAACTTTGATTAAATTAAAACAAACCCATATATCAGATTATATTTTTAAACAATATATCTAATCAAATTAATTTTTACATAAAAAATTTAATTTTAACATTAAATAATTTTACTTTATTTATTGCTATAATTTAAGGTTTTTAATACCGCTGAAATTTATTTCAAAAATTACCTATAAAACAGATGAAAGTTTTGAATTAGATAATAAATATAATGTATGAATACTAAACAGAATAATTTCTGCAATTTCCATACCTGATAAGATTAAGAAACCGAATTCCATTTTTTATAATTTATTAAAGTTAATATGAAATTTCAGCTAAGAATATTTTTATTTGCACCTTTATTTTATTTTTCAGTAAGCAAACACTCTATTTTTTAATCATTTAAACCCACCAATGTTATTGTGAGAATGTGCTGTAATACTCCTCTTCCCAGTATTGGTTTTAAAAATAATTATTTTTTTTATACAAACTGACTTTCTCTTACTTCGTGATTATCTAAATACGAATTCAATAATTATTTATTTTCGGGCAAATATACAGTGGAAGAAAATAGCTATGTTTTCAAATATCAATCTTTATACAAGATTTTCAGGATAATTCTGTAACAGCAATTAATATTATTCTCTAAAACTGTAGTGATGAAAAAAACACCATCAATACTGGCGAAGTAATATTAACAATAAAACCAAAGCTGATTGCTACCGGTACGGCAGTAATGCCGCCGGAAGACTGTATTACCGGCAAAGTAAAATCCAGACTGGTTGCACCGCCTACGCTGACGGCTGTAGTGGGATAACGACGCATCAGTACGGGAATAAAAATAAGCGCAAAGAATTCGCGTGCCAGATCATTAAACATAGCAATACTGCCCCAGACTGCCCCGTAAGCCTGACTCATGATAATGCTGGAAAGTGAATACCAGCCATAACCGCTGCTGAGTGCCAGCCCTTTACTTACAGACACATCAGGCATAATCAGAGCAAATAGCAAACCGCCAAGCAGGCTGGCCAGTGTGAACAATCCGGCACAGATAACGCCGCGGCGATTGAGAAATACCTGATGCAGGGTAATGCCGCTGCTGCGCAACTGCATGCCCACCAGTAAAAGTAAAATTATCAGTGCTTTATTAACAGCAGCCAGCGGGCTGCCCAGCCAGTCAAAAGAGAGGTAATTGCCGGCGATCAGCCCGGCAAGCAGACAGCCAACCTGCTTGAGACTGCCCATAATACTGGTATTGCCGGACTGGCCTGTTTGCTGCTGCCGGTTCAGCCGCCACGGATAACGACGGTCAAACCAGATAAATATCAGGAGGTTGGCTGCGATAAGGCAGACGAATAATACCGCTACAGTTAAGCTGATATTAGCCAGTTGTGCGCCCAGATCGGGCTCTTGCGCCAGAGATAATCCTATTAGAAATAAAATCAGATACACCAGCCATGCCAGCCCGTAATTCAGCCAGTTTACAACCCGTGCCGGTGTGGGTATGCAAAATCCGATAAACAAGGGAACTAGGATGATTAGCAGGGAGATTAAATGTTGCATGGATATTTGTGTACGGCAGAATTAGGGATAATAAACGGTTTAGCTACAGGCAGGTACAAAACAGGCAGCACATTGTGTAACAATGTGCTGCCTGTGAAATACACGTTCAGGTTTTACTGATCAACGAAAGCGCGTTCGATAACGTAGTCACCACGCTGCCCCATTTTCGGGGAAATAGTCAAACCAAAACTGTTAAGTGTTTCACAGCTGTCTCTGAGCATTTCGGGGCTGCCGCAAATCATTGCCCGGTCGTCAGCAGGATTAATCGGCGGCAAGCCAATGTCGGTAAACAGTTTACCCGATTTCATTAAATCAGTCAGGCGCCCGTGGTGGATGAAATCTTCCCGGGAAACCACCGGATAGTAAATCAGTTTTTCACGTACTAATTCACCCAGATATTCATGATTGGGTAACTCTGTGGTGAAATGATCATAATAGGCCAGATCTTTTTTATAGCGCACGCCGTGAATCAGAATGATTTTTTCAAACTGTTCATAGATGTCCGGGTCTTTGGTTACGCTGAGAAATGGTGCCAGACCGGTACCGGTAGACAGCAGATACAGATGTTTGCCGGGGTTAAGGTCACCGGCAATCAGGGTACCGGTAGGCTTTTTACTCACCAGTACTTCGTCACCCGGTTTCAGATGCTGCAGGCGGCTGGTTAACGGACCGTCCTGTACTTTAATACTGAAAAAAGCCAGCTCTTCTTCCCAATTGGCACTGGCAATACTGTAGGCTCTCATCAGGGGTTTACCGTCTACCATCAGACCAATCATCACAAACTGACCATTCTGAAAACGTAATGATTCGTCCCGTGTACAGGTAAATGTGAAATATGCGTCTGTCCAGTGGTGTACAGACAATACTTTTTGTGTGTTATAGGCTGCCATTAATTATCCATGGTTAAGGAAAGCGGTATTATTAGCGTAAACCGAAAACACGCCAGCTTTCTGTTGCCATTCAGGGACATTTATGCTCTGGTTGCTGACGTAAGGTGTGAATTTTAAGACAATTTGATGTGCTGTTCAATGGGTTTTAGAGTATTCACTTTAATAAAAGTACTCTGTTTCAGGTAGTTTTATCTAAACAGCAGTAAATATATCAACAGGTTGCCATAAATATAGCAACCTGTTGATGTTAAGCTGGTTTATCCGCAGTTACAGACGGCCATGGCACAGTTTGTATTTCAAACCGCTGCCACACGGGCACGGATCGTTACGACGAATAACAATACCGCGTGCTTCCAGAGCTTCGGGGCTGAAATCTTCATCTTCTGCTGCATTATCAGCAGCGAATACTTCTTGCTGCTCTTCTTCAGAGGCCGGTTGAAAACGCACTGAAATCAGCAATGAAGCAACGGTATGGCGAATATTGCTCCACATGGCCTGAAACATTTCAAATGCTTCGCGTTTGTATTCCTGTTTCGGATTTTTCTGGGCATAACCGCGCAGATGAATACCCTGACGCAGGTAATCCATATCGGCCAGATGTTCACGCCAGCGGCTGTCAATGATTTGCAGCATAATGTCGCGTTCAAATTTGCGCATGGTGTCGATGCCAACCAGTTCGACTTTATAAGCATAATCTTTTTCTACTATATCCAGCAGACGTTCAGAAATGCTTTCGTTGTCGAGGCTGTTGTCTTCTTTAAGCCAGTCATTGATGGAAACTTCAATGTTGTAATCAGCAGCCAGTTTGTTTTCCAGACCGGAAATATCCCACTGCTCCTCCATACTATCCGGCGGAATAAAGCTGTCTACAGTATCAACAATTGCATCATGGCGTATTTCCTGCATCATACCGTCAATATCGTTGCTGGCCAGAATATCGGCACGCTGATGATAAATAACCTTACGCTGGTCGTTGGCTACATCATCGTATTCAAGTACTTGTTTGCGCATGTCGAAGTTACGGTTTTCGACTTTGCGCTGTGCTCCTTCAATCTGACGGTTGAGCATTCCGGCTTCTATGGCTACGCCGCGTTCAGGAGCCAGACGGTTAAGAATGGCTGTTGCACGGTCAAGTGCAAACAGGCGCAACAGCGGATCTTCAAACGACAGGTAAAAGCGGCTGGAACCGGCATCACCCTGACGACCGGCACGGCCGCGCAGCTGATTATCAATACGGCGGCTTTCATGGCGTTCGGTACCGATAATGTGTAAACCGCCAGCTGCAATCACGGCATCGTGGTCAATCTGCCATTGCTGCTGTAATTTGTCGATTTCGCTCTTTTTCGCTTCTTCGGTGAGGCTGTCGTCGGCATTAATGGCATCTATTTGCGGTTTGATATTGCCGCCGAGCACAATATCCGTACCACGACCGGCCATATTGGTGGCTACGGTAATCATGCCGGGGCGGCCTGCCTGAGCAATAATATCCGCTTCACGCGCATGTTCTTTGGCGTTGAGAACATTGTGCCTGAGGTGTTCTTTATCCAGCAAGGCGGATACCAGTTCGGAATTTTCAATACTGGTGGTACCAACAAGGATTGGCTGACCTTTGGCATGGCGCTCTTTGATATCGGCAACTACAGCTTCGTATTTTTCTTCGATAGAACGATATATCTGGTCGTTCAGATCTTTACGTATCATCGGGCGGTTTGGCGGGATGATAACGGTTTCCAGACCGTAAATATTCTGGAATTCAAAGGCTTCCGTGTCGGCAGTACCGGTCATGCCGGCCAGTTTGTCATACAGACGGAAGAAATTCTGGAAAGTAATGGAAGCCAGTGTCTGGTTTTCTTTGTTGATTTCCACGCCTTCTTTGGCTTCAACAGCCTGATGCAGACCATCAGACCAGCGCCGGCCGGCCATCAGGCGGCCGGTAAATTCGTCAACAATAATTACTTCCCCATCCTGTACCACATAATGCTGGTCGCGCTGGTAGAGTGTATAAGCACGCAGCGCAGCCATCAGATGATGCATCAGCATGATATTGGTGGTGGAATACAGGGAATCGCCTTCCTGCAGTAATCCCATTTTGGTGAGAATCTGCTCGGCATGCTCATGCCCCTGATCACTGAGCACTACCTGCCGTGCTTTTTCGTCTACCCAGTAATCGCCCTCACCGTCTTCGCTTTTTTGGGCAATCAGCAGTGGCGGAATCTGATTCATTACCTGATAAAGGGTAACGTTATCGTCAGCCTGACCGGAAATAATCAACGGTGTACGGGCTTCGTCAATCAGAATGGAGTCTACTTCATCAACTACTGCAAATGACAGCTCACGCTGCACTTTTTCGCTTTGATCACTTACCATGTTGTCGCGTAAATAATCGAAGCCGTATTCATTGTTGGTACCGTAGGTAATATCAGCCAGATAAGCAGCTTTTTTATCGGCATGATCCATGTTGCTGATAATGATGCCGACAGACATGCCCAGAAATTCATACAGCGGACGCATGATTCCGGCATCACGTGCAGCCAGATAATCATTCACGGTAACTACATGTACGCCTTTACCGGTCAGAGCATTCAGATAGACGGCTGTCGTGGCAACCAGTGTTTTCCCTTCACCGGTACGCATTTCGGCAATTTTGCCATAATGCAGTACCATACCGCCGATAAGCTGCACATCAAAATGCCGCATACCGAGTACACGCTTACTGGCTTCACGGCATACGGCAAAAGCTTCTACCAGCAGGCTATCGAGTTTTTCCCCATCAGCCAGACGTTGTTTGAATTCAGCAGTTTTAGCCTGTAGTTCAGTATCGCTTAAAGCTTGAAGTTGTGGTTCGAGCGCATTGATTCTGGATACTTCTTTACGATATTGTTTCAAAAGCCGGTCGTTGCGGCTTCCGAGAATTTTTTTTGCTAAGTTTTTCAACATAAATCAACAGTCCGGCACCTGCTGGCGCAATAAATAGTAAGCTGGAAATAGGAGATTTTAACACAAGCGCCTACGCTGCTGTGCGGCTGTTTGCATGCCTGTGTCAATTATGTGCAATCTGAAGCTGTTCAGAAGTTACTGATTGCTGTTTATGGTGCTTAATATAATGGTAAAACCCTTTTTTCCAAGCATTGTCTGACACAACAGAAGCTGTTCATGTCTTTAACGCTGCTATATGAAGATGAAAAAATTTATATGCAATACCGATTATTACTGTTCCGGCAACTGAATTTTGTTTAAAAATAGTTGATTGCACACCAGTAGAAGGATATTGATTCATAATCAGAACTGAATAAATATTATTTATATTTCTTTAATTTTGTCATCCTGATTAAATTATTTTTTATCATTGCTTAAAGCGTCTGACAAATACACAGGCTGAAATAGCTCAATTGCTCTTTTCACTTAAACGGCGCAGTGCTGCCGCTAGCTCTGGATGATGTGTTAAGGCCTCTGCCGAACGTGCCAGCGTATCGCGCGCCACAGGGCTTAAACTGGCATGCTTTACTGCTTCGGGTTTTGATTCTGCCGGCTGAACTTTAACCTTTACAGTTTCAATTGAAGCATCAATCTGACACAGTTGCGGCAATAATGCCGGCAACACCATACGTAAACGTGAAGCAGCCATACTATTTTGCGCAATCACCACCAGACAGCCGGTGCGTACACAGGCAACACTAAACTGAGTTCGCATACTTGCCGGCAACTCTTGTTTCAGACAGTTACTCAGGCGTTGCCAGTGTGCGGATTGCTGCAATAATTGATTAAGCTGGGCGTTTTTTTTGCCGAATTGATTCAGGTTCATACTGCCATACTAACTTAATTTGCCGGTGACATCAGAATATTTGGTTTAGTTTGAAAGTTATAGCTAAGTTTACACTCGTTATATCAGGAGCTGATTTTATCCGGTGATTAAAAGCCGTTTTCCATAATAATCTGTCCCGGTACTCTGTTACGGTGCATGCTATAGCCCATATCCAGTAAGGTCTGAAAAGTATCGGTGACCATGGCCGGATTACCACACAGCATAAAACGGGTTTGTTCAGGGTTGAAATTCAAACCCAGTCCCTCTGCCAGCGTACCATTCTGCAATAATTGCGGCAGACGCTGACCGAGTGCTCCGGCAGTAGGTTCACGGGTAACCACCGGCTGGTAAGTCAGTTGGTCTGTATATTCGCCAATCAGAGGGTGATGGATTAACTCGTTTATATGCTGGCTGAAAATCAGTTCATTGGCATATGAAACGGAATGTACCAGTCCGATATGCCGGAAACGTTCCCAGACAGCAGGCTGTTGCAGCATAGACAGAAACGGCGCAATGCCGCTGCCGGTACTGAGCATGATCAGCTGCTCGCCATCAGTAAACCGCCCTGGCAGAAAAAAGCCAAAAGCGGTTTTATCCAGCAATATAGAATCGCCCGCCTGCAATTGTGCCAGCCGGGCACTCATCGGTCCGCCTTCAATCAATACCACAAAGTATTCGAGTGTATCTGCATATTCGGCAGATACAACAGAATAGGCACGCCAGATAAAACCTGCGCCGTCTCGAAAACCCAGACGCGAAAACTGACCGGCACTGAAGCGATAGGCTTCAGGCCGGGTGATGGCAAAAGTCAGCAGTTTAGGGGTATGCTGTTTGACCCAGAGTACGGTTTCTTCAGTAAATTTAGCTTCTGCGGCAGCCTGCATGCAGTTATTCCTGTGTGTGAACCACCGCCTGAGCGGTGACAGTATGATTACAGTCTGATATCGATATCCTGATATTTTCGGCTGGCTTCGGTATGACTGATTTCAATACCATCACTTACTGCCCATTTTCCATCATTAATACGCTGGTATTGCAGGCTGAAACTGCCATCACCGATTTTATGCAGGGTAAAGGTTTCGCCCGCCGGAATATAAAAGGTGCGTATAGCTGTAAATTTACCGGCGTGCAATTCGTATAATTGGGCAAATACCGGCGATTGCAAGGAGGTGGCATGTACGACAATATTGTTATTGCCGCGCTCACGCAAAACCGGATAGCCGGATACATAAGCAGCTTTAAGCGGGAAAAGCTGCCCATTGGGTGCCGTGGTAACTGGCATGCTACTCTGCTCATTAACGTTATTAGCCGGCGGATATGCCAGCCTCCACCACACTCCGCCCATAGCAATCAGTACGGCAATCCCCACAATCCATAACCAGCCGTGACCGCGTTCGTGCAGGTCGACAACTTTATCCTGATGGTTAGGCAATAAAACCGGAGGCGCAAATGGTGTCTGCCGGCGCGCCAGCAATGCCGGTGACAACCTTGCCTGCAGGCTTTGCCGCGCAATCCACACATCATGATGATGGCGCTGCTCCGGATCAGACAATACTGCATATGCTTTATTAATCTCAGCCATACGCTGATGTGCCTGCGGATTATGCGGATTGCGGTCAGGATGGTATTTTTGTGACAAAGCCCGATAGGCCGCACGAATAACTTCGTCGGATGCCCCTTGAGCAACATTTAATACTTCATAATAATTGTGCACGGATTTTTCACTTACACAGGTTAAATCAAGGTATTGAGTGCATGATTGATATCATCCCAGATATCTTCAATATCTTCGATACCGGCTGAAATACGCAGCAGGCCTTCACGGATGCCCAGTGATTCTTTAACTTCTTTACTCATGCCGCTATGCGACTGGCTGGCACTGTGATTAATCAGGCTTTCGACGCCGCCAAGGCTGGCCGCCATCCGAATCATGCGCAGATTTTTTATCACACTATTGGCTGCTTCGCGACTGTTCTGACGTAAATAAATGGAGACCACTCCGCCAAAACCATGCTGCATCTGTTTACAGGCGATATCATGGTGTTCATGTTCCGCCAGACCCGGATAAAATACTTTTTCTACCGCAGGGTGCTGCTGCAAGCGTCTGGCCAGCTCAGCCGCATTGGATAAATGCCGGTCCATACGTACAACCAGTGTTTTGATACCGCGTAATACCAGTGCACAGTCCATCGGACCGGCCACGCCGCCGGTATTAATACTTAAGGCACGTAATAATTTTGCATGTGCAGGATCTTTTACCACAACAATACCCATCAGCACATCTGAATGTCCGCACAGGTATTTGGTTGCGGAATGAAAGACGATATCCACACCCAGATTCAGCGGATTCTGTACGTAGGGTGTCGCAAAAGTATTATCCATACCGACAATGGCACCGGCAGCTTTGGCTTTAGCAGACAGTTCGGCGATGTCTACCAGACGCAGCAGCGGATTACTCGGGGTTTCCAGCCATACCATTTTTACTTTGGTCTGTGCCAGTATCCGGTCCAGATTATCCGGATTGGTAAGATCGGCAAAAATAACGTTAACACCCCACTGGGCATATACTTCGGTTAATAAATCATAAGCTCCGCCATAAATATCGGCTACCGCAACAATGGTATCACCCGGCCGCAGAAAAGTACGCCACACAGCATCGATTCCGGCCATACCACTGCCATAGGCAAAACCGGCACAGCCATTTTCCAGCTCGGCGACTGTGTCTTCAAGTACTTGCCGTGTCGGATTGGAAATACGCGCATAACGGAACGGAATATTTTCGCCGATTTCATTCATGGCGAACATGCTGTTCTGATAAATAGGCGGCATTAGGGCACGGTTATGCTCTTCCGGCTGATAACTGGAATGGATGGTCTGTGTGGCAAATTTCATATTTTCTCCGTTTGATTACTGGTTTTGCTGTTCAGACAGCTGTTTATACGGGTAACGGCATTAATACTGAGGCTGCTAGTTTAGCACGCACTCTGGTTATCAGGCAGCATGCTGTTTCTTTTACACTAATCCCGACTGATTTGCTCGGAATTAAGGCATACAGTATAATTTTATGCCTTATATGCCGGCAGTTTCTGTGGTTTCACTATACTGCGCCGGCTGGATTCAGATTTGTTTTGCAAGGAAAAGTATCAGAATGGACACTATTGCCGACGTGCAAAGCAGTGTTGATAAACGCAATATGCCAATCAATCAGGTTGGTGTGAAAGGCTTACGCCTGCCGCTGAGTATTATTTGTGCTGCAGGTAAACAACATACTGTTGCTGATTTAACCATGACTGTGTCACTGCCGGCCGAACAGAAAGGCACACATATGTCACGCTTTATTGAGTTAATGCAGACACAGCATGACAGTATTGATTTTGCTGTACTGCGGCAGCTGACTGCCGCCATGTTAGAAAAACTTCAGGCAACGGCTGGTAAAATCAGTATGCGCTTTCCTTTTTTCCGGCAAAAGCAGGCTCCGGTAAGCGGCATTTCCAGCCTACTGGATTATGAAGTGGTACTCAGTGGCGAAATTCAGGCTGGTATTTATCAGCAAACATTACAGATCATTATTCCGGTTACCAGCCTGTGTCCGTGCAGTAAGGAAATTTCTGCTTACGGGGCGCATAATCAGCGTTCACATGTCACTGTTACGCTGGTATGCACTGAATCAATTGCTGTTGAAGAAATTATTGATCTGGTAGAACAACAGGGTTCATGTCAGTTATACGGTTTGCTGAAACGGCCGGATGAAAAGTATGTTACTGAATATGCTTATGATAACCCCAAATTTGTTGAAGATATGGTTCGTGATGTTGCTACCGCGCTAAAAACTGATACACGTATTCAGTCTTTTACTGTAGAAAGTGAAAATTTTGAATCTATTCATAACCATTCTGCCTATGCACTGATACAATACCCGTAAACTGATTGTTTGCAGACTTAGCTTTATCTGGTAAACGAAATCAGAAAGCACTTAAGGGGAGATAATGACTACCCTTCGGTTCTGCCGGTAGTCATTTTCTTTGTTGATTGTTCAGGTTGAAATTACACTGGTTACAGTGACCATTTTTTATGTATCACAATCCTACCCGTTCTCGTGTCTGTATGACTTCCCTGTTAAAACTGATGTTTATGCTGCTGGTATTGCTGCCGGGGCTGAATAGTGCAGTGCTGGCTGCGGACAATAAAAAATTATTACCGCCGGAACAGGCTTTTGTACCGGAACTGATTGTTCATAATCAGGATATTCGTGTACATTTTGTTATTGCCGACGGCTATTACCTGTACCGGAATAAAATTCAGATTACTACTGAACCGGCAGATATCTTTGGTGAAGAACAATTTATCCGGCAGGGACAGCAAAAGCACGATGAGTTTTTTGGCACCCAGCAGGTTTACTATAATTATGCAGACGCAGTCTGGCACTATAGATCAGATGCACAGACTGTTCCGTATCAGTTAACTTTATCTTATCAGGGCTGTGCAGATGCAGGAATCTGTTATCCGCCGGTAGAAAATACATTTACCATCAGCCGTACCGGCAAATATCGTATTACGCCACAATCAACGCATATTCAGCCAGTCCCGCAGGATACTTTTACTGATCCTCCGGTTAAAGCTCCGCCACCGGAGTGGTCAGGCAGCTCAGGCGGTGACAGTCTGTTTCAGCTTTCCCGCGCAACACTGATTACCAATTTAATGACATTTTTTATTGCCGGTATGGGATTGAGTCTGACAGCATGCATGTATCCGCTGCTGCCGATAGTATCAGCCATCGTCATGGGTACCCGCCGGAAAACCACTAAATTGCGGGCATTTATCCTATCATTTGTTTATGTACAGGGGCTCGCTTTTACCTATACTATTGTTGGTATTGTTACTGCCCGTACCGGTGCGTTTCTGACCGGATGGCTGCAACAGCCTGCAGTAGTGCTCGCTGCCGCAGCCATACTGGTGATACTGGCTTTATCAATGTTTGATTTATACAGTATTCAGTTGCCGGCACGCTGGCAGACGTTTTTTCAGCGGGTCAGCGGCCGCTTTCATGGCGGACATTTGCTCTCTGTGCTGATAATGGGGGCATTGTCAGCGCTGATTGTCGGTCCCTGTGTCGCACCACCTCTGGCTTTTGCACTGGGTTATATTGCGCAGAGCGGGGATGCTGCTCTGGGCGGCATGGCTCTGTATGTTATGGCGCTGGGTACGGGCATTCCGCTGATTCTGATTTCTGTATTCGGTGTGCATATTCTGCCCCGTGCCGGTAAGTGGATGATTGGTGTCAAATATCTGTTCGGTCTGATGCTGCTGGGTGCAGCTACCTATATTGCCACTCCGTTTCTGAATTACTATCTGGTAGTCACTATTTATACTTTGCTGATGCTGATACCGGCAATCTATTTAGGCTGGCAGTGGTATCATTCATCAGCACGTCAGCGCTGGTTTAATGCGATTATCGGTATACTGTTTCTGGCTTGCGGGATTGGTTTTGTTTCTGCCAGCATAATGAACTGTGTGACGCCTTTACATCGTTTTCTTACTTTAACACCGCCAAACGGTCAGCATTTCGGTCGTTATTTCGATAAGCCGGAACAATTGCGTCAGGCTATGCAAGAGTTGTTTGATGAAGATCCGAATAAGCCGGTACTGGTAGATTTTTATGCAGACTGGTGTATATCCTGCAAGGAAATGACCGCATTTACTTTAAGTAAAGCTTCAGTCAGACGGGTAATTGAAGAAAAGCGTTTTTTGCAGATTGATGTAACCAATAATACGCCGGCACAACGCAGAATGATGCAACGCTATGGTCTGTACGGACCTCCGGGATTATTTGTTGTACACAGAAACGGCTATCGCAGCCAGCCACTGATTGGCTATGTACCGGCATCAGAATTGTTAAGCTGGTATGACAAACAAGTACAAAAAGCACAATAAATTAACAGCCTCTTTGCTTGCAAAGAGGCTGTTGCACAGAGAGTTAACAGTTCATACTTTTTCTGTTTAAGTGTGTTTCAATCCTGATAATGACGATCAGCCACTTTCAAAGCGCGCCGTGCCAGTGCCAGATTGGCTGTTTTGCGGTCGAGTACCATAAACATAAACACACCTTGAACATTCTTCATCGGCCGCAATAAATAATATTGTTTATGCAGGCTGATAAGAATATCGTCTATAGCATCTTCATTGTTGTCCAGACCATAAAGACGCTCAATAGCCTTTATTTCTGAACGCACAATTTCGGTATTGCCGGCGGACAGAATGTCAAGATCCATGCCTGACGGACTAACCCCGTCTATAAACATTCCGCTTTCATAATCCACGACAGCACACGCCATGACACCTTTAGTTGCCGCTAACTCATCAATGACGCCATCAAATCTCACTGTGATATCCTTCTTTATATTGCCAGTATTTTAATTATGGCAGAGTACTTAATTACCTATTTTCCAATTTTTTCCAGCTTTTGACCAGTATTAACTATTTTTTATTAAAATTTTTTAGTTTAAATTCTGTAAATATACTTTTGTGTCAACGCAATAAAAACAGCTAAAGGCGCAAAATCATGTTTGACAAATCGCTCAAGCAGCTCCGGCACAGCTATAATAACAACCTTAACTGGTGCCGGATGCTGTTATGCTGTATGTTTATCAATCCAATCAACTATCTGATTTAGCTGCTTTGTTTGCCAGCGTATATCAGCATACCTCACCACAGTCAGCATGGGCTGCAACAGAAATCGTGGTACAGAGTCAGGGTATGCGCCGCTATCTGAATCACTATCTGGCTCAGGAGCACGGTATTGCCGCTAATCTGCATTTCAGTCTGCCGGCCAGCTACATCTGGCAATTAACTCATCAGGTATTACCGCAAACACCAGCGCTTAACCCGTTTCAGTCAGAAGTATTGCGCTGGCGCTTACTGGGATTGTTTCATAGCCCTGCGTTCAGACAACCCCAATTATGCCAAACTGCTACCGCACTACATTCTTATCTTGATAGCAGTACTCAGGCACCTTACCATCTAGCCGGAAAACTTGCTGATATGTTTGACCAATATTTAATCTATCGCAATGATTGGATAAATAATTGGCAGGAAAACAAATCTGCGAATCTGGGTGAAGATGAGCAATGGCAGGCAGAGCTATGGCGCTGGCTGAATAATGAATCAGATTTACCACACCGTGCCGGCTTAATGCAGGAATTTCTGAGCAAACTTGGTTCTGAACATTTACCCGGGCAGATATTCGTATTCGGTATTGCCACACTGGCACCGGTTTATCTGCATGCATTACAGGTAATAGCACAATATACTGATGTGCATATATTTGCGGTAAACCCGTGTGCTGAGTACTGGGGCAATGTTCTCTCAGCAGATATGCTGCTCAATAGTCAGGAAACTGACCTGAGTGTGGTTGGCCATCCTTTACTGGCCAGTCTGGGCAAACAGGGGCGGGATTTTTTTGATGCGCTCAATGATCTGGGCGAAGTAGTGTATATGCCTTCTGTCTATGCTCAGTGTGATGAAGTGGCAGATACTCTGTTACACCGGCTGCAAAACGATATCCAGTGCCTGCAACATCCGAAACAGTCTGAACCACCGTACCGGCTGCAGGAATATGATAATTCCATTCAGATTGTAGCGGCGCATTCCTGCCTGCGTGAACTGCAAATTCTCAAAGAGCAGCTGATTCAGGACCTGGCCGCACATCCGCACTGGCAGCCGCAGGATATTGCGGTACTTACACCACATATTGGGCCTTATCTGCCTTTTATCCACGCAGTATTCGGACAAACGCAGGGCGACACGCCTGCTCTGCATTACAACATCGCCGACGTTAAAATCAGCCTGCATGAACCCCTACTGCAATTATTCGAAAAACTGCTGCAACTGATGCAGAGCCGGTTTGATATTGAAACTGTGCTGCCTTTGCTGGATGAATCTGCTCTGCGCGCACGTTTTGACTTAAACGACAGCGATGCAGAACTGATTCACCGTGTCTGGAGCGAACAAGGGGTACGCTGGGGCGTGGATGCAGATATGCGTCATGAATATGGCGGACAGGGTAAGCACTTTACCTGGCAGCAGGCGCGTGAACGTACGGTACTCGGCTGGCTGCTGCCGGAAAATAAATATACGGCACTGTGGCAGCAACAGCTTCCGTGGTTCGGTGATATAGGCCAGACTGAAATTCTGGCACGCGCACAACAGTTAATAGACTGTCTGATTAAACATCATAGCTGCTGGCAAAAAGCAGCTACTATTCCCGAATGGATTGCGCGTACACGACAACTTCTGCGGGATTTAGCCGATACTGATTCTCTGTCCGGACATGCCATGCAGCAACTGGAAACCAGTCTGGCTGAATGGCAGGCGCAGGCAGCACTGGCACAATTTAATCTGACCATTGAACCGGCCATTGCAATCGAGCATTTGCAGAAGTATTTATCCACTACCCGTCAGGCCGGATTTCTGCGCGGCGGGATTACCTTTTGCAGCATGGTACCGATGCGCAGCCTGCCCTTTCGCTGTATCTGTCTGCTCGGTCTGAATGACGGCGAATTTCCCCGTACTACCAAATCTGCTGCTTTCGACCTGATTGCACAGCATCCGCGCCGCGGCGATCGTGCCCGTCGCAACGATGACCGCTATCTGTTTCTTGAATCTATTTTAAGTGCGCGCGAAAAACTGTATTTGTCGTATATCGGTAAAGATATTCGCAAAAACGAAGAACTGGCCCCCTCTGCTCTGCTTTATGAGCTGACCGATGTTCTGGCCGCCATGACCGGCTGTAATCCGCTGGTATTTAATCAGCAGCATATCATCAGACACCCGTTACAACCCTTTTCCTATCGCTATTTTAACGGCGATTTAGTCAGCTGCCGCAGTGATTACGCCACGGCACTGAATCAGAATACAGATAAGCCTGCGCCATTTTATGCAAAAATAACTGAACCGGAAAAACAGAATCAGGAAGTTGATATTGAATCCTTTATCCGGTTCTGGCGTAATCCGGTACGTCACTGGCTTCAGCAGCAGTTACAATGGCAGGCACCCTATCAGGAAACACCAGTCAGTGCAGCAGAACCGTTTGCAATTGAAAACAGTGCATCGATTTATACTGCCTATACCCGTGCACGCCGGCAGCATCTGGATTTTGCTGAGGTAGATGCAGCACTGGCAGTAAGCGGACTGGTGCCTGAAGGCGAGCTGGGCGTGATTGTCAGCCAGGTTTTACGCAATCAGACACTGGCTCTGGACAGCAGCATACTGTTCAGTCCCGCTGTCGCCGATATTGCCTTTATTTTTGAACACGAACAGTTACAGCTAAGTGGCAACATCAGCCGTTTACATCAGTGCGGGCAGCTGATTGAACGGAATCACGCCCCGACAGCACCGGATAATATTGAGTTATATCTGCGCCATTTACTCCTCTGCGCTACTGAAAGCGAAGGTGCACAGGACACATATGAGCTTTATCCGGCCAAACCGCGCATGCTGGCAGCAATGAGCCTGATTGATGCGCAAGCACAACTGGCTTTATGGCTTGAGTATTACCGGCTAGGACAAAGCCGGCCACTGCCCTTTTTTCCGAAAACCAGCCTTACCACTGCCCTTAAGTGGTATCGTAACCGGCAAAAGAAAAACCGTGCACCTGAATATGGTGCTGAAGAACGCAGTACCGCGTTTAAAGTCTATGCAGACAGCCATAACGGAAAACCGCAGGCCGACTATCCTGAAGTAGCTCAGGTATTTGGCCGCGATGAAGAACTGCCGATTGACACCCCTCTGTTCTGGCAACTGATTGAAGAATTACTGCTGCCCATGACAGCAGCGTTGGAAACCGCTGATAAATTATAATGAGCCAAGCATTAAATCCGATTACCATGCCCTTAAACGGCAGCAGCCTGATTGAAGCTTCTGCCGGTACCGGGAAAACCTTTAACATTGCCGCCCTGTTTGCACGGCTGGTGTTACTGGAACGCATGCCGGTTGACGCTATTCTGGTGGTCACTTTTACCAAAGCAGCTACAGCGGAGCTGAAAACCCGTCTGCGTACCCGCCTTAATCAGGCTCTGGCTCTGTTACAAAATAATCTGCCTGCGGAACAGAATGACCCGGTACTGCAACAGCTGATTGACTGTGCCCGCAGTCAGGATGATGATTCCAGCCTGATTCTCCGTCTGCAGGCGGCCATTACCCAGTTTGACCGTGCAGCCGTTTACACCATTCACGGATTCTGCCAGCGCGTACTCACTGATTATGCCTTTTTATGCCAGACACCATTTGATACGGAAACTATTGAAACTGATCCGGAAATGCTGTGCCGGTTTGCCGAAGACTTCTGGCGGCAGCAGGTAAGCAATAACAGCAGCATGGCCATTCTGGCCGTCGCTTACAAACTTACCCCTGCCCGGCTTATGCAGGAAATGGGACGGCACTGCGGCATGGTAGATTTACAGGTACGCCAACCGCCTGTTGCGGATATAGCCGGCATAAATAACTGCTGGCAACAGGCATGGCAGAGCGTATGTACACATTTCAGCCTTATTCAGGATTCATTCTGGCAGTTACATCAGCAACTAAATGGCAATATTTACCGCCAGAAAAGTTATCAGCAGCTTTTCACCGACCTGCAGCAGGTAATGGAAAGCGAAGTAAACTGCCATACTTTTTCATCTTCTGTACTGGAAAAATGTGCCAAACTGGCTTCATCCCAGCTACAGGAAAACACCAAAAAAAATCAAACACTCAATAATGAGCTGATAGCTAACATTGCCCCACTGGTCGAACTGGCAGAAGCTGTTACTGCCATGCTGATTGCGGAAGACAGCATATCACTGCAATTACAGCTGGACTGTTTTAACTACGTGCGCCAGTGTCTTAATCAGCACCGGCGCAACAGCCATCAGCGCAGCTTTGACGATTTACTGGCAGATCTGGGGCTGGCACTGTCTGCGGATAATCCCATGTCTGAAACACTGGCCGCAGCACTGGCACAAACATGGCAGATTGCACTGGTAGACGAATGTCAGGATACTGATCCGTTGCAGTACCGAATTTTCAAAACTGCGTTTGCCGAACAAAACCGCCCGCTTATTATGGTGGGTGACCCGAAACAGGCTATTTACCGTTTTCGTGGTGCTGATATTCACGCCTATCTGCGCGCCGCTGCCGATACCCCGCCACAGCAGCGCTATACCCTGACCACCAATTACCGCAGCCATCAGGCACTGGTACAGGCCATTGGCCGCCTGTTCAGCGGCAAAAAGCTGCCTTTTATTCTTGAGGGTATCAGCTATCCGCAGGTACAGGCACAGGCTGAAAATAACCGTCTGCATTACAGTCACAGCAATACTGTTATACCGGCGGTAGTGGTGCGCTGGCTGCATGAAAAAATAGATGTCAGCGATAAGGGGGCGGAAATTATCCCGAATAAAGACAGTCTGCGGACACGTTCGGCCGAATACTGTGCCTATGAAATTGCCGGCATGATTAATCAGGGTATGCGCGGAGAACTGCTACTGAGTAACCGGCCGTTACAGGCTGGCGATATTGCCGTATTGGTGCATTCACATAATGAAGGTCGCATGATTGCCGGCGCATTGAAACGCTGCGGCATCATGAGCGTCTCTCTTGGTAACCATTCAGTTTTTTCCAGCACTGAGGCACAAGCTGTCGAGGCTCTGTTACGTTTCTGGCTGCAACCGCAGCGCACCGAAACATTACGCTTTATCCTTGGCGGTGTACTGTTCGGCTGGACAGCAGCACAGCTGGCAGAACTGAACCGGAATGAAAATACACTGAGCGAATGGATACAGCTGGCACTGCAAACCCGCGAACAATGGCAGCAGTATGGTATTTATCCTGCCATACAGTGGTTTGCCGGCCAGACCGGCATGGAAATCAGACTACTTACGCAGCGCAATGAGCGCAGCCTGACCAATCTGTGGCAACTGGCCGAATTACTGGCTGCTGCTGAACAAACTCTGCCGACGGCCAACGCCCTGCTGAACTGGCTGACCAGTGCCATCAGCAACGAACGGTCAGCAGGTGAAAGTAGTTTGCTGCGACTGGAAAGTGATGAAGCACTGGTTAAAATTGTGACCATGCATGCTTCCAAAGGGCTGGAATATCCGGTGGTATTCTGTCCGTTTGCATGGGATGGTAAAGAGACCATTAATAATCAGGAACACTGGCAACGTCTGCATCATCAGGATAAAGTGGAACTGATTGCCAATAGTTTGCTCAGCGACAGCGACCGGGATGAGCTGGAATGCGAAAGTATGGCCGAACGTTTGCGTCTGTATTATGTAGCCTTTACCCGGGCACGCGAACAATTGATACTGTACACTGCCGCCTGCAACAATACCGCCAGTAACCCCATGGCATGGCTACTGGACGGACAGCCGGACAATACCCTGAAAGAATCCCGCCAATTCTGGCAGGAAACACATAAGCCCAATCTGCCCAGTACTTTACGTGCTGCATGGCATCAATGTCTGGCTGCCGGCAACCCTGAGCTGTTTCAATGGTGTGAAGGCAATGTAGCCCCTGCCTGTATTGATATCAGTAAAAAACCCGAACAACCTTATCGTGCGCTAACACCGACAGTACGGACTTTTCAATCCATACGCTATACCAGCTTCACCAGTCTGAGCCGGCATGATTACAGTCACCGCGAATCTGCTCCGGAAGAAGAAAAAATAGCACCTGCGCTGGATCAGGCTGAAGTACAGACTCAGCCACTGAGCCCCGATACAGAAGCGGAAACACCTGTGCTCGCATTCGAGCGCGGTATCAACGCCGGACTTTGTCTGCATGCCATACTGGAACAGACCGAATTCAGCCTGCCGGCTACTGCAACGGAACAGGAGCATATTCTCGACTGTCTGGCGCGTTATGGTTTCGACAGCCGGCACAGCACCACCATGCAGACGCTTACTGATACCGTACGCCAATGCCAGCTGTCACCACAAACCATTATTGCAAACATACCTAAAGCACAACGAGTGGCTGAAATGAATTTCATGCTGCGGGTTGCCGATTTCAGTATCGCAGATTTACAACAGTGGTTTACCCACACATCCGGATTACCGCAATGTTGTGTTCAGGCAGCACAGGAGCTGGATTTTGCTACGGTAAACGGATTTATCAACGGGGCTATCGATCTTCTAGGCGAAGACCGGCATGGTCAGGTATATGTTATTGATTACAAATCCAACCATTTGGGAAATCGTCTGTCAGACTATAACCGGGAAAACATGGACGAGGCTATTGCCAAACATCATTACTACCTTCAGGCACTCATTTACAGCATTGCCTGTGCACGATTTCTGCACAGTCGCCGGCAGCTTCCGCCCAGTATCAGCGTACGTTATCTCTTCCTGCGCGGACTTAATCCGCACAACCAGAATGGCATATGGAAATGGGATATAGACACAGCCAGTCTCAGACCATGGCTAGTAGAACATGACAAAGTATAGCAGCTGCGGTATATTAACCATTCCAGCCGTATTTTTCGCTAAGGAAGCAACAACATGCTCAACAAGCCCGAAGAATTTATCATGGCCATACTTGCCGGCATATGGGTCGTTATCACCTTTATTATCTGTCGCTATCTGCATCTGCCAACTGATACGGGTTTATTAGTTACTACCCTGACATTGATATGGGCGCTGGTATTTTTCCTGTTATGGCAGCGCGGGCGTACATGCAAAATCTGGCCGGTTTTTCTGGGGCTTCTGGTTATGTGCTGGTGGCGCGCTATTTGTTACTCATCTACCGAGATTATTCTTAACAATGATAACAGTACCTCCACACTGGTACACTGGTACGGCAGCTGGACAGCTCTGATTATTTATGCGCTGATTCCGGTCATTGCCGGTTACGGATTCAAGTGGTGGCAATATAAACGCCGTAAACCACAAGTAACGGCTTGAAGTTGCAGTTTACTGAGATAGTCTGATACATATTGTTAAAAATACAATTAATACAAAAATTCGGATTAATGAGATTATAGGTAATCAAATTAAGATTATCGCTAGGGGCTGAATAAATTGAAAAAAAATCGATTTATTGAATTTTTTAACCCACAAAACTCCCTGAAGCTTTCGTTAATTTATTTAACTATCCTTTATCTTTTCGGGACGCTTTTGCGACCACCTTTCTGGTATCCCTATTTTAACACTGACATTGAATTTCTCTTAATTTATGGCTGCTTATATCTCTTTGGTCTTTTATTAATATGGATATTCGGGTTAACAATAAAACAGATTTTTTCTTCATACTTTAATGATAAACACAGTCCGAATAAGACACCATCAACCGTTACACTATTGTGTTATTCAATCAGTAATTTTCTGATTTGTGTTTTCTTTATTTATTTACAATCAATCACATATCAAGTTTTCATTTATTTCAATAATTTCCTTGTTTTTATTTATACCTTTGTTAACAGCATTGGTGCTTTTATTATTTTAATATTTAAACTTATCTGTCAGGTTTTATCATTTAAACGTCGTAGAACAGTTTCTGCTTCCGATAATTCATTAGCCATCAAAAAAACTAACACTGACCAAAAAGCCAGTACGGGTAAATTCAGTATTAAAAAGTTGCTCATTTTTGCGGCAGTTTATTTATTTGTGCTGACTTGCAGTAACAGCTTAATTGGCAGAGGATTAATGATTCCTTACTTTGAAGGCGACATACTTAATATCCTCTCTGTAGTAATGTTTCTGTGCTTTATACTTTACTGGATTGATATATTACTGGCCTTTGCTCTCGCTATCAAAGATAGTGTTACCCCAAAAAATCAAGTTGCATGGTCTGATTTATTCAATTATTTAACTTACAGCTCGGTCTATTATTTACTGGCACTCACTATTTTATATCCACTAACAGGCGAATTATCTGGCGCAATAGCCGAAGAGCAATTCGAAAATATATGGCTGATTAACTATTCGCTCTATATAATTTTAAATTATATTGGCGTACTCATTATTTTGTCGGTAAAAGCATTCCAAAAACCATTACCCGAATAATCAGTTTCCAGTAATGATTTATACCAGCTAAAAAGCACAATGTTATATCAATGAAATATTCATGGAATATTAAATAATATGTATTATTTAATATAGGGTCCGGGTAAAAAATTTATTATAAAATCAAATCCAGCTAACGATACCAACCTTTAACTACCGGCTATTTCTCCCTTATTAAGATTGATACTTTTATTCAGTTGAGTAAATTCAGGAAATCACACCGGCAACAAGACCAATTAACCAGTAAGCTTATATACTGAAAAATTTTATCCGGATATCTGAAACACACCGATATTATGAACACAGCCACTATTACCAGTCTGATACAGCGCCAGCGTCTGCGACGCATGCGAATACTGGCTACCAGTTTGCTGATTATTGCCTGTGTTTTATTTGTTTTAAGCTGCCTGCTGCAAAAACAATATCCGGCTCTGGTCTATCTTAAAGCATTTACCGAAGCCGCCATGGTAGGTGCACTGGCAGACTGGTTCGCAGTTACTGCCCTGTTTCGCCATCCCCTTGGTCTGCCTATTCCTCATACCGCAATTCTGCCTCAGAAACAGGAAAGAATTGCCAATGAATTCGGACATTTTATTGAAAATAATTTTTTACAGGATAAAGCAATTGCCGGACGCATCTATCGTATGCATCCGGCCAGAAGAACCCTGCAATGGCTATGTGCTCCGCAAAATCAGCAAAAATGGCTGCCTGTTCTGACCAGCCAGATTCCGCTGCTGTTAAATACCGCCAGTGCCCGTGAAGTAGCCGGATTTTGCAGTCAGCTGCTAAACACCCAGTACAGCGGTGCCCGTCTGGGCAAAACACTGGCAAACTTTCTTCATTTAATCCATAAACAAGGTATTGATACACTGCTGATACGATCTTTACTGCAACAAATACGCCAATGGCTGCAAAACGAACAGACACGGGCACAACTTGAAAAAAGTCTGTTATCTTGGGTAAGTAAAATTGAAAAAAGCGATCCAAGTACATGGGATAAATTTAAGGCTTCGCTGAAAACGACACTGACTGCACGTATTGATGACTGGGTCGCCGGCAAAGCACTCGATTGGGCAGACTCCTATATAGATGCGGTATTGGCGAACCCAAAGCATTCTTTCTGGCGCGCCTGCCGAAAACAGCTTCTCGTTACCGAACGCAAATTACGTCGCAGCCGGAGCTGGCACAGATGGCTTGCGGCCGGACGGCAGCAACTGCTGCGCTCTACAGCATTGCAACAAAGCATAATGGATTTATGGGATAGTTTTGTGGCATGGAGTGAACACGATACCAGCCAGAGTAATTCATGGTGGCAGCAGCAGCTTGGCCGGTTATCTACCCATATACAGCAGCAAGCCATGCAAAACCCGCGATTTATGCAGCGTCTGGATACCCGAATTACATTGTGTGCAAAACTCATCACTCGCCAGTATAAAAATCGCGTCAGTCAGTTCATTGCCGATAAAGTCAAAAGCTGGGACAGTAAACAAATGGTTGATAAACTCGAATTGAGTGTCGGGCGTGATTTACAGTTCATTCGTATCAATGGCACGCTTGTTGGCGGTTGCATCGGTCTGCTTATTTATATTGCATCTCAATGGATAGCCGCCTGAACATACATAGAATTACATTGAGTTAAAAAATTAAATTTATTCAAAGATTCATTTATATTTTTTAAGATATAATAAATTACATTATTTCAGCCATTCAGGCACTCCCATGCATTATCGTGACAAATCTCTTTTTTTCTTAGCTCTGTCCTGTCTCATTTCTACAGTTCGTGCCCAGCCACAATCAGAAAACACAGAACCGCATACAGCAGAATTAAGTCCGATAGTGGTGGTCGCTTCAAAACAAAATACACCGGGTGTTGAAATAATCAACCCCAAAACAGCCCTTCAGCCTTTACCGGCACAGGACGGTGCTGATTTACTTAAATCAGTTGCAGGAATGAGTGTCACACGTAAAGGTGGCAGCTCAGGTGATCCTCTGCTACGCGGTCTGGGCGGTTCACGCCTGCTGATCAGTGCTGACGACCAGTTTGTACTGGGCGGCTGTCCCAGACGCATGGACCCGCCCACCTCCTATCTGTTTCCGGCCAGCTACGACAGAGTCATTATTACCAAGGGACCACAAGCAGTTAATCAGGGGCCGGGAATGATTAGCGGTTCTGTACGTTTTATCCGTGATGAAAAACCACTATCTCAGCCTACTGCCAAATTAGACAGTGCCTTTACAAAAGGATCATTCGGGCGCAGTGATGCTTATATCGACGGTACACTAGGTAATCAGTACGGCTGGCTGCGGCTTAATGCCAGTCACAATGAGTCTAAAGATTACAAAGACGGTAATGGAGACACCATTCATTCTGCATTCAAACGCAATAATCAGATGGCTCAGGCAGCTCTTACCCCATTTACTGACACCCTGCTGGCTGTACAATATGAACACAGCACCGGTCATGCCCGCTATGCCGACCGCAGCATGGACGGCACCCAGTTCGACCGCCATGGCTGGTCAATGAAATTGCGCCAGCAAAATATCACCAACTGGCTGAGTCAGCTACAGTTTGAATATGGTCGCAGCAAAATCGACCATGTGATGGATAATTTCAGTCTGCGTACTCCTGCACCGATGAAAATGGCTTCCGGTATGAGCAAAATGGCATCGGATATGCCCAATATGAATGGTATGCATACCACCATGCCGGTACGCCGCATGTATTCAGTAATGAATCCTTCGCGTGAAATAAAATCAGCTAAATTGTCAGCACAAATAGAGCTGGGAAATACACACAGTGAAATCGGTGCAGACTGGCAGAATGATGAAGTCAGCACCCGGCCTATGGTAATGAGTACCAATAAACAGCAGGCAGAAAATTATTACAAACTGCCCTTTATCTGGAACCAGACTTATAAACGGCACGGTGCCTATATTCAGAGTGAATGGAATATAAATGATAATAACAGTCTCTTTGGCGGTTTTCGTCATGACTGGACCAGTACCCTATTTAATCCGCAGAAAAATGCCATTGCCTCAAAGTATTTGCACCAGCATCAGGGACTGAATGCCGGCTTTATCCGTCTGGAACACCGTAACAATAAACTAACCAGCTATCTCGGCTATGGTATTGCCGAGCGTGCTCCTGATTACTGGGAACGCAGTAAAGCCAACGGCGAAAAATTGCGTAAGGAAACCAACCATGAAATCGATGCCGGTTTAAGTTATCAAGGTAACAGCATCAGCAGCTCAATTGATATTTTTGCAGGACAAATCAATGATTTTATTCTGATTGAAAGCATTAACAGCAAAAATTCAGCCCGTCAGATAGATGCGCGCCGCTATGGCTTCGAAGCCAGAACCAACTGGCAGTTCGCACCACACTGGAATCTTGGCGGCAGCCTCGCCTATACCTATGCCAGTAACCGCAGTGATAAACGACCACTGGCACAAACCCCGCCACTGGAATGGCGTACTTACCTCAACTGGGAAAACGAGCATTTCAGCGCCGGTGCCTTGTGGCGTGTTGTTACTAGTCAGCACCGCTATGCCAAAAATCAGGGCAACATTGTTGGCATGGACTTAGGTCAGAGCAGCGGCTTTGGGACACTGGCATTAAATGCCGGCTGGAAACCCGGTAAAAATATGCTGGTACAAATCGGAATCGACAATGTCTTTAACAAAACCTATGCCGAAGCAGTAAATAAATCTGCTTATGATTTTGATACCTATTCCGTACAACAATACCGAGTTAACGAGCCAGGACGCACACTGTGGGCACGGGCACAGATTAAATTCTGATAAATATTTCTTATCAAAGAAAAATAAAAACCCCGCAATGCGGGGTTTTAAATCACAAAACCGAACTACAGTAACAATAAATTATCGCGCTTTGGAGTGCAGCAACTTCTGTTGCTGACGCAAACGCCAATATTGCTGTTGCTGTTTCGGAGTCAGAATCTGATAGATATCATGTTCGCGTTTTAACTGTAAAAAATCATAATCAGCACGTGCCTGTTGCTGTTCAGCCCAAAGACGCTGTTCCTGTGCAATCATATTTTTAGCTTTAACATCATCAAATTGCTTATTTAATACCAGATTTTTACGCTCCTGTTGCAAATTAGCCAGAATCTGACGATTTTCATTGCTCATAAGCGGACGCTGGCTGGCATACTGATGATCAATTTTCTGTACCAGTGCCCTTTGCTGATTACTTAAATTCAACTGAGGCAAAATTGAATGTGGATTTACCGGACCCAAAACCGGTTTCTGCTCATGCACAACCACTGTTTCAGTTTCAGTGACTACTGCTGTCGGCGGCTGTTCTGTTCCAGCAGCAGCAAAAGCACCCATACTCATTGAAGACAAAGCAGCAAGCGTTACTACACGGATAAAAGTTTTCATAACACAACTCCTTGTTATTTGAGTTAAGAATACATTCATATTTAACAAACAGTATTTCATAGTAGTATGTAAAATCATGAATATAATTGAAATTAATTAGTAAACAATTTTATTAATTCTTTAAAAAACAGCACCCGTCCCAGGTGCTGTTTTTTAGTGCTGGTCAGATTTACTTTTTATCCGGCAACGCATAAGCAATTACATAGTCACCAACATCATTTGAATGGCTGGTACCACCGGCTGAAATAACCACATACTCCTTACCGGTTTTCGGAGAGACATAAATCAGCGGAGCAGCAACCGAACCCACTGGCAGGCGTGCTTTCCAAACTTCCTTACCAGTTTTGGCATCTATTGCACGCAGATAATAATCCTGCGTACCGGCAAAAAATACCAGACCGGAGGCAGTGGCTGTCGGACCACCCAGCGTAGGCATACCAATCGGCATTGGCTGTTTTGTCTTAATATTCAGAGGCCCGGTATCCTGAACTGTGCCCATTGGCACCTGCCATACTAGCTGCTTGGTGTTCAAATCAATGGCACTCAGCGTACCAAATGGCGGCTGCTGACATGGTACACCCAGCGGAGATTGCAGAATGTCGATTTTCACACCGCCATAAATACCGGCAACCTGCGGCCGAATCGTACCCATAAATCCCGGTACTTCATCAGTAGAAACCTTGAACTGTTTTGCCTCCTCACGGGTAACCAACTGCATACGCAGTGCCATGCGCATATCATTCACAAACATCAGATTCCGTGATTCATCAATTGAGATACCACCCCAGTTCATGCCGCCAAGCAGACTTGGCCATTCAATATACGGCTGTGCACTCGGTGGCGTAAACCGGCCTTTGTATACAGAATTCTTAAACAGAATACGGCAATATAACTGATCAAACGGTGTGATACCCCACATACTGCGTTCAGTCAGCGGCTCATTACCAATATTGGGCATACCCACAGAATCAGGCTGCGTAGCAGACAAATGTTCACCTTCGGCTGCCGGAGCTGTAGGTACAGGGCTTTCCACAACTTTAGTGACAAATTCCCCGTTTCGCCGGTCAATTACAAAAATCTGCCCGGTTTTAGTAGTTTGAATCAGAGCAGGAATTTTCTGGCCTTTATCATTAGTAACATCATACAGTACAGGCTGAGAAGGCAAATCATAATCCCATACATCATGGTGAACCAGCTGACGTACCCAGCGTAATTTACCGGTGCTGGCATCCAGAGCAACTACTGCTGCCCCGAATTTTTCCTTAATATGATTGCGGTCACCACCCCAGTAATCCGGCGGTCCATTGCCGGTTGGTAAATAAACCAGATTCAGTTCTTTATCATAAGTAGGAATAGTCCAGACATTAGGTGTTTCAAGTGTGTAATTCTGACCGGGCTTAGCCAGACCTTCAGGTTTACCAATATCCCATGTCCACACCAGCTTACCGTCACGTACATCAAATGCCCGTACCGCACCAGATGGTTCACCATGAACAATATCGCGAACCCAGCCGCCTACAACAGTTAAATGTCCCATCATTACAGGCAGAGAAGTCGGATGATAGCGCTTACTGTTTTCAGTCGGCCCCATATAAGCCTTGAGATTCACATAACCATTGTCACCAAAACCCGGACATAACGTCCCTTTATCTGCATCCAGAGTAAACAGACGTGCATCCACTGTAGATACAACAATTCTGCGCCGGCATACAGACTGAGTATAAGCGGCTTTTTCAGCATTGGTCAGGCTATCATCCTTATCCATATCATAATAGCCTACCCCGCGGCAGGTTACATGCTCCGCAGTACGTGCTTTAGGATCAAAGCGCCAGATTAACTTACCGGTATCCGCATCAATTGCAGATACCAAATTTTCCGGTGTGCATGAATACAGTTTGTCACCAATCTGCAATGGTGTATTTTCGTCTACACCGATTGCTTTACCGGAAGTACGGCGGCCAGTATGAAATGTCCATGCTACCTGCAGATTACGCACATTATCCGGATTTATCTGAGTATACGGCGCAAAGCGGGTACCGCGCTGATTTCTGCCAAAAAATGCCCAGTCAGACGGATTTTGAGCATTTTCATGTGCCGCATCAGCATTCTCACTGATATTAACCTGATTACGAATCTGACCATGCGGATAAAACGACGCAATCAGCGTGGCCAGTAAAGCCAGAAATATAACAACACCGCTAAAATTATAAAAACGGCGGCCGGAAGCTGAAACACCCTGAAAGCCACTGCCTGACCACAAAGTCATCATAAGAAACAGTGCAGGTATAACCAGACGCGGCATCAGAGCCCAATAAGTTAACTCCGTTGCATCTGTTAATGCCCAGATTAGCGTTGCCACGAACACTGCCAGCGAAAACAAGGCAGTATAAGACTTACGCAAACCAACCATTATCGCAAGTACCAGATAAGCAATACCAGCCAGTAAATAATAGCCGGAACCGCCCAGTATCAATAGCTTAATTCCGCCATAGCCTAGCGCCAGACCGCCAGCCAGCAATATCAATACAAGCAGCCAGCGTGGCAGATTACGCCAGCAACTTCCTGAAGAACCAGACATCAACTACTCCTAACCTGAATGTGTGAATAAATATTGCTAACCAACATGTAAAGTACATAAAACTTTACTTATCAGGCAGCAATATTTTTAAATTATTTAAAATTAGTTATTTATAAATTAATAAATACAAAAAGATACTTTAAATAAACATAAATAAATTAAAATTTACAAAGTAACTAAATTATTAACCTTTAAATAAGCCATTGTCAAAAAATTAACACTCAGTTTTTTAATACAGGAGGGATGCCCGAATAATGTACTTATCTCAGTACAATCCGAGTTTTATTCACATACAACAAAATATGTTTCTGCCTGAAAGAAGTTAACTTCTTATGTCATTGAATCATCATAAAAACAACAGACATGAAAAAAGCGAAATTGCGGTATTAAGCAATTTCGCCTAAAAAAGCATCCGTAACGATGCCGATAAATAAAATTAGCAATCAGGCTCGTGCAGTCAGCGCAGCAACGGCCGGTAAAGTCTTACCTTCAAGAAACTCCAGAAATGCTCCGCCACCGGTACTGATATAACTGATATCATCAGTAATACCAAACTGAGCAATTGCAGCCAGCGTATCACCGCCACCGGCAATTGAATAAGCATCACTATCAGCAATTGCCTTTGCCAGCACCTTAGTACCATGAGCAAATGCAGCAAATTCGAATACACCTACAGGACCATTCCAGACAATCGTTTTTGCCTCTTTCATCATCTCAGCCAGTCTCTGTGCTGATTGCGGACCAATATCCAGGATCATATCGTCTTCGGCTACATCGGCTACGTTTTTAATTTCAGCAGCTGCATCAGCAGCAAAACGTTTGGCTACCACCACATCAACAGGCAAAGGAATATCACCGCCCTTAGCAGCTATCTTAGCCATAATCTGCCGTGCACTATCAACCAGATCAGCTTCAGCCAGCGATTGCCCTACAGGCAGTCCCTTTGCCAGTAAAAATGTATTGGCAATTCCGCCACCTACAATTAAATGATCCACATTATCGGCCAGACTTTCCAGAATCGTCAGTTTAGTTGATACTTTACTTCCGCCCACAATAGCCACTACCGGAGCCTGCGGATTCTGTACTGCATGAGTTAACGCATCCAGTTCGGCTGTCAGCAGCATACCGGCACAGGCCAGCGGTGCAAATTCTGCCACTGCGGCTGTAGATGCTTCTGCACGATGTGCAGTACCAAAAGCATCATTAACATAGACATCACCAAGCGCAGCATAAGCTGTAGCCAGAGCATGGTCATTTTCCTTCTCGCCGATATTCAGACGAACATTAGGCAGCATGATTACATGTCCGGCCTGCACCTGTGGTTTGTGTTCACGCCAGTCTTCTGCCACACTGACATTCTGACCTAATAATTCTCCTAATCGCTGCGCCACCGGAGCAACACTGTCTTCCGGTTTTGGAGCGCCGGCTTTCGGTCGTCCCAGATGTGTCAGCACCACAACAGCTGCACCCTGCTGCAAACAAAAACGAATCGAAGCTAAAGAAGCACGAATACGCGTATCATCAACAATAACACCATCTTTAATAGGCACATTCATGTCTACCCGAATCACAACGGTCTTGCCAGACACATCCTGATCAGCTAACTTTTTAAACAACATGGTTGAGTTCCCGCAATAAAAAACGCTGATAAATTTGCTATATCACTCCGTACCTCCCAAAGAATGACAACATCAGCGCATCACAAACAGATAAAATAGTTATAAATCACAAAAAGCTTGAAAAACTTTAAATTATCTTATAATTTACCCATAGGGTAAAGTCACAGACAGGATAAAACTGCCCGTACTTAACCAGCGCCATCACATAATTTATTTAATTGCAGTACACACATAACTACTGAGGTACAACATTATGACTCTTGCTTACTGGTGTGTTTTAATAGCCATGCTTCTGCCATGGATTGCAGCATCTTATGCTAAGAAAAGTGGTGGATTTAAAGCTGATGATAATCATCAGCCCCGTGAATTTATGGCTAAAGCTCAGGGTAAAGCTGCACGTGCTAATGCTGCACAGCAAAATGGTTACGAAATATTTGCACCTTTCGCTGCTGCGGTCATTATTGCCCATGCAACTGATAACGCTGCCCAGTTCACCATTAACTTCTGGAGCGTATTGTTTATTCTCAGTCGTCTTGGTTATTTTTATTGTTACATTAAAGATAAATCTTTTGCCCGTTCATGTATCTGGGGAGTGGGCGTTATCTGTATCATTGCACTTTACATAGCTGCAATCTGAATACAATACTGGCAAGTAATTTTGATAATTTAATCTGCAATAAAGGGGGAGTATATGAGCAAACAATCAGGTTCATGTCTTTGCGGCAAAGTTAAATTTTCTCTGGAAACAGATAACCACTCACTGAGTGCCTGCCATTGCAGCACCTGCCGCAAATGGAGTGCAGGTCCGCTGATGACGATTATGCATAATGGTAAGATTCAGTTTGAAAATACAGAATTCATCAAAAATTACAATTCATCAGAATGGGCGGAACGCGGATTTTGCTCAGAGTGCGGTACCCATTTGTATTATCACTTAAAAAATAGTGACCAATACTATATAGCTGCATGGACACTTGACCAGCCTGACGCCCTGGATTTCAATCTTCAGGTTTATATTGATAACAAACCGGAATGCTATTCTTTCGCCAATCAGACACATAATCTGACAGAGGCTGATATTCAGCAAATGATAGCAGAGCAGCAGAAATAATCACGGCCGGATTAGCCTATCCAACAGTTCTTATCCGAATAAATAACTATATTGTTTTATTTAGTTTAATTGCGACCATTCAAGCGGTCTGCATTATAGATTAATAACGCATTATAGATAGAGTTTATCTGAATTAAAATAGGAATTGGAGTTGGTATGAATGTAATTAAAAAAAGCTTTTTAATTGGTATTTGTTTGTTGAGTTTCACAGGTGTTGCCGCTGCAAAAGATTTAAAGCATAGAAATATCGCCCAAGAAGAAGAAAATCGTACACTAGTTATCAATTTTTATAATAACTTTTTTAATAAACATCAACTTGCTGAGGCAACAAAAACACTGGCTGAAGATTATAAACAACATAATCCTTATGTCGCTGATGGTAGAACACCTGCGATTACTTATTTCGAAGATTTCTTTAAACAAAATCCGCAATCAAGTGCCATCATAATTCGTTCATCTGTGGAGGGCGATATAGTATGGTTACATGTCCATTCTAAAATCAATGAAGATGATCTTGGTAAAGCAGTAGTTGATATATTCCGAGTTAAAGATGGAAAAATAGTTGAGCATTGGGATGTGATTCAAAATGTACCAGAGCAGGCAGAAAATAATAATACGATGTTTTAATGATTAATCCGACAACTTATAAGCGCCTTAACGGCGCTTTCTTCGTTCAAGCAAAAACAGACTATATATGTTTAATATATAGTCTGTTTTCAATTGGATATTCAGTAAAATTAAACTGTATTACATACGCTCAACAATCATTGCAATACCCTGACCGCCGCCGATACACAGTGTAGCCAGCCCGAACTGAACATCTTTTGCCTGCATACCATATAACAGACTTACCAGAATGCGTGTACCACTGGCTCCAATCGGATGACCAATCGCAATCGCACCACCATGGATATTGGTCTTATCCATATCAAAATGCAATTCGCGGCCTACTCCGAGGAATTGTGCAGCAAAAGCTTCATTTGCCTCAACCAGATCAATATCTGTCAGAGCCAGACCGGCCTTCTGCAAAGCTTTCTGTGTCGCAGGTACAGGTCCCAGCCCCATCAGTGCAGGACTGACACCAGCACTGGCATAACTGCGAATACGTGCCAGAGGCTGTAATCCGAGTTCTTTTGCTTTGCTTTCCGCCATCACCAATACAGCAGCAGCACCATCATTAATTCCTGATGAGTTGCCGGCAGTCACCGTTCCATCGGCACTGAATGCCGGTTTCAATTTAGCCAGTGCTTCAGCAGTTGCCTCTGCCCGCGGATATTCATCACGCGCAAATACAGTCTCACCTTTACGTGACTTAATTGTTACGGGAACAATTTCTGCATCAAATACACCGGCTGCAACCGCCTGCGCAGCCAGCTGTTGAGAACGTAAAGCCAGCTCATCCTGTTCCTGCCGGCTGATCTGATATTTCTGTGCAATATTTTCAGCAGTAATCCCCATATGATAATGATTGGTAGCACAGGTCAGCCCGTCGTGTACCATAGTATCAATTACCTGCTGATTACCCATACGATAGCCCCAGCGTGCACGGCTATCCAGCAGATATGGTGCCCGCGTCATATTTTCCATACCGCCGGCTATCACTACCTCTGCATTCTGCGCAGCAATAGACTGAGCGGCCAGTGCTACCGTTTTTAATCCCGAACCGCATACTTTATTAACAGTATATGCTGGTACACTATCAGCCAGTCCGGCTGCCAGGGCTGCCTGTCGTGCCGGATTCTGTCCCAGCCCGGCCTGCAGCACATTTCCCATCACTACTTCATCAACCAGCCCGCTTTCAACACCGGCACGGTTTAAAGTTTCAGCAATAACCAGCTTACCCAAATCTACCGTACCTACACTGGCCAGCGAACCATTAAAGCTGCCTACAGGTGTACGAGCTGCACTGACAATAACTGCATTTTCCATATTTAACTCCTAAATCTGACTGTTACCAGCCTATAAACCACGCTGGCTGATTGCCATTTCACGGAAATCTTCAGCCACAGTAAATTCAGCCTGAGTTTTAGCCTTAATTGTTTCCAGATCAACGCCTGGTGCATGTTCCAGTAAAACCAGTTGTCCGTCTTTAAAGCCAAACACAGCCAATTCAGTAACAATCAGATTAACTTTGTTTTTTGCTGTTAGCGGCAAAGTACATTCTTTCAGAATCTTGGATTCACCATTTTTAGTACAATGCTCCATACCAATAATAACCCGGCGCGAACCGGTTACCAGATCCATTGCACCACCCATGCCCGGTACCATTTTGCCCGGCACCATCCAGTTTGCCAGATTTGCCTGCTGATCGACTTCCAGACCACCCAACACACAAGCATCAACATGGCCGCCGCGAATCAGTGCAAATGAAAATGCACTGTCAAAAGTACAACCGCCGGCAGCGATACCACATGGCTGACCACCTGCATTCACCAGATTAGGATTGGCTTTTTCAGGGTCCAGTGCAGCCAGACCGAGAAAACCGTTTTCAGACTGCAAAGTAATATGAATATCTTCCGATACATAATTGGCTACCTGAGTTGGCAGACCAATACCCAGATTCACCACATCCCCATCATTGAATTCCAATGCAATTCTGCGTGCAATTAATTCTTTTGCATTCATGGTGACTCTTCCTTTATTCCGGATAAACAATATAATCAACCAGCGCTGCCGGTGTAGTCGCCGCATCAGGTGAAATTTCACCCACTTCAACCACATTGCCTGCTTCAACAATTACCTTTTTCGCAGCCAGAGCAACCAGCGGATTAAAATTCTGAGCAGACAGTTCATACACCAGATTACCCAGCTTATCTGCCGTTTTTGCTTCCACAATGGCCAGATCAGCCTGTAAAGGCAATTCAAGCAGGTATTCCTGTCCGTTTACCGCGATTTTCTGTTTGCCTTCTTCGACAATTGTTCCCAATCCGGTAGGTGTCAGCACACCACCCAAACCTGCGCCGGCAGCACGAATCCGCTCTGCCAGCGTACCCTGCGGTACCAGTTCAACTTCAATCTCACCGGCAATCATTTTCTTACCGGTTTCCGGATTAGTACCGATATGCGAAGTAATAACTTTTTTGACACGATTATTCGTAATCAGCGGGCCGACACCGGTTTCTACAAACGCAGTATCATTTCCAATAATAGTTAAATCCTTAACCCCTGAATCCAGAATAGCCTGTACCAGTCTGGCGGGCGTACCGATTCCCATAAAACCGCCAAACATAATGGTCATTCCATCCCACAGATGATTTTTTACATCCGCTAAACTGAGCTGTTTTGTTTTCATACTCTTCTAACCTGAGATAAACCAAAGACCGGACAAATACATAACAACTGATTTTGTTATAGATCTATGACAATATTTGATTTGCCGGCGATACCCTGAAAAGCACCGCCGGCAAGTGATTAATTACTCAATATCCATATCCAGAATTGCTGCACTCAAACCTTTACCATGCATATCATGTGCCAGCGTACGGGTAACACCACCACCCAAAGCACCATACATAACAAAATTCAGTGCACCGATATTCGGTAATTCATAGCGCACAACATCACCAGTCACGATGTCTGCAAAAAACGCTTTAACCTTTTCTGCAGTCACTGCTGCTTTAATACGTTCATAATCTTCAGGCCGATAAGCAATTACCGAAATATTTGAAGTATTACCTTTATCACCAGTACGAGAGTGTGCAATTTCACGTAACTTCATTATCAAACCTCCAGATAGTCAATACTGGTTGTCACCAGATTACGGGGAATAAATGTTGAATCCATAGCCACAATTTCTTTTACAGATTTCATAGCACCGCCACCGCCGGCCGGACCATTGGTATATAAAGCTTCAACTTCATTACCCACAACTGCTGCCGCAGCTTTAGTTGCGAAACGTCCGGCTACACGCACACGAACTTCATACGGCTGGCTGCTCTGTGACAAAGTTGCACCGTGCAGTGAATCGATACCAATCAGATCAAAACGCACCTCTTGTGGTTCTGCATGTGCGATTTCAAACCGCTCTTTTACGATGGCCAGTGCCAGACGACCGCGCTCTACCGCTCCCGGACCGGCATAGCTCATCTCACCTTCACCAATAAAACCATCTTCATAACCTACAGAGACCTTCAGCGTCTCAGGACGGGCACGACCTGTACCACCAGTAACTGCAACACGGTCTTTACCTACTTGTGTAAAGGTTACCTGCGTGAAATCTGCGGTGACATCCGGTGTTTTATATTCATCCGGGCGATGAATTTCATACAGCATCTGTTCCTTACAGGTATCAGGAGTAACCATGCCGCCAGAGCTTTCAACTTTAGTAATTACTGCATCACCATCGGCACTGATTTCGGCAATCGGAAAGCCCAGACGTGCCAGATCAGGTACATCGCGGTAACCCGGATCAGCAAAATAACCACCAGTGATCTGGCCGGCACATTCAAGCAAGTGTCCCAGAATAGTGCCCTTACCCAGATGTTCCCAATCTTCTGCATCCCATTTAAACTCATGCATCATGATTGACAGGAACAGAGACGGGTCAGAAACACGGCCGGCAATAACAATATCAGCACCATTGTCCAGCGCCTGTACCATTGGTTCAGCGCCGATATAAGCATTGGCTGAAACAATTTTCTTACCGCATTGTGAAACCGGTTTTTGCAGCTCATCCAGTGGCAGATCCTGCTGCATAACCTGTTCGTAAACATCATCGCCTTCAATAATGGCAATTTTCAGATTTTTTGCGCCCAGAGAACGTGCGATTTCGGCAGTTACTTTGGCTGCTGCACGCGGATTGGCAGAACCCATATTAGTAACAATCTTGATTCCCTTTTCCAGACAGGCCGGTAATACTGCCTGCATACGCGCTGCCAGTAATTCATTAAAACCGGTTTCCGGATTATGCTTTTTCTGGCGCTGACCGATAGCAATCGTGCGTTCAGCCAGACATTCAAATACCAGATACTGAATATCCCCTTTTTCCGCCAGCTCTACAGCCGGCTCAATCCGGTCACCACCATATCCGGCACCACAACCAATTCTGATTTTTTTCATATGTCATACCCTTTTTACATTCAACAACTTAAAAACAACCTGTTTATATCGGGAATACTCCGAATAACATCGCGCCTACAGCCATCACGATAGAAGCCAGCCAAAGTATCGGAATAGAGAATTTCTGATGGTCAGCCAAATCAACGCCGGACAGACTGCACAACAGGAAGGTAGCCGGAGTCAGCGGACTAACCGGGAAACCAGTAGTCATCTGTCCAAGTAAAGAAGCCTGAGCCACCTGAATAGGCGGGAAACCACCAATATTGGCCACCACCGGCATAATGCCGAAATAATAGGAGTCAGGGTCAAACACCAGACTCAGCGGCATTGCTACCAGACTGACAATAAACGGAATATGAGAAGACAAACTGTCAGGTACAAAATGACCGGCTGAATTTGCCATAGCTTTGAGCATACCGGATTCACCCATAATGCCTGTGAACACACCGGCAGCAAACAAAATAGATGCCATCATCAGCGCGCCCTTAGCATGAGCATTAATCCGTGCAGATTGTTCAGCAGGCTTGCGGTAATTTAATGTCAGCGCAATACAGCAGGCCACCATAAAAATAACCACTGGTGATATTTTTGTGGCTACCATACCCGTAATTACCAGAATCACCAGAGTAATATTCGCCCAGAATAAATGTGGACGACGCAGCTTTTGCTCTTCTTCGGTTAATTCTTTTGGCGCAAAATGTGTTGCTGTTTCTTCATTTTCACCACCGATTACCGCACCAGCACCAGCTCCGGCCAGACCTAAGCGTTTTTCTTCTTTGCGTCCCCAGTACCAGCCCATAAACACCATAAACGCCAGCCCGCAAATCTGCGCCGGAATCAGTGGCGTAAACAGATCATGTGTAGATACCTCCAGTGCTGCGGAAGCACGAATCATCGGTCCGGTCCATGGCAGGAAATTTACACCGGCACTCAGTGCTGTAATCCCGGCAAGAATTCGCTTATCAATACCAAGTTTGTTATATAAAGGCAGCATGGCCGGTACTGTAATCAGAAATGTCACTGCTCCGTTACCATCCAGATGCGCAATCAGTGCCAGAACACCAGTACCAATAATAATTCTCTTGGGATTAGTACCTACCACCTTCAGAATCTTGGCAATAATCGGATCAAACATCCCGGCATCACTTACCACACCGAAGAAAATAATGGCAAACACAAACATCGCTGCCATAGGTGCCAGTTTGGATATTCCTGTCACCACCATTTTTGGTATAACGGTGTAATGAGGTACTACATCCAGACTACCCTGAAACAACGGTACGATATATAGTGCGATTACAGCCCCTAGAATAGGAATAATAATCAAAGCGACTATCGGCGATAACCGCTTGCTCATAATGCAAAATAGCAAAGTTGCAATAGTTAATATGCCTACTAAAGCCAGCATAAGAATCCCCTTTTTGGGTTATTATTAAAAAAGAATAAATGAATAAATATTTAAGAAAGCCTTTGCATTCTCACCATAACGACACACCCTGTCTAATCGATAATAAAAATCGATTAATAAACAAATTCGATAAATCCGGCAGCATATGAAAAATTTGATAAAACTCAATATGTATTAACGCTAAATATGCTATTGTAGATAGCAATATGGATTTAAATACGGCAAATAATGCTATATGAATATATCAATCAAGCAGATAAAAGCCTTTCTGGCGCTGGTAGAAGAAGATAACTTCACCCGTGCAGCTCAGAAGATCCATTTGTCTCAGCCTGCATTTAGTAGTCTGATTGCCAATTTGGAACAGGAAATCGGCTATCGCCTGTTTGACAGAGATACCCGTAAAGTTCAGCTTAATGAAGACGGAATCCACTTCATCAAACTGGCACGTGAACTCATGTTTGCCTATGAGCGAACTACCAAAGAAATCCGCTCACATGCCAATAATCATAAAGAAAAACTGGTACTGGCAGTTATGCCGTCTATCGTCGTGCAATGGGTTTCACAGCTGCTGGCTACTTTTCATCATAAACATGCCAATGTCAAAGTTGAATTACTCGATACTCAATGGGATCTGTGTCTGCAAGCACTATTACAAGGACATGCAGAACTGGCATTAACCGCAAAATCCCCCTCTCTGACTGAAATTTCTGCCGAGTTTCTTTTTTCAGATAAGTTCCATCTCATATGTCATATCAATCACCCACTGGCCAGCAAAGCAGATATTGAATTAAAAGATTTACTTGAATATGGCATGATCGGATTTACTAAAGGTACCAGCATCCGCCATTACGTTGATAAAATTGTAGATTTGTTTGGAATGAATTATGTAGTTGAAGTTAGCCAGCTCACCACCATGATGGGACTGGTAGCGGCTAATTACGGCATTGGCATAGTACCAAGATTAACATTATTTCAATTTGAACATAAAAATCTTGTAGTCAGAGAGGTCAGAGACATGAATCTGGAACGTTCCATTTATCTGATCAAGCATAAAGAACGCAAACTGTCACCGCAGGCCGAAAATTTTTATCATCATATTAAAGCCAATATATTCAGTGATTAATTATATGTAACCTTAACTAATATTATCTGGATACAGCAGTAGCGGGTACGGCTCGACGGTATTTTGCATCCGGTATATTTGAACTAACCGTTACACCGCTGACACTAATATCATTTTGCAATTTCTCATAAGTCGCTTTACCAATACCTTTAACACGCATAATGTCTTTTGTAGAACGAAAAGGACCGTGTGCATTGCGATAATCAATTATTGCCTGTGCTTTAACTGCACCAATATGCGGTAATGATTGCAACTGCTGTGAAGAAGCAGTATTAATATTAACAGCAGCCCACACCGAAGCCATAGCAAACAACAGTACCAAAATCATACCAATCTTTTGCACTCTGTATTCTCCTTTGATTGATAAAGTTACCTGATCAAATCATACCTATGAATTGACAATAGCATAAAATATAAGATTAATTTATGCAATCATTATTTTATTTACTGAAAATACGATATTTTTAATCATTTCCAGCATATACCTCAGCTTAATTAATCAACCGTTTCAAACCATCAGAATCAGACAAAAAACAGTCTTTCCTTGAAAGGTTTGTGCAGATTCAGGATAATTCGCACTGGATACCTTTGTCTCTTGCGGCGGAGTACAGTCCATTAACTCACATCGCTATTGCAACCAGCAATCCCCTCATCAAAAGGCAACTTCATGGCTTCACATCTCGCTAATGCTATTCGCTTCCTGGCAATGGACGCAATTGAACAGGCTAACTCAGGGCATCCGGGCGCACCAATGGGTATGGCCGAAATGGCTACTGTAGTGTGGCGCGAATTCCTGCAACACAACCCAGCTAACCCCAAGTTTTACAACCGCGACCGTTTCATCCTTTCGAACGGACACGCGTCCATGCTGCTGTATAGTCTGCTGCATCTGAGCGGTTACAATCTCAGTATTGAAGATCTGAAAAATTTTCGCCAGCTGCACAGCAAAACCCCGGGACATCCAGAATACGGCTACACTGATGGTGTAGAAACCACAACCGGACCACTTGGACAAGGAATTGGTAATGCCGTTGGTATGGCACTAGCAGAAAAAATTCTGGCTGCCCGATTTAATAAACCGGGCTTGAATATTGTTGATCACCATACTTACGTATTTGTCGGCGATGGCTGTCTGATGGAAGGAATATCCCATGAAGTATGTTCACTGGCCGGCACGCTTAAATTGGGCAAACTCATTGTTCTGTATGATGACAACAACATCTCAATTGATGGCAAAGTAGACAATTGGTTCAGCGAAAACATTCCTGAACGCTTTACCTCTTACGGCTGGCACACAGTTGCCAATGTAGACGGCCATGATGAAACCGCTATCCGCGCAGCCATTACCGCAGCAAAAGCCGAAACCGAGAAACCATCGATTATCTGCTGTAAAACTAGAATCGGCAAAGGTGCCGCTAACAAAGAAGGTAGCCATAAAACCCATGGCGCACCATTAGGTGCCGAAGAAATTGCCGCTACCCGCGCTGCTCTGAACTGGACACATGAACCATTTACCATTCCGCAGAAAATCTATGACGACTGGAGTGCAGTTAAAGCCGGTACTCAACTGGAACAGCAGTGGCAAAATCTGTTTAATCGGTATCAGCAACAATACCCTGTTGAAGCAGCTGAATTTATCCGCCGCATGGACGGTAAACTGCCGGAAAATTTTGAAGAACACGTTCAAAATGCATTAAATGAAGTATGCAGCAAAGCTGAAAAAGTGGCCACCCGCAAAGCCAGTCAGAACAGCATCGAAATTCTGGCACAAATTCTACCTGAATTTGTAGGCGGATCTGCAGATCTTACCCCCTCAAACCTGACCGACTGGTCTGGCAGTACTGCCGTGACAGCCACCAGTGGCGGCAATTACATCCATTATGGCGTACGAGAATTTGGTATGGCAGCCATTATGAATGGTTTGAGCCTGCACGGTGGTATCAAACCATTCGGAGCTACTTTCCTGATGTTCAGTGAATACGCCCGTAATGCTTTGCGCATGGCTGCACTAATGAAAATCAACCCGATATTTGTATTCACACATGATTCTATCGGCTTGGGAGAAGATGGTCCGACACACCAGCCGATTGAACAAATTGCCACCCTGCGTCTGATTCCGAACATGAGTGTATGGCGACCGTGTGACAGTGCCGAATCACTGATAGCGTGGGCAGATGCCGCCGCAGCAACCAATCACCCCAGTTGCCTGATATTCAGCCGTCAGGGGTTACCATTTATGCCACGGGATAACCAGCAGCTAGCCAATATCCGTCGTGGCGGTTATGTACTGAAAGCACCCGATACAAAGGCTGCACAGGCGGTACTTATTGCCACAGGATCTGAAGTGGAGCTGGCTATCAATGCTCAGAGCAAATTAGCTGAACAAGGTATTGCCACAACAGTTGTATCTATGCCTAATACCCATATTTTTGATCAGCAGGATCAAGCCTACCGTGACAGCGTCTTACCTGCTCATCTGCCTCGTATTGCCATTGAAGCCGGTGTCAGTGATTCATGGTATAAATACGTGGGTACGAATGGTGCCATTATTGGTATTAATCGTTTTGGTGAATCCGCACCAGCTGAGAAACTCTTTCAGGAATTTGGTTTCACTATCGAACAGGTTGTTGAAGTAGTGAAAAATATCATTTAAATGAGCATATAAAAAAAACGCCGGCATTGTTTGCCGGCATTTTTATATCATTATGATAGATTTAATCTTTTACATTTATATGACGTGTTTCCGGCATCATCAGAATAGCTATTACAGATAATAAACTGGTACCTGCTACATAATAAGCCGGCGATACTGCACCAAAATGCCTGATCAGCCAGGTAATCACAAATTGTGCCGTACCACCAAACAAAGTTATACTAATAGCATAAATTAGTGATACAGCGGTTGCGCGTAGTTTAAACGGTATCATTTCCGGAATAGCCACTAAACTACTGGCGCCGCTCATCCCTGTTAACAACGTTACCATCATTGTTACCAGCAACAGCATCGCCACACTTTCAGTTTTTACCAACAGATAAAACATCGGCACAATCAGCAACATTAAAGCCACCCGTGGCCATAATATAATACTTTTACGACCATATTTATCAGCCAGCATACCTGCCAGTAATGAAAACACAAACATCATCAACCCACCCGAAGTAGTGCAGATTTGCGCAATATTTGGCTTAAGTTTAAACGTATCGATAGCAAAAGTAGTCATATAATTACCTACCTGAGCGGTAATAGCCGTCGACATCAGCACCATAACTCCCAGTATCACCTCGTTCCTATAACGGGAAAATATGATTTTTATCATCTGAGTACCACTGTGATGAGTCGGTTCTTCCAGTGTTTCCGGTAAGGCTCGGCGAATATACAGAGCAATCGGAATTAATACCAGACTTATCAGAAAAGGGATGCGCCAGCCCCATGCATTCAACTGTTCCAGAGTCAGAATACTGGAAACAGTAAAACCAACCAAACCACCAACCACTACCGCAATTCCCTGACTGGCCATTTGCCAGCTGGCATAAAAAGCACGTTTATCTGGCGGAGCAGATTCAATCAGCATTGCTGAAGCCGGACCTACTTCTCCACCTAAAGCCAGCCCCTGAACCATACGTGCAATAACCACAATAATAGGAGCTGCAATCCCGATCACCTCATAGCTGGGTGTAACAGCCAGTCCCAGTGTTCCCAGCGTGATTAATGCCACAGTCAGCATCATCGCTGCCCGACGACCTTTTTTGTCTGCATAGGCACCAATAAGTAAACCACCCAACGGTCGCGTAAAAAAACCGACACCATATACAGCTACTGCAGCAAGCAAACTGGTGTATTTATCATTATTGGTTGAGGGAAAAAATGATTGCGCAATATACACTGCAAAAAATGAATAAATAATAAAATCATAAAATTCCAGTGCATTCCCTGCCACCGCCGCCGCAATCGCTTTCGCCGGTGGCTTATTATGCTCTATAGCTACTTGTCCTGTATTCATATCATTACTCCAATTATTTTATTAAATATTCAAATCTGATTTATTTTAAAAAGCGCTCAGCCAGTGCTACCCAGTATGTCGCACCAATAGCTATATTTTTATCATTGAAATCATAATAAGGATTATGCAAATCAAAACCCGAAGCAGCATCCACCTCTTTCAGACCATTACCAATAAACAAATAACTTCCCGGACATTTTTCCAGCATAAATGCAAAATCTTCACTTCCGGCCATTGGTTCAGTCTGATCGACAATATTTTCTTCCGCTACCACTTCACGTGCAACCTGGCGCGCAAACTGAGTTTCTTTACTGGTATTAAATACAGGAGCATATCCATGCTGATAATCCACTTCAGCCACAACATTAAAGCTTTGTGCCTGAGCCTGAGCGATTGCCACAATACGTTGCTGTAACAGCTTACGTACTTCAGGCTTGAAGCAACGCACAGTCAGTTTTAACTCAGCTTGCTCCGGAATCACATTATTTGCCACACCGGCATGAAACATACCTACGGTAACCACAGCCGAATCCAGCGGACTGACATTGCGTGACACAATTGTCTGTAAAGCCATTACGATAGAAGAAGCAGCCACAATCGGATCATGCGTATTGTGCGGTTTCGCGCCATGCCCGCCTACACCTTTTATTGTAATAGTGGCCACATCAGATGAAGCCATCATCCAGCCATCATAAAAATGTAACTGTCCCTGCGGATAACCCGGCATATTATGCATACCATATACGGCATCACACGGATATTTTTCAAACAGACCATCAGCAATCATCCGCATAGCACCACTACCAGATTTGCCATATTCCTCCGCCGGCTGAAAAATCAGATTTAATGTACCATTAAACGATTTTCTGCTGGCTAATACCTTAGCCGCAGCCAGTAGCATTACAGTATGTCCATCATGGCCACATGCATGCATTTTGCCTGTATGCTGGCTTGTATGCGCAACACCACTTTCTTCAGTGATCGGCAATGCATCCATATCAGCCCGGATACCAATACGTCTGTCACCATTTCCGGCTTGAAGTTGTGCTACCAGACCAGTACCACCAATACCCCGTTCAACTTTATATCCCCACTGCTCCAGCAAACCGGCAACTTTATCGCTGGTTCGATTTTCTGCAAAAGCCAATTCAGGGTGTTGATGAATATCATGACGCAGCTGAACAAAAGTACTTAACTCAGCTTCAATCAGCTCATGAATCTCTTTCATAAACATACCTTTACATTTTTAATGAATTAAGAAGACTATAGCTTAACAAACAAAATTATTATTGACAAAACAAAATAATTTAATACATTGTCTTATAAGATTAATTTTTTAAGTATATTTAAAACAAAATAGGAATAATAAAAACCAGTTATTTATATAGCCCAAAAAAGTTTTCAATATTAATCTGTTTTGTCTCTTTTACATTAAAAAATCTAAACACCCGTCTGATGACAGAAAAAAAAATGCACTTTTAGAAATTTAAAGTGCATTTTTATATTTAGAAAAGTTATTTAATTAAACCCTGATTTAAAATATTTTTAACTCAAGTTTTAATCTTTCTTTAACTTTACCATTAAAAAACAATAAAGTTATCAACCCCATTATTGCCAATATAGGTAAAAACCATAAATATCGCCAAGTTACCGGAAAATAACTCAGACGTAACACTCCATTAAAATCAGACGGTACGGAAACCTGTACCAATGAACCTGAACTATCTGCAGTAACAGATAATATATGATCATCAATCTTAGCAGAATAACCATACCACCATAAACGCGGGAATATCAGAGTAATATTATCTTTATGCTCTGGAATCTGAACCCAATCTGTATTATTTTCGTGTTTCACAATTCTGACACCAGCTATATCAGGATAAACAAAGGGAGAATTATTTTCCCACCCTTTTGTCAGAGTAAATGGTAACGATACATACAAATCATTACGGCTATCTGCTGATTGAACTTCACTATATCCGCACTGCTTAAACTGATGACTAAAGGCAGCATAATCATCCTTATTAACGATAATAGTGCTAATCCGCATCAACACTGCCTGACAAACATTGAATCCTTTTGCACTCTGTAAAATATTCTCCAATGCCTGTTTAGATGTAAAAATACCATGTGCAGACTGATTAACCGGTAATATTTTCTCGAGTCTTTTACTACCTACAGGAGAATAACCATTTATTGATTTAATATCATAAAAACCGAACTGAGCTGAAGCAATATCATTTAATTGCCGGGTTTGTTTTAAATAAATATTTAATGGAAGAGACAAAACATAACCTTGTAAATTAACATTATCTGGTAACTGAATACGTTCAGCTAATTCAGTCTGACGCTGATAAGAACCGCCTAATGTAGGTAATCCGTTAAGGAACAATAATAAAATTAATAAAGTTAAGCCTATCATCCCGTATGAACTTTTTCTCTCTATTATTTTCGGGCTCAATATAAGCAGCCAGACAGAAAAAATTTGCAATACAATATAAAACGGATGAAGATTCCAGGAATTAAAAAACACCAGACAAAATACAAATAGAATAACTAAAAAATATTTTTTATTAAAATTAACTAATATACTTTTTTTAAAATTAAATAAATCATGTTCAAGTAAAAACAGCATCAACACTAAACTCAGAATCAATGTTAATGTATCAAAGCCCGCATAAGCTGGTAAAAATAAAAAAAATCCACCTAAGATAATATATAAAGAAATATAAATTTTTTTATTTAATATTATCTTTTTACCTTGGATAATATGTGCATACTGTAAAATATAGAATACAGCCAGACAGATAAAAAAAGAAATAAAGGGTAAAAATCGAAATGGCCAGCGCAAAGGGCCAAACTGGGATGGCATTTGTGATAAAAGAAAAAATATTATAATTAATGTGGAAAACCATTTCAGAATATTATCTCGTTGCCAAAGTTCTTTGATATTTCGGTAAAAAAATACCATAGGTAAAAATAAAGTAGAAAAACCCAAAGGTACTAACACCAGCCTATAGCTGATATAAGTCATATAATCATAAAAAGTAGGAAAAAAACCCAGAATAATAGTAGACCATGAAGGAATAAAAGTTCTGAGTGAACTATCAAATCCACTTACGCGATTAGTTAAATCATGCGAAAAAATATATTCGGAATAAATTGGGAAAGAAAAAATAAGTGCCAGAATAGCCGGAATACTCAAGTAAACAACTTTATTTAATTTACCTGATTGTTTAAATTCAAAAACCAGAGTTATTCCGACAAACACAGCATAACCTATTACTCCATGTGGCCAGCCGGAAGAAAGCAAAAAAATAACTGATATAAAGTTTAGAATAATATTGATTTTAGAGTAATTTTTTTTAAGTAATAAAAATGTGGCAATAGACACCATTGCCCAAGCCTGTCCGTTTGCTGCATTCCACCAGGCACCCAGATACTGATAAAGAAAGACCGGCTGAATAACTGTAAATGCGGCCAGTGTATAAGCATAACATTTATGTAATCTGAATACTCTGGCAATAACCAAAGAAGATAGCGAAACCAATACGATATTTATAAAAGCCAGTATCCAGCCAGATAACAGAATATGATGAAAACGAGAAGTAATAAGAGAAACCAGAATATTCTGAGGTAAAAATATACCTTTACCTAAATCAATCATCTCATTACCACCGATATACATAGAGTCAACTATAAAAGGTATTCTCCCTTCTGACCAAATATGGCCAATCTGTCTGAAAAAACCAAGCATTTCATAAGAAGCATCATCAATACAAAAAAAATCACTCTGAAACAGACTACATATAATAATTATTGAAATTGCATAAAATATTGAAAATAACAATGCCTCTTTAACATTTACGTTTTCATTACTCATTATTGGGTTTTCTTTATATTAATATAATTATCATATGCAGCACACATAGCAGTTATATCTGAACATGAAGGTGACCAGCCTAGCAACTGATTAACTTTTGTAATATCAAGCAAAGTATTCTGATCAGCAATGGCATACTGCTCAGGATATAATAGTGTCATACCTATTTTATCCAGTCCGGACAGTACCGGTTTAATCAATCTTGCAGGAACCGGTATTAAAAAAGATTTTGAATTAGCATGTTTGATGATTGCCTCTAACAGCTCTCTGGTTGTCGGAGGATTTAATGAACCCAAATTAAAATTTTCTCTGGGAAAGTTATTTTTACAGGCCTGCAAAGCGGCAGTAACACAATCATCAACACTTACCATTTGATAACGATTAGTACCATTTCCTATCATCGGCACAGGTAAATTTAAAGATATCAGCCTGAATAATTTACCTAATATACCTAAACGCCCAGCACCAGTAATCAGTCTGGGACGAAAAATAGTAGCATTTAATTTTTCATAACTTCGAATTAATTTTTCTGCTTCAACTTTACTGCTTCCATATGGCCCCAAAGGATTTTGGGGATGATCCTCTGATACCGGACATGAATTCACCATACCATAGGTCATATCAGTAGAAAAGAATACCATTCTGGTTGTACCTGCTGCTGACATTGCCTGCAAAATATTTTGAGTACCAGTAACATTCACCTCAAAAAACCAAGCCTGACGATTTGATCTGGGTACATTATCAGCAAACTGTCGTGCAGCCAAATGATAAACAATATCATCCGGTTGAAGATTTAATTTTCTTATATCCTGAACTGAACGTATATCACCATAAACAAACTGACTTTGTTTTTCCAGAGTGCAATCAGTATATTTTTTTATGTCAAAATTAACTACTTCATTACCATTCTGCAATAATTTTCTTATGAGAATCTGTCCAGTGAACCCGCTACCTCCGGTAATAATATGACGCAATTTACGCACTCCTGGAAATAATTATGATTCCTATACAAATAGTAACCAAACCTATAATACGAAGTAGATTAACATTTTCATGTAAAAAGAAATACCCGATAAAAGCAGTAATGATATAACCAATTGATAAAAGTGGATAAGCCAGACTTACTTCAGTTTTACCCAATACAGCCATCCATAAGCCAATACTAATTGCATAAAGGCACATACCAGTAATAAACCATGCATTCAATATTAGCTGATATCCAAAGTAAAAATAATCAGAAGCACTTTGGGGAAACGTCCCAAGTGTCTGCATAGTTTTACGTAATGCAATTTGTGCCAGAGCATTTAGTGTAACGCTGATAACTGCAAGCATAAATGTTAATAAATTCACTCTAACTCTTCCAAATCAGAAAACTAAATATATCTGGCTAACAATATGATATATATTATTAAAGCCAGTAAAATCAGACTTTTTTTATCTTGAATAAAAAATACGATCGGGTCATCGTGCATTAAACCTCTTTTAGTCATCATCCATAAATTACCAATCAGATAGACCATCAATAATTGTGCCAACCATAATAAAGCAGGAGTTCTATAATAAACAATGGTTTCCGGAGCATTAATATAAAGACCAAAAACAATAATGGCACCAATATATGTACTGATACCTAATGGCCAGAGAATATCTAAATCGGATTTTATATACCCCCTACCGGCAATGGAGTTATTTTCATCAGACTTTGAAACTAACTCGGCACAACGTTTCACAGTAGCCAAACTTAAGAATATTAAGACAGAAAATGCCAGTAAAGAATAACTTAATTCAATATTTGCAACTACTCCGCCTGCTAATATTCTCACGGTATATAAAACGGATAAAACTATTATATCTAACAATATAATCTGTTTTAACCTTAAACTATATAATGTTGTTATTAATAAATATAATAAAAATATACCAAAAAAATATCTTGATATCAAAATAGAAATTAATCCTGCACTCATTAAAAGCAATAAACTTACCCTGAGACCCTGAGCAATCGATAAATCTCCGGAAGCAAACGGTCGATGTCTTTTATTCAAATGCTGACGGTCATTTTCCAGATCCCATAAATCGTTTAAAATATATGTTGCTGATGCACCTAAAGAAAAAGCAATAAAAGCAGTAGATACTATTAAAAATTTTTGAAAATCATAAAACTGAAAAGAAGTAAGGAGTGGAACAAAGAGAAGTAGATTTTTTAAACATTGATGTAAACGTATGGCTTTCAGCCATGACATCATTTTTTCATCTTTATTGCTGAACTGTTTTAATACCGGCGTTCCGCTTTGCTTTATTATTTTTATAAGTTTATCAGTTTTATTTCCTGTAACAATAGCTCCGCTAGCCTCTTTCCAAATTGGCAAATCAGCACTATCATCCCCTGCATATATAAATTTTCGTCCGATTTTCTGTTCTATCGCATTAAATTTGTTTATTCCTTTTAAATTTTTTTGTGAATCCGTAGCAATAACATCATCAAAACAATTCAAAAAATCCGCTACTTTATATGCAATATCTTTATAGGCAGCAGTAGCAAGTATGACTTTTCTTCCTTGTTGTCGTTGCTTTTGTATGTAGTTAACTAATTCATGACGATAAGGTATTTTATCAGCATTAAAATCACTATGTTCATAGACAAATTTTTTAAATTCTGCCTTACCTTGGAAATATATTTTTATTAATTTGAAAAGCTTAAACGGATATAATTTAAGCATACTGATCAGGGTTTCATGTAATGAATCAGTCAGAATTAATGTTCCATCTAAATCCACAACTAACGGAAGACTTGATTCTGTCACTATTTTCCCCTGCATATCGATAAAATAATGCAATAATTTTACATAGATGTTTACTCATCATCAATACAGTTACCTAAAGCATTCATCATGCATAACCGAAACTCAGACTAACGCACAGATCTACCTGATAGAAACCTACGGCACACGCAACTACACTCAGTTCGACTACAGCGACCCCAATCAGCAAATCTACTTTCTCTTCGGTCGCGAAACCACCGGATTGCCCCGGGCATTCGCACAGGCACGCGCCGAGCAATGTCTGCGAATCCCGCAGTCAGCGCACATCCGCTCACTGAACCTTTCCAACGCCGCCGCCATCGTCCTCTACGAAGCACTGCGTCAGCAGTCCTTCCCTTCTCTGGCCTAGATACAGCAACAGCAGCCATCAGGCTGCTGCGGTATTGTTCTCTTCTCTGCGCTTAAAGTAAGAAACCCGGCTGACTAATCAACCGGGTTCTTCTATAGGGAGTCTGGCGGTGTCCTACTTTCACATGGGCAATCCATACTATCATCGGCGCTAGGTCGTTTCACGGTCCTGTTCGGGATGGGAAGGCGTGGGACCAACCCGCTATGGCCGCCAGACATTAAACTGTCAAATCAGAAAGCCTTAATCTCGGTGATGATGTGTATTCATCAGTAAGCTTTATCATTCTCTGTGCATTTGCTGCACGAAGTCCTTCAAATGATAGAGTCAAGCCTCACGAGCAATTAGTATCGGTTAGCTCCAAGTGTTACCACTCTTCCACACCCGACCTATCAACGTCCTGGTCTCGAACGTCTCTTCAGAGGGATTAAATCCCTGGGGAAGTCTCATCTTCAGGCGAGTTTCACGCTTAGATGCTTTCAGCGTTTATCTCTTCCGAACTTAGCTACCCGGCGATGCGACTGGCGTCACAACCGGTACACCAGAGGTTCGTCCACTCCGGTCCTCTCGTACTAGGAGCAGCCCCCGTCAAACTTCCAACGCCCACTGCAGATAGGGACCAAACTGTCTCACGACGTTTTAAACCCAGCTCACGTACCACTTTAAATGGCGAACAGCCATACCCTTGGGACCGACTACAGCCCCAGGATGTGATGAGCCGACATCGAGGTGCCAAACTCCGCCGTCGATATGAACTCTTGGGCGGAATCAGCCTGTTATCCCCGGAGTACCTTTTATCCGTTGAGCGATGGCCCTTCCATTCAGAACCACCGGATCACTATGTCCTGCTTTCGCACCTGCTCGACTTGTCGGTCTCGCAGTTAAGCTACCTTGTGCCATTGTACTATCAGTCCGATTTCCGACCGGACCTAGGTAACCTTCGAACTCCTCCGTTACTCTTTGGGAGGAGACCGCCCCAGTCAAACTGCCTACCATGCACGGTCCCCGATCCAGATTATGGATCCGGGTTAGAACCTCAAAGTCACCAGGGTGGTATTTCAAGGACGGCTCCACAAGAACTGGCGTTCCTGCTTCTTAGCCTCCCACCTATCCTACACAAGTGACTTCAAAGTCCAATGCAAAGCTACAGTAAAGGTTCACGGGGTCTTTCCGTCTAGCAGCGGGGAGATTGCATCTTCACAACCATTTCAACTTCGCTGAGTCTCAGGAGGAGACAGTGTGGCCATCGTTACGCCATTCGTGCGGGTCGGAACTTACCCGACAAGGAATTTCGCTACCTTAGGACCGTTATAGTTACGGCCGCCGTTTACTGGGGCTTCGATCCGATGCTTGCACATCTTCAATTAACCTTCCAGCACCGGGCAGGCGTCACACCCTATACGTCCACTTTCGTGTTTGCAGAGTGCTGTGTTTTTATTAAACAGTCGCAGCCACCTATTCTCTGCGACCTCTCATAGCTTACAGAGTAAATCCTTCACCATAAGAGGCATACCTTCTCCCGAAGTTACGGTATCAATTTGCCGAGTTCCTTCTCCTGAGTTCTCTCAAGCGCCTTAGAATTCTCATCCTACCCACCTGTGTCGGTTTGCGGTACGGTTTCATTCAAACTGAAGCTTAGTGGCTTTTCCTGGAAGCGTGGTATCAGTCACTTCGTGTCCGTAGACACTCGTCATCACTTCTCGGTGTTGAGCACCCGGATTTGCCTGAGTGCTCCACCTACCGGCTTAAACGATCTATTCCAACAGATCGATGACCTAACCTTCTCCGTCCCCACATCGCATTTGAATCAAGTACAGGAATATTAACCTGTTTCCCATCGACTACGCATCTCTGCCTTGCCTTAGGGGCCGACTCACCCTACGCCGATGAACGTTGCGTAGGAAACCTTGGGTTTTCGGCGACAGGGCTTTTCACCCTGTTTATCGCTACTCATGTCAACATTCGCACTTCTGATACCTCCAGCATGCTTCTCAACACACCTTCTTCGGCCTACAGAACGCTCCCCTACCATGCCAGTTAACTGACATCCGCAGCTTCGGTTACAGATTTGAGCCCCGTTACATCTTCCGCGCAGGACGACTCGACCAGTGAGCTATTACGCTTTCTTTAAATGATGGCTGCTTCTAAGCCAACATCCTGGCTGTCTGGGCCTTCCCACTTCGTTTACCACTTAATCTGTCATTTGGGACCTTAGCTGGCGGTCTGGGTTGTTTCCCTCTTGACACCGGACGTTAGCACCCGATGTCTGTCTCCCGAGGAACCACTTGATGGTATTCTTAGTTTGCCATGGGTTGGTAAGTCGCAATGACCCCCTAGCCATAACAGTGCTTTACCCCCATCAGTGTCTTGCTCGAGGCACTACCTAAATAGTTTTCGGGGAGAACCAGCTATCTCCGAGTTTGTTTAGCCTTTCACCCCTATCCACAGCTCATCCCCGCATTTTGCAACATGCGTGGGTTCGGTCCTCCAGTACCTGTTACGGCACCTTCAACCTGGCCATGGATAGATCACTCGGTTTCGGGTCTACACCCAGCAACTCGACGCCCTATTAAGACTCGGTTTCCCTACGCCTCCCCTAATCGGTTAAGCTCGCTACTGAATGTAAGTCGTTGACCCATTATACAAAAGGTACGCAGTCACGGATTACTCCGCTCCCACTGTTTGTATGCATTAGGTTTCAGGTTCTATTTCACTCCCCTCCCGGGGTTCTTTTCGCCTTTCCCTCACGGTACTGGTTCACTATCGGTCGATGATGAGTATTTAGCCTTGGAGGATGGTCCCCCCATCTTCAGACAGGATTTCTCGTGTCCCGCCCTACTTTTCGTATACTTAGTACCGCCTCTGAAATTTCGAATACGGGGCTATCACCCTCTGCGGCCAAGCTTCCCAGCTTGTTCTTCTATCTCAGTGACTATCATATACTGGCTCCTGCGCGTTCGCTCGCCACTACTTGCGCAATCTCGGTTGATTTCTTTTCCTCCGGGTACTTAGATGGTTCAGTTCTCCGGGTTCGCTTCTCTGCACCTATGTATTCAGTACAGGATACCATGCTTATACATGGTGGGTTTCCCCATTCGGATATCGCGGGATCTCAGCTCTATTGCCAGCTCCCCCACGCTTTTCGCAGGCTTACACGTCCTTCTTCGCCTATCATCGCCAAGGCATCCACCTGATGCACTTATTCACTTGACTCTATCATTTCAAGAACCTCCTGACTTCGTCAGCCTACCGTTGACTAGTATCTCTGACTTAAGGCCTTTACTCTCATAAAGCTTACTGCTTTGGTTGTCTGAACAACGCCTTTTGTGCTCGTTGTTCAGCGATACAATCATCACCCAATTCTTGCAGCACTTCTCTTCTTCTGTCTCCAGAATCAGTTCTATGCTCCAATCTTTGTTTGTTGATTTCGGCTTTCCAATTTGTTAAAGATCGATGCGTTACTTCGCAAATTAAAATCAGCTCTCTGAACTGCCTTTAATTTCCAAAGTATTTTACTGAACTCCTTCTCCTCAGAGTGGTGGTGGAGGCAAACGGGATCGAACCGATGACCCCCTGCTTGCAAAGCAGGTGCTCTACCAACTGAGCTATGCCCCCTCTGTCCTTAAATAAGTGGTGGGTCTGGGAGGACTTGAACCTCCGACCCCACGCTTATCAAGCGTGTGCTCTAACCAGCTGAGCTACAAACCCAGTTTATTCAGTCTCTTCTCGCATCTTTTCAGTTTACCGATAAGTGTGAATGCCAATCAGCCCCTTCTTTTCTCTAGAAAGGAGGTGATCCAGCCGCAGGTTCCCCTACGGCTACCTTGTTACGACTTCACCCCAGTCATGAAGCATACCGTGTTAAGCGACCTCCTTGCGGTTAGTCTACCCAATTCTGGTATCCCCCACTCCCATGGTGTGACGGGCGGTGTGTACAAGACCCGGGAACGTATTCACCGCAGTATGCTGACCTGCGATTACTAGCGATTCCGACTTCATGCACTCGAGTTGCAGAGTGCAATCCGGACTACGATCGGCTTTCTGAGATTGGCTTCACCTCGCGGCTTCGCTACCCTCTGTACCGACCATTGTATGACGTGTGAAGCCCTGGTCATAAGGGCCATGAGGACTTGACGTCATCCCCACCTTCCTCCGGTTTGTCACCGGCAGTCTCATTAGAGTGCCCAACTTAATGATGGCAACTAATGACAAGGGTTGCGCTCGTTGCGGGACTTAACCCAACATCTCACGACACGAGCTGACGACAGCCATGCAGCACCTGTGTTACGGCTCCCGAAGGCACTCTCCTATCTCTAAGAGATTCCGTACATGTCAAGACCAGGTAAGGTTCTTCGCGTTGCATCGAATTAATCCACATCATCCACCGCTTGTGCGGGTCCCCGTCAATTCCTTTGAGTTTTAATCTTGCGACCGTACTCCCCAGGCGGACAATTTCACGCGTTAGCTTCGCTACTAAAACATCTAGTGTCCCAACAGCTAATTGTCATCGTTTAGGGCGTGGACTACCAGGGTATCTAATCCTGTTTGCTACCCACGCTTTCGAGCATGAACGTCAGTGTTATCCCAGGAGGCTGCCTTCGCCATCGGTATTCCTCCACATCTCTACGCATTTCACTGCTACACGTGGAATTCTACCTCCCTCTGACACACTCTAGTTAACCAGTTTCAAATGCACGTCCCAAGTTGAGCTCGGGGATTTCACATCTGACTTAATTAACCGTCTGCGCTCGCTTTACGCCCAGTAATTCCGATTAACGCTCGCACCCTACGTATTACCGCGGCTGCTGGCACGTAGTTAGCCGGTGCTTATTCTTTAGGTACCGTCAGCACCAGGTGGTATTAACACCCGGCTTTTCTTCCCTAACAAAAGTCCTTTACAACCCGAAGGCCTTCTTCAGACACGCGGCATGGCTGGATCAGGGTTCCCCCCATTGTCCAAAATTCCCCACTGCTGCCTCCCGTAGGAGTTTGGGCCGTGTCTCAGTCCCAATGTGGCGGATCATCCTCTCAGACCCGCTATGGATCGTCGCCTTGGTAGGCCTTTACCCCACCAACTAGCTAATCCAACATCGGCCGCTCAAATAACGCGAGGTCACTAAGATCCCCCGCTTTCCCCCTCAGGGCGTATGCGGTATTAGCCATCCTTTCGGACAGTTATCCCCCATTACTCGGTACGTTCCGATGCATTACTCACCCGTTCGCCACTCGCCACCAGAGAGCAAGCTCTCCGTGCTGCCGTTCGACTTGCATGTGTAAAGCATGCCGCCAGCGTTCAATCTGAGCCAGGATCAAACTCTTATGTTTAATCTTAGCTTTTTTGTAATCCCGAAGTTCCCTTCGGTTTCACTGGTCTGCTTCAAAGTTATTGACAAGAAATGTTTTTATCTTGTCTCTCTGAATCAGTGTGAGGCCGCTTGGCACTCACACTTATCGGTAATCTGTTCTGTTAAAGAGCGTTGCTTTCGACTGCGTTCTACTTTAAACTGTGCGTTTGTTTCGTGTCGCGTCATCAGCGAAGAAGGCGAACTATACGCCTCCACAAATCCCCTGTCAACTCCTGCCTGCATTTATTTTTGACTTTCTTCTCATTCAGCTGTTTTTCCTAAATTTATTTTTGGTGCCTTTGACTAAATTTGACTATTTTCAAACTTTCATGACTTGCTTTGTCTGTGTGTTTATTAAATGAGTTGTGTATTCATATTTGTTAGTTCTAAAGATTAATACTCTTTAGATTGCGAAAAGGTATCATTGTTTATAATTTGTATTGCTGATATAAGAATGGGTATTTGTAGATTTATTTAAATGTATGGCTTATAGATAAGGTATTTACTCGTTTTTGTATTTCTATAAACAATTAGAACAGTTATTTAATTTTTTAAATGTTAATCCGGCTATTTTTATTCTCTGGATTATTGATTGATTTTTTTACTACTATTATGCCCCGTTTTTATTTACCGCCCAGTGTTTTAGTTTCAGATGCATTCTCTTTACCTGATACGGCTGCTCGCCATGTACAGGTGTTACGCTACCAGCCAGGTGAGGTAATTGAGCTTTTTGATGGGCTTGGAAAGGTCTATCAGGCTGAAATTACGTCAATGGGTAAGAAAAATGTGAATGTACTGATTCGTGAAAGTACAGATATTAATTTAGAGTCACCATTAAATATTACGTTGATGCAATCCATATCAAGTAGTGATCGTATGGATTTAACTATTCAAAAAGCTGTGGAGCTTGGCGTAACTGTGATTCAGCCAGTACAGACGGAACGCAGTAGCCAGCGCTTAAGTGGCGAACGGGCAATGAAAAAACTTGAGCGCTGGCTGGATATTGCTATTGGTGCCTGTGAACAATGCGGCAGAACGGTAGTACCTCAAATTCAACCGATAACGGGATTGTCAGATGCATTGTGTGCTCTGGGTGTGGATGATTTAAAACTGCTGATGAGTTTAAACCAGCCCCGAGCATTAAATCAGTTTACACAGCCACAGGCAGTAGTATTGCTGGTTGGTCCTGAAGGCGGATTAAGCCAGGCTGAAGAAGAGCTGGCAATTAATCATGGCTTTAATGCAATCAGCACAGGACCCAGAGTATTACGGACAGAAACAGCATCTTTGGCAGCTATTGCAGCAATGCAGTTGCTATGGGGAGACTTTCGCGGGTAAATTAGAAAAATCCAGAACTGATAATAAAACCAGCCAGTTTAGTCTGCTATCTGGCTGGTTCTGTATTAATATTCTTCTGGTATATAACGATAAGGATAATTAGGTTCCTGATAATCACCCTTATCCTGACGTCTTGGTAATTCGACCTTTTTCCGTGGTGTCTTTTTATACGGAATTTCACTCAATATATGTTTAATGATATTCAGACGCGCTTTCTTTTTGTCATTAGAATCAACCACGTACCACGGCGCCCATGAGGTATCAGTCGCCATAATCATTTCATCACGAGCCCGGGAGTAGTCATACCAGCGACTGTAGGACTTGATATCCATAGGAGAAAGCTTCCAGATTTTACGCGGGTCGTTAATTCGACCAAGCATACGTCTATGCTGTTCTTCCATACTCACTTCAAGCCAGTATTTAAGTAGGATGATACCGGAATTAACTATAGCTTTTTCCATAAATGGAATAACTTCTAGAAATTCCTTACTTTCTTCTTCGGTACAGAATCCCATCACGCGTTCTACACCAGCACGGTTATACCAACTACGGTCGAAAATAACGACTTCTCCAGCCGCAGGTAAATGAGGAATATAACGCTGCATGTACATTTGTGACTTTTGGCGTTCACTTGGTGCCGGCAAGGCAATAGTTTGAAAAATACGAGGGCTGACTCTCTCAGTGACAGCTTTAATTGCACCACCCTTACCCGCTCCGTCGCGACCTTCAAAAATAATACATACTTTTTGTCCGGAGGCTTTTACCCATTCTTGCAGGGCAACCATTTCACCCTGAAGTTTTTCCAGTTCTTTGTAGTATTTCTTTTGGGATAATTTTTTATGTTTGGTATTTTTATCTTGATTATGTTTGGTACTTTTATTCGGACAAGTGTTATTCTGGCTTTCTCCTTGCTCAGTATCAGGTATTTTGGTTTCAGATTGCTGCTGGTTTGCAGTCATAATACTTCCCCTATCTGTTGTTATTAATAATTAAAGTAAATTTAATATTAACAGATTATTTATGTTAACAGTTGTTTGCAATATCAGTTACATGTTTTTACAATATTATTTACTGTTCTGTATACATGAATAAACTTAGTTATTGCAGATTTGCGGCTGCAGTGCGCTGTTCATCTTTTACTGTAAACCACCATACGATTAAACCGATGATAGCAAGAGCAACGCCAACCCACGCTGTACTTGTCCACCCCCAGCCGGCGGCAATGGTTAAACCGCCTAAATAGGGTCCCAAGGCATTGGCAGCATTAAAAGCACTATGGTTGAGTGCTGCAGCCAGTGTCTGAGCTTCTTTAGCTACATCCATTAAACGGATTTGTAATAATGTACCTACAGCACCACTCATACCGATTAGTACAACCTGAATACATATCCAGTAAGGATGATGCACTGCAAAAGGATATAAGGCCAGCATAGCAGCAGACCAGGCCAGTAAGCATGCTAATCCACCCATTACATGGCGACGGACTATGCGTGGCACGATAATATTGCCAAGAGTCATGCCTACACCGTAAAGACACATCACTAATGGTACGCTTTTAGGTGACATACCGGTAATATCTTCAAGTGTTGAAGCCATGTAAGCATATATGCCAAACATGCCGCCAAAACCGATGGCTCCTATAGCCAGTGTCAACCATATTTGCCGGTTGGTCAGTGCACTAAGTTCACGCAGTGCATTGCTACCGCCTCCCTGCATACAATTTACCGGTAAAAAAAGAGCTACCAGTATCACTGTTAAAGCAGCCAGTATGGCAACGATAAGAAAAACAACCCGCCAGCCTACTGTTTGAGCCAGCCAGCTACTCAAAGGTACACCGATGGTGGTAGCAATGGTTAAACCAATCATCATTAATCCTACAGCCTGAGTTCTCTTATCCGGAGGCACCATAGCTGCGGCAACCAGTGCTCCAACACCAAAATAGGCGCCATGCGGCAAGCCACTTAAAAAGCGAAATAACATCATACTGCGGTAACCGGGAGCCAGCATCGTACCGAGATGTGTCAGAGAGAAAAATGCCATCAGCACCAGTAACAGGCTGCGCCTGCTAAAGCGTGCACCAAATATGGCAATAACCGGAGCTCCTATGACAACACCCAGTGCATAAATGCTGATTAGATGTCCTGCTACGGGTTCGCTTATATTTAAACCACTGGCGATATAGGGCAAAACACTCATGGTGGCAAATTCTGTAGTGCCGATTGCAAAACCGCCAACAGCAAGAGCAAATAAAAGCCAGCGGGGATGAGGAATGCGATTAAGTTCTGTGTTCATAGTTGTGTGATTAGGCTGATCAATAGTAGCCAGTAATATTGTGTGTTTATTGTGATTTAAGTCTAACTGATTGAGAAATATTAGTAAAAATTGATTTTAGTTTTTTTGCATAAGTCTATTGCGGATCATTAAATATTGTTTAGTTTTGTGAATATAAAATTTTATTTGGTTAGGGTGCAATCTATATATTGTCAGTGAATTGCTAAGCCAATATGTTTTACACATTTTCTTTTTTTAAATTAAGTGCAAAGATAATTGAATATTGAGCAGATAATGGTTTTATCAGGTTATTAGGTTTTGTTTGTTACGGTTTTGATGCTTTAGCAGGATATAATAGTATTAATTATGTACTTTTTATTAAGATGTTTTATTTTAAATGAATGGAATAAATGATGAGTAAGCCTAGTGCTCAAATACTTGTAAATCGTCCTGATGATGCACAGTTACTGGCAGATGAAGCAAAGTACTGTTCGTTTGGTGATACGGTACATTATGTGAATCCGCCAAAAATCTTTGATGGCTGCGAAGGCAGCTATATGTACGATAAAAATGGTACGCCTTATCTGGACTTACAGATGTGGTATTCGGCCTGTAATTTTGGCTATGCAAATGAACGGCTGAATGCTGTGCTGAAGCAACAGGTTGATACATTACCGCAATGTGCCAGCCAGTATTTGCATCCTACTAAAATTGAGCTGGCTAAAACCATTGCTCTGGATATGAAACGTAAATTTGGTCATGATGGTCGTGTGCATTTCAATGTCGGTGGTTCTCAGTGTATTGAAGATTCATTGAAAATTATCCGTAATGCATCTGAAGGCCGTTCATTAATGTTTGCCTTTGAAGGTGGCTACCATGGACGTACTTTAGGTGCATCTTCCATTACCTCCAGCTTCCGTTATCGCCGGCGTTATGGCCATTTTGGTGATCGCGCTATGTTTATTCCGTTTCCTTATCCGTTCCGCCGCCCTAAAGGAATGACAGCAGAAGAGTATGGCGAACATTTGGTGGCAGATTTTGCCCGCCTGTTTGAAACAGAATACCATGGTGTGTGGGATCCGAAAGCCGGACAAGCTGAATATGCAGCATTCTATGTGGAACCATTGCAAGGAACAGGCGGATATATTGTACCGCCACGCAACTACTTTAAAGGACTGAAAAAAGTTCTGGATCAATATGGTATTTTGCTGGTTGTTGATGAAATTCAGATGGGTTTTTATCGCACCGGTAAATTATGGTCAATTGAACACTTTGATGTAAAACCAGATATGCTGGTATTCGCTAAGGCACTGACCAATGGCATGAATCCGCTTGGTGGTCTGTGGGCGCGGGAAGAACTGATTAATCCTCAGGTATTTCCGGCTGGTTCTACTCATTCTACTTTTGCCTCAAATCCATTAGGAACAGCGGTAGGTCTGGAAGTATTTAAGATGATGTCCGAAACTGACTATGAAAAAATGGTTATGGAAAGCGGAGCGTATTTCCTTGAGGGCTTAAAAACACTGGAACAGCGCCATAAGGAAATAGGTGAAGTAGACGGTCTGGGGCTGGCTTTACGTGCCGAAATCTGCACAGAAGACGGATTTACTCCGAATAAAGCTCTGGTAGACAAAATGGTGGATATTGGTATGTCCGGCGATCTGGACTGGCAGGGTCAGAAAATGGGGCTGGTACTGGATATTGGCGGTTATTACAAAAATGTCATTACTTTCGCGCCTTCATTACATATTACTAAACAGGAAATTGATCAGGGTATTGAATTACTGGATCAATTGATTACACGTGCTAAAAAAGAGTTAACAGCTTAGGGCTGGTAATGGCAGCCGGCTGATGTTCAGGCTGGCTGCCGTATTAGTAAATTATGAATTATCTGACTCAACTGGAACCGAATGAACTGGTCGACACTTTTCTGACCAGTCCGCCTCAGGATTTTACAGCATGGCAATTAACAAGCGGGGTACCGGCATTTGCTGCACGGTTTGATTTACTGACTACTGCAGAAGCTGATTTTCAGCAAAAAATTCGCCATTGGCCGTTATTTAACTGGTGGCAGCAGTTTCTGAAACCTGAAACTTGTTTTATTGGTACTACTGTATCGGAATATGCGCTGTTTACTCAACAACAATCTGTGCAGCAGTTAGCCGCGGAAATTAAACAGCATTATGGCAAAAAATATCCGCTGCTGATTGTAAAAGATATTCCTCAGCAATCACCATTACTGAATCATCAGGCAAATGAATATGCTGCATCGCTGATACAGGTATTGCAACAAGAAGGATTTATTGCAGTAGAAGGTCAGGCATTAGCCTGGGTACCGATAGATTTTAATGATATTGATGAATATCTAGGCCGTCTGTCTTATCAGCGACGTAAAAACTTCCGGCGTAAATTAAAAACGCAATCGCTGGTAGAAATTGGTTGTCTGCATAGTGGTGATGCCTATTTTCAGAATAAAGCCGTTTTAGATGAGTACTATCGGTTATATTTGAATGTTTATAATCAAAGTGAAATCCATTTTGATTTATTAACCAAAGATTTTTTTGTGCGCCTATTACAGGACAGCAGCAATCAGGCCAGGATTTTTACCTACCATTATCAGCAAGAACTAATTGGTTACAATATCTGTTTTGTTCTGAACGGTATGCTGGTAGATAAATATATCGGTTTTGTTTACCCTCAGGCACGGGAACTGAATCTGTATTATCTGAGCTGGTTTTACAATCTAAATTATGCCAAAGAGCATGGGCTTAAAGTTTATGTCGCCGGCTGGACGGATCCGCAAGTTAAAGCATCTTTAGGTGCACAATTTACTTTTACCAAACATATGGTGTATGTCCGCAATCCTGTTTTAAGAAAGCTACTGGCAAAAATCAGTACTCGTTTCGAACAGGATAAAATCTGGCAGGAAAATAGCAATCAGCCTACTCAGGATAGTAAAAAACATGAATAAAACGGTAATTCTGGATTTTGACCACAGTACAGGATCTATACCAGATGCAGTAAGAATTGAACTTGGTCAATGGCAGGAAGTTATTCGTTTTGGTTGCTCTCAGACCAGTTTTAAGAAATTACAGGCTGAACTGAATCAGCAATTACCCGAACATTATGGTACGGTATTAACCGGCAGTGGCGACTATCATCATATTTCACTATTGTTGATTAACCGTTTACAGCAATTTTTCAGCGCCTCCAATCCGATACAAGTCATTATTTTTGACAATCATCCGGATAATATGCGTTATCTGTTCGGAATTCATTGTGGTTCGTGGGTCAGTTACGTGGCGCAATTGCCTTTTGTCAGCCATGTACATGTATTAGGTATTACTTCAAATGATATAGGGGTGGCACACAGCTGGGAAAACCGGCTGGCGCCATTATTTCAGGGTAAATTAACCTACTGGTGTATGGATGTGCGGGTTGGCTGGGCAAGAACAATTGGTCTGAAACAGGCTTTTCGGGCATTCTCCTCACCAGAAGAGCTGGTAAGCACTTTTATCCGGACACAGCAACATACTAATGAACCTGTATATATCTCGATAGACAAAGATGTTCTGGGTAAAGACGTAGTACAAACCAACTGGGATCAGGGGCGCATGCAACTGGAACATTTATTAACTGTGATTAACGCTATGAATCAGCGGATTATTGGCAGCGATATTACTGGTGAAGTATCTCAGTGGGAATATACCAGCCTGCTAAAACGCTTACTGAGTGCAATGGACAAACAGGAATCTATTCCGGCTACTACACTGACTGCATGGCAGGAAAAACATCATGCTGTTAATCAGCAATTGCTTGCTGCTCTGGCTCATAATCAGCGCACAGCATCCTGAATAACTTCACATATCTGGGAAAATTGAGCATCAGTAAGCCACAGGCTGTTGGTAATAGTTAACATACGTGCAGCAAAATCTTCAGCATTCGGCATGGATGAAGCAGGTACAATCGGCTGCAAATAATCGTATTGAGACAGTGGGTGAATAAATAACCGCGTTACCCCCAGCGGACTAGTCCATAGCTGTTTTAATACAGCATCGCGATGTTGGACTGTAGGCAATAACACCATTAGAAAAGGCCATACACCCCGACCATGCTGATCGACGATTACCTCTATTCCGGAAATACTCTGCAATTGTTCAATACGCTGGAAGGCCTGCTTTTGCAACATATCTAGAAATGCCGGTAAACGCAGGCAAGCATTAGCAGCTACATGCTGACGCCAGCGACTAACCCGATGCATTGGAATATCAAAATCAAAATCATCTCCAACAGCTGCAATCCATTGCTGCCGGCGCAATGCCTTTCTCCTGCCTTGCCCATAAACAAAATGTAAACCGGCAGGATTATACAAAGCAGTATATCCAAATAATTCGAGAGTTCTCAGCAATTCCCATTTGCACCGGCGTGGCAATAATTTCTTGGACATAGCTTGTAAATTACTGCGTAATTGCATATCACTGGCGGTTAACAAACCGCCTTCATACATAGTTAGCCCTTTACCGGCCGCCAGACTGAACAGCACAATATCGCCATGCTGCCCTACTTCTGCACCCAATGCCTGCGCTGCATCCTCTATCACACTAATCTGATAGGACTGAGCCAGTTGTTTAACGGTACTGACATCTGTCACCCGGCCGCCCAAGTGTGTAGGTATCACTGCCAATACCTGCTCATTTAACAGAGTACTTAACTGAGCGATATCCATATCGATACTACCGGGTTTTAAATCACATAACTGTAACTGTAAACCACAATGATGAACGGCCAGCGCAACTAGCGGACAGGTATATGCCGGTACAATTACGATTTTACGCTGTGGCTGTTGCTGTGCCAGTGTTGTTAACGCAATAATCAGTGCTGCTGTACCTGAACAGGTAAGCTGTAAGGGCGGCAGATGCAATTGTTCGCTGACTCTGCTCGTAAGTGACTGACCAGCCGGCCACCAGTCAGACCACTTTAGTGGTAATCCGGCAGTAGGCGGGTTCTCATAGTAGTATGACATATATAATACTAATCTTCTGAACCGGAAAAGTTAACACGGCTCATCATCTTTACTATGCTCTTCCGTTTCAATGATCTCTTTTTCAGCCAGTGCTAAAAAGATAATACCAGCCACAATAAATATCGCGCCGAGGATGCGAATATTTGTAATGTGCTCATGAAACAGAAAAGCTGAAACCAGCATTACCGTAACTACTTCCAGATGCGATGCAGCAAATGCCGGACCAACCGGTGCTTTTTTCAACAGCATCATCCAGGTAAAAAAAGCACCAATATAGCCGGCAATGGCAATATATACCCACGGCTGAGTAAATACGCGGGAAATCCAGTCCCAATCCGCAGCAAGTGGCTGCGCATGAATAGCAGTTAATTTAAAACTGCTCTGCCCCAATGTATCAAATAATAATAAGAGCGCAAAACCAACTATATAAAATTTACGCATTAGGACGCTCCTACCAGTACTACTCCGATGGTAATACAAAACATACCGGCTAACCGGAAACGGGTAAGCTTTTCCTGAAACAAAACCCGTCCTACCAGCATCAGCACGATAATGTTAATTGAGCCAAGTAAAATACCCTGTGACAATGGTACCTGACTTAAAAATGCCAGCCAAAGCAAAAATTCAGCGACATAGGAACCAATCCCAATCCACAACCAGTAATTACTGAACAGATCAATCCAGTAATACCAGCCATTGCGGTTATCTGGCGCAATGGCTGCATATTTAAATGCTATTTGCCCGAGCGTATCAAAACAGATATTGGCAAACCATAAAATGAATACAAGCATCGTCATATAATATTTCCTTTGCTGCGAGATAGATATTCACTTACGCTGTTTGCGCTATATGCTCGAAAAAGGCAACTGATTCATTGATTACTTCGCGCCGCTGGCGATCAATGGTAATCAGGTGATAGCTGTCATCCAGAACGATAAATTTTGTTACTCCGCTGACATATTTTTCTACCAGACGTGCATTAGTTTTGATATTGGCAATATCATCATGACCGGAATGCATAATCAGACAGGGAGCTGTAATCTGCGGCAATTGTCGCCGCACTATTTTGGCCAGTGCCTGCATTTCTGCCAGTGCCGGAAACGGATTACCGGCCAGACCGGCACTGGCACTATCGCCACTGAACATACTGGCAGCAACAGTTGCACGAATACGTTCATCTTTCAGCCCGTACGGTGGTTTCTCTATAAATGAGGTTTTCTGAAATAAATGAAATTTTTTAAAAAACGGTAATAGTACAAAAGATTGTTTTGCCCAGAATGGAATAGACCAGCCATCATAGCTGAATGTTACACCATAGACACCCACACCCTTTACAAGCTCAGGCTGATCGGCCGCCAGTTTCAATGCCAGCAGCGCACCCATCGATAATCCTGCTACAAACAGACAATCGACTTTTTGCTTTAGAAATTGCGCAGCCTCCTGCACACTGGCATACCAATCATGCCAAGTAGTCTGACATAAATCAGCTTCATCACCGCAATGGCCGGCCAACTGCATGGCATAGACAGTAAAACCTGCCTGATGCAGCCCTTTGGCCAGAATACGCATTTCATTGGGTGTACCGGTAAGACCATGTACCAGCAGAACACCGTTGCGATTACCGGGTAAAAAATAGGAAGAGTCTTGAATCATAATTATAAATCAGGTATTAATGCCTTATGCTGGAATCAGGCAGCTATTCTCGGTCGGAGCTTTCAGCAACTCAGGCAAAATGGCAGTAACATCGCTAAAATTCTTGATTGGATAATACGCAATCCGCTGTTGCTGACAAAAATCAATTAATTTATCTTTGGCAAATACCATATCTACTTTATCTGCCACACAAAAATCCGATGTACCATCACCAACATAAAAAATCTTTTGAAAACCAGTCAGTTTCCGGCGGTGCTGACATTTACAATTACCACTGGCTTTAAGGCAGTGATCATTGGCATAAGGAAAATCCAGTGCCCAGTCTTGCTGTTGATTATGCAATAAGCGATTGGCAAAAACCGGTAAAAAGTTCAGATTATACCGCTTAAGGATGGACTGAATGGCATAGTCCAGTCCATCACTGACAATATGTACATTTAAATTTCTGCTTTGTGCAAAGCTGATAAACTCACTAAAAGCAGGATCAATTTTAATTTGTGCCAGCACACTGTCCAACTCAGCCTTACTGGCCTGCATATTAGCAATCTGCTGATGCATGCATTCCCGCGAACCAATAATACCTTCCTGCCACTGCTGCTCAAATAAGGCACATTTCTCATTACCAAAATGATTCAGTAAGGTATCAGTAACATCTTTTTCACTGATGGTTCCGTCAAAGTCACACAATACTGTATACTGACTCAAATCGTTAGCATAAAAAAGTGACTGATGATTTTGCGGGCTTTCCGCAACGGGGAAGAAACAACTCATATTGTTCCATATAAAAAATTACAAATGAAAACAGGCTGGCATTGTAACAAGGAAAATGAAAGATAACGCAAGATGTTTGAATATCTTAGTGTGTAAAGGCTAAACGTAAATAATTTCACTAAATTTTAGCCAATTACCCTAACATGATAATTGGCTAAATATGGCTGATAGATCGGAGATTAAGGGGACTAAATATATATTCTATCAATAGAATAATACCCGTTCACTTTGAACACTAATTTCAGTTTAATATAAAATAAACGAAAATACATGTCAGAAATGTATTTTATACTTTGCTGAAACTCAGATTACCTGTCTGCTACACCAAGCCGCCAAATCTGTCCACAACAGAACTAATCTATACAGATAGCTGATATGTCTAGATATTTTAACCGAATAATTAGTCTATTTTAAAACATTTCTGCCAGAAATTAAACTGACTGGATTTAAGTATCCTTAATGCAATATCAATATCGGAAAGAAGTAAGCTAATAATTGTTATTTTTTCACAATAATTTAAATTATACAGATAATTTATTTAATTCAAATGGCATAGAAGAATCAGATCGGATTCTCAGCAAAGACGATTCAGAAACACATAATTGTTTATCCGATATTTATTATTCTGATAAATATCGGATAATAAGCATAACTGCTATTTTTAGCAGCAGAGAATTTTGATGTCTATGCTTATAGAGAGCAATAGATAAAACTATATAAAATAAAAGTGCGGATATATCCGCACTTTTATTCGATTCATTTCATCAGCAATACATTTTTTACCAATATATTATTCGCTGTTTCAATTAGTGAATTTCTTTGAATGAATTGATCAGGTAAGTTGAGTCCTGTGTAACATCATCCAGATCATGACCCGGGTTCATGACTAAATCTCCTATCTGCACAGCTTGAGATGCGTTAATAATAAGAGCTGAAGACAAATTATCACTTACCCGATAAATCAGTGCCAGACCAACTTCCTCTGCCGGAATACTCAGATATTTAACCACACTGCGTGATTTCTTAGGCTCATTAGATAAATCAGCCTTAAGCTGGCGACTTTTTTTATACAGGCTAACTACGGTACCTTTATCAACTCCGTCATTAGTACCTAAATTCAAAGTAATTGTCTGGTAAGGACCTGCTTCCTGAATACCGTCCATTACAGAAACAATTTTACCTTTAATCTGAGTAGTGGGCGCATGAGGCATCATTTGGAACGGATCATGCTCATCTGTAATTTTTAACAGATAATCACCCTTATTAATTTCTGACGCTGAATTGGTAATAACCATTGGCTGAGCTGTACGCGTAGGAACCTTAATCAGTGATGTCTTACGGGTATAATACTCATCTTCGGGCAAGCTGGCTGCATCCTTTGGACTGCGTTCAGCCAGAGCAGTGTTCTGTCCGGCCAGCGTTGCTGCTTCACCACTAAAACGTACCAGCTGTCCCAGATATTTATGGGTATCAGGATCAGTAATATTCTGTTCTATACGGTAAATCAGATAGCGACCAGGCTCTAACTGACGATCCGCATAGATACGGTCACCTGTAGAATAAATAACCCGGTTATCCGGTCCGGCAATCAGACGTGGTGCCTCTCTGGTTTGTTCTTTACTAATTACTTGCGGATGCTGCATAAACATACGGAAAAAATCGACATCTATGGTACTGATGCCATAACCAGAAGACAGATTACGTATTTGTGGCTGCAGTTTAATGGTTGGAATACCTCCGCTGTTATCAAAACCCAGACGCGGCTGCCCGTTAACATAGCGCAGACTTAAAACCTGTCCCGGATAAATTTTTTGCGGATTCCGAATCTGATCCCGGTTAGAACCCCACAGTTGCGGCCATTGCCAAGGGCTGTAAAGATACTTACCGGATATGCTCCACAAAGTATCACCACTTTTCACTACATATTGTGCCGGTGCATCCGGACGTAATTTTAATTTGGCCATTACCGGTGCAGATATTGCCATACTTAGTGCACACAGCAGAGTTATAATATGTTTATGCATGTAAGGTATCCTTAGGGAGTTTGCTATTTTAAATGATTGTGATATGACATAGTATGGATATTAGTATCAGTTTACCTGAATCCATATCAACAATCTTTAAAAAATCCATATTGCCATCATGTACTCAGGTCAGATTGATTGAACAAGGAATTAAACACATAATGGCCCTCTTAAACATTTTACAATATCCTGATGAGCGTTTACATACTGTTGCGCAACCTGTTACAAAATTTGATGACAGAATTCGCACTCTGGTACAGGATATGGCGGAAACTATGTATCAGGCACGCGGTATCGGACTGGCGGCAACTCAGGTTGATGTGCATGAACGTGTAGTAGTAATGGATCTGTCTGAAGAACGTAATCAGCTGCGTGTATTTATTAATCCGGTTATTACTTACAGAGAAGGTGATACCGAGTACGAAGAAGGCTGTTTATCTGTTCCCGGTATTTACGAGATGGTACACCGCTCTGAGCGCATTACCGTTGAAGCTTATGATGAACATGGTGAAAAATTTACACTGGAAGCAGACGGATTACTGGCCATCTGTATTCAGCATGAACTGGATCACCTAGCCGGCAAGGTATTTGTCGAATATCTGTCGCCACTGAAACAAAACCGTATCAAAACTAAGCTTAAAAAACGCGCACGCGAAAGAATGTAACAAAACCTCCTGTTGTCAGAATTTTTTATTGGCATAGCGATAGCTGTTATGCCTGTTGTGGATTTATTGCATGAAGCCTTCTGTTATTTTCGCCGGAACCCCTGATTTTGCTGCGGCTGCACTCAATGCTATTGTTGCAGCCGGTTTTAACGTACCTCTGGTACTAACCCAGCCAGACCGCCCTAGCGGCCGCGGGTTAAAGTTACAACCCAGCGCAGTCAAAAAAGCAGCACTGACACACGGTCTTACCGTAATGCAGCCAACTACATTAAAAACGGCCGAAATTCAGGCAATATTGGAAAATCAGCAGGCTGATGTCATGGTTGTAGCTGCTTACGGGCTATTACTACCACAGGCAGTGCTTAACATTCCCAGATATGGCTGTCTCAATATTCATGCGTCTCTGTTGCCGCGCTGGCGTGGTGCCGCGCCGATTCAGCGTGCAATTGAAGCCGGCGATCACGAAACCGGGGTATGTATCATGCAAATGGATGCCGGTCTGGATACCGGTTCAGTAATCAGTCGTCATAAATATACGATTAAAACAGACGATACAGCGAGTGAAGTACATGATGCATTAATGCAGCTGGGTGCTGATGCAATTGTTGCTGATTTACAACAAATTAACCAGCTACAGCCAATTCCACAAAGTGAAACAGGCGTTACTTATGCTCATAAATTAAGCAAAGCTGAAGCGCAAATTGACTGGACCCGGCCTGCTGCAGAAATTGTACGAAAAATTCGTGCTTTTAATCCGGTACCCGGAGCATGGACTGTCTGGCAGGATAAACCGCTTAAAATCCGGCGCGCTAAAATAGTTTCATACACAGGCATACCGGGAATGGTTTTACACAGTAATGAACATGAACTGATTGTAGCCTGTGGCAAAGACTCCATCAGTATTGAAGAAATTCAGAAAGCGGGTAGCAAAGCCATGTCTGTAACCGCATTCCAAGCCGGTAATATCTTGCAACAGGGTACATTACTCGCTTCAGCGGAGACTGATGCATGAGTATGGCTCGCGCCCAGCAATTAGCAGCAAATATCATCGGCGAAGTCCTAAACGGATGTAATCTCAATGAAATTCTGATTCAAGTAATACAGCAACATCCTGAACTGTCAGCCTCTGACAGAGCTGCCTTGCAAGATCTTACTCATGGTAGCCTGCGTTATTTAGGTCTGTTGCAACAACTTGTACAGCAAATGACCACAGCTTCACCACCGGCAGATATTCGCCATCTTCTTATCATTGCTTTATACCAATTACATTTTACTCGCAATGCACATCATGCCGTTGTGAATGAAGCTGTGAATCATGCACGCCGATTGCACGGTGGTCGTTACCAGAAACTGGTTAATGCTCTGTTACGGCGCTTTCTACGCGAGCATGAGGACTTATTAGCCAATGCACTTAAACAGGATACAGCCCGTTTCAATCTGCCTGCATGGTGGTTAAACTATCTTAAAAAGCATTATCCTCAGCATTGGCATAATATGGTTACAGCAATGGCTCAGCATCCGCCTATGACATTGCGAGTTAATCGTCGCTATACTGATGCTGAGCAATATCAAACCAAACTGGCCGCAGCCGGTATACCAGCCAGAATTCTCGATACACACAGCATTATGCTGCAACAGGCAGTAGCCGTATCAAAGCTACCGGATTTCGCTTCAGGACATGTGTCTGTACAGGATTTTGGGGCTCAGCAAGCCATTCCTTTGCTCAATCCGCAATCCGGTGAGCGCATTCTGGATGCATGTGCTGCACCGGGTGGTAAAACAGGACATATGCTTGAATGGGCAGACTGCGATGTAACCGCACTGGATATAGATTCGCAGCGTTTTGAGCGCGTACAGGAGAATCTGCAACGCTTGCATCAGCAGGCTCATTTGCATTGTGCCGACGCAAAAGATCTGCACTCATGGTATGATGGCAACACTTTTGATGCCATTCTTGCTGATGTACCCTGTACAGCTTCAGGTGTAGTAAAACGTCATCCTGACATCAAATGGTTACGTCAGTCTCAGGACGGACAAAAAACTGCACTACAGCAGGAAGCTTTACTGGATAATCTGTGGCTTACTTTAAAATCAGGTGGGCGCCTGCTTCTGGCCACCTGTTCGATTTTTACAGAAGAAAACCAGCAACAAGTAACCCGTTTTTTAACCCGACATGCGGATGCCCGCGAGCGTCTCTCACGTATTTTATTACCGAACAGCAGACAAGATGGCTTTTTTTACGCGCTTATCGATAAAATCTAGTCTACTTTTTGCCTGTCTCCTCTGCCTGAGCATTACTGCAGCACTGGCCGAAGGCATAAGCACCACCCGTGCTCAGGCTAATATTACCAGTAATGGTCAGCTTTCCATCAATACACGTTTTAATACCCAGCTGCCCGACCAACTGAAACAGGCTCTGACTCAAGGCGTACCATTAAATTTTGATCTGAACTATCAGTTAACAGCCCCCACGCTCGCTTCTTACCGTAATCGGATTAATAACCTGATTGGCGGTGATAACCTTATACAGTACAAACTCGCTTATCACCCGCTGACTAACCGCTACCGTGTCAGCATGGGTTCCACGTTCTCTACCGAATACAACAGCCTTGATACCGCACTTAGAGCCGTTGGTGCTGTAGCCAACTGGCGCGTCCTGAGCAATGGCACACTCAGTGGTGTCTCTGCGAATGAAGTGCGTGCTGATGTTCGCCTTAGTCTGAGTATCAGCCAGTTACCCAAGCCATTTCAGATTAATGCTCTCACTTCCCATAGCTGGCAATTGGATTCCGGCTGGCATCGTCTAGTCATTAACGCGGACTGACCACAATGAGACGGCTGATTCTGGTCATGGCAGTACTCTGTGTAGTGACCCTGTATGTTCTGGCTGTCGCTACCGGCAACACTAATGTTTTCTCAAAATATTTCTGGTTTGCTTTTGGATTTGCCTCACTACTGGTACTGGCACTGATGCTGATGGCCGGTTCTTATTGGTGGAAATTGCTGCAAAGCCGGCACAGACAGGAGTTCGGTTCCAAAATTGCATTGCGTCTGGCTTCCATGTTTACCCTGGTAGCTGTATTACCCGGTTTATTTCTGTTCGGAGTATCTGCACAGTTTATCTCGCACAGTATTCATTCGTGGTTTGGTAACGATACAGAAGAAGCACTAAACCGCAGTATCAGCCTGAGTAAATCGGCTCTGGATTATGAGCTGGACAACACAGTTCGCCGGGCGGCCAATATTCAGATCGCCCTGATTGCAGCCAATGGTCTGGAACAACCACTAGTACCCGTTCTAGAGAAAAATGGCAAAAGCAGACAGTTCAGTCAGTTAGATATTTATAATTTAAACAATAAACGGCTTGAAGCCGAATATAATCCTCAGCACCTGTCCACTCCTGAACTTAACCCGAATCTGATTCAGCAGTTGCATAATTCAGGCTCTGTCCGTGAGATTGAAAGTATCAATAATATTCTTTATGCACAGGGCTGGCTGCTTTTACCCGGACACAACAGCGATAAAGCCCTGTTTTTCCGCCAGCCAATTCCGGCCAAAGTAGCACGGGATGCAACTCTGATTGAAGCGGCACGGGCAAAATATGGGGAGCTGAGCTTTACTAAACAAAGTCTGCAAACCTTTTTTCTGGCTACATTACTAATGGCTACCCTGCTGTCCATTATTCTGGCTCTGCTGGTGGCGTTATATTTTGCCCGGCAATTTGTTGCCCCTATTCTGTCACTTGCCGATGGTGCCCGTGCAGTGGCCAAAGGTGATCTGGACGTACAACAAACCATTTATCGCAATGATGAGCTGGGAAAATTAACCGGTCTGTTTAATCACATGACAATACAGCTACGGCATTCACGTGAACAACAGGAAGCGGCCAGACATTATCTGGAATATATACTTAATAGCCTGACCACTGGTGTAGTTACCCTCAATCCAGAAGGATGCCTGATTACCTTTAATCAAATGGCGGAGAACATCCTTGGCCAGAATCTGAATCCGATACTCGGGCAAAATATCAGCCAACTTACAGAACAAAGCCCGCAAACAGCAATGCTGGCTGATGTATTTCAACAGATACTGACTACAGAATATCAGAACAAACCGGCGCAAATTACCTATAATCACAAAGATGAGGCTCTGATATTACTAGGGAAGGCCACACCTCTGCCCGAAGACAGCGGTGGCGGTACTGTACTGGTGTTTGATGATGTTACAGCTCTGGTAAGTGCTCAGAAAGAAGCAGCATGGGGTGAGGTTGCCCAGCGGCTGGCACATGAAATCCGTAACCCGCTGACACCAATTCAACTATCTGCCGAACGGCTGGCGTGGAAGCTCAGTGATAAATTAAACGAAGCGGACAGACAAATTTTAAGCCGTGCTACTAATACCATTATCCGTCAGGTAGCAGCAATGAAAGATATGGTTGAAGCATTCCGCAATTATGCCCGTTCACCGGCATTAAAATTCACAAACCTTGATTTAAATGAACTAATACGCGAGGTTTTGGTACTTTATGAAGGTAGTAATTGTACATTTACAGTTAATTTGAGTAAGATAGTAATGAATGTTAACGCTGACAGCGGAGCTTTACGTCAGGTTATTCATAATCTGCTGAAAAATGCAGTAGAGGCAGCTGCAGCATCTGACTCTCCTGAAGTAAGCATACAAACTGAATTAAATAGCGAACATATTCTTTTCTACGTAAGTAATAATGGTAAAACATTTAGTCAGGAGATGTTATTACATGCATTTGACCCTTATGTAACAGACAAACCCGGTGGTACCGGACTGGGATTGCCGGTAGTAAAAAAAATCATTGAAGAACACGGCGGGCGGATCCAAATCAGTAATCAGAAAAACGGACTGGCTTGTGTCAAAATAACCTTACCATTACAGGTGAATAGAAATGCGAAGCAGTGATATTTTAATTGTTGATGATGAAATAGGTATCCGCGATTTATTATCGGAAATCTTGCAGGACGAAGGTTATACCGTCACCACAGCCGAAAATGCCGATACTGCCCGCCAACTACGCCAGCAAACACGCCCTGCGATGGTATTACTGGATATCTGGATGCCTGACTGCGATGGGATTACCTTACTTAAAGAATGGGCAAAATCCGGACAGTTAACTATGCCGGTAGTGATGATGAGCGGCCATGCCAGCATTGACACTGCCATAGAAGCCACAAAAATTGGCGCACTGGATTTTCTGGAAAAACCTATTTCCCTGCAAAAATTACTCAGTACCGTAGACCGTGCTTTAAAATACGGGCAAATGCAGGCTGCTTCCAATCTGACACTGGATAAGCTCGGTCACAGCCCTGCAATTAAAGAATTAAATCAGCAACTGGAACGTATAGCTAAATTCAGTACTCCGGTATTACTAACAGGTGAACTGGGCTCTCCTTTTGAACTGGTAGCACGCTCATTTCATAAAAGCTCAACACCCTGGGTAGAACCGTCCAAAGTAGAACAAATCGTTGATGCTCCTATTGAATTATTACAGAAAGCCACCGGTGGCATACTTTATCTGGGCGATATAGCCCAGTATGGTAAAAGTACCCAGCAAAGTATCGGTTTCATTCTGACTAAAGCAGACCGCTACAACGCTCGCATTATCTGCGTTTGCAGCAGGTCAATTAAAGAAATGATTACTGATCCGTTACAGGATAACAAGCTGCTTAATACCTTGTCATCACTAATTGTTGCTATTCCTCCGTTGCGTTCGCAGCTGGATGATATGGTATTTCTGGTGGAACAAATAACGACCGAACTGGCAGAAAGCCAGAAAATTCCGCCAGTAAAATTCACTACTGCTGCCTTGAATGAATTGCGTCAGTACGACTGGCCGGGTAATCTGGAACAGCTGCGCAGTGTTGTTAAAAGCCTGATGCTCACAGCAGAAAATAACGAAATTGACGTTAATGTTGTCAGTACTATTCTGAATCAGTTCAAACATAACCAGCCTCATGAAACCATGAACGGCTTTAATTTTGATCTGCCTCTGCGTGAACTGAGAGAGGATCTGGAACGACGCTATTTCGAATACCACATAGCTCAGGAAGGACATAATATGAGTAAAGTGGCTCAGAAAGTAGGGCTGGAACGAACTCATCTTTATCGCAAACTTAAACAGCTTGGTATTCAGTTTTCGCGCCGGCAAGCTGAAAAATAAATCAGATAAACAGGATAATAAATTCTCTGCAAATTTTATTATGAATTTTATTCATATTATTTAGCGGATTTTTCAAAGAAAATCTGCAATAAAACATTGATTGAGCATGTCTGAAACGTTATGGTTAGATATCTAACCATAACCTACGGAGAAACTGTTTAATCATGAGTTTTACCCAGTTGAGCTTTGAATTTTTTCCGCCGCGTACTGAAGAGGGACGGCGCAAACTGGCCATCACCCGCAAACAGTTAAGCCAATATCAACCTGAATATTTTTCATGTACTTATGGTGCAGGCGGAACTACACGAGCTGGTACATTGCAAACAATTACCGATATTATGAATGATGGAGTAGCAGCCGCTCCTCATCTGGCCTGTATTGGCGCCAGCCGTGAAGAAATGATCAGCCTGCTCCAAACCTACAAAGACATGGGCATCCGTCATATTGTAGCCTTACGTGGTGACGTTCCGTCAGGCGTGGGCTTCGGACATCAGGGACTGCGCTATGCAAATGAGCTGGTTGCTCTTATCCGCCAGGAGTTTGGTGACTGGTTTCATATTGAAATTGCTGCCTATCCGGAGTTTCACCCTCAATCACGCAGCGCTGAAGATGATATCAATCATTTTGTACGTAAATGTCAGGCTGGTGCCGACTCAGCAATTACCCAATATTTTTTCAATGCAGACAGTTATTTCTGGTTTGTGGACGAAGTACAGGGCAGAGGAATAGATATTCCCATTATTCCCGGCATCATGCCTATTGCCAGCTTTTCCAAATTGGCACGCTTTTCAGAAACCTGTGGCGCAGAGATTCCGCGCTGGTTACGCCTAAAACTTCAGTCTTATGCAGATGATACAGCATCAATTAAAGCACTTGGGCTGGATGTAGTAACTGAAATGTGCGACCATTTGCTTCAGCAGGGAGCACCCAGCCTGCATTTTTATACCCTGAATCAGGCCGGACTTGTATCAACTATCTGTCAGCGATTAGGTTACTAAAACTGAATAATAAATAAAATTAAAATATAAATTTTTTAATACAGTAAAAATGAAATAAGCCCTTATCGTCTTAATGATAAGGGCTGTAAAATCTGATTACTTTTTTATCAGCGAAATTATATGACTGTCTAATTTAAATTAATCACAGCAAAATAATTAATAGCTAATGAGTTAACAACTGATTAAGAAACTGCTGAGCTCTTTCATGTTGCGGACGCTGGAAAAATTCTTCCGGAGTAGCCTCTTCAACAATTTCACCATGATCAATAAATACTACCCGATCAGCTACTTCACGGGCAAAACCCATCTCATGCGTGACCACCATCATTGTCATACCACTAAGCGCCAGATCTTTCATAACTTTCAGCACTTCACCTATCATTTCCGGATCCAGGGCAGAAGTCGGCTCATCAAACAGCATTACTCTTGGTTCCATAGCCAGACCGCGGGCAATCGCAACCCGCTGTTGCTGACCGCCCGACAACTGCTGCGGAAAAGCATCGCACTTATGCGCCAGCCCTACTTTAGCCAGCAGTTCCTTAGCTTTGGCTTCAGCCTGCGCGCGACTTTCTTTTTTCACCTTCATCGGTGACAAAATAATATTTTCCAGAACTGTAAGATGCGGATATAAATTAAAATGCTGAAATACAAAACCAACCTCAGTTCGTACTCGATTTAAATCAGCTTTCGGATCAGCAACATTAATTCCGTCAACCCAGATTTCACCCTGCTGGATTTTTTCCAGCTGATTTACAGTACGAATCAGCGTAGATTTACCGCTGCCAGAAGGACCGCATACCACTACCACCTCCCCCTGACTAACAGTCAGATTCACACCATTAATAACATGCAAATCTTTAAACCATTTATGGACATTCTTAAATTCAATCATGTATTCCCCACATCCTGTAACTGTCTGCATTAATCATTCAGACAGAAGCGCCATTGTGCAACAAATGATTACTTAATGCCACATAAAGCTCTGGCGTAACCCGTTCTGGCCGGCTGCCGGGATCAATACCTACAGCCATCAATGCTGCATCATCTACTGATTCTTTCAGATTATTATGAATAGTTTTACGTCTCTGTTTAAAAGCCTGTTTGACCAATGCAGCAAAATGATTAAAATCCTCAGCAATACCAATGCGACCACACTGCGGAATCATTCGTACCACAGCTGAATCTACCTTTGGTGCAGGTATAAAGGCCTGAGGCGGCACATCAAGTAAATTTTCCATCTCAAAAAAATACTGCAACATGACACTTAAACGCCCGTAATCATTACTGCCTGCTACTGCCACCATACGTTCAACCACTTCTTTTTGCAGCATAAAGTGCATATCTATAATATCATCAGCATACTGACCAAAACGAAATAACAACGGCGTGGAAATATTATACGGCAAGTTACCAACAATCTTTTTTTTGCCGGGTACAGTATTAAAATCAAATTGCAGGACATCGCCCTCATGAATTAATAGCTTTGATGCAAATGGCAGCGTACGTAATCGGGCTACAATATCACGATCAATCTCAATCACATGCAATTTATTGACAGCCATAGCAAGAGGTTCCGTAATTGCGGCCAGACCCGGACCAATTTCAATTACCGTATCCTCAGGCTGAGGGCGAACCGCACGCACAATATCCTGAATAATACTTTTATCCTGCAGGAAATTCTGACCAAAACGTTTGCGGGCACGATGTTCTTTCATAATACTTCCTTCAATTTTGCCCAATTATAAAATAAAACCACCATTCTCAACTTACCAGACCAATCAGTACAACGTACCTGTTAACATCTGCTTTCAGTAGTCTGACGCTAATTTGACAGATAACGTAAAGGATTAACCGCCTTACTATTCACCCGAACCTCAAAATGCAGTTTTACACCAGTGGTTCCGCTATCTCCCATTGTTGCGATTGTCTGTCCGGCCTGAACTTTCTGCCCATTAACAACTTTCAGGGAATCATTGTACGCATAGGCCGTTATCGTACTGTTACTATGCTTAATCAGTACCAGTTTGCCATATCCACGCAGTTCCTCTCCGGCATACTCTACGATACCCGCTGCAGCTGCTTTAACCGGCGTACCACGGCTACCGGCAATATCAATACCCTTTTGCGTCTGACCATTAAATGTACTGATTACTTTGCCCTTCACCGGCCATCGCAAACGAATATCAGGAGCAGCTGTTGTAGTCGTTCCGGTATCCGGTTTAGGTGTAACACGACCAGGCTGTCGTTTTACTCCCGCAGAACCGCCTGATACAGAATTTGGTTTACGTACCCGAATCAACTGCCCCACTTCAATAGCATGAGGATTAGCCAGATGATTCCAGCGAACTAAAGTATTCACATCCTGATTAAATCGCAAACCAATGCGATATAACGTATCTCCGCGCTGTACTCGGTAATAACCATTTTGCGCTCTACCATTCATTACCGGCGCTTTAGCCGGATTATTATTGGCACAGCCGCCCAGCAACAAACAGCCGCCCAGCAACACACTTAAACCGGAACGCCATAATATTCCGCTCAATTTCCATATCTGTATCATTGATTTACCAAAATCTTAACAAGAATCTGTATAGCATAACTTGTTTAGCTAATCTTAGCTTGATATTAACATAGCTTTTCCCGCCTCATTGACTAGTAAGCCCCTCTTTTCAGACAGGCAGAGAAATCCATTTCACAACTGCTATATTGAATTCTTCGATCCTGCAACCATCTGTTAAAAATGTTATAGCTTAAAAGGGTAACTTACATGCGTTACATAGGTTGGGCATTACCGATACTGGCAGTACTGGAAGTCCTTTCCATTATTCTGGTTAGCAATCTGATTGGTGGCGGCTGGACACTGCTTATCATCTTACTGTCAATTGTCTGCGGTATTTTCATGCTGCGTAATATTGGCGTGTCTGGCTTATTTCTTGCAATGGCTACCATTCGTACTGGCAACAATGTATCGCTTTACCAGCTATTATGGCCAGTGCGCTACATATTCGCCTCCATCATGCTTATTAGCCCCGGATTTGTCTCAGATATATTTGCTGCCTTGTTATTACTACCTATTAGCGGCAAGCCTCTGACCGGCACAACCCAATCCTTCTCCCGTTCAACACAACCGGAACAGGGGGACATTATCGAGGGTGAGTACACTGTAGAAACCGATAACGAACAAACAGCTCACTCCGGCACACAATCAAATCTTCCGCATAAATAACCGAATAACAAAACCAAAAGCCGCACAGAATTAATCTGGCGGCTTTTAAATTACAGAAAGACGATTCTCACTACTCTAAACGCATTTGCGGAAACAGAATAACATCACGTATTGTTTGAGCATCTGTCAGCAGCATAATCAGACGATCCATGCCAATACCGCAGCCGCCGGTTGGCGGTAAACCATATTCCATAGCACGAATATAATCTGCATCGTAATGCATTGCTTCATCATCACCAGCATCCAGCTGTGCTACCTGAGCTTTGAAACGCGCAGCCTGATCTTCAGGATCATTTAATTCCGAATAGCCGTTAGCCAGTTCGCGTCCGACCACAAACAACTCGAAACGCTCAGTTAAACCCGGTTTAGTATCCGATGCACGTGCCAGTGGTGATACTTCTACCGGATAATCCACAATAAATGTAGGCTGCCATAATTGCGCTTCCGCGCACTCCTCAAATAAAGCCAGCTGCAAACTGCCCAGACCCTGAGCCATAGGTAAAGCTCCGCCCAGTTTTTTAATTTCAGCCTTCAGCCAGGCCTCATCCGTCAGCTGTTCATCCGTATACTGCGGATTAAAATGTTTAATTGCTTCTACAATAGTCATACGAGCAAACGGCTGGCTTAAATCTACCTCCTTACCGTTATAACTCACCACAGCACTGCCTGTTGCCTCAATAGCAGCAGCACGGATTACCTTTTCTGTCATGTCCATCATGCGCTGGTAATCACCATAAGCCTCATAGAATTCCATCATCGTGAATTCCGGATTATGGCGTGTACTCATGCCCTCATTGCGGAAATTACGGTTAATTTCAAACACACGCTCCAGACCACCCACAACCAGCCGTTTCAGATAAAGCTCAGGTGCCACACGTAAAAATAAATCCATATCCAGAGCATTATGATGCGTAACAAACGGCTTTGCTGTAGCTCCGCCCGGAATCGGATGCATCATCGGTGTTTCCACCTCCAGATAGCGCTCACCTACCATCACATTCCGTATCGCCTGAATAATCCGACTCCGTTTCACAAAAGTGTCACGCGTTTGCTCATTGGTAATTAAATCTACATAGCGCTGGCGATATTTCTGCTCCTGATCAGCTAAACCGTGAAACTTATCAGGTAATGGTCGCAAAGACTTAGTCAGCAACCGCAGACCAGACACCCGTACCGTAAGCTCACCGTGATTGGTTTTCATCAGTTCACCTTCAGCACCCACAATATCACCCAGATCCCAGTGCTTGAATGTATCATGAACTTGCTCACCAACACCCTGATTGTTGATATACAGCTGAATACGGCCGGTCATATCCTGAATGGTCGCGAAGCTGGCTTTACCCATATGACGTTTCAGCATAATACGTCCGGCTACCTTTACTGGAATTGCCTTTTCTGCCAGCGCATCCTTATCAAACTCATCATAAAGCTGATGCAAATCTCCGGCAAAAGCATCCCGCTTAAAATCATTTGGAAAAGCAATTCCCTCAGCACGAATCGCCGTCAGCTTCTCACGGCGGTGTGCCATAATCTGGTTTTCATCCAGTTGTTCTTCTTGCGCGGCAGCTACCGGCGCATTCTGCTGTTCACTCATATGCATCCTCATACTATATGCAATTGTTATCAACTAACAACTGCCCGCCTGACACCATTGAGCATAGTATTAAATTCAGGCAATAAAAAATTAAAAATAACCGCCTATTTTAAGTCAAAACAGCCAGTTTGACATCTAAAACACCTGATTCAGTTACAGCAATCCCATATTGCCATAACAAATTTCTTCAACCAGCAGCAATAACTTAACACCATCCGGCAGCAAAAACTTTAAACATCATCCCAAAGAAATAAATTATTACCAAACTGTAACCAAAGCACATAAACCTGCCCGGGTAAATTAATGATAGCAACATCTCTGATATCAGCTAAACAGAAGAGCAGACTTGAGCATAAATTTATCCGTAGCAATCTATAAACAGCCAATATTGAATATATATTTCTTGATTATTTATTAAAATAGCATAAAAATAACAATAAAATATTAACCGTCAACCTGTGCCATATCCGTTAGCGCATACGAAAATACCAACAGTCTATTATTTGTTTTAACAACAATTACATTGAAATACAACTCATTAACCCATTACCAGCGAATAATAATTTTAATATTAAATTTAACAACCTTATCGCTGTATCACCAATAAAACCCAGATATATCTTTCAGGAGATGAACATGTATCAGTTACATCTTTATGACACACCTATTGCGATGAATACAGCTCTGGCTACAGCTATTATTGCCAACCTGCAAAATGCAATTAATCTGCGCGATTGCGCTTCTCTTGCCGTTTCAGGCGGTCCGAATCCGGTAGAGCTGTTTCAGATACTAAGCAAAGCGCAACTGGCATGGGAGAAAGTTTATATTACTCTCGTGGACGAGCGCTGGGTTGATAAACACCACGAAGACAGCAACGAACGGCTGATTCATACCCATTTACTACAAAATAAAGCTAAAGCAGCACACTTTATCAGCCTAAAAACCGTAGCTGAAAATCCATATGATGGTGTGGATGAAATTCAGGCACGTCTGGAGCAACTATTACCCTTACCCATAGATGTACTGGTATTAGGTATGGGAGACGACGGGCATACTGCATCGCTTTTTCCTCATGCTGAAAATTTATCCAAAGGCCTGGATATGCACTCCGAGAGAATGGTAATAGACATGAAACCCCTGACTGCACCGCATGATCGTATTTCCCTGACTTTACCGGTAATATTAAACAGTAAACATTTATATCTGCAACTTTCCGGCAAAAAACAACAACAGGTACTACAACAGGCACTGGCCGGAATCAATAGTAACGATATGCCAATCAGAGCTGTTCTGCATCAACAGAAACTGCCATTACAGATTTATCTGGCTCAATAAAAAATGCGCCGGGTAAAACCGGCGCATTGACAAAATTCAGCATAATTACCAGGAATAGCGATAATTAAAATTAATGCCAAATTTCTGCTCTGTATGCTGCCCGCTCGCATAATCAAGCTTGAAATCAGCGTGATTATTTGAATTAAAATCCACACCCAGCCCTGCTTCATACAGACCACTGTTACCAGCTCCGGTAATACGCATATTGCTATCATCAACAATAGCATGTCCCAGACTGTTTTTATCATGTAACCAGTAAGCACCTGCATACGGATGCAGATTCACCTTATTCAGTGCCAGAGTAGTTTTAACTGCCGCACCTAACTGACTACGATAAAAAGTCGTACTCTTCGTATAATCATCACCGGATAAACGACCGGCAGTTATACCAGCTTTAGGTGTGATTACCCATTTATCAGAAAGGCTGAAATCTTTACCCGCATCAACACTCAGACTATTACTATGCCATGTAGCCTTATCCATTTTGTTGGCATTAGCTTTCAGATGGCTGTAACGATAAGCCGCATCGGCAAACCAGCCTGCTGTATTATACCAGCCGACATAAACACCAGTAGTAAGTGCTTTCAGATTACCGTCCTTATAATTACCATTAAAATCTACACTAGAATGCCCCTGTCCCACAAAAGCACCCAAATAAGTCTGATTACTGTCATTACCCAGCGGTAACAAATGATCATAACCTAATTGCAAACTATATGATTTTTGCTTAAAACCAGAGGTAGTCAACCCATAGCTTGAGCCAGTACTGTCAAAATGATTATTGGTATAATTACTGTCCAACCACATATTATTAACATGTGACTCATTTTTCAGACTGTTGAAGCGTGCATTTAAAGGTTTTTGCATCTGATATACAAACTGGCTGGCCGCCTGACGCATACTGATAAGTGAATTGGAAAAATCACTGATTTCATGCCGAGGGCCATAATGACCGCCTCCTGCTGATGCGGCACCATTATCATTACTTAGAATCCAGTCATTTCCGTTCTGATGGAAGAAATAGCGATATCTGCCAACATCAACATAATTCTGAACCATAGAGAATGATCCGTCACCACCTTCAGACTCAACCAAAGTTATCTGAATATTCGGTTTTTTGGGCTGTTTACGACTATCTGCCACACTGATTTTATGTTCACCATGAACCTGACCATGAATTTTAATCTTATCAGATTGTCCATCGGCCAGACTGGTATTCATATTAAACAGACTATTGCTACCATTTAAATCGCCATTTATTGTCAGAGTTTTAAATTTACCACCCTGACTGAAAGAAACAACTGAATCATGAATATTCAGCTCATCCAGTACACTATCACCATTGATTGTCCATGAAGAACCATTATTCAGATTAAAAGTTATTTTAGGCGCCCGCTTCGGATCCTGATCAATATAAATACGTCCTGCCAATTGAGAATGATCCGCAGTTAAAGTAAATGGCTGTAATGCAGCAACCTGCTCATCTCCTATAGCATCATCATCCTCAGCATCTTCAACATAATAACGATGATCATTGACACCCAGTAAAGCATTCTGCCCGATTAACTTGCTGTCTTTAATTGTAAATTTATGTTTATCCGCTTCCGTCTGAGTAGTTGCCAGCATAATGCCAATACCTGACTTTATAGTACTATTTTTAACATTTACTTCACTTCCGTTATTCAGATAAAAACCTAAACTGAGCGGATTAGTAAGATTTATTTCTGTGTTGCTAACATTGGCAACAGCATGATTCTCTGAACTCTGATTCACTATATCTATGCCAAAATTAATATATCCATCACCTTGTATTTTCATATTATTGACATTGACGAGTGCATTATTATTATCCGAAACTTCTATAGAAATTGCAGCTGAATAATCACTATCTTTACCTAACTTTATTTCTGAATCATGAATATTCGCTGTGCTGGCAGCTGTACCAGCCCCAGTAGCCGCTATATAATATGCATCAGAATGAGGAGCAGTGATTGTAAAATCAGCCTGTGAATCCAAATTTCCTCCGCTAAGTTCAATTCCTTTAATACCTTCGTCAAATTCTTTTGGCTGCCCCTGCAAGCTAAAATGAACACCCTTAGGCATCACAAACCGTGCATTGCCCGTTTCTGATTCAAAACTGACACCTGTATGGTCTATATCCTCCCGATGATCTCCGTACTTTTTATTATTTAAATACGAGGTATCTATTGTAATTTCAGTATTTGGAGAAAATTCTGCCGTTAATGAATGTGCAGTATTATTTGATTCATGAATCCGGAACATCGACAAGTTATGACCATCTTCTCCGGGAGCTCCGGTAAACAACTCTTTAAATTCACTCTCAGTAGGAATGCCATTATAATATTGATCAGCTGTAATAATAATTTTATTATTTTCCGGATCTGGCACCTTACATCCGTCTATAGCATGACAAGTATTAGCAGCTACACTATAAGCTGACAATGATCCCAGAACAACTAGCAGAATAGTTTTTAACTTTAATGGCGGGTGTATTGATTTCATCATATAAATTAATCTTTTAACACAAATAAAAAATAATATCACAATATTTATAAATTAAGTTAATATTTGTTTATTACAATTAAATTATTTTTTATCATATAATAAATTTAATTACACTCTTGCCTTAAAATTCCATTGTATTAATTTATTCATTTAAATTAATTACATTATCTTATAATTTTATTCAAATAAATCCTGTTTATCTTTTACTTTATTGTTGATAGCAATATACCCCTCATGTTGTGGGTAAATAATCTATTAAATCATACCTTAATAACATTTGATCTAATAATATTTTGCATCGTTTGGCGGTAGTACAGAATCCTTAGTAATCAGCTTATTCAGGTAAAGCCTGTTCATCATAATTATTCAGAGAGTATAGAAGTAATAATTTTTATAAAAAAAAGTCTTTAATTTAAAGTATTAATAAAAAAACAGGATTGAATCATAAACGATCAACCCTGTTTTGATTAAATTATCACAACTTTATTACCAGTTAACCTTTAATCCTACAGAACCATTTACAGGTGATTTCACATGTGAATCTCCGCCATTAGACCATGTATGGCCAATTTCACCATAAGCTTTCACCTTGTCGGTAATATCATAGCTACCACCAATAGCCATTTCAGTATTAGCATGCGAAGCACCGGCATTCAATGTAGTTGATGCTGCCTTTGTTTTAAAGGTAGTGTGATTTGCACCATTTGGTGAGTAGAAGAAATTAACCCGGGCATAAGGATGGAGCACACCTTTATTTACCTGATAATTACCTTCCAGACGACCGCCCAGACGGAATAACCACGCATTATCATGATCCTGTTTAACCGTGGTATTACCACTGATATCAGTATCATTTAAATCCAGCCATTGATGAATAATCTGTGCCTGAGGTTCAAATTTCCAGCTGCTGCTACCAATAGCAAATGGCTGACCGACCTCAATAGAAGCAGTAACACCATGACCTTTTTGCTTACTATTTGAGGTGCCATCAGGTTTGATATCTACATTATGGCGTGCACCCTGTAATACAACATCCATATAGGCACCATTATCTCGGGTGTAATTACCATAAGCACCCAGGAAATAAGATTTAGTACTATTTTTACCAACCTTACCATTAATGCCGCTGGCAAAACCATTTACATCAAGATTTCCATGTAAATAACCTAAGTAGCCACCAATACGCAGACCATTATTGCTCCAGATATCGCTACCAACCTGCAAACCGGAATAGTTACCTTTACTACGGGTATTAGCTGTTCCATTCTGACGAATATCGCTACGATTAGCAATTACTCTGCCCCAGCTCATCCGTTCATCAGGAGTAGGAGTAGCACCAATACGCTTATGCATATCACCGAGCATCAGACTGTCTGCCTGATGTAACTGGGCACTAACTGCACTATATAAAGGTACTTCTCTACGATAAGTTGTTTTTGTACCGGTTTCCTGCATTTTTTCAGAGTAAAGATTCCATTTATTATCTTCACTTTTTTGCAGCCTGTACTCATATGCACCGGCGTCAACATGATCGCGCAGTAATGTGAAAATATCGCCATCAGCAGTACCATCAACGGAGACAATTTCAATGCCATTTGTACCGGCTGTACTTGCACCCAAACCACTAACTTCAGTTAGATCAATGGCTGTCTCACCACTCGCATTTCCACCGATATGTAATTTATCAGCATTATTTTGCTCAGGTGTTACTTCCAGAAGCAGTTTACTACCCTTTTCACCATGATAGTCACCCTGAATGGTCAGACGGTCACCAACATTATCGTTAACCAGATTAATATTACCGGCATTGTTTACATTACCTGAAATAGCAACTTCGTTCTTACCGGAAGAATTGTCAATCTTATCAAGTTGTACTTCCGCCCCAGATCCGATATTCAGGTTTTGTGTATTAAGGTCACCGGTTAGAGTTAGTCTGGCTGATTGTCCAAGATGGATATTTTCCCAGTTAACAATACCAGCATCACCTGCACTATTACTGGTAGAAGAACCGCGAAGATTAGTATTAAGGTAGAGTTGGTCATTACTGCTGTCTTTACCATTATCTATATCATTGCCGCCGTCCAGCATAGTAAGACCAGTAATATCAGCACCATTATTGATAGTGAGAATATCACTACCATGACCCAGATTAATATTACCGGTTACTTTTGCTCCGCTATTAATAGTAACTAAGGAGTTGCTATCGCCATCTTCAATTGCAATACCTGATGCAGCAGAAACATCTGCTCCCTTATTAAGGATAATACTACTGTTTGAAGCTGGTAAACCATTGGTAGAGATGCCTGCACCGGTACCACCCGCCACCTTACCTGACGTTTCTATTGACACAGCACCGCCGGTCATATTTATTGCACTGATACCATCAGTACCGCCAGTAATGCTTCCTCCGGTCTGATTTACTGCTATGCTGTTTTTCTCACCAGAATCCGCCCAGTCAATATTAGTTGCCTGTATACCAGCACCACTAGTACCCGTTACATTACCTCCGGTTGTGATTTTGGTATCACCTTTACCTAAATTTGTCGCAACAATTCCGGTTTCTTTACCTTCAATACTACCTGTTGTCTGAGTAATATTGATTGCATTCGCTGTTTCACCATTGTAAGCAGAAATGCCGGTACCATTTATTCCCGGTCCGTCTGCAATCACTGTACCTGCTGTGTTAATAGTTGTAGATCCGGTACCGGAATTTACAGTACTGATGCCTGCTGCGCCTCCCCGAATTTCACTGCTGTCTTTTTGATTAATATTGATATCAGTTGTATTAGCACCATTTGAAACAATAATTCCGTTACTAGTATTGTATTTGCTACTATTTAAATCGTTAGAATCTTCTAATACTGTTTCAGTACTGGTTGCCTTTACCTTTCCGTTAATTTCAATATTAGTAGCACCTGATCCATAATTATTAACTTCAATACCACTATTAAAACCAGTTATATCTCCATCTTTATCTTTCTGGATAACATTAATCCCCTCAGATGAAGCCAGACTACTATCTGCAATGTTTTTGCCAGCTAATTTCTGACTATTGTACCAATCATCTATGCTTACATTATCTGCGTTTTCATCAACCTCTGAAACAGGAGCTATACCTGAAACCGCCAGAATACCTGCACCGGCATTACCTGTTACCTGACCGGATGTTTCCACTGATACTGCTCCGCCGGTCGTATTTATTGCACTGATACCATCAGTACCGCCAGTAATGCTTCCTCTGGTCTGATTTACTGCTATACCTCTTTTCTCACCAGAATCCGCCCAGTCAATATTAGTTGCCTGTATACCAGCACCACTAGTACCTGTTACATCACCTCCGGTTGTGATTTCGGTATCACCTTTACCTAAATTTGTCGCAGCAATTCCGGTTTCTTTACCTTCAATACTACCTTTTGTCTGAGTAATATTGATTGCATTCGCTGTTTCACCATTGAAAACAGAAATGCCTGTACCATTCTTCTCCGGTCCATCTGCAATCACCGTACCCACTGTGCTAATAGTTGTAGATCCGGTACTAGAATTTACCGCACTGATGCCTGTTGCTGTACCCTGAATTTTACTGCTTTCTTTTAATTGATAAATATTGATATCAGTCGCATTTTCTTGATTTTCAGCAATAATTCCACTACCAGTATTAAATATGTCACCATTCGGATTCATCGGATCTATGGTATCATCAGTATCCACAGGTACTGATCCGGTTCCCGTTCCTTTACCTGTAACATTTCCGCTAATATTGATATTGATAGCATCAATACCCTGATTATTCACCACGATTCCATTAACTGAACCTTCAATATTGCCTGTTTCAGCCTGAGTAATATTAATTGCTTTTGAGTTTTGCCCATTATCTGCATAAATACCCGCCTTAGCTTGTACCGTACCAGCAACATTTATATTGGTAGATCCTTTACCGCTATTAGAAGTTGTAATACCAATATTTTCACCCTTAATAGTACTGCTGCTTGCAGTCTGGTTTACAGTCAAATTGGTAGCATCTTCAGAATTGGTTATTGAAACAGCATCGTCAAATTTTGGCGTATCTGTATCACCTGGTATCATTTCATTACCTGATGAAATGACATCTCCGGAAATATCAACTGTTGTTTCGCCTGTTCCGGAGTTTATTCCCCAAAGACTACCTTTCTGGCCGGTACGCTCGCTTTCAACTCTTATATTTTGACCATCTGCCAAACCAAGAACGTCAAAAACCCCTTCCTGTGAAGTAATTGGATCATCGGAAGGAATACCAATGAATGCAATATCCTTGCCATCAGGTCTGTCCCGATCTGAAATGACAACTTTCTCTGCTGCATTAGTACATATTTGATTTTACTCCGAAGTAGAAACACACTGAGCCTGAGCTACATTTGCAGTTAAAGCCAGTGCACCAATCACTGTTGTGACAACCTTGGCTCCCACTACTTTCCCGCTTTTGCGAGCCAACTCAGAAGTCACAACATAAGCCTGTTCTCTGGCATTCCAAATCAGTTTGTATATTTTATTCATTTGGCAATCAATCTTTAATAAATTAAGTTAAGTTAACGAAACTCAAATATAATGCATTTTAAATTTAACACTTTATTACTTTAGTAATTAATTGTCCTATATAGACAAAATTAGGTATTTTTTTGGTCATAGGTAAAATTATATTGTTTTAAAATATTTATATTTATTAAGTTGTATTTTTATGACAAATGACATTATATTTATCTCATTAAAAATAATTTCACCGAATAAAGAATAAAATAGTGGAAAAATAGAGAGTAAAATGTAATTTACATCATTAATTTATTGAATTCAATAAATTTAATTATAAATTTTGATAAATGAAATTATTTTATTGCTTAGTAGTGTATAACTTTATAAATACTCTTTATTCTTTAATAAAAAAATTTTGAGATTTAATGAGCAGAAAAATAAAATATTGTGTTGAAATAGTTAGAAACGATTTTAATAAATCTAAATATTCTATAATATATAGAATCAACTTAATAATGATTACAAATACTATAATTAAGTATATAAATTTTGACAAAAAAGGACTAATCATCAAACTGACAATTCAAAAATAAATAGTCATTGATAAATTAAGAAAATTATAATAATGAATTTATATTATAAAATATTTAGTTAAATCTTTAATATAATAGATAATTGATGGGTGATAAGCAATTCGAACGCTCGACCAACGAATTAAAAGGTATACATGATCAACTCAATTGATCCAGCCGGAACGATGAAGCAGACGTGGAAAATCAGAATGAAGAGAAAATTCAAGATAAAAGAAATACGTCACCAGATAGATAATTTATTATAGGAAGCAACCTAAAAGACCGAGCTCAGCAAAAAGCGTGAAGTACTTAATATTGTACTCTCTATATCCGCCAGAGCACTGCCAAATACCATCAAGAATGGCATTAAAATAATTTTACAGTTAAAGATCATCAGTATTTATTTGCCTTACATATATAGGAATATCAAACAGATGAACTGCCATTTCACATATACATCATTGTAATTTTATGGTATATGAATTTTATTTATAGGTTTAATCTACATAAAAATGATTTATATGTATAGCATTTTCACTTTGCAGAAAAATGCGTGAATAAGTTATACCCTGTGCGACTACGCACTGCCAGCATAGAGAAGTAATCATTAAAGAAAAGAATCTATATCATATTCCATACATAAATATGGATACGTAAGCAATGCTCCTAAATAAATAGTAAAATAGCCTATTGAGGCGATACAACGCAATGGGAGACCAGCTCACACTTTCTAAAGGAAGCTGTTACAATTCAAACTTAAATCGTCAGCAACGATCTGCCCAAATAGCCAGAAAATTGTATAAGAATTAATATAGAACAGATCCAGAATTATCAGTAAATTAACATCTAAAATCTCTAATATTGAATTTACTATACAGGCGCAAGCAATTTTTGATAAATTTGTGCAATGATTTAATTCAACATCAATCACACAATAATATTGTTTATGATATTGAAGGCTAAAAATTAACAATGATATTTATTTACCAGGTAATCAATGGTAAAAATGAATCCACATTAAATCAGCTTTAGATGTACTTTTAATTAAACTTATCAGGATTTAAATTTCTTTATACTTTTACTAATTACTTAGGTTGCACAGGCAACCTAAGTAATTGTATAAAAGCGGCAGTAGCCTTTCTTAAAATTAAATATTTTTAAGTGCAGAATACTACTTTAAAAATATTATTCTCACACTATTGCTTAAATTTCTATCGTGCTATTCCACCGTGTCGCGAACAAGCCCCTTTTCCTGCTTTAGTTGAAGTTCCATCATTACATTTAATAGTATTTTTAGGTTGTTCAGTTTTTGGTTTTTTATTTGATTTTCTTCTTGTTGGCAAATCATCATAAACAACCCCGCCATGATGAGAACATGTACCCCTTCCGGTTGAAGTTGAATATGTGCCATCTGCACATTTTGACTTCACTTCCGGATCATTTGCATTAGTTGTGATTCTTGCAAATCCTGATTGTGAGAAAAAAAGCATAAGAAAAGCATGGCAAATCTGCTACTGATTTTTAGCATAATTTCTCCGCAATTTACATAATTAAAATATAAATAATTTTTAACATATGTTTATTATAAAAATCAAATTTTCAACCAAATTATTTATATAATTTTAAATTTTAATTATTAAGAAATTATTTATACAACATTCAGTCTATACTTGGTATATTTAATATTATTCTTATTAATAAATTTTACGGTTCTACTGCTCTGTAACAAAGGTTCCAATTTTCTAGTCAAAGTAGTAGCTGATAAAATTAATCATTCTTAATCATTCCAACTACTGTATTAATCAAATCAGAACCATATTCCAGCAGAAATCTTCAAATAATAAAAAACCAGTAATTTAGCCTTCTCCGGCTCTTCAGCATAAGCAGTATCTGGCAAATAGCCCTGCTTTACTGGCTGTTGCCCATCCGGAGCGGGAGCGGATTTAGTTTAAAAGTCCTTATTCTTAATTTGTTTTTTAATCATTTTTCAAAATACTCAGGAAATAAAGACTTAAATCAGCAAATTTTTTGAGTTCAAATCAATTTAATTATCTTATCTATTTTAACGATATATTTTTTAAATTTTTATAACTGAGAATTAGGTTATGGGTATTTCAGTTGAAGAATTTATAAAATTAATATGAAAAAATCTTTTAAATTTTAGAGATTTAAAGGTGACATTCTTAAATTGATACAGGCTAAAGTATCTAATGTAGACATACCTGTAGTTAAACGGCATACAAACAAGTGTAGCGAATTTTGATTATTACTTAAAAAATACAATATGAGCTTAAACAGCTCGGATCTAGAAATACTATTACTGGTAGCACTGAAATCAGGAATACATGACCAGCAGAAGCTTTGAGTGAGAATTCAGCCAGCATGATTCATGACATACATGGGCTACCAGGCTAGTTGAAGATGGTGTTTCAATGCATGGCATTAGATATGAGTGGCTAGAAATCTCTAGAGATAGGTGCAAAAATATGCTCATTTAGTACTGAAGCATTTAATCCAGCCTACATTAAAGATTAACAATATCATGACATCAAAATGTTACAGTTTTGTCACAACAAATAATACAAGGGAAGAAACGATAAAATGCGTAGAGTATTAGAATATATGGAGGAAAAATGGTGGGTCGTGAGCGATTCGAACGCTCGACCAACGGATTAAAAGTCCGCTGCTCTACCGACTGAGCTAACGACCCAAGAGCGCGCATTTTAGGCAGGAGTGCGGCTGCTGTCAAGTACTTTGCTATTATTCATTTGCGGTAATATGGCACTAAAAGAGCTGCCTTTCCCAGTAATACTTTCAATCTGTAATTTGCCGCCATGTTCTGCCAGAGCGTGTTTGGCAATGGCCAGCCCAAGACCTGTACCCCCGCTTTCGCGTGAGCGGCCTGAATCTACACGATAAAAGCGTTCGGTAAGATGAGGAATATGCTCCGCAGCGATACCGGGACCCGTATCGCTCACTTGAAATACAGTCTGCTGATAGTTGTTTTCGTCTTGTTCACTATAGAGCCGGATAGTTATAGTTCCACATTGCGGAGTATAGCGTACAGCATTAAACAGAAGATTACTGAATGCATTATATAAATCCTGCTGAATCCCCTCTATCCAGATATCTGCAGCTATTTCACAAATAAAATGATGTTTATTTTCAGACAAAATTTCAGCTTCATATACTACCTGCTCAACCAGAGTACTCAGGCACAATGATTGTTTACGTAAAGATGCAGTAATCTGATTTTCCAGTCGTGATAAGGTTAATAAATCTGCCAGAAGGTGATTCATGCGGATTCCTTCTTTACTCATCAGTGCAATAAATGATTGACGCTGCTCCTGCGGCAAATCCGGCATATCCGTTAAGGTTTCCAGAAAGCCGTTGATTACAGTTAAAGGAGTACGCAGCTCATGCGAAACATTGGCCACAAATGCCGTTCTGGTGGCATTTAATTGTTCGGCAGCAGTAATATCCTGAGTAATAATCAGTGTTGCCTGTTCGTCAAACGGAGTACGGATAATATTCAATACTCGTGGTAATCCGCTATTTATATGTTCAAGTGTAAGCTTTATATTCACTGACTCTGTTGCCGGCTCATCCAGAAATCGCCGGAAATCACTATTTTCAATCAGATCAGCTAGCATACTGTTATTGTCTTGTTCAGCAACCAGATTCAGATGGATTGCAGCCAGATGGTTCAGCCACTGAACATGTCCATCCTGCCCGAGGATTAATACGCCCTCTGGTATAGTTTCGGCAATGCGGTTAAAGCGTAACAAGGCGACACCCAGTTTCTGCTTGCGCTTTTTACGGCTACGTGCCTGTAGCATCAAAGTATTGAAAATATTGTTCCAGATCCCGATCCCCTGTGGCACATTACGTAATTTCGGTCTTTCCAGCCACCGGACCAGTTTAAATAAATGATACCAGTAACCCGCCAACCATAAAAAAAACAGGCAGCACAAGCTAATCAGCATGAATTGCAGGCCGCCAGCCAGCAATGACGCTACAACAACCACTATCACGGTTGCCAGTATTAAATATAAATGATGGCGCAGTTCAGACAGAAGCATGTCATTTCACAGAAGATAAATTTAAGAAGTAATTCCGGCTATGGTGAAAAGCGATAACCGCTGCCACGCACTGTTTGTATAAGGTGGTCATGCCCCACTGTTTCAAGTCCCCGTCTTAACCGGCGGATATGAACATCTACCGTACGCTCCTCAACAAACACATGATCACCCCATACAAGATCAAGAAGCTGGCTGCGGGTGTATATACGATCCGGATGTGTCATAAAGAAATGTAATAACTTAAATTCACTGGGTCCGAAAGAAATGGTTTGTCCGTTTACTTGTACACGCTGCTGCTGCGGATCGAGTTCCAGACCATAAATACGCAGTGGTACGCTGGTTTTTTGCGGTGCACGCCGGCGCAAAAGTGCATTAATTCGCGCAATCAGTTCTCGTGGTGAGAAAGGTTTAGTAATATAGTCATCTGCACCCAGATTCAGCCCCTGCTCTTTATCTGTTTCTTCACCGCGTGCTGTTAATAGAATAATAGGTAAATCACGACTGCGAATATCATTTCTCAGCTGCCGGATAAAATCAAGACCGGAAAGTCCGGGTAACATCCAGTCCACTAGCAGCATGTCAGCCAGCCTGGATTGCAATAACGGCTGTGCTGCTTCTACACTAGGTACACATTGAACAACAAAGCCGGCCTGCTCGAGAGTAAATTGAATCAGGGTAGAAATTGCAGCTTCATCTTCTACAACCAATACCATAACTTCTGCCATATATATTTCCTGACCAGATTAATTATCTATTGTGACAGATTAAGAAAATATAAAGCCAGCAACTCAGCCAAAACCTGTGCCACAACATTCTGTTGCCTACATTGAGTGCCGGACTGACTATTGCAAGGCTAGCAATACAATATAAGCTTACAATACATTAAGAAGCAATATACACAGCCATCCCATATTAATTGTATTGAGCAAACTCCACCATTTAATTTCTTATTATGAACATCAGTAATTAATAAATTTTGATTTATCGTGATTAATAGTATGATTTTCTCAATCAGTTTACTATAAATCTTCAGCCGTCTGCATTTACTAAATAATATGTAACCGGTTACGTTGTTCTACGGGTATAATGATAACGTTATTAAAAATACTGCAGATACTTTTGAAACCAATTTACAACAAATCAAAGATTTAAATTATCTGATTATTATTTTAATCTAATTCCATATTCATAAAATATAACTGTTTACTCCCAAATCCGCTTACTAAAACATACATTTCAACAAATATATTAATATAGATAAATATACCATAAACATAAAATATCAGGCTAAGGCTTCAGTTATTTGCCATACCTCATAGAAATCCTAATTTTTTTATTTTATTTAATCATTATTATTATTTATATAACTAACAAATAATAACATTTTTTTATTAATTATCAAATAGTTAAATTTTTGACTTAATTGATTTTTTATTGTCGAATTAATACTGGATATGTCTTATTTCTTAATGTCCGATTAAATGATTGTGTAACTAATTGCTGTAACTAAAGCATCATTATTTTTTAACCTGACTATTTTATCAATATGAATAAAATCTACAAACTTATCTGGAATGCACAAGTACAAGCATACGTTGTTACCTCAGAACTAGCCCGTAAAGTGGGTAAAGCAGCACAGCTCAGGCTGGTAAGCATTATAGGTATCGGCATAGCAACCTCTGGTCTGACTTATGCACAATGTCCGCTTTCGTTTCAAAACAGCAAATTTTGTACAACATTCAGGTTAAATACACCTGGTATCAGTACATATGCTGATACCACTATCAGCAATAACCGTATTGAAAACCGGGATCCTTCCAGTCAGACTATCAATACATCTACCGATGAATTAAATCAGACACTTACCATCGTTAATCAAAATGGCGCAGGAAATTTAACCGTAAACGCAAACAATAAAAACATCACCAACATTGATGCAACAAATAATAGCCAGACAGGTGCGATTATCATTAATGCCACCCAAGATATGTTATCTGACTCTGTCAGTGGTATTTATATTAATAATGCAGGCACCGATGCTAAACTTTCAACAGCCTCTATTCATAGCAAACAGCGCAAAGGTATTAGCATTTATAACGGAGGCAGCGGTTCCACACAAATAACAGCTAATGGCACCATTATATCTGATAATGATGATGCCATTTATGCTATGAATAATACTGCAGCAAAAGATTTATTTATTACTACCGGAGCTATTATTGGTAAAGCACATGGCATTTACGCATACAACAATGGTATAGGATCAGCGACACTTATCGTTAACCAAGTTATTGAATCAGGCACTACCGATGCTATCTGGGTTAATAATGCGAATGTATCAGCCAAAAACATAGCTATTACAACCAAAGATACCGTAAAAGGCAATACCAACGGTATTTATGCATACAATAGTGGTAAAGGTTCTACAACCATTACCACTAACGGCGATGTATATGCAAATAATGGTAATGGTATTTATACAGAAAATCATGGTGAGAAATTAACTGTTACCAGTAAAAGTGTTCAAGGTACAAATACCGGTATTTTCGCTATCAATTCTGGTACAGATTCTACTGAAATTACGTCTGAAGGTAATATTTCCGCTACATCCGGTAACGGAATCTTTGTTAATAATGGCAATAATACAAAGGGTCTGACTATAAATACTAACGTTATATCCGGTACAGATAACGGTATATATGCAACCAATAATGGAACAGGCGAAACCAGAATTGTCAATCAGGCATCAGTAACAGCAGATAAAAATACCGGTATCAGCGTAACCAATACAAATCAGGCTAACGGGCTGAACATCAAATCACTTATTATCAATGCCGGTACTAATGGTATCGTTGCAAATAATCATGCTCTCGGTGACACAGAAATTACTTCTAACGGGCCAATTACAGCCATAAGGGGATACGGAATCTGGGCTGAAAACGGGGAACAGGCTGGAGGTATCATCATTCGATCGGGAGGTGCAATTAGCGGAGGAACCAGCGGCATTAAGGTACACAATTCTGGTTCAGGTAGTACTACACTTACCCTGGTCAATCCAATAACTGGGGGTACGGAAGCAGGTATTTTTGTTGATGATAAACCAAACAGTAAAACAACTATTACCCTTAAGACCGGTACCAAAGTTTCAGCAGCTTCTGGTCTGGCTATTCGTGATGGTGATGGTAATGCCAATGTTACGCTGAATAGCGGTTCAAACGTCATCGGACGAATTGAGCTGGGTAACGGTAGTGATACTCTTTTCATCAATCGCGGAGCCAATATCAGTAATATTACTGTAGTCGATGGTGGGGACGATACCAGCAGTAATGACGGAATGACTGATACACTGAATATTAATCAGTCATTAACCGGTTCAACCACCGGAAATAATAATGGTACTGCCGGAAATATTGCCATTCTTAACTGGGAAAAAATCAATCTTGCTCAAAACAGTACCCTCACCCTGAGCGGAGATTTGAATACTAATCAGCTTAATATCGGGAATGGTACCACAGTCAATCTTATCGACTCTCTAAGACAGGCACAGATTAATGGCGATGTGTTTAACTCAGGCAATATTAATCTCCATAGTAATTTCACCGGAGACAATTTAACGATTAACGGAAATTATCAGGGTAATGGCGGTAAACTGACTCTGGATCTGAAACTTAATTCTGCTTTAAAAGATAATGACAGCATTGCTGACAATACTGCCGATAAACTGACTGTTCAGGGTAATGTGACAGGTAAAACCACCATCAGGTTTGCCAGCATTGATGGTCTTGGCGGCGATACCGGAAATACTAATGGCATTGAATTAGTCCAAGTTAACGGTAACAGTACTGGGGATGCTTTTGCACTGGAAGGCGATCATTTAGACAGAGGTGCATATGAATACCATTTGTTTAAAGGTGATTTGCAGCAAAACGGGAATAACTGGTATTTACGCTCTCAAAAGCAAACAAACCCGGGTGATGATAACTCCGGTGGCGATAATTCTGGTGGCAATAATTCCGGTGGCAATAATTCCGGTGGCAATAATTCCGGCGGCAATAATTCCGGCGGCAATAACTCTGGTGGTAACAACTCTGGTGGTAACAACTCCGGTGGCAATAACGCCGGTGGCAATAACGCCGGTAACGGCAGCTCTGGCGATAGTGGTACGACAACTAAACCATCAAAACTCAGACCGCTATACCGTAAAGAAGTACCATTATTTGCCGCAGTTGCCTCTCAGTTACGACAGGCCGACAGCCTTATGCTCGCTAATATGCATCAGCGTATCGGTTCTACTCCTCTGCCTGATGAACGTATGAGCTGGGGCAGAGTGATTGCCAGCCGTACAGATATTCAGCAAAATGGGCCGGCCAATGCCCGTACTACCGGTAATTATGCCGGTTTACAACTGGGCAGTGATATCTGGAGCAACAATGGCTGGCGTGCCGGTGGATATGTCGGCTATCTGCACGGCAATCTCGATGTCGACGGCTTTACCAGCGGTATTGATACCAGAGCAGGTAAAAACACAACCAAATCTTACTTTATCGGCGCATATGGTAATTACACCCGTGAAAATGGTGCTTATGCAGATTTTGTAATACAGGGTGCCCGCCATCATGTTGATATTAAACCGGATAACAATCCGACCGGCAAACAAAAAGGTCATGGCGTTACGGCTTCAGTAGAAATAGGTCAGCCGTTTACTCTGGGCAGCAGCAACTGGAAGCTTGAACCGCAGGCTCAGATTATTCATCAGTGGCTAGATTTAAATGATTCTGATATCAGCGGACGTACTACAGTCAGTCACGGACACAATAATGCCTGGCTCTTCCGCCTTGGCGGAAGACTCGAAGGCAGCTATCAACTGAATAAAGGAAGTCTGCGACCCTATGCCCGGGTAAATTTCTTTTACTCACCTGATGGTGCCGACCATACCAGTTACGTTACTAATGTAGCCACAACCAGATTAAATGCCGGTGCCTCTCATGCCAGCACTGAGCTGGCAATTGGCGGTACTTACGATATTACAAACAAAGTAAAAGCTTATGGTGAAATCGGCCATACATGGTCTAATGGTGGTAATGCACATACCAAAGCGCCGGTAAATGGTTCTGTTGGATTAAAGATTAACTGGTAAGGCGCAATAAATAAAGAAACTGGTAATTATTTCCAAACTGAATCTTTTTCTTTGTAAAAAACAATACAATCATATTGGTTATTCTGAAATATGCAGAATAACCAATATGCAGGAATACCATCTTTTTCATTTTATATTACTTAAAACAATTCAATATTATGCATTATTCCGGATTTAATATTAATTCCTAGCTCATAATTTCAGCATCCGCTGATTTTCTTTTAGTGTAGAAAGAAAAAATTAATTGGTTAGTATGAATTTATTCTAAATAATTTATTTATAGCACTAATAAAATCAGCACCGGTTTAGTTGATCAGGCGCAACACTACATTAATTTTGATGGTAGTTATGACTAATAATTTTTTATTAATGATATATTATCTATTTGACAATAACTTACTAATCTAGATGAATAAGCAAAAATCTAACAGAAAAAAGTATATTATAAATAAGTTACTTTATATTCTGCTTATGGCTTTTATTTTATTTCTTCCTTTGACATGTGCCTGGAAATTTGCCAAACATTATTTGTATGATACAACTTATCAGAATATATTAGTGAAGTTTGCCTGGCGACCCGATAGGTGTGAGTCACATTCTGGAGAACCGAAATTAAAATGTTCCTGCAAATACGGTATCATTGGACTTGACGATAAGAATTATAAAATTACTAAAGATGGATATTTATATTGGAGACATCAGCTCGAGGGTAAAGTGGTGTTAATAAGCAAACCTAGTTTTTTCACAGAAGGAGAAATACTTACAGGTGGTTACATGAAAATTATTGATTCAAAAACTGGAGACATTTGTTATTATGATTCTGTCATGTAATAATCGCACCATAGCGATAAACTCAGCATCCATAGCCTGAGAAGATATTTACTACCTTTATAGTGGCAATCTGTCTACATGGCAGATTATGCTCAGATATCTATAAATTTACCTGATACTGAAAACGGCACTTTTTGATAACACAGACAAATTTAATGATGGTATATATATTTATCAGGCTACTTTAATCTGCTTTATTAAAAACAAATCTTAGATTGGTTGCTGTTTAAGCTTACAGCCTGCTGGTAAATATTATCTCTTTATCGGATTTGGCAGAATTTTTCAATATCCGCTTCAATCACGACGTAATACCATATTATCCCGATGGATCAGTTCCTGTTCTGCCACATAGCCCAATAATTCTTCTATAGCCTGAGACGGCTGCCGCAATAAACGCCCAATTTCATGATCATTATAATTAACCAGTCCGCGGGCAATTTCTTTACCGGCCTGATTACATACTGCCACTAATGCGCCACGATCAAAATGACCACTGACAGCAACACAACCGATAGCCAGCAGACTGGAGTGCTGTGTTTTCAGTGCCTGTTCCGCACCCTCATCAACGGTTAACTTACCAGCCAGTTGTACCTGCCCAAGTAACCATTGCTGGCGTGCGCTCAACCGGCTACCGGCCGGGGTAAATAAAGTACCCGTTTGTGCGCCTTCAAGTAACCGGACTAATACATTTTCAGCATGCCCGTTGGCGATACAGGTTGCAGCACCGCTTAAAGCAGCCCGTCTTGCAGCCAGTACTTTGGTATACATACCTCCGGTGCCCACGCTGCTGCCTGCTCCGCCGGCCATACTTTCCAGGTCTGGATGATTGGCAGCAATTTTATGAATCAATCTAGCTTCAGTATGCTTACGCGGATCTCTGTCATACAGACCATTCTGATCTGTCAGAATAATCAGTACATCAGCTTCAATCAGGTTAGTTACCAGAGCACCAAGGGTATCATTATCGCCAAGTTTGATTTCATCAATGGTAACTGTATCATTTTCATTAATAATCGGTACTACTCCCTGCTCCAGCAGAGTGCGGATAGTACTACGAGCATTTAAATAGCGGGTACGGTGACTCAAGTCATCATGTGTCAGCAAAATCTGTGCTGTCCGGATATGCAGTGATTCAAACGCAATCTCGTATGCCTGAGCCAGTCCCATTTGCCCCACTGCGGCGGCAGCCTGTAATTCATTAATTGCTTTGGGACGTACCTGCCAGCCCAGCCGTTTCATACCTTCTGCAATAGCACCACTAGATACCAGTACTACCTGAATACCATGTGCACGTAATTGCGCAATCTGCTGTGCCCAGTTATTCAGAATATTCTGATCTACCCCATGTCCGCCATTGGTCACCAGACTGGAACCTACTTTTACTACCACACATTCAGTCTGGCAGATATCAAATTCTGAGTTATTCATGCTTATTATGCAGTTGTTATGTCAACGGTTGAACAGTTATTTTACCTGTGCGCATTTGTTTTGATAAGTGTGTACGGCTGTTATAAAAACAGCAGCCGTAGTGGCTGCTGTTGAAAGAATAAATTCAGATTAACTATGCAGTAATGCCTGTACACACCAGTTCATTACTCCATCAGGCAAAATACCCCATAACAGCAATAATAAACCGTTAACAGATAAAACGATTTTACCAAGAAAAGTCATATTGAATGCCGGTTCAGCAACAGAATCCGGACTATCGAAATAGATGGTTTTAACCACACGCAGATAATAGAAAGCACCAATCAGCGACATTATTACTGCATACACAGAAACCCACAGATAGCCGCTGGCCAATAACGCTTTAATAACGGCCAGCTTGGCATAAAAGCCCATCAATGGCGGAATACCGGCCATTGAAAACATCGCCAGCAGCATTAAAAATGCATACCATGCATTTTTCTGATTCAGACCGGCAAGATCACTGATATTCTGGCATTCAACATCCTTGCCGGAGAGCAGAACCAGAATAGCAAACGCTACAGAGGCCATTAAAGCATAGGTTATTGCATAATACATAGCTGCAGCACAGCCAGACTGACCGGACAGAAGAGCCAGCATAATGAAACCCATATGGGCTACTGTTGAAAAACCAAGCATACGTTTAATGTTGGTTTGCATGATAGCAGCCAGATTACCCATAAACAGTGAGGCAATACCCAGCAGCAACAGTAATTCACGCCAGCTTTCCCACTGAGTCAGCAGACCGTAAACCAGGATACGGAAAGCGAAGACTGTAGCCGCAATTTTCGGTGCTGTACCCACCAGTGCAGCGACTGCAGTCGGCGCACCCTGATACACATCCGGCACCCACATATGAAATGGTACACCACCCAGTTTAAATACAATACCGGCAACAATAAATACCAGCCCGAGTTTCAATAACCACGGATTGGTTGTTTCCTGGCTGGCAGCAAGCACCTGCTGCAGCTGTAATGTACCTGTTGCACCGTATATCAGTGAAATACCGTATAACAGTAAACCTGAGGCCAGTGCACCAAGCACAAAATACTTCAATGCAGCTTCAGCAGCACGGCCACTATCGCGCTGCAAGGCAATTAAAGCATAAAGCGCCAGCGAAAGCAGCTCCAGCCCGACATATAAAGTCAGGAAGTGGCTGGCTGAAACCATAATATTCATGCCCAGCAGTGCAAACAGGGTTAGCGTATAGAATTCACCCTGATAAATATGTTTAGCACGCAGATAAGTCTGGCTGTAAATAAACAAGGCAATAACCAGTACATACATGCATAACTTGGCCAGTTGAGCCATGCCGTCCAGTACAAACATATCATGGAAGGCATATTGCGGCTGTTCTTTCCATACCAGACACTGTACCGCGGCGGTCAGTATCAGACCGATAACTGACAGGGTACAGGTTATCCAGCGTTGTCGGTCATTAAGCCATAAGTCCACCAGCAATACTGTAAACAGTACTACAGTCAGCACCATATCCGGTGCAGCGGGAAATATTGTTAAATCTGTCCAGTTCATTCACATTTCCTTACAGTTTGCTTTGTGCCGCTTGGACTATCAAATCATTTGCTGCCTGATGCACGACAGCGATAAACGGTTCCGGATACAAACCAAATCCCAGTACCGCTACAGCCAGAATCACCAGAATTAGCAGTTCGCGTTTGTTTACATCTTTTAATTGCGCAACTTCCGGATTTTTGATGGCACCAAAAACAACCCGTTTAAACATCCACAAGGTATATGCTGCACCATAAATCAGGGTTAACGCCGCCAGTGCACCAACCCAGAAATTGGTTTTCACGGCACCGACAATGACCATAAATTCGCCTACAAATCCTGATGTACCGGGCAAACCGGCATTAGCCATAGCAAAGAACAGCATGAAAGAAGCAAATACCGGCATACTGTTTACAACACCGCCGTAAGCTGAAATATCGCGGGTGTGCATCCGGTCATACATCACACCGATACTCATAAACATAGCGGCTGAAACAAAACCGTGCGAAATCATCTGCATAATGGCACCTTTAAAGGCCCAGTCATTCAGATAGCCGCCGGTAAACAGGAAAAAGCCTAAAGTGACAAATCCCATATGGCTGATGGAAGAGTACGCCACCAGTTTTTTCATATCAGTTTGTACCAGTGCCACCATACCGATGTAAATTACCGCCACCAGACTGAGCACGATGATTACCGGCGCAATATAACGTGCTGCATCCGGCAAAATAGGCAGAATAAAGCGCAGGAATCCGTAACCACCTATTTTCAGAGTAATTGCCGCCAGTACCATTGAACCACCGGTCGGCGCTTCTACGTGAGCATCCGGCAACCATGTATGCACCGGCCACATCGGCACTTTAACCGCAAAAGACAGGAAAAAAGCGATAAACAGCAGAATTTGCGCCGTCATCGCAAGGTGCTTGATATTGTGCCATGCTTCAATAGAAAAACTGCCGGTCTGATTAGACAGATAGACAAAACCAACCAGCATCAGTAATGAACCCATTAAGGTATACAGAAAGAATTTGATTGATGCATATACCCGTCTCGGACCACCCCAGATACCGATAATCAGATACATCGGAATCAGCATGCCTTCGAAGAATACATAGAATACGATGGCATCCATTGCTGCAAATGCGCCATTAATCAGTCCTGACATAATCAGGAAAGCGGCCATATACTGCGCAGGCCGTTTCTGGATTACCTGCCAGCCGGCCAGAACAACCAGTAAAGTAGTAAAACTGTTCAGAATCACAAACAGAACTGACAATCCATCCACACCTAATGCATAGTTGATGTTGAGACTCTCAATCCAGACATGAAATTCTTTAAACTGAAATCCGCCATTTAAACGGTCGAATTTAAAAAACAGCGGTAAGGTTATGAGAAAAGAAACCAGCGCCCCGATTAAGGCCAGCACTCTGGCTATACCTGCGTGCTTGTCTGAGCCGGTAGCCAGCACTGCGACGCCAGCCACTACAGGCAGCCAAATCGCCAAACTGAGTAAGTTATCGTACATATTTATAGCCTAAAGATACCAAGTTGAATGCCCGCAATTAACCGCCAAACATTGTTTTAAGCAACGGCCAGAAAGTCCATGCCACCAGTACAAATACACCCACAACCATTGCTGTAGCATAGGTATAGATGTATCCGGTCTGAATACGCCGTATCAGCGCTGCTACAGCAGCGACAACGCGTGCAGCACCATTAACAATTAATTTATCAATAATGAAAACGTCGCCAACTTTCCAGAACAACGTTCCCAGCAGACGGCTGCCTTTGGCAAACACGTTATAGTAAATAGTATCCAGATAGTATTTATTATCCAGCAGGGTATAAACCGGACGTATAGATGCAGCAATTCTGGCCGGAATCTGTGGTTTTTTCATATAGAAGAACCACGCCAGTACAACACCGGCAATCACCAGCCATAACACAGGAGTTGTCAGACTGTGCAGAGCCATGGCAAATATGCCGTGGTACTCTTCTTCTACGGATGCCAGTGCAGGATGTGCAGCACTATTAATAAAAATCACATGCTGATAAAAATCACTGAACAGCATCGGCTTCATTGCCCACATACCTACAAATACTGAAGGGATGGCCAGCAGAATCAGCGGAATGGTTACCACCAGCGGGCTCTCATGCGGATTATCCTGTGGTTTCAGTCCATGATGTTCTTCTGAATGATGATGTTCGCTATGTTCGGCTTTGCGCCATTTTTCTTCACCATGAAATACCAGGAAATACAATCGGAATGAGTAGAATGCGGTGACAAACACACTGGCTACCAGAGCTACATAGGCCACACTACTGAATGGCAACGTTGACGCTTTTACTGCCTCAATAATTGAATCCTTGGAATAGAAACCGGAGAAAAATGGTGTGCCAATCAGCGATAATGAACCAATTAGCATACAAATCCATGTTACCGGCATGTATTTACGCAATCCGCCCATATGACGCATATCCTGATCATGGTGCATACCCATAATCACACTACCGGCGGCCAGAAATAACAGTGCTTTGAAGAAAGCATGGGTCATGACATGGAAAACAGCAATATTATAGGCAGAGGCACCTAAGGCTACCGTCATATAACCTAACTGTGACAAGGTTGAATAAGCAATTACCCGTTTAATGTCATTCTGAATCATACCCAGAAAGCCCATAAACAGCGCAGTAATGGTACCGGATACCATAATCACACCCAGAGCAGTATCAGACAACTCATACAGGGGTGACATACGGGATACCATGAATATACCGGCTGTTACCATGGTTGCCGCATGAATCAGAGCTGAAATCGGTGTCGGACCTTCCATTGAATCCGGTAACCAGACATGCAACGGAAACTGTGCCGATTTACCCATTGCGCCCACAAACAGCAAAATGCAGGTAACGGTAATCAAAGACCACGGATGACCGGGAATCAGTTCGATAGTGGCATTTTTAACCTGATCAATATGCTGAAAAACATCAGCATAGCGAAGGCTGCCGCCGAAATAAGCCAGTACCAGACCAATACCCAGTACAAAACCGAAGTCGCCGACACGATTAACCAGAAATGCTTTCAGATTGGCAAAAATAGCACTGTCACGTTTAAAGTAAAAACCAATCAGCAGGTAAGACACCAGCCCTACAGCCTCCCAGCCGAAGAACAACTGAATGAAGTTATTACTCATTACCAGCATCAGCATGGAGAAAGTAAACAGTGAGATATAGCTGAAAAAGCGCTGATAGCCGTCATCATCACTCATATAGCCGATAGTATAGATATGCACCATCAGCGATACACTGGTCACAATCACCAGCATAGTGGCAGTAAGGGTATCAATCAGAAACCCTACTGAGAAGTCCAGACCGCCCATAGTCAGCCATGTATACACATTTTCATCAAAGGGCTGACGGGTTCCGGTCATAAAACCATAGAGTACCCAGGCAGACAGTACTGCCGAAACGGCTACGCCTGCTATGGTAACGCTATGCGCACCTTTACGGCCGATCAGCTTACCGCATAAACCGGCCAGTAATGAACCGATGAGCGGAGCCAAAGCAATAATCAGATAAACACTCATAATTTTTCTCTCGTTCCTCTCACCTGTTAGCCTTTGAGGCTATCCAGATCCTGTACATTAATGCTCTGACGGTTACGGAAAATCAGAACCATAATTGCCAGACCAATAGCAGATTCGGCCGCAGCAACCGTCAGAATAAAAAAGACAAAAATCTGTCCGGCGGTGTCGCCGAGATAACGGGAAAAAGCCACAAAGTTAAAATTTACCGCTAATAGCATTAACTCGATTGACATCAGTAATACGAGTACGTTTTTGCGGTTCATAAATATACCCATGGCAGAAATAGCAAACAGTATTGCGCTGAGCACCAGATAATGGGTTAAGGTAATCATGCTTTCTGCTCCCCTTCAGTTGCTTCTTTACTTGCTTCTTCAGTTACCGGTGTAGCGATTTCAGGCTGCATTTTCACCATACGGAAACGATCTTTTGCCTGTACTTTAACCTGTTCGGCCGGATTGGTACGACGAGGATTGTATGTCTGCCGGTGAACCAGAGCTATTGCGGCCACCATCCCCAGCACCAGCAATACAGCCGCCAGTTCAAACGGTAACAGATAGGTTGTGTAAATCTGCATCCCCAGATCATGCACATTGCTGTAGTCTGCGGGCAGCGGAGAATCCTTACCCAGACTCGCCAGATTGAGCTGCGGATTTACCAGAATAACAATCAGTAAGGCAGCAGTCAGGATACCCACTAGTGCTGCAACAGGTGCATGCCGCCAGAAGCCGGCGCGCATCTGCTCAACATCAATATTAAGCATCATGATGACAAACAGGAACAGTACCATTACCGCACCCACATACACCACTACCAGTACAATGCCGAGAAATTCAGCCTGCATCAGAATCCACATCATGGCACTGGCACAGAATGTCAGAACCAGAAACAAAACCGCATGTACCGGATTTTTGGCAATAACTGTATTTATCGCGCCAAACAAAATCACGGCGGCAAATACATAAAACAGAATTAATGGTAAATTCATGACCACCTCTTAACGATATGGTGCATCTGCGGCTTTGCATTTAGCGATATCTTCTTCATAGCGATCGCCAATAGCCAGCAACATGGGTTTAGTGAAATATAAATCACCGCGTTTTTCACCGTGATATTCGAAAATCCGGGTTTCAACAATAGCATCAACTGGGCAAGCTTCTTCACAGAAACCACAGAAAATACATTTAGTCAGATCAATATCGTAGCGTGTGGTTCTGCGTGTACCATCCTCACGTTTTTCAGATTCTATATTGATTGCCATGGCCGGACAGACAGCTTCACACAGTTTGCAGGCAATACAGCGTTCTTCACCATTGGGATAACGTCGTTGTGCATGCAAACCACGAAAGCGAACTGATTGCGGGGTTTTTTCTTCAGGAAAATATATGGTTTCCTTGCGCGCAAAGAAGTTTTTCAGAGTTACTTTCATACCCGAAAGCAACTCGGTCATCAGAAAGGTTTTAATTATATTTGCCATATCAGAGCCTTTCCCTGCTTAATGCCATAAATTCAGGGGTGAAATCATCCACAAACCCAATACAATTACTGCCACAATGGTTACCGGAATCAATACTTTCCAGCCAAGACGCATAATCTGGTCATAACGGTAACGCGGGAATGTTGCACGTATCCACAGATAAAAGTACAACACCAGTGCCATTTTCAGAAACATCCACAATACACTCGGGGTACCAATAAAGCCCCAGCTTTGCGGAAAGGGAGATAACCAGCCGCCAAAGAACAGCAGAGCCGTCAGAGCAGCCACCAGAATCATGAAAATGTATTCGGCCAGAAAGAATAACGCGAAAGCAAAACCGGAATACTCTACATGGAAACCGGCAACAATTTCCGATTCACCTTCGGCTACGTCAAATGGCGCACGGTTGGTTTCGGCCACAGCGGAAATCAGATACACCACAAACAGCGGAAATAAAGGCAGCCAGTTCCATGAGAAAATGGAACCACCGGCATAACCTTTTGCCTGAGACATAACAATGTCATGAAAATCCATACTTCCGGAAACCATAATCACACCAATCAGCGCAAATCCCATGGCAATCTCATAGGAAATAGTTTGCGCAGAAGCTCGCATAGCACCGAGAAAAGCATATTTAGAATTGGAAGCCCAGCCAGCAATGATGACACCATAAACAGACAGTGAAGTAATCATCAGAATATAAAGTAAACCGGCATTAATTCGGGTAAGAAACCATGTTTCACTGAACGGGATAACTGCCCAGGCAGCAAAAGCCGGCATCAGTGACATCATCGGTCCGATATAGAACAGTGCCTTATTAGCCTGTGACGGACGGGTAACTTCCTTGAACAGCAGTTTTAATACATCGGCAAACGGCTGGATTAAGCCATACGGTCCGGTAACGTTCGGACCAACCCGCAGCTGCATATAACCGATAACTTTACGTTCGAAATAAGTCAGATAGGCTACGGTAATAATCAGCGGCAGCATGATGATGACAATCTTGACGATGACAGACACCAGTAAACCGAAGTCGTTGCCCAGTAATTGTTGAAACCACGCTTGCATGATTATCCTTTACTCAATTCAACAGTGGTCAATAAAGCACCTAATTGCCAGTTACTCTGATGTAATGGCAAAAACAGTACATTTTCCGGCAAGGTATCATCCGTAGTGATGGTAATCGATACGGTACTATTACCTTGTTTAGCCTGTGCGGTATCACCATTACTCAAACCAAACCGGGCCAGTGTCACACTGTTGGTACGTGCAACCGGTACTGCGGCATGAACTGTACTCTGTAAGGGTTCGGAACGGCGCACAATCGCATCAGTTGCATACAGACTAACGCCGCCAACACGTACCAGACTGATATCGGGATCACTGGTAGCAACCGGTTGTATACGATTGCTCAGCAAAGCCGGTATCTGATCTTTGGTAACCGCATCAGCCAGAATCTGCTGGGTATTTTCATATTCAAAGCCCGGCAATTCCAGTACATTACCCAGTACGCGTAATACCTTCCATAAAGGTCTGGCTTCTCTGTAAGCCTGTACAACACCATGAAAAGACTGTAATCTCCCTTCCATGCTGATAAAACTGCCTGAGGTTTCTGTGAATGGCGTAATTGGCAATAATACGTCTGCAACTTCACGCAATACTTCACTGTCGTAAGCAGTGAATGCCATTACTGTCTGTGCCTGTTTCAGGGCTGCAATGGCCGCAGCTCCGTTGGCTACATCCATATCCGGTTCAACATTGAGCAGCATTACTGCCTGTTTAGGCTGCTTAATTTGTGCGGCAATGGTATTTTCTGCTTTACTGGCCGCCACGCCTACGATTTCACCACCAATACTGTTGGCCGCCTGCGGCAATACGCCCACTATACTGTCGGTAGCTTCAGCCAGATCCTGTGCAGCTGCATAAACTGCCGCTGCATCCGGATGGTTCAAAACATCCGCACCAAGAATAATGCTGGCTTTTTCAGCTTTTAATAAGGCCTGACCTACTTCGCTGTTAAGCGCATCACTAAGCCAGTCAATCCATTGATAAGGATGCAGGCTAAGCTGCGCCAGTAACGGCATAAACAGCTCTTCATCAGCAGCAGCCACCACTGCTACTTTAGTTCCGTTTTTAGCTGCCTGACGGATGCGTGCTGTTAATAAGGGCTGTTCCTGCCGTAAGCGTGTGCCTACCAGCAAAATCACCTCATTCTCTGCCAGCTGTTCAATACTCTGTCCCAGCCACTGAGCGCCTTCAGCAGCTGCACCAAAACGCTCATCAAGCTGACGCAGGCGACTGTCAACAGCATTCACGCCCAGCGCATTAGCCAGTTTACGGGTCAGGTACATTTCTTCAACAGTATTGGCCGGATTGACCCACATACCAATTGCATCGGTACCGAAATCATGGCTGACACCGTGCAAACCTTTAGCCACATAATCCAGCGCAGTTTGCCAGTCAACTGTATGCCACTGGTTGTCCTGTTTAATTTGCGGCTGAGTTAAACGCTGCTGATACAAACCTGCATAGGCAAAACGGTCACGGTCACTGAGCCAGCACTCATTGATGGCTTCGTTTTCCAGTGGCAGTACCCGGCGCACGGTATGGTCTTTAGTTTGCACTATCAGATTACTGCCCAGTGCATCGTGAGCAGACACAGATTTACGCCGGCTTAATTCCCATGAACGGCTGTCATAACGAAATGGTTTGCTGGTTAGTGCGCCCACCGGGCACAAATCAATCACGTTACCAGACAATTCGGTTTCCAGTGTTTTACCGTTAAACGGTGTAATTTCAGAGCATTCACCACGATTCATCATGGCCAACTCCTGCTTACCGGCAATTTCTTCAGTAAAGCGGATACAGCGGGTACAGTGAATACAGCGGCTCATTTCAGCAGCAGAAACCAGTGGCCCCATTTCTTTACCGGCCACAGCATGTTTAGCCTCAGTATAACGGCTGGCACCTTTACCATAGCCCATTGACAAGTCCTGCAACAGGCATTCACCACCCTGATCACAAATAGGACAGTCCAGCGGATGGTTAATCAGCAGGAATTCCATTACCCCTTTCTGGGCATCTTTAGTCATGGGCGAATTGGTTTTAACAACCATACCATCGGTGACCGGCGTAGCACAGGCAGGTAATGGCTTGCGCGATTTTTCTACCTCAACCAGACACATACGACAGTTGGCGGCGATGGACAATTTTTTGTGATAGCAAAAGTGCGGAATGAATGTACCGGCCTTATGGGCGGCTTCTATCACCGTACTGCCCTGCTCGACAGAAAGTTGTTTACCGTCAATTTGAATTTGTAACATAGGTTCGCAATCCTAACTAAGCAGATAGTGCCTTAGCACCAGCGATGTTCTTTCATGGGTTTGCCGTGTTCGATGTAGTGCTCAAATTCGGGGCGGAAATGTTTCATAAAGCCCTGTATCGGCATAACAGCCGCATCTGCCAGTGCACAGATGGTACGTCCCGAAATATTGCTACCCAGTGATTCCAGCAAATCCAGATCCTCCGGCCGGCCTTTGCCGGAGGTAATACGGTGAATAATGCGATACAGCCAGCCGGTTCCTTCACGGCACGGCGTACATTGCCCGCATGATTCTTCAAAATAGAAATAGCTCAGTCGTTCCAGTGCTCTGACCATGCATACATCTTCATCCATGACAATGACCGCACCGGAACCCAGCATAGAACCTGCCTTGGCTATGGCATCATAATCCATGGTTAGTTCCATCATGATGTCTGCCGGTAATACCGGTGCAGAAGAACCTCCGGGAATAACCGCCTTAAGTTTTTTGCCATTTCGCATACCACCACACATTTCCAGCAAATCCTTAAACGGCGTCCCCAGCGGAATTTCATAGTTACCCGGGCGTTCTACGTGACCGGATACTGAAAAGAGCTTGGTACCACCATTATTAGGAATACCTTTATCAGCAAACAGCTGACCGCCGTCGCGGATAATGAACGGTACAGAAGAAAAAGTTTCAGTATTGTTAACTGTTGTCGGCTTACCATATAAGCCATATGAAGCCGGAAACGGCGGTTTGAAACGCGGTTGTCCTTTTTTACCTTCCAGAGACTCTAACAGAGCAGTTTCTTCACCACAGATATAGGCACCATAACCATGATGAGCATGCAACTCAAAGCTGAAATTACTGCCCAGAATATTTTGTCCGAGTAATCCTGCTTCGCGCGCCTGCTGTAAAGCCGTTTCAAAACGCAGATAGCTCTCGAAGATTTCGCCGTGTATATAGTTATAGCCTACAGCAGCGCCCATAGCGTAGCCGCCGATAATCATGCCTTCAATCAGGGCATGCGGATTGTAGTCGATTATATCGCGGTCTTTGAATGTACCCGGTTCACCCTCATCCGTATTGCACACGATATATTTGGTACCCGGAAAAGAACGTGGCATAAAGCTCCATTTCAGCCCGGTAGGAAAACCGGCACCGCCACGACCGCGCAGACCGGAAGTTTTAAGCTCGGCAATTACATCATCCTGCGATACATTTTCGCTGATAATTTTTTTCAATGCCTGATATCCGCCGCGAGCAATATAAGCTTCCAGTGTCCAGCAATTAGAGTCTGAAGTATCAACCTGATCAAAAATCACGCCATTCTGGTACATTGCCATTAGTTCAACTCCGCCAGTTTTGCTTCAATGGCTTCTTCGCTCATAAAGCTACACATTTTATGATTATTGACTAATATTACCGGCGCATCGCCACAGGCACCCATACATTCGCCTTCAACCAGAGTATATTTACCATCGGCTGTGGTTTCACCATAGCGGATACCCAGACGTTTTTGCAGATACTCACCTGCATTTACTCCGCCACGCAGGGCACAGGGCAGATTTGTACACACAGTAAGTTTATATTTACCTACCGGTTTAAGGTTATACATATTATAAAAAGTAGCAACTTCTAACGCCTGCGCCGGCGGAATACCAATGTAATCAGCCACTTCTTCAATAGTTTCCGGCTGAAGCCAGCCCAGCTCGGTCTGCGCAATACGTAAGGCAGACATAATGGCACTACGGCGCTGATCGGCCGGATATTTTGCCAGTTCTATATCAATTTGTTTTAAGCTGTTAGGGGACAACATTATCTATCCACCTCCCCGAATACGATATCCTGTGTACCAATAATAGCCACCACATCAGCCAGCATGTGACCACGTGCCATTTCGTCCATCCCTTGCAAATGAGCAAACCCCGGAGCACGAATCTTCATCCGGTAAGGTTTATTGGCACCATCAGAAATCAGATATACCCCGAACTCGCCTTTAGGATGCTCGGTGGGCACATAAACTTCACCCTCAGGTACATGCATACCTTCGGTAAACAGCTTAAAGTGATGGATTAATTCTTCCATACCGTCTTTCATGGCGGTACGGTGCGGCGGGGCCACAGTATGGTCATCAATAATTACCGGACCGGGATTGGCTTTAAGCCAGTCAACACACTGACGGATAATACGGTTGGCCTGACGCATTTCATGAATACGGCACAGATAACGGTCATAGCAGTCACCATTAATCCCTACCGGAATATCAAAATCTACCTGAGCATAAGCATCATAAGGCTGTTTCTTACGCACATCCCACTCAATACCGGAACCGCGCAGCATCACACCGGTAAATCCTTTTTGCAGAGCACGCTCCGGGGATACTACACCGATACCGACTGTACGCTGCTTCCAGATACGGTTATCCGTGAGCAGATTTTCATATTCATCCACACAGGCGGGAAAGCGGTTGGTAAAGTCTTCAATGAAGTCCAGCAAGGTACCTTCACGACTGGCATTCAGTTTTTGCAAAACTTTGGCATTACGGTATTTACTGGATTCGTATTTAGGCATGAAATCCGGTAAATCCCGGTATACACCACCCGGGCGGAAATAAGCTGCATGCATGCGCGCACCTGATACCGCCTCATAGATATCCATCAGGTCTTCCCGCTCGCGGAAAGCATAGAGAAATACCGTCATGGCACCAATATCCAGCGCATGAGAACCGACACCCATCAGATGATTAAGAATACGGGTAATTTCAGCAAACATCACACGGATATACTGAGCGCGAACCGGCACTTCGATATTCAGCAGACGCTCCACTGACAGGCAGTATGCCTGCTCATTACACATCATGGATACGTAGTCCAGACGATCCATATATGGCAATGCCTGCAAATAGGTGCGTGATTCAGCCAGTTTTTCTGTGCCGCGGTGCAACAGACCGATATGCGGATCGGCACGAACGATATTTTCACCGTCCATTTCCAGAATCAGGCGCAATACGCCGTGTGCTGCCGGATGCTGCGGCCCGAAGTTAATGGTGTAATTGCGTAACTTAGACACCGTACTGCTCCTCTCTCACCACGCGCGGTGTAATTTCACGCGGTTCAATCGTTACCGGCTGATAAATTACGCGGCCTTCGGCCTCGTCATAACGCATTTCAACATAGCCGGAAACAGGGAAATCTTTGCGAAACGGATGACCGACAAAGCCGTAATCAGTCAGAATACGGCGCAAATCAGGATGGTTGTTAAACAGGATGCCAAACATATCGAATGCTTCACGCTCATACCAGTTGGCACCGTTATAGATATCAACGACAGAATCTACTGTAGGAAAATCTTCAGCATCAGCCCAGACACGCACACGCACACGCCAGTTATTGGCTACCGACAGCAGATGACTGACTACAGCAAAACGCTTGCCTTCCCATGGCTCATTTTTATAGCTCTGGTAATCGACTCCGCACAGATCAATCAATGTTTCAAATTTCAGTTCATTGTGGTCACGCAGCGTTTGCATAAGCTGATGATAATCAGCTGCTGCACAATCCAGTGTCAGCTCACCACGGTCAAGACAGTAACGTACCTTATCGCCGAAAGTGGCTTCGCACACGGCTTTCAGTATTGCCAAATCTGCCATATTTCCCTCACTTTCATACACGCGCGATAGTGGCGGTACGTTTAATTTTCAGCTGCAACTGCAATAGTCCGTATACCAGCGCTTCAGCAGTTGGCGGACAGCCCGGTACATATACGTCAACCGGTACAATCCGGTCACAGCCCCGAACCACAGAATAAGAGTAATGATAATAACCGCCGCCATTGGCACAGGAACCCATAGACAGTACCCAGCGCGGTTCGGCCATCTGATCATAAACACGCCGCAAGGCGGGAGCCATTTTATTGCACAGCGTACCGGCGACAATCATCAGATCGGCCTGACGCGGCGACGGGCGGAAAATAATACCAAAGCGGTCAAGGTCATAACGGGCAGCACCAGCTTGCATCATCTCTACGGCACAACAGGCCAGACCAAAAGTAGCCGGCCACAACGAACCGGTACGCACATAATTGAGTACGGTATCGGCAGTGGTTGTGACAAATCCTTTTTTTAAAACGCCTTCTATTCCCATTCCAGAGCGCCTTTTTTCCATTCATAAATAAAGCCGATAACCAGAATCAGCAAAAACACCATCATTGACCAGAATCCGTATGCGCCCAGCTCTTTAAACACAACTGCCCAGGGCACCATAAAGGCAACTTCAAGGTCAAACAGGATGAATAAAATGGCTACCAGATAGTAACGCACGTCGAATTTCATTCGTGCATTTTCAAAAGCTTCGAAACCGCACTCAAACGGTTCCTGTTTCATTTTGTATGGCCGGTTCGGTCCTAGCAGTAAACCGAGAGAGATAAACAGAACACCAGCGGCAAAGCCAACCAGAACAAATATTAATATGGGGAAATAATTCGCCAACATAACTGCGCTGACCTTATGCAAATATTGGTAAAATTGATGTATTGTAACTAATTTCGAACGTTATTAAAAGCGCGTATTACATTAAAAGAAAATAAAAAAATAATGTTTTCAATAGGATATTGAGAATTATTCTCATTAGCATTTATTCAGTATTACGTTTGGTTTCTCATATTTTTTGTAACCAGAAAACAGCAAAAGTCAATCATGGATTTTTTCATTTATTTCGGTCAGTTATACTCATTAAAGCAATTTATGCTTTTGGGTTAAAATAATTAGCATAATAAAATATTACATTTCATATATTTAAATAATTTAATTTATCATATATTTAATAATAATATTAATTTGTAAAATTATCATTTTTTAACTGTACTGCCACTTATATCAGTTTTACAATACAGATATCATGGAAATAAAAATTAATAAATACAATGACATATAATCAAATATATAAACCTGAGGACTGCCACGGCATAAATGACATTCGTACAGAAATAGATCATATTGATTATGCGGTGATCCAGTTACTTTCCGCCCGCTTTGAATATGTCAAAGCAGCCAGTAAATTTAAAATGAATGCTAAAGACGTACAAGCGAATGAGCGTTTTAACAGCATGCTTGAAAAACGAAAACAATGGGCACAAGAACAGGGACTGAACGGAGACGTAATCAAGTCCCTATTTTGCGAACTGGTGAAATATTTTATTGCAGAAGAATTAAAAGAATTTGAACACAAATAAATTTGCATGAATTTTTTTCATTCTCTGTATGAAGCTGAAATACCACTATTCTGCTTCAGCCCGCCGGAAATCGCGTACGCGGAAACCCAAAGCAAATAGTGATCCGAAATATAAAATAATACCGGTAACAATCAAAATACTTAATTGCCCTACTTTTGCCAACCCGCTACTGTGCCAGTTAAACGGCAGCCAATGCTGTAATAACCATAACCCCAGACCCATAACAACAAGAGCCACCGTCAGACGCAATAGAAAACGCAGCCAGCCGGGGCTGGGGGTATACAATTTCTGTCGCCGTAACAGAGTAAACAGTAATCCCGCATTAATACAGGCGCCAAGACTGATAGCCAGAGCCAGCCCGACATGATGCAGCTTCCAGACAAACAGCAAATTCATCAGCTGAGTCATACATAAAGTAAAAATAGCAATTTTTACCGGCGTTTTAATGTTCTGGCGCGCATAAAATCCCGGTGCAAGTACTTTAATCAGAATCAGACCAATCAGACCAACAGCATAAGCAATAAGCGCACCCTGAGTCATTATTGCATCATACTCATTAAACTGCCGGTACATAAATAAAGTTGCCACCAGAGGAAATGACAGCACAGCCATACCCACTGCTGCCGGTAAAGTTAACAGCATACACAGGCGTAATCCCCAGTCCAGCAATGCAGAAAAACTGGCTATATCATTAGTAGCTGAGTGTTTAGACAAAGTAGGCAAAAGAATGGTTCCCAGTGCCACACCAAGCACACCAGTCGGTAATTCCATCAGACGGTCAGCATAATACATCCAGGATACTGAACCGGATTGCAAATAAGAAGCAAAAATCGTGTTTATCACCAGCGATATTTGCGCTACCGATACCCCCAGAATAGCCGGTGCCATTTGTCTGAGTACCCGGTTAACTGCTTTATCCTTAAAATTGAGTCTGGGCATAGTCAGAAAACCCAGTTTAAATAAATAAGGCAGCTGATACAGCAACTGTAATAATCCACCTACAAATACTGCCCATGCCAGCGCCAGAACTGGAGGATGAAAATAAGGTGCCAGCCACAGAGCAAATACGATAAAGGAGATATTCAGAAAAGTCGGCGTAAAGGCTGGAACAATAAACTGATGATAAGTATTCAGAATACTGCCAACCAGTGAAGACAGCGATATCAGAAAAATATATGGAAAAGTAATCCGCAGTAGTTGTACCGACAGAGCAAATTTATCGGCATCCTGCTGAAACCCGGGAGCAGAAATATAAATCACGACAGGTGCGGCCAGAATTCCGATCGCCGTTACAATAATCAGAACAAATGAAAGCAGCCCGGCCACATGCTGCACAAAAGCCCGGGTAGCTTCGGGTGATCGTGTTTCCCTGTACTCAGCCAGTATCGGTACAAAAGCCTGTGAAAATGCGCCTTCTGCAAAAATACGCCGTAACAGATTAGGCAGTTTAAATGCCACAAAAAAAGCATCAGTAGCCATCCCCGCACCAAAACTGCGGGCAATAATGGTATCACGGATGAAACCAAGAACACGCGACAGCATAGTCATGCTGCTGACTTTAGCCAGAGTACGCAGTAAATTCATCAGAAATGCCAATTAAAAAACAAAGGCGAAAGTGTACACCGGAATGTCAGCCGATTCTATATAATGGGATAACAGTATTGAATTGACGCTATAAATCCGGCAAAAGATAAGCTGTACAGCCTGAAATTTACCAGAATAGTAATTATCTGTTTACAAACAGTCGTGATTATGGTTAAAAGACCGGATAGTATTCTGGTATCTGGCAACAGAAATTTTGATTAAATTGAATTGTTTTAAGGAGCACTCGGTGAAAGTAGGTTTTGTTGGCTGGCGCGGTATGGTAGGTTCAGTATTAATGCAGCGCATGCAGGAAGAAAATGATTTTCAAACTATTGCAGATGCGTATTTTTTCACGACATCAGCAGCCGGTGCAGCCGCACCTGATTTTGGCCAGACAGCAAAAACACTGCTGGATGCCCGTAATCTGGATGCTCTGGCTCAAATGGATATTATCGTTACCTGTCAGGGTGGCGACTATACCAAAGCAATCCACCAGCCGCTGCGTGATCAGGGCTGGCAGGGATATTGGATTGATGCTGCATCCACTCTGCGCATGAGCGATAAAGCAGTTATCGTACTTGATCCGGTGAACCGCGCAGTGATTGATAGCGCCCTGTCAAACGGCATCAAAGATTTTGTCGGCGGTAATTGTACAGTGTCACTGATGCTGATGGCTCTGGGCGGCCTGTTTGAACAGGATTTAGTGGAATGGGCTACCAGCATGACCTATCAGGCAGCATCCGGTGCCGGCGCCCAGAATATGCGTGAACTGATTAGTGCAATGGGTGCCATTGAAAATCAGGTTAGTTCAGAGCTGGCCGATCCGGCTAGTGCTATTTTAGCCATAGACCGAAAAGTTGCCGATTTTTTACGCAGCGAAGCATACCCACAGACCCAGTTCGGCGTTCCTCTTGCCGGCAGTCTGATTCCATGGATTGATGCTGATCTGGGTAACGGTCAGTCTAAAGAAGAATGGAAAGGTGCTGTAGAAACCAATAAAATTTTAGGTCGCAGTGCCCAGCCAATCGTTATCGACGGCTTGTGTGTCCGTGTTGGCGCAATGCGCTGCCACAGTCAGGCACTCACCTTAAAACTGAAACAGGATTTACCCGTAGCAGAAATTGAGAAAATTCTTGCCGCTGCCAATGACTGGGTAAAAGTTGTACCTAATGAAAAAACCGCATCTATGCATGAGCTGACACCCGCAGCAGTAACTGGCACATTAACTGTACCAGTAGGGCGCATCCGCAAAATGGGCATGGGTGGAGAATATATCAGTGCCTTTACCGTAGGTGACCAGCTTTTATGGGGTGCCGCAGAACCTATCCGGCGTATGCTACAAATCGTTTTACAAAACAGATAAATCTTCAGCAAAAACCTGACAGGCAGCCTCTACAGCCTGATTACTTGCGACATCATCATAGTATTATCCGAACAGGACAGTTAAATGATTAACTGCCCTGTTTAATTACCTGTCTGAAAACCTTAATCCGCTCATGCCCCATATTAAGAATTTAAACGAAAAAAATCAGCCGCTCTGCTGACACAGACCGGCTGCTAATCATGACAAAATAGTTTTAAGTACCTACTGCATTAATGTACCAGTTTGCCGTGCTCCGTATTATTTAATATTTTTTTATTAGTCTGATGCAGCCACTGGCTGGTTAACGTACCTGCTGTCATCGCACCGCTGACATTCAATGCTGTACGCCCCATATCAATCAATGGCTCTACAGAAATCAGTAAGGCTACCAGCGTAATCGGCAAACCCATTGCCGGCAGCACAATCAGTGCCGCAAATGTAGCTCCGCCGCCCACACCGGCCACACCTGCGGAACTGATAGTCACCATCCCGACCAGTGTTGCAATCCACCATGGATCCAGAGTATTGATACCTACAGTTGGCGCAATCATGGTGGCGAGCATCGCCGGATACAAACCGGCACAACCATTCTGTCCGATAGTTGCACCAAAAGAAGCAGCAAAACCGGCAATAGTTTTCGGCACACCAAGACGCTGCGTCTGAGCCTCGATATTAAGCGGAATAGAAGCAGCACTGGAGCGGCTGGTAAATGCAAAAGTCAGTACCGGCCATATTTTCTGAAAATATTTACCCGGATTGATCCCAAATATGCCCAGTAACAGACCATGTACCCCGAACATCAGAGCCAGTGCCAGATACGAAACCAGTACAAAGCCTCCCAGCTTAATAATCTCCTGTATATTTGAAGAAGCCACTACTTTAGTCATCAGTGCCAGGACACCATAGGGAGTTAACAGCATTACTATCCGTACCAATTTCATTACCCAGCTTTGTAAGGTATCAATTGCCCGTAACACCCGCCCACCCTTAGCAGCATCATCTTTTAATAGCTTCAATGCGGCCATACCGAGAAATACAGCAAAAATAACCACACTGATAATAGAGGTCGGATTGGCTCCGGTTAAATCAGCAAACGGATTTTTCGGAATAAAAGACAGTAATAGCTGCGGTACATTTAAATCTGCTACCTTACCAACATAATTAGCCTGAATTGCATTAAAGCGCGCAGTTTCAGCTTCTCCCTGAATCAGACCGTTGGCAGTCAGACCAAACAGACTGGTCAGCAAAGTACCGATCAATGCAGCCATCGCCGTCGTAAACAGTAATACGCCGATAGTCATCAGACTGATTTTGCCTAGCTGAGCAGCATTATGTAATCGCGCCACAGCACTCAGAATTGAGGCAAACACCAGCGGCATGACGACCATCTGCAATAACTGTACATAGCCGTTGCCGATTACATCAAACCACTGTACAGAGGCACGGATTACCGGGCTGGATGCCCCATAAATCAGTTGCAGCCCTAAACCCAGCCCAATACCAAGAATCATACCCAATAATACTTTTCTGGATAAACTCCATTGGGTTGAATGCGTACGGCTCAGTATCCATAATAACAATGCGAACATCATAATGTTCGCGAGCAAAGATAAATTCATTTTATACTCCTGCGCTGGCAAGCTTTCTGCCCGCGTTTGATACCTAGTGCCAGCTAAGAATACGCAAAAGTAAATAAGTTGTGAAATAGCCCTTATGCATTCACTTATTCTATTTTATTATATGCAATAAAGATAAAATACTTTCCAGTATAGTTGTATCGTCCGGAATATTGGCTTACGAATTACCCAATTCCTATTTCAGCCCCTTATATGACATACCCATCATTCAATTTAAACATCATCAGATAACAAGTTTTCTACAAACTACCGTTCATAAGCAATCATTTGAATAAATACTTGACATCAGCCCTTTATTGCCATCATGCTTGCAATTTGTTTAAACATCCTGTCTCAGGTTTAAACTTTTCGTTTAATTCTGTTTATTGGTTACATTTATGTCGGTTTACACCAGCGTTAGCGACGATGAAATGCGCAGCTTTCTGCGTGATTATCACTTAGGTCGGTTTATTGGTTTACAAGGTATCGCTCAGGGCGTTACTAACAGCAATTATTTTGTAACCACCACACAAGGGCGCTTTGTACTGACTGTTTTTGAGGCCATGACACAGGATGAGCTGCCCTTCTTTTTAGATTTAACCCGGCATCTGAGTGCTCACGGCGTAGCCTGTCCTGCTCCTGTTGCCCGAACTGACGGTCGTCTGGATAGCACTTTGGCTGGCAAACCAGCCTGTCTGGTAACCTGCCTGACCGGCAGCGATACCAGCAGCCCATCCGTACAGCAATGTTTCAATACTGGAGCGATGCTGGCTAAAATGCATCTGGCAGGTAGCGAATTCACGCAGAAAATGCACAATCCGCGTTACACTGGCTGGTGGCATGAGGCCAGTACCCGCTTATTACCCTTTCTGGATCCGGAAGATCAGCAGTTATTACAAGCAGAAATTGCTTTCTTTGATGCACATGAACGTACAAATCTGCCTGCGGGTATCATCCATGCCGATTTATTCCGCGATAATGTTTTGCTGGATGGTGAACAGGTAGCCGGATTTATTGATTTCTATTATGCATGTAACGGTAACTTCATGTATGACCTTGCCATTGCCGTTAACGACTGGGCACGTCGTGCAGACCATCATATCGACCAGAATCTGCAACAGGCATTTATACACGGCTATGAAAGCATACGCCCGCTGACTTCCGCTGAACAAGATTACTTTCCGGTTGCACAGCGAGCTGCATGTATTCGCTTCTGGGTTTCCCGCCTGCTTGATTACCATTTTCCGCAGGCAGGAGAAATTACCTTTATTAAAGATCCGAACGTCTTTAGAGATTTACTACTGAATTTACGCAAATAACATCATTATTTTTTATCAAAAAACTAAAATTAGATATTACCTACCCCGCCATCTACCAGTATTTCCGTACCGAGCATAAAAGAGGATTCATCCGATGCCAGAAAAACAGCGGCTTTAGCCAGTTCTATCGGTTTGCCCAAACGTCCTAACGGTACCAATGCCTTAATTTCCTGCTGTAAATGTTTGACAGCATCCGCGTCAGTGGTATTTAAATTCATATGCGCTGGCGTGTCTGTCGGGCCGGGGACTAAACAGTTAAAGCGAATATTTCTGGATAACAGCTCTCCCGACAATGTTTTGGCCAATGAACAGAGAGCAGCTTTACTTGACGCATAAATACTGCTTTGCGGTAAACCGATTTTAGTACTTACCGTACCGCACAAAATAACCGAACAGGGATCAGCCAGCAAAGGTAACAGCGCCTGTATCAGAAAAAACGGCCCCTTGAAATTAGTATTCATTACCCTGTCAAAAGTATTTTCATTCCAATCAGTTACCGGCAGATGAGTGACATCGGCCGCATTAATATATACAGCATCTAATCTGGGCCACATTTTGGTTAACTGTGCAGCCAGAAGCTTTTGTTCTTCAACATCAGAAGTATCACTTTGCAATATTATTACATCTGCACCTAATTCCTGCTTCGCTGCCAGTAATCTGTCTTTATTTCTGCCGGTTATGGCTACTGTCGCACCTTCGGCAATAAATTCTCTGGCAGTTGCCAGCCCTATTCCACTACTTCCGCCTGTAATCAGTGTATATTTACCCGTTAGCCTATTCATATATTCCCTTTCAAAAATAAAATTCAGTATAATTTAAATGGTTTACTTATGAAAGTAGGTACCAAAGAGATACTAATGGAAAATAGTTATGCACACTGAAAAAAATACCCCTGATATCTATCATTGTCCTATGGTTAAATTTGTTAATTTAATTTCAGGAAAATGGGCTATTCCTATTCTGTATCGTCTGATTATTACTGATCAACCCATTCGTTTTGGCGAATTAAAACGTGCCATCGCACCAATTACCCAGAAAGAATTAACAAAACAGCTAAAGCTGTTTGAGCAAAAAGGATTAATTACCAGAAAGCTCTACCCCGAAGTACCGCCTAAAGTTGAATACCAGATAACGGCACTGGGAAAAACTTTAAAACCGGCTTTGGTTTCCATCGCAAACTGGATGGAGCAGCATGAAAAAGATTTACTCTGAATACTATTCACCTATTCAGACAGACTGTAACTTAAACAGCTACAGGTATCCGGCAATAGCTGATAAGTATCAATCAAAGAAAAAGCAATTATGCATTTTAAATAAATAAATTGTTTATACTCAACCATTGATATTAATACTAAGCGCATCCATTTAAAATGCATAACTGCATAGTCTCTGACTAGTTCATAATTACATTCAATAAATTAATATTAATAGCCATATTTCCTATATACATTGACCAATAATCAACTAAACACCAAAATGGTGGTACCAGAATTATCCGGCACCACCATGATTAAACCTACTTTTAAACATCAGTCTTCGCTAAATTTTAGCTTTAGTCAGTAATAACATTCTGGTTAAAAGTTGTAACGATATCCCGCATTAATCTGCTTCTGATTAAATTTGTTTCCTGCAGAATAAACCATATCACCATAAATATGATGCTTCCCATTCAGCCGCACATTAATTCCTATACCGTTATCCCACCAGTTACCACCAAAATCATACTTTTCTTTTGCAACACGATTAAAGGTATAAGATGTTTTTCCATCAAACTCTCTCAGGTAACCCGTTTTAAAATATACATCCACCGGGTTTTTACCACTCTGAATAGTATAACCTAAAATAAGACTGGCGCGCCCTATTAATGAATTATAACTATCTAGTCTGGTTCTTAACCCATTGGTCGCATTAATGGTGGCACCATTCTGATGCGAAAAAGTAAGCTGAGCCTGTGGTTCTAAATACCAACCCTCATCCGCATTTCCTGCACCGGATAAATGAATACGTTTGCCTACTTCTGCTCCTATGGAAAAACCATTGGTATTGCCATCTCCTTTAACATGATAGCCTCCTGCGGTCATACTATTGAACTTGTTGGTCATATGCATATACTTGACTAAACCATCAAGATAAAAACCATTCTGACTTTGTAACGTACCATATAATCCCAATGAATAGCTTTTAGTACTGCCGTCACCAACGTTGTGATCAACTTCACCACGGCTTAGTCCGCCCATTAAACCATAATATAGGTTCACTTTATCGTAATTCAGTTTACGGTCCAGCCCCATCTGTAATCCATAATAATCCATATCAAAACCAGATAACCGATTATCATTAAACGAGTTCAGTTTCCCTGTATATATACGCCCCCATACTTTACCGCTCGCTGTATCATCGGTACGGATTTGTCCCATACGCTGCAATAAAGTTTGTGTTTCAACATAACTCATTAAATAATTTGAATTAAGAATATTGGCCGAATTTTTTGCTGTATTAGTTAAATTTGGTTTGGAACCTGGCTTTGTGTCAGAGCCACCTGATGTTCCATCACCATTACCGGTGTTGCCTGAGCCACTGCCACCATTATCGTTGCTGTCTGAGCCGGCTCCACCTTGACCGATGTCGTTTGAGCCGCCAACAGGGCCAGATGCAGACAATATCCAGTCTGAACCGTCAGGATTAGAATTGCCAAATTCGTCTAAAGTATTAAATTCATAGCCACCAATATCTATTGCTGAGGACGATAAACTAAATTTAGCATCACCACCATTGGTTTCAACCAGTTTAATTTTTTCATTTCCGGTGACTGCAGCTGCGCCTGTACCTTGATCATTGATGATAATTCGATGATTACCTGTTGCCTGTTTTGCACCGGTAATTTTCAGCATATCACTATTTAACTTCGTGCCAATTGCAGTTCGCATTTCAAACACGCCATTACCAGCCAGCGAACCTGTTGTTAATGTCATTGCATTTGTACCGTCAAGCTTCTGCGCGGTGTTAGATGTATTATTATAGTCATAACCAAAGCTGACTTTGGCATCATCACTAAGTTTCAGAGAGTTAATATTTGAGCTGCTTGTCATTTTCCACTGGCTATGGCTACCGGAAAGGCCAAGATTAATCTCACCTGCACCACCATCATTGTCTAAAGAGCTTAATAACATTGATCCGTCAGTCAGAGTTAAATTGACTACTCCTTTATCCCGAAGATCTTTATTTTCACTTGAAAAAATATCTCCAATAATTTCTGATTTACCATTAATCGTCACTTTACCAGCAGTTGCTTCTATAGCCTTAAAGTCTTTAGGATCCTGAACAACGATACGGTTACCATTTGAACCATCATTAATCTCTAATTTGCCTTTGTGCTGATCCATTAAAATTGCGGTACCACCCTTAATGGTGAGGTTAAGTCCTTTATTAAATTTCATAACATCACCTCTATCTATACCATCAGAATCTTCCACTAAAGGCGATATTTGTTCAATAGCAATACCAGCACCATAATACGTGTACTCCTTGTTGCCGGATTTGATTGTACCTGGCTTAGTTGTTATATCAATGTTTACTTTATCATTAAAAATTAATTCATTACCTGCGACATTTGGGCTCTCTACTTTCTGCGAAGCAATGCCTATACTTGCCGTCCCTTCAATCTTTATATTTACCTCATCATTAAACGTACCTGTTGTACGTTTAGTTCTGGAAGAATTATAAGCAGATATACCTATGTTATAGTCTCCGTCTGGGCTATATTCTTGGCCTTTTATGGTTACTTTCCCGTTAAACTTACCGTTTCCTTCACTGGGCAGATACATACCACGACCACTTGTAATATCTATGTCAAGATCACTATTTGAAACCAAGTTAGATCTACTTGATAAATAAATACCAAAAAAACTATTATAGTAATTATTAGATTTCCGACCTTTAACTTTAAATAAACCACCATTGATAGTTGTATTTTTGTCGGAAGCTGCGGCAAGCCCCATTCCGCTACTACTATTCTGATCAATATCAATATGTGGTTCTGTTTTGTTTGTTATATCTATAATTAAATCGTCTGAAATTTTTATTCCAGTTTTTTTGTAATTCCCGATATTAGTATCATTAATATTTGTCTCTGCATTTACTGCTACCGGGAGTAGTGCCAGGGTTCCTAGTGAAAGTTTAAATACTAATGTATGTATAATTGAATTTAATTTTTTCTGCTTAAAGTTATTCATTTTCATGCCTGAATCAATGTTTTCAAATTGATGTTTATTAAATAAGTTAACAATATTTGCGTATATTAAATTTAATTGATTTTAACATTTATAATCATTTTTTAATATTTGCATATTATGCAATATTTATTAAAAAAAATATATATAGAATTATTCAGTTATTTCAAATATATATTAAAACATCTTATGCAAATAGTTTTCATTAATAATTATAATAGTACTAATAAATATACATTAGATGCACATTTATTATCCTAAGGATAAATTTTTATTTACAGTATTTAGAATCCACAGCAGATTAAACGCTAAATTTATTTAAGTATTATTAGCCCTGTAAATTTATCTTTTTAACTCAAGATTATTATTTGAATAGATAAATCTGCAAATTGCCTGGATTTAATCACGAGATATCATTCAGACCAGAAAATTTTAAATATTTAGTTTAACCTACACCGTTGTGGCGTTAATTCCGGTACTAGTATGCATACTTTTTCAAAAAGCCGATTAATTTTTGACTGCTTATAGTATTTTCTATTTAGTACACAAACTATTATCTATAATAATTTTATATCATGATATTTATTATATTTATTTCCAATAATAATCATAAGGTAAAAAAATGGCAGTGCCATCCTGATGTAAAAAAATAAGCTGTGCTTGCGCTTTGAAATACTTGCCCTGTTTAACCAGATTCTGAATATTATAGTAAATTTTCTATTCATTAATATATATACATTTTCATCTTATATATTGTTTATTATAATAATTTTAGCAGTATTTTTTATAAAAACAGGTTAACAGAAGTATTATGAAAATATTTACATCATTTTTCGTCGCCAGAATAATCACTTTGCTGGTACTTTGGCTAACTGTTATCTACCTGCTAATTGGAGGGATATGGCTAATATGCCTGGGTGGTTCGCCCTTTTATGCCATTATTGCCCTGTTACTGAGTCTGTTTACTGTTCTGTACCAGTATCAGCGCAGTAGCTGCCTGTGGTTATATGCAATTATTCTGTTTATTACGCTAATCTGGGGTTTATGGGAGTCTGGCACCGATTTCTGGGCATTAGCACCGCGTTTTGACCTACTGTTTCTGTTTGGATTATGGCTTTTAACTCCGTGGTCAACACGGCATTTATCAGCGTCTGGAAATGGTAAAATAATTATTACATTAGCATTAATTACTATACTGGGTGTGATGTTCTACAGCATCAGCCATGATCCGCAGCAAATTAATGGCACCATTACTCGCCTCCAGCCAGCACCGGCAGCAGACGATAATGGTGTCGCAGCGGAAGACTGGCCGGCGTATGGTCGTACTCAGGGCGGAACACGCTATTCACCATTAACTCAAATCAATACCGCTAATGTTAAACAGCTTAAAGTAGCCTGGACTTACCATACCGGTGATTTCAAAACTGCTAATGATTCAGCAGAAACCACTAATGAACTAACACCGATCAAAATCGGCAATAAACTCTTTATCTGTACACCACACCAGTTTCTGGATGCTCTGGATGCCACTACCGGCAAACGTTTATGGCGTTTTGACCCTGAATTGCGCAGCAACAGAACTTTTCAGCATCTGACTTGTCGTGGTGTCAGCTATTATGATGCTACGACAGCACATAGTTCTGAGACCGCCGCATCCGCTATTTGTCCGCAAAAAGTTTTATTGCCGGTTAATGATGGACGTCTAATTGCCGTCAATGCGCAGACTGGTCAGAAATGTCCGGATTTCGGTCATAACGGTGAAATTAATCTGCAAGCCAAAATGCCTTATGCTTTTTTGGGAGGATATAATCCGACTTCACCGCCTGTTATAACACCTAGTACGATCATTATCGGTGGTTCAGTAACGGATAATCTCTCAACTAAAGAACCTTCCGGGGTAATTCGTGGTTATGATGTCAATAACGGCCAATTAAAATGGGTATTTGATACTGGTGCGGAAAACCCGAATGCGATGCCGGGTGAAAAGACCAATTTCGTGCATAATTCACCCAATGCATGGGCACCTCTGGCCTACGACCAGCAGCGTAATATTGTATATATACCCACCGGAGTAAGCACACCGGACATCTGGGGCGGTCACCGTGATAAGTTAAAAGAACGTTATGCCAATTCTCTTGTGGCACTGAATGCCTCAACCGGTAAACTACTATGGCATTTTCAGACTACTCACCATGATCTTTGGGATATGGACGTTCCGGCTCAGCCTTCACTGATGGACATTACAATATCATCCGGTAAACGGATTGCTGCTATTTATGTGCTGACCAAAACCGGTAATATTTTTGTCCTCAACCGTGAAACTGGCCAACCTATTGTGCCAGCTACTGAACAACCGGTACCACAGACTCTGAAATATGGTAAACCGACACAGGGTGAACATTATGCCGCTACTCAGCCTTTCTCAGCTTTAAGTCTGATGCCGAAAGACAAACTGACTGACAAAGATATGTGGGGAGCAACCATGTTTGACCAGCTTCTGTGCCGCATCCAGTTTAAGCGCTTAAATTACAATGGCATTTATACACCACCTTCTGAAAATGGCACACTGGTATTTCCGGGTAATCTGGGGGTATTTGAATGGGGTGGTATATCTGTCAATCAGGATCGGCAAATTGCTCTAATGAACCCAATCGGACTGCCCTTCGTTTCCCGCCTGATTCCGGCTAATCCCGACAGGGCTCAGCAAAAACAGGGTGCCGGTACTGAGAATGGTATCCAGCCGATGTATGGTGCTCCTTATAGGGTAGAAATTAATCCTTTTCTGTCACCAATAGGCTTACCTTGTAAACAACCGGCATGGGGATTTGTTGCTGGTGTTGATTTGCAGACTAACCAAGTAGTGTGGAAAAAGCGTATTGGCACTATTCGTGACAGTCTGCCGAAATTATTTGAATTACCACCATTGAAAATTGGCGTTCCGGGTCTGGGTGGTTCAATATCCACATCGGGTAATATTATGTTTGTTAGTGCAACGCAGGACAACTATCTGCGTGCATACGATACCAGTAACGGAGATTTATTATGGCAGACACGTTTGCCGGCCGGCGGACAGGCTACACCAATGACGTATGCCGTTAATGGTAAACAATATGTAGTACAAATGGCCGGTGGTCATAGCTCATTCGGTACGAAGATGGGAGACTATCTGATCGCCTATACTCTACCCTGAATTATTTGCGCTACAGGCGCCAAATAACCTGGGCGTATTTCGCAGTAATTGATTTATGTAATAAAAAAAGACATGTTAATAACATGTCTTTTCATCGGATTATGCGATCAGACAACAATATTGACTAATCGTTTTGGCACAACAATAACTTTTTTCGGTGTTTTGCCATCCACAAATCGTTGTATGGCCGGATCAGCCAGCGCTACTGCCTGTACTTCATCATTACTACTATCGGCAGAAACCGTAATTTGTCCGCGCAGCTTACCATTTACCTGAACCATCAGGGTAATTTCATCCTGTACCAGTGCGGCTTCATCAACACATGGCCATGCAGCATCCCACAGCGTTTTCTGCGGAGACAGCTCATTCCATAATGTTTCACACACATGAGGCACAATCGGCCATAACAGACGCAATACGCACTCCAGCACTTCCTGTGCCACGGCTCGCCCTGCTTCTATAGTGCAATCAGTCCGGTCATACTGATTCAGCAGTTCCATAACCGCAGCAATTGCGGTATTAAATTGCTGCCGGCGACCATAATCATCGGTTACTTTGGCGACCGTGCTATGCAGTTTCAACCGCAGTGCTTTCAGGTCGGCAGACAAATTATCCTGACTGCCGGTAAATGCGGTTACACCTGCACCCTGCTGTAAATAATCATATACAGTACGCCACAAACGGCGCAGGAAGCGATGAGCACCCTCTACCCCGGCATCTGACCACTCCAGTGATTGCTCAGGCGGTGCGGCAAACATCATAAACAATCGCGCAGTATCCGCACCATAGCGGTCAATCAGCTCTTGCGGATCCACACCATTATTCTTGGATTTAGACATTTTCTCAATGCCGCCGATACACACCGGTTTACCATCTGCTTTCAGGGTTGCAGCCAGAGGCCGGCCTTTATCATCCCGCTGTAAATCCACATCCTGCGGTGCAATCCATTCTTTGCTGCCATTAGCACCTTCACGATAATACGTTTCACATACCACCATACCCTGGGTAAGTAAGCGGGCAAATGGCTCATCTACATTCAGCAGTCCCTCATCGCGCATTAACTTTGTAAAGAAACGGGCATAGAGCAGATGTAAAATAGCATGTTCAATACCGCCGATATACTGGTCTGCATTCATCCAGTAATTAGCAGCCTCTTTGTCCACCATTGCGGTATTGCAATGTGGTGATGCATACCGTACCGCATACCAGCTCGATTCAACAAAAGTATCCATAGTGTCGGTTTCCCGACGAGCCGGTTTACCGCAGCAAGGACAGGTAGTTTCGTAAAATTCCGGCATTCTGGCTAATGGAGAACCGGCACCATCCGGTACCACATTTTCCGGTAAAACAACTGGCAACTGTTCTTCCGGAACAGTGACATCACCACAATCATCACAATGGATAATCGGAATTGGGCAACCCCAGTAACGCTGCCGGGAAATACCCCAGTCACGCAGGCGATATTGTGTTTTCGGTGCACCGGCATTTTTAGCCTGTAAAATCTCACCAACACGCTCAAATGCCGCATAAAAATCCAGACCATCCAGTTCACCGCTGTTAACACACTGTGTCTGCTCTTTACTGCCATACCATTCCTGCCACACGCTTGTATTAAAAGCATCTGTATTCTGCGTAGAGGCAATTACTTGTTTTACTGGTAGCTGATATTTAGTGGCAAATTCAAAATCACGTTCATCATGCGCCGGAACAGCCATTACCGCACCATCACCATATCCCCACAGCACATAATTGGCCACCCAGACCGGCAGCACATCGCCATTAAGCGGATTGATGGCAAAGCGTCCGGTAGGCATACCTTTCTTCTCCATCGTGGCCATGTCTGCTTCAGCCACAGAACCAGCCTTGCACTCAGCAATAAACTGCTGTAACTGAGGGTTATCAGCAGCGGCAGCTGTCGCTAGCGGATGTTCTGCAGCAACAGCAACATAAGTTGCTCCCATCAGTGTATCAGGACGTGTGGTATATACCTGTACAAAATCTGCATACTCACCGGTTAATCCCGCTTTACTGTCTTCAGCTAGTGCAAACCGTACCTGCATCCCGCGTGACTTGCCAATCCAGTTGCGCTGCATAGTTTTTACCTGCTCCGGCCAATGTTCCAGTGTATCCAGACCATTGAGCAGCTCTTCAGCATAATCTGTAATCCTGAAGTAATACATCGGGATTTCACGTTTTTCTACAATGGCACCGGAACGCCAGCCACGACCGTCTACAACCTGCTCATTGGCCAGTACAGTCTGATCCACCGGATCCCAGTTTACTGTTCCGTTTTTCTTATAAATAATGCCCTTTTGGAATAAACGCACAAACAGCCACTGTTCCCAGCGATAATATTCCGGTGTACAGGTCGCAATTTCCCGCTCCCAGTCAATCGCAAAACCTAAACTCTGCAACTGCTTTTTCATATAAGCTATGTTGTCATAAGTCCATTGTGCCGGGGCTACCTGATGTTTCATTGCAGCATTTTCAGCAGGCAAACCAAATGCATCCCAGCCCATCGGCTGCATCACATTAAACCCATTAAGCAAGCGATAACGGCTCAGTACATCACCAATAGTGTAGTTACGCACATGTCCCATATGTAACTTACCCGAGGGGTAAGGAAACATCGACAAACAATAATATTTAGGTTTCGGACTAAAATCTTTAGCGTTAAATAAACGGTATTCCTGCCAGCGCGCTTGTGCAGCCGGCTCAATCTTTTCGGGACAATAATGTTCTTGCATCATGAATTATCAGTTTATTGTATAAAAATAGACCACTATTATAACAGTTTACTCAAGACACAAACTTGCAATTAATCATTCTGGCAATACAGTTATTGAGCTTAGTCCATCAATATTACAATAGCATATTAATTGCATAAAACATTTTTAATATTTATATAGCATATATAAAAATAAATAAAAAAAACCACCGATACCAAGGGAGGGAATATCGGTGGACAATTTGCGGGAAAACACTACTTACTCAATACTGATTGTCAGGCAAAAACAATACTGACAAATTTATTATAGGAACTTCATCATTAAACGCAGTTAAACTGTGCTAAGTCAGACAAAACAATTTATTTAATCCGCAGTTTCAGATAATTCATGTGAAGAATTTAATTTTTTCAATAATTTTAATGCTTTATCCGGATCATCATTACGTAATATTTTCTGTACTTCGGTTTCAAGCATCAGCAGATCACTTTGAATAATCTGATTTTTCACCGCCAGAATATTATTTGCATTCATCGAAAACCGGCGCAGCCCCATCGCCATCAATAACCGTGTATATTGAGCATCACCAGCCATTTCTCCGCACACGGATACTGGTTTATTCAAACGTGCAGCGGTACGAATAATATGCAGCAATAACTTCAGTACCGCAGGATGACCCGGCTGATATAAATAACTCACACTTTCATCATTACGGTCTGCCGCCAGCGTATACTGAATTAAATCATTAGTACCGACTGAAACGAAATCAATCATCTTCAAAATAGAATTAACTGTTAATGCAGCTGACGGAATCTCTATCATCGCCCCAACCTGAATATTTTCATCAAAGGTTTCAAAGCGATCATGTAACTGTTGTTTAGCGGTATTTAGATGAGTTAAACACTGCTGTATCTCTGTTACTGAGGAAATCATTGGCCACATCATGCGCACTGGTCCCAAAACTGCGGCCCGCATAATTGCCCGCATCTGGGTACGGAACATCACAGGTTCAGCCAGACACAAACGAATACCAGTCAATCCCAAAGCCGGATTCATCGTGTGACTGGGACCAAACCAGCGCGGATTTTTATCTACACCTAAATCAATTGTCCGTATGGTTAATGGTTTACCCTTCAGCTTTTTAACCACATCAGCGTATTCGGTATACAGTTCATCTTCTGTAGGCAGAGCATCACGGTTCAGATAAAAAAACTCACTGCGATATAATCCGATACCATCCATACCCAGACTATGCAGTGCTTTTATGTCATTAGCACTTTCAATATTACCCAACAACTCAATATTGATTCCATCTAAAGTTGTTGCTGCCGTATTCTTAAGTTTATTTAACTGCCGTCTTAAGCTGCGAAATTCCCGCAAGCGTCGGCGATATTCCTTTAAAATAACATCATCAGGTGCAATAATAACTACACCCATTGTGCCATCTACAATAATCAGCTCATCTTCATTAATTAATTCCCGTGCATAGCCCAGTGCAATCACAGAGGGAATATCCAGGCTACGCCCAAGAATCGCGGTATGGCTGGTTGGCCCGCCGGCATCAGTAACAAATGCAGCAATACGGCTGTCTTTAAAAAAAACCGTATCTGCTGGCGATAAATCATGGGCAACAAGAATCGTATCTTCTTCAAAATCCTCCGCTTCAGTCACGACTTCTGTCGATAAACCAATCAGATTTTTAAAAATACGCTCAACTACTTGCAGCATATCCTGCTTACGTGCGCGTAAATAATTATCTTCAATTGCATCAAACTGATCTGAAAGTTTATCCGTTTGCAGTTTTAATGCCCATTCTGCATTAACACATTGTGCTTCAATAATATCTACAGGCTCTCTGGACAGACTTACATCACCTACCAGCATCAGGTGCAGAGAAATAAACGCTCCCAGTTCTGAAGGTGCATTCTGCGGAATATCTGTACGCAACTGCTCTAACTGACGGCGAGTTGTTTTGATTGCCTGCTCATAACGGGCAACTTCTGCGGGCACTTCTTCAATCGACAACTCCTGATGTGGCACATCGTCCATACCGCGCACCACCAGATGAGCACGACCGATAGCGACACCGGCCCCCACTGCAACACCATGCAGGACGATACTCATTATTCGTCTTCACCAAAATAATTATTAACCAACTCAACCAGCGCTTGCATTGCCTGACTTTCATCAACACCGTCGGTTTCCAGCTCAATTACACTACCTTCAGCAGCAGCCAGCATCATTAGTCCCATAATGCTTTTACCGTTAACGCGGCGATCTTTCCGAGTTACCCATACTTCGCACTGAAACCGGCTGGCTACCTGAGTAAATTTATTCGATGCCCGTGCATGCAAACCAAGCTTGTTAATAATCTCAATTTCCTTTTTTACCATTTCAAAGCTCATCCTGATTAGAAATAGTCATAATGCCGGCAATAGCAGCAGCTTTAACTTCATCTGCAAATTTATGTACATCATCTACTTTAGTAAAATGTTGAAGTGCCTTAATCAGCATTGGAGCATTAAGACCAGTTAGCAGAATTACATTGTCACTCTGAATTAACCGGCGCACCAGATTACAGGGTGTGGCACCGAAAATATCAGTGAGAATCAATACACCGTGACCATAATCCAAAGAAGCCAGTTTTTCTACAACCTCAGCATGTATACTTTCAACTGAATCACTACTACGTACCCCGATTAAAGTAACATTATCAGGTACAGAACCAAAAATATGCCGGATTAATTGCATATTTGCCTGCCCTACTGTCTCGTGGGTAACAATCATCAAACCTATCATTGTATTACCTATTACCATTTGGGTATTAAGTGTACTGAATAAACCCATTCAATGAGAAATAATCGTACTGACTTTTACTACCCGACAAACAATTGGCTTAATATTTCTGCCTATAAATCTCCCAATCAAAACTTATCATACTAATCACATAACAGGAAGAGTCTATCAGAAGAAAATACGGAATAAACAATATGCACAAAAATGGTTCACAATAACTGCTTACTGCTACAGGGCAGCACAATAATTATATAAATGAAACAATTTTTAAGTCAGATCAGAATCTATTTCAGAACCGTTAAATAGTTATCGAATCGTTTATAGAGCAATCATCTATATAAACTGTAACCAAAAGTTTTTAATTTTTCCTAAATTATATTTCAGCCACTAAAGCTTGTATCCAAAGCTATAGTACATAGTACTTATAGCAGTGAAATTTAAAATGTTCATCGGGATAACCGAAACCCAGACTAATGCACAAGTCTACCTGATAGAAACCTACGGCACTCGCAACTACACTCAGTTCGACTACAGCGACCGCAATCAGCAAATCTACTTCCTCTTCGGTCGCGAAACCACCGGATTGCCACAGGCATTCGCACAGGCACGCGCCGAGCAGTGTCTGCGTATTCCGCAGTCAGAGCACATCCGCTCACTGAACCTGTCCAACGCCGCCGCCATCGTCCTCTACGAAGCACTGCGTCAGCAGTCCTTCCCCTCACTGACCTAGATACAGCAACAGCAGCCTTCTGGCTGCTGCGGTATTGTTTTATTCTCAGTACTTAAAGTAAGAAACCCGGCTGACTAATCAACCGGGTTCTTCTATAGGGAGTCTGGCGGTGTCCTACTTTCACATGGGCAATCCATACTATCATCGGCGCTAGGTCGTTTCACGGTCCTGTTCGGGATGGG